>NZ_QREG01000021.1 GCF_003386095.1 Marinoscillum furvescens DSM 4134 | reverse complement strand
TGCAAACATATCTTCCTGGTTTCTTTGCATTGCTTTTTATGCAAAACTCAACACCTTATACCGCCTAGGCAATACGCTCAACACCGAAGGGATACATTAGTACTGCATCTCCTGACCCTTCGGCAATGAATTCGAAGTTTTCAGTTGAATTATCGACTAAGATCCATCTATTCACAATCGACTTATAAATCTTGAAAAAGTTAGTCAAACCATTTAAATAGGGCTTACTTGTTTATTCATTTAAGCCCTCGAGCCGGGCTGGCTCTTACTTTCTTGCTTGATCAAGAAAGTAACCGCGTCCACGGTGGACAAAGAAATCAAGGCTGTGAATAAATTTCTGAAATTCAGCTAGTTACTGCAATGAATCCAAACTCCCTGCGGTCAAACAGTGGATTCAGGTATGATTTTCTTAAGCTGAATTTCTGATAGAAATTTATTCGAGGCCTGTCACAAAACCTCAAAATCATCAATAATTAACGAAAACTGAGGTTTAATGAATTGGTTTAAATATCAAAAAAATAGATTCATTTAGCCTTAAACGGGTGTTCAAGCACAAAATCAATTATCAAGGACGCCCTAAATACCTCCTTTTAATTGTCTCAATCGGGATATTGTGTCCACCTTCTTTAACCCTGGTTTGCACTCTGTGAATTGCCAGTTCAACAGAATCTAAAGTAAGGAAAAGTAAAGTTGTATCGTATCCTTGTTGTTCGGCTTGTTTTATTAATCCTTGATAAGACTTTGTTGATAGTGTTGTCTCAAAAGCAAATGATTCCCCCTGATTTAATAGTTCATTAATTCTTTGTAACATAAGCCTGCCCGCTCTAATCACAGCTTTTTCAGGATTCAAAGGGGATATTCCCCTCGCAATTTCATCAGCATTTACAAAATCCTCACATTCAAATATTTCAGGCAGAATTGTATATGAAAGAGTCGTCTTTCCAGCTCCATTCGGCCCTGCGATAATGTAAATATTTTTCACATCACAAAGATAGGATTTCTTGAGTCAGTTGCCAGCGTACATAATTCCCCACAACGCTCAGGTAAAATGAGTGAGCCCCACACTGGACCTTCCGCATCAGAAAATTTTCCATCCGCTAATTGCAACCGCAACTTCTACATCCTACCTCAACCTCACCCAAAAAATAAGGGGTGAACACCGTCTGTGTTACCCCTCGTTTGATCACCGAAAATAATCTTTAATGCTTTTGGTGTGAATAAAGGGAAGGCACCGTCTGCGCCTACCCTTCGTTTGATCACCGAAAATAGTCTTTATATCCTTTGGCTCATTGGCACTTCATTTCGAATGAAAGGGGAAGCCACCGTCTGCGGCTACCCCTCGTTTGATCACCGAAAATAATCGTCAATGCCGTTGTACCATAAATCTCATACTTTTCACTTCGCCAGCTTCTTCATACTCCAGCAGGTAATGCCCTACTGGCAAGTGCCCTACCGGGATCACATATTCTTCTGCCGTTTGCAAACTATTCACCGGATATTGTCTGCCTGACATATCCAGTATGCGCAGCGCTACCGACCCAAAGCCCGTACCTTTTGCTGGTTTCAAGCGAATTTCATCGGTTGCCGGATTCGGATAGAGCGTCCATTTCATGGCGCTCTGCTCGCCTACACGCACTACTATTGGGTCAGTCACACTGTATTTCCCATCATAGTCCACCTGCTTTAGTCGGTAGAAATTAAGCCCGGTGTTTGGTGTTTGATCGGTCAGGCTATAAAACACCTTCTGACTGGTATTTCCCTTACCGGACATTTCCATTATTGGCTGAAAACCGCCACCATATCCAGCACGCTCTATGATAAACTTATCATTATTGGTTTCTGACAAAGTCTCCCACTCCAGCACTACCTGTCCGTCACGCTCCGCCCCTTTGAAGAAGTGTAGTTCTATTGGTAGCGGCACATCATCATTGCCGGGACTATAGTGCGGCACGAAAGATGAAAAGGAATTGATCCCCACCGTCATGGCTATACCCAGACTACCTGCATCAGTCACTACTGGATTTAGAGCCATTCTACTGCCCCCGGATACGAACGGATCCAGGTCATCTACCCCTGATATCTTGGTGATGTGAATGCTATCGGATTTGAAAGGATTGAGCTCACTCGTGCTATACCCTTCGTTGATTACTTTACTTCTTAGCTCTTCTGGCTCTGTATCCAGCGAGTAAAATCGAATATATACATTGCTGGATGGCTGAGTAGTAGGTGCTATCCACCAGTTGCGGTTCATTACATACTCGTCCTGCACGTCTTTGATGCGCTGTGAGCGGATTTTGTCTTCTCCCTGTAGCACACGCACTGCCCAGCAGGTACTGCCCAGATCATTGCCCACAGGGTTGATGGAATAAACAATGTTGCCATTCTGGTCAGCTACATGTATCCACTGATAACCGCTCATATCCTGACAGTTGCTTCCTTTTACCTGATAGTCCGCCTGCAGCGATCGGATAGCGTTGTAAGTAGCCGGCAAGGCAGGACTTGCGATATTGAAAGGGTCGGTGTTGGTCCACGCTTCTACATGATCAGGGATGCCATCACCGTCCAGGTCTGAGTCTGCAGTAATAGGACCTGGGTGCCCACCTGCCAACAAAATTTCTTCCATGGCGTCAGTCACTCCGTCTCCATCAGAGTCGGTCGCTCCATTTAGTGTAGGTGAGTTTCCGTTTGCCGGATCACTGCCATTGATCACTTCATAATAGTCAGGAATACCATCGCCATCCGTATCCGTACCGAGAGATGGATCTGCGGCTCCACCCGCTGTGGCTATGTAGCTTTCCATAGCATCAGGTATCCCATCACTGTCGGTGTCTGAGTCGCCATTGACGTCTGGCTGGCTGGCGTCATATGGATCGGTACCATCTGCCACTTCCAGATAGTCAGGTATACCATCTCCGTCTGTGTCGGTTACCCGGCTAATGGGGCTGGTAGCGCCATTAGCAATTAGAATGTATTCCAGCGCATCGGTGATACCATCTCCATTGATCCCTGTATCATTCATGCCATTATCAGGCACTGTACCATGTTCATTGTTGTCATCACCTCCACTGGCTATGGGGCTATTGCCATCAGCAGGATCAGTACCATATGCCAGCTCAAAATAATCGGGGATGCCATCGGAATCCGAATCTGTGCTATAATCTCTACCTGTACCAATACCGATATAAACGGATCCAGATACCTCTACATCGTCAAATACTACCACGTCTCCTGAAAATGAAGTAGCAGAAACGATGCGATCTACGCCGTTAGAAAAATCCGAGTCGCTATCCAGAATGAGCGAAAAGTCTCCTGATTCGTACCCTGAAAAACCATACCCCGAGAGATCAGCCGATACGGATACCGTACCTACATCCCCTGTTTCTTCTATGGACCACACCCGTGATAGTCTTTCCGTCACTGTAGATGGCAAGCCTGTAGTTACGGCCCCCACACTTCCTCCATCATGTCCCCAAATCAGGTAATCCCCGTTACTCAAAGAAGATGGATTGCTTACGGAAATGATTGCTGAGCTGTTCAGGCTCATCGAGCTAGCCTGGGCCAGGCCTTGCTCATTGTTAGCACCTATACCAGCTATATCCTGACCATAGGAGGTGTTGTTATAAATAGATACTCCATCCAGTGTGTAGCCTTCAGAGGTAATATCCAATGATATCCCATATTTCACTGCCAGATAAGTCTCGATATTGCGATGCTCTGTGTCACTTAGCGGCTGACTGAAGCTGATGAGTTCAGCTATTTTACCATTGAAAAATGAAGTGCTTCCATTAAGATCCTGCCCCAACCGGAAAGCTCTATTGGAAAGCGTGCCGTAGCTGGAGGCATTGGCCTCCGCATTGCTAATAAGAGCGCCATTGGCAAAAATATCCTGACCATTAGCCGATGCATTTTCCCGACTGTTGAACAGTGTTGGCGTACTATAGCTGGCACTTCCGGTTTGTGCACTCCTGTAGCTGGTGCTGGCCTGTAGCAGGTGAGTTACTACTTCATTGGGAAGCGCACTGGTGACACTTCCTAAGCCAAAAGCCGAATAATCACCGGATTCAAAGCCTACTACAATACCGCCAGCCGAACTGCTATTATAAGTTAAGTCTGGGTCCAATACGATGAAGTACTCCTGAGTGTAGAATCCGGCAACCCCACCAATGTAGTCATTGGTACCGTCAAAATCCAGCGCAGGATTTCCGTTTATGACATTCTCTACAAATGTAGGACGCGCAGTGCCTGTGCTGGTGGCATTGTTGCCAAGTCCATTGTCTACCCAGGAGGAAACCACGCCACCCCCTACGGTCACATCCGTACCAAAATCAGCTCTAAGCCAAAGGGCTGGTGATGGATTGAGGTTGATCGTTTCCGGTACTCCTATCGTGAAATAATCATTATCACTAAATGTCACACCTTCGAAAAAGACCGTATCTCCACTAAAGTAGCTTCCTGAAACAGTGGTTGTGGCAGAGGTAAAATCATTGGAATCGTTGATGATCAGCGTATAGACCGATGCTTCTTTTGAGCGCACATCAAAATCATTTACGTCACCCACGTACACTCCTACATCCACAGCACCAGGAGATCCATACACATCCACCTGCCACTCAGTTTGTAGGCGCTCATCCGTAAAGCCTGCGGGTACTTCACTTGATTTCACCAGCGCTTTGTTGGTACCATCGTTGCCCCACACCACATAGTCTTTGTCTCCAAACGTGGCACCGGCGGAGATTTTCATCATAGCACCTCCATTGATACTCATAGAGGTTGGTTGGTTGAGCCCATGATCCAGGTTCAAACCAATGCCAGCTATGTCATACCGATACGACGTGTTGTTGTAAATGCTTACACCCTCTACAGTATAGGGCTCCGCCGAGATATCCAGCGTTATTCCATATTTCAAAGCCAAATAGGTCACCACATCACGGTGCTCCGTATCGCTGAGCCGATCGTTGTAGCTGATCACTTCTGCGATCTTTCCATTGTAAGCCTGAGTTTCTAAAAAGTTATTTCCCAGTCGGAAAAAAGTATTGTTTCGGTTATCAAAATCTGACGGATTGGATTCGTAGTTATCTATCTGATTGTCATTAGCATAGAGCTCCTGTCGGCTTTCTGAAACGTTGTTTCGAGCATTGAGAATAGCTACTGAAGAGTTGATCACACCTGAAGTTTGAGCAGATCGGTAGTTACCAAAAGCATACCCCACTGAGGCATTGGCTACATCGGCCTGATCACCCAAATACATTCCATCAAATGCTCCATTTTTGAATCCTAGCAAAAAGCCAATATCATTGGTAGGCTTTATGGTATCATCAGGAATGGCTACTATGAAAAAGTCATTCGTATTAAACCCAGCCACTCCATCCAAAAAGTCATTGTTAAAATCCAGGGCATTGTTGCCATTGATTGCATTTCTCACAAATGCGGGTTTTTCGCTATCATCACCCTGATCAGCATCGTTACCATTTCCGCTTACGTCTGACCAGCTGGTAACCAGATCACTTTCAGTAAAATTCACACCACTATTCGGTCTCAACCATAACGTAAGGCCTGCCGCCACGCCTCCCGGTGCTATTGTCTGCACATCACCACCAATAGTGAAAAAGTCTCCATCATTGAAGTTTACATCTTCTATCACCAGCCAATCCCGACCTTCTGCTGATACCACATAGCCTCCAAGCACCAGCTCTGCCACTGCATCATCGCCCAGATCATCAGGAATAGTAGCTGACGCAGGTGCTTTGATCATGTTTAGCGTAGTATAGTCTTTATCCACAGAAAGATTGGTAATGTCAAATTTGACCGTAACAGCCCCTACATTTCCAGTATGCTTTACTTTCCACGTGCGGTTGAGCCGATGTGTAACACCCGTTATCAGGTGTGTGTTGGTAAACTCATTTGTGGAGTCGTTATTACCCCAAACTAAATATTCGTCATCATCCAGATCATCGGGGCTATCAATTTTCACGATAGTGGCGTCATTGATACTTTGGCTTTCGGTCTGATCAAGCGTTTGATTAAAGGCGTCTTTACCTATTCCTGCCACATCATGGTGATATCCCTGATAGGCTGCATTGCTACTGCCGGGCCAGATGGTAGACCCAGAAAGCGTATAATCAAAGTTTACCGTAGAGCTCGAGGGGTCTTCATCCAAAGTAATCCCATATTTGATAGCCAGATAGGACAATACCTGCGCCTGATCTGCAGAAGACAGAGGGCTACTATAAGAAATCAGCTCTGCTACCCCACCCTGAAAGTCGTCACTAAAATCAAAACCATAACCTATGACATAAGCCCCATCATCGAAATTTTGATGATCTCCAAGAACTTCTTCGTCGTTGTTTACCTGCTGGCCGTTGAGGAAAATATCCTGTCCATTGGCTCCGCTATTCAGGCGGTCATTGATAATGATGGGATTGGCCAATACGCGCTCACCAGTACTATCGATGTATGCACTGCGGTAGCTGGTTGCTGGATTGATGGTGTGTGTGATCAGCTCATTGTCAAACTGTGAAGTAGAGGAACCCAGCTCAATACTTCCTACATCACCAGGTTGAAAACCAATGACATCCCCCGTTTCTGCAGACGAACTACTGATAAAGTCCGGGTCAAGCACTACATAAAATTCACGTGTGTAAAAACCGCCGCTTCCTTCCAGGTAGTCCTGATCAAAAAGCATCACAGGATTATGGTTGATAAAATTATCTGACCATCCTGGCTGAGAGGTACTAGTGGGTTGGCGTGCATGATTGGCGTTTCCACTGGCATCAGCCCAAACACCAATTGAATTCCCTGAATTTCTATTACCGTCAGCTTTTAACCACAACGACAGGTTGGTATTGATACCTCCAGGGCCTGCATTGGGGTTGGTGGAAAAACTAGTGACAGTAAAATTATCGATCCCTACGCCCACTCCTAAAGTTTCTCCATCTAGCAAGCCTTCAGATCCTGAAGCAAATTGAAAGGCAAAGCGAACTTGTGAGTTATTTTCAAGATTGGATGGCAAGGGAATGGATGCACGGATCCATCCGTTGGAGTTTCCCGTCCAGCCGGGATTGTTAGAACCTGTAAAAGCCTGTATATCTGTTTGGTTGAACCAATTGTATCCTTCATCTACACTTCCTAGATAGTACCAGTTGCTACCTCCATCTGGCGAGTAGATTATTCTTAGGCCATCCTCTTCATTGGTACTTAGCAGAAACCCCTCATCATCGTCTACATCATAGGATAGATCAAACTCCAATCGGAGATCGTAATATCCAGTAAAATCAAGAGCATCTGTAGTAACCTGGCTATTTGCTCCTGCCTCGTATTCGTTCAGTGGGTTTAAGTGCATGAACCTACCGTCTGGAGTACCTAAGACTGTAGTGGAACTCGTTGCCCAACCGGTTTGAGACCAATTGGAAACAGGTGAATCTTCAAAGTCACTCTCAAAAAGAACAACTTGTGCTGACAGTTGGGCATACAGTACAAGCATAACCGGGGTGATTAGGAACCTCAGCATATTCAGTTTGTTTTAGTTGGAACGGTGATCAAACAGCTCCGCAACAAACTATTGCTACGTCGGATAAAGTTGGAAAATAGATTTAGTCAGCGCATTAGTCTTTCACTAATGTTAACTGTACGGTCAGCGACGTTTGGCAAGAAGAAATAACCTTGTATATATTTTCGAGTTAATGGTTAAACTCTTTGATTCCAAAAAATGTTGGCTATGGTTTCACACCTGCATATACCTACAACATCAGTCAAATCTAAAATTGGTACAATTCGCTGAAGGAAATAAAAAGCGGCAGCACACCCATAAAACCAACACGAATTAAAGAGAGACTACACCTATATAAGAAAATAGCCACACAAGGCCGTTAGTCAATAGGTAAATAACCTATTAACATAGGTAAATTACCTATAAACAAATCAGCTGAATTTATCTTGGAAAAATTCAATTATTCACCCCTATAATGAAGTTTACATAATGTCTCCTATACGACATTTCAAAAAATGGATCAAAAAAAACCCTGACTTCAAGCCAGGGTTTACCAACGAGTAATATCGTTCTACAATTATTTTTTTGCTTTAGCCACTACAGCTTTGAAAGCTTCAGGATGGTTCATTGCCAGGTCAGCAAGAACTTTTCGGTTGATCTCGATATTAGCTGATTTCAACCCACCCATAAACTGAGAGTAAGACATGCCATGCTCTCTGGCTGCGGCGTTGATACGCTGGATCCAAAGTGCTCTAAACTCTCTTTTCTTAGCTTTACGATCGCGGTACGCATACTGCATACCTTTTTCGATAGCATTTTTTGCTACCGTCCAAACATTCTTTCTACGGCCCCAGTATCCTTTGGCCTGCTTCATCGTCTTCTTACGACGAGCTCTTGAAGCTACGTGATTTACTGATCTCATTTAAATTTTATTTTTTGACAATTGGCGCTCTCTGTTGAGAGTCTTTGCAGCCAGATTATCGGGTTAAACAATTAAACCAATTACAGATTAAGCAAATGCTTAATGTTAGGTTCGTCACTCTTGTGTACCAGAGTAGCATGCGTCAAATTACGCTTTTGCTTGGTCTCCTTTTTGGTCAGGATGTGACTTTTGAATGCGTGCTTACGTTTGATTTTACCTGATCCAGTCAGTTTAAATCTCTTCTTCGCACTTGAATTTGTTTTCAGTTTTGGCATTTTTCTATATTATTTCTTACTCGTTGCTTTCGGTGCCACAATGATAGACATGCGTTTTCCTTCCAGCTTTGGCAGCAATTCCACTTTACCGTGTTCTTCCAAAGCCTGAGCAAATTTGAGAAGAAGTATCTCCCCACGCTCTTTGAAGACTATCGTACGACCCACGAAATGAACGTAAGCCTTTACTTTAGATCCTTCCTTCAGGAATTTGATTGCATGATTGAGCTTGAACTGAAAATCATGGTCATCAGTGTTTGGACCAAATCGAATCTCTTTGACTACTGTCTTCTGAGCTTTGGCTTTGATCTCCTTCTGCTTCTTTTTCTGCTCGTACTTAAATTTCGAATAGTCAATAACTTTACAAACAGGAGGATCTGCCTTTGGTGAAATTTCCACCAGGTCTAATCCCTGCTTTTTAGCTATCTCCAGCGCCTTTTCGATAGGATATACATCCACATCTACGTTATCGCCGACTACACGTACCTGACGAGCTCTGATTTTCTCGTTCACTTTATAGGGTTCTTCTACGCGCCCCCTATACGGTTTTCTGTAAGGTCTACTAATTGCTTTCCTCCTTTTTTGGTTCTACCATTGAGAAATAAAACGCAAATGTCGCTATTATTTCTCTTTATTAAAAATACTAATTTCCATTATTTAACAGTTCAGTCACCGTTTGGTTAAAGAAATTAATAAATTCTTCAATTTTCATCGATCCCTGATCTCCTTTACCGTGTGCACGAAGAGCTACAGTGCCACTTTCGGCTTCTTGCTCTCCCACGATCAGCATGAATGGAATCTTTTTTACTTCTGCGTCACGAATTTTCTTACCGATCTTTTCGTCTCGCTCATCAATAATACCACGGATATCATGTTCCTGCAAGGTAGTGTAAAGATTCTTTGCGTATTCATGATATTTTTCTGAAATAGGCAGTACGGCGATCTGCTCTGGTGCCAACCAAAGTGGAAAATCTCCACCAGTACTTTCTATCAATATTGCCACAAATCGCTCCATAGAGCCAAATGGAGCCCGGTGTATCATTACCGGCTGATGTTTCTGATTGTCAGAGCCAATGTACTCCAGTTCGAAACGCTTTGGAAGGTTATAATCCACCTGAATGGTACCTAGCTGCCAGCTTCTACCGAGTGCATCTTTTACCATAAAATCAAGCTTAGGCCCATAAAATGCTGCCTCTCCTAACTCTACTACGGTGTTTAACCCCTTTTCTTTGGCTACTTCTGTGATCTCTTGCTCAGCTCTGTCCCAATCCTCATCCTTTCCGATATACTTTTCCGGGTTTTCAGGATCGCGCAGCGATATTTGAGCGGTAAACTCCGCAAAACCCAGTGCCTTGAAAACATACAAGACGAGATCAATCACTTTGGCAAACTCTTCTTTTACCTGATCTGGACGACAGAAAATATGCGCATCGTCCTGAGTAAACCCTCTTACCCGTGTGAGTCCGTGGAGTTCGCCACTTTGCTCATACCTGTATACGGTCCCAAACTCGGCATAGCGAACCGGAAGCTCTTTGTACGACCTTGGTCTGGATTTGAATATTTCACAGTGATGAGGACAGTTCATCGGCTTGAGCAAAAACTCCTCTCCTTCTGCCGGTGTGTTGATCGGCTGGAAAGAGTCTTCACCATATTTGGCGTAATGCCCTGAGGTAATGTATAGTTCCTTGCCTCCTATATGAGGTGTAACTACCTGCTCATAACCAGACTTCACCTGCGCTTTTTTCAAGAAGTTTTCGAGGCGCTCTCGTAGCACTGCTCCTTTTGGCAACCATAACGGTAGCCCTTTTCCTACTTTTTCAGAAAATGTAAACAACTCTAGTTCTTTACCAATCTTGCGGTGATCACGCTTTTTGGCCTCTTCCAAAAGCTCCAGGTGTTGCTTCAGCTCTTTTTGCTTCGGAAAAGTGATCGCATATAGTCTGGTTAGCTGCTTTCTATTCTCATCGCCTCTCCAGTATGCACCTGCCACATTGAGCACCTTGGCCGCTTTCACAAACCCTGTATGTGGGATGTGAGGACCTCTACAGAGATCTGTGAAATTTCCCTGTGTATAAAAAGTGATTTGACCATCTTCCAGATCTTCGAGCAATTCCAGCTTATACTCATCGCCTTTTTCCTGATAATAAGCGATGGCATCTGCTTTGCTAATGTCTTTTCGAACGTACTCATTCTTCTGACGAGCCAGTTCGAGCATCTTGTCTTCGATAGCTTTGAGGTTTTCAGAGTCAAACTCCTGATCTCCAAAATCCACATCGTAATAAAACCCACCATCTACTGGAGGCCCAATCCCCAGCTTTACACCAGGATATAGCGCTTCTAATGCCTCTGCCATCAAATGAGCCGAGGAGTGCCACATGGTAGATTTGCCTTCTTCGTCGTTCCAGGTGAGCAACTGCAGCGTAGCACTTTCCTGAATCGGACGGGTAGCATCCCAAACCTCTCCATTCACTTTGGCGGCAAGTACATTTCTAGCCAGCCCCTCGCTGATATCTTTCGCTACATCCAGTGCAGAAACGCCCTGCTCATAGGTACGCTCACTTCCATCTGGCAAAGTGATGATGATTTCACTCATTGATTGATTTCTTTGGTTTTATTTCTAAAAATGGTCTTGTGGCTTCTGCCTCTTTCAAGCTCCGCAAATATGCAATTTTTCGCCCAACAATTCGAGCTCGGTCCAGAGCAATTGAATCTGTAGGCTGCTTTTCTAAAATGGTCTGATATAAAGCGTAGGCACTATTTAGCCAACCCCGCAGTTCGAGCAGCTGGGCTTTCTTGTGCAGATGCTCCTTCGAGCTGTCCATTTGGATTAGCTGATCAGTGTAATATACTGCTGAGTCGTACTGATTTTGCTGCTGATACCACGTGACTCGCTGGCTCCAGGCTTCGGTGCCACTCAGGCTAGCCAAAACCTTATGAGCATCGGAAACCTCTCCCATCTGATACAGCGCCCTGGCTTTAAACATCAACTGCTCATCTGTAAGTTTGGTATGATCCATTAGATTCAATGCTTTTTGTGGAAACCCTTGACTTACCAGAAGCGGAACGTAAGTGGAAACTAACGAAGGATGTGCAGGATTGAGACTAACCAATTGCTGAAAGGCATACATCGAACGAACTGTGTCTCCCAATCCCAGGTAAACTTCAGCACCAAATTCATAGGCCTTCGTAGATTTTTCGCGGTTGAGGTATTGCCAAAGCAACTCCCCAGCTCTTCCTGATTCACCCATTTGAGCAAGCGCTTTTATTTTATATGGTGTCAACGTGCTATTAAGCACGTGCCCTTCTTCCCATTTCTCTAAAATGGTCAGCATTTCATGCCAGTAACTACGGGTAGCATAGCAATCCAGCGCACTGATCAACAACTCATAGGTAAGCTCGGTGTGATTCAGCACATGCTCAATATCAGGCCGACAGTCATTTGGCCAATGTGCCTTTTGTGCCAACCACACTTTTTGCCGTATGGCTTCCACACCGCCCCCAGCCTCAGGTTGTCCTGACGTTTGCAATTCATTCAGGTAAGCAGTCACTGGCTTTCCTGCTTTCTGAACAGGATAGCTATTTTGATCACAAGACACCAGTATCACCCAACCCAAGACAAAATAGACAAGTCGCATACCTACAGGGTAAATTCAATATTAAACTTCAACCCAAAACTACGAACATCTTCACCTTTGAGGTGGGTAAGTCTGTGAAAAGCTTCCACCGATATCACCTTAAATATGTTTTCTACTCCATAGCCCAGCTCAATGTAGGGTGTTTGACCCAGTGTTTTAAAAGGGTAAACCTGATCTCCCTGTATGTTAGTGACCGGCACGGTCTTTTGCCTGTTTTTTTCATTCAAACTGCCATAAAACACATTAGCGCTCCCTATCAGCCGTAGCTTCAGCCTTTTCATAAGCGGAATGGTATTTAAAACAAACCCCTCAAATGAATGACGATACCTGAACTCCACATACCTGTCACTACTGAACTCAAAATAGTTCATCATGCTGTAAGCGAAATCCACATAAAATGGAGTTTGGTTACCTATTGGATTGAACAGCAGCGTATAAGGTACGTTGCCAGCGGCATATCCTCCGCCTAGTTTTATTTTGGCCTTGCCTAACAATCCCATCTTTTGCTCCTGCTCTATCGATGCCTGGATTTTGTGGTACTCAAAATCACTCCCCACTACATTAGGCATCCCGTAAACATATTCCAGGTTAAAAGCCGGCCACCGAACAGTTCCCAGACTCAATCGCTCATTGTCATTGACCACAAAGAGTTCATCCTTGGCATATCTAAGCTTTACCGCCACTTCACTTACATCGTAGGCGCTAGATGTTTCCGAGCGCTCATAATCTGTGTAATACTGAAAGTCAAATAGCGGATTGAACCGTTCTTGTTTCAACCTTAGTGTACTGCCAAACCCCGGGGCCATCTGCCTGTAAAATGTCAGCTGAGATTTATGAATCATAAACGGCTGAATGAGGCTACCAAACCTACTAATTCCATAAAACAACCCATTCGGTTCCACTTGTTGATTGAGCAGCCAGACCTGCTCCACTTCTTTCTGATGCTCCACTCTCAGGGTAGTCCATGGCTGGCGGCTAAGGATGCGTTCTACATACCCACGATATTTCCATTCTTCATCTTCAAATCCATAACCAAAATGCCCTCCTACAATCCATTTATCACTTACCGAGAGATTGGTCCTTCCGCCAAACCCAAGCCTAAACCCTTCTACATCATTGTTCCCGATAAAGGTCGGATATGGACCTATGTCTATCGGACCTACTTTGTGGTAACCATTCACGGCAAATTTGGCCAGGTCCATGTACCGCTTTACTGCCGATATTTTTTTGAGCGTATCAATCATATCAAACACATTCAATTCAGTAGCCGTCAGCGAATCGTGCCTGTGCTCCTGCCAATACGCTTCGTCATGCATTCGAACGTTCTCATCCAGGCTTACCGGATTAAGGTAAAACTTATTAGGCTTGGGGTCATTGATCACGTGATCCTCAGTAGAAATATAAAACTTAGCCAAAAACCCTGCGGTGTGTTTGAGTACTTGAGACACATCTACTACTACACGTGTCTTTTCTGGCAGCCACGGGCCTGCTTCGGTTTGGATGAGATCCTGTTGGATTTTCAGCTTTTCGATGAAGTTAAGGTTGACCTCTTTGGGGACTGAAGCATCTATGCGCTTCAGCGCAAAGTCCTCTTTGGTGATCCACATAGTACCGGTAAAAGCCAGGTCCTGTGGGCGTTTTGGATAAAAATCTATCCGGTAGCAAAAGTCATCAGCGATGTATGCACTGTCTTCCAGAAACACATTGTAATAGATACGCCAGCCATCAGCTATAGGCGAAACAAACTCTTTGGTGACAATATTGAGCCAGTTTTGGTAAAAGTTATACTCCTGAAAGGTGGCCCCTACTACCTGTGATGATAAAGTGCCGTCAGTGATTCCCACCCCACTTACTTTGGTTTTGAGCACATGTTCATGCTTTAGGATAGGGTCTTTTTTGTAATAGTACCTGGAAATAGCCTCCGAAATAAAAATAGGAAAAACCGGGTTGCCATCTTCTCCGGCTATTTGCTGAATGCTGTCCAACACTCCCGAGACTTTTTTCACTAGCTTCCACTTCTGTAGAAATCCCGAAATGTTATCTACATCAAACTCTACCTTGGTATATGCTTCGTACTCAAAAGCATCCAGGCTTCTCTTGTCATTGGCTTTTTTATTGGCCACCACCTGCCTCATGATAGGCCAGGCAGGGTTTTCCCCTGCATACACCACTACTTCTCCGAGGGTTTGGATGTCCTCATCGAGCTGGAAACTGACTACTTGTTCCACACCATATGCAATCGGCTTGGTTCGTTTCAAAAACCCAATGTACCGAACCTCCAGAGAGTCTACAGGAACATTGGCCGTCAGCGTGAAATTACCGTCAAAATCAGTGATGGTGCCAATCTCTGTACCTGTAAATACCACATTCGCAAATGGAATGGGGCTACCTGTTGCAGCTTCGGTTACCTTACCTGATACCACAGTGGTTTGTGCCCACACGCAGTTAGCGCACAGACAAATAAGTAAAACGCAAATCCCCTTCAATGGCAATGTTTTAAAGTTGTTTGGAAAACAACAGCGCAAAACAAAGCTATTTCTACGAGTAAGTCAGCTGGTAGGATACTAATTTAGTCAGTTATATTTCTCTTTATTTCATTGACTTCATGCTGCAGGTTCATCACCATTCCAGCGATTTTATCCAATGAAAGTTCTGACGCTGACTCAGGATCCGGGAATTGTATGCTAATGTAGGCCTTGGCTTCCCACACCTCTATTACATCTTTGGGCTCAATTTCATACGCAGAATAAGACTTGTTGTCAGAGACCAGGTAAAGTTTTCCACGGTCTGCTATGTAATTAAACACTCGCTTATAGACTACACCTTCTCGTTCGGTAAGAAGCACATAGGTTTTACCATTCTTTATTTCATCTACACTTTCCAGGTATTTACCGATCACAATACTCCCCGATGGGATGGGCAGCATAGAATCACCACTAATCTCAAATGCCCTATACGTAGCATTTTTAGGAAGCATGGGTAAGTGAAACCGGGGCAACTCCGATAAATACTCTGGGTCCGAATAACCATTGAGGTAGCCGGCAGCAGCCTTCTGGGGTATGAGCTCTATGTTTTCATTATCCTCCTTATCTACCGTAATGGAAAGAATCTTCACTTTTTCTCGTTGGGCCAACTCCTTCCCTCCGGTCAGATCTTTTGAGATCAGATCGTCCACGTTAACATTGAGCACTTCTGCGATGCTCATCAGCGTTTGCAATCTGGGCTCTGCGCGGGCTTCTTCATAAGCTCCTACTACTGACCGCTTGATTCCTACCTGATTAGCAAACTGCTCCTGTGTATAACCTGCCTGCTTGCGCAGGTACTTGATATTTTCTGATATAAGACTCACCTGTTCGTGCTTTGGATTTTAACTATCAAATATGATGAAATTCATGTCATCATTCCCAACTTTCCCAATCGAATAAAGATGTAAATGATGAAATTCACGTGTTTGTCGTATGGTTCGTAGTTTGTCTTTGATGGTGACCACTACGTCTTTAAGTGTTTTATCTGCATCTACCAACACATAACCATACATGTCTTTCCGCTCTTTAATAGATGCAAAAAACTTCACCTGACATTTTCCAGACCTCAACTTCTTTGATGTGAGCTTTAAATGATAATCATCATCAAAAGTGACATCAGCATCTAGAAACATCAAATCTTTCACTCTAAATTGATTAGCAATCTGTTGCATGATTTCGTCTTTTACGTCTGAAACATGACAACTAAATTAGTAAATCAAAAGCGAATAACTAATATAATGAGCTTTAAATCTAAATAAATCAGCAAATCACACGCTGTAGCCTAGTTTTTTTAGCAATTCCACCATTCCCGGGTAGTTGATTATCTCATGTACCCGATTGTCATATTTCGGTGCTTTCCAGTGATTCAAACTACCCTGATGTATGGGTTTAGCTGCCGAAAACCAGGAGTTGGCTTTCTGAATAGACGTATGATCTTGCCAGCGCAATAGTTTTTGGTCAAAGGACACTTCTAAAAACTCACAAAGTGCCTCAATGGTGTTTTGGGGGTGCTGTACCAGATCTTCATATTTTAGCAGATAAACGTGCTCCTCCTGAGCATAATCCAATCCGCAACTTACATCTTCATAATATCGCTGGGGAGCTACCCAATAGGTGTTTGGCTGCTTTGGATGGTGTGAACAGCACACTGCCCGAGCATCACGCACCACATGAATGAATTTAGTCCCCTGGGGCAAGTAATTGAGTATTTCCCCAATATGCCTTACCATATAAGGGCGCTTGACACACCACCGCTGAGCATCTTTACCCGGCGGATGCAACAACATTCCGCGATAGAGCCGATCAATACGCAAAGGACGACCTTCCTGCCAGGTAGTAAACGCATCCACTTCACCCGGAAGTACATGTACTTGGGGGTGTGCACCCAAAATGGCCTGCACTAGCGTGGTACCAGATCTTCCACACCCACCAATTAAAATCGGGGGTCTTGAAAACCTACGCTCGACCATGCCACCTAAAGACCGGATAAACGGACTCGTAAAATTCCTTTTCCAAAAATTATCCACCTCACAAAGCTCTATGTTCTCACCAAAACGATAACATTTTCATTGAAATACTAATTTTATTAGTTTTTTAACACTTATTTTAGCTAAATGAAGCGAAGAGGACACGCAGACCTTCCACTACACGGTGGAAAAGTGCCAAAATGGTTAGCAGAGCGCATGAGTTTACTGGGAGGAGCTATCGTAGAGGCCATCCTGGTAGAATATGGTAAAAAGGAAGTCATTGCGCGACTAAGTGATCCGGCTTGGTTTCAATCGCTAGGGTGTGTCCTGGGAATGGACTGGCATTCTTCTGGAATAACGACTTCTGTGATAGGAGCACTAAAAACTGCTTTGAATCCAAAAGCCAAAGAACTGGGCATTTACATCTGCGGAGGGCGTGGAAAACACAGCAGAAAAACACCAGCCGAACTTACTTCCTATGCAAACCAGACTGGCCTAAATGCAGCTGAGCTGGTGAGAAATAGCAAACTAACAGCCAAGGTGGACAATACAGCCATACAGGATGGCTTTCAAATATACCTGCATTCATTTATACTAAGTGATGAAGGTGACTGGGCAGTGGTACAGCAAGGTATGGATACCCGCTCTGGGTATGCGAGGAGATATCACTGGCTGGGAGGTTCGTTTCGGAGCTTCACAGAGACCCCTCATCAGTTTATCTATGGTGAAAATAAAGGCCCCATCTTAAACCTGACAGCCAGAAACGCCCGGAACACCAAAAACCACCTTCTGGAGATGGCAGCTGCTCCTACTACCTCTATGCTGAGAGAGATTCAGCACATCAAATTTCCCGCCCATCATGATGTACGTCAGAAAGATGTGGACATCAGACGCCTGGGCACCGTATTGGCCATGGCAAAGGATTTACCTACTCAAGATTTCGAGTCCCTCTTGCTGCTGGAAGGCATGGGGCCTCGTACGCTCCAATCACTGGCACTGGTCAGTGAGGTTATCTATGGTACTCCTACCCGCTTTAGCGACCCGGCCCGATTCTCCTTTGCCCATGGAGGCAAAGACGGACACCCTTTCCCGGTGCCTACTCATACCTATGACGAATCAATAGCCGTTTTGCGCAAAGCAATAGACAAAGCACGCATAGGTAATACAGACAAGCTAAAAGCAGTAAAAAGCCTGAAAAAGGCAGCATCACAAATGGAGAACGATTTTGTACCCAAAGGCAACCTGCAAGATGTCATAGAGAATGAACGCAATAACTCCTGGAAATATGGCGGACGAACCGTCAATGGACATGCTACACCCCCTTCACCTCAACAGCTAGACTTATTTAACTAAACCTTATGGAACGAGCCATTCGCTCGCATCCAAACTGCCACCCAGAAATGTGAAGCGTGCACGCTGGTGACCTGAACTTTGGAGCTGCAGCACTTCTAATTCATCTAAGTCACACCTAATCACCCCAAAATCCTCCGCATCAAAAGTGGGCTTTAGCGCTACGGCTTCCTCCCAGGAATTAGCCACAGTAGCGGGCGAATGTAGCGTATTGTAGCTCTCCTTGCCTGATTTTAACCGTTTCCAATAAGGCACACTGTCAGGCATCGAAAGCAAGGTAGCATGGGCAAGACACTTGACTTGTACTCTTCGCTCCTGGTCATAAAACAACAAGCTGACCCGATCATCAATCTTGATGTGCTTCACCTTTTCAGATCGTCTGTCTGTAAATACGAACAACTGGTTGGCGTCTGGATTGAAGTGACGCAGTACCACCATTCGTGTATCTGGATACACCTCCCCCAGGGTATTGAAAGCTAAAAACCGAAAAGGATGAGAAGGGTCAACAGCTGCTGACTTGATATTTTCCCATGCCTGCGAAAGTAAATCTTGCAATGACATGAAAGAGAAACTGCCTTGATCCAGAAATGTTGAAACTCCTTGTAACCAATGCATGCGAACTGAGTCATCATATTAATTGTAAGAAAAAAAACATGTTAAAATCAGTTAATCATGCAACCCTGAGCACCCCCAGAAAATCACTAAAAGTGTCCGCTAGCGTGTACACGGACATTCAGATGCGAACAATTCAACACACACCAAGAATCACAACAATCTGATACACTGCTACTTAAGTGTTTTGGCACAGAATTGAAGTGTATAGAGGCAAAACCAAATTATTCACATAACATCTTCAAACAAACAATCACGGGTATGAAAACTATTCAAAAAATGATCGGAGCATTAGCATTAGTAGGACTTCTCACTTTTACAGCTACTGCCTCCTCCACCGGAGAGAGCAAAAGCGTAAAAAAAGCGAAAGAAGCTGTAGAAGAAGCAGCGGGCTATGACTGGAAAACTTTAGCGGAATCGGCTCAGGTTTGCTTCAAAAAAGACCAAAATATAGATCAGGCCATGATCTGGATAGAAAAGTCGATCGAAATTCAGGAAGACCCTTTCAATCTGGAAATTCTCGCTGACTACTACGCTTCTAAAGGTGAAAATGATCTGGCCATGAGCACCTATGTGCGCGCTATTGACGCTGGCAGGGCTCAAAATTTCTGGTACGACAACTCACATCTCCAGGCCAAAATCTGGGAGCTGAGATAGTAAAAACAATGGTTAAGTAGTAGAATCCTGGCACCTTCAATCATTCGATTGCTGGTGCCTTTTTTTAGCTTCACTTTTTCAACTTATCACCAAACACCTCTTTGAACTTGCTCACTTTCGGTGCAACCACAAACTGACAATAAGGCTGACTACCATTCTCATTGAAGTAATCCTGATGATAATCCTCAGCCGGATAAAAAGCGTCTAAAGGCGTGATTTCGGTCACAATCGGATCACCCCATGCGCCGGAAGCATCCAAAGCCGCCTTCAGGCGCTCAGCAATCTGGCGCTGCTCGTCGTTGTGATAAAAAACCACAGACCGGTACTGAGTACCCACATCATTGCCTTGTTTATTAAGCGTCGTTGGGTCATGCGTTTTCCAAAAAACCTCCAGGATCTCCTCTATCGAAATCACATCAGGATCAAAAGTAACCTGCACCACTTCGGCATGGCCAGTAGTGCCTGCCACTACTTCCCTGTAAAATGGATCTTTAGTTTTCCCTCCAGAATAACCTGAAACTGCAGACTGGACTCCATTGAGTCGCTGAAAAATTGCTTCTGTACACCAAAAACACCCTGACCCTAATGTTATTTTCTCCATTACTTTATTGCGATAAAAATTGGCAAAATAACCAACCCTACTCCAAATTGGTTCGCGAATAAACGAACAAATTTCATTTCAAACAACCCCTCGAACCAAACCATACTTTACCCGAACCTGTTGGCTTGTTGGAATATGACGAAAATATGATATTTTGTCATTCCGTTTTTTGTTCAAATGCTCCGTTCATGCTCCTGAAATTCAAGTTCATATGCTTATTGATGACTATCACATGCTGTACGCTTTTCGCACAGGACAGCACCCAAAACAAAGACAAGGGAATCATCGTGTTGCCAGCGGTGTTTTTTTCACCTGAAACTTCGTTGGGCTTTGGAGGCGCTGGGCTTTTTTATTTTCGCACCAGCAAAGATTCAACGGCCGCTCCGTCCAACATTCAGAGCATTTTCATTTACACGCTCGAAAATCAGATTCTTTTCACTAATCCTTATGGAATATTCCTAAAGGGGGATCAATATTGGCTTAAGGGTGAACTTGGCTATTACCTGTATCCTTACGAATACTACGGTATAGGAAGTGACATCTCGCTGGACAGGTTTGAAGCTTACACAGCAAGTTTTCTTCGGTTTGAGGTAAATGCACTTAAATTACTAAAAGACAACTTTTATTTAGGTCCTACTCTATTTTACGATCAATATTTCCATATCAAAACCGATGCTGAAGGCGAACTGAATCAACGTAATATTCGGGGAGTAAGGGGCGGCCAGCTACTCGGTGGAGGAGCTTCTTTCGTGCTGGACAAGCGAAACAATGTATTTTGCCCTTTTCGAGGATACTACCTGGAGGGTCGTGTTTTGCAATATCAGGATGCTGCTTTCGGAGATTATGCGTTCACAGACATCTTTTTTGATGCGCGCAAGTATTTTCACCCCGCGGACGGTTGGGAGACTGCTTTTCAACTCTACCACCAGTCTGTAGTGGGTGACGTACCTTTTTACAATTACGCCTTACTCGGCGGAGGGAAACGCATGCGTGGCTACTACCGTGGAGCCTATAGAGACCATCACTTTTCCACGCTGCAAGCAGAGGTAAGAAAATACGTTTTTAAAAGAATAATAATCAGCGCTTATGGGGGCATAGGCGGGGTAAATGATACTTTTGCTTCCTTTGACAAACTTTTAGGAAGCTACGGCGTTGGGCTTAGGTATGAAATCAACCCTGAAGAGCATATCCGCATTCGGCTGGACTATGCCAGGGGGCACAACACCAGTGGTTTCTATATCAATATCAACGAAGCATTTTGAAAGCAGAGCAGCGGGACCTCACATCTGGATCTATACCAAAAAAGCTAACGAACCTCACCTTACCCATGATGCTTGGCATCCTTAGTATGGTGGCTTTCAACCTGGTAGACACCTACTTTGTAGGAATGCTGGGCAGCTTACAACTGGCAGCTTTGAGCTTTACCTTCCCCGTCATCATGGTGATCTTCAGCATCATGCAGGGGCTCGGCATTGGGGCCACGGCGCTCATCTCTAAATCCATCGGACGCAGTGACCGAAAGCAGGCTGCAAGAGAAACCACGGACAGCTTAATGCTGTCAGTCTTGCTTGCTGGAGTGTTTATCATTATCGGTGTACTCACCGTAGAACCGACTTTTCGTCTGCTCGGTGCCAGTGATGAAATTCTCCCTTATGTGGTAGAATACATGACTATCTGGTACCTCGCCTTGTTTTTCGTCATCATCCCTTTCGTGGGCAATAGTGCCATTCGATCTACCGGAGACACCCGAACACCCAGTATGATTATGATTTTTGCAGTCATCATCAATGCCATCCTGGACCCACTCTTGATATTTGGCTATGGCCCTATACCTGCCATGGGGCTAAAAGGAGCAGCTACAGCCACGGCGATTTCCAGAGCTATGACGATGATCCTATCGCTTTGGGTGCTCAACTTCCGAGAAAAACTCCTAATCAAAAAATTACCTGAATGGAATAATTGGAAACCCATATTGTGGATAGGCATACCCTCGGGAATCAGTAAAATGATCGTGCCCATTACTACCGGAGTGATTACTGCCTTGCTTGCACGGCATGGGGAGTTTGTAGTGGCTGGATACGGTGTAGCCACTCGCGTGGAGTTTCTCGCCAAGAGCATATTATTTGCTCTTTCTGCTTCCATAGGACCATTTTCAGGTCAAAACTTTGGAGCTGGGAATTTCAGTCGTATACGGAGCGGCGTGTTTTACAGCAATCTCTTTAGTGTAGGCTGGGGACTTCTTGTAGCGGCCATTTTGTTTTTCTTTGGTAAACCCATAGCCAGCATTTTCACTGATGATCAGGAGGTGATCAACGCTACAGCCCTGTACCTCACCCTTGTATCCTTTTCCTTTGGTTTTCAAGGTGTAGTCCAAATCGTAAATAGCAACATCAACACCCTCAACAAACCTCTAACAGCATCTAGCATTGTTTTTATCCAAATGTTGATCATTGGTATCCCACTGCTTTATTGGCTGGATGACCTGTACGGGGTAAAAGGTATCTATGCAGCCATAGCCATCACATATGTGATTGGAGGGTTGATCTCTGCAATTTTCAACCGATCTGTAATGATCAGACTACAGCAAGAACAGCTCAACACGCCTCTCTGACACTCATCGAAAAAGTATTTTTTCAATCAAATGAAAGTGGTATTTTTAGGTGAAGATCTAAAATCCCTAGCCGTATGAAAGTCCTAGCTCCTCTGGCCGAGAATGGAAAAATCAATCCTAATGCCAGCATCCGCGACAGTCAGTCTACCATCATCAATGCGCCCGTTGATGTGGTTTGGAAAAGCATTACTGAGATAGAAAAATGGCCTGAATGGAACGATGACATTGCCGATGTTAAGTTTGAAGAGCTCAGTATTGGCAGCACATTTAGCTGGACGATGAACGGAACATCTATTTCCTCTACAATTCGTCAAATCAAGGAAAATGAAATGATCAGCTGGACGGGAAAAGCCATGGGTATGAAAGCTATTCATGTTTGGAACCTGGAAGAAACTGATGGCAATCAGACCATTGTCACCACCGACGAGTCATTACAGGGGTTCTTTACGCTTTTCTTTAGCCATCAAAAACTACACAGCACACTGCTTCATTGGCTAGACCGCCTAAAGCAGCATGCTGAAAAAGTCTAATTTATTGATCGAGTTCGGCGATTTGCTGCTTCAATAGCTCAAAGTCTGGCTGCATGTCCAGTGCCTTTTGAAACAGGTCCTTAGCCAGAGCAGTATTGCCACGATCCTTTTCGATCATCCCTTTTAGGCGAATGGCAGCTACTTTCATGGACACCTCCTGCCCTTTGTTGTCCTGGGTCGGGAAGATTAACTCAATCTCCTCTGATTTGCTGGATTCTATGATGATATCCGCATTGCTCAATGCCTGTCCGTAGCGTTTCAGGTCTAGTTGCAAAAACGCCACCTTATAGAGAGTGTTCAGGTCATTGTTGGCCAGATATAGTTTTTCGTAGTTGGCTACAGCTCGGGTTTTTACGCCTAGATTATCAAAAGCTACTGCTGCAACTTCGGTGGCAAAGATATCATCCGGGTTCAGCTTCATGGCATCTTGGGCCACCAGGGCAGCAGACGCATACTGCTGGTAGTCGATGTATAGCAGTGCCAAAGAATCCAACAGAGCGGAGCTTCCCGGATTGGTAGCAATCAGGTTGTATAGTGCCATTCGGGCTACGGCCGGGTCATTATACTTATTGGCCATGGAGTAGATGTAGGCCTGTTTTCTAAGCTCAAAAGGGATAGAATCCTGAGGCACCTGCTGCTGAGCAGAAGAAGCAAATGCAACCAGGCACACGATAAGCGACAATAGATATTTCATAGGTATTAATTTCAGGTTTTCTGTTTACTAAAAGATTGCAAAAATATAGATTAGTTTGACTTGGGCGTAAGCCCCAAAGATTTTCCCAGTTTGATCATCAGCTCATGTGCCTCCTCAGGGTTATTACGAATGGTTCCTTCTAATATAGCTTCTTTGATTCCATTTTTGATTTCGCCCACCTCACGAGATGGCTCTATACCAAAAGTAGCTATGATGGTTTCGCCAGATACCGGTGGCTGAAAGTTGCGCACCTGATCCCGCTCTTCCACTTCCTTGATTTTCTTTTCTACTTTCTTAAAGTTGGCAAGATACCTGCGTACACGATCCGGGTTTTTACTAGTAACATCCGCCCGACAGAGCGTCATCAGATCATCGATATCATCTCCAGCTTCATAGAGCAGTCTACGTATGGCAGAGTCTGTTACTTTTTCATTTACCAGTGCGATAGGCCGTAAGTGGAGCTTTACCAGCTTTTGCACATATTTCATCTTCTCATTGAGCGGCAACTTCAGCTTTTTGAATATCCGGGGCACCCAGCGTGCTCCCATGTCTTCATGCCCGTGAAACGTCCACCCTGCCTTCTCATGAAAACGCTGCGTAGCAGGCTTAGCTATGTCGTGTAGGATTGCAGCCCAGCGCAACCAAAGACTATCCGTGTCTGCACAGATATTATCCAGCACCTGTAGCGTGTGGTAAAAGTTGTCCTTATGCGCCTTACCGTTAACTTTCTTCACCCCATGGAGCTTTGCCATTTCTGGAAAAATAATCGGGAGCAACCCGCAGGTAAACAGCAGTTTAAACCCATAAGAAGGCGTGTCAGCCAGGATGATTTTATTGAGCTCGTCAGTGATGCGCTCTTGAGAAATGATACTTATTCGCTCTTTTTGTTTGATGATGGCATCAAAAGTCTCCGGAGCTATGTCAAACTTCAGCTGTGTAGCAAACCTAATAGCACGCATGATGCGCAGCGGATCATCCGAAAATGTTACTTCCGGTTCGAGAGGAGTTTTGATTAGCTTCTGCTGTAAATGCTCTACTCCACCAAATGGGTCGATGAGTTTCCCATAATTTGCCGTGTTGATTTGAATAGCCAATGCATTGATGGTAAAGTCCCTGCGGTTTTGATCGTCCTCCAATGACCCGTCTTCCACGATCGGTTTGCGCGAATCCGCCCGATAGCTTTCTCGTCTGGCACCAACGAATTCTAATTCAAAATCCTCATGTGTAATCGCCGCAGTACCGAAATTTTTGTAAACAGCCAGTTTGGCTGATTTGCCCAGCTTTGCTTTTACAGCTTTTGCCAGAGCTATTCCACTGCCCACACATACAAAATCTATGTCTTTACTTTCCCGCTCCAGCAGCAAATCTCTTACATATCCGCCCACAATATAAGTGTCCAGGTTTTGCTCGTCCGCCACCTGCCCCACCTGAGCTATGATCGGATGCTTGTCCAGCTTTTGCAGCAATGCTTCTTTCTCCATCATCAAGCTCAAAATTATAACAAACCCGGCAATGCTAGTTGTAAAGCCCGTCAATAAACGCCGGACAAGGTAGGAATCGTTTGCTACGCTCTACACGCTGTGGATTATTGGGCCACTGAAAGTGATATACCAAAGACAGCTCATGAGCACCTCCCGTAGAAGTACTAAGCCGGGAGATGTTCGAATCAAAACTATAACCAAACTGAAACTGGTCAAATTTCACTCCAAACAATAAAACAACAGCATCATGATTAAGCTGATTGGCATCATTTTTCTCCCAGGGAAGTCCGCGGTAATAGAGACCGAAAAGCACCGGACTATAGTGAAAAGAGGCTCCCACATCCAACTGATCAAAATCACCCTGCCGTTTGTAAATGAAACTGGGCGAAACACTTACCTTTTTTACGTTTTTAAAAGCTGGATTGCCCATTTGAAAGCGTAAACCAGCATGTACGGTCCACTTCATTGGCAGGTAGGTATTGCCAGAAATTATGGAATGATTGGGGGTATTTAGGTGATACCCAGACACTCCAAACCAGGCCTTTTTTGTGTAGGCAAGTAAGCCTGCGCCAATGTCCATAAAGTTATTACTATCAATTTGGCCAATTGACGGATCCTGAGAAGGGGCACCATCAACCCCAAAATCTATCTGATCACCAAAAACAAGCTTTGTATAATCTATAGATCGGCTTACGTACCCAAATGTAAGTGCCGGTTTTACCACCCAGGCACCTTGCACCTCTACTGTATAACTGTAATTAAAGGCAATGGAAGCACTTTGCAAACTGGCAGATCCCGCCCGATCCACATTGGCCAACAAGCCAAAACCACTATTTAAGGCAGGTACGTTTTGGTCATAGCTAAAGCTGTAATTAGCAAATGCTTTTGGTAGTTCGGGCCACTGCAGCCGATGGTTGACTGCCACACGCTGATGTGCAATGGCTCCGGTGAAAGCTGGATTGAGGTAGAGTGGGTTCGCATAATACTGCGAATAATGCATGTCCTGAGCAAAAGACATCAACGACATGACTATCAATAGGTTAAAAACAATCAGCTTATTCATCTTACCAGCGTTACATCCCCTATTTTCACCTGTTCCCGGCCATCACTATAGGTAAGCTCTAGTCGGTATACGTATACGTCGGCAGGCTGTAGCTGCCCATTGAAAAACCCATCCCATCCCAGCTGGGGATCAAGGCTTTCAAAAAGTAACTCTCCCCACCTATTGTAGATGAACATTCTAAACTCACTGACGCCTTCTACTCTTGGTAAGAAAACATCATTGAAAGCATCTGCTCCATTGGATCCCCCTGGCGAAAACGCGTTGGGGGTCTTCACATTCCCTCCTGCCACAGCCTCTACTCCTGATTCTATCAGGAGAGAATCCACACAGCCCTGATCATTTGAAGCTATTAGTTGAATATCATACGTGCCCACCTCAGAATATGTATGCCGGGGATTTAGGTCTGTAGACGTTTGCCCATCACCAAAATCCCAGGAGAAGCTGGTTGCAGTTTGGGAAGCATTTCTGAAAAACACTTCCGTATCGGGCACAAAGGCCACAGACGGGTTGACAGCAAAATCTGCCACGGGCTGGGCATAGACCTGCACATAATCCTCTCTGATGAGCACATCAGACACTCCGCGCATGTTTTCACCATATAAACTCACCGTATAGGAACCGGCCCGGGCATACGTATGAGCAGGGTTTTCGGCAGTAGAAGTATTGCCATCTCCAAACTCCCATCTAAACGAAGCAGGGTTGGTAAACTGACTTTCATTTAAAAACTGAACCGTAAGCGGTGCACAGCCAGCCAATACATCGGCATTGAAATCGATTATCGGCTCGGGTGGTTCTACCACCACATTTTTGTAAGCAAAAGCCTCGCAGTAGGTGTTACTTACCTCCAGCTCGATGCGATACACTCCAGCAGTAGGATAGGCATGGGTTCCCGGCTCCGCAGTAGTTTGCGTTTGTCCATCACCAAAATCCCACAGATAAGCAGTAGCACCACTGCTGGTGTTATTCAGGGTCAGCACACTATCAGGTAGCAGTAGCGTATCTCGATCAATTTCAAATCCAGCTACCAACGGAGGCTCAGACTTATCTACCTGGCCTACATACTCGGATGTATCGCTCGAGCAATTGGCGAGGTTTTCAGTCACCAAACGAAAAACAATGGGAATATCAGCCCCTGATGGAGCTTCACGCAGGTAAACCAGACGTTGATTATTTTCATCGTCCAGATGCTGATCTGGTGCCGGAGTAAACTCCCAATCGTAGCTAGCAAGCCCTGTCTGATCGGCAGAAAGCTCAAAAACCGCAAAAGCACATGAATCTATTCGTTCTACCGAAAAAGCACTTGATGGTGAAGGATTGATGACAAGCTCCTCCTGACTAGAAAGCACGCATACACCAGCCTTTTCTACTTCCAGAGTAATGGTAAAAAGCTTGTTCGAAGGTGACGCATTTACCAGCTCATAGTCCAAACGGTGAAAATCCGGATCTCCGGCATTCTTCACGATCGGATATCCCGCCAACAGCCCATTTTCATCAGCTATAGACCAGGTATAAGTATCCGCGTTTAAGTTTTGGGTGCGGCTGTTTACCTCCAATGTACTGCTCCAAACTGAGCAGTTCCCTCTAGACACGCTATAGTTTACATCGGTAAACCCACTCTGAAATGCAGGCAACACCTCCACAGTCATGGGTTCAGAAATTTCCTCACACCCAGCTGGAGTGATGCCTTTTAACGACAGGTAGAAGTGACGGGCAGTGTCTCTGGTGTTTTCAAAAATCAGCGATGTATCTGCCTGATTGAAAGCGATAGTATCGTAATATGCCACCGAGTCAGTAAAGATTAAAAAGAAATCGGCGGTGGCAAGGTCACTTTGGTTGAAAAGCATTACAGAATCGCCAGGACATACAGGTCCAGAATAGTTACTACCAAGCTGAGGGCCCGGCAATGGATTGACCACCACGTCATGTATGTAGGTACCAATACAGCCACCCTTTTCGGTGATCATCCTTAGCGCCACCGAGTAAGTCCCTGCCACGGATTCTGCTGGTTCGGCTCCATCTGTTCCATCCAGCATTCGCTCAAATGGGTCATTAGAGGCCGTGCTACGCTCCACCTGAAAAGCACTCCCATCATAGCTAAAGTCCCACTCGTAAGTCGCTACCCTGTCTTCGTTGACGCGCACTGCCAGACTTCCGATCGAATCGGCAATTCCTACAAAGCTTGTTGCAACGCCCGCGCATACGGTATCTGCCTCAAAATAAGCTACCGGCTCCGCATACAATCGCACACTGTCTATAGCTACCGACTCGCACTGCGTCACAGAATTCCGGGCAATTAGCCTCACCTGATAGTCGCCAATTCCAGTAAATGTTCGTGTAAAATCACTTTGTCGGTCACCATAAGTATTCGCACCAGGCGGAATACTTTCTTCCAGGTTTCCGTCCGAATCATAAAACTCCCACCTCCATTCAGTTTCCGGCTCTATATTGATGGTTTCATCTCTAAAACCCACGGTGATCGATTCGGTCTGTGCAGCACAAAAATCTCCGTTCGTAGCAGCGCTAAAGTCACTGGTGTACAAACCAAAAGCAGCCATAGCTGCTGGCGACATAGCAATGGTGTCTTCATATACCTCTGTGCAACTCCCCTGGGCATTCGGGTTAGACGCAGTAAGTCTAATGAGCTTCTCTCCGGCAGTATTGAAAGTGAAAACGGGGTTTGTTGCTCCTGAGGTCCCTACCCGAGTGTTACCCGAAGGGTCATCATAAAACTCCCAGGAAACATCCGCCACTCCTGTAGTTTGGTTTTCAAAGTAAATACGCTCTCCCAGACAAAACACTTCCTGAACGGCCCCACTGGCGTTGTTGAGACGAGCCACAAAGGCCGGCACCGGCGGCTCTACAATTTCAATATACGCAGTAGTCTGTACTGCATCATTGTAGTTCGGGTTTGCAGCATCACCATTGTAAGGGTTACAAATATTCCAGTTATACAGGGTTATTTCAAATACGTTTCCTACCTGATTGTCGGCATTTGCCGGAGCACTGATAGGAAATGACTGCAGGTTTGGGCCATCTGCCGGAAACGGGATTTCTACAATAGGCCCAAAATAAGCGGCGGTCACTCCTGACCGAGTTTCCGGCCCACCCAGATTGGCACTACCGTCAGTAAGGTCCACTGTATTTCCACCATCGTCCACGAGCGACAAGTCACGAATGGAGGCTGCCGGGTTGTGGTTGGTTCCATACACAAACTGGGTGTGCCTGGGGAGACGATTGGGATTATCGGGTTCCTGATTGATGTTGCAGTTAAAGGTAGAGTTATCTTCAAATACAGCGTTTACCACAGGGTTATTATAACATACATTGAAGTTTTCTGGCATAATGGCAATGTCCCCACCAAAATCATTGTCGCGAGACCAGGAAGTGACGACTTGGACCTGCTCAGAAGTTTCACATGCTTCACCTGCCACTATGACACTAGAAACAGGCTCAAACACACACTGATCATTTTCTGGATAAGTAAACGTCCCTACAGCTGTAAATTCGGTATTCGTCCCGCCCACTGAGAAATTAGCATCCCCCTGAGAGTATTCATCAAAATTATTGGCCGGATCATTCCAATCAAACCGAATGACGACATCCGCAGGATTTTGTGGAGTATTGAAGAAATAGGTGATCGTAAAATCTGTGACTGTGACAGGTGCACAGTCCTTATCGGTGTTGAACGTAATATTACGCTGCTGCCGGATACTACTGCATTGAGCGTAGCTTTCCAGTACACTTATCAATAAGAGTAAAAAAATAGCTGGCTTTCTCAATTATTGATTTAATTATAAAAATTATAAATTTATTACCACACAACTAAGACTAACTCCGAAAGTGCTTCCAATGTTGCCTTAAAAGGCATACATTTTTATTACTTTTTTACTTCCCGAAAAATCAGATTCTTTCGTACAATCTTATGCTTTTGCATGACTCCAATAGCAGCTTCTTGTTAGATTTGTAAGGACTTTACCTAGCAATGAGTAGCACCATCAAGGACAAAATAGACAAGCTCACAGACGAGCTGATCCATCACAACCATTTATACTATCAGGAGAGCACTTCTGAGATATCTGATTTTGAATTTGATCAGAAACTCAAACAGCTGGAGCAGCTGGAAAAGGAGCATCCTGAGTACAAACGTGATGACTCCCCCACCCACCGTGTAGGCGGTACCATTACCAAAAGCTTCAACACTGTATATCATAAGTATCCCATGCTTTCGCTGGGCAATACGTATTCGAAAGAAGACCTGGTAGACTTTGACAAACGCGTACAAAAAGGGCTTGGCACTTTAGACTATGAATACATCTGCGAACTAAAGTTTGATGGGGTAGCTATCAGTATTCTTTATGAAAATGGGATCCTCAAACAAGCCGTCACTCGAGGAGATGGCGAAAAAGGCGATGAGGTCACCAACAATGTACGTACCATTCGCTCCTTGCCATTGAGTTTTCGACAGGAAGTACCTAAAGCATTCGAAGTACGTGGTGAGGTCTTTATGCCAAAAGATGTCTTTGCTAATCTAAATACAGAGCGTGAAAAAGCCGGCGAAGCACTCCTGGCCAACCCCAGAAACACCGCATCGGGCACGCTCAAAATGCAGGATTCCAGTGTGGTGGCTGAACGCAAACTCGACTGCTACCTATACACGCTGCTAGGCGAAGGGCTGGGCAATGAAAACCACGACACCTCCTTACAGCTCCTGGAAAAATGGGGCTTTAATGTGTCTCCAACTTATCAAAAATGTGCAACTATTGAAGATGTCATTGCTTACATCAATCATTGGGAGCAAAAACGCCACGAGCTACCGGTAGAGACAGATGGTATTGTGATCAAAGTAAATCGGGTAGAACATCAGCAGGAACTAGGATTTACGGCTAAAAGCCCCCGCTGGGCCATTTCCTATAAATACAAATCCGAAGCAGCGGAAAGTAAACTTCTGAATATCACTTACCAGGTAGGCAGAACCGGAGCCATCACACCCGTAGCTGAGCTCACCCCCGTACAGCTGGCTGGCACCACCGTCAAGCGTGCCTCCCTGCACAACGCCAACGAAATCGAACGCCTGGACATACGTGTAGGTGATTTTGTTTTTGTAGAAAAAGGTGGGGAAATCATTCCTAAAATCACTGGGGTTAATCTAGATAAACGACCAAAAGACTCTCAACCCACCACCTACCTCAACAAATGCCCCGAGTGTGGAACAGAACTAGTAAGAAAAGAAGGTGAAGCAGTACACTACTGCCCGAATGTAGATGCATGTCCACCACAGGTAATGGGTCGTGTAGAGCATTTCATTTCCAGAAATGCCATGGACATTCAGCACCTGGGACCAAAAACCATCGAAACCCTTTTTAAACTCAATAAAATCTCTGGAATAGCTGACCTCTACGATCTCACCTTTGAGGATGTAAATGGACTGCTGATAGAAGAAGAAGATCTAGCCACTGGTAAAGTAAAAAAGCGCTCCATCAAGGAAAAGTCAGCTCAAAACATGATCGAGGCCCTGCAGGAGTCCAAAAATGCACCTTTCGAAAGTGTCCTTTTTGGTTTGGGCATTCGGTATGTAGGAAAAACAGTAGCGGAAAAGCTCGCAGAGCATTTTAAAACCATTGATTCATTGATCTCTGCGAGTTTTGATGAGATAGTCAACGTCCATGAAATTGGTGAGCGCATCGCCCAAAGTGTGGTAGACTTTTTTACCAACCCGGAGCATCAGGAATTGGTCGCTCGCCTAAAAGCAGCCGGTTTACAGATGGAAGTAACTGTAAACGAACAGACGGCAGCATTGCCTCAGCATTTTGCTGATAAAACGGTGGTAGTTTCTGGTGTATTCAATGAATATGGTAGAGAAGAACTAAAAGACCTGATCAAAGCAATGGGAGGAAAAGTGGCAGGCTCGATATCTGGAAAAACTGATTTTCTTATCGCTGGTGAAAACATGGGACCTGCCAAACTGGAAAAAGCTGAAAAACTAGGGACCACCATCCTTTCTGAAGCCGACTTTAAAGCCATGACCAGCTAATGGGAATATTCAAGAAACCATACCTACAATACAAGGCGAAAAAGAACTTAAAAAGGCGCGTCCCCAAAGACATGCGAGCTTTTCAGGAAAGTGAAAAAATCGCGATACTGGCTTCAGATCAATTCGAGAGCAGTGAGCAGCTAGAAAAACTAATCGCTGACCTTAAAAATGCCGGTAAGGAAGTACACGTAATGGTGTATAATCACACTCCAAAGCAAGGATCCCCCACTCTTCCTCATTTTACGGCTACCGACATATCGGCTTCTGGAAAGTACGAAAAGGAAGAATTGGTCTTTTTTTTAAAGCAATCTTACGATTTCGCGATATGTCTGGACGAAACCAGGCACTTTTTGATTGATTATGTATTTTCTTTGCTGAATGCCAAGTGTCGAGTGGGTTTGTTGCAACCTGACCGAAATCACTTTTTCGAACTGATGATCCACTCTACGACCTCAGACAAACCAGCGAGTAGTGAGGTCCTAAAATATTTAAAAATGATTCAAAGCTATGAATACTGATTTTTACAAAGGCACCGGAGTAGCCTTAACCACTCCCATGAACCCAGATTTGACCATTGACTTTGACGGCCTAAAACGTGTACTTGATCACGTAAACAAAGGCGGGGTAGAATATCTGGTAGTATTGGGTACTACAGGAGAGGCTCCCACCATCAGTGCTGAGGAAAAAAATCAGGTCATAGAGTTTGTGCTGTCCAACAACCCCAAAGGATTGCCTGTAGTCTATGGCCTGGGAGGAAACAGCACCAAATGGGTGAAAGATCAATTAGAATTGGTGAAAGATTATCCTATTTCAGCCATTCTTTCATTGAGCCCTTACTACAACAAGCCTTCTCAGGCAGGAATTGTAAAACATTATCAGGAAATAGCTGACGCAAGTCCTTTTCCGGTGATCCTCTACAATGTACCGGCCCGTACTGCTACCGATATTTCTGCTGCTAGCACTATAGAGCTCTCAGCCCACCCAAATATCATTGGCACAAAAGAAGCCAGTGGTAACCTCACGCAGTGCATGGAAATAGCGGCCAATACTCCGGACGACTTCCTGTTGATCTCTGGTGATGATGCCCTTACCCTACCCATGATGTCTTTTGGGTGTGTGGGAGCCATATCAGTGATTGCCAACTTACAACCAACAGAATTTAGCGAAATGGTCCGTTTGGCCCTTCGCGGTGATTTCAAAGGGGCCACCAAAATACATTTCGAAATGCTCGAAGGATATGACCTGGTGGGTAGAGAAGGAAATCCGGTCTCTGTAAAAACAGGCTTAGCAGCTGCCGGACTAATTCAGCACGATGTACGCTTACCACTCATGAAAGGTAGCGAAGAGCTCCTCTCCGATTTTAAATCGTTCTTGAGTTAGAACATAAAACCTTACAAAAAAGCCCGCTGAATGTTATTCAGCGGGCTTTTTTTTTTGTGAAAAGATCAAAAAAAAGGGGCTCATGGAGCCCCTTTTTTGATCTATAATCAGTTGATTGATTATGCTTTGTTCTTGATATCCTGAACTTCAATTCTAATTTCTTGAGCAAGGTTCTTAAGCTCTTGCATGCCTTTTCTCACGCGAGTACCAGCAGCAGAGTTTTCCTTGTCATAGAATTTAGCAAAGTCAGCTTCTAATCCGTCTACTAATTCTTTCAATTGTTCGAATCTTTTCATATTGATAGATCTTTAAGGTTACTGATAATTATTCGTTCAAGCAATTTATACAAAATGTTCAAAAAACAAGCAATAGGAGCGAAAAAAGCTAGATTTTCGCGTAAGCACCTTCCACACCCGCTTCTTTGTACACACCGCTATCCAATTTTTCTTTCACCGCTTCGAATGCAGCAATGGTCTCAGCCACATCGTCCAAAGTGTGTACAGCTGTAGGGATGATTCTCAAAATGATCGTTCCCTTAGGCACCACAGGATAAACTACCACAGAGCAGAATATATTGTGCTCCATACGTAAATCTTTTACAAGGTTTACAGCTTCCAACGTATCTCCATTCATCACTACAGGAGTCACAGGAGACTGAGTGGTACCTATTTGGTATCCTTTTTCACGGAAACCATTCTGTATAGCGTTTACAATGGTCCAAAGCTTATCTTTAAGTTCAGGCTTAGATCTAAGCAGCTCCAAACGCTTCAGGTTACCTATTACCAGTGGCATAGGTAGCGATTTAGCAAAAATCTGTGAGCGTACATTATAACGCAACACATCTATAATATCTGCACGACCGGCGATAAATGCTCCGATACTCGCCATAGACTTGGCAAACGTGCTAAAGTAGATATCGATATCGTCTTGTACACCCTGCTCTTCACCAGCACCAGCGCCTGTAGCACCCATGGTACCAAATCCGTGTGCATCGTCTACAAGAAGTCGGAAGTCAAATTTCTTTTTCAGCGCAGCAATAGACTTCAGGTCTCCCATATTTCCGGACATACCGAATACACCTTCAGTAATGACGAGGATACCTCCACCTGTTTCACTTACTATCTTTTCAGCTCGTTTCAGCTGTCGCTCCAGGTTTTCTATATCGTTGTGAGGGAAAACAAAACGCTTACCCATGTGCATTCTGAGACCGTCTATAATGCATGCATGTGACTCTGCATCATATACGATCACATCTTTTCTATCTACCAGCGCATCGATTACAGACATCACACCCTGATACCCAAAGTTGAGCAACATGGCTGCATCCTTAGACACAAAATCTGCAAGTTCCTGCTCCAACTGCTCGTGATACTTGGTATTTCCCGTCATCATACGGGCTCCCATTGGGTATGCAAGGCCCCATTCTGCCGCCGCATCCGCATCTGCCTTCCTTACTTCAGGGTGGTTAGCCAGTCCCAGGTAGTTGTTCAAACTCCAGGTGAGCACTTCTTTTCCTCTGAACTTCATGCGTGGAGCAATCTCTCCCTCCAGCTTAGGAAACATGTAAAAATTGTCATCGAAATAAGAATGCTGCCCTAGCGGCCCCCTATCCTGTAGTAATTTTTCGAATAAATCCATCTATTGAATGTTAATAAAACCTTACCTAAATCGAACCACAAAACTAATACTTAATCCACATTGGACAAATCCTTAGCTAGCATTTCATTTTTCAACGATTAACGAAATATTCATTAGCATTGCGTATATAGCCCAAAATAAACATGATCAACAAAATACTCGTAGCAAACCGCGGCGAAATAGCCCTGCGCGTGATGCGATCTGCCCGAGAAATGGGCATCCCCACGGTAGCAGTATATAGCGAAACGGATAATACTGCCCCCCATGTATTATATGCAGATGAAGCTGTGTGCATAGGCCCACCCCCCTCAGCACAGTCTTATCTACTCATAGACAAAATCATAGATGCATGTAAACAAACAGGTGCGGATGCTGTACACCCCGGGTATGGATTCCTTTCTGAAAATGCCCATTTCGCCGAAGCGTGCGAAAAGGCTGACATTACTTTTATAGGTCCTTCCTCTCCTGCCATCAAAGTGATGGGAGACAAATTAGCTTCCAAGCAAGCCGTGAAGGACTTTGGTGTACCGCTGGTACCTGGTATGGATGAACCAATCAGCGATGTGGCTGCGGCCAAAAAAATCGCTGAAGAGATTGGCTATCCGGTAATGATCAAAGCCAGTGCCGGAGGTGGTGGAAAAGGCATGCGCATAGTACATGACCCCAAAGACTTTGAAGAGCAAATGACCCGAGCGGTCAGTGAGGCCAGGAGCTCATTTGGTGATGATTCCGTGTTTATCGAAAAATTCATCACCTCTCCCAAGCACATAGAGGTACAGATACTAGGAGATCAACATGGCAACATCGTCTATCTCTTTGAGCGCGAATGCAGCATACAGCGACGAAACCAAAAAGTAATAGAAGAAGCACCCTCGGCAGTGGTGACCCCCGAAGTACGCAAAAAATTTGGAGAAGCAGCTGTAAATGTAGCGCGTTCATGTAATTACTATGGAGCAGGCACAGTGGAGTTTATAGCGGATAGCAATCTGGACTTTTACTTTCTGGAGATGAACACCCGCCTGCAGGTAGAGCACCCTGTAACCGAACAAATCACCGGACTGGATCTGGTAAAAGAACAGATAAAGATTGCCAGAGGTGAAAAGCTCTCTTTTGCTCAGGATGACCTTCAAATCAATGGCCACAGCCTGGAAGTACGTGTCTATGCCGAAGATCCAGAAAACAACTTCCTACCAGATACAGGCACACTCAAGACTTATCGCAGGCCTCAGGGTCCAGGCATTCGTGTGGATGATGGCTATGAGCCCGGAATGGAAATCCCCATCTATTATGACCCGATGATCGCCAAGCTAATCACCCATGGCAAAGACCGACAGGAAGCCATAGAGCGGATGCGACGTGCAATCCGGGAGTATCAGATAGAAGGCATCAAAACCACCCTGACATTTTGTGATTTTGTGCTCGGGCATGAAGAGTTTGTAAGTGGAAAGTTCACCACCAAATTTGTAGAAGAACATTTCACACCAGAGGTACTTCAAAAAGATGTAGATGCAGACACTGCGCTGGTAGCTGCCCTGCTCGGAGCGGAACTACGCCAAAAACAGCAAAGTACCCTGCACCCAGCGCAAAACACCGACAGTGCAAAAAATAGTGGTTGGAAAAAAAGAATGAATAAGCGTTAATGGCGGAAATCAGACCGATTGCCGGATGGCGCTATCACCGGCGGCTTACTTCGCAAATCGATAACCTTACGTCCCCGCTCTTTGACGTGGTATCCGACAAGCAGCGAGAAGCACTCTATCAAAACCCACTAAACAGCATACACCTGTCGGTACCACGTGGCAAACAGCCAGCAAAAGCAGCCCGTGAGACGCTAGAAAACTGGAAGTCGACAGGTGTACTGGTGCAGGATCAGGTGCCTGCACTCTATGTTTATTATCAGTACTTCTCTCTGCGAGGGTCCGACAAGACCTTTTGCCGCAAAGGCTTCATTGCCAACTTAAGAGTATATGACTGGCCAGAAAAAGTGCTGCTGCGCCACGAGAGTACCATGCCTTACTCGGTAAGTGATCGCACATCACTTTTGGAGCAAACCCAACTCAACGTATCTCCTACTCACGGACTGTATACAGACCCCAGCCATGAAATAGAGAAATACCTCGACGAGAGCATGCGTCATCCCCTGTACGAATCTGAGGACTACCAGGGAGTGCGTGATGTATTTTCCGTGATTCAAGATAGAGCCGTGATCCAACGAATTCAGGAAATACTAAGGTATAAGCAAATCATACTCGCAGACGGCCATCACCGGTATGAAGGATCGCTCAATTACATGAAAGCGCAACAGGCAGCAAACCCACAGCATACTGGAGAGGAAGGCTACAACTTTCACATGATGTATTTCACCAACACGGAAGCTGAAGATTTGCGCATACTTCCTACTCATCGTGTGGTTTCAGAGGCAGCTAATTTTTCAGAAAAATGGCTCCTGGAGCAATTAGAAGCCTATTTCACCATCACTCCTGTAGAAAACGCGCCAGATGTCAATGAGGTGATCCTGGGCAAACAATGGGCATTCGGTTTGCTAGTAGGCGATAACGCTTACAAAATACGTTTAAAGCCGGAGTGTCTTCAACAAATCACCTGGAACTTCCCACAGTCTATCAAAGAGATGGATCTGACGGTCATGCACTACTTTATCTTTGAAAAAATTCTGGGCATACCCGGACCAAAACAAGTAGATGCTCGTAATATCACCTTTCAAAGAAACTTTACCGAATGCATGCGTGAGGTATTAAAAGGTGAAGCGCAGTTTGCTGTGATCACCAATGACATCAGCATTGAAACAGTGAAAAAAGTTTGCTACAGCGGCTATACCATGCCGCAAAAATCAACCTATTTTTACCCGAAAGTTATAAGTGGATTTGTATTTAGCTCTATAGCCGATGAAGAATTTCGAACACCGTTTGATCCTGGCTTCCAACAGCCCTCGCAGACAACAGCTCCTTCGTGAAGCTGGATTTGAATTTGAGGTGTTTGTACGGGATTTTCCTGAAGACTTCCCGGGTGAGCTGCCGGCTGACGAAGTAGCACAATACCTGGCTGTTCAAAAAAATGAAAACTACCGCCCGCTCCTACCTGACGCACTGATACTCACCGCAGATACTACGGTAATTCTCGGAGACCGGGTAATGAATAAACCTGCCAATGCCGATGAGGCACGCGAGATGCTCACGAGCCTTTCCAACAAAACCCATGAAGTGATCTGTGGTGTATGTATTTCTTCCGCTTCCCGCGAAATCTCCTTTTCTGATCGGACAGAAGTAACTTTTGGATCATTGAGCCCCGCAGAGATCGATCATTACATTACCACCTTCCAGCCCTTTGACAAAGCCGGGGCATATGGCATCCAGGAGTGGATCGGCATGACGAAAATCATCCGTATTACAGGTAGCTACTACAACGTGATGGGCCTGCCTACTCACAAGGTTTATGAAGCACTGATGGGATTTTGATTTCTTGATCTTTCAGGTAGATTCTAATGATTCACCCGTAACAAGTGGGCACTTTGCCCTAAGTTTGAGGTTGGAATGACCGAAAAAAGGACAAAACCAACTGTGAAACGAATATTCAGTATTCTTATTCTATGCCTGGTAGTAGTGGTGATCTGGATGACCTACCCTACCTCTGGTGAATCTCGCCCTAAAGACCTTCAACCGGGCTATGTACCTTGCGAAGCATTTGACTATCCACAGCCTACTGTAGCCGATACCATAGATGTCCCTTTGCTACCCGCACTCTCAGAAGAACGCATCCGTAAATTCACCGTTCGCTGGGGTGACAACTTTCCAAAAATCCTCAACCGAATAGGCATCCCCAGGCCAGACATCAACCTGCTATCTCATCAAATAGAAAGCCTCATCGACCTGAGGGAATTTCAGGTAGGCAATAAGTATCAGGTGCATTATAATGAAGCTGAAGAGCCTATGCGTCTCGTCTACGAGGCAGACGTGCGGGACAGGCTGGTTTTGAGCTTTAGACCTGTGGCAGCACAAATGATACAGCAGCCCATCATCACCCACATCAAAAGCACTTATGGGGTCATCACCTCTTCACTCACTAGCGCTGTGCTGGCAGCAGGTGCTCCTGAAGACCTGGCTGATAAGATTCTTACCGTACTGGCCTGGAAAGTTGATTTTCGCAACCTAAAACGCAATGATCAATTTCGTGTGATCTACGAAGAGCAAACTGTAGAGGGTGAAGTAATCGGCAGTGGCAAGGTGCTAGCGCTACACTTTACCCATGATGGTACCCACTACGCCGGCTATGGGTTTGACAATGGTGACGGCTGGGAATACTTTGACGAAAACGGCATCAACCACAGCCACAGCCCATTGATTTGCGATCGCATTACTTCACTCTATAGCAAACGGAGGTTTCATCCGGTAAAAAGACGCTACCGCTCCCATTTAGGGATGGACTTTGAGGCTGAAATTGGCACTCCTATAGAAGCGATCGATGACGGGGTGGTGATAGATGCTCGCTATGGGCGAGCCAATGGCAACTTTGTAAAGATTCGTCACAACAAAGATCTGATGACTCAGTACCTACACATGTCTAGGATAGATTCGCTCATCACCAAAGGTGTCACCGTAAAAAAAGGCCAAAAAATCGGCGAAGTGGGCTCGACGGGATTATCTTCAGGCCCACACTTGTGCTTGCGCGTTTGGTACAAAAACCGTCAGCAAGACCCTCTTAAATTTGCTTTTCCCAGGAGAAAAGACATTGCCACAGACCGCAAGGCTGCTTTTGAGGAGCAGGTAGCTGCTTACAAGAAAGATCTCGCTGATCCCATCTTATAAGCAGCGGCCAAGTAGTCTGCTAGTTTGGCAGGTCTTCACAATAAAACCCAAACGGTAATATCAGCTGTTGTACCTTTTGCTCGCAAAGGCTTCCCGTAGCTTCTATTCGAAGCACTTTATCTACGTCCTCTGTGTCTACCGTCCACTTTTTCACATCTACACATTGATCCAATGCGTCGGCGATCAACTGTACCTCCAATACGGAACGGATGTCAGTTTTCATTATAAGTATCCGCGTCATGACACTATAAAGAAGGTAACCAAAAGATGATAGCGGCCATAACAACTCCTATAGCCGTGAGTATTGTTGCAAAGTGTAAACTGACCATAGCCGCAATTTTTTGCACAGTCCTGCTGCTGCGTTTGGCTCGTAAATACAGCTCTCCAAATAGTAATGGAACTGTGGTATGCGCTAAAGCCAATCCGATATCAAACGGTCCATCAAATGCATCGGTATGCCCCGGTGCTCCCTGGTGAATAGCAATCCAAAGCCCAAACCCAAGGCGGAAAAACCAAACTCCGCTAACAGCTAAAAACATGCGAACGGCCCACTGTCGGTGCGCCTGCATCTGTCGCTGCACGGCCCTGCGCCAGGTCATCCAGGCGCATACCAAAATCAAGCTCGCATTTAGCAAATTGCCGGCGGCCATGTAGATGCTACCCACGGGACCTTTGACCAAAATAATGTAAATCCCAGACAGACTCATGATCAGGGCCACGAATACATAAATGCGTCCATTCCACCGGTGAAAACCTTTGGCCCGGCTTTGAATAGCCTTGATAAACTGAAGAGGGCCTCCGAGAGTGATTATAGCTGCGAAAACTATATGACTTACTATCGCCACATTCCCCATAGAAATTTCTTTGGTGAGGCCGTGAAAGAGCACCTCATTCCATGAGCCCAGCTCATTTCGCATTGCAGAGCCTCCATAAAAAGCAAAAATGTAATAAGCGAACATTAATTGGCCGATTACCGCTACTACAAACCATATCCTTACGGCTATGGTGAGCCACGTCTGCACCCTCCTGGAGGAAGCAGTGGGTCTTTCAGCGCTAATTGCACCAATCATGCTCCCAAATATTTGAGCCCTTCAAATACTAAAAAGGCTGGCCAGACAATGGCTTTGAGAAAGCCCAATACTCCGCCCCAAAAACCGGTGGCCGTAGAGATATAATATACGGCTGCTCCGATGAAGCCGAGAAAGTGCAAGCAACTTGGAGAGGGACTAAATTTTTCTGTGTTTTTCATGTTATTGGTGGTTTATATTTTCTATGGTAAAATGATTTTCAACTCAGATTCTATTGATTCCTGTCACCTAGCAGATGAGCCTGAACCCCGATGATGGTGTTTGATATTTTATTTATCTTTTCCTGTGTTAGGCAATAGCAACGACTGAAATAGCACTGAAATACTGCCATCACGAAATAGGCTCCAAATTCGGTAATGCATATAGCCGCTTTGTTTTGGGTAGAAAATTGGACATACAAAGCCTGAGTGCGTGCTAGCTGCAGCTCGCTCCTGATGAGTTGTTTCATATGAGTTGAATTTTGAAGAACCTATTAGACGCATCTCACCTGTCTCACCACTAGTTGGTGATTATTCCTCTTTCCGCATTGAATCAAACACTATTGAGCATTTAATACTTGCCAGATAAGCAGTAAGAGCTACAAGCTCGGCACTTCCAAATGTGTTCTGATGGTGGTTTACATATTTGTTAAACTAAAATTTTCAATAGATATCTCGAATGATTGTAATACTACTTCCACCCTCCGTCCGGAGCGTAGTTTGCTGAATATCCACAGCCCCAAAGCGAATGTTGCTATTGTTTCTAAACATACCTCTAAGACTGTCCTGCGCTACCTCTACCAGGTAGAGCGAAGTGTTGTTATTGGTTTCTATTTGGCCATAAACCGGAGCAGAAAACTGAATTTTTGGTAATTGATCCGCTGAAAGGTTCCCGGCATCCAGTATAAGCGTATCGCCGCTAATCTTTAGGTAAATATCCCAATCGAGTGCCTTGTCTTGATCGAAGGCAAAGACCTGATCACGTTGCTGTTCAAGACGAAGGTCCCAGGGTCCATTCACCTTTAGATGCCGGATTTCTGATAAAGGCAACTCTTCATAAGCAATAATGTACCGCTGGCTAAGCAGCTGTTGCAGCTGTGCTCTAAAAACGAACATACTTACCACAAATGCCATCACGACAAAAGTCAGAACCAGGACGATAATTTTCGTACTTGCTTTCATGAGTCCGCCTCTTTTAAATACAATTCATACAAATTCTGCAGATCATCCAGCCCCATCCCAAGCAAATCCATGGTTTTAAATACCTCGGGAAGTTCTTGCTCGATAAAGTCCTTTTTTTTCAACTCTTTGGTTTTCTGAAAACCATCCTCCGACACAAAATAGCCGATCCCTCGCTTGTTAAATATGATGGCTTTTTCTTGTAAGTAGGTAAAGGTTCGCATGACGGTATTTGGGTTTACTTCTATGGTTACCGCCATTTCACGCACTGACGGTATTCGATCGCCAGGTTTCCATTTGCCTGACAGTATATTTTCACAAAACAGATCGGCGATTTGCAGGTATATGGCCTGATTATCCTTAAACTCCATGGCTATACCTCCTGTTCTTTTAGCCCCAGATAGGTCACTAGCCATGTTACTGGTCCTAGCACACTCCAAAACATCCATTTCACCACCGACCAAATCGGGTGCTTGCCCATTTCTGTTATGTACTCGCATTCTCCATTTCCACAGCGATGCTCCGTCAGGAAGGTTTCTTTCATAATCATAAAAGCACACGAGCCACATACCAGCGCCACCAACAAAATAGCCAACAAAGTTTTAGGCAAGGCATAGGATTTGAACCGAACGGACCCTATCAAAAACACTCCCTGAAGGACCAGATATACGACAATTCGAAGTAAAGTCTCAGCTCCAAGCGGATCGAACGCCCGGAAGGAAACGTAACTAAAAAGCACCGGTCCTACGACATTGGCTACCCAGGTGTACAGGGTAAACACGAGTGTATAACCTACTGCCCAGCCTAAACCGGTGAGCAGCCACATGGCTATAAATTTTTCTAATGCTGAAACAGGCACCATCAGGTAATGCTGAGCTTTCAGCTTATTGCCTAGTTCGTTAAAAGCCATGCTGCTCAGCACAAAACCACCAAGAAGTATAGACCCGGTAAAATTTTCCATGTGCTCAAAGGTCACTTTGGTAGGATCCACGTAGATATCCAGGAGGAGACCCACGAAAAACAGCATTCCAAAAGTAACTGCCAGAGTCAGTACTATCCCCTTTCGAAACTTAAACAGCTGCAGTTTTAAAAAGCCAGCAAGCCTTCCCAAATCAAATGCTTTTAGCTCGCTCATAGCTGTCCCAATTTTTCAAATGCACGATCCATTTTTGCCGAATCATTAATCACGGCGTTAAAAAGCAATTCCAAATTTGGGTGACTTTCCTGGCCGGTATTTCGACTCACTACGAAATGTGTACCAAAAGATTCCTCCGAATAAACCAGTTCGGTTGCTGCAGGCAAATGCTTAAGCCGCTGAAAAGCTAAAGCTTCACTGATCTCTTCGTACGTATGGTTAAACACCACCTTTCCACTGTCCATAATAAGTATGGGATCAATGAGGTTTTCTATATCCTTCACCTGATGGGTAGATACAATAAAAGTCCTCTCCTCGTGAATGGCGTTCGCTACTATTTTGCGAAAGGTGCTTTTGGAAGGAATGTCCAATCCATTGGTTGGCTCATCCAAAACGAGTAAGTGGGTATCGGTGGCCAGACCAAATGCTAGCAAAAATTTCTTTTTCTGACCCAAAGACAACTGAGTCAGCATTTTGTCCACAGGCACTTCGAAAGCTTGCAGATAGGCCTGAAACGACTGCTGATCAAATCTCGGATAAAAGACGGAGTAATACTTTTCATACTGTTCAGAAGTCATGGTCGGCACATAAATCTCCTCAGGTACCAAAAAGATTTCCTGAAGCAACTTAGGGTCTCGCTCATGTGAATGCTTACCGCTTATCCTAATTTCCCCAGACTTTGGAGCCAACAAACCACTGATCATCTTGAGCAAAGTGCTTTTACCTGCCCCGTTCTGCCCCAGCAAACCATAAATATTGCCTGCGGTCAGTTCTAGCGAGAAGCCGTCAAACAGCCCACCCTGCTTGCTATAAGCAAAAGACAAGTCATTGATTTGTACCATAATTCGATAGTGTTACGGTGTACTACCCTACTAATACACTACAATTGTAACATATTTACGATAAGTACCAAATCTGGTTGTCAGAAATTCGATGAAATAAGCTAAAAAAAGTAATTTACTGCTGCTTCTGTGCTGCGATTCTGTCACTTACGAACTCCACTTGAGTCTTACCGTGTGGCTTAGGTTGGCCATTATTGTCAAGGTTTACCATGACAATTTCATCGATTTTCACGATCGGTTGTTGGGTCATCTTGTTGCGGACCTCCGCACGCAGTGTCAGTGAGCTTTTGCCCCACTTTACAGGCTCTATCCCTATTTCTACGATATCGTTTTGGCGTGCTGACGATATAAATTCCACAGAAGACATGTATTTGGTCACTACATGGGCATTTTCTAGCTGGATAATCGCATAGAGTGCTGCCTCCTCATCTACCCAGGCGAGGAGTTTTCCTCCAAAAAGTGTTTCGTTGGCATTGAGATCTTCGGGTTTCACCCATTTTCTAGTGTGATAATTCATAGGCTTTTATTTAAATAAACACACATCAATTGAAATTGTGTTGATGTCATTACTTTGAATTGTATGCCTATTATTTTTGGTTATTTATGATTCCAGCGTATTTCAATTTTCACCGATGGCCTCCTGTTACCAAAAGAGGTTTATACCATGAATTTTAGCAAAATCGACGTAGTATTGATGTGGTCATTTTTGTCCACTGATGTGTTATTGATGTAGTGAATTTTTAGTGTATTGATATAGAACAACTTAGGTTTAAAAAACCTAATTAATCAATTTTCAATACAACCAAGAACACTATGAAACCTCAACCAATGGTGAACACAGACCTTTCACACGGTCTACTCGTTTTCGTATTTTTCATTCTATTTGTAGTATTTAGTTTGCTTCCAGGCTACTCGCAAAACTGGCAGCTGGTGTGGTCTGATGAGTTTACCAATAGCATCGGCCCGGACTGGGTCTTTGAAACAGGTACCGGTTCTGGCGGCTGGGGCAACAACGAGCTTCAGTACTACCGACAACAAAATGCGTCCATCGAAAATGGCCAGCTGGTCATTACCGCCAAACAGGAAAGCTTTGGAGGCAAGAACTATACCTCTGCGCGAATGAAAACGCAGGGCAAGAAATCCTGGAAATATGGCAAAATCGAAGCGCGTATTGCTATGCCTTCCTTTCAGGGAGTATGGCCAGCTTTTTGGATGCTGGGAGACAATATCACCTCAGTAGGCTGGCCAGCCTGCGGTGAGATAGACATCATGGAGCATGTCAATACGGAGCAAGCCACTCATGGCACCATTCACTGGCAAGATCACACCAACAGCTACGCGAGCTATGGCGGCAGTACCTATGCGAATGTGACTACATACCACACCTACGCTATCGAATGGGATGCCAACAGCATCAAGTGGTTTATAGACGGCAATCAGTATCATGAAGCCAGTATAGCCGGGGGTGTAAACGGCACCAGCGAATTCCACAATAATTTCTTCATCATCCTCAACATGGCAATCGGTGGCAACTGGCCAGGATGGAATGTGGACAATAGCGCCCTTCCTGCCAAAATGTACGTGGACTATGTGCGCGTTTATGAGGCTGGAGGACCAGCATGGTCTCAGCAAATAGAAGCTGAAAACTACGCCATCATGTCTGGTGTGCAAACCGAAAACTGCTCAGAAGGCGGTCTAAACGTAGGTTGGATAGATGCCAATGACTGGATGGTGTGGGATGTAAACCTGCCTGCCAGTGGGGCATACACGGTATCGTACAGAGTGGCAAGTCTCTATGGTGGAGGTGGTCTGCAGTTAGAGCAAGCCGGAGGCAGCCCTGTGTTTGGGTCGCTGAGTGTACCCAACACAGGCGGGTGGCAAAACTGGACCACCATCTCACATACAGTAAACCTAAATACCGGGCAGCAACAGATCGCCATCAAAGCCACCTCCGGAGGCTGGAATATCAACTGGCTAAGCCTGACGCAAGCCACTGGCTCCAGAACTACCAGGGAAGTTATAGAAAATAAGAAGCCTGCACTAAGCGTTTTCCCCAATCCAGCCAACGAATACCTTCAGATCAATGGAGCTCTTGACGCAGACTTTCAGCTTTTCGATTTGGCAGGCAATGAACTACAAAACATCCATTCCAGGCTAACACACAATAAGCTCAAGCTAGACATCAGCCACCTACCAAAAGGTACTTATCTGATCAAGCTGGCAAAGCATGACGAAGCGCTAAAATTCGTCAAATACTAATCTTTTCTCTTCTGACCTCTGGTGCTTTATCTGGGGGTCAGAAGTACCTAAACCAATCACATATCTAAACTTACAACTATGAAAACGCGAATTTTCCAATGGAAAACACTTCTATTGGTATGTTTACTCACTATTTTACAAATTTCACACGCTCAGATTATTTCAGTAGGTAGCGGTAGCTACACCACCACATTTCCGGGCACCGATCAAGCTGGAAGAAACACCTTTCCGTCCGGTAGCCCTACCCTATCAGGCAGTGCCGCAAGCATGCCCGTACCCACCAATGACTGGTGGTCTAACCTGATCAAAGAAAACCATGGCGGTCAGGCCTTCAACTACCCGCTATCTTACAAATCACGCCTGGATGGGCTCACCATAAATTATACCATACCTCCCACTAGTGGACCCTCCGAATACCGGCAGCCTATGGGCGATGTAAATGGAATAGTCGTTGGCGTGGACGGGCTAAACGTCACACAATCAACTGCCTCAGACCATAGCGACTGGACCGTAACCATGAACTGGTCCGGCGGAGGGAAAACTTTTAATGCGACCATGGGCACAGGAATGCCTTTCACTTATTTCACCAAAGGCACAGCTGATCTCGCTAAGGTGGTAGTCAATCACAATCCGTCCGGCGCCTCTGTCGATGGCAACAAAATCATCATCACCAACAACTACAACAACGCCAACTTTGTCGTCTTTGGGCCTGCCGGATCCACCTGGACAGGAAGTGGCGGGGTGTATACATCTTCACTCAACGGCAAAAATTACTGGTCCATGGCAATGCTCCCTTTTGGCGTGGACATCAATACGGCTATTGCAAGCCTGGAGCCTCACGCGTTTGTATTTCCCGAAAATACGACCACCAGCTGGTCATACAACGAATCCAATGGTGAGGTATTAGCCACCTTTTCCGTTACTCCAGACATCAAAGAAGGCAGCGAAACCGATGTTGTTCTCGGCTTACTTCCCCACCAATGGTCACGGCTGGCAACCAGTTCTCCACAGCCAGGAGGAATGAGTTACGAAACCGTCAGAGGAGAGCTCAAACTCCTACATAGCAATTCTTTTTCCACTCAAAACACCTTTAGCGGAATACTGCCTACACTACCAAACCTCGGCAAATACAGCGATGGTTTTGACCCAGGCGCACTCTACCAAAAAATCGATCAGATAAAGAATGATGGTCTGGCTACCTGGACAGACTCCTACAATGAAGGCCAGGCCATGAACCGCCTGATCCAGGCAGCACATATAGCCGACCAAATCGGGCATGTAGAAGCCCGTGATCAGCTTTTGACTACAGTCAAAAACCGCCTTGAAGATTGGTTTACTTCCGAAGGTGGTGAAGTGGCCTTCCTATTTTACTACAACGACACCTGGAAAAGTATGCTTGGTTATCCCGCTGGGCACCGTCAAGACGAAAACCTAAACGACCACCACTTTCACTGGGGATACTTCATTCATGCAGCCGCAGCTATTGAGCAATACCAGCCTGGCTGGGCATCCCAGTGGGGTGGCATGGTCGACTTACTCATCCGTGATGCCGCCAACCCGTCGCGCACCGACCCCATGTTCCCATTTTTAAGAAACTTTAGTCCCTATGCAGGCCATTGCTGGGCTAATGGGTTTGCCACGGAGCCTTTTGGCAATGACCAGGAGTCTACTTCCGAATCGATGCAGTTTAACTCCTCACTCATCCACTGGGGCACGGTGACAGGTAATGATGCCATTAGAGATTTGGGCATTTTCCTTTATACCACCGAGCAATCAGCCATTGAGGAGTATTGGTTTGACCAAAACGACCGGACCTTTCAGCCGGAATATGCCCATGAAATGGTGGCCAGGATATGGGGAGGTGGATATGACAATGGTACCTGGTGGACTTCAGACATTGCGGCAAGCTACGGCATCCAGCTCTACCCAATACACGGGGGAGCCTTATACATGGGACATAATACGGCGTATGTACAAGAGGTTTGGAATGGTATGACTTCCAAAACGGACGTACTCAACAACGTACCAAATGACAACTTGTGGTACGATACGTATTGGAGTTTCCTTTCGTTTTTAGATCCAGCTCAAGCCCTTAGTCTGTATAATTCTTATACTGACCGAAACATCAAATTTGGCATCTCTGATGCACAAACTTATCACTGGCTGCATACCATGAACGCCATGGGTCAGGTAGCGGAATTAGTCACCGCCAACTACCCGATCGCAGCAGTATTCCAGAAAAACGGCACTAAAACCTACGTGGCACACAATTACGGATCGTCAGCCATCACCGTTTCGTTTTCGGATGGCTATACCATGACCGTACCAGCTGGCGAAACTGCGACTAATAAAGATCTTAATGCTTCGATCACGCTATCGGCCAGCACCGACGAAATACCATCCAATGGCTCTTTGGTCTTGTCGGCAACAGCTACCGGTTCTTCCATTAGCAAAGTGGAGTTTTATCGAGGCAATCTACTGGTAGGCACTGATACCAGCGTCCCTTACGAAGCTACGGACACCAATGTGCCGGCGGGCTTTCCTGCTTACCATACACGTGTGTATGTGGGCAGCGATTTCAACGTTTCCAATATTGTACGCATTCAGTCAGGAGCACAAACCCCATACCTGGGAAGCCCCACTGCCATACCAGGAACGCTGGAGGCAGGGTATTACGACAGCTTTGAAGGAGGCTCCGGTCAAGGTGTGAGTTATAGTGATGCAACCAGTTGGAATGAAGGAGACTTTAGGCCTTCAGAGGCTGTAGACGCTTCTTTTACTAATGGAGAAGGGCACACTGTGGGGTGGATAGACGGTGGTGAATGGCTGGAATATACCGTGGATGTAGCCCAGGCAGGTGACTACTCCGTCACACTGCGCTATACCTCAGGTAGCAGCTCCGGTGGTGGTCCTTTTTGGTTTGAAAATGAAAATGGCACCCAAATCAGCCCCAGCATCACCGTGTCTATGAATGACCCTTCTTGGAGCACCTACGAAGACAAAACCGTGAGCAATGTAAGTCTCAGTGCTGGCACACAGGTCATTCGCGTACAAGTGGGCAGTGGAGGGTTTAATTTGGGTCGCATGACCTTTACTTACGAAGGTACTGCTCAGCCCGAGCTTTCTTCATTTGTGATATCTCCCGAAAACCCTGCGGTAGCTGAAGGAAATACGATCCAGTTTACTGCTCAAGGCTATGATCAGTTTGGTGACTCTATAGCCAGCACTCCTTCCTGGTCCACCACCGGAGGTAGCATCAGTACCTCCGGTCAATATAGTGCAAATACTGCGGGCACCTATACCATTACGGCTTCAGAGGGGGATGTCACAGCCAGCACGAGCGTGACAGTGTCCGCTAGTGCTGCGCTTTCCAGCATTTCGGTCACTCCATCAAATACAACCATCCCTGAAGGATCCACCCAGCAGTTTACTGCACAGGGGTATGATCAAAACGGAGACCCTGTATCCATTTCGCCTACCTGGTCCGCTTCTGGTGGAGACATAGCCAGCAGTGGCCTTTTTACCGGTACTACCGCGGGATCCTTTACGGTTACAGCTACTGCTTCGGGCATCTCAGGCACAGCTCAAGTGACAGTGACCAGCGGCACTTCATCTTGTAGCTTCAGCGCAGCTACGGGAGACTATACCGCAGAGGTCTCTGGCAGCAGCAATCCATCCATCACATTTGTACCAACAGTAAGCGGTGTAGGCAACACCACATGCATACTCTACTATGGCACCAGTCCTACTGGCGGATATCCGGGCTACAATGTAACCCCAAATCAGCCATTTACCATCAATGCCAGTTCTGGCCAAACCATCTACTTTTATTACACCTATAGCTTACCCCAGGGAGGTGAAAACAACACTTCCAATAGCCGGCATAGCTTTGAGGTCGGCAACTGCGGTGGCTCTAACCCCACTCCTGTACTTGCCTCGATTAGCGTAAGTCCGTCAGCAGCCACGATCAGCCAGCATCAAACACAGCAATACACAGCTCAGGGCTTTGACCAAAATGGAGACCCCATGAGCATCAACCCTACGTGGAGCACGACTGGAGGGGCCATAGACGCTCAGGGACATTACACCCCTTCAGCTACTGGCAACTTCACCATCACTGCTACTGCTGATGGTGTATCGGGCAGTACCAACCTTACCGTAACATCTGGCAGCACCTCAGCCTACCCGATACCCGGACAGCTGGAGGCAGAAGCCTACACCTCCATGAGTGGTATCCAAACCGAAACCAGCACAGATACTGGTGGAGGAGAAAATGTGGGGTGGATAGATCAGGGAGACTGGCTTACCTATGAGGTAGATGTAGCAGAATCGGGCACTTATACCCTGGAGGTACGAGTAGCTGCGGCAGGAACAGCCAACAAAATGTTTGATATCAGCCTAGGCGGCAATTCACTTGCAGATTTTAGTTTTACTGGAACAGGAGGATGGCAAAACTGGACCACAATTACTGAAAACATCACGCTCACTGCTGGCGTGCAAACCTTACAACTCAATGCGAACAGCAGCGGATTCAATATCAACTGGTTGACGTTTACGGCTAACACATCTGCTGGAGGATGCTCGTTTGATGCCTCCACAGGGGATTATTCCGCCAGTACTTCTGATGACGCTCCTAATCCCACGATTACATTTGTACCGAGTACAGCAGGAGTAGGTAGCACTACGTGCATCCTCTACTACGGCACCAGCCCTACTGGAGGATATCCCGGCTACCACGTCACGCCGAATCAGCCGTATCAAATCACCGCAGCTGCTGGTGAAACCATCTATTTCTACTACACCTACAGCTTGCCTACTGGTGGCGAAAATAATACCTCGTCATCCAGGCACAACTTCACGGTAGGGAGCACCTGTAGTAATGCAAGGGTGAGTAGTCAGAGTGCACAGAAAATTCGCATTAGCCCTAATCCTGCGTCTCGATGGATTCAGCTTTCTGGCTTGAATGAAAATGAAGGGTTTCAGGTAATAGATCTAGGCGGAAAAGTATGGATTCAAACCAAATCACTTACTACCAGTTATCGGCTAGCCATAGATGAACTGGCTCCTGGGGTGTACCTGTTCAAAACAGATGGAGGCACGATAGAAAAGTTTATCAAACGTTAACCAACCAGAGCCATGTTGTAAGACATGGCTCTTTTTACCCTGCTTGGCGCTTCCAGGCGTCGATGATCACTTCTTCGATTTCATTTACATTGAAGGGCTTAGTAAAATACCGGTCGATGAGGTTGGCTTCCATTGCCTCTTCTATTTCGGGGTTAAAGCCAAAGCCAGTCATGATGAAAAAAGAGATATCATCGTACTTGGACTTAGCTTTCTTGATGAATTGAACACCATTCATTTTGGGCATGCGCATGTCACTAATTACCACCACAGGCCTTTCACGCTCTTCATCCAATTGCTTTAGCGCTGTGAGAGGAGATTCTGCTGTGATAATATTAAACTTTCTTTGAAAGTTAGCTTGAAAAACAAATAAATTATCTTTCTCATCATCAACATACAGGACGCGTATTTCCGGATACTGTGGCATAACTGGTTAACCTATCTGATTAGGAAAAGTGAGGACAAACTTAGCTCCCTTTCCGGGCGTTGAGTACACCTCCACTTCACCGCTGTGTTCTTTAATTATGGAAAAAGTAATAAACAATCCGATACCAATCCCCTTTCCTGGGGCTTTTGTTGTGAAAAAAGGATCACTTATTCGATCGATATTTTCGGGTGCTATGCCTACCCCATCATCTTCGAAGATGATTTCTTTGGAAGCTTCAGTCTCTCGGATTGTCACAGAAATGGTTCCATTCCGGTCGATTGCCTGCACTGCATTACTGAGGATATTCAAAAAAGCCTGATGCAGTTTACCCTCATTACCAGCAAGTTGCACATGATCATTGTAGTGTTTTTCTACCGTTATCCGGCCCTTGATCTGTGCATGCAACATCACCAGACAATTATCCACAATGGCTTCTAGCTGACAAGTTTCACTCATTGATGGCACCTGTCTGCTAAACCGACTCAGGCTTCTTACAATCTCTGCAGCTCTATCTACCCCGTCGTTTATTATTTCCAAAAATGGCTCTACAGCTTGGTCGTCAAAGCACTCCAAATCTTCCAGCTCTCTCACTAATCCCGAACAACCGTTTTTAATAAAATTTAAAGGGTTATTGATTTCATGTCCGATCCCCATCGCCAGCATACCCAGACTTGCCATCTTTTCAGATTGGATCAGTTGGGCCTGTGCTGATTTGAGCTCATTTAGTGTTAACTCCAACTCCCGGTTTCCAGCCATGAGCTCAGTGTTTTTAGCATGTAGCTCCTTAGTTCGCTCAGATACCAACTGCTCCAGTTTTGTAGCATACCGCTCTAGCTCCACCTGAGATTTGCGCAGTTCGGTAACATCTTCCACGAAGACCGAAACCCCTGTGACCTCCCCTTTTTGAAACACTGGATTGTGGCTACACAGATAATATTTCACCCCCTCAGAGGTTGGATATTCGATTGTTTCATTGAATTTCTCCCCGTTTAGGCCTCGTTCCTGAAATCCCTCGAATAAGCCTGCCATGGAGCCTCCAAGCTTTCCTATAAGGTCAATCCCCTTATACAACTCTAACTTTTCGGTTTGGTAAGTCACTTCTGCAAATCTCTTATTGTAGGCAACTAAACGCTGTTCACGATCAAACAACCCGATAATACTATTGGTACTTTCGATAATTGCTTCCAGGTTTGCTTCACGCTCCAAAATTTTGGCCTCAGCTTCTTTTCGTTCAGTAATGTCTAGCAGTACTCCTTCCAAATATTTGAGCTCCCCCTCTTCATAAATTCCCTGACCGTACTCATCCACCCATACCCAGCCTTCGGCACCCTTCTTTTTAATCCTATAGGTACAGTGAAATGGCTCCTTACGCATAAGCGCTTCCTCTACTTCAGCTAAAATGTATGGCTTATCTTCTGGGTGGTAGAGGTCTATAAAGCTCACTCTGCCAGAGAGGAAATCTTCATGTTCATATCCACTTAGGTTTTTTATTTCCTGATTGAGGTACTGCATGGAAAAGCGCTCGTCGTTAAGGCACAGGTAAATCACACCCGGTATATTGTCAGCGATTCCTCGAAACCGCTGCTCGCTTTCCTTCCAGCGCAACTCGGCTTCCTTCACGGCCGTAATATCCCGCGACCCGGTAAGTATGGATGTCACTTCTCCTGTATCGTCTTTCGTTATGCTTGTATATGAGTCGAGCCAAATATAGGTTCCATCTTTTCGCCTAAAACGATACTGTATGCTGCCATCAGTTTGGCCTTTCAATGACGGTTCGTGAGAGCTTTCACGAATGTATTCTATATCATCAGGGTGAAAAAAATCATACGGGTTTCGACCGATCAATTCGCCAGGTGTATAGCCTACTAGCCTTGTAGCAGAAGGAGAAACATACTTGTAAGTTCCGTCTGGCTCATGTGTACAGATCAACTCACGGCTCCTCTCGATCATATACCTGTAGCGTGCCTCACTTTCTTGCAACGCCAGCTGCACAAATCGCTTCGCAGTAACATCTAAAGACCTTAAGATATAGTAAATCTTTCGTGTGTCCACATCGAGGACGGCACTGCAGGTATTCTGAAAGGTTTTACCTCTCAGGGTTAAATCAATATCTTGCTTTTGTCCGGGTTTGAGTGCCAGTATGTGCTGTTTCAATGGCTGAAAAACCTCTGGCATCAAGACTTTCTCAGCTGACAAGTCTATCAGATCTTCTGGATCAACCTCCTGATCCGAATACCCTTCTCCGGCTGTATATATGATACGCAGGTCTTCATCCATCAAGGTAATAGAGCCTTGCGGATAGCTACCAGCAAGCATTTTAAGCTGCTTTTCAGCTGTGAGCGACTGCTCCTGCAGTATGGTTAGTATTTTACCATCATACTGATACTTGTATCCTTCTGGAATAAAATAAACTCCCTGTTGGGGGCGGGTGGATGCGGTAAGCACTCGGCCATCTAGTTTTGTGGTGTTTGCTCGTTGTTGCCACTTTTGAGTGACATGATACACCACCAGTACCGCGTTCAGGTTTTGGGAAAATGCTTCTACTTGCTCCGGAGCATACTCCAGTGCATTATAAAAAGCGATAGACATGGACATTTCGGTTGATCGGTAGAAAATTACCTAATTCTGTGCACCCGATATGCCGATATGTGTTTTTTTTATGCCAAAAGGCCAAATAGCTGTCAGAAATCACACAAAAAACCAATAGTCTGTCACTGGTTGCTTGCCCCAGGCGATTAGCTGCTGTCGAATTTCCGCTACATCATCAGGTGCAGAAACTACAATAAGGATCTGTGGACGGTCAAGGGACAAAATAGCGTCGCACCCTTCCATGCGAATGCCATAAATATCCTTACCTATCTTCCGATCATTGTCACATACCCAATGTAGCTGGCTCTCCTTTTCTCTGGGCTGCAAAAGCCTGATAAGATCCTTTCCATTTCGGCCTGCCCCCCAAATAACAAGCGGTCTACGGCTATCACGATCCAACTCATAGAAATAGCGGAGTTTCAACTCAAAGTAGCGATTATCCTTATACTCCTCCCAAGTACGTGAGATTCGCTGCGACCTGTCCCGCCAATAGTGCAACACCTTATCAACACCTATTACGCGTAAGCCATTTTGATAAAACCTAAAGCACAAGTCATAATCCTCCGGATAGACCACCGGGTCAAACGCTCCTACCGAATCAAAATCATCACGATGTATGATCCAACAATGGGAAGGAATGACGCATTCTTTATAAATCTCTTGATAATGCGTACTGGTCCTGGCCACATGATTGAGCCAGCGTTCATAGCGTAAAAAGCCATCACCTACCTCTCCCTCTTCCACAAAATGCTCCGTGCCTCCGGCAATGATCGTTCCCTTACCATGAGGAAGCCATGCATTTACCAGCACCTCAAGCTTTTTTGCAGGCATGCGATCGTCCGAATCCATTCGATTGATAAGCTCACCCCTGGCCTGAGCATATCCTACCTGAAGTGTCGGGATCAAGCGTGGTTTATGACTATCAAACACCCGAACCCGCTCATCTTTTTGCTCGTACTCCCTCAATATCTCCGGCGTTCGATCTGTAGAATGATCGTTTACAGCAATTAACTCCCAGTTGGTATAGGTTTGTGCCAGTATAGAGTCCAAACACTCTTCCAGATAAGGGGCTGTATCTTTAACGGCCATGATTATAGACACCAGGGGTTGAGTTTGCTGAGCTTTTGACATGACGGCAAACCTAGTCAATCCGGCATAACCCTCACCTCCTACCCGCCGCAATTCGGACCAAATCCCTTAATTTCGCACTTCACTAAACCCATTCAGGATTTGGCATTCGACCCATACAGCACAGACCTGCCCATTCGCGAGGTACTAGACGATACCAAAAAACATCTGGCTACCAGCAATTGCCTGATCGTAAATGCTCCTCCCGGTGCCGGAAAAAGTACAGTATTGCCGCTGGCACTGCTGAACGAACCATGGCTTTCGGGCCAAAAGATTCTGATGCTTGAACCCAGGAGACTTGCGGCACGATCTATCGCCGCACGAATGTCTGACCTCAATGGCACCCAGGTGGGTAAAGAAATTGGCTATAGGGTTCGGTTTGATAATCGAGTATCAGAAGCCACTAAAATAGAGGTTGTCACAGAGGGTATTCTGACCCGTATGCTGCATTCAGACAATGCACTGGAAGGCGTAGGCCTGATTATCTTTGATGAATTTCATGAAAGGAGCATCCATGCAGACGTAGCACTAGCCCTTTGCAGAGAAGCACAACAAGTGCTAAGAGAAGATCTCCGCATAGTTATCATGTCTGCCACACTCGACATGCCTCAACTATCGGATCTACTAAGCTCTCCGACGATAGCTAGTAAAGGAAGGCAATACCCTGTAGACGTACTTTATACTGGAGAAAATGACCTGATGATGTTGCCAGAACTCACTGCTCGCACCATTCTTCAAGCCAGCCGTGAACAGCCTGGAGATATTCTGGCATTTTTCCCGGGTGAAGGTGAGATTCGAAAATGTGAAGAACTCCTGCGCAAAGAGCTCAAAAGCTTTGCTATCCACCCTTTGTATGGCCAGCTACCTCAAAACAAACAATTTGCTGCTATTATGCCTGACAAGGAAGGCAAAAGGAAAATTGTATTGGCTACCAGTATAGCAGAAACGAGCCTCACCATCGAAGGCATCACCACAGTAGTAGACACTGGGTTTGCCCGAAAGTCTAAATTTGACCCTTCCTCTGGGCTCTCAAAACTAGTAACTGTTCCAGTATCTATTGATGCCGCCGATCAACGTGCAGGCCGAGCCGGACGGCTTGGCCCTGGCGTATGCTACCGAATGTGGACAAAAGCCACGCATGCTCAGCTTCAAGCGCACCGCACTCCAGAAATTATGGAAGCCGATCTGGCACCATTGGTTTTGGATCTGGCCAAATGGGGAATTCAAAACCCAAACGACCTGGTTTGGCTCGACCCTCCTCCTTCAGGAGCTTTGGCTCAAGCCAGAAATATGCTGCATGAAATAGAAGCTCTGGAAGACGACAAACTCACACAGCATGGAGAAGAGCTGCATAAGCTACCCTGTCATCCCAGAATAGCCCACATGCTCATAAAAGCCGCAGAGGAAGACGCTCTGGCTCTGGGTACAGACATAGGTGCGCTATTGGAAGAACGTGACCCGCTACCTAAAGAGAGTGGAATAGACATCAACCTAAGGCTAGAAGAACTGCGTCGGTTAAGAGGAGAAAACCGATTGGGTAAAAAATTTGCTCGAATTGAAAAGGTAGCCCAATCCTATCGTCAACTTTTCAAAATTGAAGCTGACAACAGCCCTGTAGATCCATTTGAAACGGGGCTGTTGCTCTGCCAGGCATATCCTGAGCGCATTGCCCATTCACGTCCTGGCAACAACGCCCAATTTCAGTTGGCCAATGGCAAACTCGCCATGGTAGGTCATAGGGATGACCTGGCACATGAGCCGTGGCTCGCCGTAGCGCATATGGACGCTCGTGATGGCATGGGAAAGATTTTTTTGGCGGCTCCGCTAAACCCACGAGACCTTGCACCACTGGTGCAAGAACGCGAAATGGTCACCTGGGACACACGCAAAGGTGGGCTAATTGCCTCTAGAGATTTGCGCATAGGCAGCATAGTGCTCCAATCTAAACCAATCGATGACCCGGACGAAGAAGAAATCAAACAGGCTATATGTAAAGCCTTAATAAAGGAAGGCGAACAATTGCTCAATTGGAGTGAGCATGTGATACGATGGCAAGCCAAAGTACTTTCGCTACGCAAGTGGAATCCAGATGAAGGCTGGCCTGATGTGAGTACACGCACCTTACTGGCAAATTGTGAGCAATGGATCACCCCTTACCTGGAAGGCGTAGAAACTCCCGAAGACCTCAAAAAAATTGACCTTAGCGAGGTTTTGCATTTTAGTCTAGCATTCGACCAACAACAACTACTGGATGAGCTCACACCAAATCAGATAGAGGTCCCCAGTGGCAGTAAAATAAAGCTCGAATACCGCACCGATGGCGAGGCTCCTTTCTTGAAAGTACGCCTTCAGGAAATGTTTGGACTAGCGGAAACTCCACGAATCAATCAGGGAAAGACAGCAGTATTACTTCAGCTACTCTCCCCAGGATTTAAGCCTGTTCAAATCACCTCAGACCTGAAAAGTTTTTGGAATGAAACGTACTATGAAGTGCGAAAAGATCTAAAACGACGATACCCCAAACATCACTGGCCGGACGATCCGTGGATCGCAGAAGCAGTGCGTGGAGTAAAACGAAAAAAGTGATCTTGCTTCTATTGGCGACGAAGCGAATATTCCAACTCCAATTCGGCATTGGATAGCCGTAGTTCTCGTCCGTAAAACCAGGCCTTCCATGCAGTCTCCTGATTTTCAAAAATGAGCTTTCGGTGACGCGGATCTACTTTGAGACCGCCCCGTTCTTGCGTTTTGCCATCTACGCTTAGCAAGTAGCTAACTGGGGTAAACGACATATAAGTTTGAGCTGGAAACGTTTTTTTACCTTTTTTTCGAATACGGTAAAGCACCCAATTTCCTACTAGTTCTTCCTCAAATTCATCAAAATCAGGGATTTTTTCTACAGGGGTAAAAGTGAGAAAAGTAGTAAAATACGGCGCTTTTTTGCCTCTAAGTCGCAATTGCCTCTGAATCAATTGGAGGCTCCATGCGTCATTCCACCAGGGCGTATGTGGACTATTGAAATGAATTTCTCCATTGTGCAGTTCATAGGTACCCACTAAATCTCCTGCTGGTCGGGTCACGGCAAAGCTCCCATTTGGCTGAAGCTGCATGTATAGCTGATCTACCGGCTTCTCAAAACCATCAATATTTAGTGCATCCAGTCTCCAAAGACCGCTGATTTGTGCGGGAGTCAAATCTTGACATGCCTGGCAAAGCATCAATATCAATACAGGAAAGATAAGTCGATATTTTAGGGTCATACTGCTGAGGCACAAATTTAGATCCAAGGATATAAAAAAAGCCCGATTGTTTCCAATGGGCTTTTTAAGTATAAAAATCCGTGGTTTTATAGCGTTATTTCTTTTGATTGATTCTCTGGAACTTCCAATTCCATTTCCTCACAAAGATAGTTGTAGCAAGCTTCGCGTTTTTCAGGTGTCAGCTCTTTCCAGGCTCCGTGAAGAGGTTTTAGAGATATTGGGGGCCTATCTGCCTGCATAAACTCCAATAGCTTTTCTCTGGTAAGGTTTTCGAAAGATTCTTCATCTTCCATCAGATCTGCTGTCTCAATCACTTTTTCACAAAGCGCCTTCAGTGATCCATCGAGCTCACTTCTAAATAGGACCAATTCATAATCCATACTTTGTTGGTTCAGTTTAATAGAACCTTCAGCTTTAAAGTCCTTCTTGAGTCGCTTGTAAACGAAATTTAAATCGTCAATGCTTTTTGCAGAAATAGTGATTGTGCTCATACCACCTGTTTTTTGGGGTTGTTGGTTAAAGTTCGGAAATCTACGTTTGTAAATTTCATTAAAATAGAGTCAACTAGACTATTGGTCGTGTCAACGAGAACATGGTGGTATATTGAAGTAATCGCCAAAAGACTAAATGCCTTGTGGTGATGCAATAAAAGTAAACAAAAAAGCCTTCAAACAACGTGCGTTTGAAGGCTTTTCTATCATGAAATACTATTTGGACTAAAGATTATCGAGCTTTTCACTCATCTCTTCAGCTTTATCATACATTTTCAATTGAGTGTAAATGTATGCCAGTGTTTCTATGGCTGTTTTGTCAGTTGGGGCAATTTTGTGAATGTGCTCCCACTGAGGCAGTGCCTCTTTTAGTTTCTCCTGGATTACAGGCTCAAGCTCCTTAGCTTTTTTCTGATCCGCCTTACTCATACCCAGATTATTACTTTCCTTGATGATTTCATTGGCTGAGTTGATCAGATTTACACCATAGTTAAAGTTTGACTCGTAGTGCTCTGGGTTGATTTCTATCGCCGACTTGTAAGCCTCATTGGCTTTTTCCATATTGTCTAGCTCATCATACAGCACTCCTAAGGTGAAGTAAAGGTTTTCATTGTCCGGTTCAGATTTGATAGCATCTTCCAGGTTTCCTTTAGCCTCGTCTATCTTACCCAACTCTATTAGAATATTTACTTTGTTCTTAGAAAGTGGCCCATCCGCAGGGAATTGCTCCAATGCTTCATCAATTACCTCCAGTGCTTTTTCCTTTTCACCCATAGCAGTTGCCAGGATGTTTACATAGTTGTAGTACAAGTCCTTGCTAGTAGCTCCATTGTCTATCGCCAAACGATAGTTTCTAACAGCATCATCGTACAACTCTCCATTGTGAGCAGCATAAGCAGCGTTTACATAAGAGTTGGTATCTTCTGGCACTATGGCATAAGAGTTTTCAAATGCTTCTACAGCCTCCTCAAATTCGCTATTTTGAAAAGCCGTCACTGCTTTGTTGTAGTAATGAGAGTAATAGTTGCTAATCTGCTGCTCCATCAGCACTGGAATACCAAATTCACCAGATACGTAATAGTTTTTACCTTCAGGATCAATTTCTTCGGCCTTTGCAAACGCCTCCGTTGCTTCCTCAAGTGCATTTTCTGCAAGAGCTGAAAACTGCTCATTGGAGGTGGTATCAAGTGTAGCATAAATCAACCCTCTGTAATACCAGGTTTTACCATCATCTTTGGTCTTTTCATGCTCTATCGCCGCATCAATAATCGACTTGGCTTCTACCAGGTCTCCATTTTCTCTGGCCGAATTCGCCTTATTAATTTTCGGTTTCTTTTGGGCATAGCCTGCAACTGCAAGTACCATGGCCACCGCTAAGATGTAAGTACGTTTCATTGTAGATGTGTGTCTGTTGTTAGTGTAATTAGTCAACGTTTTCTTCATTTTGATCAGTTGATTCCTGATCGTTTTGATCCGTAACGTCCTCATCTTCTTCGCCAAGATTAGAAATTTTTTCTACAGCTGAGATTTGGTCGTCATCGTTTAGTCTGATCAGTCTTACGCCCTGTGTAGCTCTACCCATCACACGCAGGTTACTTACTTCAGTTCGTATTGCTATTCCAGACCTATTGATAATCATGAGGTGATCGGTGTCTTCTACATCCTTTATGGCCACCAATCCACCGGTTTTATCTGTAATCTTCATGGTCTTCACTCCCTTACTACCTCGCTTGGTAATACGGTATTCTGACCACTCTGATCGCTTGCCATATCCATTTTCAGATACCACAAGCAAATTGGCCGGTTCTTTATGATCTACACAGACCATGCCAACCACATATTCTTTGTCATCCATGCGAATACCACGTACACCTGTGGCCATTCTTCCCATAGCTCTCACATCAGACTCATGGAAGTTTATCGCTCTACCCGTATTGGAAGCGATCACGATATGGTTGTCTCCATTCGTAAGGCGTACATTGAGTAGCTTATCACCTTCATTGATGGTGATGGCGTTGATACCATTTTGTCTCGGACGACTATAGGCTTCTAAAGAAGTCTTTTTGATAATACCTCGCTGGGTACACATCACCAGGAAGTTGTTATTGATATAGTCTGGATCTGTGAGGGTCTTCACATTGATCACAGCTCGCACCTTATCATCAGGGTCGATGTTGATCAGGTTTTGAATAGCCCGGCCCTTAGATATCTTACTTCCCTCAGGAATGGCCCACACCTTATGCCAGAAGACTTTTCCAAACTCTGTGAAAATCAGCAGGTAGTTGTGGTTTGTAGCTATAAACAGATGCTCAGTGAAATCGTCATCTTTAAATGTAGCTGCTTTGGATCCTACACCACCTCTACCTTGTGTTTTGTATTCGATTAGCGGTGTTCGCTTGATATATCCAGCATGAGAAATGGTAATGACCATTTCATCATCCGGAATCATATCTTCGGCTGTAAATTCATCAGCCGCATGCTCAATGTAGGTTCTCCTTTCATCACCATAGCGATCCTTGAGCACTGCAATCTCATCTTTGATGATTTCCATACGCTTGCCTTCGTCGGCCAAAATAGCGTTTAGCTCTTCAATGAGTGCTTTTACTTCCTCATATTCTTTGAGAATCTTTTCACGCTCCAGTCCAGTGAGTCTCTGAAGCCTCATATCCAGAATAGCACGTGCCTGAATCTCCGAAAGCTTAAAGTTTTCTATCAAACCAGCTTTAGCTATTTCAGGGTCTCTTGAATTTCGAATCAAGGCGATAACCTCATCCAGATTGTCAAGCGCTATCAGGTATCCCTCCAGGATATGGGCTCGCTTCTCGGCCTCCTCCAGTTCATACTTCGTTCTGCGGATCACTACCTCATGGCGGTGATCTACATAGTGCTTGATGATATCCTTCAGGTTCAACGTCTTAGGTCTTCCTCCGACCAGAGCCACGTTGTTTACGCTAAATGAAGACTGAAGCTGCGTTTGTTTGTACAGGTTATTCAACACGATGTTCGGAATCGTGTCTTTCTTCAGTTCATATACAATACGCATCCCTTCTCTATCCGATTCGTCCCGGATATCAGAAATGCCTTCAATTTTCTTTTCATTGATCAACTGAGCCGTCTTCTCAATCATCGAGGCCTTGTTGACCAGATAAGGTATCTCGGTAACAATAATTTGCTCTCTACCAGACTTGAGGGTTTCTACTTCTGCCTTGGCACGCAGCACGACTCTTCCTCTGCCTGTTTCGAATGCCGAACGCACTCCCTGGTACCCATAAATGATCCCCCCTGTAGGAAAATCGGGAGCCTTGATGTGCTGAGTCAGCTCATCTATGCTGATGTCGTTGTTGTCTATATAAGCTGTGATGCCATCTACTACTTCTGACAAGTTGTGAGGGGCCATGTTAGTAGCCATACCTACCGCAATACCACTTGCTCCATTGAGCAGCAGATTGGGCAGTTTGCCCGGCAATACGGAAGGCTCTTTTAAGCTATCGTCAAAGTTTGGGGTGAAATCAACCGTGTTTTTGTTGATATCAGAGAGCAGTTCTTCAGCGATACGTCTCAACCGTGCCTCGGTATAACGCATGGCTGCAGGCGAATCACCATCAACAGACCCAAAGTTTCCCTGACCATCTACCAGCTCGTAGCGCAGCGACCAGGGCTGCGCCATACGTACCATAGTGTCATATACTGCGGAATCACCATGGGGGTGATACTTACCCAGTACCTCTCCTACTATCCTTGCAGATTTCTTATAGGGCTTGTTATAATTAACACCCAGCTCCAGCATCCCATATAAAATACGCCTGTGCACGGGTTTTAGACCATCACGCACATCTGGAAGCGCCCGAGAGATGATCACTGACATTGAGTAGTCAATGTAAGCACCTCTCATTTCGTCTTCTATATTAATCGGGATAATCTGCTGGCCAGATCCGGCCGAACCTGATTCTTCATCAGGCAAATTTTCAATATCGTCGGACATGAAAAATCTTTAAAGTTTACCTAAAAACAAGTCGCAATTTAAGCATTTTTTTTATGCTAAATAAGGAAATTAATAAGGCGATATTTTTCGCCTGTTTTTCAACTTATAACGCCATAGTCTGCGGTGATTTTGCCCTATTTTGGGATTTTGTTCTTTCCAAAATGGCTGACCTCTGACTTCCATCAGCCTACCTGTAGAAGGATCTGTGATCACATGCTTAAGCTGGACATGGTCACTTTTGATTGGTGAACGAGGAATCTCCGGGATATTAATACTAACCCCAATGTTGAGCATGAACGCATTGTTGGTATGTCTGACACTTGAGGCATCTGGCAAATTGATCACATAGCCTTTGAAATCAAAGCTGGGCTTGATGATCAAACGGAAGTATTCAGAAAACCTCCTTTCAATGCTCACGCCTAAATTGGTGTAGAAATTTTGTCCGATACCAATTGCTGAAGTATTGATCTCTTTACCTGCTTTGGCTCTACCCAACTGCACCTCGCCTACAAAGGTGTAATCCCAGAACTCATAAAACTGATATCCAACCGTTCCGAAAAACTTTGTATAGCTGGTTTTATCAAATGCCGGCTCATATGAGCGAATCTGGCTTTCATCAGTAGAGGGAGCAAGTGGACGCATATAGTGCCGTTCGTACTGAAACCCGCCCCCTACGCGAAATTTCTTGATATTGAAGTGTAATGAAACCATCACGGGCACTGTATTGGCTATTGACGAAAAACCTAACCCCATGGTGTCGGCATCTGCCAAATACCGCGAACTTCTTAGTTCTGGGTTATTAACCGGACGCTCCAGATAGTCATAGGGCACTTCAAACGGGTTTTCCAGACTCACCTCTTCACCAGAAACTGGATCACTCATCCAGTGAGCATACCCCTGAAAAATGGTGCTTAACTCGTTGGACTTATCCAGAATGTATTGACCATCATTGTCCTGAAAAAAGTAAAACCCAGCAAGATCATGCTGGTATGCGGTAGCTCCGTAGCCTGATGTTACCGTCCAATTGAATTTGTTTAGAAATACCCGGATAGGGTTTCTGTAGATATTGTATTTAGCATAAATATCCTGAGACTGTGCCCAGGTGGCGGTGACACAGAGAAACGATATGACGATGAGAATAAGTCTCAATACAGTCCTGTTTGAACGCTAAAAATACGGATAATTTGCATCAATTGACATTTATCAGATCAATTTCGAAAACCAACGGTCTATAAGGTGCTATCCTGGAACTATAGGCCGGCACTACTTCCAACTCCACGAGATCTTCATAAATCTCAGGAAATGGAGGGATGACCTGCGCACTTTCCCGGTAGGCCAGATAAGAAGGGATGATCAGCAAAGCCTCTTCTCCCTGCTGCATCTTCAATACACCAGACTCCAGTCCGGAAATCACCTGCGCTCCACCAATGACAAATTCAAATGGTGCTGCGGCCGGTGCACGATGCACCACTACCCCATTGAGGTAATTGGATTCGTATGTAATGGAAACTGTACTATCCTGTGAAGGATAAGGTCCTGACCCAGGTGATAATCGCTTATATACCATTCCATTCGGCAAAAACTCCGGTTGATTGTATGGGTTTGATACGGTATCTCTCAACTCCTGATCTTCTACATACCTATTGATGGCCTGCAATTCATCATCCAGCACTTGTGATTCACTTCTAATCTTTAGGAGTGAAAGCTCTGCCAAAATAATTGAATGCTCAGGTATCAGTGTAGAATAACTATAGGAGCCATATGCGAGATGTGATGGCAAAACAAATCCCCATGTTTCGCCCTCCTGCAGATAAGCCAGCGCCCGATCAATCCCTACAGGGTAAATGGCTCCTGCACCTTGCTTGACTACAATGGTATCGCCATCCAGCGAATCATAAACATCAATCGTTTGACCGCCCAGCACCGATATCTTGTAGAATATCGAAAGCACATTGCCTTCATTTTGTGATTTTCCTGATGGATTGCTGATAATCGGATAAGCGTAAATTCCTGACGTGTCCTCAGCTGCAATGTCGGCCAGGTCCATAGAGTCTAGATAGGCACTGATGATGGATCTTTCCTCATCCTCTCTGGTGAGCTCAGACGAGTCCTCCTTGCATGACCAAATCACGCTCACTATGAGCACACTTAAAAATGATGTAATAATCCCCCTCATGAATTGCCTCAGACTATCCGTTCTGAGATTAACGCCAGAATTCTAAAATATAATATATGCGAAATTAGGCTTTCTGATCGAAGGTTTTACAAAACATGTGAAAGATTGGTAGTTTGTGAAGGTCTAGTTGCTCCCCGATCTTTAACAGTCGTAAGTATTCATTGCGCCTCATATGGCGATTGGTGCTAATGATTTCCTCGTCATTTTCCAGAAAAAATGAGGCAATAAAACGAATGAGAATGTATGGTGTGCTTAACACGGCACGTTTGTAAACTTCTGGCGCTATTTCTGTATCCGGATGAAATTTCTCTTTTTCCATACCATCCATATCAAATGAGGCTCGCATGGCCACTTTCAATACATGAAAAAACTTCTCATGCCAGATATCATACTTCTTCAGCAAAAACTTCATGGCATACACCACGGGATCTTTTTTCATAAAGTACCCACCTTTGGATAGTTTTCTAGCTTTCTTATTTAGCGCAAGCTCCTCAAACAAGCTCACACTCCCATCAGCCAGTGCAATTCCTACTGTAGGTGCCATCATCACGAGTGAGAAAAAGTCATGATCACTGATTTCCAGGTAGGGAGCTTCGTTTTTACAAAAGTCTTTTTTGAGGGCTTGGGTAGCCGTAAGTACCTCCGGTATGGCCACCATGGTTTCGATCTCGTATTCAGTAAACATGAAATTCTATGAAAAAAGGTTAGTGCTATTGAAATTAATAAAAATCTCAATGTAACGAAAAAGGGGCAATAAAATCGCCCCTTTTTCTTAGAAATTCATTGTATTGATGCTGCTTACTGCTCTGGAGATTCCTCTTCAGCCTCTTCATCATTTTCTGCTGCAGCTTCTGCCTTCAGCTCTTCGTAGATAGCTTGATAGCGCTCTTTTACTTCTTCGTCTTTTTTGAGCGCAGCCTTCAATTTGTTGTAAAGACCAGCACCTATGTCTCCTTTGATTTTGCCTACATAGGTTTCTTTGAAGTTTGCGGTTTTCTCAGCGATTCGCGCTTTTACTTCTTTGTACGCCTCCACTTGCTCAGGCGTAGCTTCTACACTTGCCAGATCATCTTTTTTGTCCGCTTTGCTGAGCTCATTGTACTTGGCATTGTCTAGTGGAGACTCCTCTAGCCAAATAGCTACAGAGTCACTAACGATACTGCTCAATGCTGCCTTTTCCTGCTCAGCCCAGACCATAACAGATGCGTAGGTCTGTAGCTCTTCGTCGGTAAATGTAGTTTCATCCTGTGCACGTAGCGACAGTACGCCACTCACTAGCATGATCATCACCAAAAATTTTCTCATCTTAACTGTATTTTTAGTCTTTTAAGTTTTTACAATCAACAAGTTTAATGAACGTTGATCAAAAAAGTGAGAAAAAATAGACTTAACGCCGATATTCGAGTGAATGAAAGGTGTGAAATACGGTCTCTCCTGGTCCCACATCAAATAAAAATGTTTCTTTTTGAGTGGCTCCAGATGGCGCAATGGTTTTGAGCATCACAGTTTGCCGTCCCGTTTTCAGGGGTACGCGTGTATAGTAGATGCTATGTGGTATAGTCTGCCAATTTCTGGTGTCTGCTTTTTCAGTAGCAGCATTTACTACGCCTACCAGGAATGACAACCCTTCACGCATGGCTTCCTCCTGCTTCTCTTCTTTGGTTTGCTCCTCGCCATCTTCACTTTCTCCACCATTGCGAATGGCCATTTCCACGGATTTTTTTAATGCGACACGCAGCAGGCCTTTGCCCATTTCCTGAAGCATTCGCTCCTCTAGTGTTTTAAACGCCACGGCATTGATGTCTTCAGCTTTTTCAAGTGCAAATCGCTTACCGGGTGTTTCCAGTACAGCCCTCTCAAAATATGGCTTTCGCTCCACATACTTAGGAAAGGCTACACGAAAAACTCGTAAATCTGTGAGATCACCCCCACCCTCTGCATTTGCTGTATTGTATGGAAAACTCAGTCCATATTCTTCGTTGGTAAAGGTCACAAAACCGTCACCATTCGCTACCGTGGTGAAGTTTATGGACCATTCGTCTTTCACGGGGCCAAGTCCATTGTGCCAGAAAAACACCAGCTCCTGAGCGTTGGGTTTGTGCTGATAAGTCAAATCGAATTTTCGCTCAAAAAACGCTAAATCGGAATCATACCCATTAAGATATGCGGTCCTCAGCAGGTCTTGCTTGAGCTGATTAGGAGTTTCCAGACCAAACAGCCGGGTATAGTCCTGCTCATAGATGTTGTGGGCATTTCGATATGCTACAAATGCATTACTCACATCTCCACTTGCTTCAAAAATGATCCCCATAAGATTGTGTACAAAAGCATCACGCCTGTATTTTTTATCTGACTTATAGCGATCACTCAGGGCATTGAGCCGATTGATCAGACGTCTGCACTCCACTAAAGCCGACTCATGATCGTTGAGTTTCAGAAAATTGAGAGCCTTGTAATATAAAAGCAACAGGTGCTCATGGTCCTCTCCCGGGTAGACTATCGTATTAGGGTTGACCAGAAAAGAGGCCGCAACGTTTGCATAATTATTCTGGTAGTCTTCTCCAAACAGGTATGCTTTTTCGAACCATTTATTACTTTCTTCCAGGTTACCAAGCATGGCATTGACCACTCCCTGGTCTGCATAGTACAGAAATCGCGCTTTCTTTTTGCCTGCTCGTTTATTTTCGTCCAAAACTCTGGCCGCTTGTTCCAGCTGACCACTTTCAAAGTTTTGGTTAAATTCTGATTGTATCTGATAATACGTGGCGCAAGAAGACAGAGCAGCCCCTAGCAGCACTGCTCCGATGTATTTGATCTTGAGAAACTTCACGAAAGTCCCCTTGATTAATTTTTTATGTACTTTTTAATCTCCTTATCTCCGATCCATACCTTTTCATTTGTCTCCAGATTCGCGAGCTCGAGATTAACCTTGTAGTTTACCACTTTCTCTTTGCGATAAGAATCCGTCACAGAGGTAATTACACCAAACATCATAAAATCTGCTCCTAACTCACGCCCCCATTTGGCTTGAGTCTCTGGTGAGGCAAACTCCCCTTGCTGTGCACGCTCCTCGCGAAGTTTTTCTCTAAACTCGGCATTTTGTACTACACGCACCATACCAGAATTGATAAACTCACGCTCTACATCCTTGATAAATGTTTCTGGCTCTATGTACTCTGAAGTCTTGTTGTTGATCATTCCTACGATCACCACCGGTTTGCGATCATATGCCCGAACAAAATCCTCTTTCCATGGCCGGTTGAGAACGTCACGAATCATTTCTTCGGCCACCAACTTAGAATCGGTATCATTCCAGCGACCACTAAGGTCTATCTGCTCATTGGGGCTCACCCTGGTGACTGTTCGGCTGGTACACGAACTAAAAAGTACAACTACTACAAATGTGAGTAAAGCGATGTTTAGATTTTTCATATTTAAGGTTTTTAGAAACAGTAAACTGCAGCCTAAACAGACGAAAATTGCCTGACTAAAGTTCTGCTGTAAACTTAATATTCAAAAACCTTGCCGACAAAGAATTAGGTACTGCGAACTGGGCTCCATTCACATCTTCGATCCATGTATAAGAAAGGGTATTGTCTGCTGCCAGGGCATTGAGCACTTCTATTCGCAACCAGATATTGTTAAACATCTGATTGGACCTAAACTCAAATCGCTTAGACAACCCAATATCTGCCCGATAATATTCGTCTCCACTAAATGCGTTTCTTAATTCTGGGCGGTCGGGCGGTCCCAGGGGATAGCCAGAACCAAAAACCATATTAAGGTATATCCTCAATGAGGGGTCTCCTGGCATGTGATCTTCGAAATAGGCCGCAAGATTCACACGTTGGTCGGTAGGCCGGCGGATGTAATCATCGTCTACACCATCAATTTTCTCCTGAGTTTGCAACAGACCAAGGCTAAACCATGACTGTGTGCCTTTTACAAACTCTCCATGCACTCTAAAGTCAACACCCCTCGCAAAGGCGCGCCCAGACAGTGTAGGATAATACCTCAACCTTACATTGTCTATGTCATAAGGTATGACGTCATAAAGCTCCTTATGATAGATATCGGCGCTAAATAGGAATGGTCGTCCCCACATTTCAAAAAGGCGTGTCATTCCCCCTATAAAATGAAGGGATTTTTGAGCGTAAACGTTTTGGCGAAGCAATCCGTCTCTATCTCTAAGTTCCCGGTAAAAAGGCGGTTGCTGGTAAAGTCCTACGGCCAGCTTGAAGGTAGTGGTCTTTTTCCATTTAGGAGCCCAGCGGTAACTGATTCGAGGACTGACCAAGAGCTGACCATTGTAATCCCAAAAGGTCATTCGCACACCTGAAGCAAGCGCATGAATGGAATCCTTCCACAACAATGTGTTTTGCACATAGCCAAAATACTGTCTTGCCCCCAGGTTTATATCATTGAATATGGATGATTGGAGGTTTACATAGTCAGCAGAGTCAATGTATTCATATTCATTGATTTGATCGTTCATCTGCTGAATAGTCACCCCGGCACCAGCCTCCAGGACGTGGTTTACGTTTAACAAATACTCCCATCTGTTTTCGGCAGTGTAGAGCTGCGCATCCAGGCTGTTTCTGCCATAATCATAGTTGGTGCCAGCACCACGAACAATCACACATTGGTCAAAGCTGCTGGTATTTGGGTCTTTATTTACATCACAGAGAAAGTAGGCTCCTTCCACATCGTATTGCTCCGTTTCGCTTGTATACATGGCCGAGCCAATAAAATGTGCCCGAAGCCTTTCGGTAAAACGATGGGTAAGCCGCAAACCACTCTGATACGTATCATAACGCATGATTTCGCGGCCTTCAAAGTAGGTATTGAGGCGGAAGTTAGCTTGAACAGATCCAAAATCTGTGGTTTGTGACTCGGGGATGCTCACGTACCTGTTTCGACCGTAGCTTAGCAGTACATTGAGCTTCGTTTTGTTGATATACTGTGCTCCCTTTTTAGATAAGTCGAAGGTAAGCATAGACTGAATATCGGTGTAGGTAGGAAAGTACTGCCCCTGTGTCTCCAGTGTACCCAGCAAATACCTGGAATCTCTGTGACGAGCGCCTATTAGGTAGGACAACCTATCGGAGTGTCCACCAGTGTAGGCAGTTCCTCCCAGCAGTCCCACTGTCACTGCCCCTTCCAGACTGTCAGGCTCTTTGTATTCGATATTTAAGCTACTGGAGAGTTTGTCTCCATACTTGGGCTCCCATCCCCCTGCGTAAAATTCAATATCCTGAACCATATCAGGGTTTACGAAGCTCAACCCTTCCTGCCGGCCGGCATTGGCCAAAAATGGGCGATAAACCGGGATGTCGTTTACATATACGAGGTTTTCATCAAAGTTACCTCCACGCACACTGTATGCAGAGCTCAGTTCATTGTTGCTAGAAACCCCTGGTAGCGTGACCAGCACTTTATTAAAGTCTCCAAATGTAGAAGGGAGCGCTTTGGCTGATTTGGCATCTACTTTTTGAAAATTCACCACCTCATCCAGATCTCCTAATCGATCATCTTTTATCTGAACATCCTGAAGTTGAGTTGTTTGCTCTTTCAGGACTATCGAGAGAGGAGTTTCCTCATCAAAAGCTTGTGTCAATCGCTGCGGTATGTACTGAATGTGTGTAAAAACAAGCGTCACATTCTGCTTCACGGGAACCTCTAACTCAAACTGCCCCTCTACGTTCGTAACTGTGCCTTTGGAGGTACCTTCTATGGTAACTGACACTCCTGGTATTTCTATACCTGATTCATCGCTCACCACTCCAGTCACCAGTGTGCTCTGGGCACTCAGCAGCCAGGTATTTAAAAGAAAGAGAAAAAATAGGGTTGGTTGGAGCTTCATTTAGGTTACTAAACGCGCTTGAGTGAGTGAATAGTATCCTGAGGGTTTTCGGATTTAAAAACAAAACTTCCCGCAACCAGCATATTCGCACCTTTTTGCACCAATTCCCTGGCGTTTTCACTGGTTACTCCTCCATCTATTTCTATAAGTAGGTCCGGGTTGGTCTTTTCCGCCATAGCGGCCAGTTTTTCAACTTTAGCAAACGTATGAGGGATAAATTTCTGACCTCCAAAGCCAGGGTTTACACTCATAATAAGTGCCAAATCGATATGATCGATAATTTCCTCTAGCACGGCTACAGGGGTATGCGGGTTCAAGGCTACTCCAGCTTTAGCACCAAGTTCATGAATAGCCATAATGGTACGATGCAAATGAGTACAAGCCTCGTAGTGTACTGTAATGATCTCAGCGCCACTGTCGCGACAAGCTTCTAGGTATGGAGTAGCATCCTTTACCATCAGGTGAAAATCCAAGGGCTTTTTTGCGTGACGAGCTATTGCCTCTGTCACTGGAAATCCAAATGAAATATTTGGAACAAACACACCATCCATAATATCAATATGAATGTAGTCAGCTTCACTGCTATTGAGCATTTCTACATCACGCTGAATGTTCGCAAAATCAGCTGCCAACATAGATGGGGAAACCAAACACTCCTTCATGCTAAATCTTTATCAGTTTTACAGTTTTCTTAAATCCTCTGGAGTGCAAGGTTAAGAAATACGTTCCATTTTCGGAGGGTTTCACTTCTATTTCAATCCTGTCTAGCCTATCGCGAGCGCTTAGTTTAGTAGAAAATATTTTATTTCCTTTTGTATCCTGAAGATCTATTGTGAGTCTGCCTTTGATTTCCACATTACCAAACTCTACAAAAATCATGTTGTCTTTGAAGGGATTAGGATAAACGGTAAAAGCACCAGGTACTTCGCTTTCGTATTTAGGTACGCCATAACCTATTTCACTATTAGGCTCATCAGCATTAGAGCCCGAGAGTTTGATGGACTCTATCACCTGCTGACTGTTCCAGTCCGGGTTTGCCTGCCATGTAGCTGCAGCAAATCCAGCGATCTGCGGTGCAGCAAAGCTAGTACCATTACCCGTGGTGATCATTCCAGAGACTACTTCACCCCTGCTTTGGCCTACCGTAAAGATGGACGTAAATGTTCCCATTGCAGACACATCTGGCTTGATTCGCCCGTCTGCCGTAGGTCCGAAAGAACTAAACCCTGACCGCTCATAGCGTGAATCCACACTTCCCACGGTGAGTACATCATCAGCGTCACCTGGGGAGGTAATGTACTTCCAGCTGCCGTTGCCTTCATTGCCGGCACTTACCACTACCACTATTCCCCGATCCGCAGCGTAACTAGCCGCACGAGCTACTATGGTGTTTTTCCCGTTCATGTCCTGATAGGTGTAATCCATTGATCCATCAGAAAATGTAGAATATCCAAGCGACGCATTGATCACGTCTGCTCCTGCACTGTCAGCGTATTCTGCAGCAAGCAACCAATTGTATTCTTCTATGCGGTACTCGTTTTCTACATCCTCAGTCACACACAAAATGTAACTGGCATCTGGTGCAGTGCCCGAAAACACCTCTTCATACATGCCTCCTATGCAAGACAACACAGCAGTACCATGCGCATTGTATTGAAATACATTTCCAGAATTGCGGATAAAATCTTTGGTCCCAATCAGACGATTTTCTGTAAAGATGTGTTCGAATGGTTTATAAACATTCACACCAGGAAACCCCGCATCAAAGACAGCAATCACTTTACCCTCTCCGGTAAAGCCATCTTCGTGCATGTCTTTAGCTCCCAGCATGGTAAGCTGCGTATGGCTATTACCTGAAACACGATCAGGGTCTAAAAAGTCTTGAGGAACCTCATAGCCACCTAGGTCGTGGCTCAGCACGGCTCCTTTGGCAATGTATGTGACACTGTCTACGAATGGAAGATTGGTCACTGAGATACGTTGCGTATCGTCCATCTGAACCAACGCAGCATTAAACCATCTGCTTGTAAAGAACACATCGGCTCCTTCACCCTCTACCTGAGCCACATACTCCGTATCTACTGGCAAATCCTGTACGGTAATCGCTATTCCTTGCGCCGATCGTCTGGCAATGGCTCGATCACTTAAAAAAGCATCTGGCTGCTCCAGGCTGTAAGGCACGTTATCCTTGTCTGAAAAAAATACCATATAGCGATCCTGCCCTTTAGCAGCCCACAAAAAGGCAACTTGCAACACCATAACCAAACTCCACTTTAAGTTACCTTTTCCCATAAGAAATTAATTGCTGTTTAAGTATTCTTCCACTTTGGATTTCGCCCAACTCCGACGAGCAGTTCACCGAACAAAAACTGAGCGTGATGTAATTTTTGCGAACGAGCCCAACTCCACGCTGATACACCTCATAGCGTTCGTCCTGATTGACCAGATTTTGAGGAATATCGCTAATTACCACCTTCACTTCATCAAGATCGGTGCCACTTTCATAGTAGAACAGTCGTTCATCCTTACTGTTGTATGCATTTCCATTCCAGCTCTTGCCCACCTCCACTGGAAATGTCAATTTCACAATAGATAGGTTATTTTCGGTTACTACCAGTGAGTTTTGAAACTTCTGAACTGTCCAGATACTATCCAGCTTCATATTGAGCGAATCCTCACCCCTGTAGCGTTCTAATAAGTACCGCACTTCTCCAGAAGGAGCTATCAGACTATCACCAATTCGTTCTTCTAGAAAATAGCGTGTAGTATCTCCTCCGAAAGCATCGAAATTAACTTCTTCTACCTTATAGAGCCAGTGCATGGACTTCTCCAGTGGATAGAAATCATATCCTGTGTCTAGAGCGATATCCTGCAAATTGTCCGTGCATGACCAAAGAAGGACTAGCGGTAAAAGAAGTTTTTTCATAGGTGTGAACCGTAATTTAGCTTACATCTGAAAATGATGAACTAAAATTAACAACCTATTTGGAGGATATTGCTGGCATTTCGGCCAGTTTGGCTTGATGGAAGCTGGATTTGATCCATCCCCCGCCGATCACGTCATTTCCCTCGTAGAACACTGCGGCCTGACCTGGCGCAATTGCCGATACACCTTTACCAAAAAACACTTTCATGGTATCTCCCACCTGCTCTATCACCGCAGGCGTGCCATTGTCATTGTACCGAACTTTGGTAATGGTGTCTTTTCGCTCTCCTTCTATAGAAGCGTATTTTTGCATGGTAAGATTCTTTACATACATACCATCTCTCGACAATTCGTCAAAAGTCCCAAGCACCACCCGGTTTTTGTCTTTTTGAATCTCTGTCACATACACGGGATACCCCAAAGCGATTCCCAAACCTTTTCGCTGGCCTACAGTGTAAAACGGATAGCCCTCGTGCGTGCCAACCACTGTACCATCTTCCAGCACAAATTCTCCACCACTTACCTGATCTTCCAAACCTTCTACCCTGCGCTTAAGAAAACCCCTGTAGTCATTGTCTGGCACGAAGCAGATTTCGTAAGATTCGGATTTGGTCACCAACTCATGGAATCCACGCTCAGTAGCCATGTCCCTTATTTCTGACTTATGCAGGTGACCCAGTGGGTACTTGGTTCGGCTTAAGCTTTCCTGAGAAATACCCCAAAGCGCATAGGATTGGTCTTTGTGCTCATCTTTCCCTTTAGAAATGACAAACCGGCTATTTTCCTCACGCACGTTTGCATAATGCCCCGTAGCGATAAATTCACAGTCCAACTTATCTGCTCTTCGCAACAAAGAGTCCCACTTGATGTGCGTATTGCACAACACACAAGGGTTAGGTGTGCGTCCATCCAGATACTCATTGGTAAAGTGATCGATCACATAGTCACCAAACTCCTCTCTGATGTCTACTATAAAGTGTGGGAAACCCAGGTTTACTGCAATGTTTCTTGCATCATTGATAGAATCGAGACTGCAACATCCTGTCTCCTTTTTAGAACCACCGGAGGTTTGGTAGTCCCAGGTTTTCATCGTCATTCCAATGACTTCATAACCTTGCTCATGGAGCATTACCGCTGCCAATGAACTGTCTATGCCACCACTCATGGCGACAAGTACTCTTCCGTGTTTACTCATAATTTTCGCTTCGCGAGGTTCACAGCCTCGTTTACGTTTCACATTTCTACAGGTGCAGGATTTTCCCGCACCAACCTATTTTCCTTTAAACCAACCAATTGGATATGAAAATAGTGCGCAAAGATAAGCAAAAGACAGGAGGTAATCTCATACCGGCCAATCTATATCCAGTCCCACAAGTACTTGTAAACAACAGCGTTTGGTTCTAAACCATGAAGTTTTAAGAAACTGCTCTTTTCCGCCCCTATTCCCGCGCTGATTTCTGAAATATTTTCTCAAGATTTTTTAAAAAGTATTATGCATGCATAACAAATGTTTATATATTTGAAATGTTATGCATGCATAACAAAATGTACCAGATTCAAAATACATTAAACCAAAATGGAAGCAGTCGCAAACAAATCAACACTTAAAGGAGGTGAGTTTCTCATCAAAGAAACATCCGCTGAGGAAGTCTTCATTCCAGAAGAGTTTTCAGAAGAACAAAAAATGATGGCGGCAGCCACCCAGGATTTTATCGACAAGGAAATTACCCCAAACAGAGACCGAATCGATAATATGGAAGAAGGGCTCATGCCATCACTTATGGAAAAAGCTGGTGAATTAGGACTACTTGGTGTATCCGTACCAGAAGCATATGGCGGCTTAGGCATGAACTTCAACACGGGTATGCTGATGGCCGACATCATAGCTTCTTCTGGTTCGTTTTCTACTGCATACGGTGCGCATACCGGAATAGGCACCCTTCCTATTCTTTACTATGGCACAGAAGAGCAAAAACAAAAGTACATCCCAAAACTTGCGACTGGGGAATGGAAAGCATGCTATTGCCTGACCGAACCAGATGCTGGCTCTGACGCCAATTCTGGAAAAACGAAAGCCAAGCTATCTGATGATGGCAAACACTACATCATCAACGGGCAAAAGATGTGGATTTCCAATGCCGGCTTTGCAGACCTTTTTATTGTTTTTGCCAAAATCGATGATGATAAAAACCTGACGGCTTTTATCGTAGAAAAAGAATACGGCGGCATCACCATGAATGATGAAGAGCGCAAGCTAGGCATCAAAGGCTCTTCTACAAGACAGGTATTTTTCAACGACTGCAAAGTACCCGTAGAAAACATGCTCTCTGAGCGAGAAAACGGCTTCAAAATAGCTGTCAATGTGTTAAACGTTGGGCGTATCAAGCTGGGTTGTGGTGTAATCAATGGCTGTAAATCCATCGCCTCCGAAGCAACCAACTACGCCAATGAGCGAAAGCAGTTTGGCGTTTCCATATCCAGCTTTGGAGCCATCCAAACCAAGCTGGCCAATATGGCAGCAAAAACCTATGCAGTTGAGTCTGCCTCCTATCGGGCAGGTCAGAATATAGATGACGCCATAGAAGCCCTAATTGGTGAAGGAATGGATCCCAGCAAAGCCAAACTAAAGGCACTGGAACAATTCTCGATAGAATGTGCAATCATTAAGATCCACGGATCTGAGGTGCTGGACTACTGTGTGGATGAAGGCGTCCAGGTCTATGGCGGCATGGGCTTTTCAGAAGAAGCCCCTATGGCCAGAGCCTACCGGGATGCGAGGATTACACGTATCTATGAAGGCACCAATGAAATCAACCGAATGCTCATTGTAGGCATGATGCTCAAGCGAGCTATGAAAGGCGAACTGGACCTCTTGGGACCAGCCATGGCTGTAGGCAAAGAACTCACAGCTATCCCGTCTTTTGAGCAACCAGACCTAAGTGCGCCACTTGCAGAAGAAAAAGAGGTACTCAAAAAGCTTAAGAAATCTGCACTGATGGTAGCCGGAAAAGCGGCCGAAACGTTTGGCCCTAAGCTCAATGACGAACAGGAAATACTGATGCACATTGCCGATATGCTCATTGAAATCTATGCTGCAGAATCTACCATATTGCGCACAGAAAAACTCATGAACCTATATGGTGAAGATGGAAGCAAATTATACCAAAATATGTGCAAGCTCTATTTTCACGAAGCAGTACAGAAAATAAAAAACCACGGCGATGAAGCCGTAGCATGCTTCACCGAAGGAGATGAGCTGAAGGTAATGCTCATGGGTATGAAACGGTTTACCAAGTCAACCCCTGTAAATACCAGAAATCTACGTCGTGCTATTGCCGACGTGATGATCCGGGAAAACAAATTCCCCTACAGTTTGTATAGTTAAAAATCGATTATAATTCTACTACTTAAGTTTGAACAAAAGCCGGGTCTCCCGGCTTTTGTCGTTACAGGCTGGGTGTTATTTTTTCAGGAAGTAGAGGCTGGCCAAGAAAGACGACATATTCCTGAGTTAGAAGTTTACTTTAAACGATAGTTGGCATACATTTATGTTTCAAAAGCGGGTATCTTACATGGAATCATTTAAAACACTGACTACCAAGGAAAAAGCACTTTCCCTAAATCTGGACGATCGAATATACGGCACCATTGCAGAAATAGGCGGAGGTCAGGAAGTAGCTGATTATTTTTTCAAAGCGGGAGCGGCATCAGGCACGATAGCCAAAACAATGTCTGCATATGACATGACTTTTTCAGATGCTATTTATGGAAAAAGTGAACGATATGTCTGTGAAGACAAGCTCATGAAGATGCTAGATCGTGAGTATTCGTTGCTTGACCAACGTTTATCACACAGAGCAAAAAAATCACACTTTTTCGCTTTTGCCAACACGGTAGAAATCATCAACTATAAACGCACCAACGAAGGCCACGGATGGATAGGCCTGCGGTTTCAAAAACACCCCAGCTCCCCTCCTAACGACTGTGTCATTCATGTGATTCTGAAAGACAATGACCCACTGTGGCAGCAGCAAGTATTGGGCATGACAGGGGTTAATTTGATCCATAGCTGCTACAACTACTCGGAGCCCGAAGACATTCTCAATTCGCTGCGAGACAACATCCATCCGAGCAGATTGGAAATTGACATGTTTCGCATCACAGGCCCAGACTTTCATCATGTAGACAACAGGCTCATGAGCCTCAAACTAGTGAAAAATGGCCTGACACATGCAGCTATGTTTGATCCAAAAGGCAATGTACTGCAACCATCTGCTGCACTTTATAAGAAAAACATCTTTGTGCTAAGAGGGCGTTTCAGACCTGTGACACACGTCAACGTAGACATGATGATCACTGGCATGCGGGCCTTTCGAAAAGAATCTGATGTAGAAATTCAAAATGTAATACCTCTCGTAGAGCTCACACTCAATGACCTTACGCTGGAAGGAGAAATCGACGAAACAGACTTCTTAGACCGTGTAGACCTCCTTTGCTCCCTGGGACAAAATGTACTGATATCTAATTACCAGGAGCACTACAAATTGGCGTCTTACCTTTCTAAGTTTACCAGACATAAGAAGTTGGGTATTGTATTGGGGTATTACAACCTGGTGAGAATCTTCGATGAGTCTTATTACGAAAACCTCAATGGAGGTATACTGGAGTCTTTCAGCAGATTGTTTGGTAGCAATGTAAAACTGTATGTCTACCCTACTTTAAAGCCAAATACCAGCGAAATTCAGTCCACGAACACCTTCAAAACAGAAGATCACCTCAAAAACCTGTTTAACTATCTGGTCGATAATGACAAGATCGCCGATATCAAAGGTGCTAAAACCGAAAACCTGCATATTATCTCAGATGAAGTGCTGGAAAAGATAGAACGTGGCGAAGTGGGTTGGGAGAAATATGTCCCCAACAAGGTGGCAGATGCCATCAAGGAGAATCATTTATTTAACTACCCCTATGAGGTTCCGATAGATCGCGAAGACCTTTAAACAACTACATCAAAATGATTTAAAACAGACCAAAGCCTCTTTGGTCTGTTTTGTTATATTTGATGCTTTCAATTTTAACTCAAAGTATGGCAAATAGAGGTTCTTTCTCCAGTAAACTGGGGTTTATTTTAGCAGCGGCAGGCTCGGCAGTAGGTTTAGGTAATATTTGGAAATTCCCCTTTGAAGTAGGGCTCGGCGGTGGTGCTGCATTTGTAATGATGTACCTGTTCTTTTGTTTCATACTCTGTTTTCCGGTGATGGTCACGGAGGTTGCCATTGGTAGAAAAACGCAAAAAAATGTAGTAGGTGCTTTCAATGCACTCGGGTACAACAAATGGAACATTATCGGCAAGCTTGGACTCCTGGCTGGGGTATTGATTCTATCGTTTTACAACGTGATTGCGGGCTGGGCCTTTGGTTACTTCTTTGAAATGGCTCAAGGCAATTTTGCTGTTGCCGACAACTTTGGAGCTTTTACTTCAGAAATCTTCAAAGTAGGTCTTTATGCGATTATATTCATGGCCTTCACGGCTTTTTTTGTTGCTAAAGGTGTTTCTGGAGGAATCGAAAAATTAGCTAAGATCTTGATGCCATCCCTCATCGTAATGATCTTGCTGCTGGTAGGCTACTCCCTCACCCTACCCAATAGTATAGAAGGTGTAAAGTTTTACCTGGTGCCTAACCTGGACGCCATCAATATCTCCACTATTGGAGGAGCACTCCGTCAAGCGTTTTTCTCACTTAGCCTTGGAATGGGAGCGCTCATCACCTACGGTAGTTATTTAAGTAAAAATGACAACATCGTGAGCTCATCGGCCTTTATCACCCTGGCTGATGTAGGCATCGCTTTTATAGCCGGTTTGATGATTTTTCCTCTGGTAGCTTACAACAACGGAGGAGACATGAGCCTGGTATCTTCTAACCAGGCCGGACCTGCTTTGATTTTCATCACTCTTCCAGGAGTATTCGAAACCCTTGGTGGTGTAGGCGCATTTGTAGGAGGCTTTTTCTTCTTACTCCTGTCATTTGCCGCACTCACCTCTACGGTATCGCTTCTAGAAGTACCAGTCTCATATGTTGTAGATGAGCTCGGCTATGGCCGAAAGAAAGCGGTGATACTCGTTGCTGTTGTCATCTTCCTCATCGGCATACCTTCTTTGCTGGCAAATGGATACTCAGCGTTTTTCAGCACAGCCTTTACCCTTCCTGGCTCTTCAGACTTCTTGTCCGCAGTAGCTCTGGCCTGGCTGACGTATTGCTGTTGCTCGGTGGATTCCTGATTGTTTCGTTTGCGGCGTATGTATGGAAAAAAGAAAACCTGCACGAAGAGCTCGCTACCGGATATGAAGGGTATCATCAAAGTTTTATCAAAAAGGCTCTGAATGTGGCCATCCTTTATCTTTGCCCGCTCTTGTTGTCAGTGCTTTTCATTTTGGTACTGCTTAGCAACTTCTTCGGAATCTCCGTCTTGTAGTACAAAAACATTACTTTTTAGTAAATGCCCCGGGGTCAGTATTGTTGAAGTAAATCACATACTCACCTCGGGGTAGATTGCTCACATCCACTGTAGCTCCCTTTCCGGTAAGTACTAGATCCCCCCCAGCATCAAAAACCTCATACCTTGCTGATCGCGAAAGAATCAATTCCCGTTCTGCTACAAAAGGCTTAAAAGTTACCGGTTCAGGATAGTGATGAAAATCGATTTCGCGTGAATACAGGTAATTTCCTCCTGGGAAAATATATTTTAGCCTCAGCTTATTAGCCCCCTCTTGAATTTCAGGGAAATGTACGTACATTGCACCCCCGAAAGTACCTTCAGCCTGAATTGTGTCCTGCTCCAGCCAAATCCCCCCTTCGTAGTGTTCCAATACATAAGTTGAATTTGCGCGCTCTCCACGAGTCTGCCACACCAATACAGAGTCTGTCACTGATATTTCCTGAAAGGAAAAGGTCGTATGATAGGTAATAGCATCCCTGTTGATTATGATAGGTGTACACCCTTCCCGATGAGTAATCTTAATATTGACGGGAGAATTTTTGCTCACCCCGTCAAAATCTAACTTGATAGCACTGAGACGGTAATTGTAAGGCTGTGGCTTCCCATTGATACTAATAGCGCTAATACAAAAGGAATTTGACTCCCTGTCAAAGGGGTTTTGAACAAAAAGGGACTTCCCCTGATACACACCTGTATAATGCGTGGTGGCAGGCTCCTGAGGCAAAAAGCCCGCAATGAGCAATTGAATTCTTAAAACTATCGTTAAAATCAGCACAAATAAAGACGATGCAGGTGAAGGGATGAAGATAAGAAAAATTCAATTTTCTACACTCAGACCACTCATTTTTATACTTACCCAATGGTAGATAAAATCAGCTAAATGATTTGAATTACGCCCATTTTCTATTAAATTTTATCTACAACCCAAAAAGATAACGTCATGAGCCCCACTCTACCCCAAATCCTAATTATTGCTGGAAGTATGACCGTATTTGCTTGCAGTCAGGGAGGTAAGCAAACTTCCAAAGAAACCGCAACAGATGCTCCTCTCGAGCTGAAAGGATCATGGCAACTGATAGGCTATGTACCGCACCAGAGCGATGACGGGGAGTGGACCTCTTATGGAGATAGTATCAAATACGAAAAACACTTAACGAACGATCATTTCACGTGGTTTAGCTACGACATCTCCAATGACAAACTGCTAGGTCTGGGAGGCGGACAGTATAAGATAGAAAACGGGCAATACATCGAAGATATCGAATACTTCTACCCTCCAGGGAGTAGTGAACTCGGCCAGGCTATTCCTTTCACCGTAAAACTGGAAAATGATGTTTGGTATCATACAGGCTACGCCAAAGTAATGGACATGGATCCTGAATCCGGAGAGATGATTGTCATCGATTCAAACAAAATAGAAGAAAAGTGGGCGCGAATCAGTGCTCCAGACAATTCCGATGAGCTACACGGAACCTGGGAGCTTGCTTCCTATAGGGAAAAACCTGAAGGCAGTTTTCTAGAATACCCAGACTTTATCGGATACCTCAAACTCATCACTCCCACGCATTTTACCTGGGTGTATTTCAACCAGGAAGGAGACGAAGTATATGCTGCAGGATCTGGACAATATACCTACGACGAAAAGCAATACTCTGAAACAATCGATATGATCTACCCCATCAATAGTGGTCAGGTGGGCGAAACCGTACCTTTTCAAGCTAGCCTGGAAGATTCTGAGTGGAGTCACACGGGGTACCTTCCGGTAGTGAGCATAGACACCAACACTGGAGATATAGTGCGAGATTCTTCACTAATCGATGAGATCTGGATGCGACACAGAGACAACTGACCGTTAGTAAGGTTTCTTATATAAATTAAAAAAACGTTGTGGATTGGTTACCTTTTCCTTAATTTTTGTATTAAATCAAGAATCAATTCTACTATATTTACAATACGTTACCAAAACATCCCAATAGCATGCAATTTATTTGGTACAATCCCGACATTGACGCATACCAGAAAGGTACCATGAAGGACTATGATGTGGTCATCACCACTAGTTCTAACGTAGACAGGTTTGATATTCTTTATGAATTTTCAGATACCCCTGAAAAGCTTATCAATAAAATTCTACAATCACTGAACACCGTACGCCAACTCGAGCTGGCAGGATGACGTATCTGCATATATGAGTATACTGAAAAGCACAGCAAGGCTTATGATCTTAGGAGGGATTATAAGCCTTATTTTTTGGAGCTGTAGCCCAAAAGTCATTCATTTTACAAATGAAAAAGCACGGTTTGCTGCATATGAAACTTACGAAATCGTAAACTACAAGTCTGGTCAGCGTGAAATATCCGCTGAAGGCGTGGAGGTTCAGTCCATTATCGCTTCAGAGTTGGAAAAACAGATGGATGAGCGGTCTTACAGGCGCGTATCGAATGATCCGGAGCTGATTTTACGGTATGAGCTAGTCTCTGCTCAGCGTTCTGAAGTGACAGAGCGCACCTCTTTTTATAATTTTAACTACAGAGAGTATACGATCCGCACAATTCTAGAATCAGTTATTTTACTTGAACTGACTGACCGGACTACTGGAAAACTCGTGTGGCAAGCCAGTGTGGACCTCAACAAATACGCAAAAAAAGACAGCAAAGAAGAAATCCTTAAAGATGCAATCGCAATGCTTTTCGATACGTACCTTTACCGGGCAAAATCCAATCGTAAAGACGAATCACTGAAAACCCACTAATGACAGATTTTGGTTTTTTATCCATCCTACCCCCACTTTTTGCCATTGTATTGGCTATCCGCACCAAACAAGTACTGATTTCCCTCCTATTAGGACTTGCCCTGGGTTATATCATCATAGCTGGTGGCAATGTATTTCAGGGATTGCTAAATACTGTAGATGCACTCATCGACGTATTTGCGAGTCCGGGAAACACGCGAACTATTTTGTTCACCTTGCTCATTGGCGCCCTCATTCAGCTGATCAAATACTCAGGAGGCATTAATGGCTTTGTAAAAACAATTCAAACGAGTATCCTGCGAAGCAAGCAGCCAAAATCCAAACTTCAGGTGGCCGCTAGTCTCACAGGTTTTCTGATTTTTATTGAATCAAACATTTCAATACTTACTGTAGGCACGGTATTTCAATCGCTTTTTGATCGGTTTGGCATATCACGCCAAAAACTCGCCTATCTGGCTGACAGCAGCTCAGCTCCATCATGCATCCTTTTTCCTATCAACGCCTGGGGTGCCTATATCATTGGCTTACTGGCTGTCTATGAGGGCGTAGCTCCTTTTCAGACGCTTCTTTACAGTATCGGGTACAACTTCTACCCCATTCTTACCCTTATTTTAGTTTTCACATTGGCGGTAACAGGTAAAAACTTCGGGCCAATGAAACGATTTGAAGCGCAGACTTCTGCACCGGTCAAAAGCATTTCCAACCCAGCATTGGAAGACGATGGAAAGGCCAGAAATATGCTTATTCCTCTGGCGGTAATGATCATCTCTATGCCGCTATTTTTAGTTTATACAGGCTGGAACCCTCAGGAAGATCAGACACTGGGAGCCAACCTTTGGGCATCTATTGCGGATGCTTCGGGCTCTGCTGCGGTACTATATGCTGTGACGCTCGCGGTTATGTTTGCGGGCGCATATTATGCGTTTCAAAAGAAAATCAATCTCACAGCATTCATCGAAGAAAGCATGGCAGGTATGAAAGATATGCTTTCTATGGCTACCTTAATGATGATGGCCTTTGCTATCGGCAATCTCTGTAAGGCTCTGGGCACGGGTGTGTATGTAGCTGGGGTAACCGAATCATGGCTTTCTCCATCATTGGCGCCGGCTGTCATCTTTGTCACAAGTTGTTTTATAGCCTTTAGTACAGGCACCTCATGGGGGACCTTCGCCATCATGATATCTATAGTGGTACCGCTCGCTCAGGCGGTAGATCTGCACCTGCCACTGGCAGTAGCAGCCGTGCTGGGTGGTGGCGTCTTCGGAGATCACTGTTCTCCAATATCTGACACCACGCTGATAGCATCCATGGCCTCCGGCTCTGATCACATCGATCATGTACGCACGCAGTTGCCCTATGCTTTGGCCACCGGAGGACTGGCTATCTTACTGTATCTGGTTATTGGTTTTGCGATTTAGAAATCTTCCGAATAATACGGCTTAGCTAGTTCGCGAGCATTATAGGTGTTTTTCATGGTCTCACCATATGCTCCAGCCGAACGAATCACCAAAAAATCACCGCGTTTGGTTTCAGGCAGCATCAGCCCTTTTCCAAACGTATCTGACGACTCGCACACTGGCCCCACTACATCGTATTTCTTTTCTTCTGATCGCCCAGACAAGCTAATCACTTTGTGCTGTGCCTGATAGAGTGCCGGACGCATGAGGTCGTTCATACCCGCATCGATGATCAGGAAGTTGGTATCACTACCCTCTTTGACATAGAGCGCTCTACTGATAAGTGAGCCACACTGGCCTACTACAGATCGTCCTAATTCAAAATGCAGCTCCTGACCGGGCAACAATTCCAGGTTTTCATGAAAAGTTTTGAAGTAGGTCTCAAAGTCAGGCACAGGGTTTTCATCGGGGTTTTCGTAATCTATACCCAATCCACCCCCAACATTAAGGTGAGGTAGCTCCACGCCTTTAGCCACAAGCTTTTGCTGAATGTCATTCACCCGAACAGCAAGGTTTTTGAAGCGCCCCAGATCCATGATTTGAGAGCCTATGTGGTAGTGCAGACCAATGAAATGAATATTGGTCATGGCCTGGATCTGGACCAATGCTCCAAAAAGCTCATCTTCAGAGATGCCAAATTTATTCTCTTTCGCTCCTGTAGTGATGTAATGATGGGTACCTGCATCTATGGCAGGGTTGATCCGAATGGATACATTAGCCACCTTCCCCTTTTTGGTCGCAATCTCATTGATCACTTCCAGCTCCTGAATGGATTCAACATTGAAGGAAAAGATGTTCTGATCTATGGCGTATTGGATTTCCTTATCGGTCTTACCTACTCCTGCGAGTACGACATGACTCGCGTCAAAATCATTTTCCAACCCAATTCGAATTTCATTACCGCTAACACAGTCCACACCAAACCCAGCCTTTCGGATGCGCTCCAGAATACGTGGATTGTTGTTAGCCTTGAGGGCATAGTGGATGTGATAGCCGTACCTATTGGCCTGCCGAATAGCCGAAATCGTCTCATCCAGAATAGAGAGATCATAAAAATAAAAGGGCGTTTCCAGATTAGAAAAGCCCGCTAGAAAATCTTTCAAGACTTTGGAAAGTTATTTACAATACTTTTTTAGTATGGATTTAGCCTCGGGCACGTTGAGGTTTACGGCCTTTCGGAAATCCTCACAAGCAGAACTTGACTGCTTTTTGTGCACCTTCAAAGCTCCTCTGTATAGATAAGCTTCGCCATAGTCTCGGTTAATGTTGATGGCCAAACTGTAGGACTCCAACGCACTGTCTACATAGCCGAGCTGGTGCTTAGCTCTGGCTACTAAAAAGTGCGCCTGTGCAGAGTTTTCGTTAAGTTCTATCGCCTTATCAGCAAACAAAACTGCCTGATTATAAGACTTCATTCGATAGTAGAGCTTAGCCAGGCTCAAATTTGCATTCAGGTTTCTTTCGTCTTTTTCCAGTACCTTGAGAAAATCAGCTTCTGCTTTCTCTAACTGCCCAGTCTCTTCGTAGGATCTACCTCTATTGTACAAGATGTGAACACTCTCTTGATGAGACTCCAGTTCGGCATTGTAGGCAGCAATGGCTTCCTTATACTTTCCCAGACTGTAAAGTTTATCCCCTTTACTCACCTTTTCACCACCACAGGCTGCCACAAAAGCAAATACTGCGACGAAAACAAAATTCCTGATAACATTCATAATTAGGCGCAAATATAGAAACAGACTATTGATAATCGGGACCATACTTTATATTTCTATAAGAAGTAAGGTCACAATAGGCTTTTCCAAAAAACATTTCGGCCTCAATTCGCAACGGAAGGTGGTTCGGATCGGCAGATATCCATGCAATGATACCTTTTTCGTTAGGAAAAATATCACTCGGTGGAATGAGGAAATACAATCGATGTGCTGAGATCTCTCCTACTTTAGAATCCATTGTTTCCTTCCCATCATAGACAAGCCTGAAATTGTAAAGCTCATCTTCATAGAAAGTCTTTACCCGAATGGTGTCCCCTTTCGAATATTGGGAAAAGTTGAGGTTGCGCAAATACAGATAGGAGCTCATTAGGTCGTACACCTCACCCTGAATTTCATATACGCGCTTCGGTTTGCGTTGTTCTTTTCTAGGGTCATAGCGTAGCACCTCTACTTTGCCAGCTTCATGGTCAAAGTATGTACGCTCTACACGCATGTATTTCCCCTCTTCGATATCACGATAGGCATGTAATGGCAACAAGTTATCCTTGCGCACATAGGCACCCCACCGATCATCCACGTGTGTAAATACTCCAAGCAAGCCAGCAGTGGAGCCTTTCACATCTACTTTAAAGCAATCAGTGTTTTGGTATGGGTGGTAGTTGTTGTCTATATCCAGGGAGGCTTTGCCCACGGTAAACCATCCGTAGCTCAGCTTAAATTCGAGGTGTTCTCCCTTTTTGAAGTTATGACGATCCACAGGAGCACTGCTTGTGGGCTGTGCTCCAGCGGAAAGTAAACTTAATAACAATACGATTATCAGCATATAAGTCAGCCGTTGGCCCGAGCATATCGATAACAACATGTGTGCCAACAAAATTTCTTAAACTGCAACGTTATTTTCTCTAAGCGCAGAATTGAGAGAAGTCTTCTTATCTGTGCTTTCTTTTCGCTTGCCAATGATCAGCGCACATGGCACTCCATACTCGCCTGCCGCAAACTTCTTCGGCATGGTACCTGGTATCACCACTGAACGCTCTGGCACATACCCCCTGTACTCTACAGGCTCGTCTCCAGTTACGTCGATTATCTTAGAGCTTGAAGTCAACACAACGTTAGCTCCAAGAACAGCCTCTTTACCTACTCTTACGCCTTCTACCACGATGCAACGCGAACCAATAAATGCGTTATCTTCTATAATAACAGGAGCAGCTTGCACTGGTTCTAAAACTCCACCTATTCCTACACCGCCACTCAGGTGAACACCTTTACCTATCTGCGCACAACTTCCTACTGTAGCCCAGGTATCTACCATTGTGCCTGAATCAACGTAAGCGCCTATATTTACATAAGACGGCATTAGCACTGTATCACGATTGATAAATGCACCATATCTAGCGATTGCATGAGGCACTACTCGGACGCCCAATTGATCGTATCCAGACTTCAATTTCATCTTGTCGTGAAACTGAAAAGGCCCCACTTCTATCAGCTGCATTTTCATCATAGGGAAGTATAGGATTACAGCCTTTTTCATCCACTCATTCACCTTCCATCCAGAGCCATCTTCTAAAGGCTCAGCAATACGACGTTTGCCAATATCCAAATCATCGATAAGCGTTTTGATCGCTACCGAAACTTCCTTCTTAGTAATCAATGATCGATCCTCCCAGGCGGATTCTATGATTTCCCGTAATTCCATTTGCTTTATTAAAAGTGAGTAAAATTCTGAAACAGCAATATTAATCAGCGTGGGGACATGCCAAAAGAATATCAAGCTTTATTTGAACGAATATCTATAAAAATACCGGCACCTTCAGCAAATATTGATCTTCTACTAATTCATGAAGTTCTCTACAAACACTCAATTCCAACGCTCAACAACAGTTCATTTAATACTTTCATAAACTCACTCTTAATATCTGATTTTTAAACTATTATAGGTCTTTAAACGATAACAATGAAAAATATTTTTAGATATATCTAAAGATATTTTTAACTTTGACACATGAACCCCGAACTAAGTCTGACAGAAGAAAACTACCTGAAAGCTATATACCACCTATCTGAAGATAGCGGACTGGATGTATCTACCAATTCTATAGCAGATGAGATGGCTACCAAGCCTGCATCAGTGAGTGACATGCTACGCCGGCTGTCCAAAAAAGGTGTGGTCCACTACCAGAAATACCGTGGTGTTTCCATTACAGATTCCGGCCGAAAAATAGCGCTGCAAGTAATTCGCAAGCACCGCCTTTGGGAAGTTTTTCTAGTGGAAAAATTGGGCTTCAACTGGGATGAAGTGCACGATGTAGCAGAGCAACTCGAGCACATCAAATCTTCCCTTCTCACACAACGTCTAGATAAGTTTCTAGGCCACCCCACCATGGATCCTCATGGAGACCCCATTCCAGATGAAAATGGAGAGATCAAAGAAGCTCCTCAACTGCCCCTTGCAGACCTTCAACCAGAGACTCAGGGCATCGTGGTGAAGGTGCCTGATAGCGACCCTTCCCTACTCCGACACCTTGACAAACTCAACATGAGACTGGGGTCTAAAATTATGATTCATGACAAAGTCGAATTTGACAATTCGGTATTGATTCAAATTGACGAACACGAAAAAATTTACCTCTCCGGTGAGATTGCCAAAACGATAATGTTAGCAGTAAAATGAACAGATTTTTCACGCTCTTTTTCATCATATTTTTTTGGGGCTGCACCCCTTCTAAAGAAGCAAATAACGACCTCCTAAAAGTGGTCTCTACCACCGGGATGTTGCACGATGCTGTGGTCAATATAGCCGGTGACAAAATGGATGCCGAAGCCTTGATGGGCCCGGGGGTAGACCCACACCTTTATAAGGCTACACAAGGTGATTTGGCCAAGCTCAACAAGGCAGACATTATCATCTATAATGGACTACTGCTCGAAGGAAAAATGGGAGATATACTACAAAAGCTGAGTAGGCAAAAAACTGTTTTGGCGGCAGCCGAAAATCTAAACAAGACCGAACTACTCTCCAGCGTGCAGTACGAAAACACCTATGATCCTCATGTGTGGTTTGACGTAAACCTCTGGAAGCAGGTGGTTCAAAACATCAGCACAACACTACAGCAGGTGGACTCGACTAACGCTAATTATTACCAGCAAAACACAGTGCAATACCTGGAAGAATTGGAAGCACTCCACTCCTATGCTACCTCCACACTAGCATCCATTCCTGAACAGCAACGAATTCTGGTAACCGCTCATGATGCGTTTCGCTACTTTGGTAGAGCGTACAACATTCGCGTAGAAGGTATTCAGGGGATTTCCACAGTTTCTGACTTTGGCCTAAGGGACATTGCGGACATTACAGACCTGATAATTGACAATGAAATCAAGGCCATTTTTGTGGAAACGAGCGTTTCTGACAAAGCCATAAAAGCTGTGCTGGAGGGCTGCAAGCAGCGCGGACATGAAGTAAAACTGGGCGGCTACCTCTACAGTGATGCCATGGGCGAGCCTGGTACCGCAGAAGGTACCTATATCGGGATGTTTCGAAGCAATGTGGCCACTATTACACAATCTCTAAAATAAGTACCAATGATCGAGCAAGTACAAAATCCAGCATTAGAGATTCATGACCTTACGGTAAGCTATGACAAAAAGCCAGTGCTGTGGGGAATAGACTTGAGCGTGCCCAAAGGAGCCATTGCTGGCATAGTAGGACCAAATGGTGCCGGCAAATCTACACTCATCAAATCTGTAATGGGTCTGGTACCGCTGAGCTCCGGGTATGTAAAAATCTTCGATGAGGAGCTGAATACCGTACGCAAGCGAGTGAGCTACGTCCCACAACGCGAATCAGTGGACTGGGACTTTCCTGCTTCGGTACTGGATGTGGTGATGATGGGCAGATACTCTAAAGTAGGCCTAATGCGCCGCCTGAGAAAAGCAGATCTGGAGGCCGCGCGCTATGCGCTACAGCAGGTAGGCATGGAAAAATTTGAGAAACGTCAAATCTCCCAGCTCTCGGGAGGCCAACAGCAGCGGGTGTTTTTGGCCCGAGCCCTCACCCAACAAGCCGACATCTACTTTATGGATGAGCCCTTTGCCGGGGTGGATGCTGCCACCGAAAAGGCTATTATCCAACTACTCAAAGAGATGGCTAGCCAGGGAAAAACAGTCATTGTAGTGCATCATGACTTACAGTCTGTCGCTACCTATTTCGACTGGATCATCATGCTCAATCTCCGCCTGGTGGCCTCCGGCCCCACCGAAAAGGCCTTTTCGCAAGAGCTACTAGAAGAAACCTATGGCGGCAAACTCACCCTACTGACTGAAGTAGGCGAACTCATGAAAAAAGGCCAGTACCCTACACGAGAAAAGCAATGAAAGAAGTATTCATAGAATTCTTTGGTATGCAAAACCCCAATGTCCGCTATGTGGTACTGGGGTCGGTGTTGCTTTCGATCAGTTCGGCCATCGTGGGCTGCTTTACTTTTTTGAAGAAAAAAGCCCTGGTAGGTGATGTAGTGTCCCATGCGGTATTACCCGGCATCTGTCTATCGTTTATAGTGACGGGTACCAAGGACCCTTTTATGCTGATCATCGGAGCATTTATTACTGGTTGGCTTTCGATCTTAGTGATGGACTACATCGTCCAAAACTCAAAAATCAAAGAAGACACCGCCACCGGATTGGCTTTATCAGTATTCTTTGGCATAGGCATTTTACTCCTAACAGTGATCCAACACTCCGGTAATGCAGCACAAAGTGGCCTGGACAGCTTCCTTTTTGGAAAGGCCGCCGCCCTGATAGGCAAAGACCTCTTGGCCTTTGGACTGATTGCTATAGTCATATTAGCAACCGTTTTTCTGTTTTACAAAGAATTCAAGCTCATCTGTTTTGACCCTGATTACGCTGAGGCCATAGGCGTACCCGTAAAAAAAATGGAGATGCTCCTCACCTCCATCACGGTGATGGCGGTAGTTACGGGCATACAAGCAGTAGGTGTAGTACTCATGGCCGCCATGCTCATTACACCGGCAGCAGCAGCAAGGTTTTGGTCGGACCGACTGTCCTTCATGCTGGTGTTGGCTTCTATATTTGCAGCCTTGTCGGGAGTTAGTGGTGCATTTATCTCCTACACTACCCCATCAATGCCTACTGGCCCCTGGATTGTGATGGTTTTGTCATTGATTGCAGTGTTCTCCTTTTTCTTTGCTCCAGGTAAAGGCATCATCATAAAGCTTCTCAAACGCCGTAAAATTCAGATGCAACTACTGGAAGAAAACCTACTCAAAAGCTTTTACAAAATAGGCGAGATCACCGAAGACTTTAAAGCAGCTCGTAGTAATGCAGAGCTAAAAGAGGTACGAAGGTTTAGCTCAGGGCAATTTAGAGAAGGACTCAACCGTCTGGCAAAACAGGGCTTTATCAAAAGAAATAATGGCACCTGGTCGCTGACAGCTGAAGGTCTGCAAAAAGGCCGAAGAGTGGTCAGGCTACACCGCCTGTGGGAACTATACCTGACTAAATACCTAAGAATAGCACCTGACCATGTGCACGAAGATGCAGAAACGATCGAACACGTGATCACTCCGGAGCTAGAAGCCCGTTTGGAAAAACTCCTGGAATACCCAGACGAGGATCCGCACAGTTCGAATATTCCGTATAATTAGGAAGGAGACAGAAGACAAAAGATTCGAGACTTTAGACATAAGACTTTAGGTAATGGATAACCGACAAAAAGACATAAAAATCGCTAAGCAATGAATGACCTGATTATCATAGTCACGGGCTCACTGGTCGCTATTTGTTGCGGGATACTGGGGTGTTTTCTTATTCTACGCAAGATGGCCATGGTCAGTGATGCCATCTCTCATGCGGTGCTACCGGGAATTGTGATTGCATTTATGCTTGGCAGCGACCTGGACTCTATCTGGATGCTGGTAGGTGCCGGGCTTGTGGGGGTATTTACTACTTTTCTTATAGAGTTTTTTCACCGGCAGGGAAAGCTACAAACCGACGCTTCGATAGGTGTTACGTTTACCTGGCTTTTCGCTATAGGCGTGATCATGGTATCATATTATGCCGGAGATGCGCATATCGATCAGGACTGTGTGCTATACGGTGAAATCGCTTACGTACCCATAGACCCTATCATTACTGACAGTGGTAGCGTATTGGGGCCAAAAGCGCTCATTGTACTCAGCATCGTATTGCTGGTAATTCTCGCGGTGATTCTCCCATTCTACAAAGAGTTTTTCCTGACCTCCTTTGACCCGGCCTATGCGGCAGCCATCGGGATATCTGCTACTATATGGCACTACTTGCTCATGAGCCTTGTCTCTATCACTACCGTCGCGTCGTTCGAATCCGTGGGAGCTATACTCGTGGTAGCCTTTCTCATCGTGCCTCCAGCTACGGCCTACCTGATCACCACCCGACTCCACCATATGATCGGGCTCAGCTGTGTTTTTGGTATACTAGCGGCCATTTTAGGCTACTACATCGCCTACTGGATAGATGGATCTATAGCAGGAGCTATGGCCACAGTAGCCGGCCTCAACTTCGGATTCGTTTTTGGGTGGACCCAAATAAAAAAGGCCCGTCCTGTAACGAGCCCTCCAATTTCTCAAGATTAGTTCCGATTATTCACCATCAAAAATGTATCGGACATTGAGTCCAAACAGGCCAAAATACAGGTCTGTGGTCTGTACCAACGTGAGTGTAGGGCGCCAATCGGCACTGACGGACAATGGCACATCCGCTATGCGGTACTCCAGGCCTATTTCAGCCATGGCCGAGATCCATATCGGGTCGTTGATGTATAGACCCGGACCTGCACCTGCATACCAGTAAAAGCCAGGCTCACCAAACTCCTCAAAGGGCAAATACACGAAATCCCACAGGGCATCAACTCCCAGTCCTCCGTGACCAGCTGACACATCGGCATGGATACGATTGAACTTTCCGGTAGAAAAAATAGCATCCAAAGCCACGTTACCACCGGTCACGTCTCCGAAGCGCAATCCTAACTCTTGTGCAGATGAAGCTGTAATCATTCCACCTACTAAAAAACAAATGAGTAATACCTTTTTCATTGCTATGTGTTTTCGATTTTGCGGCAAAAGTAGTGTACGAACAGCTATTTAAACCAATCAAATTCAGTTACTCTGAATCAACTAAACAACTCTTCGATATCTTCCTGACTCAGCTTTTTCATCATACCGTCCCCAGTCCCAACTATGTCATTGGAAAGCTCCCGTTTTCGGTCCTGTAAAGCAATAATTTTTTCTTCCACGGTGCCCTTACAAATCATCCGATAGGCAAATACGCTCTTTTTCTGTCCCATGCGGTAGCATCGGTCGATGGCCTGATTTTCAACGGCTGGATTCCACCAGGGGTCCAGGATGTAGACATAATCTGCTGAGGTTAGATTGAGTCCTGTACCGCCGGCCTTCAAACTAATGAGAAACACACGACAATCATCATCTTCCTGAAACCGTCGCACCTTTTGCTCACGACTCTTCACGTTGGTCTGTCCATCCAGGTATTCGTAGGAAATCTTGTTTTCTACAAACTTCTGCTCTACGAGTTTAAGCATTTTCACAAACTGTGAGAAAACCAGGATCTTATGCTTGCCGGTTTTTTCCATCACATGACTGAGTAGCTCGTCTAGCTTGGCCGAACTGGTCTCGGTGAGTCCCTCCCGCTGTATGAGTTGTGGACTATCACATATTTGACGCAGGCGGGTCAAACCTTCCAGCACATACATTTGAGACTTTTCGAGCCCTTCTTCATCAAATTTCTCCATCAGATAGTCCCGATACTCATTGCGAAAAGCATCGTAGACTTTGCGCTGACCAGCGGACATTTCACAGTAGAGGTATTCTTCGGTCTTGTCTGGGAGCTCGGTGAGCACCTGCTCCTTGGTTCGGCGCAGAATAAATGGTTTGATTTTTTTGCGTAGCTCGGAGATCAAGTCGGGGTTGTTGTCTCGCTCTATGGCCGCTGCATAGTGTTCTTTGAAAGTAGAAATCCCCTGAAAAAACCCTGGATTGACAAAACGCATCTGAGCGTAGAGTTCGTATACATTGTTTTCAATAGGCGTACCAGACATAGCGATGCGTACCCTCCCATTGAGCTTGATGAGCGCTTTATGCCGCTTGGAGTTGAGGTTTTTGATGGCCTGCGATTCATCCGCTATGATGAGGTTAAAATCTATCTTGTTTAACAGGGCAATGTCATTCACTGCAATACCGTAACTGGTGAGTACCACCTGATGATTGCGAAAGTCGTCCACACTATCGTAGCGCTGGCCATGGTGAATGAAGTAGTCCAGTCCCGGCGCAAATTTCTCTATTTCGGCTTTCCAGTTGAATAGCAAAGTAGTAGGCGCAATGACGAGGTTGGGCTTATCAGGGTTTTGTTCTAGCTCCAGGCAAATGAGCGCAAGCGCCTGCAGGGTTTTACCCAGTCCCATATCATCTGCGAGAATTCCTCCCCAGCCATACTCCCGAAGGAAATTGAGCCAATTGAGGCCAGACTGCTGATAGTCACGCAACTCTGCTCGGAGCGTTTTTGGTTGTTGTACTTGTTCTATTTCGGAAAAGCTCTCCAACCTTGCTTTTTTCTCCTTGATCTCTTCAAATATCTCTGGATGTTCGTCCTCCGTTACCAGGTCATCCACCGCATTGAAGTTCGTTTTGGAGATTTTTACAGTCCCTTTATCTACCGCTGCTGTTCTAAAGATTTTTCCAAACTTCTGGAGCCACTCTTCGGGTAGTATCCCAAGGGTGCCGTCTGATAGTTCTACATAGCTACTGTTGCGCTCGATGGCCTTTCGTACATCATTGAGCTTTACTTTGGTATTACCAAAAGCTACATCTATGGCCGTTTCAAACCAATCCTGATTGGACTTGAAGCTTACATTGACTTTTGCACGATGGGGTGAGAATTTTAAATTTTTCAGATCATTGAGCCCGAAAACCCGCACGCCCATGTCTTTGAGTTGATCAAAAGCATGTAAAAACCAGTGACCCTTCACCAACTCTTTGTGGGACAGGTGAAAAAATGACTGCTGGGTATTGATGTGAAAGGCAGGATGCAGCGCTGCTACTTTTTGAACCAACTCGTCTTCATATTCTTTATTCCGCTCAAAAACCACGAGATCCTGTCCATCATGAGTGGTGACTTCATGATCTTCCATCACATTGACTTCCCGACCACCTTCGTACAGCACTGCCGGACGCAGCATCACAAACTGATTGAGTTCTGAAAGGTATAGTCGCTGCTCCATTGGCTTGATATCTTTGTAGGCGATGTATGGAATTCCGTCTTCGATCTCCACAGGAAACTGCTCCGCCACAGGCTGCAACACCTGCTCAATAAAATCAGATAACCCTTGACGAGTAGTACGAAACACTCCAGATTGCAATAGGCCACTCAATGCCTGAGCTTCTTTCATGGAGTTGATCAAATACAAGTCGGTACCCATGTAGCGCACCAACATCTGATCAAAAAGCTCCATATCACTGCTTACTTCGATCAGTCCTCTGTTGGCGGTCTCGAGATAGGATTTTAGCGTGAACAAATCTTCCTCCTGGAAAAACCTGAATTTGAGCTTCACTTCTTGTTCCAGGTGGTTTAGCGGCTGGAGCTCGGATAGCCTAAAGTTTTCCACCGACCCAAACATGGCTGAATCTACACTATACACATAATGAAAGACGTGTGGAGTTGCTTCAAAAAAACCATTGACCAGGTGAAACATTTCACTAAGCTGCTGCCTTTGCTTATCCAGCACTGCAATGGAATTGATTTTTTCTGCCTGATAAAACCCTTCTTTTATCCCAGCTCCACTTTCGAGGGAGAGATCACCCGGACTTTTCAGCACCTCTAAGTGACTGCTGAGTTTGGTATTGGCCTTATTGGGTTTCCCTTTTACCGCAATGACCCGCTGTAGCGACTGTTCGTTTTGGTTGAGTACCCAGACAAAGGCAGGCACTCTTCGCTCTGCATTTTCCTCACGCCTACCACCTACGAGCAGTGCCTCTTTTTGACGTATGTCACGAATACCTCCCAGCACATCCTCATGCAGGTGCCTCACCATGTGACCTACCTGCGTAACGCCTTTGAGACGCCCTTTCGGGAAAAACCGTACGTCTTCCCCTATGACAAAAGTGTCCAGCAGGTCTTGAATTTGCTCTCCTTCGCGCAGTGATAACCCCGACTGAAAAAGAAAATTTTCGTTACGTTGATGATAAGCTTCAGCTCTCAAATCGAGAAGCAAATTGCGGGTACGAAAGCGGAGAATGTAGGCAATCAGCCACTGTATATGGTCACAATTATTGTGGCAAGACTTGTTACTACATGCCAGCCAATAGGCTCCATCGTGCCACTTTACCCCTACACTAACGTCTTGCTCGTTCACAAATTTCCATTTGCTGCTGAGCATTACCCGAAGCTCATCGGCATGGAGACTCACCGTGTAGTCATAGTCTTCTTTGCGAGTAGTGGTAATGAGCGGCTCCAATAAGGCTTTGGGATCTATAGCATCTTCTGTGGGCACTACCTGGATGGGCTGTTGGATCGCTTTTTTGGACGCTGCCCGCTCATACTCCTCCGCACCATGGCTTACAACTAGATAATGCAGACAAGCAGCGATGTGCTTGCACTCCCCTTCGTTGTGATAGTACACACATTCACAGCTATGTTTTGTGGGTGAGAAGTTTAATTTGACATGGTAAAATGATTCTACCTTACCTTTTACCTCAAACTCGAATTGTTCACCAGACACCTCATAGTACGTAGCCTCCATCCAGCCGGCATTGTATATGGACTCCCCTCGACTCTTAATGACAGAAGGTAGCTTTCCTAATTGATCTAATATTTCCCGCTTCAAACTCATGTATAATCCTGTCAGGCTGGCTTCATCGATTAATCCAACCGCGAAATTGGCCAAGTGAAGTATGAAATCCCATCAAAACGCATTGTTTTTACGCAATAAACAGTCAATTAGACCTGATCACGATCAGAGATCTTCCCAAGCTTGGTGAGCCAGTCCACTCCCATTAATTTTACCGAATGGAATTGGACACTATCGTAGCATTGGCTACACCTGCAGGTGTAGGCGCCATTGGCGTAATTCGCGTATCAGGGGGTAAAACCATTGAGCTGGTCAATGGCATATTTAAAGGTAAAGACCTGGCATCCGCCAAAAGCCACACCATCCACCTGGGTACTATCCGCGATGAAGATGTCATAGTAGACGAAGTGCTCATTTCCTTGTTTAAGGGACCCAACTCCTACACCAAAGAGGATGTAATCGAGATCTCCTGTCACGGTAGTCCGTACATCATCCAGCAATTGATCAAACTTATTCTCAGCAAAGGGGCACGCCTTGCCCATCCGGGAGAATTTACCCAGCGGGCCTTTGCCAATGGCCGGTTTGATTTGGCGCAAGCCGAAGCGGTGGCCGACCTGATAGCCTCCGAAAACGAGTCTATGCATCGGGCAGCCATGAACCAGATGCGAGGTGGACTTTCACAAGAAATCAAAAACCTACGCGAAGAGCTGGTGCACTTCGCCAGTATGATCGAGCTGGAACTGGATTTTTCGGAAGAAGATGTCGAGTTTGCCAGCAGAGAGGACCTCAAAAAACTCATTTACAGCCTGAAGGGTCTGATCACGCGGCTGACTGAAAGCTTTACACTCGGCAATGCCATCAAAAACGGCATCCCCACGGTGATTGCAGGTAAACCAAACGCTGGCAAATCAACCCTGCTCAATGCCCTGCTCAATGAAGAAAAAGCCATCGTGTCGGACATACCGGGCACCACACGGGACGTGATCGAAGATGTAATCAATGTGGAAGGCATTGCTTTCCGCTTTACGGATACGGCCGGTATACGCACCACGGAGGACAAAGTGGAGGCCATCGGTGTGGAGCGCACCTATGCTAAAATGAAAGAAGCTTCAGTGATCATCTACCTAATCGACATGATCCATGACACATTGGATGACATCCAGCAGCAGATAGCTTACCTGCGAGATTTAGACATCCCTTACCTTCTTATTGGCAATAAATTGGATCAGGCTAAAGCTGAAATCCAACAGCAGCTCGCTGCGGACGGGGCGTTGTTTATCTCTGCCAGTCAGAAGCAAAACCTGGAAGACCTCAAAGCAAAACTGAAGGAGCTGGTTTCGCTGGACGATTTCAAAACAGGCAATACCATCGTCACTAATATGCGCCACTACGAAAGCCTCCAGCAGACAAATGACGCGCTGGATCGGGTCCTGAACGGTATCGATCAACAGATCACCAATGATTTTCTAGCCATGGACATCCGACATGCGCTGCATCATCTGGGAGAAATCACCGGCGAGATTACCACGGATGACCTACTGGACAACATCTTTAGTAAGTTTTGTATCGGAAAGTAATTACATTTCCCTTGATACGCTAAACCCTTCTTTTACTTGCTATTAGACTGTTTTTACTTCCTTTACTTGTTGCTAATTTTCCTATTTTTTCCTATCTTTCGTTTCTAATTTGTTGCTGAACAATCAATATTTGTTGTTAGCAACAGATTTTTAAGATAGAGGCGAGATAATGTTACATACAGATACATCCTGATACAAAGGGATACACTCTGATACAGAAACAAGCCCAAAAAGGAAACACCATGAGCAGCAACATTCGAGTTCCCAAAATCTGTCAGCATTGCGGTACTGAGTTTATCGCAAAGACAACTGTGACCAAATTTTGTGGTGATAACTGTGCCAAGCGTGCCTACAAGAAACGCAAGAGAGACCAGAAGGTGCAGGAGATTGCCCCTACTGCGGTACAGAAACAAGAATACAATCAGGAGCAAGTCAAAGACAAAGACTTTCTAAGTATTGCCGAAACCTGCAAACTACTTGGAGCAAGTAGAATGACTCTGTACCGTCAGATCAAGAACGGAAAAATTCAAGCTGCGAAAATTGGTAGCCGTACCATCATCAAGAGAGAAGAAATCGAAAAACTGTTTCAGGCATGAAAGTAACACTAAGAAAACGCAATCAAGGTGGCAAGACCAGTCTATACCTCGACTACTACCACAAAGGGAAAAGGAAAACCGAATACCTCAAATTATACCTTTCTCCTAATGCCAAAACCAAGGAAGAAAAGGAAGTCAATAAAAAGACCCTTCAATTAGCTGAGACTATTAGAGCACAGCGACAAATCGAAATCCAAAACGGTGTTTATGGATTCCGAGACAATGAGAAATTAAAAGGCAGCTTCCTTGCATATATTGAGCTACTTGCCAACCAGAGACAAGACAGTCCAGGCAATTACGGCAATTGGACAAGTATGCTGAAACATCTAAAGGCTTTCTGTTCCTATGAGGTATCCTTCTCAGATATTGACCGACAGTTTATTCAGGATTTCAAATACTACCTTGATAAGAAGGCTATTGCACATGGTGACCAGAAACTATCTCAAAATTCTAAGTACTCCTACTTTAACAAGCTGCGAGCAGCTTTAAAGCAAGCAGTGAAAGACGGCATTCTACCTACCAACCCAAGTGAAGGAGTTAACGCCTTTAAACAAGGTGAACCTGAAAGAGAATTTCTGACTTTGGAGGAACTTCAAGCAGCAGCCAATACGGAATGTGAAATACCTCAGATGAAAACGGCATTCATATTTTCATGCCTTACAGGTCTGAGGTGGTCAGACATTAATAAGCTACTCTGGTCAGAGGTGCAGCACTCAAATGATAACGGGTATTACATCCGATTCAGACAAAAGAAAACCAAGGGAGCAGAAACCCTCCCTATTTCAGAACAAGCCTTTGGCTTGCTCGGTGAAAGGCAAGCTCCAGAAGAGCGAGTATTCAAAGGATTGAAATACTCTGCATGGCATAACCTGAAATTGCAACAATGGATGATGAAAGCTGGTATCTCCAAAACCATCACTTTCCATTGTGCCCGTCATACCTATGCCACTTTGCAGCTTACGGCAGGAACTGATATTTACACAGTCTCAAAGCTCTTAGGCCATAAGGAATTGAAGACCACCCAAGTCTATGCGAAAATCATAGATGAAAAGAAACAGGAAGCAGCCAACAAAATCAAACTTGACCTATGAGCAATCAAACCAAATTACTTGACGACATCCTGTACCAAGAGCTTCGCCCTTGGTTAGGAAAAAACAGCCTTGATCAAAAGTATGCTTCCAAACTCAGTAGCGTAAAGGAAGCCTCCACAGATTTTCAATTCAAATATGAAATCAGCTTTCACAGGCCATTCGATCACAAAACAAAGTACTATTCCAAACTGATATTAAATAATGTCAAATCAGAATGTGTCAGGCTTGTGGAACTGATCAAGGAGGACAACAACGAAAACTTAATCAAGTATTGGCTTGAAGACACACTCAACAAGCGGATTAAAACCCGCTTAAAAGACCTTGGAAAACTCATTAAAGAAAAGGACTATGCACTGACGTACATAGATCCTAAAAAAACATCCTTTGAATTAGACCAAACCCACAAGGCAAACACATTCATCGTACAGCTTCTAAAGCTTGCATACATGCAGCTTTACTTAGAAATCCAAAATGCTTTCAGCACTTGGATAGATGATCAATTCATACTGGAGGACTTTTACAGCCAACTACTTTTAGAACCTATCCCGGACAACCATTTCTTGAAACCAGTTCAAGTAATTGAAGTTGAATCCAAACCAGTACCAGCAGCCAAAACGGAATCCACAGCAACGGTAAATTCATTTCATTCATTTACCTACAAACAGTTACCCACCAACCCAGATAAATTGACCGATCTATGGGATAGTCTAAAGCTGAATCATTTCATTAGCAAATCCACAACCCTACTCAACTTCAAAAAGGTATTCTCAGGAGGTGAAATCAAAACACCTATAGAATGGACAGGAAATATCAGCGAGCTATTCTATTTCATTAAGCTGATATACTCAGAGTATAAGTTGGTGGATGATCTAAAGCAAAAGCAATGGGAAGTGACTTGCCTATGCTTCGTTGATACTGATGGAAATTCCTTTGACAGGTCAAAGTTCAGGTCTTTAAAAAGACCGAACCTGACAGGAGATAAAATAGAAAAGGCAGTTTCGCACCTGATATAGTCCACTCTGCACTATACTCCTTTTATCTTTTTTCTGTTTTTGTTTAGTCCTCTTTTACCTTAAAAGTGGGCTATCAATTTTTACAGCCCACTCTGCACTCTGCACTCTACACTGCACCATACTTTAGAGCCTCATAACGCCCCTTTTAGCCTCATACTTTAGCATCGTATTCGACAATCGGATATGACTTTTGGCCAAGAGTCCATTCATTAATTCTTAATACGATTTAAGATGGACGAAATAATTGAACGTCTTGAAAATCTCCAACGCCTAATTGAGAGCCAGGGGATTTACACGAAAGAAGTTTTAAACTTCAATGAGGCTTGCCAGTACTTGGAGCTTTCACAGTCACACTTGTACAAGTTGACAAGTGGAGGCAATATTCCACACTACAAGCCAAACGGAAAGAAGCTCTATTTCAAGAGAACGGAGTTAGAAAGCTGGTTGCTTCGCAACCGCAATTCTACTCAGGAAGAAATAGACCGCAGAGCTGCGGATTACCTAATCAAGAAAGGGAGGGTAAAGCTATGACAGAGGTATTCGATATGCTCCTGACACTTGCACAGGACATCAAAACAATCAAAGCCTACCTCCTCAATTTCCATAAGTCACGATTGGAGCAATTCAGTGATGAATGGATTGACGGACAGGTAGTGATGCAAACGCTGCATATTAGCAAAAGAACCCTTCAATCCCTTCGGGATAGTGGGGTTCTTCCCTACAGCCGAATCAATGGCAAGTTCTATTACAAAGTTTCTGATATGGAAGCTTTACTGGAATCCAACTACTCACCTTCAAAATCAAAGCATTATGGAGATCAGTAGAGAAGCCATTTTGAGAAAGACACATTACGGCTTGAATATCTATGCCCATGTGTTACGCCACTACTATCAGGGTGAAACAGTCCTATCCCTTTCGGGACGGGACTGCAAACCTGCTAAGAATCCATTCAATGCGGACAAGCCCACATTGATGGTTAAAGTAGTTGACGGCATTGCTACACACACAGATACAGAAGAAGCCATTGCACAGGGCAATGGCTTTGATTTTGCTTCATTGCATTTCAGCCTCGAAGGGCAAGCCCTTCTCGATAAGATCAATGAAGAACTATACCTGAGAATTGGCAAGGAAAGAGGTTTTTATCATCAAGAGGAAACGCAACCTGCGGTTGCTATTCCTGAAATTCAAAAGCCTACACCGCCAGTATTCAGCTATTTCAAAAAGCCTGTTTCTAATGTGAAACCAAGTCGCCAAGTCTCCTTGATTGAGGTGTACCACCTCATCAAAGGCAATGATTTTGCTACGTGTACAAGTACACTTCGCAATATCTCCGAGCCAAAGGATGCCCGAAAGTACAAGGCTCAAAATTTCGATTATGTGACCTTCTCAGGCTCATTCTCTAAACGGAATGATGCAAACCTCCAAAGACACTCAGGTTTGCTCACAATCGATTTTGACCACATTGAGGACATCCCAACACTCAAGCAATCATTACTCAATGACCATTATTTTGAAACAGAGCTACTGTTTGTGTCTCCTTCAGGTGATGGATTAAAATGGGTAATACCGATTGACTTGACACAGGCAAAACACCAGGACTATTTCAAGGCAGTGGCAAACTACGTTTCCCACACCTACCAGATTGAAGTAGACCAATCAGGAAAGGACATTTCAAGAGCATGTTTCCTTCCGCATGATACAGACATATTCATCAACCCTAAATACATATAGGTTATGGAGCGAAAAACATTCAATCCGCTGGAATGGCTTGATAAGCCAGACCAACAAGTAAAAGTTACAGAGCAAAGCAATTACAATACAACTACACAACTCGAAGAAGTTGAACGAATCATTAAAGGCATTGAGGCCAGCCGTATAGATATTACCTCCGCTTACAGTGATTGGGTAAACATCGGCTTTGCCTTTGCGGATGAGTTTGGTGAGACAGGTAGAAACCTGTTTCACCGTGTTAGTCAATATCATCCTGAGTATTCCACACTGGAATGCGACAAGCAGTTTGATAATTGCATGAAGGCAAGAGGTCAGGGAGTTTCCCTGAAAACCTTCTTTTTTCATGCCAAACAAGCGGGCATTCCTTTGGCTACACCAAAGCAGGAACGACAGGACTACAGCCCTGCAAGCAAGTCTGAATACCAAAGCAAGAATCTCAACACTCAGGCAGAAAACAAAAAAGAACCGGATTTAATGCCAACATTCCCAAATTCCTTGTTTCCTGAACTTCCTGAGTTTTTGCAAAAGGTAATACAGATAGCCACTTCCAATGAAGAAAGGGATATTCTACTCCTTGGCTCCTTAGTGGCTATTAGTGCCTGTTTACCCAAAGTGTCAGGAATCTATGATGGCAAGCGTGTCTACTCCAATCTGTTTCTATTCATTACTGCCCAAGCCTCAGCAGGTAAAGGTCGTTTGGTGCATTGTCGTCAATTAGTGAATCCAGTACACAAAGAGTTTCGGGAACAAGCAAAACTCCACAAGCAACATTACGAACTGGAATTGGCTGAATACAACGCCAACAAAGGAAAAGTTGAAGGAATAGAGAAACCCGAGAAGCCACCCGAAAAGATGCTCTTTATCCCTGCCAATAACAGCTCCACAGGAGCTTATCAATTATTAGGTGATAGTGATGGTAAAGGACTGATATTTGAAACTGAGGGTGACACACTTGCACATGCTTTTAAGAGCGATTACGGTAACTATAGTGACGGCTTTAGAAAAGCCTTTCACCATGAAACCATTTCCTACTATCGCAGGACAGACCGTGAATATGTGGACATAGAAAGCCCTTGCCTTTCTACTGTCTTGTCAGGTACACCCAAGCAAGTAGCGGCCTTAATCCCGAATGCAGAAAACGGCTTATTCAGCCGTTTCATATTCTATTACATGAATGTTCGGCCAGTGTGGAAGAATGTATTTGCTTCGCAAACTACCAATGGATTAGACGACTACTTTGATGCTTTAGGTAATGAGTTTTTCAATCTTTACAGTTCATTAAAAGCTGGACAGGATGTTCAATTCTTTCTCACCGCTGACCAGCAAGACCAGTTCAATCAGTTCTTTGGTCAGATACAAGAAAAGTACATGAGCATTCAGGGTATCGACTATATGGCAACCATCCGAAGATTAGGATTGATTGCCTATCGTTTCTGCATGATATTCTCCGCTTTGCGGATCATGGAAACAGGCGAAACATCATCAAAGATGATTTGTGAAGAAAGAGACTTTCAAGCTTCGCTTGCTATGGTCAAAGTATTGGTAAAGCATTCGAGTAAAGTATTTGCAGAACTACCAGAAGACGTTCAGAAACCTACTCGATTAAACAGGAAAGAGAAATTCTTGAACAAGCTGCCCAAGCACTTCAACCGACAAAAGTATCTTGAAGTGGCTACAGCTTTGAACATTCCAAACAAAACATCAGAGGGCTATATCACTGACTTCTGCAAATCAGGTCTGCTTCACCGTGAGTCTCAGGACAACTACCTAAACACCTCGATTGAGGAAAATGAGGAAGTTAAGGATACTAAGGAAAGTTAATCCTTGGTATCCTCTATTTCCTTAAACTCCTGAAACATTAAATTCATATTCATTCCTACTTTATTTCTTCTTTTGTTTTCCTATATTTGGCATTATTTGTCAAGTTTTATATTGCCAACATGGAAAGTTTCGGTACTAAACTGAAAACATTAAGATCTAAACAAGGGCTATTAATGCGACAAGTCGCAGCAGCTACAGATGTAGACACCTCTATGATAAGCAAGTTTGAGAATGGCGACAGACTCCCTACGAGAGAACAAATCGAAAAACTCGCTTTGATTTTAAAGGTTTCTGAAGGTGAACTGCTCATTCAGGCTTATAGTGAAAAAATTGCATCCGATTTAATCAAAGAACCGCTAGCTGAGGAAATTGTAGAACTGGCATTAAAAAAATTACAACTGAAAAAATGAACTAACTAAACAGTAAACTTTTATGGCCAGCCACTCTTTCAACATACTCACATTCAATCACCCTCAGGAAGAGCAAACCTTTTACTTCACTGACCAGGAACAAGACAACCTCACAAGGATTTACAAATCTTTAGTGCCTGATGAGGTCATTGAAAAGTATGGAGAGCAAGACCATTATTACACCTCATTTACAGTTGAGCAGGAAGATTTCTTAGTCGTATCAAAACCAACAAGTCCGCAGTTTGAAACCAAGACAAATGAGCAAGGAGAAGAACGGTCATATACCATCCGTAATTCTACCTTTTCCACTTCAGTACTAAAGAGATATTACAATTCACTCATTCATAGCCATTTCAAGGAGAAAGGATTTTTAGTGAAGCCCAATTTTGTAAGTGATACAGAAGTTTGGCTTCCAAGTGCCAAACAAGACACCACAGGCAAGTACAAGATATTCGACCGCTTCTCACTCAAAGTACAGTTTAAGACAGTTTCCGACAGTCTTGAATTGTTGGTGACATTTGAAGGTAAATCCAAAATCTTCAAAGTTCCTGTTTCCACTCTTTTAGAGGATGTATCACCGACAGATATTAATTGGGTAGTGTATGAAAAGGGTCTGTACCGTTTTGATGAGTTACCTGATAGCGGTAAACGAGAATATGACAAGGTGTATCCAGTATGGAATTTCGAAATCAGAGATGCATTAATGCAAGGAACGGAAGCCCCGGACAAAACCAATAAGTACAAAAAGTTTAGAGAGGGAATCGACAAGTTCTACAATCAATACCTGAATACAGAGGAGTTCAAAGCAATCATTCCAATTACCTCCAATGGATTCATACCAGTTAATAAAATCAATATCGGGTCAGTCAATAATTCCAGTAACCGCCTTTTATTCGGTGAACAGAAGTCTGGCATTGTGCCAATGGATGGAATGAAAGAGCATGGCCCCTTTGATTTCAGCTCTACTTCTAAAATTCACTTCTTTTTCATCTTCCATAAAGATGATCAACATATCGCTCAGAAGATGGACGGTTATTTCAAAGGATCAGAATTTGGCTTCAAAGGATTGACCAAGTTTATTCATACGCCATACCATACTGAAAAAGGGTTCAGTATAAGATTTGAAGACAGAGACAATCCATGGCCAGAAATCTATGAAGCGGTTACCAACAAACACTTTGAATCAGATATTCAGTATATCGCCATTTATATCAGTCCATTCTCCAAGAACTCAGCAGACAAATCAAGAAGGAAGATATACTACAAGCTGAAAGAATTGCTTTTAAAGGAAGGTGTATCCTCACAGGTAATTGATGGAGAAAAGGTAATGACTAATGAAAAGTACTATTACAGCTTACCAAATATTGCAATTGCCATTTTAGCCAAATTGAACGGCATTCCGTGGAAACTGGATACCAAGCTCAAGAACGAATTGATTGTAGGGATTGGAGCATTCAGAAACTCAGAGGTAGATATACAATACATTGGCAGTGCTTTTAGCTTCGCTAATAATGGGAAATTCAACCGTTTTGAGTGCTTCCAAAAAGACCAAACAAAAGAGTTAGCAGGTTCAATTATCAGAGCAGTAAAGGAGTATGCAAATGTAAATACAGGCATCAAACGCCTTGTTATACACTTCTACAAGAGTATGAGGCAAGATGAACTACAACCGATAGAAGACGGCCTCAAAGACCTTGGCTTAGACATTCCAGTATTTATAGTTTCCATCAACAAGACAGAATCCTCGGACATTGTTGCATTTGATAACAGTTGGAAAGACCTTATGCCAATGAGTGGCACTTTCATAAAGGTTGGATACAACAAGTTCCTGCTATTTAACAACACAAGATACAGCCCAAAATTCTACAGCTTCCATGACGGCTTTCCGTTCCCGATAAAACTGAAAATCTTTTGTACAGAAAAAGAATTGGTAGACGAATATAAGACCGTGAAAGAATTGATTGATCAGGTATATCAATTCAGCCGTATGTACTGGAAATCAGTAAGACAACAGAACTTACCAGTTACCATCAAATACCCTGAAATGGTAGCAGAAATGCTCCCTCATTTTGATGGAAATGAAATACCTGAATTTGGAAAAGACAATCTTTGGTTTTTATGAGCGAATTAGAAAACAGACTTGAAAAGAGAAAAATCAAACCCACCACCATGCGCCTCTTAGTGCTCAGAAAACTGGTTGAATCTGGTTCTGCTATCAGTTTGAGTGATTTGGATGCAAAGTTTGAGCAAGCCGATAAAGCTACGCTTTACCGTACGCTCAAAACATTTGAAGATAAAAAGCTAATCCACAGTATCGAGGACGGTACAGGCTCTATGAAGTATGCCCTTTGTGAAGAGGGTTGTGAATGCGAACCACAAGACCAGCATGTACATTTTCATTGTGTGAAATGCGGTGAAACCTATTGCCTAACACAGTCTAAAATCCCACAAACCCAAATACCCTCTGGTTTTAGAGCTTCCAGTGCCAGTATGGTATACAAAGGGGTTTGTGCCAATTGTCCCTAGCAACTTTGCAAACAGGTTGCACTCTTTTTTCATTATTGTTGCATAGTGAAATTTCTAACTATCATACTATCCTTTTTCCTGCTAGGACTATCACTAGTGCCCTGCGCGGATGAAACCGAACCGGATAGTGTTGAAATTTCATATGAAGAATCGGGATCAGATCATGATCACAATAAATCAGAGGATTTGTGCTCTCCTTTCTGTGTCTGTAATTGCTGCCATTCACACCTGATTGTTCAGCAAATCTTCATAAGTGAATTAGGCGCGCTTATATTTCCCCTTAAAAGAAGTGCCTACAATGCCCCGATAACATCAGGGTTTATCGGCTCACTGCTACAGCCACCACAGGTTTAATATCAGTTTCATAAGGACAATTCCGTCCAATCGATCTTACTCAAAGGATCAAAAACAGAATCATTTTAACTGATACTAAATCATTTCTTACATGATCAATAAAATCATATTGTTCTCGATAAAGAACAAATTTATTGTGGGCTTATTCACACTTGCGCTTGTAGGTGCGGGATTCTATTCCATGTCCACAGTCAATCTGGGTTCCGTTCCGGATATCACTAATAACCAGGTGCAAGTGATGACGGTATCACCTAACCTGGCTACTGAAGATATTGAGCAATTTGTCACTTATCCCGTGGAACTTGCAATGGGCAATCTTCCTGGTGTGGATGAGATTCGTTCCATCTCACGATTTGGGCTATCTGTGGTGACAATCGTCTTTGAAGACGATATGGGTACTTATCTGCCGCGCCAACTTGTGCAAGAAAAGCTCAATGAACTGCAAGAGACCATACCTGAAAAATTCGGCAGCCCGACCATGGGACCTATATCCACAGGCTTGGGTCAGATTTACGAATACACCATTCAAACTAAGGAGGGCTTTGAAACAAAATACTCGCCAACTGACCTTCGTACCATCCAGGACTGGATTGTAAAACGACAGCTCACACTATTGGATGGAGTAGTTGAAGTCAACTCCTTTGGAGGTTACATCAAGCAGTATGAGGTAGCCATCAATCCCGACAAGCTGAACGCCATGGATGTGAGTATTTCACAGGTGTACGAGGCATTGGCGAGAAATAATGTCAATACCGGGGGGGCTTATATTGAGAAGAATAGAATGTCCAACTTCATAAGAGGAGAAGGATTGATTCGGTCATTGCAAGACATTCGAAAGATTGTGGTCAAAACCGAAAATGGCATTCCTGTAACGATAGGCGATGTGGCTTCTAATGTTCATTTTGGTCATCAAGTGCGCTATGGAGCATTTACCCAAGACGGTGAAGAAGCAGTAGGTGGCATTATCATGATGCTAAAGGGCTCTAACCCCAATGCAGTCATACAGAATGTGAAAGAGCGGATGAAAGAGGTTGAAAAGTCACTTCCTGAGGGGTTGGAAATCAATACCATCATAGACAGAAGTGACCTCATTTCCAGAACTACCAGCACGGTCAAAACCAACTTGATTGAAGGAGCGCTCATCGTCATATTTGCGCTCGTCATTTTATTGGGCAGTTTGCGTGGTGGCATAATCACGGCTACTACCATTCCGCTTTCATTGCTTTTTGCATTCATCCTGATGAAGCAATTCAATGTCTGGGCTAACCTCATGAGCCTTGGTGCCATTGATTTTGGGATTATCATTGATGGAGCTGTGATTATCATTGAAGGCACGGTCTACGAAATCCAGAAAAGAATTAGAGCAGGTAAGCTTGGATTCAATCAGAAGGTAATGGATGAGGTAGCTTATGAGTCTGGAAGCACCATGATGGGTTCAGCCTTTTTTGGTCAGATTATCATTCTCATTGTTTTCGCTCCTATTCTGTTTCTTACAGGTGTTGAAGGCAAGATGTTCCAACCGATGGCATACACCTTTGGTTTTGCTATGATCGGGGCAATCGTGCTTTGTCTAACCTATGTACCCATGATGTCAGCACTGCTTATGAAGCCTGTTCAGAACAAAAAGAATTGGTTTGGCCGCTTCGAAAGATCATTGGAAAAAGTTAGTGACAAAATTATTGGAGGGATTCAACGAGCCTACCTTCCAGTTTTGAAAAGTGCTTTACGATTCAAGGCTATAGTAATCCTGATAGCCGTTTTACTTCTTGGAATTGCAGGCTTTACTTTTTCCCGAATGGGAGGTGAATTCGTTCCGCAATTAGATGAGGGAGATATTGCTATGCAGGCATTGATCAGACCGGGAAGCTCACTGACCGAGTCCAAAGAGGTCTCAATAAAAATTGAAAAACTTCTTCTTAAAAGTTTTCCTGAGATAAAAACGGTAACAGCACGGATAGGAGTTGCAGATATTCCTACAGATCCTATGCCCATGGACATTGCAGATATGTACATCATTCTCGAAAAAGACAAAAACAAATGGGTGTCGGCAAATAGTAAAGACGAGCTAATTGATAGAATCAAGAATATACTCGATGAACAACTGGTTGGTGTTAATCTGGTCTTTACTCAACCCGTAGAGTTGAGGTTTAACGAATTGCTTGAAGGAGTAAGAGAAGATATTGCTGTAAAGCTTTACGGTGAGGATTTGGAAATCTTGGCAATTAAAGTTCAGGAGATGGCGGATATCATTTCGACTGTTCCGGGTGCTGGAGATGTCAATCCGGAGCGCACATCGGGACTTCCCCAAATGACTGTACGCTACAATCGAAATAAAGTAGCTCAATACGGGTTGGATATTCAAAAACTCAATGAGTATGTCAGCTCCGCTTTTGCAGGTGGGGTGGCCGGAGTGGTTTTTGAAGGCGAGAAGCGATTTGATCTGGTGATACGCTTTGACAATGAACACCGTCAAAGTATCAATGACTTGAGAACCCTATATATTGATCTGCCGGATGGGACACAAATACCTATAAAGGAAGTAGCTGATATAAGCTATGTGCCAGGACCGATGCAAATATCTAGAGACAACACCTACCGTAGAACGTATGTTGGAGTGAACACTCGAGGCAGAGATGTCGAGTCGGTTGTGAAAGATATTCAGCAAAAATTAGATGCTGAGCTTGACTTGCCGGCTGGATACTATATAACCTATGGAGGAGAGTTTGAAAATCTAGAACGAGCAAAGAGCAGATTGTCCATCGTAGTGCCAATAGCTCTGTTCCTCATTTTCGTTTTACTCTATTTCGCTCTGGGTTCATTTACCCAATCCATCATGATTTACATCGCCATTCCACTTGCAGCTATTGGAGGTGTGTTTGCCTTATGGGTAAGAGATATGCCATTCAGTATTTCGGCAGGTGTCGGATTCATTGTACTGTTCGGAGTTGCAGTACTTAATGGACTGGTACTTATCAACCGCTTCAATTCATTGAAAGAGGAAGGAGTAACCAGTATTAGAGAAAGAATTCTAACAGGGACAAAAGAACGAATCAGACCTATTATGCTTACAGCAACCACTGACATATTCGGATTCCTGCCAATGGCATTTTCAGCATCTGCCGGAGCGGAAGTGCAACGTCCTTTGGCTACAGTAGTGATTGGTGGGATGCTTACGGCTACTCTGCTGACGCTTGTGGTTCTTCCTGTGCTTTACACTTTTGTAGAAGGTAGAAATGAGCGAAGATTAAAAGTTCCAAATGCCAATGTGATTGTCGCATTGATTGTTTGTAGTGGGCTTTTCGCGGCACCTTCTTTTGCTAACGCTCAAGAGACCAAGAGCAACAATCTTCCAACGATTACCCTAGAACATGCGAGAAAAAGAGCTATAGAAAACTACCCTAAAATTCAGTCAGCACAACTGGAAATAGAGAACCAAGAGGCATTGAAGAAAACCGCCTGGGACTTGGGTAATACGCAGGTATTTACAGGAGCAGAAGAAGTGGGGAATGGCTCAGATGGTGTAGTTACTCAAATAGGTATTCAGCAACAAAACATTGATATTTTTGGCATTGCTCCTAAACTAAAGCTGCAAAGGGAAAGAGTGGCACTGGCTGAATCCTTACTTGGCCTTACAACCATAGAGCTTGAGCGTGAAGTGAGTAAAGCCTGGGCACGGGTGTTTACAACCAAAAACACCTACTCAGTTTATGAGCAATTAGACTCCATTTTCGCTGATATAGATCGGGCAGCAAAGATCAGACTGGAAACAGAAGAAACATCCAGGCTAGAATACTTGGCTACTTCCAATCAGGCCAATCAAGTTCAAATACAAAAGGAACAAGCATATCGAGACTATTTGAGTGCACTACAGCAGCTCAACATATGGTTTGTCAGCGACTCGTTGTTCACTGTTCCTGACATTCCAGCAAGTGATCTGGATCAGCCACTTGTCTACACATCTGATTCCCTGGGAAGACATCCACTATTAGATGTGTCTCAGCAACAATTGGGAGTTGCCGATGCTTTGGTCAAAGAAAAGCGATCGCAATTTCTTCCACAGTTGCAGGGTCAGTACGGTAGACAGCAAATTGCCGGACAGTCCGGGTTCTATCAATATCAAATTGGCATTCGAATTCCGCTCTTGTTTGGACCGGAACTCGGTAGAACACAGGCGGCAAAAATTCAACGAGAGATAGCTAATCAGAACTTACTCCAGACACAATTGGAGCTGAATGCAGCATATCAGAATGCAAGCGAACAGTATTTGAAGTGGGAAAACTCCTGGGAATATTACCGGAATAAGGCTCTACCTCTTGCTGAGGAACAACGCGCAGGAGCTATCACTGCTTATCGCGCAGGAGCCATTGATTATGTATCCTTCCTGCAAAACATCCGGGATGCCATTCGCATGGAAGTGGATGCATGGAAAGCTTTTGGCAACTATCTCGAAAGCCGCTATCAGTTGGAGTACTTCTTAAAAAAATCAAACTAAAATATACGGATCAATGATCCCTGAAAATATAATAGACATGAAAAATCAAATCATATACACCTTGACCTTGATACTGATGGTATCGGTATTTACAGGTTGCGGAAACAAGTCTGCTAATAACACGGAAGAAACTTCCCATGAAAATAAAGAAGGACATGGTGAAGAATCAGTAGGTACTGTTCACTTGTCACAATTGAAGTTTAATAGCCTGGAGTTTAAAATTGACACGGTTCCATTAAAAGCACTTTCAGGCGTTATAGAGGCCAATGGGCAATTGGAAGTGCCACCTCAACATGAGGCAACTGTTACGGCCATACTTGGTGCAAACATCACTTCTATCAAGGTAATTGAGGGTGATAAAGTCAGTAAAGGACAAATCCTCGCTTACATCTCACACCCAAACTTGTCACAGCTTCAAAGCAATTACATCAAGGCATATAGTCGCCTACAGTATTTAGAAAAGGAAATGCAACGGCAGAAGCGACTGTATGAGGAAGAGGTTGGTTCTGGAAAAGCATACCAAGAAACCGTAGCTGAATATCAAGGCATGAAGGGAGAAGTGAAGGGGTATGAAGTGCAGTTAAGACAGCTTAGTTTGAATGAATCGAAAATTCAGACCGGAAAGATATACCAGCAGATTCCGGTTGTAAGTCCAATAGGTGGTTACATTGAAAAAGTAAAAGTTCAGATTGGTCAATTTGTAGATCCTCAGTCAGAGATGTTCATGATCGTCAATACGGATCACGTTCATGCCGACCTGATGGTGTTTGAAAAAGACATCTATAAGGTAAAGAAAGGTCAGCAAATTTCTTTCACTATAGAATCAGTACCAGATTCTCAACTTACAGCCGTGATTTATTCTGTCGGTAAAAAATTTGAACAAAACCCTAAGGCGGTACATATCCATGCCGAAATCAAAACCAAAGAAAATTTTCTTATACCGGGCATGTACATCAATGGTAAAATTCATACCGCAGGAAGGAAGGTATACGCACTTCCCTCAGAAGCCATTATAGAAGAAGAAGGCAAGCCTTACATTTTCATGGCGGAAGCTCATGAAGAAGATGGCGAAGCAGAATGGGAGTTTACCCCCATTGAAATTCGAACAGGTATTACCGATGAAGGATGGATAGAAATCAAGCTCCTGGAAGAGTTACCTGAAGGGGCTAAAGTCGCTTGGAATAATGCGTACTATCTCGTATCGGAAATGAAAAAGGGAGAAACAGAACATGAACATTAAATAACCTGAATCATGAAGTTTTACACTAGAATACCAGAAAGCCTTGCCCCATACTTCGATCAAGAATTAGTGGAATACAAAAGGTATTTCGATGCAGGGCAACTTCAATCGGCATGGCATCATTTAGAGCGGGCACACATTATCGGTCAGGCGTACCCATACCATCACAGTTATGTACACTGGAAAATGCTCTTGTTCGGAATCCATATTAAAAACACGAAAGAAGTGATTGGCCAGATTCCTCGACTATTGGTTGGAGGAGTTAAATCTTTTGTTGGTCATATTCCGGTGGGGAATACTGGAGGGGCTGATGTACCACCTCTAATGCTAATGGATATGCCTCATGAGATCAGAGAAATATTCAAAAAGGCAGGCGTGAAACCAATTAAACAGGAAGTATGAAAAAATCGACTTTCCACATCTCCAAAATGGATTGTCCCTCAGAAGAGCAGATGATTCGTATGAAGCTGGAACCTTATAAAGAGGTAAAGCAGCTTTCTTTTGACATTCCCAATCGTAAATTGGAGGTATATCACACGGGAGAAGTGGACAATATCTATCAGGCCCTCAGTGAACTCAAACTCAATGACCGGTTGGAAAATACGGAAGATGAAGTTGAGTTGCCACTGGCTTCTGACGATTCTCACCAGCGCAAAATATTGTGGTGGGTGCTGGGAATCAATTTCGGGTTCTTTGTGATAGAGATGACTACCGGCTGGATATCCCGCTCTATGGGTCTGGTGGCTGACTCGCTGGATATGCTGGCAGATTCCATCGTCTACGGCCTGAGCTTATTTGCTGTCGGTGCAGCTATTTCTCGTAAGAAGAAAGTAGCCAAAATCAGTGGCTATTTTCAGATGGGATTGGCTCTGTTAGGTTTTTCAGAAGTTTTGCGCAGGTTTTTCAGCGAAAGCGAAACACCGCTGTTTCAATGGATGATTATCATATCAGCATTAGCCCTTATTGGTAATCTGGTTTCACTCTGGCTGATCAATAAAGCTAAAAGCGAAGAAGCTCACATGCAAGCCAGCGCCATATTCACTTCCAATGACATTATCGTAAATGGTGGAGTGATGCTGGCGGGTATGCTGGTTTACTGGCTGGATAGTAAATGGCCGGATCTGGCCATCGGGGGAATTGTCTTTGCCTTAGTAATGAGGGGTGCGATCAGAATACTAAAACTTGCAAAATAATTATGGGACATAATCACAATCATTCACATAATCATTCAGAGGGCAATGTAAAAGTAGCCTTCTTTCTCAACCTTGCCTTTACAATCATTGAGATCATTGGTGGTCTCTATACCAATAGTTTGGCTATCCTGTCGGATGCACTGCATGATTTAGGAGATAGCCTCAGTTTAGGACTTTCGTGGTACTTTCAGAAGCTATCCAAGAAAGGTAGAACCAAGACATTCTCTTACGGGTACAAACGATTCTCATTGCTTGGTGCGATAATCAATTCGATTGTGTTAGTGGCAGGGTCAATATTCATCCTGACAAAAGCGATTCCTGAACTCTTTAATCCTGGGGAAACAAATGTTGAAGGCATGCTCTATCTATCGATTTTGGGAATAGTAGTAAATGGTGCAGCTGTTTTCAAACTCCGAAAAGGAGAATCTCTGAATGAAAAAGTAGTTTCACTACATCTTTTAGAAGATGTCTTGGGATGGGTGGCCGTTCTTATAGGTAGTGTCATTATGATGTATACAGATGCACCATTTATAGATCCGTTACTCTCAGTACTAATCTCGCTTTTTGTTTTGTACAATGTTTACAAAAACCTCAAAAAGAGCCTTTTAGTAATTCTTCAGGGCATTCCCGAGGAAATTTCCATTGACGACATTCGGCAAAAGCTCAAGAACATATCAAAAGTTACTGACATCCATGACTGCCACGCATGGTCGATGGACGGCCAGTACAACATTCTTACACTTCACCTTCGACTAGATAAAGACTACAAACTTTCAGAACAAGCTAAGCTCAAAGAGCAAGTAAGAACACAATTAAAAGATGAATCGATTAATCACATTACCATAGAGTTTGAAGCACAGGGTGAAAACTGTGAGTTGGAGGATTGTTGATCAAATCATTTGATAAGTGATGAAAAAATATCAGATTAAAACAAAATGAAGCTAAACACCCTCTACATAAAAAACATGGTTTGTCCTCGCTGTATTGACACAGTGAAGGACATTTTGGATAACCTGAATATAGAAACCTCCTCCATTGAACTCGGAGAAGTTCATACACCAAACAACATCACGAGTGATCAGAAATCACAGCTGGAGGAACTACTGGCAGCACGAGGCTTTGAGTTGCTTCAAGATCAAAAGTCGAAACTGATCGGACAGATCAAAGCGATCATTGTAGATCAAATTCATCACAACAAAGAAGCCTTAAATATCAATTTCTCTACCCTAATAGCTGATAAACTGCACCAGGAGTATTCTTCTCTCAGCAGGCTTTTCTCTTCTGTCGAAGGAGTCACTATTGAGCGGTTTATCCTTAAACAAAAAGTAGAGCGAGTGAAAGAGCTCATCTTTTACAATGAGCTAACGCTCTCAGAGATTGCTCATCAAATGGACTACAGCAGTGTAGCCCATCTATCCGCCCAATTCAAAAAAGAGACGGGCATGACCCCCACAGCTTTTAAGAAAATGAGAAATCCGGGACGGCAATCACTGGATCAGCTGTGATCAAAATCTCATAAGCCTTTTTCAAAATTGTGTAACAGCCACAAGCAGCTTACCGATCATCTTTGTATCGTGACAATTAATACGATAACAAGATGACCAAAGAATATACAATTACCGGAATGACTTGCACTGGCTGTTTGGCCAAAGTGAAGAGAACGATCAATGGAATCGAAGAGATACAAGAAGCCGCTATTCAACTGGAATACCCACAGGCAAAGATTATCTCCGATGAATCTTTAGACCTTGGAGAAATTAATCTGGCATTAAAAAAGGTAGGGAACTATGCCATTTCTGAAGAATATCAAGAGACCGTACAAGCTCCGCTCCCTAAGATCAAAAAACAAGAACCACTCGCTGAGAAGTCCATTACCACCTACAAACCACTGATCCTTATTGTAGGGTTCATTGCTGTGGTAACAGCTTTGAGCCAATACCCATTCAATGAATTTTCGGGGATGTTGTGGATGCGTCATTTTATGGCAGGGTTTTTCATTGTCTTTGCTTTTTTCAAGTTGCTAAACATACAGGGCTTTGCCAATTCATACAGTATGTATGACATTGTAGCTGCTAAATGGAAGACTTGGGGTTACATATACCCTTTTGTTGAGTTGGCTCTCGGACTTCTTTACCTAACTAATATTGCCCCATTAGTTACCAATTTGAGTACCTTCTTAATCTTAGGTATAAGTAGTATAGGGGTAATAAAAAGTAATTTGGATAAGAGAAAGATTAAATGCGCTTGTTTAGGGGATGTTTTCAACTTACCAATGAGCACAGTTACAATTGTTGAAGACCTTTCAATGATAGGCATGTCATTGATTATGCTTCTTCAAAACCGAATCTTGTAAACAAAAGTCAAAATTTTATAAAACATGCTTCTTTTAATTTCCTATTTTTGCTTTAGGTGAAAAGAATAATCTCCATATCGCTTGCTTTGCTCATGTTGTTTTCCAGCGTGGGTTTCTCTATGAACACACATTTTTGTGGTGGCGTAGCGGTTGAGACCTCTTTTTCAATCGGGCTTCATAATCCTGATTGCGGAATGTCCGACATGGATGGAGACTGCAAAAAAGAACCATCCTCAGAAGAACAGGTAAAACCTAAACCCTGTTGTGAAAATCAACATGAGGTACTTCAATTAGATGAGAATGCAAATCTTCAAGCCTTCTCAACTGAGGTTAACCCGACTTTCTTCGTTGCTTTTGTTCATTCGTTTGTTCAGCCGATTCTATTTGCTGATCAAGCTTTTGTTCATAACACTTATTACTCTCCTCCCATACCTGATAAGGATATTCAAGTCCTTTTTCAGACCTTTTTAATTTAAACCGCATAGTACAATTTGATGTTCCTGGTCTTGTGACTATGGAGCATAGTGGCATTTCCTGCCATTGAACAATTCTTTTCTGTTCAATCAAATTCAATTGTATTATGCTCAATAAAATCATAAAATATTTCTTAGAGAATAAGTTGGTCACTGTTCTCGTCCTTACAGGTTTTGTAGCCTGGGGAATTGTAACTGCTCCATTTGGATGGCAAGTGGGTGCATTGCCTTCTGATCCCGTTCCGGTAGATGCCATACCAGACATAGGAGAAAACCAACAAATCGTTTTTACCCAATGGGCTGGCCGTTCACCACAGGATATTGAAGATCAAATCTCTTATCCTTTAACTACCTATTTATTAGGTATCCCAGGAGTAAAATCTATCAGAAGTTCATCCATCTTCGGTTTTTCCAGTATTTATATCATCTTCTCCGAAGATGTAGAGTTCTATTGGTCACGTTCCAGAATACTCGAAAAACTCAACTCACTACCCTCTGGCTTACTCCCTGATGCCGTACAGCCTGCATTGGGCCCAGATGCCACCGCCTTAGGGCAGGTGTATTGGTACACCATTGAAGGAAGGGACAAAAACGGAAATCCAACTGGCGGTTGGGATTTGCACGAAATCCGCACAGTTCAGGACTTCTATGTGAAGTATGGTTTAAATGCAACAGAAGGCGTTTCAGAAGTTGCTTCCATTGGCGGTTTTATTCAGGAATACCAAATTGATGTAAATCCTGACGCTTTGAAAGCCTACAACATCCCCTTGCATAAAGTCATGCAGGCAGTACAAAAATCCAATAAGGATGTTGGTGCAAAGACCATAGAAATCAATCAGGCTGAATATTTAGTTCGTGGTTTAGGATATGTCAAGAAAGTAGAAGACATAGAAAAGGCAGTAGTTGCAGTACAAGACAATGTGCCTATAAGGATAAAAGACATTGGTGTAGTATCTCTTGGCCCCGCTACAAGACGAGGTATTTTGGACAAAGATGGTGCTGAAGTAGTAGGTGGCGTTGTAGTAGCTCGATATGGAGCGAATCCCTTGCAGGTCATCAACAATGTAAAAGCCAAAATTATTGAAATAGCACCCGGCCTTCCCAAGAAAACATTGGCTGACGGTAGAGAAAGCCAGCTTACAATTGTCCCGTTTTATGATCGCTCAGAATTGATCTATGAAACCTTAGGTACACTGGAAGAAGCCTTGTCGCTGGAAATTCTCATTACCATTCTGGTGGTGATTGTGATGGTATATAACCTAAGAGCTTCATTCCTTATTTCCAGCCTTTTGCCCATTGCCGTGCTCATGGTGTTTATTGCCATGCGATACTTTGGTGTCGATGCGAATATTGTAGCACTATCAGGAATAGCCATTGCCATCGGAACAATGGTGGACTTAGGTATTATTCTTTCTGAAAATATCATCAAGCATATTGATGAAGCCCCACCAAGCCAAAAACTAATTGATACCATTTACAATGGAGCATCAGAGGTGGCCACTGCGATATTAACGGCTGTCTCTACCACAATTGTGAGTTTTGTCCCTGTATTTACCATGCAGGCAGCAGAAGGCAAGCTGTTTGGTCCTCTGGCTTTTACAAAGACTTTTGCCCTTTTAGCTGCATTGATCGTTTCATTGCTGATTTTACCAACGCTGGCACATTGGTTTTTTGGATTCAATATCAAAAACAAGTTTTTAAGAAAGTATGGTCATTACGGCTTAGTACTTATTGGAATTATAAGCCTCTTTATTGGACAGGTTTGGACGGGAGTGTTACTAATTCTATTTGGAATCATCGGTATTGTAAAAAACATTGAACAGCTCAAAAATGCTTCACTTCCGACTGTAATAAAGTTCTTACTCAAGTATGCGGAATTAATCATTGTCCTGTTGGGAGTCATTTGGTTGCTGGCAAAATATTGGTTACCACTAGGTGCATCTAAATCCCTTCTCCTCAACTTTGTTTTTGTTGCCCTATTGGTCGGTGTTATACTCGGTGCGTTTAGGCTATTGGAATTTCAATACAAAAAAATCCTCACTTGGTGTTTAAATAACAAAATCAAGTTTTTGATTATCCCGACTATACTCATCCTATTAGGTGCAAATATTTGGCTTGGCTTCAATGCTGTTTTTGGTTTTGTCTCCAAGGGTTTTGAGAAGGTTGGATGGAATTTGGATCAGACCAAAGGATGGTCAGCCATGTCCCAAACCTTTCCAGGTATAGGAAAGGAATTTATGCCTTCTCTGGATGAAGGCAGCTTTCTGTTGATGCCAACCTCAATGCCTCATTCCGGAGTAACATTCAATCGAAAGATAGTAGGCCAGTTGGATATGCTACTAACCAGTATCCCCGAAGTAGAGCTAACGGTTGGTAAACTCGGACGGGTAGAATCAGCCCTTGACCCAGCCCCTATTTCGATGTACGAAAACATCATCAATTACAAGTCAGAATACATCCTAAACAAAAAAGGACATAGACAAAGGTTTAAGGTGGACAAAGACAATCGGTTCATTACTATTTCGGGAGATGCCCTTACTAACAAAGAAGGTTTGGAACAGGGCATAGAAGCGACTGCATTAATTGCAGATGATAATGGCGAGTATTACCGCAATTGGCGTGATCACATTCAATCTCCCGATGATATTTGGAATGAGATAGTAAAAGCCACCAAACTACCAGGTGTCACCTCAGCACCTAAGCTTCAACCGATTGAAACTCGGTTGGTCATGCTCCAAACAGGGATGCGAGCTCCTATGGGAATCAAGGTATATGGCCCTGACCTGAAAACAATAGAGAACTTTGGATTGCAGTTGGAGAATGTTCTAAAAGAAGTGCCTTCTGTAAAGGCAGAAGCAGTATTTGCGGATAGAATTGTAGGTAAGCCCTACATACACCTCAACATAAATAGGGATGAAATCTCGCGATACGGATTGAACATTGAGGATGTTCAACAGACCATAGAAACCGCAATTGGTGGAATGAAAATAACCTCTACTGTAGAAGGCCGTGAACGATTTCCTGTAAGGGTTCGCTATCCAAGAGAATTGAGGGATGACCCGGAAGCATTGGGTAAAATACTAATGCCGACACCCACAGGTGCTCAAATTCCATTATCTCAAATCATTGACTTTGAATATGTAAGGGGCCCACAAGCGATAAAAAGTGAAGAAACCTTTCTGGTTGGCTATGTACTGTTTGATAAACGTGATGGTTTCTCGGAAGTCACTGTGGTAAACGATGCTCAACGCACGATTCAGGATAAAATTGATTCAGGTGAACTGACCGTACCTGCTGGTGTGAGCTATAAGTTTTCAGGGAGTTATGAAAATCAGGTGAGGGCAGAAAAACGACTTTCTATCATTGTTCCTTTGGTATTAGGCATTGTATTTCTCATTCTTTATTTCCAGTTCCGTTCGGTATCCACTTCATTAATGGTATTTACAGGTATTGCAATGGCTTTTAGCGGTGGCTTTATCATGCTATGGCTCTATGGGCAAAGTTGGTTTGCAGACTTCTCAGTCTTCGGCACAAATTTTCGTGATTTATTCCAAATACACACCATTAATCTGAGTGTGGCCGTTTGGGTTGGGTTTATTGCCCTCTTTGGAATAGCAACTGACGATGGAGTATTGATGGCTACTTATCTGGATCAAAGCTTTGATAGAAATAAAACAGATAATATAAAAGGAATAAGAGCAGCAACAGTGGAAGCAGGACAGCGCAGAATAAAGCCAGCAGTAATGACAACTGCCACGACCATCATTGCTTTACTACCTATCCTCACTTCTACTGGTAGAGGTTCAGATATTATGATACCCATGGCATTGCCTGCTGTTGGTGGGATGCTATTTGCTGCCATCACTTATTTCATAGTTCCGGTGATTTACTGCTGGAGAGAAGAACGTAAAATTTCAAAAGGCCAATCATGAAAAAAATAATCATAATCATATTCACGGCATTTGGCTTTTCCACATTAACAAATGCTCAGTCGTTAGATGACTATTTCAAGTTAGCGGCAGAAAACAATCCGGGATTGCAGGCTAAATACAAATCCTTTGAAGCTGCTATGCAAAAAGTAACACAAGTTAGCAGTTTGCCAGACCCCAATCTTTCCTTCGGTTATTTCGTGTCTCCAGTGGAAACAAGAGTGGGGCCGCAACGAGCAAGGTTTTCTTTGACACAAATGTTTCCATGGTTCGGCACTTTAAAAGCCCAGGAAGATGCTGCTACTTTAATGGCAGAAGCAACATATCAAGAGTTTTTAGATGCCCGAAACAAATTGTACTACCAAGTATCAGCATCATATTATCCACTCTATGAGCTGCATAAGTTGATTTCCATTGAAGAAGAAAATCAACGCATCCTGTCCTCATACAAAGAGATAGCCACTATTCAATTTCAAAACGATAAAGGCTCAATGGTAGATGTATTGCGGGTGGATATTATGCTCAAAGATGCAACTAGTAATTTGTCTATACTGGAACAAAAGCAAAAACCTCTTGTAACTCGTTTTAATAAGCTTTTGAATCGGTCTGATGACGACAATATTGTTGTTCAGGACTCTTTATTCACTTTTAGTTTACCTGCAAACTATCGTAAAGACTCGTTACTCGCGTCCAATCCTATTCTTGATGAATTGGAGTTGAAAATTGAAGCAAGTAAAGCAAGTGAACAAGCCGCAATCAAGCAGGGTCTTCCAAAACTTGGTGTAGGCTTAGATTATGTAATCGTAGGTCAACGTACGGATGTGTCATTACCTGATAATGGTCAAGATGTATTTATGCCAATGGTGTCTGTGAGCCTTCCAATTTTCAGAGGAAAATATAAAGCAGCACAAAAAGAAGCTCAACTCATGCAAGAATCTTATTCCCTGCAAAGAGAAGAAGCTGCTAACAGGCTAATCAGTTCCTATGACATGATTTGGTTCGAGATCCAAAAACAGATTGAGTTGATACAGTTATACGAAGAACAAATACAGGAGTCTAGGCAATCATTAAACCTTTTATTCTCTGCTTACAGCACTTCGGGAAAAGACTTTGAAGAAGTACTTAGGATGCAACAACAAATATTAAAGTATCAAAAAATGAAAGCTACTGCCTTGTCGGAATACCACATCGCATTAGCAGAACTGGATTATATCACAGCTAAATCGAAATAATCATGGAAAATAAACATCATAATCATACAAACGAAGATCACAAGCATAGTCATGAACACCATGACCATAGTAATCATAATAATGGCCATGAATCTCATGACCATCACCAGGGACATCATGCCCACATGATTGAAGATTTCAAAAAACGCTTTTGGATTTCTTTAGTCATCACCCTGCCTATCGTAGTGCTTGCACCAATGATACAGGGATTAATCGGTTATGAACTTCGCTTCAATGGTGATCGATATGTTCAATTCGTGCTTTCATCCATTATTTTCTTTTATGGAGGTTGGCCATTCCTAAAAGGTCTCGCAGATGAAGTAAAAAAGAAAGCTCCGGGTATGATGACTTTGATTGCTTTAGCTATTTCAGTAGCCTATTTCTACAGTTCAGCTGTAGTATTTGGACTTGGTGGCAAAATCTTCTTTTGGGAACTCGCCAGCTTAATCGTCATCATGCTATTAGGCCACTGGATAGAGATGAAATCCGTTATGGGAGCTTCCAATGCCTTGCAGGAATTGGCCAAAATGATGCCTTCAACAGCTCGCAGAATTAAAGAAGATGGGGAGCATGAAGATGTGCCTATTGATAATTTAAAAGGCAATGACACCATACTGGTAAGACCAGGCGAAAAAATCCCTGCTGATGGTATCGTATTGGAAGGTGAAAGTCATGTAAATGAATCCATGCTTACTGGGGAATCAAAACCAGTAACCAAACATAGAAATGATCAGGTTATTGGTGGTTCGGTCAATGACAATGGCACCTTAAAAATCAAAGTGAAGCATACGGGCAAAGATTCCTACTTGTCTAAGGTGATAGAAATGGTGAAAGAAGCTCAGGAAACGAAATCCAAAACCCAAAATCTGGCAGATAAAGCCGCTGCATGGTTATTCTACATCGCTTTAGGAGCAGGTATGACCACACTTGTAGTATGGTTGAGCCTCGGTAAAGACTTTGAATATGCATTAGAACGTATGGTAACCGTCATGATTATCTCATGTCCTCATGCTTTGGGCTTAGCTGTCCCTTTAGTAGTGGCCATTTCCACGGCTGTTTCTGCTAAAAATGGATTATTGATCAGAAACCGAACAGCATTTGAGAATGCAAGGAAACTAACCGCAATCATATTCGACAAAACAGGCACTTTAACCAAAGGTGAATTTGGGGTAACACGGTTTAAAAGTACTTTAGACAATTACTCGGACAATGAATTACTTCAAATTGCTGCGTCTATAGAAAATAGTTCTGAGCATCCTATAGCGGCAGGTATCGTTCGTAAGGCAAAAGCAAATGATTTGACTTTACAAGAGCCTGAGAACTTCCAAAATATTACAGGAAAAGGAATCAAGGCAAACCTAAAAGGACAGGAAATCAAAATTGTTAGTCCAGGAATGCTTACAGAGCAGGGATTTGACACTCCAGCTGATGCTTTTAAAACAGAGGATGAAACGGTAGTATTTGTTTTGATTGACAATTCATTGGCAGGATACATTGCCCTTGCAGACGAAATTCGACCAGAATCTTTATCAGCAATAAATACGCTAAAAGAGAGAGGTATAAAAGTTTACATGGCAACAGGTGATAACCAGCAAGTGGCAAAAGCAGTTAGCCAGCAACTCTCTTTGGACAACTTCTATGCAGAAGTACTCCCCGAAGACAAACAACGCATCATTAAAGAGCTTCAGGAAAAAGGTGAATTTGTAGCCATGACGGGTGATGGTGTAAATGATGCCCCTGCTCTTGCACAGGCTAATGTGGGGATTGCCGTTGGTTCGGGCACAGATGTAGCAGCCGAAACGGCTGATATTGTTTTGGTCAACAGTAACCCGAAAGACATTGCCAATTTGATTCTTTTCGGTGCGGCTACTTACAAAAAAATGATGCAAAACTTATGGTGGGCAGCAGGTTACAACATTGTAGCCGTTCCTTTAGCTGCTGGTGTTTTGGCAGGTGTTGGGATTATTCTCAGCCCTGCCATCGGTGCGGTTCTAATGAGCCTTAGCACTGTGATAGTTGCTTTCAATGCACAATTATTAAAAAGACAAATCAAGAATTAAGATGAAAAATATAAATAAAACAACAGTAATTATAGCCATAAGCACAATGGCTATCGGCTTGCTACTTGGCTGGATAATTTTCGGAAGATCCAATGAAAACCAAACGGATGAACATAACCATACTGCAATGGCAGATTCCGAAACAATTTGGACATGCTCTATGCATCCACAGATCAGGAAGAGTGAATCAGGCGATTGTCCTATTTGTGGTATGGACTTGATTCCTTTGGAATCCACAGATGGTGAATTAGACCCTATGGCAGTGAGCATGTCACCAACTGCCATGCAGTTGGCACAGATTCAAACTATGGTGGTTAATAAGGGTAAGGCTGATAAATCAATTCGTCTAAATGGAAAAGTACAGGCAGATGAACGTTTGCTATCTACCCAATCTTCACACATCCCAGGCAGGATTGAAAAGCTTTCAGTCAATTTTACAGGAGAATTTGTGTCGGCAGGTCAGGTTTTGGCAAATGTGTATTCCCCTGAATTGGTGACTGCACAAGAAGAATTGTTTGAAGCCAAAAAAATAAAAGAAACACAGCCTGCATTGTTTAATGCTGCCAAAGAAAAATTGAAAAACTGGAAACTCTCAGACAAACAGATTGATCAGATAGTCAAATCAAATAAGACCATAGAACAGTTTCCAATTCTCGCCAATGTTTCAGGATATGTAACTAAAAAAATGGTCAATCTGGGTGACTATATCAAACAAGGGGAAGCCTTATATGAAATAGCGGACTTATCTAAAGTATGGGTGCTTTTTGATGTGTATGAGACAGATATGACTTGGATAAACAAAGGTGATGCGGTGATATACACAGTGCAATCAATACCTGGTAAAACATTTAAAGGAAAAATTAGCTACATCGATCCTGTTATCGATCCAAAGACCAGAGTGGCAAAAGCAAGACTTGAAGCAACAAACAAAGGTTTAATGCTCAAACCAGAAATGTTCACAACTGGAACGATAGAAGCAAAAACCAATACCAATTATACATCCTTAACTGTCCCTAAAACTGCTGTAATGTGGACGGGCAAACGCTCTGTAGTTTATGTGATGCAAATGTCAGCTCAAGGTGTAAGTTTCATCATGCGAGAAGTTACTTTGGGTCCAGAATTAGGTGAAAGTTATGTGATTGAAGATGGCTTGCAGCCTGGTGAAGAAATTGCAATCAATGGTACCTTCAGTATTGATGCAGCAGCACAATTAGCAGGCAAACCAAGTATGATGAACCCGGAAGGAGGTGTAGCCATGGCTGGTCACAACCATGGAGGAAATACCAATTCAAATATGGAAACAATGCCTGTTTCATCCAAAAGAACCACAATCTCAGAAGATGCAAAAAAATCGTTACAACCAATTTTTGACAATTACTTCAAATTGAAAGTTGCGTTGGCTAGTGATGATTTTGAAGAAGCTAAAGCATCTGGCGCAGCTTTGTACAGCGCCTTAGGTAAAGTTGATATGAACCTTTTTAAGGCAGATGCACACTCGCAATGGATGCAGCAGTCAACTGTTTTGAAAGCAGCTTTACAGCACATCGAGCATCTTGGTGACATCAAAGCCATTCGAGAAAAGTTCATCAGCATATCCAATTCAATGATAGCAACAGCAGAATCTTTTGATCCAATATCCACTGCTATTTATGTTCAGCATTGTCCAATGGCAGACTCTAACAAAGGAGCAGATTGGTTGAGTCTGGATAAAGAAATTCAAAATCCTTATTTCGGAGAGTCAATGCTTTCTTGTGGCGAAAACACCAAAACAATAAAATGAAAGAGTGTTGCAAAACTGGAGACAATGCACCTCCCTCAAAATTTAAAAAATGGGCTTCCAGAATAATATGGGGTATCATATCCTTCATCGTTCTTGGCTTATCACTAATTCAAATGTTTAACTTCTAAATTTTAATACAATGAAAAAATCAAATTCAATCTTAACACTCGCTTTATTAGCAAGTATCTCATTTTCATTAATTGCATGTGCCAATAAAAAATCTACCGATCATGAAAATGGAAATGGTGTCCATGATCATAGTGCCATGAATCATAAAGCAGAGGATGAAATGTCAGATGGTTCAGTTGTGGAAACGAGTGAAAATAAGTCCATTTCTCAATTAATCGATCAATACCTGGTAATTAAAAATGCCCTGGTTCAAGACGATTCAAGAGCGGCTGCCAGCGCAGGTCAAAAACTTGCAGAAACGTCTTCAAGTATAGACCTTAACACTTTTGAAGCATCCAAGCAGTCCGAGATTAAGGAAATATTGGAAGTAGTAAAAGAACATGGTGAACACATTGCAAAAAGCGAAATAGCTCATCAACGTGAGCATTTTGAAGGCATGGCAAAAGATTTCATGGACTTGCTTGCAATCACAGGAACGGACAGAACACTTTATCAACAGTATTGCCCGATGTACGACAAGGGAAAAGGGGGTAGTTGGCTGAGTGATTCTCAAGAGATCAAAAACCCATTGTTTGGCAGCAAAATGCTGACTTGTGGTTCGGTGAAAGAAACCATTTCAATGAAATGAAAAAACGGCTTAAATTATCTCTATGGGTAGTTTTTATTGTGTTGGTGGGGATTCAATTTGTCCCCGTCCAACGCAATGAAATAGAACCAGTTACCAATGCTGATTTTATTGAGCATTACGAGTCTCCAGTTGTCATTGGAAATATTATCCGAGCATCCTGTTATGATTGTCATAGCAACCAAACCAAATACCCATGGTACAGTAATGTTCAACCTATAGGCTTTCTTTTACAGAATCATATTTCAGAAGGAAAATCTGAATTAAACCTATCAGAATTTGGTCTTCTATCAAATCGAATGAAACGGACAAAACTAAAATCAATTCTAAGTCAAATTGATAACGATAAAATGCCAATGCCATCCTACCTATTTCTTCATTCAGAAGCCAAACTGGATTCGCTAAAAAAAACTCTTTTGGTTAGTTACTTTGATTCAATATTAGTTGATATTGATAGGTGAAAAAAAAACCTTTGTTTTTTATAATGGAAAAATCTGTATTCAAAATATCACAAATGGATTGCCCTTCTGAGGAACAAATGATTCGGATGAAATTGGATGGAATAAACGAAATCAAACAACTTGAATTTGAGATACCTCAAAGGAAACTAACCATATTTCACATTGGCAATACTACGGAAATTGAAAGGATATTAGCAGAACTAAAATTAGGTTCAAAACTAATATCAAACACACAATCACAGGTAGTAATTGATGTAGAATCAGACCCAAGCAACCAACGAAAAATCCTTTGGGCTGTTCTTATCATCAATTTTGTCTTTTTTGTTCTTGAAATGCTATTCGGCTTGATTTCTAAATCTATGGGGTTGGTGGCAGATTCTTTGGATATGCTAGCAGATTCGTTAGTGTATGCATTAAGCTTACTGGCAGTAGGTCAAACATTAATTCGTAAAAAGAAAGTAGCTAAACTAAGTGGGTACTTTCAAATGTCATTAGCTCTATTTGGTTTATTGGAAGTCATTAGACGTTTTGTAGGATCTGATGGCATACCGATTTTTCAAAACATGATTATCATATCCTTTTTAGCTCTTTTGGCAAATTCCGTTTCACTTTACCTGATTCAAAAGGCGAAGAGCAAAGAAGCACACATGCAAGCTTCTGCAATTTTTACTTCCAATGATATTATCATCAATTTAGGTGTAATTTTGGCTGGAGGCTTAGTCTACTATTTTGAAAGTAAAATACCTGACTTAGTTATTGGTTCTGTTGTTTTCATTATTGTATTTAGAGGAGCAACAAGGATTTTAAGATTAGCGAAATAACCCCACCCTCACCCATGTGCTTCCAGTAGGTTCATTGCATTCGTTCGTACCTCACTCTTTACATTCACCCACTTCCTGCACCACAAAGCAAGAGCACTCCTTCATTCCTTTCCGTTGCACTCCAATCCATTCAGTCATACACTTGCTTTTCCCAACGCACACCCCAACGCAGGTAAAGCGGTGTTCGTCAATCGTTCCGTTTTGTTCCGCAAAAACATATCTGCAAGGGTAAAATGTACTCCCTTCGGTCGCCCTTGCATATACCGTTCACTTACCAGGTGGTTTGTGCTCCAGTAGGTGCTCACCACCTGCCGTTCACTTGTTTTGCTTCACACACTACTCTCAATCCTCACTTGCAGCTACTTCATCCCCCCAAACCCCAATAAGGTGTTCGCTGTACTCACAGAAGAATTAAATTGGGGGTCTGTCGCTGCATGTGTTTTTGCTCGCCTGCGGGTCGCTGCGGGCTAATCGGGCTGTCATGCTTTTTGCAGTTAATCCAGTGCCTACAGTAGCTTCATTTCAGTCTCTCGTTCCTCTTTCCTTGCATTCAGCCACTTTCAGCACCCCACACAAGAGTAGCTCATTCATTTCACTCAACGAGCCGACACAGTTCCATTTCGCAATCCGTCTGTTATGCCTTCAATTAGTATTTGGTGAATTGATTAAAATGTCAAATACTCCAACCCTAATAACAGCCAGTAATTGCTCCATTCCACCCAACAAATCGTTCCGTTCCGTTCAATCGCTACCCTTGCCTTTCCCGACCCTAAAGCAAAAAATCACGCCAGCCCTGCCGTAAACGGTAGCTGTCTGCCGCCCTCATTCTTCGGGCTTTTGCAGCCACCACCCTTGCTCCACTCGCAGGCGGCTCGCATAAATGGCTACGCCTTAGTTTACCTGCGTTCACACAGCAATTACATTTAAGCATGTCAATGACTCTTGTATTTAAGTATTTGCTTAAACATTAAACTAAATTTCTTTTCTTTGCGTTTATTTAAGTAATCACTTAAATACGATTCATTATGACCAAAACATGTATTAGAGTTTATGCTGATGAAAAACAGATCAAGCAGTGTAAGCAAGACATTGAAAAAGTAGGTGATGCAGTAAACCGAATAGCAAGGGCACTTAACCTTGCTGGCAATGAGGTACGACTAAAAATTCTGTTTCTATTGGACAAGGAATCCAAAATGTGTCCATGTGATCTAAGTGATATTCTGGGCATGACAGTTCCTGCCATTTCTCAGCATTTGAGAAAGCTAAAAGATGCGGGACTGGTTGAAACAAACAAAGTAGGACAAACAATATTCTACTCTATTTCCGAATCAAACGACCTCATACTGAATCCAATATTAGGGTTATTAACACCAGAAAAAGAATCAACAATATGACGAATAAGAAATCAAGCTCATTAGTAATGACAAGTGTACTGACCGCTATTAGTGCATCACTTTGTTGCATTACCCCAGTGTTGGCACTACTTGCAGGATCAAGCGGAGTAGCCGCAACATTTTCTTGGTTAGAACCTTTTCGACCTTGGTTGATTGGAATAACTGTAGTCGTTTTAGCTTTTGCATGGTATCAGAAATTGAGACCAAGAACTGAGGAAGAAATTGCTTGTAATTGTGATGAGGACAAACCTTCTTTTTGGCATTCAAAGAAATTCCTTGGTATAGTGACGGTATTTGCAGCGATCATGCTTGCATTCCCTTATTACTCGGATGCCTTTTACCCTGAAACCAAACTATCAGTATCAGATAATGTCAATCTCGAATCAACCTACGAAATCAATATTACTGGAATGACCTGCACGGGATGTGAAGAACATGTGAAACTTGAAATTGGAAAACTACCTGGCATTTCTGGTTTAGAGGTTTCTTATGAAAAAGCGAATGCAGTGGTAACTTTTGATGAATCTAAAACAGACATTGAGAAAGTAAAATCGGCTGTTGACAAAACAGGTTACAAAGTAGAATCAGTAAACAAATCAAAATGAGTGAAGTAGTTCTTAAATCAACAATTACTTGTCCTAAGTGTGGACATCAAAAAGAAGAAACCATGCCAACAGATGCATGTCAGTATTTCTATGAATGCGAAAACTGTAAAGAAGTACTTAAACCCATACAAGGTGATTGTTGCGTTTATTGCTCTTATGGTACAGTAGCTTGCCCACCAATCCAAGAAGGTGGTAAAAGTTCATGTTGTGGGTAAATCAGACAATCAAAATAAAGAGAGCAGCAAAGTTAGGTGGGTTCGCACATGACCACCGCACAACCGGATTGTCAAGGTCAAGCCCTACGGGTTTTGATAAAAACCTCCACCCTTCGGGTAGTATTTTTCCCAAAAACCTTGTCAATCGTGCCACACCCACCTTTTCAAGAGCTTTCTCTTTTCTTTTTTTCCCTTTTTTCTTTTCTCTTTTGAAAATGTCTGTGCGAAGCGCAGCGAGCATAATTCTAATGGCTTGCTATATGAAATCGTTTCGCTTGAAAACACACAGACTAGGAACCACCTACAACAAACCCCATTTCTTTATCCTGAATAAAGGATTGAACAGTGGAAAACCTCTTTGCACACCTTGCCCGAATTGCTTTGTATGTCTTTTGGAAAATGAGGCAGATAGAGAGTTTCTGTATTGGCTATGCTTCGGACTGTGGAGGTCTAAGTCATTCCATTTCTATTTGAAAGGCTCGGTGATTCCATTCATAACTATTGACGAGATCCGAAAGGTTATAAGAGAAAGTGAAGTCAAAGCAAGCACCAAAGAGAAGGCATTTGAAAAGTCGATTCAGGCACTAAAACTATTGGATGTCAACGAGCAAAAAATCAAGCTCACCTTAAAAATGATAGATACTGTCAGGCAGTCAATATTCCACAACCTAATGAAGGAAACAGGGGCAGGATAGCTTCTTGATCTGACAAAAGAACAGGGCAACAAAGGCAAAATAAAGCACACCAAAGCAACAGCACCTAAGAATGAATCTTCGCCTGTTTCTTGTAGTATTTTAGATGGTGAAGGGCAAATCCATGGTAAGTCCGTGTCAAGTCCAAGCAAATGTTTAACCCTTAAAAAATCGTAAAAAGATGGGAAAAATTAATCAAGGTATTCTCGGTGGTGTCTCAGGACAGGTTGGGAATGTAATCGGTGGAACTTGGAAGGGCATCGATTACCTAAGAATCAAACCTTCCAGTGTAGCGAACCCAAGAACTGAAGGTCAGGTTGACCAGCGTTCTAAGTTCTCAACTGTATTGAAGTTCTTGCAGCCAATGACAGACTTCCTTAGAGTTGGTTTTAAGCAGTATGCCAACAAGATGACGCAATTCAATGCGGCCATGTCATACAACCTGAACAATGCCATTACAGGAGCTTACCCCAACTTCATGGTAGACTATGCAAGTGCATTGGTCTCAAGAGGAAACCTGACTGGTGCTGCGAATGGTGCAGCTTCTTCTCCAAGTGCTGGAAACGTAGAAGCGACCTGGACAGACAATTCAGGAAGTGGTAGTGCCTTAGCAACGGACAAAGCTCTGATTGCTCTTTTGAATACCACAAGAGGTGAGGCAGTTTTCACAACTGCGGGACCAGCAAGATCAGTTGGTACAGCAACCATTCCAGTGCCTTCTGAATACTCAGGAGAAGACGTTGAAGTCTTCTTAGGGTTTGTATCAGAAGACGGAACTAAAGTTGCTAACAGCTCTTATTTAGGCTCTGTAACAGTTGCGTAAAGCGATTGGTGTTTTCGATAAAAACCGCTTCCTTTGTGAGGCGGTTTTTTTATGTCCGCTCCGCTCCATTTTTCCTTTCTTTATCCCTTATTTAGCTGTTTAGCGATAGTTTTTGTTGCTTATTTGTACCTATAAGCACGTAACTACCTGATAATCAACGTACATTATATTTTGTATTGGGAAGTAGGTAAGTAAACGATCAAAAAACGCCTATTAAAGTTACCCTGAAAAAGTACCCTGAAATTATCTCGAAAACCCTCGATACGAGTTCTTCTTAAGATTCTCTATATCTGCCAAATCTTTATCCCTTGATAATCTTTCTTTATCCAAAAGCAAATCCTTTCTGGACAGAATAGGGATTTGCACACCATCAATTTCACCTAATTCTTTGTCTTGATAGCATCGATCAAAGTCCTTAAGATAGAAAGCTACTAGCACGGGGAGAAAATCAAAATGGAATGCTTCTTTATGAAACTTAATGAAGGTCTTCATAGGGTCGAACACAATACGCGCTAGATCATCTTTTAACTCTGGACTAATATCCGATATAGCTCGGATCAATTTGATAAAGTTCTCATTTGTCGCTAAATACCAAACATCAATATCGTATACCACCTCCTTCGGCAGATTGGCTGACGGTCTTGGTTCTCCGTAATAACTAATAGCTACTCCTCCTACAAATAAGTAGGCTACTTCATGATTATTTAGAGAAAGGGAAAGTTCTTTAACCTGATCAGATAATTCCTTTTCCACTTTAAAAGATGAGATTGGTCATTTGAAGTTTTTCAACTTCTTCAAAGATTGGGTGGCTTTCATTTGACGAAGCTTTTCCTCTTGAGTCTGTGGTCGCTTCACTCGGTCATGCTTTAGTTCCTCGTAGGTGCTATATAATTTTACGGATGACATAATACAAATGTACTGATGATTAACTGATAAACAAACCGCTACGACGGCAGAGTGTTCAATAGTCCTCCACACTCGATCACCGAATTCCACACACCATCCATAGATATATCCCACAATCGAGTAGGAAATGAGGATGGATGATCAATCCAGCCTCATTGTCCTCTCACACCACCCAGCGTACTCTCGTACTGGGCGGTTTCTTTGAAGT
>NZ_QREG01000020.1:2491-140673 GCF_003386095.1 Marinoscillum furvescens DSM 4134 | reverse complement strand
CAAGCCCACTTTAAGCAACGAACTACACTGGAAGAGATTAATTACTCCCAGCAACGTAACCTGGATAAAAACATGTTCCAGCGACTTGCTACGCTCGATTTTATAGCCAAAAAAGAAAACGTAATCATCACAGGACCATCTGGTTTAGGTAAAAGCTTTATGAGTCAGGCACTGGGTCATCAGGCCTGCATTAGGGAGTTTAAAGTACTCTACCAAAATACAGGCAGAATGCTCAAGAAACTCAAACTGGCAAAGGTTGACGGTACTTATCTGAAAGAACTTAAAAAAATCACTCAGGCCAACTTACTTATACTCGATGACTTTGGACTACAGGCTATGGATAACCAGGCAAGAGAAAGTATGCTCGATATCATCGATGAAAGGTATCAGCAACAATCCACCATCATCACCTCGCAAATACCTGTGTCTGCTTGGTACGACATCATTGGTGAAGGAACTATAGCTGATGCTATCCTTGATAGACTCGTCAACTCTTCTCATCGTATCGATCTGAAAGGAGAATCAATGAGAAAACTTAAAGAACTTTAAAAAATTATTGACAAATTACGCCTTCCTCAGAGTGGCACCATATCGCCGAAATCACTGGCACGGTTAGACCGAAATACCCATCCGGTACCAGTTCAGGAAAATCGTCGAAAACAATTTAGTTTCCCCTTGATAGTCACTGGACGTATCTGGATCGGCCGACCATATTATTGTGGGATCACCGTACTTCTGCAGGCGAATCACTTTTCCACCAGTTTGAGAAAAATCGATCGTTCCATTGAACTCAATACAGCAACTTTTCGTCCGTTCGAAGCGCATCTGACATGCAAATAAGAGTCGTTGATAAAATACTCTGTCCAGCTGTTAAAAAATCATACCCCATGCCTCTTTTGGTATCTCCTACTGGGCGGTTCCACTCTGGATCATCGACAAAGCCATCCTTTTCGGCATAAGCTTCGCAATCCTTGATAAGACGTTCATAGACTTCAGGTGATTCCTTCGCCAAATCTCTGTTCTCCACTGGATCATCCTTCATGTTGTAAAGCTCAAAAGGACTGTCAAAATAACTTGTGAGTTCTAGCCATCCGCAATCACCCCTCGGGTTCGGTGAAACGCTGACACAAAATAATTTTCCGGCTCAAACTCATCACCCTTCAAGAGTGAAACAAAGCTCTTACCCATAAGCGGTTTCTTATCCAACCCTGCTTTGTGTGGTTCTGCTTTTGCCAACTCCAAAAAGGTGGGATACAAGTCCCAAATCCTTATCATGTCTTTATTCAGGCCACCTCTTGGTAATTTCAGCCCATCCGGCAGATGGATAATCATTAGTGATCTCAGGGCTCCTTCGTGACTCGCATGTATGTAGGGTCTCATTAATTACTGGACAATTCCTTTTCCGGTAGTAATTCCTCCGGATTCACCCGATCAACCATTTTCACGGCATTTTCAAATCCAATGGTCACTTTCTTATTATAATCATTGGTTAGTACTCTGATAGATTGGTTTTTAACTGCAATAAATAAGTAAGATTCAATTTATCTGATTTCTGAAAACTTATTCCATTTCTTCCAGAGGTTCATAAACACTTCCGCAATAATGTTTTTAGAAAGTTCGTCACATTTGGGAATAAAAATCGCAAAAAGAAAAAGGTGATCGAAATTCTGATTATAGACTTTATCGAACTGCTCTGCTGAAAGCGGTTTCAACTTGATATTTTCATCTTTCCCTTTTCTTTTCATTCTTTGAAATTTAACTATCCTTACTTAGTGACAATTATCTCACATAGAACTCCTATCTATTTTTTTGGTCCTAAACCGAAATGCAAAAGCACTTTCTTTGACATAAGAAATAGGTCTTACTTTTCCCTGATCATTGAATTTAGCCCATCCTGTATCCCAGGTGATATAATAATGTGTATCAGGTTCCAATACTGGAAAATCATCAAAGGTTATGATTCTTTTTCCCTGGAACCTGCTGGATTGATCAGGATCAGCTGACCACAAAATGGTCGAGTCTCCATATTTCTGTAAGCGTATTTTCTTCCCTTCTGTGTTAGAGAAATCAAGTGCTCCTGTAAATGTGATTTGAAGTTTCTCATCAATAGCCACCTCGTCAGACATACATACTGGAACTGTAGCAGTAATCCCTGCCGGCAAGAAATCATATCCCCATCCACGTCTCACATCACCTACCGAACGATTCCATTTTGAGTCATCCGCAAAACCATGATGCTCAGCATAGGTTCGCCATTCTTTGATAAGTTGCTTATATATTTCAGGGTTTTGCTTCGCCAGGTCATTGTTCTCTACGGGATCATTTTTCAGATTATAAAGTTCAAATGGGCTATCAAAGTAGCTCGTTAGTTTCCAGTTATCCTTAACCACTCCTCTGGTTCGGTGAAATGCTAAAACAAAATAGTTTTCTGGCTCAAAATGATCACCCTTCAACAATGACACAAAGCTCTTACCCATAAGAGGTTTCTTCTCTGCCCCTGTTGCAGGAAGTTCCGTCTGTGCCAATTCCAAAAAGGTGGGGTACAAATCCCAAATTCTCAGCATGTTCCGATTCAATTCTCCTTTTGGTACCTTCAGGCCGTCGGGCCAATGGATAATCATAGGAGATCTCAAGGCCCCTTCGTGGCTCGCATGCTTGTAGTACCGAAAGGGGGTATTGCTTAGTGTACCCCAACCGTAATTGGTTGTAAACCATCCATTATTCTTATTCCATGGCAAAGCATTTCTATTGGTGTACAGTCCAGCATAACATCCTCCATTATCCGATACAAAAACTATAATTGTATTATCAAGCTCACTATCCTCTTCATTCCCATCGCCGTTAGGGTCTTTGAGGAAATCTACTATCCTACCGATATTTTCATCCATGTTATCCACCATGCCGGCATAGGCACTACGAGAGAGATATTCAAATTTCTTTTGCAAATCCCACGGATTAGATGAGGTATCCGGCAGTAGTTCCCAGTCGGGGATTTCCACACCCGGATCGGACAGTTCGACTGAATGATCTACTATCCCCAGCTGCTTCATCCTTTCAAGCCTCTGCTCCCGCATTTTCTCCCAGCCATCTTTGTAGACATTCACGCCTTTTGCGGGATCGTAGTATTTTCGCACGTTTTTTTCAGGGGCATGTAGTGGCGTGTGAGGGGCATTGTAGGCCACAAAGCTAAAAAAGGGTTTGTCCTGATCTATAGCCTCCTTCATGTACCTTATCGAGTAGTCTGTAAAATCCTTGGTTGTATAAAAATCTTCTGGTAATTCTGACTGGGAAAAAATATGCCCATCATCTTGCCACTCCACACGACCTTCTCCGGTAAAGCTGTTCAGCTCACCTCCGCTGAACCCATAAAAATGATCAAACCCATAGTCGGTATCAGGATCGCCAATTCGGAAATTGGTCATACCATGGTTCTTGCCAACAATGTGCGTGGAGTACCCGGCATCTCTGAGCAAAACGGGCAGACTAGTGGCATTGGGAAGGCCCTCACCACCTGCTGCTTTAAACTCCATACCTGCCAAAAATGCCACTCGGGATGTAACACACATAGGTGTAGTGTAATAATGGGTAAATTTCAGTCCATTATCAGCCAGTCTATCGAGGTTAGGAGTTTGTATCTCACTACCATAGCAGCTTAGATCGGAGTACCCCAAATCATCGGCCATGATGAACAGGATATTGGGCCTTTGTGATGCCTCTGAACAACTTATCAATAAACTGAAGCAAGCGCTCAACAAAAGTAAAACCCCACAAAACCGCAAGGCATAAGCAATGATTTTCAATGATTTACTCATGTTTTACTCAGCTTCAATCTTGTAAATACCAGAGGTAAAAGTCCCCAAATAAGCAAAACCATCTTTTGCAATTTGATACGAATGCCCTTTACCATTCACTTTAATCGACTTACTTTTTCCATATACAGGCACCAATATTTCAGCAGATGAATTCTCAGGAATGCTCAAGTTCCAAACAAACTTATTGTCTTGTGATTCCCACGAACTTTTAATTATTCCATATGGCGATTCGTAAGATGCACTGGCTTCTTCTAAATGTTGGGTCAGGTATGGCTTGAAAACTATCTTTTTGAAACCCGGACCTTTGGCACTTAGGTTTATACCTGCTATTCCTGAGTAAAACCAGGAATCATAACCCGCCTGCATCGGGTGACTGTGCGAACGATGATTAAGCATGTTATAGTCATAATTCTCATCAATCGGTAGCACTTCCCACAAGGTGGTCGCATCATAATATTTCCACATCGTTGCAAAACTTCTATTGTCCTTTTTACTTAAAAGGCGATGTACCTCTTCTTCATATCCATTTTCACACAGCACTTTAAATACACGTCCAATACCAAATATCCCTGTGTTTAGAAATCCATCGAATTCTTCATGAATATTCTTAACAATTGCAGCGGCAACTTTGGTTTTATTCTCCTCTGGTACAATACCTATTTCAAGAGCCATGGCATTGCCTGTTTGGCTTCCATAAGATCCTGCACCGGGATCATAAAACTCCTGATTGAAGCTCTCCTTGAGAATTTTTAATTTATCCGAAAAGTCATCAGCATCTTTAGTCTTTCCCAACGCTTTAGCTATTTGCAGCATCAGACTAACATCCAAAATATGGAAAGCAGAAGAACTTACAGGTACAGCACAATCGATATTGGAATTACCACCAGGAGGACACCAATCCCCAAGTCCATGCGTGATAATCCCATTGATGTTTTTCGAATGGATGTACTCCACCCAGGTTTTCATATCAGGATAAAATTCATTCAGGATGCTTTTATCTCCGTTGTACAAATACAGATACCAGGGCAGCTGGACCATGGCCGTACCCCAATCAGGAGATGCCGTACCACTTGTTCTTTTACCGGGAACGATCATAGTAGGAATACCTTTCGGTTTGGTAATGATACTTCTGTCATGAAAACTCTCACCGAAGTAAAGTTCCTTTGCTTCATTACGCGCAGATGATCGCATGTCCAACATGTACTTTTTTAAAAACCGCGGTGCATCATAGTTGAACAGAAGAGATTGAGCTAAAGCATGTGCATCGCCTGTCCAGCCACACCGTTCCCTGTGTGGGCAATCGGTCGGTATGCTGTGGATGTTGCTGGTAATTGTCCAGTTGGCCAGGTCGTGCAGCTTGTTGATGTTTTCCTCTGAGCTGGTAAAACTTCCAATTCTTTCCACTGAAGAGTAAACCACAATTCCCGTCAATAAATCTGCCGATGGTTTTTCGGTTAATCCGGAGACCTCAGCATAGCGAAACCCATGATAGGTGAACCTGGGTTCCCAGACTTCAAGGCCCTCGCCCTTGCAAATGTATTTGCTGGTTTGGACTACTTTGGTCGCACGGACTCCCGTGGATGTTGGGTCAAGGTTTCCCATAGAATCAATTTCTTCTGCGAAACGTATGGTAATGGCCTGCCCTTTCTGTCCGTTAATTTTCAGTTTTGCCCATCCGGCAAAGTTCTGTCCAAAATCAAATATGTATTTTCCTCCCTCAACTTCAGTGACTTTCTTCACATCCACTGTTCCCATTTTCTGAATTGGTTCCGCAAATTGTTCAAAAAGTTCAGTAGGGTGATTCTCAGCTAGCTGGGTACTATTCCAGTTCTCTGTTGATGCATAAGGCGATAGCCAATCATCCACCTCCCTGGTAGCATCGTAGGTCTCTCCTCCATAGATATTGGAATACATAATTGGGCCATTTGTCCAACTCCATGACTCGTCACTTGCCAGCACCTCACGGCTGCCATTTGAATAGTCAATGACCAATTGTGCAATAAATGTGGGTTGTCCGTAGGCCATCCTGGAATATTCCTGATTTGGTGCTTTCCACACCTGGTTTTGATTGTACCAGCCATTTCCCAGCATTACACCCAGGACGTTTTCATTCTCAATCTCCGTTGGGTCAATGTCATAGGCAGTATAGAAAGTGTAGTCCTCATAGTTGGTTTGACCGGGATCAAGCACGTTTTTTCCTATTTTTTTACCATTTAGGTAAGCTTCATAAAAACCAGGCCCTGCGATAAAAAGGCGTACCCTGTTAACATCACCTGATGCTCTGCTGAACAGCTTTCTAAAAATGGGTAAGGGTGCCTTGGGGTCATAATCATATGTAATCCATTTTCCTTTCCAGTCCTCGGGGTAATGGATGGGAGCAGTAACCTTCACAACCTTACTCCAGTTGCTCTCAATACCTGCAGTATCCCAAACTTTGACTTTGAAAAAGTAATCTTCACCAGACCTGATTTTGATATCGGAAAACTTCTGAATTGCAGACTGACCGCTTTCTTTCTTTTCAGAATCCCAAACATTGCCTTGTTCTGCATCTATACCCTTTTGGTTGTCTGATACCAACAGGTGAAAGGATGATTGCATATATCCTGATTCATCAGATTTGACCTTCCAGCTTATTCTCGGGAAATCATCTACATTTTGCACAAAACTGACATTCAGCTCAGAAACCTCAATCAAAGAAACCGGTTCAGGTTTACAACCGATCATAAGAAGAGTAAAAAACAGAATACTAAGAGATATGGAAAAAATTAATTTCATTGTACGGATTTTGTAGGTTTTTTAGAATTGAAAATAGTGGTCATACCATCTCTTCTCACTACCAATTGGTCCTTCAGGAATTCCCGGGTTTTTTAGTTCTTTAGCCCAGGAATCGAGTTTTTTTCTCAGCGATTTTGCCTTTTTGGGGTACTCATCAATCAAATTTTTAGTTTCATGTTCTTCTGTTGACACATCAAACAAGAACTCGCGCTCTCCAGCTGACAGGTACTTGAAGTTTCCTTCCCGGATAGCTGCCTGATCCCAAAACCGCCAATAAAGGGCTTCATGTGGGTCACCTTCTTTCTCTCCTGTCAAAAATGGGATCAGATTGGTTCCGTCGAGTTCCTTAGGTTTAGATCCACTAGCCAGTTCTACAGCTGTAGCAGCCATATCCAAAGAGATGACCGGACGATCATACACCTTTCCTTTCGGCAACACTGCCGGCCAGGACATCAGGAAAGGCACCCGGATGCCACCTTCAGAGATCATCCCTTTTTCCCCAACCCAAGGGTCATTGAGAGAGCCGTCCCATGCGCCACCTTTGTGTGTAAGTGGAATGTCTTTTTTATCGATTTTCAGTGGAGCGCCATTGTCACTTATAAAGAAGATCAGGGTGTTTTCATAAATTCCATTTGCCTTCAATGTTTCTGTGATCTTTCCTACTCCATCGTCGATGGCAGCCATCATGGCCAGGCAATATCTTCTGCGTTCGGGCATATCACCTGGAAATCGACTTAGGTATTTTTCTGTCGCCTCTAGCGGAACATGAGGGGCAAAATAAGGCAGGTAAAAGAAAAACGGCTTGTCTTTGTTTCGTTCTATGAAGGTTACAGCTGCATTGGTCTGGTTGTCGAGTCTAAACCCACTCTCTTCAATCCATTGCTGTTCAATATCGTTTCCATGCAAATCATAATTCGCCAAAATATTGTACATAGGCCCATAGTAATATTCCTGAAAGCCGCGAGCTGGAGGGAAGTAGGGCATTTTCTTATCTCTTGGAATGTCCCTTGGGGTATACTTGTTCTTATCCCTGATCGCAGGGATGTTTTCCCTGATCCATTCCGGCTGTTGATGGTTTGGTTCCAAATGCCACTTGCCAGTCATGCCGGTTACATAGCCAGCGTCGGACATTCTTTGAGAAATGAGTATTTCCTCCAGAGGAACAGGAATGGTGCCGTTATGATCTGTTCCAAAGCGCTGCTGGTAGCGCCCAGTCATCAATCCCGCCCGGGATGGGATACACTGTGGAGCCGTGACATAACCAGACGTCATCCGCACGCCATTAGTTGCGAGTGCGTCGAGATTTGGGGTTTTGATATCATTGACACTCCCCTGTACCCCTAGGTCTGCATAGCCCTGGTCGTCAGTGAATATGACGATGATATTGGGCCTGGTTTGGGCAAGTACCATGGAAGTCAAGAAGAGTAAAAAAATTGAAAGTGAAGTTTTCATAGTCCTATTGATATTAAAAATTCATCTTATTTTAAAGTCAGCCACTTACCAGAGGTTTTTGCGTTTACCTCAAATTTTATCTGATTCCCATTCATGGTATATTTCAGCCTTTTGTTGTTTTGATCGTAAAGTCGAAATGTTTTTTTGGTCTTGAGCAAAACAGGAATAGAAACCTTGCCCTTCCCTACCACTAAAATCTCATAAGAATTGGCGGATTGATTGAATGCTATGGTTTCGATTGGTGCCTCGGAAAATGTATAAGTGACACCATCCACGGTCACACCTTCACATTGGTGCCCTTCGAATGCTACCAATTGATTATGACTATCGGTCCTGAAAGCCATTTTCAAGTGTCCATTAAAGTCTATTTCATGTCCGTTTACTTTGTAGTTCTTCACATCAATTCCAGCTGGGGGCAGTGGGTTTTCAGCCAGTACTTTTGCGTCTTCTTCATTTCTAGAGAAACCTCCGGGCCAGGTTTCTCGGTGGTTTTTATAATGACGAACCAATGTCGTGGCACCATTGGGGAATCGGGTCGCCAGGTAATCAGTATCAGGTAGAATGAATAAGCACTAGGTTTCTTCATTTTTCTATTCAGTTTTATTCAATCGATTGTGTCAGAACATTTTCCTCTGCCGCCTGAAACGCCTCATGCCCCGTTGAACCATCTCCAAGGATGGGGTATCTATCTGCAGGTATCTGGCTCCTGTGCGTTGAAATAATATCTTGATATTCAGTATTTTCAATCACATTTACCCACTCGTGAGGATCAATTCTATGATCATAAAATTCCTCTGAACCATCCTTGTACTGGATCAACCTGAAGTGCTCGGATACGATAGCGAAGTTTCCCGGCCCAAAACAAACCCTGGAATAATGATCCCAGTCAGCCTGAGTGTCTTGAAGCAAAGGCACAAGCGAATGTCCTTCGTGATGCGGATCGGGATCAATATTGGCCAAATCCAAAAGTGTTGGGTAAATATCTAGCAGCTGGACGGGTTTAGTACAAACCTGACCACCAGGGATTCCAGGCCCGGCGATTATCATTGGCACCCTGGTTCCATCTTGCCACAGGCTACGCTTAGCATGACGCTCTTTCTCCCCCAGATGAAAGCCATGATCACTGACCAGAACAACGATGGTATTTTCGGCACAAGAACTTTGTTCTAGCACATCCAACACACGACCTATCTGTGCATCTACAAAGCTTACACAAGCCAAATAAGACTGAACAAGAGGTTTCCATTCATCGTTTTCCATCACCCACTCATGGGTGGGTGATACATGTTTTCGTCTGGTGATGTCCACTCCATATTGTGAAATATCATTCAGGTCCCCAGATATTGTTTTTGGCATTTCCAAAGTTTCTAATGGGTACATATCAAACCACTTTTGTGGCACGAACTGCGGTACATGAGGCCTGAAAAAACCAACCCCCATCCAGAAGGGCTCGCTGAGCGTTTCGGAAAGGTTATGCTCTACCCAACTGGCTATTTTAAAATCCGGCATTTGGCTGTCATTGTCCGGGTACGCACCCCAGTCCCATAAAGGGTGCCCAGGGAATGAGCTTATCTTTTCCTCAGGCATAGGCCCAAATCCCCCAAGATGGCCGGCATAGTTTGGAACGTGCCTTTCATTGATACCCGGCGCATTATGGAATAATTTCCCAACACCATTCACATGATAACCCTCCTTCTCAAAACGTCTTGGCATCACGACACTTTCGCGAGCCACAGGAGAATCGATAATATCGGGGTTTAAGAAATAAATTCCAGTGGTGCTCGGATAAAGTGAAGTCATCATACTCGCTCTGGAGGGATTACACACGGGTGACTGACAATGTGCATTGCTAAATAAAATGCCAGAATTAGCCAACCTGTCAATATTAGGTGTCTTTGCCTGAGGGTGTCCTCCCAATACACCAATCCAGTCATTGAGATCATCTACTGTAATGAAGAGGATATTTACTTTCTGTGGTTCAGTTTTATGATTGCTATAAAACAAATATGCAATAGCAAATGCCACAAAAATCAATGTTAACAAAGAAGGACTTGAAAGCCTCATAAGTGGTATAAATAGAGTAAAGTTGTTTGTAAATGTATTCTACTCAAACAACAGAACCCTCCTGTACCTTAATGTGCTCACGAGCTCAAAAAACGAAGAAACCTACATCGATCTAAAAAAAGAAAGGAAAATCACTCTTTTCTTCCGGCGCGTAGTTAGGCCTTACCAAGTTGACTTTACTGTCAAGCGTCTATTGAGACTATTCGACTCTTCCCCTTCACTAATTGATACTACTTCGCTCCTAAATTAGAGTCAGCGGTAACCCATAGGGCAGCATCCATTGCTGGTATAAGCCATTGACCAGAATCGCTTATGATTAATCCAATTTTTTACGCTTGATACTCCTTGCTCCGTTTAACTTGCCCATTTGCACCTTTAGCAGTTATGGCATCCAGTGGAGCTGTGGCCAGTAATCTGGTCCATCGTTTTTTTGTGGAGCACCCTTTGTACTCCTTCCAGACCGCACCACCTGAGCGAGCTCTTTCTTCAGCTGCTCTACCAATTCTTTTTCCTGACTCTGCAGATTGTATTTTTCTTCCGGGTCAGCATGAAGGTCATATAACTGGACGTCAGGCATGCTTTCTGCAGTGTCTGAGCCGGACCTTGGAAAACTCCACCCTCCCGAACTGGAAGTCAACAATACTTTATATCGCCCTTGACGATAGGCAAAAGATCCATCATAAGAATGCATTACCAGACTTTCCCTCAATGGAGACTCAGAAGGTAGTCTCAAAGACTGCAAAAAACTATAGCTGTCCTCACCTGCATCTTCAGCCAATTCTACTTCAAATAAATCGGCAAATGTGGCCATAAAATCTGTGGTGCTCACCAGGTGGCTCGACTGTGCTGCCTGTATTCGCTTCGGCCAGCTCACGATAAAAGGCACTCTATGCCCTCCTTCGTACAAGTCTGATTTGAAGCCACGGTAGATGTAACTAGGAAAATGTCCTTTGCTTGCTAGCTGTTCAAAATCAGCCTGATTGGAGCAGCCATTGTCACTCAGAAATACCAACAAAGTGTTTTCATAAACTCCCTGGTCTTTTAAAACTCGAACAACACGCGCTACCAACCCATCACACATCATCACAAAGTCTGGATAGGGGTTATCTAACCCAGACATCCCCTGGTATTCGGGAGATGGCAATATTGGGTTGTGTGGTGCTGTAAGCGGTAGGTACAAAAAGAAAGGCTCCTTTTTCGTAGCATGCTCCCTGATGTAGTTTACTGCACGGGATTCGATTTCAGGTAGCACTTCTTCATGAACAAAATCACTTGCAATTTCCCCCTCCAGCCAGATGGATTGTTTTTTCTTACTGACCGTCCTGTCTGACGGCACCTTTGTAGGCATTTCATTTTCTACCCACACATAAGGCGGCATGCTCAATGAGCCAATAATTCCATAAAAGTAGTCAAAGCCAACAGTGGTTGGACCGTTTGCTACAGGTCTGGAAAAATCAATACTATCCGGCCCTGCATCCACGTTGTGCCAATCCCACCCCAAATGCCACTTACCAATTGCCGCCGTTTGATACCCTTCCTGACGGAGCAAGGAAGCAATGGTCTCACGTTTTGGTGAAATCAGTGCTTTATCGTATCCGTAGAGTACAGACTCCTTCAATCGTGTCCGCCAGCAATACCTCCCAGTGAGCATGCCATACCTCGTAGGTGTACACACCGATGAATTCGTGTGAGCATCTGTAAACTGTACTCCCTGAGCTGCCAGTGCATCAATAGCCGGCGTTTGAATCTTAGAGTCCGGATTGTAACACGAGATATCACCGTAACCCAAATCATCCGCAAGAATGATGACAATGTTTGGCTTCTCTTTCAACTCCTGTCCCTGTCCAGCGCAAAAGGTTATTGAAAAAACAAGCACGCCTAACAAACGTAAAATGATCATTTGCTTCTCTTTTTTAATTTATACTTAACTACCTGCGACTAAACCAAAACTTACTCCTTCCATTCGTCAAGACTTAAGGCTTCTAACAGCGCACTCCCAAAGAATGAAACTGTGTAGGTCACCACTACATCATACCAATGGCGGAAGTTGATCCCTGAGGGCCATGACCGACCTACAATCCCACCCCGGGCAGCGGTATCGTCACCTACATATTGGTGATCCATACACCATTCGATAGCCTTCATGCCGGCAGTATAGTATTTCTTATCTCCAACCATTTTGTAAAGCCGCAGATACAGTGCTCCCCAAATAGCCGTGGCTTTATCGCCAATGCCCACATACTGAGGTGACCGGTCAAAACGAACAGACAGGGACCCATCGGCTGCCTGCGTAGCGAGGATCCTGTCGGCTATAACCATTGCTTTAGCCAGGTATCCCTTCTCTGGTGCAGCTCTATGCGCTTCTATCAAGCCGTCTGCTATATACCCAAAGGCCTTCGTCCAGTAGTTTACTTCATCGGTTTTCATGGTCTTGCTTCTAAAAAATACTCCCCACAGACCTTCTTCATTTTCAAATGCTCTGATCAATAAATCGGCCATCCGAATGGTAGTTTTTTTGAAATAATCATCACCGGTGGCCAAGTACAACGCTGCAAGACCAGGCAATCCCATAGAGCTCTCAAAGCTCATGATATCTTTCCAGCGGTCCTCCTCAAAAAGATAGGCCTGGGGAATCCACACATCGTCATGTTCATCCATCAGCCGATTGGCTGCATCAGCTAATTTCTTACCCGCCTCAATGTATTTGGGGTTTTTCGTTTCCTTATAAAGTGACATCCATCCCCAGCCGACAAGGAACAGACTATCCACCGTACTAGCTTCATGTGCGCTGGTCTGAATAATGCCATAAGCAGGGCTGTCTTTATCCAAAACCTGCAAGTCCAATGTCAGCTGCATTAGTTCCTCTGCCCTTTGTTTGAGCTGGCTATTGCTCACAGAAGTGCTTACACCTTCAATATCAGCAGCTTCAAACAAAACTTTCGCAGAGGGCCCCCATGCCCAAGACCAGAATGGCCGCATACGAGTGCGTGCTGTGAGGTCATACAGCAAATACTCTCCACCAAAAGCTTTGCTGTTTGGGTTTTTGTATTGGCAATTGAGTAAAAAATCTGACGCTAAAGACAAGGCTGCAACCATGCGTTCACGTGTCACTCCCTTGCCCGTAGAAATATCCGGTAGCTCTGTCTCCCAGGTCACCTCCGAACTAGCCAGCATCTCACCATTCCTGGGGTCATGTATAGAAATAGCCCCTACCCAATCATCTCTGAGGGTCTCAATCTGAAAACTCACTTTTGAATTAACTACCGCAATTTGTGCAGCTAAATAAAAATGCTTGATGGAATTGGTTTTAGGGTCGATGTAAAAGGAGTTTGCCCAGTGATCCACCTTTTGATAAGGTATTCGGATTTGATCAGTAAGAGGCTTGATGTCCTGGTCATTAATGCGATAGGTACCTGGCTCTTGAATATCCATCTCTATCACTGCACTCATATCCGGCTTAATGGCCAGATCAACCACCGGGAACCGCTGCTCCTGACTAGATTTTCGGCGAGCTTCCGCTGCTTCATCAAACCCTGGCATCCAGACGTCTTTCGTCTGTTCGTTTTCAACATCAGGCGCGTGTGGTGACACATCATCATATTCGAAGATGTATTCATTAGCCTTACTAAAAAGCCTAACCTCAATATGTGAAAGGTCTTTTTCTATAGGTAGTTGAAAGGATAACGTACGGCCGTTTCTTAGTACTTCGAAAGATTTTCCTCCGAGTACTTTTTGCCTACATGCAGTACTTAGTGTGGTTATTCCTACTGAAAATCCAGCTGTGGCTATTGCAGTCTTCTTTAAAAAATTTCTTCTTGATTCGGAATTCAACATTCGATTATTGATTATGGTTGAGGAATCTGATTGCTGTGCATTCAATCATTATTTGCTAATAACGTTTTTAATAAACACACAGGAAGCATCTCAAGCCTCATTGTGTTTTACTTAACAAATGTTAGTCTACTGCATGGTCCCTGGTCTGGGACCATGCAGTTACACTATTAGTAACCTGGGTTTTGCAATATACCTGTCAACGAAATTTGACTTATTGGAATTGGCGCCAGGTAATGAGTCATCGTGAAATTTCGGTTAGAGGCACCATCTCTCACTATTACCCTACGCTGCTCACCTGTACCTACGGTGATGGTTTTCTCACCAAAAGGATAGATTGTAGGAATATACAAATCGTCGTTACCTTCATAAATGGTTCCCTCTATCACTGCACCGTAAACCTCTTCCTGGAATACTTCATCAGCAATTCCCCAGCGTTTTACGTCGTGAATGCGGGTATTTTCGCAGTACAACTCCAGCGCTCGTTCTCTTCTAATTTCCTCCAATATATCCAACCCGTGTGTAGTGGCCAGACTATTGGTAAGTGGTGCTATTCCTGCTCTTGCCCGAGTGAGGTTGATTGATTCATCCAGCTGCGCATCAGAAATGGAACCATTAAGCTCATACAGCGCTTCAGCATACGTCAAATACACTTCTGCCAAGCGCAGAATTGAATAATTTTGGGCATGCCTGGTGTTAGGCCTATAACCATTCCATGATTTAAACTTTCGATTTCGAATACCAATACCTGCACCTGAGTCACTGGGACCTACATTGAGTAGCGGCGATCCACCTTCTGGCACGTTATAAAAGTACCCGATCATTCGAAAATCTCTGTTTTGCAGCTCGTCCCACATCGTATGGTAGCCCTGAAAAAGCGGGCTCTTATCTATCGGAAGTCCATCGGTACACAAAAACATATCCATTGACTTTCGGTTTGGCGCCATACGGCTTTCGAATCTCGCAAAATTCTCATCACCAGGTCGAAGATCGAAATCATAAACATTTTGGATTATAAACTCTCTGTTGGTTGATTTGTCGAGTCCTAGCGGATTGGATCCGGCATCCTCCAACTGATGCAGATAAAAAGTGGAGTTTATTTCATCAAACTTGTAATCCCATAACTGGTAGCCTCCATCGTCCATCACTTCTTTGGCCAGCGCTACAGCCTCTGTCAACATCGCTTCTACAGTTGGGTATTCGGCCGGCTTTGCCGATCCGGCGCCCGCATTGACACCATCACCATCAGTAGCAGTACCTACATACCTATCCCAGGTAGCCGCATATAGCAATACTTTAGACTTATAGGCCTTGGCAGCCATACTGGTAATTTTACCCAGATCTGCGTCTCCTACTGAGGGCGGACAATTAGCAATCGCCTCATCCAAATCGGATAATATCAGGCTTAGTACTTCATACCGGCTGCTACGCGGTGTTTTAAACAACTCTGGAGGAGAAGTAGGGCTAATTACTGTAGTAATTAGTGGCACACCACCAAACCGCCTCATGAGGGTAAAGTACTCATAAGCCCTAAAAAAGTGAGCTGTCCCAACAGAAGCAGCGATTTCTACCGGATCACCGGTATACTCGGCAGCACTCTCGATGAGCATGTTTATATCTCGTAGATCATCATATCCTTCATTCCACAGCTCGTCAGATTCGGGAGCCACTACATTTCCCTGGGTATATAGCTGGGGTATAGATACTAGATCTGACCCATAATCTTTAAACTCATCTGCAGCACCCCAACCATGCATCCCGTCATACAGGAGGTTTGCTGCCAACTCGAAGTGAGTCGGGCTGGCGTAAAATGTCTGATCGGTAAGTTCGTCTAAGATTTCCAACTCCGTGAAATCGCTCTCGCATGCCATCAACATGAACGAGGCAATAAAAGCATATATTAATTTTTTCATGTCTGTTTCTTTAAATGTTGATAGAGTGATCAAAAGGTCAAATCCAGACCAAGCGAGTAAGTTCTAAGGAAAGGATAGATCTCGCTGGAGTTTCCTCTGCTTTCAGGATCATACCCATCTCTTACAGCAGTAAACTCAAAAAGGTCATTTCCAGAGAAGTAAACTCTTGCCTTGTCTATTGCTGCCTTTTGGGTAAGTGCCACTGGCAATGTGTAACCGATCACGAGTGTTTTCAACCTCATGTATCGATTGTTCTGTAAAAACCACTCGTTATCATGCCAATTGTGTCTGGCCAGTTCAGTATTCCATGTCAGCCGTGGATAGGCAGCATCCTGGTTATCTTCTCTCCAGGTTTTACCCAAAAATGCAGCTGTTTGGTTGGCAAACCTACTCCCTGCAAAAGGTGCAGACAGATTGCCTTCTTGCCGGTAAATGTTTTGATCTAACACTCCCTGAAAAGTGGCTTGAAAGTCAAACCCATTCCATGAAGCTCCCAGGTTGACACCAAAATTATAATGAGGTGAGAGTTCCCCAACGTATTTTAGATCTTCACCATTTTCGGTGCTAATGACTCCATCATTATTTCGATCCACTTTTACTACATCTCCAGGGCGCAAGCCAGTATTGCCCTGCTTAGGGAATTGCCCGGTGTAGGTGTTGTAAAATTCGTTTACTTCTTCTTGTGACTCGAAAAATCCGTCATTTTCCCATAGAAACAGCGCTCCGATGGGGTAGCCCTCAATATTGATACCCTGTGTATTCAAAACGGGGATATTCGCACCATCCAGTCTGACAATCTGGTTTCTGTTATCGCTGACATTAGCTGATACCGAGTAAGTAACCTCTCCCACCTGATCTTTCCAGCCCAAGACAGCTTCCCAGCCATGTCCTTTCAGGTCGCCGGAGTTAGTAAGGGGGCCTGTGCCTCCATTTCCCATTACCGATCCGTATTGTACAGACAGCAACATCTCATTGTTGTTTCTGGTGTAGAAGTCAAAGCTACCATTGAGTTTGTAGTCGAGCAGACTAAACTCCATACCTACATTGGCGATATTGATTCGCTCCCAGGTCACTGTAGGATCTATGATACGTGGTATTCCTGCAGCTCGATGAAGTGCCGGACTTACGCCGAAAATACGCGTGCTGTAATTTACCGTAGACAAGTAGGAAAACTCATTGATCCCAGACTGATTACCCGTTTCTCCATAGCTTCCTTTGAGCTTCAAAAAGTTGAGAAACGATACATCTTTTAAGAATGACTCATCTGACACGATCCAACCAGCTGAAAAACCACCATAGTTCACTCCTTTGTACCCCTTGGCAAATCTGGAAGAGACATCTCTTCTGGCCACCACATCAAACAGGTATTTTCCTTTGTAGTCATAGGCCAATCGCGTAAGGTATGCATACAGTCCCCAGTGCGTAGATCCTCCACTCGTTTTTACGTTGGTCTCAGGTGCCACATTTAGATCATACACTCCAAAATCCTCCCAAAAACCATTTCTTGTGATGGAGTTTCCTTCTGTACGTGAGTAATCACCGGTTACTCCCACTTTGGCGCTCAAGTTGTGCTTTCCGATGGTCTTCTGATAGGCTAAATACGCTCCGTAGTTGAGGTAGTCGTTTTCTTCATAAGAATCTGTAATTCCCTCTTTGATCTGACTGGTGTAATTGGCAAAATTTCCATCCCAATCGTAGAGTGGTAGGTCTATATTGGTGGTATCAGTGCTGGCCAGCCGTCTGTTGTAAGAGCCTGTGAGCTCCAGGTTCAGACCTTCTACAAGCTCTGCCGTTAGCCCCAGGTTGGTTTTGATTAAATCTTCATCCAGTTTGGCTCTACCGCCAGACTCTACACTGGCCCGGAAATTTTCAGAGCCTATGATGCCAAAATGAGCTACGTACTGCCCTTGAGGATTGATACTGGGGAAAATCCAGGGATTTTGCTGAAAAGCTCTTCCCCCCACACCGTTTGACGGACTCGAGCGAATTCTTTTCTGGTAAGTAATACCCGAACTAAGACTCACCTTATCTGACAACTCATGGTTAAAATTGAACCTTAGGTTATACTGCTTTTGTCCATCATACGCGAGTTTCAGCGCACCTACATCATCGGAAAAGAGTCCAGAGATGCGATACCTGGTGGATTCGTTTCCACCAGAAACACTTATGTTATGCTGCTGTGAGTAGGCATTGCCATAAAATTCGTCTATGCGGTCTACATCTTTTACATACATGCCTGCCCAGCCTACATAGACGTCTGTCATGTAGCCTTCATAGCCATCAGCGAGGAGCTGTACCTGTTCGGCCGTACCCCAGCCCCAATAGTTGCGCCCTTCTTCGGGCATTTCCTCGTTAGCTTCAAGCCATAGTCTGCCGTATTGCCTCATATTGGCGGCCTTTGGCGTCAGCCCTATGCGCTGCATTCTGAAATTCCCGGAATAGTTGACCTTAAGATCACCCACGGTACCTTTTTTGGTAGTCACAAGAATGACTCCATTGGCCCCTCTAGCGCCGTAAATAGCCGTAGCGGCATCTTTGAGTACACTGATGCTTTCAATGTCATCTGGGTTCATGTTGTAAAACTCACGTGCATTCAGAACAGGAACATTGTCTATCAAAATCAATGGAGGATCCTGATTGATGGATGCGAATCCACGTATTTGCAAATTGATATCTTCATTGCCAGGACGTGCCGAACCACGTGTAACCGTAATCCCTGGAGTCTGTCCCTGTAGTGCCAGTGCAGGATTAGTAACCGCCCGGCTTTCAAAAACTTCCTTACCTTTTACCACTTCAATGGCACCGGTAACTGACTCTTTGCTTTTCTCACCATAGCCTACAACCACTACCTCATTGAGGGCCTCCACATCGGGAGTTAGAGATGTCTCAAAGTTCGTCTGGTCGCCTACCTCTACTTCGGTGACACTATATCCAACAAAGGAAATTTGCAACACAGAGGATGGTCCTGCTACCCTCAGTTGATACTTACCTTCCAGGTCTGTAATGGTGCCATTGGTTGTGCCTTTTTCAATGACTGTGGCCCCTGGTAGCGACTCACCGTTTTCGTCGTAAACTGTACCACTTACTGTAAGCTCCACCGCCTGCACACCTGATAGCGAACTGGCCTTTGGAGTTTGGGGCTTTAGTTTCACTACCACCTGCCTATCAAAAAGCACATATTCTAATCCGGATTCAGCGAGGGCCTCATCCAACACTTCAGTGATTGTGGCCCTGGTTTTCTTTACCGATACCTTTACATCCTGATCCAAAACGCCATCTTTATAAAAGAAGATGTACTCACTTTTGGCTTCTATTTCATCAAAAAGCTGAACCAGCGAAACCCGATTCATCCTAATGTCCATTTTGACTTGTGCATCCGTGCTGCTCGCACTGGCAACACTCAAGCCAACAAACAAAATCAGTACAAATATTCTCATGATTGCGAATATTGGGTTCCATAGGGCATACTTTCCCTGCCCTATGCAACAGGTAACAAATAGTTTCTTCATATTTTTGTGTATAGATTAATGATTGTGCCGTTCGCCAACGGCATGATAAATTGACGGCCAGAAGATGTTAGCGCATTTTCTGGCTTCATTTTTAGTTCCAGGTTTACTTCATAGGTTGTTGTTTTAGTTTTCGAATGATTATTTGATTGTTTTTTGAAAGCTGATAGTCGATATCCGACCCGTGCTTAATGATATCTACCACATTGAGGATGTCATCTTTGAGGTCTAGTCTTCCTGAAAAGGTCTCATGGCTCAACTCTTCATCAGCTATGAATATGTCCACATTGTAATACCGTGAGAGTTGGTTCATGATGTATGAAAGGTCATTGTTGTGCAATATGAGCACGCCTTCCATCCAGGAGAAATAATCAGCTACATCTACAGCGGATGAGGTTACTTTGAAAGATTCTCTATCCAGATTTACTTTGGTGCCAGGTGCTACCAACATTTCCTTCTTTGGCTTCCCGCCTATTTTCTTCTTATGAGACAGACTGATCGACCCACTTTTTAGTACCACAAACTGGTGCTGCTCACTGGGGTAGCTCTGCACATTAAAAACCGTTCCTAGCACCCGGATATGTTGATTTTGAGTTTGCACTATGAAGGGTTTTTCTGCATGATGTGACACATCAAACACAGCCTCTCCTTCCAGGTAAACCTCTCTCAGGTCTCCATTAAAAGCTATGGGGTAAATCAACCTACTGCCTGCATTCACCCATACGCGGGTACCATCGGACAGTGACACTTGAGACCTTTTGCCAAATGGCACCACGAGCTCGTTAAAGCCTACATCAGCACCTTTATTGCACTTTTGACGAACCGCTTCTTTCGTACCCACAGCGATTTGCTCCCCTGAAGACGAATAAGCAATGGAGACCGAATCTCCATCAACTGATACATCTTTGCCGTCCTCTAGTCGAATGGTCACTTGCTGTACGTTTCGCATGTCTACAGTAGACATGCGCTGAGCGTAGTTCATCAGCTCATTGCCTTCCTTTTGAGTAGTCAGCTGATACATCCAAAATGCACCAAGTAGCAAGGCAATAGAAGCTGCAATAGCCCAATACTTTTTTTGCTTTTCGTTTTGCCGAATGATTCTTGCCGAACGTATGATTCGGTTTTTTAACTGTGTTTTGTCTTCTTCAGACAGTCGGTTTGTTCCGTAGGAACCCTTTTCGTTCATAACTTTTCTTTATCCACAGCCCGTGACTTTAGGGGCCTCAAAAGAAAATGACAAAAACACCTACTTTATAGACAATAAAATTTCGATTTTTTTCAAAAAAGCAGATGCTTTATCGTCAAAATCGCAAAAATGTAGGATTTACGAATAGCCTTAAGCGCCCGATAAACGGTAGTACGAGCCGACGCTTCGCTTACCCCCATAATCTGCGCAATTTCACTGTATGCCTTGTTTTCAAACACTTTCAAGGTAAGTCCTTTGCGCTGTGTATCGGTCAGTACAAGCATGGCCTTTTCCAGTCGTCGAAACTTTTCAGAATTTTCTTCTGCTGCCACAATACTGTCTTCAATAGACATGGTGATTTCACGGTCAGTATCCCTATTGCTAAGTATTGCGTCGTTTAGTGGTACTGTCTGTAGCTTGCTAGATCGGGAGAGCTTTTTCTTCAGAGCTCCCAGTAAATAGAACTTTACATTGGTAGTGTCGCTAAGCTTGGATCGGTACTTATAAAGCTCCACAAAAAGGTCATGAATAGCATCCTGCACCAAATCTTCATCTTTGGTCAGCTTCATCCCATAGGCAAATAAATCATCGATATAAGTGTCATAAAGCACCTCCAAAGCAGCAATATCTCCCTTACGAAACTGTGCCCATACTAAAGATTTACTTTTACTCTCATTGCCCGATATGAGTGATTTGCTTTTCATAAAAAAGTAGCCCGGGTTAAAATACCTTGATCAAATGATGCATAAAATGGAATGAATTAAAAAATAAGACGACCTGTTACCTAATAAGACCTGTTCCTACTATCACCAACTGTTATCAGAATGTACCAATATAGAGTTTTCTAACGAGTGTTGAATAGGCAACCTCCAGAGCGGTGATCAGGAAACCATCTCTCTGAGAGAGCGATAGGGACTAAAAGCAGTAGGCATCTCGCTCAACAATGCAACAGAAAGCAACATCTGCAAACTTTTGAAAAGGGGCAGCAGTAGGTATCTCATCATATCAATAAGGGGTTAGTGATGGCGATTTTCAATAATCGCCATTCACAAATATGTCAACGAGTGAATAACCTCTCTATAAATTATGACCTTTTGGGTATAAGCTATGGCACCTTTAGCCCCATGAATCTATCCAAACCTGGTTAATACCAGGAGGCAACTAGAAAATAGGACGCAGGTCTCCAGCTTCGAACTGACGCTGTTTTGTACCATTCGCGATAGTCACCGGCACCTCATTGTGTAGCATCCATTGACCACTTTTGAGTTGAAGCGAAACATTACCTCGTGATTCTGAGGATACGATGATTTCATCATATTGGAGTGACGTACCATTGCCCATAAAAAGAACCAGGTCTTCGCCCTCCAATCCAATCAATGCATAGCTGGCGTCTGTGGACATTTTGCCATATTTGGCCATGGCCCCATTTGCACGGGAAAAAATCAGGTCTTCACGCCCCGATTTGTGTCTTATTTGTATCCCGACAAATTCCTTATTTCCATTTTCATCAGCAAACCCGTCTATGCTGGCTATGCGCTTGCCCTCCGCCGAAGTGTAGGGCTCATACACCGATACGAACGGGCGCTCCCAGGCCGCTCCATGCTGCCTGGCTGCAAAAGTGAGGTAAGGTTGCTTACTTACTTCATAGGGAATAGCCCCTTTTTGCTTAAATGCCTTGTTGGGTGGCGACTTTATCGAGTAAACCTCCCTACCTTCCGTTCCTTTCATCCAAAGGTTCATGTACACATCCTCTTGCTCGTCAGGCATGTCTATTTTCCATTGTACCTGGTAGTCCTCGCTCGTGTGCTTCGACTCCTTGTCCCACATGTAATCGAGTGCATACAGATGCCCGCCTGCAAATCCCATCTCTTCGCTGGGAGACAGCTCCAGAGGTGTTCCGGATTCGTCCATGATCTGCATGGATTGCCCGAGGTTGTGGTAATAATAGTCGTGAAACTTATCGCCTTTGCGCTGCTTGCGCGACCGAAATACATCAACGTAATATCCGGTACTGGCTCCAGTCTTTACGATGCTCACCAGCCTGCTTTGGTCACTTCGCGTTTCGGGCTCGAGGAAGTAGACATCCGCGTAGGTGATGTCAGGGTTGTATCCGCTTTTTTGTCCTGCCTGTGGGTATTCACTCATTAGGTCAAAGGCATGGTAGCTGAGCATCTCAGTATATGAAGATGCTCCATCCACCATCACAGTGTTGTGCGCGGGAAACTGTGAATAGTACTCCAAATAAATAGGCTGCAGGTAGCCTGCCCCTTTGCCCGGGTCTGCGCCTTGTACAAAGCCTTTCCCATAGAGTTCCATGTTGATGCCATTGGCATGCATATGGTTGCCCAGCGACCCATTGAGGGATACCATCATTCCGTCCTGGCCTTCGCCCATGCGCTGCACATGCCAGCTCACATTGGGTGCATAGAAAGTTTGTGTGATGTAATCCTCCCGCTGGCCTGCAGTATACCTGGGATCCAGCTCCAGCGGCTTGCTGGCAAAGAAGGAGGTGATTTGTGCTCTGGGCTTACGCTTGCTTTTGGCGCTTCCCTCTGAAGAAAACAATCGATACATCTCTGTATATTTCTTTTCCCGGTCCGTATCACCATATTTCTGAGCCAATCGGATCATAAGGGCCATAGCATCTGTACTGAGTGGGCCGTAGTTGCTATCACCAAAAGCAATGGTTTGCCCATTGGGAAACAGGTACTGTGGCAGCACCTGCACCGCCTTGTCCATCACCGGCATGTAGGGCAGCAGGTTGTGCTCAAACGTATTGTCAAAGTCATAAATGAACCTGGTGAGATCTTTAATCACTCCAAAGGAGTAGCCCGGACACTCGGCCCAAACACCATTGGAGAAATCGTAACCATATGCCAGGAACCGATTCATCGACCACTGGCGAGCAGAGGTTTCATTCAGGATATAATTGATATAATGCTGTCGCCCTTTGCCATCATCGTAGTGATCGTCATCCTGCAAGACCATGGCAGCTTTTAGGATGATTTTAGCCTGGTGGAGGTTCCAGTTGTTTTGAGGTACGCCGTTTTTGATGATGAGGTCATTCCATTTTTTGATAGTTGCGTCGTACAGTCTTAGTCTGTCTGGTGCACTCTCTTCCACATACTGGTGTAAAAAATCATACAATACGGCAGCATCTGTGAGCGTGCTCTCGTGGATCACCTGAAAGCAGGTAAGCCCAACAAGCGTCTGAATGTGTCCGTTGAGTAAGTCGATGGGTTCGCTGCGGTAGTACATGCCCATCATGTAGGTATCGAATATATCAAAAGCAAAACGAGCATATCGCTCATCACCTTCAAGCCAATACAAAAACGCTGCATCGCGGGCATAACCAATAATTCGCTGGTTGTGGCGATGTATAATTCCTCCGGTCTCCGAAGGGTCTACCCACTCCATAGGCCTGCCTTCTTTCCGACGGTTGACAAGGTAAAGTCCTCGTTCGTCATTCATATACGGCAGGATGTCTTCCAGCTCGGGCATGGCATAGTCGGTAGTATAATCTCTGGAGCCCGTAAAGCGCACTGTAGGCACCGGTGCTTCCCCATCGGCATGAGAATAGTAGATCCCTTCTACATATACATTGGTTGCCTTTGTTTTCCAGTACATCATAAGCCTTGACACCATCCACTCCGGATCTGACACATGACGCTCTACGTGCGCATCGATGCGTTGATGTATACCATCCAATACTTCCTGAGCCCAGGCTTCTTTTTTGATGGTTTTCAGCAAATCCTTTTTGCCTTCCTGATTGACATAAATCCGGGGGAATCCATCTTCCAGATTTTCAGGAAGCGGAATTTGGGCTTGAAGTCCAAAAACGATGAACAACAAGAATATTTGGAAGACCTGTTTAAAAAATAGCATTGCTCAGACTGTATTTATTTGATGGTGCCAATTTCCGGCTTTAGCCTTTTTAGGGATATAATTTCCCAATCCACGTTTATAAATTATGATTCATTTATAGTCGGCATTAAGCAACTTGCTTAAAATGTTGGGGTAACTCCAGTCTGCCTCACTTCCACCCCCTCTGGTAATAGAATCTCCAAAACAGATAATTTTCATGTTTGCAGAGACTAAAGCATGCTCAAGCAGTATGTGGTATACATTCATGGCTATGAAATGATACCCCAACCCCGTGGGATGAACACCATCGCGCTTGGAACTATTTCGTTCATTTTTGATGAACAAATCCTGGTTATGATTCGGTAAATTCAATGCCCGAAACTTCAAATTGAGATCCAGAAAATGAACGCTGGAGTCTGTTGCGAGCTTCTGCATTATTGCTTTTGCTGAGTCCAACCGTACATTTGGGGGATCTGTAAATAAGTCGCGATCGTGCCTATCAAACAGGTAACTAGTATCTACAGGCGGAGGGCTCAATAGAAGGACCTCAGCACCATTTTGCTTGATCCTACTCACTATCAATTTCAAATTATCAGCGTATGTTGCATAGGAAAGCATCTTTCGTGAATTCAACATATCATTGGTCCCAACCATTAAAATGACCATACCCGGATGTTTTTGAAGGACATCCTCCTCCAACCGATCCAAAAGGTTGAATGTATTGTTTCCACCCACTCCTGCATTGATTACACTGACCTGCCCGGCTAATGTGAACATAACCAAATAGGCCAGCACAAAGCAAAGCGACCTCCACTGAAAGCCGTAACTGGTATTGCTCCACTTTACATGTTTCATTGACTTACAGTCGTCTATCGGCACTTAGTATTTGATCAGCATTTAGTAGCTCTTGTTTTATGTCCTCATACTTGAGCTCATGAACGGCCTTGCCTTTGTCCACTGACATACCTGCCACCACTCCTGCACTTTGTCCAAGGATCATAAACACAGGCTCCATCCGGATAGACCCAAAGGCAATGTGCGAGCTGGACACTGCAGTAAGCACGAGTAAGTTTTCGCATTCTTCTTTTTTGGGTAGAATGGTACCAAGGTGAATCTGATATGGTTGCTCGGGCTCTACCCCCAAATCGCCTTCGTTTTGCACATACCCTTCCTCTGTAATGTAGCGCTGCGTATTGTGCGAATCCATAGTATATGCGCCCATACCGATAGGTTGCTTCACGGGACTTCTGCCCATGATTTCATTTTCCGTCATGACAAACTCACCAATCATTCTTCTGGCTTCCCGTACATATATCTGGTAAGGCCAATGGTCATTGTCTACAAACTCGTCTTTGGCAAGTCCCCACTTTTTAAAATTCTCTCTGAGCTCTTTTGGAACACTTTCATCATGGCCCCAGAAATATAAAAGCCCTTTGTGGTAGTTGATATGCTCTTCTAAAATCGCCTTTCTTTCCTCGTAAGAAGCCTCTGGATAGTCATAATTCATACCGATGTTGTCCGAACTAAATGGCCCAACGTTGTTTACATCTCGCTTGCCATTGGGAATTCTCCCTCCCCCAAACATGGCATGACGACCTGCACGAAATATACGTCTGAGTAGTTCATACTCCGCCGAATCGTAGTTTTCCGGCTTTTCAAATGGCTCTACATTACCTTCAGCATCAGTGGTGCAAAGGCGGTAATTATAAGCTTGTATGCGCTTGTCTCCGGTACCATTTTCTCCTAGAGGTTCGGTAGAGATGCGTGGCAAAACCCCGCTGCTCGGATCCCCCGGGATAACATATGGACTGATATTTAATTGCTGGTGATGGAAATTGTGACTGTGGTGGAAATGTCCTTTTTGTACGCCGTTCCAGGTTTCGTTGTAGACGCTATTGGCCTCTCTACCTACGTGATAATTTACACCCGCAGCAGCCATGAGGTCACCTTCGTAGGTGGCGTCCATAAAAATGTCTGCTTTAAAGGTTTTTCCGCTCAACATTGTGATGGATTTGATTTGCTTACCTTCCATCTCCACACCATTTTCACGATCGAGCCATTCGTCCCGGAGCACTTCGATGCTATTTTCAGCAATGAATTCTTCAAAAATTTGCTCCGCCACATGTGGTTCAAAGGTCCACATGGTTTGCATACTATCATTGATGGCTGTGGTACCCTGGGCTTCGTTACCATATTCCGATCTTGGCTGCCAGTTCCAGGCGTCTTCATTTTGGTAATGCAAATACACCCGATGGTAAAACTCGCGAGACAGTCCGCCAATCACTGATTTATCACCAACATCGGTAAAACCAAGTCCACTTGCGGATAAACCGCCAATGTGTTTTTCTGGGCAAACAATGAGGACTGATTTATCCATCTGGGCAAGCTGAACTGCCGCTGTAATAGCAGCACTAGTACCTCCATAGATTACTACGTCAGCGTCTTTGTCTGTGGATGGTTGGGAGCAGCTCAACACCAGAATTGTGAGCAGTATACTCCCAAATAAACTTGTTATGGATCTTCCTTTCATATTTGTGAATGGTTGTGTCATTGACAAGGTTAGTGGAAACAAAGAGTCCATTTTGTCAATTATGACCCAACCCAAATAAATAATGACCCAAACACCCAACTTCACCTTTCAATAGACTAACTATTGAAACCACCCTAATTTCTTACGGTCACCATCCATGACTAGACCATCTACCCAATCACATAAAAATGAAGCGCTAATCCACGACCAGTTTTTTCTCAATGGTTCTATTCTGCATCTTTAACCTAACCAAATAAAGTCCAGAATCTAGATGCATCAAAGAGACTCTCCTGGTCTTTGACACCATCTTAAATTTCAGTTTCTGAGTACCATCGACACTATAAATTTCCACTAAACAACCTTTTTCAGCTCTAATTGTGATTTGACCTGTGGCAGGATTAGGATAAAAGGCAGCACCATCAAACAGTTTTTCGGAGCCCAGTATTGTTCCACACTCACCTTCAGCAACCTCACATCCACACTCTCCTGCTGAAACCTTATCACCATTATCTGGGCACTCATCTCCTTTCTCTGCAACATATCCTTCAGGCTGAACACATTCACTCACAGTGCTGGTAGAGTCTCCTAATCCATCACCATCAGCGTCCTCATACCAAACCGCAGGACTGGAAGGTTCTACGCCTGTATCTCCTCCAGAGCACACACCACAGTCATCAACCATTGCTGTCCCTCCATAAACACCACTACAGTCTTTTGCCAAGCCCCTGGCCTTTGCATAAAGCTCCTCTGTGCGTTTGCGTAATTCTTTCAGTACTGAAGCATAGGCTTCATCACCTGCCAGATTATTTTGTTCCAATGAGTCATTTTCCAAATCATACAGCTCCTCAATGACCGGATCTTGCTCGTGATAGACAAAATACTTCCACTTAGCTGTGCGTACTCCATGAGCGCGATAGGATTTACCAGCTGCTACTTCGGCATCATTTTGCTCTGGGGTTTTGCGAATCATAGAACTAAGAAACCGATCCTCAATAAACACCGCATCCTGCCACTCAGACATCTCCTGAGTTTGATCCAAAACACCACTAAAATCACTACCCTGCATCATCTCCGGCACCTCTACACCTGCCAGTGAAAGAATCGTTGGAGCGATATCTACAGAAGAAATCATAGCTGCTTCACGTCGCTTACGTTCGGCGGCTGCCTTACGTCCATCAAAAACGATTAGCGGCTGCTTGATAGACTCTTCGTAGAGCAGTGCTTTGTCATACAAGCCGTGAGAGCCCTGAAAACGCCCATTGTCACTGGAGTAAATAATGATGGTGTTGTCCAGCATGCCGCGCTCTTTGAGCTTGGCAACCAACTTGCCCACCTGAGCATCTACACTATACCCTTGAGTGGCAAACTCCCTCACTTGCTCCTGGTATTGCTCCAAAGTGGCGGTTCTTTCTACGTGCAGCCTAAATCCACGCGCATAGTCCTGCACTACCTGTGGGAGGTCATTGTTAGGGCCTTCCACGTAGTTGTCAGGCACTGAAAAATTTTGATTTTTGAAAAGATCATAATGCTCTGCAGGAAACTCATTACCATCATGTTTCACAGCATAAAAGAAAGTCGTCAGACAAAAGGGCTGATCTGCCGGCTGGGTATCAATAAATCTGAGCATGGCATCTCCTGTCTTGAGCGTTCTTTCAGTTCTGGGTCGACCAGTATGATAGATTTGCTGTAAACCCAAATCATCTTCCGGCCAAATCTGCACTCCATGGGTTGGGTGATCATCACGGGTTTCTGCTCCGGCAAAAAAATCAAACACGTCCCCAACTTTACTTTTGTAGGTATACCCATCAGGAATTTTATTGCTGGGTCTTTGCCGCTCATCTGTAACGGTAAAACCAAACTTTCCGATAAAGCCATTTCGGTAGCCTGCTTCTTTCAATTTGGCTGGATAAGTTTCCGCAAACTCAGCCACAGGAAATGTCAGGTTAGAAGGTGCCGCAAAGCCTGTCTGGTGATTAGAAAGGTACCTCCCTGAGAGCATCGTCACCCGGCTGGGCATACAGATAGCCACAGCATAGGCCGCATTGTCAAACACTACTCCCTCCTCTGCCAAAGAGTCGATGTGAGGGGTATTAAACTCCGGCCTTCCATAGCAGCCCATATTGTCCCACCGCTGGTCATCGGTCATCAGGTAAATAATATTAGGTCGATCGGTCACCTGTCTTTCGTTGACTCTGAAATAGATACTATAAACAATACTGGTACTACCGTCCTCGGTACTGACCATCACAGTTGTAGTACCGGGGAGCTCTTCAGCCGGAGTGATCACTACACTGGCATTGGGATCTTCGGCTTTTGCTGTCACTGGAGGCACTTCCGTGCTACCTTCTGCCAGGATGGTTTCATAGGACAATTGTTTTGGATCGAAACCCGGATATAGCGACACCCCTTCTACTGATAACTCTTTCAGATCAGCACTTACCGGAACCACTTCGTCTTGATCACCAGCACCATCATCTGCCAGCAAAGCAGCAGCTTCAATATCTGCAACTGAGGAAAATGTAGCAATCCAGTCTACAGCATATGCGGCGGTGGTGTTTCTATTGAAAACATTGATAGACGTAAGGTTATAAGTTGCCTGTGTGTAGTCTCCCGGGGCAACATCCGAAAGCAAATAGTACTTCACCTCATTACCCGCTTTGGTTGTAAACGTACCTGTGGGGCCGGGTTTGGCTCCCCAACCTCCTGCTCCCCCGGAGTTGAACTGGATGGTGGGGTTTGCCCCTACAAACGGACCAATGTACTTGATAGCGATGTAAACGTCTTCCGCCGGAATCAAAGTGAAATCTGCATTTGCAAATCCGTTATTGTATCGAATGTCCTTGTTGGATCCGCTGGATGCTGCTGCCAGGTGGCCATTGGCCACTACATCATCGTCATTGAGAATATCCCAAAGACCTGGATCACCATCCACCGAAAAGGTGAAGGTAAAATTTTGAGACAGATCGTCAAACGTTTGGGATTGCGCTGCAACAGCACACCCCAGAAGACACACCACTAGTGCGCTTTTCAATATTAATAATCTTCGTTTCATAACATTTCCTATTCTTTTATCACTCTTTTCACAACAACCTCATCATCGCCCTATCCTGAGAAACTCCCGCTAGCACATCATAGACGAGTTTCTCCTACTTTTTCACTTGCCGATTCCGTGCTTCCTGTATGAACCTGGCATCCAGCTCCGGTGAGTCTTTGTATTTTAGTCTCAATGCTTTGAGTTGTTCTTTAAGATCAGTCACCACGTCCTGATACGCCGGATCGTCAATGACATTCTGCATTTCCATTGGGTCTTTCTGACGGTCGTAGAGCTCCCACTCATCCACATCGTAGTAAAAATGCACCAGCTTGAATTCTTTAGTGACGATCCCATAGTGACGCTTCACCATGTGCACAGACGGGTACTCATAAAAGTGGTAATAGACCGCATCTCTCGTCCAAAGTGAATCCTTTCCGGTCAGGAGCGGCATCAAACTTTCGCCCTGCATGTCGTCAGGTGCTGAGATATTTGCGGCTTCCAGAAAAGTCTGTGCAAAGTCGAGGTTTTGTACCATTTCCTCATTGGTGATCCCTGGTTGAATCTTATTGGGCCAGCGAATCAATAAAGGTGTTTTGAAGGACTCATTATAGATAAAGCGCTTGTCGAACCAGCCATGTTCGCCCAGGTAAAATCCCTGATCGGAGGTGTATACTACGATGGTGTTTTCGGCTAGCCCACTTTCGTCGAGATAGTCGAGCACACGCCCTACGTTATCGTCCACAGACTCGATGCATGCCAGATAATCCTGCATATAGCGCTGGTACTTCCATTTGATTTTTTCTTCATCCGTCATCGTTGGCCAGTTCGCTTCGAAGTAGTCAGAGATGGAATCCAGGACGGCATCATATTGTGCCTTTTGCGCATCATTCATGCGAGCATAGGTTTTGTAGCCCCAGGTCTGATTGCCCGGCACCACAGGCTTTACTTCTCCCATGCGATCCGTTGTTTCGTGTCGTACTTTGCTGTCACTGTTGTACTTCATATGCTTCAGGATGTTCATCTCCGCTGTTTTGGCAGCTGTCCCTCTGTTTTCATAGTCGTCAAACAAAGTTTCTGGTTCAGGAAAAGTCATTTTCGCATATTTCTGAAACTTGTCGCCCCTTGGCCACCAGTTTCGGTGGGGAGCTTTATGCAAATACATCATCAGGAAGGGCTTTTCTGGATTCCGCTTTTCCTTTAGCCAGTTGAGCGTGAGGTCGGTGATGATGTCCGTCACATAGCCCATAATGGTGGTGTCTCCTTCTGGCGTGATAAAGTCAGGGTTTAGGTAATCTCCCTGCCCCGGCAAGATCATGAAGTCATCCACACCCTTTGGGTTGTTACCAAAATGCAGTTTCCCGAACATGGCCGTCTCATAGCCGGCTGCTTGAAAGAGCTGCGGAAACGTAACTTGCGTGGTATCAAAGGCCGACAAATTGTCAATCTTTCCATTGATATGGGTGTGCTTTCCGGTAAGGATGGTTGCTCTGGAGGGTGCACAAATGGAGTTGGTGACACAGGCATTGGTAAAGCGCATTCCCTCTTTGGCAATCCGGTCTATATTGGGCGTTTGGATCAGGTAATCGCTATAAGCACTGATGGCCTGGTAGGCATGGTCATCAGACATAATGAAGAGAATATTGGGACGCGAGTCCTCCTGCTCCTGCTTTGAAGTGCATCCACTGATAAAGACCAGGAGTATCAGAGCTGTAAGAATTCTATTGCTGTTGAGATATTGGTGCATTGTCATTTTATTGTTCTGTCAGTGGTGTATAAGTTACGGTTATACTTCCTTCGGCCAGGGGCTCCACAAAATCCACCCCGATACGAAATGCCGGACCGCCTTCTCTCAGGTGCTCTACTGGCACTTGCTCATCGTTAAGCGTTACACGGCCACCTGTGGCGGTGACCACAGCTTTTACCTGCTGACCATTCTCAGTTAATATTAGTGTTTGAGCATCGACTATTTCATAGTCACTAAGTGTCATAATGGCCGTGCCAAATTTTACTGGTTCATTAGCCGTAAATGCATCGGTAACGGTGACAGTACCTGCGCCTGTTTTATCATTTTTCATCGATCGAGTGAGGGTTTTCAACTCGGGCACTTCATAGGCCGGCAGGATGTCCATCACCAACTGGTCGTATGCCGAAGAAAAATCTGTTTCCAACACCTTCCCCGCAAACTTCCTTCCTTTGGACTGAAGGGTGTTGTTGATCCTGGGCACAGGGTGCCCCCATGAGCTACGGGCTGGATTGTTGTCCGAAAAGGCACCTGCCCGGTACGAAGGAGCACCAATGTCTCCGGCCAGAATTTCATCTCCATAGGCGATGATGTAGCTACCCACATCCATGTGATTGTGGTTTTCGTCGTTGTGCCCTGCTTTGATGGATATAGAAAACGGAACCGCTTGCTGTCCACGGGAAATCACCACGCCATAGTCATCAAAGTACGTGACTGATGGCAGATTTACCGGCTCAGGTGTGTCACCCACGTAATTTTTATATGCTGCCCCCAGCACAATGGACTGTACCGATTCATTGGGCCTGAAAGCATCCTGCTTCTGAGCGCCATAGTATTTGGTAGCCATCAGGTAGGCAAAGTTGTCACTACCACTTTTCACACGTGTGACACCATCCGAAAATGGAGAATAAAGCCCCGGATGTATCTGGAACAGTTCGGGAAAATTAGCTACCCGCTTGAGTTTCTCAGGATTGTCAAAGGCAAACAAGTTGATACTTCCACCTGAGTAATCATAAAGTATCTCTGCCAGGTAGAGGTAGTGGCCAAACCCATAATTCCAATAGCCTGTACCTTCTGAGCAATAACCATCCTCACCAAACCCTGACAAGTAGTAACGCATGCTGTTGATGGCACTACCTACCGCTTGCAGACGCTTTTCATGACTTTCCTCGGCCACCATAATGGTAAACAGCGTACCTGATGTGCAAACCGAGTTCCAGTTGCTGGTGCTGCGTATCCAGCTATTGCTTTTTGGTTTTCGCTGCTTGGTAGAAGCCAGATAAGAATCCGTAATTCGCCATTTGAGCTGTGTATTGATTTCGGTCCTCAAATCGGTGGGTAGTTTGTCCGCCAGCAGCTCATCCGCCAGTGCCAGCACCAGGGCAAACTTGCGTGCTCCCAGGTCAATGTGCACGCGTTTCCCCTCCAGCACTGTGTTTTCATCGTCATCGTGATTGGGATGGATCCATGATTTCATAGACAGAATGGCTCGGGCATGTGCTTCTATAGCGTCTAGATACTGCCCGTCATTGCGCATGCACTCTGCCAGGATAAACTTCTCCAGCCGGTCCATGGTACGGTAATAGCGTGGCTTATAAATCCCACGATTTCCTTCGCGATTTGCCCTGCGGTATATTTCATCGGAAATGGGTACCTCGGACTCCCGGTCTTTCAGCTCATCTGCCTCTTTCAAATAATACTTCCCTAAGTCTGTATCTGCAAAACCTGTCCAGTACTGTCGATCTGTGTAGGCAGGCGCGGGCTGAAAGGGTTCTTCAGGGATGACACCCTCCAACATCGCCAGTTGCTGCTCATTCGGGTGAATGCCCTCTGGGTCTGCCAGGGCCAGATACTTTGCTATGTCCAGCGTCTGTGGCTCTTGTGCTTGGCTACAGCCGAAAAAAGCAACCATACAGAGGATAATGCCCAGCTTTTTCATACTCAAAGCTTTTCGATGTACACGTAATAAGCCGGATGTCTTCTTCCTGCCTCATCTAGCAGCTCTGCCTCCATGTCGTACTTACCAGCAGGGATCCGTGCTTTAAAAGTCACTTCCTCCTGTCCGTCATTTATGTCCTGGGATTTGGAAAAGTCTGCCAGATAAAGGAAAGCCTTTTTAAAATCATTCTTTTCACCTGCTGGTGCCACCCGATCGTATTCTATAGTTTTTTCCTGCGCCGGGAAAGTGGCATTGATAGCCAGCTGACTTTCGCGCGGAAACCTCCTCAGTGTAATGGTGTACTCCCCATCTGCTACAAATTCGATTTTCCAACTTCCTCCTGCCGGAGACGGCCGTATCGCACTGTTTTGATGCCACGCATTGGCGTATCTTCCACTGATCAGGTCATGAGCGGATATTTTTGTAGGGTTTTCATACGGTGAACCCACTTTGATGTAAGCATACTTTTCATCTACTCCCTCATCGATAAACGACTGCCACCAACGCTCATAGCCCACAGCCAGACGAGCTGCTACCTCCGGGTAGTTACCGATCACATTGTTTTCCTGCCCTCGGTCTACCCGCATGTCATAGAGCTTATCTCCGTCTACCAGGCGCCAGTGCTCATCCATGACGGTGTACTTGCGGTACTTCACCAGATTTTGCTCCCGCTGCGTGTCCATGTAGAGGATTCGATTTTCCCATTCGGGATTGTCTTCTGTGAGCAAAGGTTTTAGGCTTTTGCCATCCAATGGTTTTTTCGGATGAAAGTTTAAGTCCAGCAATTCGACGAAAGTGGGCAGTAGGTCATAGTGTGCCACCAATTGATCGATATCTTTTCCTCCGGTGAGTTCACCGTTGGGCCAGCGGATGAAAAAAGGTACGCGATGGCCTCCATCGTATTGGCTGCCTTTGCCGCCTTTGAGGCCTGCATTGTAAGTACTGCGACCGGCAGAGGTACCATTGTCGGTGGTAAAGATCAGGATGGTATTGTCGGCCAGGTCCAGTTCTTCGAGCTTTTCTTCGAGCTTTTTGAAATTGTCGTCAATGTTGGTGATCATCCCATAAAACCGCAGGAGACGCTCGTTCAGGTCTTTGTATTGCTTTCCCTGATACATCTCAAAATACTCCTTCGGTAGGTTGTAAGGTCCATGGGGAGCATTCGTAGACAGGTAGCAGAAGAACGGCTGGTCTTTGTTGCTCTCAATAAACTCCAGTGCCTCACCGAAAAAGACATCCGTGCAATAGCCCTCGTATTTTTTTGGTTCACCATTTTTGAAATAAGTGTCATCAAAGTAGTCATTGCCCCAGTAGTCGGGTCCCTGGCCTACTCCACCGGCACCATGCATGACCACCTGGTGAAAGCCCCGGTCCTGCGGCCGAAAGGGATAATTATCTCCAAGATGCCACTTGCCAAACATGCCATTTTTGTAGCCGTTTTGGGCTAATACCTCTGGCAAGGTGGTTTCATCTTCCAGGAGCAGCGAACGCCCGGCTATGGTGTGGTAGACATTTACCCTGTTGCAGTGGCGCCCGGTCATGATCGATGCGCGGGTAGGTGCACAGGTGGTAGACACGTGATAGTTGGTCAGGTGTACCGACTCGTTGTAAAATTGATCAAGGTTGGGCGTCTTGATGTAAGGGTTACCGGTGCATCCCAGATCGCCCATCCCCTGGTCATCAGTAATGATGAAAATGATATTTGGGCGCTCAGGACTGGTATTTTGTGCTGATGCCGCCTGCATACCAAAGCACGTCAGTAAAACAATAGTCAGTAATTTTTTCATAGTGGTTTATAGTTCAGGTTCACCTTTGAGGTACTTGAGCGACTTTAAAAATTGATCCATCTCACGTACGGTGAGGGTGTAAAACTTCCCATCGTATTTGTAATTGTTAAAGAAGCCGTGCCCAGCCTCATCGTATAGAAATAGCTCACATCGAGCCCCTGCTTCATCCATTTTGGCTTTATAGTTTTCTGCGATAGATACCGGAATCAGATGATCTTCTTTGCCTAGAAAAACGATAGTAGGCGGTGCTTCAGCGGTAATGTTGTGTGCCGGCGAAATCTCCCGCCAGCGCTCACCCATCCGCTCATTCTGAAAGCCGTCAGGTCCATTGTCAAATACGGGATTAAACAGCACCGTCGCATTGGGCTTAGAGCTAATGCTCAGGTCCTCATCCGGCTCGTCAAGTGTGGGACAGTTGGCCGTAGCTGCAGCCAGGTGTCCACCCGCCGATCCACCGGAAGCCACAATTTTCTTCGGATGTACATTGAGCGTTTTGGCATGCTTTCGCAAAAAGCGAATGGCAGATTTGGCATCCGCCACCGACTCATAAGGTGTGGTTTTGTGCCGTGACTTTACGCGGTAGTCGGCACGTACAGCGATCATGCCTCTGGAAGCCAGATATTCCGCTTGTGGCAAAAACTGCTTTACAGTGCCTCCATTCCAGCCACCACCGAAAAAGAAAATGATGGTAGGGTATTTCTTCCGTTTTTTAAAGTTTTCGGGATAGTGAATGGTCATGTCCAGCGAGACGCTATCGATGGTTTTGTAGGTTAGCGTAATGGGCTCCTTTTTATCCGCGGCCTCAATGATTGATTTTACGCTTTGCGCATTTACAGCTCCTACTGTAAAGAGCAACATTGCTATGAGTATTTGCTTCATGATTAGTTTGATTCTTGTGCGATCCAGTTGATTTGAGGCCAGTTTTCATTGACATAGGGCTGTGGGGCTCCTGGTGTGGAGCGCCCAGATTGTATGACCTCAGTGATTTCTTTTTCCAGCTGCGCTACGATGGCCGGGTGCTCAAAATACAGGTTGGTGGTTTCTCCGGGATCCTCCGCCAGGTTGTAGAGCTCATACGGTGCTTCACCTTCCTCCGGCTCTATAAATTTTGGCTTCAGGGAGCCTCCCGAGCCTCGAAACATGTTGAGCTTCCACTTCCCTTTGCGTATAGCAAAGTGTCCGGTAAACGAATGATTGACCACCACACGACTGGAGTCATAAGCTGATTTGCCTTCCGGCTGAATGAGCGGAAGGAGGCTGTGACTGTCCTCTGCTGCATGATCGGGCAGCTGTACACCCACGATCTCCGCAATGGTAGCCATATAGTCTGTCTGACATACGGGTAGGTCCACAGTAGTGCCTGCAGGAATAGCTGCAGGCCAGCGCATCAAAAACGGCACGCGATGGCCTCCTTCGTAGATGTCTCGTTTGCCTCCTTTAAAATGTAAAGAACTGTAGTGTCCATACGTATCCCTTTGGTACACATAGTTGCTCTCTGCTCCATTGTCTGACGAAAAGACCACCAGGGTATTCTCTTCCAGGCCATTGGCCCGCAAAGCCTCCAGTACCTGTCCAACTCGATAGTCGGTTTCTACCATAAAGTCTCCATAGTTTCCACAAGCGCTGATGCCCTGAAAGTCAGGGTGTGTACAATGCGGCAAATGAGGACTGGTGAGCGGCATGTAGAGAAAAAAGGGATCACCCGCTTTGGCGGCAGCTGCACGATCATTGATGTATTGTACCGCTCGCGTTGCAAACTTTTCCAGCACCTCTTCGTCATTGAAAGTAGGAGCCACTTCCAGGTATCCACGGCTCCACTCCTCTTTGTAAGGAGGGGTCATGCGGTAGGTGCGTGGAGTTACGTCCATTTTCTTTTTGGTAAATAACACCGGAGGATCCAGCACCCGATCGTTTTCCAGATAGGTCAGGATGCCATAGTTCATGGAGGCAGGAATACCGAAAAAATAGTCAAACCCCCGATCTATCGGACCTTCGCGAAAAGGTTTGGACCAGTCCCTGCTTTCGTTTACGGTACCTTCAAACTCCATCTGCAGGTGCCACTTGCCTACCATCGCAGTATGGTATCCCTGATCGCTAAGCATGGAAGCCAGCGTCATCCGGTCTTCCTCTATGAGACAAGGACCATCTGCGCGCAGTACGTTTTCCTTCAGTGACGTCCGCCAGCTATAGCGGCCGGTGAGTAGTGAATACCTCGACGGTGTACACACCGCATCGCTGCTGTGACCATCTGTAAATATTACACCTTCATTGGCAATCTTGTCGATGTTGGGTGTTTGAAACTTGGCATTGGGATTGAGTGCGCTCACATCTCCATAGCCCTGATCATCGGTATAGATGATGACGATGTTGGGACGAGAGGTGTCTGGTGCCTGCTGGTTACAGCTCACCCCTATCCAAAGGGTAAATGCAAAAAAAAGAATCTGATTAATTCGAATCATTAATAATTTGATTATCAATTAGTTATTAGATCCTGAAAGTGTACCAATCGGGCGGATTTCTTGTCCGGTGGTACGCCCCACATTGGTATCTCCAAGCTCCATTCTGGCTGTTTCTACCACCAGCATAATCTCCGTCACCTTCTCAGGATACAGGTCTATTACATTGTATTGCTCTCCAGGATCGGACATAAGGTTGTAAAGCTCAGGCTGCTCCACAGAACGTTTCTGCACCTTACCCCGATGGCCATCCTTACCGGGCGTAATTAGCTGAGCATAACTATGCGGAAGCACCAGTTTCCAAATGCCTTTGCGCACCGCATTTAGTCGGTTTTTATTGAAATAGTACAACACACTCTCGCGAGGACTTTTTGCCTGGGTGTTTCTAAGCAATGGACTGATATCAACTCCGTCTATTTTATTTTCGGACAGCTGACCGCCAGTAATACTTGCAAATGTGGGCAGCAGGTCTATAGCGCAGGCCAGCTCATTACTGATGGCTCCAGCCGGCACCTGTCCGGGCCACCGGATGATAAACGGCACCCTTTGCCCTCCATCCCAGTTGGTGAGCTTACCGTCTTTCAACCCTCCCGAAGAGCCTCCGTGATTGCCAAACCAGGTCCAGGGGCCATTGTCGGAGGTGAATACCACCAGGGTATTGTCCGAAAGCCCATTTTGCTCCAGTGCTTTCATGATTTCTCCTACTGACCAGTCCACTTCCATCATCACATCACCGTAAAGCCCTTGCTCACTTTTGCCGCGAAACTTATCTGAAACACCTAAGGGAATGTGTGTCATAGTATGCGGCAAGTACAGAAAAAACGGTTGGTCTACATTCCTTTGGATAAAATCCACCGCCTTTTCGGTGTAAAGCGTAGTGAGCTGGTCCTGATCCTTCAGGCTCGTGAGCGTTCTAATGGTTTCATTTCCTTCAATCAGTGGTAGTTCGGGATATTTATTTCTTCCGTGGTTTTCGGGCACCCTTTCGCCCGTCACATCAGAGTGTGGCCACATGTCATTGGAGTATGGAAGGCCAAAATACTCATCAAACCCATGTTGCATCGGCAAAAACTCCTTTTGCCAGCCCAGGTGCCATTTGCCAATACATGCAGTGGCATAGCCCTGATCTTTAAACATCTCCGCCATGGTGTATTCATCGGTATTGAGCCCCACAGTATCACGGGGAAACAATGCCCCGGAAATACCGATCCGGTTGGGATAACATCCGGTGAGTAATCCGGCTCTGGAAGCACTGCACACCGGCTGAGCCGCATAGAAGTTGGTAAACCGGGTACCCTCACTGGCTAACCGATCAATGTTGGGAGTGGTATAGCCCGTGGCTCCATAACTACCCAAATCACCGTAGCCCACGTCATCCATGAGGATGACGATCACATTGGGTTGTGTGGTGTCTGGTTTTTTTGGCGTACAGCCACCTCCTACGAGCGCTATGCAAAGTGTAATCAAACAGAGAAATGAAAATTGATTCATAGGCTTATATCTTCTCGATCTTCACATAATAGGCGCCTAGCTCAGTGCCATCCTCCAGAGTAAACCATGTTTGAAGATGGCTCTCTCCTGGTTGTAGCTCCATGGTAAACCCTACATATTCCTCATTTCCAGCTACAGGGCTGCTGTATTCCTGATCTTGAATTTTTATACGTGCCTGTTGGATACTTAGGGACTTGCCTGGCTTGCTGGCGTCCACACTCGTGCCAGGTAGTGCTGGTCTGATGGGCGCTTCCGCATGGAGTGCCAGGCCGGTCTCCTCCGGCCACCTGCGCAACTCAAATTTATAGGTACCCGCCTCGGCAACTCTAACACGCCAGAAGCCATTGTTGACATAGCCCGACCTGATGTGACGCTGTGCCCATGGAGTGTAACTATCCGAGTGCCAGTCATGGCAAAATAGCGTCATCGGGTTTTCTGCTTCATGCCCTACAATAAAGAATGGTTTTTCTTCAAACGTGGGAGAAATCTCTGCCCACCATTGATCATATTCTGCCGTAAGTTTCGCGACCATTTCCGGATATTGATCGGCCACATTGGTGGTTTGCCCCGGATCTGTGCTGAGATCGTAGAGCTCCCTGCCTTCTACCAGTCGCCAGTTTTGGTGCATCACCGTGGTGCGCTTCCAGGGTACCTGCGTGGCAGAAAACTGTGTGTTGACAAACACAAACCGATCGTCAAAATCTTCTGTTTTGCCCTGTAGAAGCGGCACCATGCTCTGTCCATCAAACTCGATGGCCGGCTCCACTTTCAACCCGCACAGGTCCACGAGTGTAGGAAAAACATCATAATGAGCTGTAAGTGCATCTATGTCCCTACCCTCATCCAGTCCTCCATTGGGCCAGTGGATATAAAACGGCACCCGATGACCTCCTTCGTACATACTCGCCTTGATACCCCGCATGCCGGCATTGTATCCTTGCACTACAGGTCCGTCCCAGTTGTTGACAGACTTGTCTATTTTGGCTCCTTGTGCCGAGCCATTGTCTGAACTAAAGATCACAATGGTGTTGTCCAGTTGACCCGAAGACTCCAGGTAGTTCATCAGCTTGCCGATGTTTTCATCAATATTGGCGATCATGCCATAAAATGGCTTATGTGGGATGTTGTCATTGCCCTCGTACTGCTCATAGTATTTATTCTCTACCCAGTACGGTGAGTGGGCAGCATTGGTAGCCAGGTAGCAAAAAAACGGCTCATCTTTCTTGGACTCGATGTACTTTTTGGCATTGTCAAACCACACATCAGTGCAGTAGCCTTCATACTGCTCCAGCTGTCCATTGTGCATGTACATGTCGTTGAAGTAGTCATTGTTCCAATAATCCATGGTCTGCCCGATACCGCCACCATTGTGGACCAGCACCTCATCAAAGCCTTTGTCCTCCGGACGGAAAGGGTAATTGTCTCCCAGGTGCCACTTTCCAAAAATGGCTGTGCTATAGCCGTTTTCTTTAAATACCTGCGCCATGGTTTTTTCACGCTCCAAAATCAGCGAGCGTCCCAAAATGGTGAAAAACACTCCGGTACGAAGGTTGTGATGGCCCGTGAGCAATGCGGCACGAGTGGGCGCACAGGTAGGACTCACGTGGTAGTCGGTGAGGCGCACACTTTTCGAATGGAGCTCGTCTATGTTTGGCGTTTTGATCCATGGGTTGCCATGGGCGGCAATATCTCCATACCCCTGATCATCTACCACGATCATGATCACGTTGGGAGGTGTAGGCTCCGGGTTTTGGCATGAAGCCAAAAAATGTACTGCCAGTAGTGCAAACAATAAGTTGGGAAGTCTCTTCATCGTTGAGCTGAAAAATAATTGGTCTAAGTGTAATTTCATTAGATTCATGAAAACCATATGGGGCGAACCCCCGGATTTTCTCCACAACAAAACTGCGTCATAACGCTTAGGATGCCTATGACTCATGGCTCACAAATGATAACTCATGTTTCTAGTATGGACGCAGTGTGCTGCATAGGCCCTTTTGATCTAGAGAACATCATAATCGGAAATTGAATCAGAATTTATAGGCATAGGTCCCTGACTTATCCGTGTAGTGGCTTTCGCGATCCAAATTTGACAGCCAATGAACAACCTTATGACACTACTAGCTTCTCCCTTGACCTACATCGTACGCATGACATTTGCCGTGTTGCTCGTAAGCCTGCTCACCAACTGCCAGCAGCTAGTACCTACGGTAGAGCGCTCTGAAAACTGGCCCCAATCTGCCGGCCCGAACGGCAGCTGGAAAGTAACCACCGATCAGCCGATTCCCCATGAGTTTAGCGTGCGTACCGGTCAAAACATTATATGGACCATGGACCTGCTCGAGGTGGGTCAAGGTGGAATCACCATTTGGGGTGATCACATTTTCCTTACGGTGATGAAGCCGCTGTATGAAGTGCCTGAGAAAAAAGAGCGACAAACCCATACTATCCTGGCGCTGTGCATCGATGCAAAAAGCCAGGAGATTCTATGGCAAAGAGAAATTGTAGGTACCACCAAAAGTCCCTATTTCTATGGATTTAGTGACAGCACCACCCCCGCACCTGTGACGGATGGCGAAAAGGTCTGGTTTTTCAACGCAAGTGGCAAAATCGTCTGCTACGATTTTGCAGGCAATCCACTATGGGAACGCGCCTGGAAACCTGTGGATCATATTGGTAAAACCCACTATCCGTTTAACAAGCAATTTGAACCCATACTGCATGGAGATCTGCTCATCAATATGGAATCTTACATGAGCGAAGATGGTACACGTGAATACGGATGGAACTACCTCTATGGGCTCGACAAAATTACCGGTGAAGTCAGGTGGATTTCCGAAGATGGCGTCACGCACTACTGTACTCCGGTTTTCAATACCACGGCTGATGGCGTGCCCGCTATGCTCATCGGCAGAGGTGCGCACCATAAGGTACCCGAAGCGCCAATGGGTTACTCACTGGTAGACCTGCGCAATGGCACAACCCTTTGGCGATACGAAACAGATGAAGGCATGGCCATGTACAATGCCACCTGGACACCCAAAAAAGCCTTGTGGTTTACCGAAAGGGAAAACGTAATCCATCAGGTCGATGCCCAGACCGGTGAGTTGATTGACAAAATATCGCTCGTAGACCAGGTAACCGTACATACCTACGACACCACCACACAGCAGTATACCCGGCTGGAAAACCACCATTTCAGTGATACATCGTTTGTTTTTCCGGCATGGTATAGCAACATCATTGTGGATGACAAATGCTACTTTATGTGTTTTAAACCTACCAGAGGGTATCGCATGGCCAATGCCGTACCCGAATATTCATTTGCTCGGGTAGACCTGAAAACCCAAAAGGTGGAATACCTGGAGGTTCCTGTGCAATACGACCTGGTGAATGATGAAAAACAGTATCTCTGGAAACAGGATTTGAAAACCGAAACCAAGAACATTCGTGAACTGGATGTAGCCTTTGACAAGCGCTCACAGCGCGATGGCTGGGTGTGGAATTTTAACGGCAATCCCATTGTGATCAACAACAAGCTCTTTTATACCACTATGTCAGGCATGGTGTACTGCTTTGATACTTCAGCAGACGCGTTTGATGAAAATGCACTCCTAAGCGTCAGTGACCTGGGCCCAAAAGGGAAAACCTGGACACTCAATGCACCCTCCTATGCTGATGGGAAACTTTATCACCGTACCAGTAAGCAGTTGATTTGCGTGGGGAAATAAAGCCTAGAGTATTAACGAAGTGTCAAAAACCCCTGAAAGCTTCATGAGCGTTCAGGGGTTTGCTTTTACCGGGATCGGTTCAGCCCCGACTAATGGTAGCGGAGCATCATTCGATCTTCCAACTGATTAGTATTTAACAACCTTCAATTGCTGGTTGGAAGTGTTTCCAATGACATTCAACAGGTAAATGCCCTTGTGTAAGTCCGTTACGTCAACCGACAGGTGCTGAAGGTCACTGGCTATCGCTCCGGAGCGAACGGCCTTACCATTCAGGTCACAGACGACATACTGCTGAAAATCTCCCGTACCTAAATCAACTTTTAACTGATCACGCACCGGGTTTGGATATACCTGCACCTTTGCGGCCTTAGGACCTGCAATGGACTCAGCGCGTCTGGCACCAGATCCGTCACTAAACTCAAACCAATCTACATTGAACAGATAGCCACTACCGCCAGTAAATACCAGGTATACATCCTGCACACCCGAAGCTCCTGATATGGCAGCACTGAAGATGGAATAGTTTCCCCAATTACCGGTTCCGGTTACCGCAACCGTACCAATTAAAGTTCCTGTAGGACTTCCCAATCGCACTTCTACATTACCGCCGCTTGTCTTGCTGGATGCCCTTATGTCCACATTTGTAGCACACGTCAGGTTGACATTGCTGTACATGGCCCAGTCTCCATCATGGATGTAACCAATATTAGTACCCTCATCCACAATTCCTGACATACTCGTAAAACTTTCAGCCTGAATAGTAGAGAAAGTTGCACAGCTCGCCGAACTGCCAAAAACCTCTACCTCAGCCAGTGAAAGTGGGTTGGTATCGTTGAGCTGCACGCGGACTTTATTCCCGACAATACCGCCTACATTGATGGTCAGCGAAGGATCTGGATACGTTGTGTAACTCTGTGAAAAGGTAGTGATACTGCCATCCAGTACAGAGACCGTAAAATTGGACAGTCGTGACTTACAGCAATTATCCGTTCGGTTGTAGATCACAATGTCGTCAACGCTGTAATCACCACTCAGGTCTACTTCCCACCAGGGGTTCGTTTCGCTGTTGGTATGGGTAACGGAGTTGCCAGACCAGGCGCCATTGGTATCTCCATCTACTGCTCTGGATGCCACACCGCCATAGCCTGTAGACGATTGCGATGCGCTTTTGCCCAAAGCAATGTTTACTCCACAATTCGTTGAATTGGAGACTGTATTGCTACTGCCATTGTCCGTAACCGCACCGCAGGAGGTCACATTGTTATTATTACTACCAGAAGCAATTACCACCGGATAGAGTGTTCTGTTGTCAACGGTATTTCCAGAACCCGTATGTGGCGGATCCCCCAATTGCGCGACATTGTCGGTTTGCCCACCTACCCGAATTTCCAATCCGGGCTCAACAGGTCCACCTCCATTGTGCAAAGTGATATTGCCATTTTCTCCACCAAAAAACGCGACCACTCCACTACCATTGTAGTAAGCATCACTTGGCGGCAGTATAGTTAAATCACCGGTGACCGTATTTCGTTTGTCGTCATAGGCATTCATATAGGCCGGTCCGTAGATTGCATCAGCGGCACAGTTGATGAGTTGAGTGGAGTGTGGAGAAAACCCAAACTCACAGCCTAGCAACGTAATGCCTTCCACATGATGAGTACCGGAAGACAATACAATGGAGCAACCACCTCTGGCATTCTTGACGGTGGTATTTTTCAAAGTAATGTCATTGGTTCCTCTGGCACTAATGTACTGCCCATTGATAATGGTCTCACCAGCATTGTAAGAACGAATACCTTCTTCACACAAAGCTTTCATGTACCCACGCGGAAGCTCATACCCCCAAACGGTCATAAAATTGACCTGATCTGCGGGAGAGCCTGTGCCCTCCTCGGTCCACATATCATCCGTAGACCGCATTTCACCTTCTACATAGCATCCTTCGATCGTTGGATGATTGGCTGCCTGCATGAACAGGCAGTGACCAAAAGCCCTTTGGATGAGGGTAGTATTTCTGAGGGTGTTATAGTCACCCCTGATCAAAATACCGCTATGCTTTTTAGGTCTTATCGTGGAGCCGCTCCCTTTCCCAAAGCTGTCTCCATAGGCATAGGGAAACGAACCCTTGGCAGTCACATGAAAGCCTTCCACCACATTGTTGGCCCCATCGATCACCACATTGGTCACTCCTCTGCGTGGTGCGTCATCTACGGTTCCATTATCCACCATCGTAAGGTTTTTCACTGTTGTATTGCTCCCTGTCACATGTAGTTCCCAGACATCTACATTACCAAATGTGGTAAACAAATCGGAGTTAAAAAGAATTGTGACGTCTGTAAAATCATAGATGCTATTAGACCCTGAAACGAGCATTACAGATTTGGCATAGGTAATGTCTGGATGAGGCGTGTAGCCCCATGCCCCGCTGGCTATATCTGCAGCATCTATGGTGTAGGTGCCCGCTGCCAGCTTCACATTCACATTGTCGTCATCCAAATAAGGCTTCAAGGCGCTAAGCGAATTCACCACCGTTTGGGCGTACGCACCGGATGCAGCCAAAAGCAGCACCAGGATTAGCATTCCAAAAGATCTTATCATTGGAATGCTATAAGAAGATTTACTTGTTTTCATTTGAGTAATTCGTTAAAAACAATTCAAGGAAGGTGATGTAGACATCACCTTCCAGAAATCCCTTATTGCTTGATGATCTTCAACTGCTGGTTGGAAGTCTTTCCAATGACATGCAACAGGTAAATGCCCTGGTGTAAGTCCTCTACGTCTATCTCCAGGTGCTGACGGTCACTGGCTATCGCTCCGGAGCGAACGGCCTTACCATTCAGGTCATAGACGACATACTGCTGAAACCCCCCCGTGCCTAAATCAACCTTTAGCTGGTCACGCACCGGGTTTGGATATACCTGCAGTTGTGTGGCTTTGGTATCAGCGATGGACTCAGCGCGTCGGGCACCAGATCCGTCACTAAACTTAAACCAGTCTACATTGAACAGATAACCACTACCACCAGTAAATACCAGGTATACATCTTGCACACCACTAGCTCCACTTATCGTGGTACTGAAGTTGCTATAATTACCCCAGCTGCCTGTGCCCGGAATGCTCACGGTACCCAAAAGTGTGCCTGTGGGACTTCCAGTTCTGATCTCCATGTTTCCACCACTCGTTTGGCTGGATGCCCGCACTTCAAAATCTGTAGCACAGCTCAGGTCAATGTTGCTATACATCGCCCAGTCTCCATCGTGGATGTATCCGATGTTGGTGCCTTCATCTACAATCCCAGACATGGAATTGAAGCTTTCAGCCTGGACTGTTGAAAATGAAGGACAACTTACTGTACTGCCAAAAACTTCTACCTCAGCCAGCGAAAGCGGGTTGGTATCGTTGAGCTGCACACGGACTTTGTTTCCTACCGCCCCACCTACTGTGATGGCCTGAGAAGGATCCGGATAGGTGGTAAAAGACTGAGAAAACGTGGTAGTGCTGCCATCTAATACAGAGACCGTGAAATTAGACAGACGCGCTTTGCAGCAGTTGTCGGTGCGGTTGAATATGTTGATATCGTCAATGGTATAGGTATCGGTCAGCGTTACTTCCCACCATGGGTTAGCCTCATTATTGGTATGGGTAACTGAGTTGCCAGACCAGGCGCCATTGGTATTGCCATCTATTGCACGCGCAGCATCTCCGCCATATCCAGTACTTGACTGTGCAGCCGTACCACATAGCGCAATATTGGTACTGGTGCAAGGGGCTGGCGGACTGCTGGTCTGTGCCGGGTCAACCATGTTGTATCCATCGGCTCCGTTGTAGAGCGATACATTGTCATAAGTCACCGTACGTGTTTCTCCAGCCATGTGACCATCAAACCAGATGTTGGTGCCATCGTAGGCATCGTCATAGCCGGCATTTTCTAGATAGTTGTACTGTCCCAAAGACGTACCGAAGCAATGCGTCCCATTGATCATTCCGCTGGAGTCCATTTCTCCCCAGCCGATGGTTTGGTTGTTTACATCCACTTTAAGCACTCCGTCTACCCATATTTGCACCGTTCCTTTGTTGTACTCCGCCAACTTCACATGTACAATTACATCCACAAACTGCTCCCTCGGAAAGTTAGGCTCTACCAGGATGTGGGTTTTATTTGCCACGCTATTGTAGCGATGCTGCCAAACCAGCGCACCCCCATTGCGCCCATCAAACTTGAGCATACACATGTGATTAGCTGCTCCGGTCTGCCCGTTGTAGCCCCAGATTTGCATGAGTCCCGCATGTGTATTGGTGTTCTGAGCCATATAATCATTGTGGATTTTGATGCGCAGCCCCATCCAGATGTGTTGAGTAAAGATGATATCATTGATGGGTCTAAACTGGGCCTTCCGGCCAGAGTTGGTCCCGTTATAAAGGGTCTGGTCCCAATGGGTTTCTACAGCATTGTTCATGATGTAGACTCTGGATTGCTGATCGGCCTTATTGACCTCATAAGGTCCAAAAGTGCCATCATTAAAATCATGAGTAATGTAGGTCTGACCTACTGCCGATAAGCTTGCCATTAGCAAGAAGGCAAGAATGGCTACTACGCCGCATTTCGCTCTTTTCATCATTGTTGAGTTTAGGTAATAACTAGTTTAGGTTGATATACCGGGGTGGAAAATGCTCCACCCCGGCATGGATCTTTATTTCTTGATTAGTTTCAGTTGTTGAGAGGTATCGCCACCCTCCAGCCTCAAAATGTACAGGCCACTCTGAAGTGTGCTCAGGTCTATTGAAAGCTCGGTTGCCTCTACGTTAAGGTTGCCTTTCAGCAACTGCTTACCATCGATATTGAGCACCTGGTACTTGTGATACATTCCAGCCGGGCTGACAAGAGTTAAGTGATCTTCGACCGGGTTTGGAAAGACTTTCACCTCGCTGTTTTGCTTCATCTCGCTGACTACCCGGGCACCACCGCTACAGCTCACTACAGCAGCATTGGGCCCTGTTACTTCGAGGTAATCAATATTTGCCAGGCCAGAACTGGTCACTCCTTCCAATCGGATAGTTTTGGCACCAGCCGCGAGTGTTACAGTCACATCTGCCGTAGAAGTCCAGGTCGTCCACGATCCGGTGGAGTTAAAAGCAATATTTGAAGACTCGGTCACGCCATTGACGATGAGGTCTGCAGGTCTGTCTGAAGAACTGGCATACCTCCAGCGGAAAGTATAGTCTCCAGCGGCACCGTCGATCTCCCAATTCACACCATTGCCCAGTGCATTGGCTGTATTGGCAAAGCCCGTCCCGGTATAGCCTGCATTGTTGCTGTCTACGGTACCATCCACGGAGCAAAACCCAGTTGTGTTTTCTTGTATGGTAAGCGTATTCGTCACCACGCCCGGGTCTTGATATACCTCTACTTCTGCTAGTGATAGCGGATTCGTATCGTTTAACTGAACACGTACCACACTACCCGTAGCACCTCCAGCATTTACGGTAATGGACGGATCTGGAAAAGTCGTAAAAGTCTGTGAAAAGGTGGTGGTACTACCGTCAAGTACGGAAACGGTAAAGTTGCTTAAGCGTGCTTTACAACAACCATCCGTGCGGTTGAAGATGTTGATATCACCGATATCATAGGTGGTATCCAACGCCACTTCCCACCAGGGATTGGTTTCGCTATTCGTATGCGTGACAGAGTTTCCTGACCAGGCTCCATTGGTATTGCCATCGATGGCGCGCTCGGCTACACCTCCATGACCGGTGCTGGATTGTGATGCGGTACCACAAAGGGCCAGGTTGCTGCTTGCGCAGCTTCCACCGGCATTGTTGATGGTGATGCTGTTGAGGTTAAATCCTCCACTCACCATGTCCACACGCATGCTTTGGACACCCTGATTCAAAGTGACGCCTTGCACCAGAACTGTATCGGTATACACCTGCCAATTTCCTGTTGCTTTGAGCGCAACATTCCCGGTTTTGTCTACTCCATCAGAAGAGACTTTAATTTGTCCTCCTGAATTAGGCGCCGCGTATTTCACTGAGATATCGTAATTTCCAGTGACTGGTACATATACGGTGTAGGTGAGAAATTCTCCAGCGTCTATCCACCCGATGTTATACCCACCTTCTGAGGCGACTTCCACGTCCACATTTTCATCGGTACGGTAGGCACCGCCGTTGTTGCCTGCGCCTGTATCGTTGTATACCCGATCTTCACCACTGGTAGCAAAGTAGTCAAAGTTTTCAGCCTCTATGGTCATAGGCAGCACATTCATGGCATAAATTGGCAGCCCATTGGCATCAAAGCCACTGATTGGGTCACCAGGGCTTACCCGGCGAAACTTCAGCCCGCCATACCCCGGGTGATCGGTTACCGTACCTTCTCCCTCCACGCCTATTTGAGCAGTGAGGTAGTCATGCCCACGCTGCAACCACTTGTAGTCGGCTGCAGGCAGTTGCAGCCTGTCTCGATAGTGTCCCAGGTTCATTTCGTAAACCGGCTGCAGGTTGTGTTGCCCGCGCTCTATTCGGGTGTCATCACACACCAGATACGGATTGATTTTCAATGACTTCCAGCGCCCGGATCGGTCTGTCCTTTCGATATACTCTCCTGACGCTACTGTAGGCTCCCAGGGTGTAGGCTGGTCCGGGTAGCTATTGGCATAGCTCAGGTTGTACCGGTAGTAAAACTCAAGGCCCAGTAACGGACGGTTGTTGAGGTGGCCGTAGAGGTCATCGCCCTGACTCCAGGCCATTTCAGACATTACAGCAATGGTAGAAACACCCGCCAGACCGTGCGCCTGGTCTCTGGAAGACTCCTGACACTGGCCATTTTCGTAGATATAGTTGCTGATCACTTCGTTGAAGCCATAATCTTCAATGGTGGTCTCAAATCCATTTTGCGTAAACTCATCAAAATACTCACATGAAGTCTTCTGGCTGTTGTTGATAGGAGGTCCGGATGGATACGCCAGGTCATCGGACCTGTGCGGCAGCCCCTGCAAGTAGCGCAGTGCCCGGTCATACATGATCTCATTGTCCAGGAAGATGGCCATGGCCATCATGGTGCGCATGGCAAACAGTCCCTGGTTGCCATGGCGTGCCGGATCTCCCTGGTATACTTTCCAGTAAAAGGTAATGTCATTGCTATTGATCGCGGCAGTGGGCACCGTAGTGTTGGAGTACCCCGGATACACCAGCATGTCTTTAAACTCCTGAATATCGCTGGCAGCCCATCCATTGTAGGTATGCTCTATGATCTCGGCTGCTTCGATGATGCGCCAGATGCGCCCCGAACTCAGTGGTATGGACATGGTGTTGCGCTTCAGCCCTTTCCAGGTGTTGAAGATCTCTATGGCCTTGTCCGCATGCCGGCTGTCGCCAGTGATGTACCACATCAGGGCATTGTAGTAGGCAGCTGTGCCGTCATTGATAAACCAGCCATCACTGGTAGAGTTATACTCAGTAGTGAGCGCAGGATCCACATTGACCTGGTAGGTATGCTTGGCCCGGCCGTGGTTGCTCAGGTTTTGAAAAGTGGTGGCCCAGGGTTCTATGCCTGCCTCCACCATGTATTTCATGCGATCCAGGTCCGACAGCTTGTGCGAAATGCCCGGGTGGACAAACTGAGCATTGGAAGAGAAGGCGACCAACAGGCCAAAGGCAAGCAGGATGAAGCGCAATGGCTTCACCTGCCGGGTGGCCCCTTGCGGGAAATAGTAGTGTTTTTTCATCTTTTGTTAGGTTTTAGTTTAGGTGTGAATCTGAGTGTATAGCAGACCACTTAATTGCCTCTATAAATTCGGGCTATTTTGCCCCGACATCCACTAGATCACTCTCCCAAGATATACTTTAAAACCTGGCCAAAAGTGCCAAAAAAGGCATTTATGGTGTCAATTCCTGAAATGACACTCGTTTTTTATACGCTATTAAGCGTTATAAGCTAAAATAAAGCTATTCACTACCCGGAAACTCCTTTTCCAGGTACTCAGAAGGCGTCAGTCCGGTCACTTTTTTGAAGGTGCGATTAAAGGTAGATTTCGATTTCAACCCACATGATTCGGCTATAGCCACCATGGTGTACCTTTTATATTCAGGATCCTTTAGTCTGCGTTTTACCTCGGCAATACGGTAGGTATTGACAAAATGCCGGAATCCCTGCCCAAGGTTTTCATTGATCGCCTGTGATATATAGCGATGATGAACATCTATCGCGGTAGCCACATCCTGAATACTCAAGTCTGCTTGCAGGTACACTTTGGACGACTCCAAATACTCGCGAACCTTGTGCAATGTTAGCAGGCTGGCTTCCTGATCCAGCGACGAGAGTTGGTACTTTTTTCGCTCTTCATTCCAGTTTTTAAGCTGCCTTATTTTGTGCTCATACACTTTTTTGTAATAAACCAGCCCCACTCCCAGACCCAGAACCATGAGTATGGCCAGCGACGAAAGGATCAGCGAAAAACTGGTCCCTCCGGCCTCTATAGTACTCAGCTGAAGCGAGCACCCCGACATTACCGCCCCAAAAGACCCATAGACCAGGAGCCTGCCAAGAACATACCTCCATGACCATACGTCTCTCAACGCTTTTTTCGTACCTGCCGACATCAAATAAAAAAGCACCACTAGAGCTCACCAAATTCTAGTCTTGCTACAATGCCAATGCTTCGGGTGTATCAGTATAAGTTGTGCCATAGTTTAGGTTTAAAGGTTGACTAATTGGTTTAGGTATTATGGCGTAGTTACAATGCTACTTTAAGTACCATTCCATGACTATGACTTATGATTCAATTCTCATAATTTATGACCCGAATAAGCATTCAAAACAAGCTTAATCTTAATTTTTACCAGAAAATAATGCGGTTTTGACAATCTGAGCGATGATGCATGAATGAAATCTGCTGGAGCCTCCAACCAATGCAGGGAAGCCTTCACCCCACAGACCAAAGTCTCTAACCAACGTACTGAAATCTAGTACAGCAAACGTTTTGTTCACAATTGTTTGCGTTGAGAGCCATCCGTGCTTATATTCAAACTTTTAACATAACGTATAATACTATGGAACAAATTAGAAATTTCCGATTTGCTGATGACATCCTCCTTCAGCATGCGTCTAATGTGCTCAGCTATTTAGATGAAGACCTAAGTACCTTTCAGGCTTTTGACCCTGACCTGGGTGAAACCAAACATGGCAAGCTCTACGAACTCACCACCTGGGCACTGCAAGAAGGTGGCGATGAGGTGAACGTAGCCCGTCTGGGAGATTACACCGAAAAGCTACTAACAGAAATCAACAATGCTCACCGCCTTTACCAGCAATTGCGCTACTGGGTGCTGAAAGCTTTTCCTGACCGAAAAGCCATCCAGCGCCAGTTTGGTATAGGCCGCTACAGTAAGCTCACTGCTACACAGGAAGGCACCATTGCTTTCTTTGCCAGCCTCAGCCAGACCATCACCGAACACCGGGCAGGACTGGATGCCGTAAACACACCTGAAATACTACTGGATAGCATCCCTACGCAAGCCGAAACCCTGCGCCAGGCACAGCAAGCTCAAGAAACCAAGAAAGGCAACCGCGAAGTAGATACTGAAGCACGAATCACCCGCCTCAACGAACTCTACGATCTCACTCAGTCATTCAATGCCGCTGCTGAGTATGTGTTTTTTGATTCGCCAGCAAGCCGAGATCGCTATCGCCTTCCTGGTGTAGCCGATCCTGTGGAATCAGAAGAAACAGATACCGAACCGGTACACCAACATTAAGTACCAAAAAACGCCCCATCGGGGCGTTTTTTTTTGTACCCACCTATAACCCGGATAACCCTCCGGTGGTAGCAAAGACGCAAAAACAATACGTGGCACGCAGATACGCAACGCATTGCGCCTCTGCGCGAAAACCATTTAGGACTGTAAGCCAAAATCTTACATCCATCGCAATCACCGGCACGGAATTCCTCCACCCTGATTCCCTTTTTTGTTTTCCATACCGTTATTATTGCCTATTTTTCCAACATTTTTCAATGAGATAGCGCAAGACACTATCTCAATGCTCACAATTCGAAAATACCAATTAATGGTGCCAGAGGCAGCGGACCTAATCAAAAAGAGAATATGAATCACAAGTCACACAATCAGATAATCAATTTTATATGGGGCATTGCTGATGATGTACTGAGAGATGTATTTGTAAGAGGCAAATACCGTGACATTATGCTCCCCTTCACAGTACTAAGGAGGCTCGACGTATTGCTGGAGCCTACTAAGGAAGCCGTACTAGAGGCTAATCAATTCCTGATCGATAATAAGATTGACAGCAAAGAAGGATTAAAAAACAAGACTGGTTATCCCTTCTTCAATACCTCTAGATTTACCATGGGCCTAAACAGCCCTAAAGATGCTAAGTTTCCTTTTGCCTCTCTGATGTCAGATCCAGACCATATAGACAGCAACCTGGAAGAATACCTGGATGGCTTTAGCGACAATGTCCAGGAAATCATCAGCAAGTTTAAGATTCGCAACCAGCTGGAAACCATGAAGGATGCAGGAATTACCTACTCCCTCATTGAAAAATTCACCTCAAACGAGATTAACCTCAGCACCACTGAGAAAAAGAATAGTAAAGGCGAAAAGCTTCCCCCACTGACCAACCTGGGTATGGGGTATGTTTTTGAAGAACTGATCAGAAAGTTTAATGAAGAAAACAACGAAGAAGCTGGAGAACACTTTACTCCCAGAGAGATCATTAGACTGATGACGCATGTAATCTTCGAGCCTATCAAAGATGACCTCAAAGAGCATGGTACCTACTCCATCTATGATCCAGCATGCGGTTCGGGTGGAATGCTCACCGAGTCAGAAGATTTTGCCCTGGAAATATCAAATGAAAAGAAATGTAAATTCTATCTCTACGGACAGGAAGTAAACCCTGAAACGTATGCCATCTGTACATCAGATATGCTCATCAAAGGCGAATCCCCTGAAAACATTGCCTTTGGCTCTACCCTATCTCGTGATGGCTTCCCTAATAAAGAATTTGACTTTATGCTTTCCAATCCTCCGTATGGCAAAAGCTGGAAGGTGGATATGGACTTCATTGTCGGTGAGAAGAAGAAGATACTGGACTTGCGCTTTACCAAAGGCGTACCACGCAGTAGTGATGGGCAGCTGCTCTTCCTGTCCAACATGGCTTACAAAATGAAGAAAAGATCTGAACTAGGTTCCAGAGTGGCTTCTGTACACAATGGCTCAGCGTTATTTACCGGTGATGCTGGCAGTGGCGAAAGTGAAATACGTAGATGGCTGATCGAAAATGACTGGCTGGATTGCATCATAGGTTTGCCTAAAAACATGTTTTACAACACCGGCATCAATACCTACATATTTATCCTAAACAACAAAAAGCCTGAGCGTAGAAAAGGCAAAATACAGCTGATTGATGCTTCGGAGATTTATCAAAAGATGCGCAGAAGCCTTGGCAGTAAATCTCATGAACTTACTGACGAGCACATCAACCAGATCACGCAATTATACCTCGACTTCAGAGAAACAGAACAATCTAAGATATTCAACAACGAAGATTTTGGCTATCAGAAAATCATCGTAGAAAGACCGCTTCGCTTAAAGGCTCAGTTAAAAGAGGAAGTCATTGAAGAGCTGATGTTCCACTCCGCGCTCCAGGAAGAAATGAAATGGATCTACAGCCGAATTGGTGAAGCGGTATATGAAAACCTGGCGGATCACAAAGAGACCATTTTCAAGTATTGGGAAAAGAACGAGATCAGTGTGAAGCCAGCAGATAAGAAAAAACTACTGGACGTCAAATTCTGGCAAAAGCAACGGGAGATACAAGAAGTAGCCAGACTGTTAAAATCAGAACTGGGGGATACGTGCTATGACGATTTCAATAGCTTCAAAAAAGACGTAGACAAAGCGTATAAAAAGCATGGGATAAAACCTGATAATGACACCAAAAAGCAACTATTAAATGCTTTTAGTTGGAAAGATGAATCAGCCGAAAAAGTCATCAAAAAGAAAGAAAAAGCCAGGCCCGGCCGGGACGTTACAATCATATACGAACCTGATGCCGAGCTTCGGGATTCAGAACAGGTACCACTTACAGAGGATATTGACGAATACTTCGAAAAAGAAGTACTGCCACATGTACCGGATGCCTGGATCGACTATGACAAAACGCTCATTGGGTATGAAATATCATTTACCCGCCATTTTTACAAATACCAGCCCCTAAGAAGTCTGAGTGAGATCACCAAAGACATCATGGCTCTGGAAAAAGAAACCGAAGGTTTATTAAAAGAGATTGTAGAATGAGCCGATACCCAGTATACCCCACCTACAAACCCACCTCCATCGATTGGCTAGGTGATATTCCTGAGCATTGGAAAGCCAGAAGACTCAGAAATATGGTTGATTTTATTTCCAGAGGTGAGACACCAAATTATGTGGATCACAGTAATAAAAAAGTGGTTAATCAGGCTACTTTTAGTAAAGGATACTGGGATGAAAGTTCTATTCGTTATACTGATAAAATAGTGAGTCGTGGGGTTGTGAATCAGTTCGATGTATTACTTGCATCAACTGGAGGAGGAGTTTTAGGGAAAACCTTTTTATTCGAACAATACCATCCGAATTTTCTTTATGTCGCTGACAGCCATGTTACCTTAATAAGAGACTCTAAAGGAAGAGTCGATCAAAGATTTATTTATTACTTTCTGTCAATAAACTTTTCTCTAATAGAGGTAACAATTGGTCAAGGTGCAACAAATCAGACCGAGATACAGAGTCGATTTCTAAAAAATCTAAAACTTCCTTCTCCTCCTCTTCCAGAGCAAACACATATAGCCAATTTCCTCGACCACAAATGCCGCTTGATAGATAAGTTTCTCGACAAGAAACAACAGTTAATTGAGGTACTCAAAGAGCAAAAGCAAGCCATCATCAATCAGGCAGTGACCAGAGGGCTCGACCCCAATGTGAAGATGAAAGACTCAGGGGTTGCATGGTTAGGTAAGATTCCGGCTCACTGGGAGGTGAAGAAGTTGAAATTTATTACAAAAAAAATTGGTAGCGGAGTTACTCCTAAGGGTGGGGCATCAGTTTACACAAATGATGGAATTCCTCTTTTAAGAAGTCAAAATATACATTTTGATAGAATTGACCTTTCGGATGTGGCAAGAATTAATCCTAGTGTCCATAATTCAATGAAAGGGTCTAAAGTAAAGGAAAATGATGTCCTTTTGAATATAACTGGTGGTTCCATAGGCAGATGTTTTTTTGTAACAGATACACTTGGGGAGGCGAATGTCAATCAACATGTCTGTATTATTCGACCTACTAATCATATCATTACAAAATACTTGTATTTGGTATTGTCATCCAATGTTGGTCAAAAGCAAGTATGGTTTTATCAATATGGTGGTGGTCGAGAAGGCTTAAATTTTCAAAACCTTAAAAATTTTGATTTGGCACTACCCCCACTTGATGAGCAGGAGGCTATTATTAACAATATAGATACTGAAACATCTCAAATCGAACAGGCCATTTCCAGAATTGAAAAAGAAATGGAATTGATCAAAGACTATCGCCAGATTTTAATCAGTGAGGCAGTTACAGGCAAGATCGATGTGCGGAACTGGCGTAGCAATGAAGAATCGGAGGATCAAATAAGTATGGCAGCTGAGCCAGCAGCGGATTATCAAGTAAAACGCAATGGAATAGACGCATGATACATGGCAGCACCGACACATCAGAAAAAGGCTTTCAAAGACTCATTACCAGGGAACTTCAAGAACTACACGGCTATGTAGCATCCACTTCCAATGAATTTGATCGGGAGTTTTGCCTCAATACCGGCCAGCTGTTGCAGTTTATAGAAGCTACCCAACCCATCACCTTCCAGGAGATCCAAAAGAAAGGTGAGCGTATTTTCTTAGCTCGCCTGGACAGCAAGATCAAGGAGAAAGGCATCATAGAGACCTTGCGGCGCGGTGTTAAGTTTTTTGACCGCACCATCACACTTTTCTATCCACAGCCAAACTCCAGCTACAATAGAAAAGATCAGGCAAAATATGAAGCCAACATCTTCTCCGTGACCGAGGAGCTGATCTATGCCGACAACAACAAAAACCGTCTGGATCTGGTCATCTTCATCAATGGCCTACCCATCATCACGATGGAGCTGAAAAACGCTTTTACCCAACAGGCAGTAAAAAATGCGATCAGGCAGTACATCAAAGACCGGAGTGCCAAAGACAAGCTCTTTCATTTTGCCAGGTGCATGGTGCATTTTGCTGCCGACACGGATGAGGTATACATGAGTACCACCATAAATGGCACCAACAACTTCCTCCCCTTCAATAAAGGCCTCAATGACGGGAGCCCTCACCCTCCCTTTGGTGCTGGCAACCCGGCCCCTAAAGACAAACTAAAAACCTGGTACCTCTGGCATGAAGTCCTGGCCAAATCCAGCCTGGCCAATATCATCGAAAAATTTGCCCAACTGGTAGTAGAGGTAGACCCCAAAACAAAAAAAAGCAAGAAAAAGCTGATTTTTCCCAGATACCATCAGCTGACCGTGGTGCGAAAGCTCCTGGTAGATGCCAAAGAAAAAGGAGTAGGTCAGCGCTACCTGATCCAACATAGTGCTGGTTCGGGCAAGTCCAATTCCATCACGTGGCTGGCCCATCAGCTGGTGAGTCTGTATGACAAAACCAACACCCAGCCGCTTTTCGATTGTGTGGTAGTGGTCACGGACAGAACCGTACTTGACAAACAAATCAAAACCAATATCAAGAGTTTCTCTCACGTAAAAAAGGTAGTAGAAGCCATCACAGGCAGTGCAAAAGACATCAAAGAGCTGGACCCCACCGAAACGTCATTTAGCAAGACCACCCACATGCGCCTGGCTCTGGCCAATAATAAGAAGCTGATGATCTGTACGGTACAGACTTTTCCATTTGTGCTAAATGCGGTGCAGGACATGCAGGAAAAAAGGGTGGCCATCATCATAGATGAGGCACACAGCAGCCAAAGCGGGCAGGCAGCAGCCAGCCTAAATGCCCTGTTTGCCAGCAATCAGCTAGCAGAGCTACCCAAAGACGAAGAAGGAGCCATCAGCACCGAAGACCTCTTAAACTACCTGATCCAAAGCAGGAAGATGCTGGCAAATGCCAGCTACTTTGCCTTTACGGCCACCCCTAAAAACAAGACCCTCGAAACCTTTGGTATACCTCAGGAATACACGGACGAAAATGGAGAAGTACATAAAAAATACATCCCTTTTCACACCTACTCCATGAAGCAAGCCATAGACGAAGAGTTCATCCTGGACGTATTGGAGAAGTATACTACCTACCAGAGCTACTACAAGATTTGAAAGGGAAGTGAAGAGATCAGCAGCACGCAACTTTACGATAAAAAAAGAGCCTCCAAAAAGTTGCGCTCCTATGTAGAAGCCAACGAAATGGCCATCCGAGAGAAGGCCCGAATAATGATAGATCACTTCCAGCAAAATGTTTGGCATTTGATCGGAAGAAAAGCCAGGGCGATGGTGGTGACTAAATCAATCGAGGCAGCCATGAAATATAAGGATGCCTTTGACGTGTACCTGAAAGAAATCAACGCTCCCTATAAAGCAATCGTGGCGTTTTCAGGCAAAAAAGCACACTACAGTACTGGTGAGGAGCTTACAGAGGATCAAATGAACCAATTCGCCGATAACGACGATATTCCTGAGCAATTTGAAAAAGACGAGTACAGGTTTCTAATAGTAGCCAACAAGTATCAAACAGGCTTTGACCAGCCGCTGCTGCATACCATGTACGTAGACAAGGAATTGACGGACGTACAAGCCGTGCAGACACTCTCACGCCTCAACAGGTCACACAAACCACTTAAGAAAGACACCTTTGTACTAGACTTTTACAACAGCCACCAGGACATCCAGGAAGCATTTGCACCCTTCTATACCACTACTATGCTGAGTAGAGAAACAGATGCAAACAAGCTCAATGACCTGCAAGATGAGCTTGATGACAAACAGGTCTATAGCCTGGAAGAGGTACAGCGCTTTTTTGAAGGCTACTATTCTGAAAAAGACAGACACTCCCTGGATAGCTTATTGGCCACTGCCGAGCGGGTGTTTGAAGAAGACTTAAACCAGGACGAACAGATTGATTTTAAATCCAAGGCAAAGTCTTTTTTAAGAACATACAGCTACCTCTCAAAGCTCCTTCCTTTTAACAACCACTACTGGGAAATGCTATGGTTGTATCTCAAGCATTTAGTTCCGAAACTCAAAGTAGAGGATGACGAGCCCGATGAAAACATCCTGGAGGTGATCGATATGGAGACGTACAAAATATCCAAAGATCAAGCCTCAGCTATATCGCTTGCCGCAGAGCCTGGCGAAATAGACCCGATACCTGTAAGCATGGGAGGAAATAAGCCAGTTGGTGAATTTGACACACTGGAAAACATCATTAAAACCTTTAATGACCGGTTCGGTAAAGACATAGCCGATATGGGTGAAGGCGTAGATGCCGAGGAAGCCAAAAAAGCCCTAATGAACCTTCCAGAAAAGCTCTACGAGGATGATTCTACCAGAAAGTCCATTGAAAATTCTGACAAGCAGAATGCAAAGATCACCTCTGACAAAAAGGTGCTTGACATCATGCAAAGCATGATTTTTACCCATACTGGGATCTACAAAAAGTTTATGGATGACCCTGATTTCAAAAATCGATATCAGGAATTCATATTTGATTTCCTGTGGGATAGAATAAGACGAACAGACGCTCGCTAATTGTCAAGTAAATTCAGGACGGTTCCCACGGAAGCCTCCAACCAACGCATGGAAGCCTCCAACTAATAGGCGGAAGCCTCCAACCAATACACGGAAGCCTCCAACCCATACATGGAAGCCTCCAACCAACGCACGGAAGCCTCCAACCAACGCATGGAAGCCTCCAACTAATAGGCGGAAGCCTCCAACCAATACACGGAAGCCTCCAACCAACGCATGGAAGCCTCCAACCAACGCACGGAAGCGTCCAACCAACGCACGGAAGCCTCCAACCAATGCATGGAAGCCTCCAACCAATGCACGGAAGCCTTCAACCAATGCACGGAAGCCTCCAACCAATGCACGGAAGCCTCCAACCAACGCAGGGAAGCCTCCAACCAATACACGGAAGCCTTCAACCCATTGGCTTCTCCTTCCCTACCTGCGCACTACCAGTTCATTTACTCCGGCGCTGAGCGCTACCTCTTTACCTTTGGCCTTTTGGCCGTTGAGGGAATGCACCTTACCCTTTGTGAGCACAAAGGTTCCCGTCATGTTTGGTGGCAGCTCAATGGTGTACAGCTCCTTACCCTCCTCCTGTGCGTAGCTAGCTACAATGGGACCATGTGGTGTTGGTGTTTTCACCTTTGTGCTCGCCAGACCTGCCAGCTGAGGCTTTACCCGCACCCTACCAAAGCCGGGCGTTGCTGGAGTGATGCCCCACAGGTGCCTGACGGTCACATTGAGCGGCGCAGTGCCCCAGGCGTGGTTCCAGTCGGCATTGGGCTTGTACTTCATGTCCCAGGCTTCCAGCGTCATGGTGGAGCCTATGGCTATCATGTTCCACCAGCTGCGGTCTGAAGTGGTCTCTGTCATCAGCTCCAGTGCATACTCCGGCTCTTCGGCCATAAAAAGTCCCTCTAGCAGGTACTGCGCCCCATATACGCTACAGGCCATCCCCCGGGTTTTGATAAAGGCTACCACGGACTGCTGATGTCTTTCAGGCACCAGCCCAAAGGCCAGCGGCAGCATGTTGGCATGCAGTGAAGCATGGGTAGCCCCCAGCCCGTCTACATACACGCCCCGGTCCTCATCAAAAAGCTTGTCATTGATCACGGCGCGCACCTGATCGGCTTTTGCTGCAAAGCTCCTGGCATCTGCTGCTTTACCCAGGTGCTGAGCGATGGCTGCCATGAGTGCCAGGTTGTGATAGTAGAAGGCATTCACCACCGTGTTTACCTCTACGCTCATGTCATAGCCGTCCCGTTCGCCTGCTTCGGTGGCCAGTTTCCATCCGGTATCTTTTTGCCCGGGAGGCCAGTCTACAATATCTCTTACGTTGGTTTTGGGGTTATCAAAACCGAGCTTTCGCTTAAAAGCGGAATCCAGCCGAGGGGATTTGCTGGTAATCAGCCCGTCAGGCCTGGCCAGCTCCTGCAGGGTGCGCACCTTCAGGTCGTCATAGTGCTTTTGCAGCAAAGACAAATCTCCCGTGTACATAAAATCCTGGTAAAACAACATGACGGTATGCAACAGCCACTCGGTAGGCCAGGTAGGATTTGCGATGAAATATTCGTTGGTTCTTTTGGCCATGCCATAGTCGTCATCCACGGCATAGTGGCTGAGCTGGTTGATGTAGGCATCTGCTTCATAGGGTATGCGCTCCCGGTCGCCATCTACATAGTACCCGGCAAAGGTAGTAGCCTTTATGGTGTGTTTGCACAGGTCATAAATACGGTTGAGCACCGTATCTGACGATGAAAAATAAGCGGCACCTTCGTCAAAGTTACTATGCACGGCACGCTGTGCAAAGCTCACAGATTGAATGGGCACCTGTAGGTTTTCCACTTCGCAATACCGAAAAGGCATGATCACGCCAATGGAATCGGGTATGGGGATGGCCTGGGGCTTGGTATTGCGGCGATCTGGCGTCAGCGACACCAACACCTGCTCCCCTGCGATGAGCTGAGGTACCAGTGCGCGCTGGTACCGGATGGTCCCCCCCGGCTTTTGATCGATGCGTCCGGCTTGTAGCTTTTCGCCCAGATGCACAGTAAGCGATTCCTTCTGGTCAATCTCCGACGCTATGGCTACCGTGCCAAAATAAGCTTTACCAAAATCTACGAGGTAGTGCCCCTCACCCAGCTGGGTGATGTTCTGCGGTGTGTAGTGCGCCACTACCAAATCGGGTGTAGACGAGTAGCTGGTGGCCGCTGGCTGTGCGCTCAGTGTATGGAGTCCAAACAGGAAGGTGACTAGGGTACAGAAAAGTTGTTTCATCGATGAATGATTTAGTGGAGCCCCCGGCAATCCTGTCTGTGCAGCTATCACTTGATCAGCTCACTGGGGGCGTATCCAAATTGTTTTTTAAATCGGCGGCTAAAGTACAGCGGATCATTAAAACCCACGGCGATGGCCACCTCTGAGACATTGTAATTTTTACTTTTCAATAAGGCCGCAGACTTTTTCAGTCGGATGGTGCGGATAAACTCATTGGGCGACATGTCGGTGAGCTCGGTGATTTTGCGGTATAGCTTGGAAGAGCTCAGGGCCATTTGATCGCTCAAAAAAGCCGGGGTTAGCTCCGGATTGGCCAGGTTTTCTTCTATGATTTCCTTGATTTTCGAGATCAGATCTATGTCTAGCTGCGAATGCGCCAGGCTGGTCACATCGCTTTCGGTCTCACCGGAAAACTCCTGCTTCAGGTCAAAGCGTATTTTGAGGATATTGTCTATCCTGGACTTGAGCAGCGAAGGATCAAAAGGCTTTACCAGGTAGCCATCCACCCCGATTTTGTAGCCTTTGATGCGGTTTTCGTTTTCGCCCAGGGCGGTGAGCAGGATGATGGCCGTATGGCTTATTTTCTCATCGTTTTTGACTTCCTGTACAAACTCAAAGCCATCCATCACCGGCATCATCACATCGGCCACACACAGCACCGGCTTGATCTTGCGACACAGCTCCAGCCCTTCTTTTCCGTTTTCGGCCTCATAGACCTTGAAGTGCCCAGAGAGAAACTCCACGAGGTAGTTGCGCAATTCGGCATTGTCATCCACCACCAAAACAGACGTTTTTATATCTGTATTGGTCTTGGGAGCCGCAAAAACACCCACCTCCTGCTGGGGCTTGCTATCTACCAGGGGCGCCGCATCGGGATCTACGGCAATAAAACTCGACACCTCACTGCTGGCAAAGGCCTCTTTAGAAACAGGGAGCTCCACCGTGAAGATGCTGCCTTTGTCTGTGGCACTTTGTACGGCTATGGTGCCTTTGTGAATCTCCACCAAAGACTTCACCAAAGAAAGGCCTATCCCTGTACCCGTCGTATTTTCTTTGCTATTGTTGGCTTGATAAAACCTCGAAAAAATCTTTTCCTGGCTCTCAGGTGGAATGCCTATGCCATCATCACTCACTTCTACCACCAGGCGCCTTTGGTCACTCTCTTTGATGCCCACAAACAACTCCACGTGCCCGTGGTTATGGGTGAATTTGATGGCGTTGGAAATCAGGTTGTACAGCACTTTGCTGTACTTATCCAGATCTACCCAGCACACCAAAGCCTCATCTTCCACATTGAAGTTGAAATTGATGTTTTTGGAGTGGGCCAGCTCCACAAACGAATAGAAAATGTTTTTGGTAGCCGGCAATATGTCTACCTCAGCTACCTGGAGTTTGACCTCTCCAGCTTCTGCACGCCGAAAATCCAGTATTTGGTTGACGAGCCTCAGCAGCTGATTGGTGCTGTGGTTGATCAGGTTGGCCCGGCTCTTGAGGTAGTCGTTGGACTCTACATGCTCGAGAATCTGACGCGTGGGCCCCAGTATGAGCGACAGAGGGGTGCGTAGCTCGTGCGAGATGTTGGTGAAAAACCGGAGTTTTTCGTTGTTGAGTTTTTCATCACGCTCCCGCTGTACTTTCTCAGTGAGCAGCTCTTGTTTGAGTTTTACTCTAAAGCGGATCTGCTTGCGTGTAAAATAGCCGATCAGCAGCAGCAAACAGACAATGACTGCCACTCCCTGGTAACTCGCCCAAAAAGTTGGCAATACTTCTATGCTGTAGGAAGACACGTCACTCCACTTGCCATCGCTATTGCTAGCTCTGATTTTGAAGTCATAGGTACCCGCGGGCATGTTGGTATACTGCACGGTGCGCGAATTGCCACTGGTAGCCACCCACGCTTCATCGAAGCCCTCCAGCATGTATTCAAATTTGTTGAGCCGCTGGTTGGTATAAGATGCCGAGGAGAACTGAATGGAGAAGTTACGGTTTTCGTAGTTGAGTGTAACCTGGCGCTCATAGTTGAGGTCTCGTTTCAGCGGTATTTGGCCGTTGAGCTGGACCCCGGGCAGTACCAGTTCATTGTTGACCTTAAACTCCGTGATAAACGGCTCTGGCGACCATTCATTTTCCTGAATGTCTTTCGGAGAAAAGCTGATTACACCGTTTTTCCCACCGAGATAAATCGTCGTATTGTTAAAATTGAAAAACCCACTAGAACTAAAAATATCGAGGCGATTGCCACTGTTTACGTTGTAGATGTTGGCCTGTTCCTTTTCCACATCGTACCAGGCGATGTTATTGTTGTTCATGTTTAGCCATAAGTACCCTCTGGCGTCTTCTACCACATCGGTCACCCATTTTCCTTTGAGCTCTGGATGTTCGCCTTTGAGCTTAAAGGCACTCACAGTTGAATCATACTCCGCAAGCCCTTTGCGTGTAGCAGCCCACACCCTACTTCGTGAGTCCACGAAGATATCGCTCACGTTTTCGTGCGGCAGCCCACCATTTTCCTCATTTCCCTCCGAAAAGGCTGTGGCATTTCCCGCTCCCACATGATAGCGTACCGCCCCACTTTCGGTAGCAAACCAAAGGAACTCGTCCTCTATCGCAAGTTTATTGATGTCAAAATCCGGCAAGATGTGTCGTACCGGCTTTAAGGTTTCCTTATCCATAAGCATGGCACCATCGCCATGTGAGCATACCACCAGGTAGTCTCCGTATTCGGCAAAATCAAAAACGGGTGTGTTTTCAAAACCCACATCTAGCAGCCTGGAAGACTGTGAGCCGTAATCATAAACCAGGATGTTGCCATTCCAAAGGCCACAATAAAACGTGCGGCCGTCACAGGAATAGATACTGGCCATGTCGTGGTTTTCGGTAAACAAAGGCACAAACTCTCCATTATGATCAATGAACAGGCCATTGTGCCGGGTGGCCACTACTACTTCGTCCTTGTAGGTCCGGGCAAAGCCCCTGATTCGAGGTGCCTGATTGTCAATGTATCGCGAGATGTCTTTGTTGATTTTAAACTGGTTTTCATACGGATCGTATTTGTCCAGCCCCTCTTCCGTACCGATCCACAACACCCCCGAAGGGTCAAAATACAGTGCGGACACGAGGTTGTCTACCAGCGAATTGTCTTCAGACAAGACTGAATAATACCACTGATAGTTTCCATCGGGAATGTCTTCGAGCTGATCGCAGATGAGCAGGCCGCCGAGCGTTCCTACCCAGTATTGACCATCAGGTGCCTGCGCTACACTCAAAAAGTAAGGCCCCAGCTTTTCGCGTGTCTGATCATCGGCTATGTACAGATTTTCAAACGTGCTTTGGTCCTGATCAAACTTATAAAGTCCTTTTCGAGTGCCTACGAAGATATCCCCCTTACCGTCTTCGTAGACAAAATTGGTATAGGGGTTGATCGCGGCAGCACCGGGAACCTCAAGTGTATAGTAGGTGATTTCTGATATGATTCCGGTACTTCCCAGCCTGAGCCTGGCCACACCAGCAGTTTCATAAGATGCTACCCAGATATTGCCCTGGCTATCTTCCACGATTTCTTTCACATAGTTGACACCCTCCAGTGGCACTTTGGTGAAGGCATTCTCCTCCGGCTCAAACAGGTATAGCCCCAGGTCTTTGGTACCCACCCATACCCGATCAAACTTGTCGAGGTAAATCGAACGAACCTCCTCATCGGGAAGGCTGTTGGGGTCTTTAGGATCGGACAAAAAGGTTGTAAACTCGTACGTATCCAGTTGCAAACGCGTCAGTCCTTTTCGGGTACCTATCCAGAGGCTATTGGTGGCACTGTCCAGCTGCAGCGCGGTGATGTCGTCATTGTGGAGAGTATTGCCTGCCTCGTTACTGAGGTAGTTTTTGAAATGAAAGCCATCGAAGCGATTGAGACCGTAAAAGGTACCCAGCCAGAGGTAGCCCTGATCGTCCTGCACAATGTGCCTGATGGAATTGTGAGACAACCCATCATTGTCATTGTAATGCTCAAACTTGAGGTTTTGCCCCTCCGCACTCATGCTAACGACAAACAGAAAAATCCCCAACCATGCTGGCAGGGATTTTATGCTTAACCTCCTCCGATATTCCAATATACCTAAAATCATTCCTCCTCCTAATCTATAGCAACGTGCTCCAATATGAGAAAAAAGATACTCCTTTTTTACAGCACCAATCTTTTAAACTCACCACATCACTCCACAAACTCCACGTTGGTCAATTTCACCACGATCGGATTGGGCCATACCTTGTTGTTGTATAGGCGCTGCGCCCGTGTGATGGACAGCTCCAGGTTGTGTTTGCGCTGGCTAAACCGGGACTCTGGCTTGTTATTGGGAGAGTACTCCACCACCAGGTCGTTTTGGCCCAGTACAGAGATCTCCGTATCCTTTGTAGCCCGGATGCTTTCGGTATAGAAGAGCCTTCTTCGCCCCTTGAACCACTCCGGCTGCTGGGTGACAAACGCATAGACCGTATTTTCATCTTTGGCTTTGGTAAACCAGAGGTCGCCTTCTTTGATGACGCTCGGTACGGTGCGCACATTCTTGATGGCTTCATCGTTTACAAACATCCAAAGGGCGATTTCTCGCAGGCGTTCTTCTTGCTCTTTGGGAATCTCGCCATTCGGCTTGGGCCCTACATTCATCAAAAAATTGCCGCCCTTGGCCCGTATTTCTATGAGCTTATTGATCAGCTCCCCTCCGTCCTTGTACACTTCGTTGGTAGGTTTGTAAGCCCACTGGGTGCCCATCGTCATGCAGGTTTCCCAGGGGCCAGGCATGGGCGCGTCGGGTATTTTCTGTTCGGGAGTTTTCATCTCCCCTCTGGTGACCACCACCTCCGGGTATTTTTCATGCACGTATTGCACGAGGTTTTTGGTAGAAAAAGCATCGAAAAACACCATTTCTATGTTGCCATAGTTGGTAAAAAGTTCGTCCACCTGGCGTTTGGAATATTCAAACAGCTCCTTGTTCGCCGTGATCTGAGTCATGGGCCCTTTGCGGGAAATTACGTGCCCCTGCTTGTGCAGAAAACTAAAATCCTCTGGCGAATAGTAAAAGCCCACTTTCAATCCGTATTTGCGCAGGGCTTTCACCAGCATACCCGTAATGTCTTTTCCATACGGCGTATTCATGATGTTGAAATCAGTGGTTTCCGTATCCCACATGCAAAAGCCGTTGTGGTGCTTGGTGGTAAAGACGACATATTCTGCTCCCGTGAGCTTAAAAAGCCGCGCCCACTCCTCGGGATCAAACTTATCCGGATAAAATGTCTGGGGCAGGTCCTGCATGTAGCGCTGCAGGTAATCTTCGGATGCTCCCACCATGGAGTGACTGATCACACTTCCCAGCTGCGAGTCTAGGCTCCAGTGAATGAAAATCCCAAACCCCATGTCCATAAAGCGCTCTTCCAGCTCCGGCTTGTTTTGGAGCTGCGCACTAAGTGATAGACTGGCACATAGGCCTATTAGAAACAATCGGTACTTCACCTTAGAGATCATTATCGTTGGAATTATTATCTATCGTTGGCTGATCGGTCATTTGCAGCTCCAGGTAACCACCGCTGGTCAGCGCACTGTGCTGAATGACCGGACCCACCAACGGCTCCTCATTAAGCTGTAATGAGGCCACGTATACATTTTCATTGCTATTGTCGCGTGCTTCTATGACGAAGGTCTCTCCGCTGTGGTAGTCAGGGTGCAGCGTGATGCTTATCTTGTCAAACACCGGACTACCAATGAGGTATTCAGGATCTTCGTCCGTGCCGCCATTGATCTGAAACAAGCCCATTTTCATCAATACTGCCAGGCTACCCATGAGCCCCTGATCTTCGTCACCGTTGTAGCCAGTGGCTGGAGAGAGTCCACTAAAGGTTTGCTGGATCACCTGTCGCGACCAGTACTGTGTTAGGTCCGGACGGCCGAGTTTATGAAAAACATACCCCGTTTGAATAGACGGCTGATTGCCGTAGTTGATGGGAATCCTCCGGTACTCGGGGTGCTCCTCCACGTCGTGTGAGGTACCTGCGGTAAATCCAAGTTTTTCAGCCTCCTCAAACTGAGCATGGAGCTTTTGAGCAGCTTTTTCTGGTCCACCCATTAGCGCTGCCAGCCCTTCCAAATCGTGCGGCACAAACCAGGTAGCCTGCGCACCATTGGCTTCCACAAAACCTACTTTGTATTGGTACGGATCAAAGTCTTTTAGCCAGTTGCCAGCCAGGTTTTTGGGGCGTATCCATCCGCTGGTAGCATCGTATACGTTTTTATAATTTTCAGATCGCTGGAGGAAATACTGATAATCTTCCTCATACCCCAGTTTTTTGGCCAGCTGGGCGAGTGTCCAGTCCTGATAAGCATACTCAAGGGTAAGACTCCCCCCATCCTGATGGCCACCAAATTTACCTTCAGGTATAGGATATGGTACGTAGCCTTTTTCCACATAGTATTTCAGCCCACCGCCTAGTTGGGTGTTGTGCTCATAGCCCGACTTCTCCATAATGCCTCCGGGCATGTGGTTAATTTTCAATGCCTCGTAGATGCTCTCCAGGTCTTCGGTGATGATACCTTCCTGAATGGCACTCACTACAAAAGGTGTGCTGGACGCTCCTGTCATTACGTAGGTGTAGTTGCCTCCAGATGGTCCGCGCGGCACGAGTCCACCGTCTTTTTGGTACTGTAGCAGTGAGTGCACAAACTGTGCTTTGATTTCGGGATAAACCAATCCCCACAGGGTACTGATGGTCCACTGTGCACCCCAAAACGAATCCGAATTGAAGTGATTGAATTTGGGCTTACCGGACTCATCTAATGGCAGCTGCCCTACTCTGAAGTCTTCCCCGGTATTGTCCGGGTAGGCGCCGTTTACATCGCTAATGATTCTTCGCCCCTGTAGCGCGTGCCAGAGGTCGGTGTAAAACCGGCGTTGTGCTATGCGTGTGCCGCCTTCTACTTTGATTCGGCCCAGGTGGCCGTTCCATTCTTTCTGGGCGTCAGCTACTACAGCATCAAAATCCCAATGAGGCATTTCCTGTTGAATGTTGAGGTCGGCATTGGCCAGTGAGGTATAGGAGATCCCTACTTTCATGAGCACAGGTTCACTGTCATTGGTGAGGCTCACGAGGTAGTTGCCCGTTGTTGGATCTCTGTCTACTGAGGCTATGTCGGTAGAAAGTTTTACTTTAAAAAATATGGTCAGTGGTTTGGGGCGGCGCATGGTGGGTTTCATCACCACCTGGCCTGCCAATGTTCGGTTGTCTTCTTTTTGTAGCTTGCCGTTGATGTTTTCGCAGGGCCCCAGCATGGTGTTGAGGTTGAAAAGTACGGCTGCTCGTGAGTCATCGGGAAAGCGATAGTGATGCAAACCTACACGTGTGGTACTGGTGAGCGAAGCTGCCACCTGATAGCGGTCGAGCTCGAGGTAATGAAAACCAGGCTTGATTCGCTCTGTTTGGTGACTAAACGGGGAGGAAAAGTCACGAAATATTGTATTTTGGTTACTTGATGTTAGCGTGACAGGCATCACGGATACTCCTGACATTTGCCAGGCGTGAATATGGCTAAAGCCCTGAACGGTGTCCGTTTTGTATCGGTAGCCACTACCCCAGGCACCGTCTATTTCCGTGTCGGGGCTGAGGTTGACCATACCGAAGGGCCTGCTCGCGGACGAAAAGAAAAACCAGCGGGAGTTTTCCGTATCGAGCTGAGGGTATACCATCTCGGCATAGTTGACCTGCTCATCCACTTTTTCTACCGTTTTTACCTTTAGCTTGCAAGAAGCGCTCAATCCTACCATCAGGAAGCAAAGGAGCCGTATGTATAATGTGTGCTTATGCATGTATTTTCTCTTTACATCACGAGTGATTTATTTTTCGGTCATTGCCTCCACTCCATCTTTTTAATGAGGAAGACCGCATATCCACTCCAGTGCTGACCTACCAGAGTGCCCCACTGATGGCTCTTGCCATTACCTATGTGGTTTACCCTTCGCATGGAGGCACTGCACTTCATGGAGGTTTCAAAACAGGTGCATAAAAAGGCAGACAGCTAGTGGGCTGCCTTTTTACACCTGCGAGATAAGATTTCGTTAGAACATGATCCTAGTATCCATCATTTTGTGAAATGGTAGGCAAAGACCTGTCAATCTCCTTCTGAGGAATAGGACGCAGATAATGCGTCGTTTTCATTTGTCCCAAAGCTGCGGTCCATGGATTCATCTCTGTGGTCCGCTCGATCAGCTTTTCTGTACGTTTCAGGTCATACCATCTGGTATACTCGCCCATGAGCTCTCTGGCGCGTTCGTCCAAAATCATGTCGATATCCAGGTTGCCATTGGCCCGGTAAGAAACAGCATCCAAAGAAGCCAGGTTGGCTGGGTCTTCGGCACGCATGGGGTCTGCACCTGCATTGGCGCCAAGTGCACGGTCTACTACCGTATTGTAATATACTTCTGCACCTCCGAGGTTGCCGTTGGCAGCACCTTTTAGGATGGCTTCTGCAGCGATCAGGTAAGCTTCAGCTGATCGGTACAGCGCCAGGTCAAATGTACCCAGTGCTTCGTCATATGGCAGACCCGGCTCCCAAAACTTCCACATGAGAGGAGTCATGTCTTTTATGTGGTATGGCGTAAGGTCTTTGACACCTATCTCATCCAGATTGAGCACGGCGTAGTGTTTGTTGCCTCCTACATCCATACCTTTTTCAGAATCGCTCGCCGGATCGTTCCATGGAGGGAAGTACAATACCGTGTCTCCCTGTGCGATATCAATCTTCGTGTCAGGGTCGTCCAGGTTTGGCACAAAGTCAGTGACGTCCGTCATGGCGTACATCACCTCCAGGAAGTTGTGATGGTAGCGGGTATCCAGGCTTGGATCAAACAAGCGATACGTAGCAGGCGTCACGATGTAAGTGTTTCGGCCTCCATTACGGTTATAGTGGGTAGTTCTGCCAAGTGAGCCAGGGATTTTCTCTGCATCTCCACCAAAAATAGAATGGTAATCGTTTCCGATTTGGTATTGATGAGGCTCATCAAGGTCACTACCATTGGTCAGCAAGTTATCACTAAACTGCACGGCAAATACGATTTCATCGTTTTGGTCATCCTGAGCAGGATAGGTTTCCTCTAGCGGATTCTCTGAGCGCTCTGGGAATAAGTCGCTGTATGAGGCAGCCAGTGGGTAATCCTGAATGATCAAGTCAGCATATTCTACGGCTTTGTTGAAATCTTCGGCCGTACCTCCGAGCGAGTTGTTGTAGTTCCAGCCTCTGGTAAGGTGAACTCTGGCCAGCAGGAAGCGTGCTGCACCTTTGGTAGCACGACCGTATTCGGTATTTCCTTTAGTAGGCAGTACTCCTTCGGCTTCTTCCAGGTCTTCGATGATCTGATCATACACCTGAGCGGCTGGTACGCGAGTCACTTCTCTGCTAGCGGTAGTGACTTCCTCCAGTGGCATAGGTATGTCGCCCCACTGCTGTACGGCATAGAAATATGCCATGGCTCTCAGAAACTTAGCCTCTCCCACTCTCACAGCTTTCAGGCTTTCATCCATCCCCACTACACCCTCTGCACGCGAAATGGTGGTATTGGTTCTGGATATTTGCTTGTATAGCAGGTCCCAAAGTGAGGTGCCCGCACCTACATTTGGTGTAAACCGGGTATCGTAAACGTTGAGTACGTTGCCCTGATTACCGACAGTAGCTTCGTCCCAGGCCAGGCTGGTGAACAAGTCCGTCCCCATAAATACCAGGTCACGCTCTTTGTGAATCTCACGCAGCTTGGTGTAGTTGGAGCGTACCAGGTCTTCAAATCCCTGCTCCGTCACATAGTAATTGTCTGAAGTCTGGTGTGAAACCGAATTTTCATCCAGAAAGTCGTCACAGCTGGTACCGAACAATGCTACGATGACCAGTGCCGCTATATATTGTTTATTAAATAGTTTCATCTTTTGATAGTTTAATGTCCGAAATAGAACGATTAGAATGAGACATTTAAGCCGAACAAGTAAGTAGCTGTAGGGATGCCGTCATTGTACGTACTGGAATTGAATTCAGGATCCATGCCATCAAAATCGTGGAAGACAAACGGGTTGCTCACCTGTGCATACATTCTGAAGTTGCTAAAGCCGAAGTTGTCCAGTACGGAACGTGGCAGTGTATAGCCCAATGTGATGTCAGAGATTCTCACAAAGCTGGCGTCCTGATAGAAGATGGCTCCTCTGTGCGGATTAGGCACACCTGGCCCGTAGTAGTCGTTGGTCGGGTTGTTTACCGTCCAGTAGTTGAGGTTTAGGGTATTGTATCTACCAGCGCCTATTTGTCCCATGGTGCCACTCAGCATGCTATTTCGATATATAGCTCCCTGGCTGGTGTAGATCAGAAACGACAGGTCAAAGTTGCCATAAGTCACCTTATTGGTCATACCCATGGTCCAGTCTGGCTGCTGAGAGCCAATGATGGTACGGTCATCGATTCCTTCATTGGAAGATATCATGCCGTCATTGTTTTGGTCTACTACCTTTACAGAACCAGGTACCTGATCGTACTTGGCTGCTTCGGCTTCCTCGTCTAGCTGCCAGATGCCATCGAACTCATAGGAGTAGTGAGCCTTTAATGGGTGACCTACAAATAGCCCTGTAGCGATATCTCTATCTATTCCGTCTCCTATGGAGATTACTTCGTTTACATTTTTGGCAAAGTTGATATTGGTGCTCCAGGTAAAGTTTGACTTGGCAATATTTACGGTATTCAATGACAACTCAATTCCTCTGTTGGCAACTTCACCCACATTAGTTGTCACGCTGCTAAATCCAGAAGAGGTCGGGATTTGCACGTTGTAAATCAGGTCTACCGTATTTCGGTTGTAAAGCTCCAAACTAGCGCTGATTCGGTTTTTAATGAAACCCATGTCCAGTCCGATGTTCAGTTCTTTACTTTTCTCCCACTTCAGGTTTTTGTCTGCCAGGTTAGCTGGAGCAAAACCAAAGGCTGGGGAGCCACCAAAGTCATACTGTGTGCGTGAAAGTCTCGCCTGCGTGCTGTAAGGAGCAACGGAGCTATTACCTACAAAGCCATAGCTCACTCTGAATTTCATATCAGAAATCGCTTCGATATCGCTGATGAAATCTTCTTCGCCAAGTCTCCATGCTACCGCTGCGGACGGGAAGAAATCCCACTTATTTCCTTCACTCAGCTGTGACGCTCCATCCCACCGGCTTGTAAGTGTGAGTATGTATTTGTCTTGAAATCCATAGATCAATCGCCCCATGTAGGACAATAGAGATCTCTCAGTAAGCTGTGTGGCAAGTTCCACAGGACGACCCGTGCCATAGGCATACCAAAGTGAGTTGTAAGGGATTTCGTCCACATAGCTATCCATCTCCTCGTTGCGCTGCATGAAAGTACTCTGCACACCGGTTATGGTGATATCATGATCTCCTAAATTCTTTTTATAGGTGATAATATTATCCCAGGTATAGTTCGCTAAATCGTCTGTTTGTCGGAAAGATCTCGGCAGACGTGTGGTCTTTCTGTCTTTGGTCATGGTGCCTCTAAACTGTCCGAATCGGGAATTATCTACCGTGGCAGACAAGGTGGATCGGATAGAAAGGCCATCTACAGGCGTCAGTTCGAGGTAGGCATTTCCAAAAAAGGTATTGTATCGTGTTTCGTCTTGAAAGTTATGTGGGTTGATTTCGATGAGCGGGTTGAGCACCTGCTTGTCATTGATGCCCATCCATGCCGCGTAGCCTCTCCACTCAAAATCCTGGTTTTCATCAGGGTTGAGGATGTCATCGTAATGCACCACCCCTGTAGGTCGTGCTCTGTAAGCACTTCTGAGCGCTTCATTCGACCCTACTTCGCGTTTGGCATAGCTATAGTTGGCTGTAAATCCTACTTTCAGGAAATCATTCACTTTGCTATCCATGCTTCCTTTGATGTTGTATCGCTGGAACTTGGTGTTTTCCAAACTACCACCTTCATTGAGGTAGCCAGCAGAAAAATGGTAATTGGTACTGCCGCTGCCACCACCTACTGAAACCGAGTGATTCGTTTGCAAGGCTGGTCCAGATATTTCGCCTAGCCAATCGGTGCTTTTTCCTGACTCTACCAGGTCAAGTTCCGTGGTAGTAAACGAGCGTGTTTGCGGATAGCCGTTTAGCTCTCGATCGGTTACACTCGCCTTGTAAAACTGCTGTGCGTTCATCATGTCTGGAAGGTGGGCAGGGGTTTTCACGCCTACATATCCATCATAGCTTACTACAGGTTTGCCTGTGGCACCACGCTTGGTGGTGATGATGATCACACCATTGGCTCCTCTGGATCCATAAATAGCTGTAGAAGAAGCATCCTTGAGGATGTCCATCGATTCAATGTCTGCCGGGTTGAGCGCATTGATATCTCCGCCCATTATACCATCGATTACCACAAGGGGCTCATTGCTATAGTTGATCGAGCTCAAACCTCGGATGTTGATGTTGTATCCTGCTCCGGGGCGGCTGTTTTGCTTGGTCACAATCACCCCAGCAGCCTGACCCTGAATGGCCTTTGCCGCTTGCACAGGGTTTGCCCGCACAATGTCCTTAGACTCTACGGAAGCAATCGCCCCTGTAACATCTTCTTTCTCTACCTCACCATAGCCAATGACCACTACCTCGTCTAGCGAGGTTACATCCTCACTCATGGAGACATTGATCACGGAGTTGTTACCAACTGTTATTTCCTGCGTATGGTAACCTATAGCACTCACTACCAAAACCGCATTTTGATTGGGTACATTGAGCGCAAAATTTCCGTCTATATCGGTAACTGTACCATTAGACGTGCCTTGAATAAGTATGCTCACTCCAGGAATAGGAGCCTTAGCTTCATCTGTTATCACCCCAGTAACTCGGGTCTGTGACCAGGAAGTACTCGCGTAACCTAGTAATAAGGTTAACATTAGGAGTTTAAGTCTTTTCATAGAAATACATTTTAGTTAGAAATAAATGTGACCTTCCCTAGTGGATTATCAAGGCTCAAGTAAGCTCAAATCGCGATTTTCAGGATGGATAAATTATCCAAAAACATGGATGAATTGCGTTTTTAACAAAATCAGGGCACTTTTTATGAATTACCATCAACATTCACATCAAATCCGCCCAGCATTTTAACATTTTACAAAATCAACTCAACATCTGCTCTGACTAAACCTTTCCATTGATTCTGACAGCATGGAACTGTGCCCTCTTCCGAGGAAAGATTACATGGTTTGACCAATGTGTCCATGTGATACCTGCACGAAACCAGAAGTTTTGCTAGATGAGTGCCATGATCATTGAACGTCCCGAACCAATTCTTCGAAATTTAAGTGAAGCGAATGTAGGTTATGTTTAAAAGTCAAGGATTTGGCTTTTGGTTCGGCATAAATATAAGGTGCATCAAACCGGGAATAAGTCGTATTTACCGGGGTGCCGTTTATCGACAAGTCTCGGAGGTACTGCAGCCTGTAGTCATTTTCTGCAGAAGTGTAGGCAAGCTCCATGCTCTCCGGCGAAAAGTGAACGGAATTAGAAACAATACGATCCACAAATGCTAAAAAAGACCCCTCCTCTGACTGAGCGCTGACCTCCGTGATCCAGAATGTCTGCCTACCCGGCTGTATCAGGTCGTCTGTAGCTCCTGGCGCTAAGTAAAAATCATTGGCACCAATAAAGGCACAATAGGTCTGACCTTTCTGACCAAAGGCATAATTGGACTGGATAAAAGCGGTATCAAATTGCGCTGTAGGAAAGTAAGCTCTGGTGAAGTCTATGAGCTCAGGCTCCATCAGGTTTTTCTCTTCGGGAGTGTGATAAAGAGCGAGGCTAACATTGCGATGCTGCACCACATGAGGCAAGCGCCCGTAGCCTATGTCATAGCCTGGAGATTGATTCTTTTTGGATTCCCTGCGCGCTGGATGCATATGAAAAACGGCAAAATGATTCCCAATATTAGCTCCAAACACGTGCTGCTGATAGCTATAGGTGCCAGGGTGATAGGCCTGGGACGTATACATGGTGTAATCTTTGGTTTTGTAGGTATAAGTATTGCCTTGCTGAATGGCTACTCCATTGGAGGGCGGATTGATCAGGCGAATAATGGCGGGTTCCAGATGAAGCCAATTGAATAGCGTAATGTCGAGCATTTTCATGGGTGCAACGGAGGCATTGGCAAAAGTGAGGTGGTGGCGAACGGTATACAGAGAATTACGCACTACTTCGGGGTTGGAAAAAGCCTGCATCCCCCACTGCATCATCATGCTGCGATTGTCCGTACCGTAATACCCCTCGCTTTTTAGGTCGGTGATGTTCAAACCATTGCGTTGTTTGATGACTACCGAAGCTGTGTCCTGGGCAATGGCTTTGAGCACCGGAGGAACCTGATAGTTTTTTGTGACCATCAGCCCATACATGATGCCTGGTTTGATGGGAGTGCCATCTCCCCAGTAGTAATTAGGAATACCACTAAACCGCGAACCTGAACTTCCCGTACGGTTTCGTGCATAGGCACGGCCACTCGTAGAAATGAACATAGTGCCAATACTCTGGGCCGCAATGTCATAAAATAGCAAGTCCATCACTATTTTACTTTTGGTGACCACCTCTTCATCGTGAGCAAAGTCTATGAGGTTGATCAACGCACCAATATCTTCTTTGTAGTATACACTGGAGTAGTATTCTGTAAATCCGTAGTTCCACCGCATTTCCAACCAGTCCAGCACCCGAACTCGAGCCCTGTCCATGTGCTGCCTGCCTGTGAGACCGCTATCAAAAATCTCATCGGGGTATTTTTGACCTACCAGGTACTCGGCAGAGGCAAATAATATCTGATGATTTTCTGTCCAGTAGCACATAGAATTCTGACCGGGCAGATCCCACCAGTACCTAAAACCAAACAATACCCTATTGATTTTTTGCCGGTAGCTGACTGGAACCTCTGACTCATATTCGTACAAAATGCGCAGCAGGTTGACCAATCGAAAATCGGCGCAATCATACTCCGAAGCAATGAACTCAAGAGTAGGGTCCAGTCGATCCCAATCCATGACTTCCATCCCCTGTACCAGCTCCCAATAGATAGTATTTTGGGCATTGCTATATTTTTTTGGTGGGTTCATGGCTATGGTTTCGTAGCCACTGATTCGTACGAGATCCACGATCAGTGTAGCCACTACCAGCAGTAGTAGTCCCACGAGGAGGTGTTTAAGTTTTAGTTTTTTGATTGAAAACATATCTATGGGGTTTAACAAAAAAATCACCCCTGATACGAGATCAAAGGTGATTTCATCTACTACTCTACACTTGTCTAACTTAAACCGGCTTGATTTCCCAGCCCGGCTCGTATGTTCTGGACCATAGTTTCATCGCTTCGCGATTGTATATGCGTCCGGTATTTTCATCTACCTCATAGGCATCGTTGATGCGGTAGCCAATGTTGGCGTAGTGCGTGAGCATCTGGCTAATGGCTCCCTCGTCTATCGGAGAAGTAAGCTCAGCTTTGCCTCTGATCGCGTCGAAGAAGTTTCGGGTATGCATGGTGGACATATCACCTCCACCACCGAGTGCAGTACCTGCTTCTTTTCCAGAGGAGAGGTTTTCTTTGATCAGCTCACCTTTGAGGCTGTAGAGCTTATAGCCTCCTCTGTCTATAAAAACGGACCCTTTAGACCCATAAATGATGGTACCTCTACCCGCTCCAAATTTGTAGTATCCGTTTCGGCTTTGACCATCCCATTTGATGGTTTTGTTGTCTGCAAACTTGAAAGTGGCTTCCATGGTGTCGTACATCTCCCAGCCATCGTCTTTGTACTGATATTTACCAGCATTGACCTCTACGCGCTCCGGGTACTTCACCTGTAGCGCCCACCGGGCTATGTCCAGTTCATGAGTGGCATTGTTTCCGGTCTCGGCAGTACCATAGTCCCATCCGTACCAGTGCCAGTTATAGTCCCAGGTATTGTCGGTGTAGGGTCTTCTGGGTGCTGGTCCCTGAAACAAATCCCAGTCCAATCCCTCTGGCGGAGCAGTTTTTGTCTGATGCGGCACGGGCCCTCTCCTACTGGTATAAAAAGCGATGGCCTGATATACATCTCCGAGGATACCTTCATGGATGTCTTTGATGATCTCCTGTGACTGTGGTGACGAGCGCTGCTGGTTGCCCATCTGCACTACCTTATCATATTTCTTTTGGTAGGCTACCAGCAGCTCCCCTTCGCGGGGGTTGTGGCTACAGGGTTTTTCGAGGTACACGTGCTTGCCAGCCTCCATAGCCATACACGCTCCGGGTGCATGCCAGTGATCAGGGGTTGCCATAAATACGGCATCCACTTTTTTGTCGCTCAGCACCTTACGGATATCATTTTCTAGCTTAGGCTTGTCACTGGTGACTTTAGCAAAAATCCCTGCAGCACGCTCACGCTGACTTTTCATTACATCACACAGGTAGCTCAGCTCGATGTTGTTGTTTTTATCAGCAATGGCGTCTTTGTATGCCGGAAATCTACGCCCCAGCCCCTGCAGTGCCACATGGATCCGATCATTGGCACCAATGATTTTGGAGTAGCTTTTGGCACTCATAGCGCTGAGCTGGCTGCTAAGGCCGATGCCTGCAGCTCCTGCTGATGCTTTTATCAAAAAATTTCTTCTGTCTTTTCTCATAACTTTTCTATTCTCGGGTTTAATCCAAAGGACGAATTTTCACATTTCGGAAGGAAACCAAGTCTCCGTGATCCTGAAGCAGGATTTGACCTCTGTCCAGTTCACCAAAGTCTTTCCATTTCACATATTTGCTTTCCGAAACCAATTTTCTGTATTCAGGGCTCTTGCGCTCGTATTCCAGCACTTTCATGCCATTGAGCCAGTGCTCCACGTGATTGTCTACTGATTTGATATGGGCAGTATTCCACTCACCGATAGGCTTCACAGGTTTACGTGGGTCGGCTTTGATCAGGTCATACAGCGATGACACAGTGCGGCTGCCTTCGTGATTGCCTTTTTTGGCATCCGGGTGTAGCTCATCATCCAATATCTGAAACTCCAGCCCTATAGAAGAACCCGGCCCTTTGTTGATCTCGGTATCTACGTAATACTTGATTCCGCTATTCGCTCCAGGGGTGAGTTTAAAGTCTACCTTCAACTCGAAATCTCCAAATAGCTCTTCAGTCACAATGTCGCCTCCTGCTCTGGATTCGGCACCACCCGAGGACAAAACAGATAGCACACCGTCTTCGATGACCCAGCCTTTTTCAGGAAACTTGTCCAACTTAGCTCCACGCCACCCTTCAGTGGTTTTGCCATCCCAGAGCATCTTCCAGCCCTTCTTTTTCTCATCGATGGTCAGGTTATTCTTTGTTACCACCGGATCCAGGGAAGATTGTCTGGCATATTGATCCAGGTTGGTGGTTAAGATTTTGATGTTTCTCCATTTGATCTGTTTGCCTTCCTGGGTTGGCTTTTTGATGCTATGTACCTGCAAGCCAATAAATCCTTGTGCCGTTTTGTCATCTATCAGATAAGCAGCCGGCACGCCGTTTACCCAGGTTCTGATGGTATCGCTGATTGCTTCTATTCTGTAGTGATTCCAGTCATTTTGCTTAAAGGCCTTCTGTGCAGCGGGATTATTTTCCATAGTATTTAGCCAGCCTCTGCGAGCCTCGTCATAGATACCTCCGCTCCATGCACGCTCCGACGGGTCAATCTCTACCTGATAGCCGTGTACACGACCATTTAAATAATGGTCGAAGCTGTTGCTGCGAATCTGAATGCCGGAGTTCATAGACGGGTCCACCAAATACTCCAGCTCCAGGATGAAATCACCATAGAGCTTATCAGACCTTAAAAAGGTGTTAGGGGTATTCATGGCTGTGGTGCCAACAATGGCTCCGTCCTCCACTTGGTAAGTGGCGTCCCCTCCTATTTTGGACCAGCCATTTAGCGTTTTGCCATCAAATAACTGAACCCACGGAGTATTATCCTTAGCCGTGGACTGGCAACCTATAATACTCACCAGCACAAAAGCTGCCAGTAGGTTTTTGAATGCGTTCGTTTTCGTTCTCATATAATGAAAGAGTCTGATTAATTCGGTTTGTAATTATTCCAAAACTAGAAGGATACCGATACTCCCATATGGATAAATCACTCAAAAACATGGTCAAATTTGAAAATATCGAACTTTTAACCGAAAAACAGCCCTTAACACCTTTGAGACGGCACACTCAGTTGGACTTACGGATGATCACCTTCTGGAAGGGTTTTTCCAGTAGGTAGTCGATGCGATTGGGGTTGTTTCGGTTTCTCATGCCTTGCCTTGTCGCTACTAATTTGCCATCAGCATACACTTCCATTACACCGGGGTTTTGATCTAGTGGTACCCCAATTCGTACTGCTTCATCATTTTGGATTTCATATCCTTCGGCCACTCGCGCTATGGACAAAGTCACGGGCTTGCGAATGCTCAACAACTCCCAGCCATCACGAGCATACTGTGCAATGCCCGCCGCAAAGATGAAGTCCAGCTCCTCTTCGGTTTCACGCGTGATAGATAGCAGCCCTTTCTGGTAAAAATCCTCCTCCTTTACCATATCATTCGGTCCGGTGGTGGCTACAATCTGATCTACGGTGTTTTGGTTGTCATGCTTCACTTCCAGCATTTGTGCGGTGAGGTTGCTTTTTGCCTGAGTAAAAGTCACATCAGCAATCACCTGATTCTCGCCTTCAAAATAGGGATTGAATACCGTCACAAAGGGTTTGCTCCAGGCTTCTGCCTGCTGACGAATCACCAAAGCAGGGATTTGCTGCCCAATCATTGCTTTGGGAGCTTTGGTTTTATTTAAAGCATTGGATTTTGGTCCGAGCACTGAAAAGTAGTCCCTATTTTGCTGTCCGTTGATCCATACTTTTAAGTGGCTGTCGGGGGCTTCATTGCCCTGAAGGGTAAAAAGGGCCTGGACGCTGGCATCAGCAGCTGTTGATTTTTCATTCGAAAAATAAGCATACGCTGGCAGAAAGCCTTCCCTGCTCAACTCGCCTGATTCAGACATCACGATCTGACGATTGCCCTGGTACAACTGCAACGACTGCCCCAGGCCATGAAGAAAATAGTCATGGTGCTCAGACTGAGCTCCGGGCCTTTCCGACCTGAAAATATCGAGCACATAGCCATTTCCTATGGGCGTATTTACGATTGCTGTTAGCCGTTGCTGATTGGCCTGAGAGGCTGGCTCTACAAACGAAACTTTCGAAAAAGTGATCTGATCAAAAACACTCCGCTCACCGGATGCTGGAAAGTGATGGTCAAGGGTAAAAGGCTGGTTGACACGCATAGCACGACTATCGGAAATGCCGTCTACCACCACGGTGTTGTGCGCCGGATAGCGCGCATAGTATTGCCGGTGGTCTTCGTGCCAGTAGCTTGGCCCCTTGCTCATATCAGGCATCAGGACCTGGCCGTTGGCAAAAAGTTCGATACTTACTCCATTGGCATGGGCGTGGTTGCCTTTGGCTCCTGCAGTAGACACCATCAGCGCTTCATCCCCCGTACCCATCCGCTGAACAAACCAGCTGACATTTGGCGCATAAAATGTAGGAGATGTCACGCGGGCAATAAGTTCGCCGGTAGCCTGTGGAGCCGTTTCCATTAGTTCATCTACGTAGAAAAACAACTCAAACAAGCCCTTTCCGCGTTGTTCAGGAGCAGATAGGCTTTTGTAGAGTGCGGTAATCGTTTTTTCCTTTTCGGAAAAACCATATTTTCGGTAGTTGGCTATGAGGTATTCAAAGGTGTTGTCAGGTAATGGCTGGTGACGCGAATCTCCAAACGCCACTATGTCTCCATTTGGAAACAGGTACTGAAAGGATGCAAGCGTTGCTTTTTCTACAATGGGAAAGTTTTGCAACTCGTTGGCATGGGTAGCCTGATCCAGGAGGGTCAGGATCTTCAGGAGGGTTTCGGTCACGTGCATGGAATAGGATGCAGACTCTGCCCAGATGCCTGTCTGCTGGTCGTAGTTGAGAATGGCTTCCTTCAGTGCGATTTGCCGGTCCGTACTCACCTCAAAAGTATGCTTTAGGTAGTACTCCTGCCCTTTGCCATTATCGTAATACTGGTTGCTATCCAAAGTCAGGGCTATAAACGTAAGAAACCGCGCCTGAAAGAAATTCCAGTTGTTGTCAGGAATGCCATTTTTGATGATCTGATCTCCCCACTTTTGAAATACCGCCGCAGAAAGGTCCAGATCGTGTCCGTTATCCTTTAGGTAGTGGTACATAAAATCATGAATCAGGGACAGTGAGATGACAATCTTTTCATGAATCACCTCGAAAGTAGCCAGCCCGGAGACCCATTGCTGCTTCGTGCTGTCCAGATCTACCGGAGCATCTCGATAATACATCCCCTTCATGTAGGTATCGTATACAGGCATGGCAAATTCGGCATACTTTTTCTTACCGGTATACCAATACAGGAATGCAGCATCTTCCACAATAGCCATAATGTGCCGATTGATACCTTCAATGATGTACCCGGATTTTGACGGATGTATCCACTCCATTTGCCCGGTCTCACGATGCTGAAGGTACATGCCACGCTCATCGTCAACGTACGGCTGTACGTCCTCCAGAGGCGGTCTGGAGTATGCTGTAGCCCAGTCACGCGTGCCCGAAAAGCGAACCGTAGGCACCGGAGCCTCTCCTGCGCTATGCGAAAAGTCGCCACCCCGGAGGTACACTTTGTCGTGCTTCGTTTTCCAGTTCATCTGCAAACGCGACACCAGCCAATTGGGATCATCCTGGCAGCGTGCGATATAGGCATCTATACGCTCCTGTTTCTTAGCGATAATTTCAGCTTTCCACGACACGTTTTTCAGTGATCGTGAATAATCTTTGGCAGTAACCCCTCCGGTATAAATCCGGGGATGATTTTCGGGATCACCCGAGGCATCTGTCTGCGCATACGCGAAAAATGCCCAAAGAAGTAAAGAAACTGAAACTGTCACTTTGATCAGCTTAATAGCACTCATACCCATTATTGAAATTGTTTACTATACCCTCCGGCCCCTGCTCATTAGTGTGAGCAGGGGCTGGTTTGTTCTTTGTCTTTTTACTGCTCTACTCGGCTACCAGGTGCATGGCAAAGCCTTCGTTTGCCGGCAATTCCACCGTCAAATTGTCTGATTTTTTCACGACCAACTCCTCTATTTTCACTTGCGTACGTGTGTTGACAGAGGCATCATCGGTATAGAGCTTGCTGCGGTAGGATTTCCCTTCTTCCAGGAAGGAAAAGTCAAGCACTACGGTACGGTTTCCGGGGCCGTTGATGCCACCTACAAACCAATCACTCCCTTTGCGACGGGCAATAACTCCAAGCTGGGCAATCTCCGCTTCTAGCACTTTGGTTTCGTCCCAGGTGGTTGGCACATTGTCAAAAAATTCGAGCTCTGGTTCGTTTCCGATGGTTTTGGTGTCTCCCCACAGTCCATCGAGCTTTTCGGGAGCTGCTGGTACCCGGTCGTACCAGTAGAGAAACTGCAGCGGGCTAAACAGGCAAACGGTCTTCGCCAGCTGAGAAGCATGTGAGCCCATGGTTTCTACCCGCTTGTTGTAGTAGCAGATGGTATTGTCAGCAGCACCGGCCAGCATACGTGTAAACATGGTGATGAGGGTGTGCTCGTTGCTTACGCTCGTTTCATCTCCGGCGATCCCTTCCTGGGTAAGCAAGTTGGGGTAAGTTCGCGAAAATCCGGTGGGGCGGTATTCGTCGTGTACATCTACAATCATCTCATAGTCAGCCACCTTTTGGATAGCCTCATGTAGCCAGGCGGTAGCTTCCTGATCACCTACCTTCACAAAACCAAATTTGATACCGGCAATCCCCCACTCTTTAAAAAGCGGCAGCAGCTCATCCAGCTGCCTTTCGAGAGAGCGGCGGTTTACATAGAGCATTACTTTCACTCCTTTTTCTTTGGCGTATGCCGTGATTTTCTGAAGATCAAAAGGCCCTTTGGAGCGCTTCGGATCCAGCGTGACAGTGGTGGCATCTGAGGAGTCATCCATTTCATTGCCGTACCAGCCCGCATCGAAATGCACATACTGCATGTTGTGCTCTGCTACAAATTCCACAGCTCTCAAGCCTCCCTGTGTGGTAAGGGTCGTTTCTCTAAGCACTTTTCCTGGTTCTATCCACGATTCATCAGCTATGGCGCTGGGGTCGTTGAGGTTTTGGATCAGGTAGTTTTTCTCCAGCAGGTCGCCATAGCTATCGCCAATCATGATTACCCTCCATGGCGACTGAAATGGCAGGTTTTTCTGTACTTTATCCACTTGTTTTCTTCCACTTTTCAGCGCTCCCGTGATGGTATCCTGCTTTACTCTGATGAGCTTGCCATCCAGACTAGAAAGGATCGAAAGGGGTGCATTGGGATCTGCACTGTAGCTCAGTCGGGCATAATCCACCAGTTTGGCTTCTGCCAAAGCAATTTTTATGTCATCGCTGTATTCGATGAGCAACGGCCTTTCGGCCCCTGCCTTCAGCTGGCTCAAGGGGATTTTTTGGTATTCTCCCTGAGCAGTCAGCCTCCCGGGCTTGCGCTCCGGTGTAGACCATACCTCATAATCCTGATCAAAGCGGTAACTGATCAGCTCATCATCCAGAGAGATACTTTGGAGCCCTCCCTGCGCCGGGATTTCGTAGGCAAAGGCCACGCCTTCATCGTAGGCCCGTATGATGAGCTTGATTTTAGCTGTGGCGCTTTCCAGCATTACCTCTGTTTCATTGTACACATCAGGAACCGTACTTAGCTCCCCGAAGCGGGTTTGCCACTCACCCTGATAAGAATTTTTAGCAACGCCAACAATTTCATACGGACCACTAAAGTCAATATCTTTTGACAGCAGCCGGAAATCAGATGACTGAATCAACGCTTTGGATTCCTTTTCTACTTCAAAAGAGATACCCGCCTTGTCGCTGACGTTCAAAACAAAAGCGTGCTCGCCGTTTGGCGATGAGACATTTACAATTGATTTGACCTCTTTGGTACAGCCCGTGATGAGTAGACCGAGCACCGCCAGAAAGGTGCACTGTTTGATAGCATTGGAGAATACAATTGGATGTTTTTGCATAGCTATAAAAGACAAGCTACCAGACCAGAAGCCAATACACTTGACAGCTCCCTGCCTCGCAGCATTTAGAAGATTTTTGATTGTGTTTTTCTAAATGCAACCTACATGGTGCTTGTGCCAAACTAATGCAATTATGAATCTCTACTTATAACTCATGTACCATCTATCCTAAGAATCCATAAATCCTATCATTTTGTCCATGTATTGGTGCGCTAAACATGAATGAAGTATTAAAAGGATTGCATACCAGATGATCTGCCTCCATGCCTGCCAGGCGGCGTTAGGGATTCCAATTGAAAGCCAGCGGCCCCAGACGAGCTTGAAGTTGAGCTTTCAATTGCTGTACTGTTTCGGGAAAATCTTCCGCAACGTTTTTAACCTCTTTCTCTGCTGTATGATCATAAAGCTCCACCATCCCTTTCCCATTAATGGTAAGCCGATGAGTATCTGTGCGTATCGTGCTGGAAGTGGAGTAATAGGCCACTGCCGGATGCCCTTTGGCCTTTGGATCTCTCATAATGGATGCCAATGACGTACCATGGACAAAATCCGGTACAGGCAATGAGGTTAGGTCACACAGCGTAGGAAAAATATCTACGGTCTCCACAATAGCATCCGTTTTTAGGCCTTGAGCGTTCATCTCAGGATCGTAGATGATTAGGGGCGCACGCAGCGATTCTTCGTAAAGTGTATGCTTTCCCCAAATGGCATGTTCGCCCAGGTGCCACCCATGGTCTCCCCAGAGCACCACGATGGTATTTTTATCTGCACCCGTTTCTTTAAGCTTAGCCAGTATATCTCCGACATGTTTGTCTGCATAGCTCACACATGCCGCATAGTATCGTTTTAATTCCATGGAATAAGCAGAATCGGTACGTGGGTCTTTTCCTTGCCTATCATAGCTCATAAACTCACGAGAACCGCTCCACGAAGCATTGGCTGCAGGTTTATTGGGATAAGGGTTTGCCGGTATGGTGACTCCCTGGTACAGGTCGAGGTACTTTTTGGGTGCACCGAAAGGCAAATGAGGCTTGATAAGACCGATGGCCAGAAAAAATGGTTTGTCCTCAGCAGCCAGGGTTTCTAGCTGACTCAAACCTTCCTTTACAATCAGGCCATCTGGATAAATGTCATCTCCACCTTCGGCTGCCTCAATAGGATCTCGGGATGAGGCTGTTCTTACTTTTCCAAAAGCCAACCCATGCATCGCTCCTCTTGGATTTTGCCAGGCACCAGACGGCATCAGGTGTGCATCCCACGCTCCCGGCATTTCTGGAATAGTGTCACTGTCCCAATATTCACCGCCTCTTCCTCCAGGATGGTGAGACACCTTCCCTACAGAAACGGTGGTATAACCGTGCTGACGAAACCACTCCGGCATACTCGGAGGAATGGATTCTTTATGCTTCTTCATTGCCTCGGCTCTGTGGAACAGTGGCTGGTTATACTTTCGCCGATATTGCACCCCATACTGCCCCGTAAGCAAGGTGTATCTAGAAGGCCCGCAACTAGGCGCATTAACATAGTGCCGATGAAAAGATCGACCTTTGGCGGCAAGCATATCCATATTAGGAGAGTGAATGTAAGAAGAACCGAAAGCGTTTATTTCCGGCCTTAGGTCATCTACACAAATGAGTAGAATGTTTTTGGGTACGTCTTCATTCCGACTATTCTGACAGGAAGCAGCACCAAGTGTAAAAAGTAAGACCCCAAACAATTGAATCAAAAATTGCCATCTCTTCATGCAGCACTGATTTTATAAATACACAAAAACCTAAAAGTAACGTCTCCGCTCAGGACATCCAATAGATACCAATCTTCGAGATATCTTCTTTACTTATAAAAGAGGGCTCAAAACAGGAATATCCATCGCTATGATTCAAAAATTATAGCTCATGGTTCATAATTAACACTTGACGCATACATTATTTGGGAAATTACCGAACACTAAAAGATAGCATCTACCTAATAATTAAAGATCCTATCCTAACAATTCATCAAGTATTATTTCAAACACCAAATGATTATGAACAAAACAATCACCGCAATGATGCTTTTACTTGGGCTTTTGGTCTCATCGACCGCTCTGGCTCAAGACGCTACGCTTAAACACTCCTACACTTTTGATGACGCCACGGCTACAGACGTTGTGGGCGGTGCTCATGCCAGAGCTCATGGAGGTTTCTTTAAGGAAGGTAAGTATGTGACTACACAGGAAGGGCAGCACCTGGTACTTCCTGCAGAACAAATCGCCATAAATACCTATAAAGGGCTTACCCTCGAAGCCTTTATACAAACCAATAAGGAAAATGATGAAATCAGCATGCTATCATTTTTCGGGGCAACCCAGGGCTGGCATGGTAGCGATTACATCTATCAAACCGTGCAGCATAGAAAGCGGAGCAAATCAGTGATTTCTACGAATTCACCTATCAATCAACCCTGGAAAACAGAAACTACTGCACTGTGCAACGAACTAAAAGACGGCAAAAAGCATCATGTAGTAACCACTTTTGATAATAATGCGCTCAAACTCTACATAGATGGTGTGCTAGCCAGTACCCAAACTACTGATGATCACACCCACAATCGCATCGAAAACCTGAGCAATGCATCCGCCTATTTGGCAAAAGGTGGCTACTCATATGATAAGACCTGGAAGGGTGCTTTCGATGCATTCAACATTTACGATGGTGTACTTTCGGCTGAGCAAATCCTGGAAAAAGCCAAGAATTACCTACCAAACCTGGACCTGGCCGCTGTAGCAAAGCAAGTTAAAACCGAAGACCTGTTCATCTCTCGTTCGGGAGCGCTGGAGCAGCCAGTGACGGACAAAGCCGTATTCTTCGCAGAACTCATGCCCACTGAAACCGATGGAGATCGAATCTTTGATCAAATGCTAGTCTTCGGAGACAAACAAATAGAAAGCTGGGATGATGTAGCTGCCATGTTGAAACTAAGTTTCGAAGCTGATTTCCTGGCTGTAGCCGATGGATCCAAGGAAGCACACAATAGCTCCAGTAGAGTGGCTGCTGACATGGAACATGTCTATCAGTGCTGGATTGAGGTGGATGTGCCTGCCAATACTTATACAGTCTATGCCAAAAACTTAAGAATGTCTGCACCCATACTAATTTACGAGGGGGCACGCTTTAGAAACAATGCCTCGTCGCTCACTCACTGGAGCCTGGTTTCTAACCGGGTCAATGATGAACTACTTATGGGCACTTTAGCTGAGGTAGCACAAACTGGAGACTACCCCGAGGGGTACGTTGCCTCGCAAGAACTGGACTTTAGAATAGCTACAGATGAAATACCTGATGGCGCGGAGGTCATCGATCATCCTACCCATGGTGCCAAGTTTGGCTCCTACGAGCTCAGAAAGCTGGTTCTCACAGACAGCACCACCGAACTGTACTTTCATATTAGAAGTAGACGCAGGAACTGGAACATCATTTCCAGCCAAAAAACCATTCGCGTAGATGGTTCGGACAAAACACTCCAAATCAAAGGATCGGAAGGCATTGACCTGGACGTACGACACCACACGGCCTCTTATGGGTTTAATGAGTATAAGCTCATCTTTCCTGCGGTACCGGAGGATGCGGAGTTTATTGACTATGGCCAAGTGGGCAAACCAGGAGAATGGTACATCGCCAATATTTCTCTTGGAAGGGCGAAAGCAGCAGAAAAAAAGGGCCTGGCCGGACATTGGCACAATGCCGAAACCGGAGACTGGGAACTCTCCATTCTGGACGATCAGGTGATCTATGCCTGCAAACTATGGTCGATGGATGCTGTGCCTACAGGCAAAAAAGGTGTACTTAAACTCGATAATGAAGGGCATACTTTGGAGCTACCGTATACGCTAAAAAAAGGCATCCTGAGGCTGGGTAAAGGCAAACAAACCATTGAGCTCACCAAAAAGGCCAAATACAGCAAATTGCCCGGAGTCCAGAATCCAACAGGATTTACAGAACCGATCTTTAAATCCGATACGGCCATATTTCGAGGGCTCCTCTATGGTTATACACCACAAGCACGCAATAAAACAGGGACCCTATATGTCAACAATTATCTGATAGGTAGGCAAGAAAGCCACCTGGTAGATCCCAATGAGGATGGATACTTCGAAGTGAAAATTCCTCTGACGAACCCTACCACGCCATTTATGCGAATGAATGTGGGAAATGCACGGTTTGTACTTTCACCAGGACAAGAGTCCTTTATGCTGGCAGATCTGACTGGCATGGGAAACAACAAATTTATGGGGGCAAATGCCCGACTGTCTACGGAGCTATCCAATCCTGCTTTTGACATTATCTCCTACGACTACAGCATGGTGCACAGCGATACCGAATATATGAATGCGGAGGAGTACAAAAAGTACATTCTTGATCTGAAAGACCAGGATTTGCAAGAATTGAATGCGCTGTATCAATCAGGAGTAATGTCCGATTTTACCTACGAATACAAACTGGCAGAGCTACACACAAAGTACACAGATGAAGTCCTTCGCTTCAAATACCGCAAGAGCTTTCAATCTCCAGAAAACAAAGCCATCACCTCCGCCCCTTCCTATTACCAGTTTATTGGTAATGAAACGCTGGAGGGACAAACGGTATTTGCGACTGGTGAATTCTCTGGATTCATCAACTCGCTGAAATTTAGCCCGCTGCTTAGAAAGCCCTCTAAAGGACAACATAACCTACTAACTGTATTGGAACTTTTTGGCTCGGAAATTTCAAAAGAAGACCTCACACTCCTCACAGAGGAGCAACGTATCCTTACCGAAGAGTTCCGACAAGCAAAAATCAACTTTAACCAAACCGATGGTCAGGCTCTTGGGGGTTTCTATCAGGCCAATAGAGAACTGTGGAAGGAGGCAAGTGCCGAAAACAACTCCATGCCCGACATACTGAAGTATATACAAACCCACAAAAAGGATTTGACCAGTGAAGAAAAGGAAATCATCAAGAAAGCACTCGAACACTACCAATCGCCAGAGGTGCAACCTGTGCTGGATTTTTACCAGAAAAATGAAAGCAAACTGGCGGACATCAAAACTCAATATGCGACTGAAAAGAGAATCCGTTATCTACTGAACCAGGCAGACACCAGAGCGAAAAGTGCTCTGGACTTACCGCACCTAAACATGAAATTGGTCAATGACATCATGTTTTCTCAGGATCTATTGAACTTGATCGTAGAGGAGCTAACTCCACTCCCTCCGCATGTACTGGAGTACGTTTGTAACCGTGTGAGCAATCCGAACATTGCCGCTTATATCAGCGAATGCAACCAACACACCCTTGATAAAATCGAAAAAAATAAAAGCAACACCGGATTTAACGTCCACAACGCGCCTAAGTCCAAAGCTGATGAGCTGTTAAAAGAAATGCTGGAGCCATTTGCTGGTAAAGTGATGTACCTGGACTTTTGGGCTACCTGGTGTGGCCCATGCCGTAGCGCCATGAAAAACCAGAAGCCGATGAAGGAGCAACTACTGAAAGAAGGGAAAGACGTGGTATTCATATACATCACCAATCCCACCTCTCCGGAAACCGCTTACAACAATATGATCGCGGATATCAAAGGTGAACACTACCGCCTTACGCAGGATCAATGGAATTACTTATCTGACCAATACCAAATTAATGGAATTCCCCACTACATGATCGTGAATAAAAAAGGTGAAATCGTAGACGCTAATGCTCCGCGTGATCCCAAAACCCTCCTGGCAAAATTTGAAGAACTGATAACCGAAGAATAGCTCTAAATGGGTCCGGCTTTTCCTGAGGAAAAGCCGGACCTAATTACACCCCTTCTTGTAAAAACGCTGCTGGGCTCATACCATATTCAAAATGAAATGATTTCATGCTCCCCTAAACCTCATGAAGTTGTTGTTAGTCATTTTTTATCAACCTGACAGCCTTATTTCCTTCTTCACCCACAACTTTCAAGAAATACATTCCGGAAGTCCAACTTCTCAGGTCGATGGTGAGACTTTTTTGATCAGGCAAAAAGGTAAACTCCTCCAGCAAAATCCCCGTGCCCGTATACAAACGCACGGAGTGATACTGATGGTCGTGTCTATCCACTACTACCAAATCCTTAGCAGGATTGGGGTAAACAGCAAGTTCTGCTGCTCCATCACTAGCTAGCACAGCACTTCCTATTACTGCCAGATTCTGCGATATCGGTTCAGCAGGGGCAAATTCATCGTTGCCAGACTGTGAAACCGTAATGGTGGTTATCCCTCCACCCGTGATGCTAATAATGCCGTCCTCATTGATGGTGGCGACTGCTTCATCAGAACTTTCATAGCTCAATGTCAAGCCAGAACTTGCGGTAGCTCCTACCGGAAAATCCTCATCACCAACATATTTTAATTCGAAGGGTTCAAAGGATATCTCCTGAGACCGTAGCACTTTCAGTTGCTGACTAACATCTGGCGCTGCACCAAAAAAATCATTCCCGGGTTGTGAGGCTGTAATGGTGGTAGTACCACCACCGACAATTCTCAGTATGTCTTCCTCCACTATGGCTACTTCATGATCGGAGCTCGAAAAGACAACCTTCAATCCTGAGCTTGCTTCTGCTTGTAGAATAAGATCACCCTCTCCTTCTGTGATGATCGGAAGTGGCTCAAAAATTATCGATTGAGCAGCCCCTGTGACTACCAGATCCTGAGATGCAGATGCCGGGTTAAGCGTATCATTGCCGAGCTGATAAGCCGTAATGGTAGCGGTCCCCTGTCCTACCACACTTATTTTTCCTCCCACTATTAGGGCAACCCCTTTATTGGAACTTGTATAAATAACAGGCTGACCGGAGCTAGCTACGGCTCCCGGCTCAAAATCCATATCTCCTACTTTTTTTGCAGCTATCTCATCAAAAGTTACTTCCTGAATGGATTTCTCTGGTGCGTCATTGCTTAGGACGATCATTTCTCGGGTTTCTTCCAAAGCAGGCAGATAATTATCATTTCCACTCTGAGAAGCTGTGATGGAAGTAGTGCCTTCGCCAATGATGCGGATGTTGCCCCCGACAATGGCAGCCACCTCCGGATTGGAACTAGAATAACTAATGGGCAATCCAGAGCTGGCCATTGCATTTGGTACAAAGTCCGGATCACCGACAGACTTGTTGGGAAGGTCCTCAAAAGTAATGGTCTGAGGCTGCTGCTGGCTTTCATAGCCAAAAACCTGCACCTCTGCTAGCGTTATCGCTTTGTCTGAAGTTTTCGAGATTTTCACCACCTTGCCAATGACTCCACCGGTGCCAATACTTAGAAATGGGTTGGGAGGATCCACATATGTTTCTGTAAATACCACCTGATCTTGTGCATCGAAAACTTCAACTGTGAAATTATTGAGGTGAGCTCCGTAGTTAGATCCCGTACGATTGAAAATCCCAATGGATTCGATTGCTTTCTCACTGCCTAAGTCCACTTGCCACCATTTCAGCGTCTCACTATGGCTGGTGTGCGTTACGGAGCCATCGCCATAATTACCACTGGTGTTTCCATCAATGGCCCTATCTGCTGCGCCCTCATACGCTGTAGAAGATTGGGAGGCCGTACCTGCCAGTGCTAAGTTTTCGATGGTCGGATCCAGGGACACTTGCGTTATGGTAAGCTGGTCGATATTGAGCGTGGACAGTCCCGAAAAAACCATTTTCATCTTATAGAGCCCCTCAGCCAGCCGCACTTCTCGTACCACAATCATTTCGCACCAGTTTTCCAGACCACCTGTAGAAGGTACAACTACCTCTCCAGTGAGATTTTCCTCAGCAAATACAAACTGGATTCTGCCTGCTGAATTGGAGGCTGCATACTTCATACCAATGGCGTACACTCCATCGGCTGGTACAGCCAATGTATAAGCAAGATAATCTCCCGGCTCGCTAATGGTCACATGGTAGCCTCCTGAGGTGGTTTCTGAGACTTCCAGGCAGCCGTCAGTGCGATATACACTCTCAGCATTATGATTGTCATTCACTACTGTGTAATCAAAGTTTTCAGCCTCAATCATGGCAGGCAATACATTCATTTCGTACACAGGGGCTCCTTCACTATCAAAGCCACTAATCGGGTATCCCGATATGGTACATTGTCCGTCCACTCCAGAGGATTCTTCGATGTAAATTTCCACATCATTAAAGCCTGCTGTCACAGATCCTGAGCTCGACGCAGCCACAAGTCCAAGGTAATATTGATTGGTATTGTCAAACACTCTGTGAACCAGTGGAGCCCAGTTTTCACCGTCATCAGAAGTGAAGCCGCTAATGTCATCACCCCGAATTTCTATTCGCAACCAGTAAGGCAATGACCGCTCTACAGACGGAATATCTCTGGTGCCACTCACCCCATAGTAGTTGCTCTCAACATCCTGCCCCCGCCAGGTCGAAACCAACTCAGGATACTCCGCACTATTCCTTGCCAATATGCTCATCATATCGGCATCAGCATCGAGGGTTTCTCTAAACATCAGCCCTACCTCAGCTGTAGTGCTCGATGTGTTCATCGCATTTACGTGTGCTATGATGGTGGCATCTCCAGTGATTTGTTGGTATGCATACTGAAACGCATCGGACGATGCTCTCCCACTAATAGCCCCTCCATCAGCTGTTAGTGTCCATTCATTTTCTGCTTCATTGTAGCTAGCCGATCCAGAATTGATGTTACCTATTTGGCTTGCGGTAAGTAAATGATCGGTCTCCTTTGGAGTAAATCCTTCCGGCTCCAGCTTTATATTCGCCTCAAAAGATTCATCTGCCACTTTGAATAAAAAGGTATTTCTGGACACCGGAATACTATTTATTCGTTCGGTGGTGTATGGTGAGGGAATACCCTGACGCACCGTATATGCCCCATGAATGATCTCCAGCAGCGTATTGGTACTATGATCACTCCATCCCCTGCCTTTTTCACCAATGACCGACCAAAACCCATAGCAAGTGCCATGTGGAATGTACTCTACATCTACACCCAAGCCGTAAGCATTCCAATATTCTGATAGGGCTAACAAGCGATAGTTAAGGGTGGAAAAAAGGTCAACACCCTGTGAATAAGCTCTTTCTGCTGCCTGTGCGAGATTTATTACCATGCCAAAAGCATGTCCGTAATCTCTTCCTGTATCTCCATTCTGTCCGTTTGGTAAGGAGTTGACTATCCCCGCACAGGGTTCATTCAGGTAGTTATCAATGGCCTGATTAAACAGCACCACATCATTAGTGAAAATAGCAATGGTCAATGCCCCGTTGATCTGACCAGCTCCCTGATTGGCCACTCTGAGTGGATCCGGAATAAAGTGAGTTGGCAACAATACCTCCTTCGCCCATTTCTCAGTGATAGTAGTATGGCGCTCTGTCCAGCCGGGGTAATGGTACCTCAATATCTCCGCTCCTTCTAAAATTGCACCACCGGGGCCCCCTGCAAAAATAGAAGGTACATTTCCTCCTAAGAAGGTCATCGTTGTTGTCCAGGCATCAATCATAGCCAGCGCATTTTCCGCATACTGTGTGTTGCCAGTGACATAGTATAGGATGGATTGGTAGAGTACAGCATGTCCATCATTCTCAAAAGCGCCATGGTTTTGTCCATTTCTGTCTACCCGCTCCGCAGGCCCCTGCATTTGATAGTCAGGCGAGCTTCTAAAATCTTCCTGCAAAAGCCCATAGGCCGTTTTCCAGGGCTCTATATTGATACTGTTTTTCATGCGCTCCAGATCCTGAGTGCTAAATGTGATCCCAGGATGAGAAAACTCGAAATCTGATGGAACTTGAGCATTTACAGATGCCCCCAAGGTTACCAGAGCATAGATCAGGACGTAGGTAAGTAACTTTTTCATGGTTAGATCAGGTTTTTCATGATGAATCGGATTGCTCTGATTCACATAGGCATATTTATTATTTCACTTCAAGCTGTTTTTTGAAAACATGGTTATTTTCACCTTCGTCGATCACCTCACCAGCAGAAATTCCCGTGCAATTTTTACTATTGTCATCCAGCACCACCGGATAGCCCGTAAGGTTGTGCAGCACGATGTTTGAGGCAGAATAATTTTCATCTTTCCCAAGCATGCCGATGGTTCGGTTGTCACCACCCACGTGAATTTTCAGGTTAGTATCTGGATTTGGAATGGCACTCCGGAGAGTGATTTTATGATTGCTCCCAATGATAATGGCTGCATGGCCACTCCCATTATAAGTTTCCCCTTCGTACGGGAGTAGTGTGATATCTGCGGTCATCCCTTGATCCCAGGTATAGTCTACACCCAGAGCTGGACCATGCTGAGTATCGGCATAGCAGTCTACAATATCTCCAGATCCAATGCAAAACCCGCGTTCACAGCCTATGACGGTAGTACCCGACACGTACTTTTTACCAGTAGCATGGGTTAGCGTCACTCCTGCCCGCATGTTTTTCACTGTACAGTTGATGATGGTGGGGTTTGACGTACCTCTGCGGTATTCTTTTCCATCAATAAGGGTTTCACCGCCGTTGTAAGCACGAATACCCTCCTCTCCCGTACACATTATATAGCCTTTGGGCAGCTCATAGCCCCAAACTGTCTTAAAACCTACCTTATCGGCATCAGATCCGGTGCCCCGCTCGTTGAGCATATCATCTGTGGAGCGCATCGCTCCTTCCACGTAGCAGCCTTCTATGATGGGCAAGTCAGCCGCCTGCATAAAAATGGCGTGCCCGTACGAGCGATGGATGACGGTACAGTTTTTCGCGTGGTTCTTGTAGCCTCTTACCAGAAAAGAAGAATGCTTTCGGTGCCTGATCACGCTTCGTCCACCCTTGCCAAATGCCTCACCATACCCATAAGGGTATGCCCCTTTTGTGGTCAGGTGAAAACCTTCGATGCGGTTGTGTGAGCCATCCATCACGATGTTGGTTCCCCGGTGGGTGGGCGCATCATGTACAGAGCCTACATCCACCATGGTGAGGTTTTTTAGCACATTGTGATTGCCGATGACCTGCAGCTGATGAAACTCATCCTGATTGGGAAAAGCTGTAAAAACCTCTGTTTTTACCTCCAGGGTAACCCCTGTAAAGTCATAAACACTGTGGCTACCGGTAAAAAGGAGCAACACGTTGGCATTGTTTTTTATTCGGATCTGATCCGGAAAAGCTCCCTTTTTGATATCCTCAGCCGTAATGGTATATACACCCGGAGCCAGTTTGACCTGCACACTGTCCTGCTTGAGGTAAGGCCGCAGCTCCTGCAGTGAGTTTACCGTAACCTGTGCCATCCCATTTATGCTCAGGGTGAGTATCATCAGTAGTGTTGCCAATTGCTTTTCTATTTTCATTCTTATCAACTTTTGAAGCGGTTTTCCCATTATTTTCTTAGCATTTAATTCCAGATCGGTAGTTATTCGGCAGCTAGCTCCTCCAGTGTCCAGAAATCTTCCCGATCCTTTGTCTGCGCTCGGGCTCTTCTTACCTCTCTTCTATGGAAAGCGTCTGCATCGTTCATGGCCCTCACGTAGTTTAGCACATCGGTGATCCACTGATCACCATTGCTTTTGTAAGAGGTCATTATTCCATAATCCACCCCATCAATGGGGCCTACCAATCCATTCAACAATATTTTGCTCAGCTTATTGGGGTCACCTTTCACTCTGGGACTTCCGATCAATGGTGGAGCTATCGCCACTCCATTGTCCGTAACAACTCCCTGAAGATCTGGCCCATGACAGGTAATACACAGCTGCTTATAGGTATCATATCCGGCCAGAATACTTCTTTTATCTCGAAGGGGCCTTTTAGCTATCCTCTCTTTCAATTGCTCCAGGCGGGAATCATCTTTCTTGAGACTTTCTTGCACGGCATGCGCCACTACCTCATTGTCTTTGTAGGTGTTCTGGATTTCCTTCAAAAGCTCCGTGGCTGCCTCGCTGCGGCTATAGCGCAAACTGAGCGCAAGCTGCCTGACTACCTCTATGGAGGTGTCGGTCACCAGCGGTTGCATATGAGGAATAAATGCCACATCTCCCGACTTTAATAAATTCTCAGCCAAACGAATAGCGGTGACCCTCACCCTTGGGTCTTCATCTTTTAGTTTTTCGAGCAGCAGTGACCTATCCACTACGCCCAGTCCTTCCAGCGTCCACAGCGCATGTACACGCTGAATCTCAAAATCTTTATCACTATTGAATATTCTGTCTATAAATGAGGGGTAAGCAGACGCCAGCGCTTTCAGTACGGGCACCACTGACTGGTCATCTTTTAAAATGATGAGCTTCTGAGCGGTCATGCGGTACCAGCCATTTGGGTGGCCCAGGTAATCAATCAATTCTGAAGCACGCTTCCCTTTTAGCTGAGGCTTGCCATCAGGCGCTATTTCCTCATGAACGATGCGATAGATTCTACCCCTGCCGATGTTTTTGTCTAGCCCCTTTCTGAGGATATGCGGACGAATTTTACTTCCCTTTCTCGTCCAGTTGCTCTCCTGAATAATGCCCCGATACATGTCTACGATGTACAAGGCGCCATCAGGACCGGTTTTGGCCTGTACCGGTCTGAAGTTCAAATCAGTGGAAGCCATGAATTCGGCCTGATCGTAGGCATTGTATAGTACTTTTTTGCCGTCCTCTATTCTGACCTTTGCTCGTCGGATCAGTCGCCCGACAGGCTCTGGAATAAACAAGTCTCCGTAAGTAGCTGGTGGCAATCGATGACCTAGAAATATCTCTTGACCTGCCACACCAGTAAAATGGTTAAGTGTACCGTCTTCTCTCAACCTTTTGGGGCCACCCTGTATATCCGGTGTACCCACGATGGGCCAGGGCTCCATAAATCCTTCGGACAATCTCCCTTTGGGGTTGTAATCACCATATACGGCCGCTTGCTGAAATCCATAAGCAGGGTTTTCTGAACCAGCCGAAGAATAGTACATGATGCCCATTTCGTCCTGTGTTAGCCCCCACTGGCCGCTTGGCATATTGTCCAGAGAGTCCACAATCACCTGGTCTTTTTTGAATTTAAAGCGCATGGGATTGTACGTGGTATACACCCAGTTGTCCAGGTTCCAGAGCAATCCGCTCTGCTGATGCTCCAGGTTTCCGCCACGTCGGTTTGGATTGTAATAGACACGCTCTTTCTGGTCCGCAACTCCATCGTCATCCGTGTCTTTGTAACTCCAGAGATCATAAGAGAAGGTCTCGTTGACAATAAGTTCATTTTCCAACGGCAAGATCATTCTAGGTAACAGCAAGCTGTCGATGAAGATCGTGCTTTTGTCCATTTTGCCGTCTCCATCCAAGTCTTCCAGCAACCTGATTTTGCTGATGGACCTTTTAGTGCCGCTACCATCCACGTCCTGCATGTAGGTATTCATCTCGGACACATACATCCGCCCATCTCCGTCCCAGGCAATGGCTACCGGCTCATCTATCATGGGCTCGCTGGCCACCAGCTCCACCCGATACCCTTCCGGTAAATAAAATGTTTTCATACTCTCCTCAGGGGACAAAAACGTAGAAGGTGCTTCCTTTACAATTTCTGGTTTTTCATAAATCTTGTCAGAAAACTCTTTTTCTGCACACTTGACGAAGAGCAAGCCTACCACCAGGGCAAGCACCGTACTTTTTACATTCATGGTATTCTCTGTAATTATGTTTTGATCGTTCGGATCCCGAACATCTATCTGGCTATTTGGACTTGACTTTCTTCACCGCCCCAACACTCTGAATGTCGTTGCTGTTGGCTTCCGGAAATAGCAAAACCCTTGTATTTGTCTGGTTGTCTAGCGTAATGTTTATGGCGTGCATTTTGGCTTTTTTATTGAAATTGCCATAGCCCTCCCACACGGCCAGACGAATAGACATCTCTTCGGGGATATACTGATCATCTGCAGTGGTAATCTTCACCTGATGTCCCTTACCGTTGATTTTTGCCAGCAAGTCATTGGCAATCCCGCCTCTGCTATCCAAAATATTCATCTCCACATAGGCGTTTTTGGCATTGAGGTAGGGTACACAAAAGGCTTCCGCATATTTGGCATCAGCGCTGCAGTTGATCAGCGTGTCGCCATTGCCCACGTTGTATCCAGTGGCTACACAGTCGCGCACCACGCAGTTGATCACTTTGTCACCAGAGGTGCTCAACCCTGTGCATATTCCTCGCCGCATTTGTGTCACCGTACAGTTTTTCACAGTGGTGTTAAGCGTTTTGTGGCCCTTGTACTCAGGGTACATGCGTATGCCGTCTTCGCTGAGCGAGATGATCTCGCCGGGCATGATCTTGCCATCATCGCGAATCAACGTACCCTCGACATAGCCACCTTTGCCTGCATAGAAATCTTTGTCAAAAGCGTAACCTGAGGTTTCGGCCAGGATAGCATCTGTAGTACGAAGGAGTCCATCTACATGACAGTCCTCGATCAGGGTGTTTTCCGCACCCTGCAAAAAGATCGCGTGGCCCATTGCACGCATGTGTACCGTACAGCCAATGACTTTTACATTTTTGGCAGGATAGCCCACGCGGATGCCATTCATCTTGCGAACGTCACCTCCGCCCAAACCATATAGGCTACCGTATCCCCAGGGACTAGAGCCGGCTGTGCGAACTTCTACGTTTTTGAGGGTTACGTTTTCACCCACAAGGTTGAATATCTTGTTTTTGCTCTGTCTTCCCGGTGTGTGTCCGTAGGTTTCGATGTATAGCCCCTCCAGAGTTACATCGTTTCCAGATATTTCTATGGCACAGTACATGCTGTTGCCATCGTCGCTTTTGGCCAGGTCTGGTCTGCTAAACAGTTTGGTGTCCACCATAAAGCGCACTCCATTGAGGTCATAGTGTGCATTGTTGCCTGTGATTCGGATAAAGCGGATGCTTTCCGCCTCATCGATTTGGTAATTCCCCGGCTTTAGTTTTACCTGTACGTTGCTCTTGGGGAGGTACTGCTTCAACTCATCCAGCGTTGCGATTTCTACAACCTCTTTCTTTTCCTGAATGGCACTTGCAGGCAATACCCATACCAACGCCAACAGGGCAAGGATCCAACTCGCTCGTCTCATTTTTATATCGTTCGTCTTCATATCTGATTTTACTTTTTAAGAGGTATTACCATGTTCCATGTTTTGGTGCCGTTGCCAAAGCCTCCAGGCCCATCCATGGTGGCAAAAAAGATGTGTGTGGGTTTACCGTCTTCCACAAACACGAAAGGCCGCTCCAGCTGCCCCTGCTTAATGGTCTGACCATTGTCCCAGGTGACCTCCCGGGTGTAGGCTAGCGGGTTTTCATCCAGCACCCAGTTGATGCCGTCTTCGGAGTGTGCCAATACACCGCCGTGGTGATTGCCGTCACCAATGATGTCACCCCTCATGTCTTTGGCTATCATATGAAAGCCCTGATCGTCGCTCCAGAGATGGGGGTCCTCCACTTCTCCGAATTTCTCAGCCGAAAAAACTGGTTCATCTCCCACAACCTTATACGGGCCTTCTACAGCAGGTGCGGTGGCTACTCCAATGAACTGATCTGTATGGGTCAGCTCATCGTCTCGATAACTTCGCCCTTTAAATAGCAATACCACCGAGCCGTCTTCTTTGATCAGTGGAGACGGATTGGACGTAAGAAAGCTATAGAATGAATTCGGTTTAACGTCCAAAATGGGCGCATCTAACCTTTTCCAAGGACCATAGGGACTTTTGGATGTCGCCATCCCCACGCGCTTGCCCCACCTGCCCGCAATACACCATTTGCTGGATAAGGTCAATTCATGTGCATTTTCTTCCGTTACCTCTTCAAATGGGTGTGTAGACCCCATATGATATAAGATATACGTGTCCTTGTGTTTGACAATTTTAGGATTGTGACAGGATCGGCCATCCCAGTACTGGGCCCCTCTTGCACCCAGGGCAACATCACTAAATTCATAGGGGCCTTCGGGTGTATCCGATACCGCATGTACGATCTCGGAGGCTATCATCCAGCCAGGGTGAAATTTGAGATACTTGGGCCAGCGAGAAGCATACATGTGGTATTTACCATCATCGCCTTTGATCACTGAGCTGCCCCACACCCAGTAGTCTTCCATCTCCAGGCCTCCACCTACCGGTGCTTTGCCCAGGTTGTCATAAATGATGTTTTGGCCGCTGGCACCAATACAAATTGCACACAGCATTACAGAAAGGAATTGTTTCATATCACTATCTAATCGTCAATTGAAAAAATGCTTGTCTCATTTTATGATTGGAGCGATTGCCAGTTTCCACTCCAATAGGCCCGGTCTATATCATCTTCTGACCATGGACCCAGGCCACGCTTGGCCCGATCTAGCAAATCCATGTACACATAAAACTGCAACCAGAAGCCATAGCGGTATTGCTGGTTTTCAGACTTTGGGTCTTTCATAAATGCATACCAGGAGGTGTTAACACCCTGCGCCTTGGCCACTGCCAAAGCAGCCTCTGCCTTGCTCCAGATGTCGGCAGCCATCTGCGTGTGCAGCTGCCGATAGGCCTCATAATCTAAATCAGCTGTGGAAATTACTTCACACTCATCACTGATTGCCAGTGCTTTAAGCGACACTGTTTTATCAAAAACAGTATCCCCATTGAGATCTATAGCTATCTGATCAAAAAAACCATTGGCATCAGTATCGTCGTAGCGAAAAGTGGCAAACGGGAGGTTTTCGAGCTGCAATCGCTCTTTGTTGCTCGTATACTCATCATAAATACCTCCATAACCCTGATATGAAAATGCCAGCTGATCCACACGCCATGCGCCCCACTCGGCACCATGGAGGTGAATGCGCCCATCAAACCCCGCACGGTAGATGTTGCCCTCACCACTAAAGTCCAGGTCCCACTCCCCGCGATCACCAATAGCATCTGACTGACGGTTGTTGTCGAGCCCACCGTTCAGTGCTCCTACTTTGAAGAGGTTGTACGGTTCATACAATTCTACTCGCTCCCAGCGCTCACAATCATCATCTTCGTCATACACAAAATGTACCTGCTCCCACTCTCCACGATTGTACACCAGATCAGGGGTAGTCTCATGATCCGGATAGATAAGCTCTGAAGTTTGACGCCATCTGGGATCTATGAAAAAATGGTCTGCAGCTGGCTCACGCTTGTTTTCGAAGGTGTGCACCTGATCCATATAATCGAATCCCGGCCCTTCAAAGCGAAACGACATGTCGAAATCCAGCTCATTGCCCGGGCCATTGTCATTGTCCAGATCCAGCGTAATGGCGATGTAGTTTACCTTGCCTTTGAGCGGAAATCCTTTCAACCTCGCCTCCGCTCTTTTCTCTTCACGCGTAGGATCGTCCAGCACGCGAATGGCCATTTCAGAAAGACCATCCTCATCATAATCGTAAAATAGAAACGGGTTTTCCCAGTTGAGTCGCACATCATTCATGTAGAAGGTAGAGGAATGCAGTTTGAGAAATGTACTCTGACCATTATAGTCTTCTAAAAAGTTGGAGCCACCTTCGTGCAACCAGGCACGCACTTCAAAGGTATTCCAGTCGATATAGTTGAATACATTATCGTGATCTGTGTCTAGCACCCAAAAATAATGATGCCCTTCACCCCAAATTTTGGGATTGTCAGCGGTACTGTTCTCTACATAAGCCTGCATATCAGCATCTCCATCACCATCTGTGTCTATCCAGTCTACTGCTACATCTCCACGGTCGCCGTACTTGCCGTCTTTGTTTACATCGATGAGTAGGCAATCGCTATCGGTATCTCCTTCCAGATCGCCGACTTTCATGTCATCGTCATCGTCTATCCAGATAATGGGCGTGTTGTGTATGGTCACAGAACGAATGATGTCAGGATCTCCATCACCATCGAGATCTTCCTGTGTGGGCTGGTAGCCCACGGGTGGTAGCGGTAAGCGATAAGACACCAGCGGGGTGTTGCTGTTCCAGTAAGGCGTGGAATCCTGTGCCCGAAGTGACGAAAAATACCCGAAAGATATGAGCAACAATGTCCATCTCAGAAACGGCCATGTGGTACCGCGCCTGATCAGTAAAAAATGGGAAAGGGTCATCATGTAATTGTGGTTAGAAATCTTGTTTACACAAATCTGCCTACCCTTCCCCTTAAGGTTTATTAATCATTGCTCAGAAAAGATAACTTATGATCTTTTGCTTAGCAAAACATCTTTATGAAAGGATCATCAAGTTTCCTTTGCACTTTACTCACTAAAGCTCTTGTCTTACTTTTTTATCACTTTCAGTACTTGTTGATCCTGATCGCCTTGAAGTCTAACCAGGTAAATTCCTTTGCTCAAACCAGCTGTGTCTACCTGGAAATTTGACACTCCTGGCGCAATCACCCCTTGCCGTACCACCATGCCTTCTAAATCAAGAACGCTAAACTCATAGAAGGCATTTTCGCTTACCTCTAGTAATAATTCAGTATCGAAAGGGTTAGGGTACAGCTGAAGGTTTGAACTATCAGAAGTCCCTGAAAGGATCACTACCACTTCAACTTCGGCAGAAGCAGTAAATCCCCCATCTTCGGTAGTGGCGGTAATCGTGGTGGACCCTTCCCCCAGCGCTACCACCAAACCAGAGCTATTGACAATGGCCACATCTTCATCACTAGAAGTCCAGACAATGGCCTGATTGCTTGCCGTTGTAGGAACTACAGACGCATTATACTGGACCGTCTCTCCGACTTTGAGCTCTTCATTTCCACCAGTAAGCGCTATGGCCGTCACCTCAACAGGCGTAAATTCGAACCAATTGATCACCGCACCTTCACCCTTAAACAACACATACAAATCATGCTTTCCACTCACTTCCACCACATCGGTAGAAATGGTCTCCCACTTATCCTGCCCCCCTGTTTCGGGGATGGCTACTGTACCTATGTGCGTGCCGGACAAGCTGTCTAAACGCAACTCTACAGTGCTAGCCTGACTTGCTGCCACTCTAAACGCTACTGAATCGACATTTGTACCAAAGTCAAAATCCGTATAGCTCACCCAATCCCCATCATCGATACTGCTCAGGTGTTGCTTACCGGATACATCAGATGTACTTTCTTTGGAAACTCCAGCATACGCGCAAAAATCTTCAGCTTCGATTTTGGCATAAGCCTCAAAGGGCTTGCACTCCGCGGGGTTGACCAGGTCATATCCATCTACGCCGTTGTACAGCGCCACATTGTCATAAGTGACTGTGCGTGTTTCGCCTTCCAGGTGACCATCATACGAAATGTTCTTTCCATCATAAGAGTCGTCGGTATTGGGTTCCACGAAGAAATTGTATTGTCCTAAGGAGGTCCCAAAACAATGGGTTCCATTGATCATGCCAGTTTCGTCCAATTCACCCCAACCGATAGTCTGATTGGTTTCATTGACCTTCAGTTCGCCATTTACCCAAACCTGCACGATACCGTTGTTACGGTTTTTGAGCTGCACATGCACTACGACATCTACAAATTCATTTCTGGGAAAATTAGGCTCTATCAGGTGGTATGTTTTATTCTTCACACTGTTGTACCGATGCTGCCACACCAGTGCGCCTCCTTTTCGCCCATCAAATTTGAGCATACACATATGGTTTCCGTTGCCCTGAGCGCCGGTAGTACCCCAGATCTGCATGAGCCCTGCATTGGTATTGGGGTTGTCTTTCATGTAGTCTTCGTGGATCTTGATGCGCAGCCCCATCCAAATGTGCTGTGTAAAAATGATATCCTCTATGGGTCTAAACTGGGCTTTTCGTCCGGAGTTGGTGCCATTGTATAGCTCCTGCTTCCAATGGGTTTCTACAGCCCCGTCTTTAAGATAGACTCTGGCTTTCTGATCTGACTTATTTACTTCATAAGGCCCAAAAGACCCGTCGTTGAAATCGTGTTTAATGAGCCGCTGGGCATTGCCTAAGTGAGTAGCACCAAACATTACCACGCCTAGCATTGCAAGTTTAAAACCTTCCTTTATTACTGTTTTTTTCATTCTTGTCTAGTCTAAAATATCTTCACTGTATCTGCTCAAAATCAGCAGCACCATGTCCAACAACCTCTCATTTGCATTTCTAGATGCGTTACTTTTTTATCACCTTGAATCGATGCTCCTGGCTAAGTCCAGAAAGCTTCACGATGTAAATACCTGGAGAGAGCCCTTTAAAATTTAGCGGTAATTGATCCATGCTGTCATCATGGATCCTTTCGTAACGAACGCTCCGCCCATCCATGCTGAGAATAGTATAGTTGTGATACGATGCTTCGCCTACAGTCACAATGGCTATGTCATGAACCGGATTAGGGTAGCAAAAAGGCTTGTTCTTAGTCTGAGCATTAAGCACTGCCCCACCGATCACCGCCAGGTTTTGAGATACATCCTCAGCGGCAGAATAAGCATCATTTCCTGGCTGCGAAGCTGTAATGGTGGTAATGCCACCTCCCTTCAACGAAATGGTTCCATGCTCATCTACGATGGCCACCGATTCATCCGAACTGGTATAGGAAATCACCAGGCCCGAACTAGCCACAGCCCCTGCAGGGAATGGAGAATCACCAAGTGATTTCACCTCAAATTCATCAAATATTATCTCCTGCGTTTTTAAAACCCTTAACTCCTGACTCACATCAGCTGCCGGATCATAAACGGAGCTCCCACCTTGAGATGCAGTAATGGTGGTAGTGCCCCCTGCGACTATGTTAATTAACCCATCCACAATTTTGGCCACCCCCTCATTGGAACTGGTGTAGGTGATTTCCAAACCGGAGCTTGCCACCGCACCTGGATCAAAAGGAGAATCACCTACGATCTTGGTTGGCAAAGGCTCAAAAGTGATGTCCTGTCCGCTCTTAACTACATGGAGCACCTGAGTTGCAGAAGTAGGGTTGTAGGTATCATTACCCAATTGAATGGCCGTAATGGTTGAACTTCCCCCACCTACAATGCTGATTTTGTTATTGACAATGATTGCAACAGCATCATCCCCACTGGTGTAGATCACATCTTTTCCAGAGCTAGCCACTGCACCAGGTGAAAAGTCTACATCACCCATTTGCTTTTGTGGGATCTCATTGAAGGTAATTGTCTGATTTTGCTTGCTACCATCTGTAGCGCTACTTACAATTAAGGTCTGAGAAACATCCTTTGCTGGAGCATAGTCATCATTTCCTTCCTGCGAGGCTGTAATTATCACCTTGCCAGGTCCTACCAGATTGATCTTCCCATTGACAATAGTAGCCACGGACTCATCTGAACTTGAATAGGTTACTCTTAAACCTGAACTAGCTGTGGCTCCCGGAGAAAAGACTGCATCGCCTACCTTTTTATTTGGTAAAGCCTCAAATGAGATTACCTGAGTTGCTTTTGGAGCAGCATAACCAAAGACCTGTACTTCAGCTAAACTAAGTACGGCACCAGACCCTTCGACTTGTATCTTTACCTTATTCCCGACGGTGCCTGCTGCAATGCTGACTGATGGTTGAGGATTATCCGCGGGATTTTCGGTGAAAACCACATGATCCGCTTCATCCAAAATAGCAACCGTAAAATTTGAAAGTCTGTTGGAACAGCAGTCTGTTCGGTTGTAGATGATCAACCGATCAATGAAATATTTTCCCCCCAGATCCACCTGCCACCAGGGATTATCCTGTGTAGTGGTATGTGAAACGGATCCAGAAGCAAAAACTCCATTTGTATCCCCATCTATTGCATTAGATGCAAAACCATCATTAGCCCGGGATGTCGATTGTGTGGCCGATCCCTGAAGCGCGAGATTAGAAACAGCATAAGTCGATAACTCAGTTACGGTAAGTTTATTGAGCTCAAAGGATGAAGGCCCTGAAAAGTGCAATTTCACACTATGAACACCCGCACTCAACGATACAGCCGAAGAGATTGTAAGATCTTCCCAACTATCAAAACCACCAGTAGAAGGAACCGTCACATCCTCTGACACTTTCTCTCCATCAATTTCAATGGCTATTTTCCCTGATGAACTCTGTGCTGAGTACCTGACCGCAAACGAATAGGTACCCGTTGCAGGTGCAGCAATCGTGTAGGTCAAAAACTCTCCATCTTCTATAGACGACACCTTATAACCCCCTTCGGAGCAAACCGCAATATCAACAGCCTCACCGGGCCTGTATACTCCTCCCTCATTTTCCGCAGAAATATCATGGTATGTCCGGTTTTGCCCATCCAGTGCGAAGTAGTCAAAATTTTCGGCTTCAATTGTTCCGGGGACATTGTTCATGGCGTAAATGGGCAAACCATTTGAGTCAAAACCACTAATAGGGTCTCCAGGACTCACCCTTCTAAACATCAAACTACCGTAAATCGGAAGCTGGACGGTATTGAGGTCTGCCTGTTCAAACCCTATTTCCTGAATTACATATTGTTGACCTCTTTCTACCCACTTATAGTCGTCTTTTGGCAAATGCATCCGATCTCTATAATGTGCCAGCGGCAACTCGTAGATGGCTCCCAGATTGGTTCCTCCTCTCGTCACTCTTTCCTGGTCACAGTCCACGCCCGGGTTTATTTTCAGCAATTCTCTCCGCTTATGACGTGTTACCCGTTGGATGTATTCACCGCTTTCTACAGTCGGTTCCCATGGAGTAGGCTGATCTTCGAAGGATACATCCTTACTCAAATTGTAACGAACATGAAATTCCATTCCAAGAAGTGGGCGATTGTCCAGATGTCCATAAAGGTCATCACCCTGATTCCATGCTATTTCCGACATGAGGTTGATAGTAGCTACTCCTCCTATGGAGTGTGCCTGATCTCTGGATGCCTCCTGACTCTGTCCATTCTCAAATATGTAATGGCCTATGACCTCATTGTAGCCATAGTCTTCGATGGTAGATTCAAATCCATTGAGGCTCCATTGCCTTCCCCATTCGCAATCGATGGTCAGTTTTCCCTGGATAGGGGGTCCTGAGGGATAAGGCAAATCGTCTGACCGGTGAGGAAGCCCCTTCAAATGCCTGATTGCACGGTCATACATGATTTCATTATCCAAAAAAACACCCATGGCCATCATCAAGCGCACACCTAATAATCCCTGGTTTCCAATTCGGCCGGGATCTCCATTGTACACTCGCCAATAGAAGGTAACATCATTGCTGGCAATGGCCTCCTCAGGCACTTCTGTATTGGAGTATCCTGGATAAACCAACATATCTTCGAATGCTTTCCTGTCTGCATCAGACCACCCATCATAGGTGTGCTTAATGATCTCCGCTGCATCAATAACCCTTACAATGCGGCCGTTTGTGAGTGAAAAGGTGGATGAACTTCTTCTCAACCCCGACCAGGTTTTAAATATTTCGATGGCTTTTTCTGCGTGCCTGGAATCCTCTGTGAAGTACCACATGAGAGCATTCAGATATGCGGCGGTAGCATCGTTTTTAAAAAAATTAGCACTGGCCCCTGAATAATCTACCAGATAGGATGGATCCTGATTCACTACGGTAACCGGGTAATCGTATTGTGCTTTTGGCTGATTTTTGAGATGCTCGAAACTCGAAGCCCATGGGTCCACCCCTGCAGCTATCATGGCCTTCATCCGCTGTAAGTCAGACAGCTTGTGAGAGATACCTGGGTGAACGAACTTCTTCTGTGCATCAACACTTAAAGCAATAAAGCTAAAAATCGCCACCAAGAGTAGCGAAATGGTATGGCACCGACTTACGTGCATCAATTGGGTATGACCTTTTATCATCATCCTTTTGTTTTTATCATGGTGCGATTTCGCATTGAGTAGCTTCTTATTTGGAGGTATCATCAAGTCAGCAACCATCCGGATATCTTACTCCCGGATGGCTGGGAGTAAGGGCATCCCTATGGTATTCGATCATTTGGCAATCAGCGTGATGCTGTGCCCGGGCTCCATATTGAAGTCATACATGAAGCTTTTTGCGGGCTGATATGGTGCTATGCTTGCTTGATCATCGATCACGGGCTCCTTAATCTCCGGAGTCTTATAAAACGGATTTTCGTTGGTTCCTTTGGCTTTTTTCAGCTTGCCCTTGCCCTGTAATTCCAGTTGGGCATAACTTCTTAGCCTGAGGTTTCCACCAATTGTGGACCGAATTACCGCTTTTTGCAAGGTCCCATCTTTCCACTCCAGTGACTCTATCACAAAACCACCACGTGCTCGGAGACCTGTGACTTTGCCATCTTGCCAAACATCTGGCAAAGCAGGCAGCAAGTGAATAGCTCCATCGTGGCTCTGCGCGAGCATTTCGGCCAGACCGGAGGTAAATCCAAAATTGCCATCGATCTGAAAAGGAGGGTGCGCATCCAACATATTGGCGTAGGTACCACCCCCTCGAGGAGATCCCGGACGGCCTACTAGTTTGATTTGGTCTCCCATGAGCTTGTAGGCATGATTGCCATCGAGTAGACGCGCCCACAGGTTTATTTTCCAGTTCATAGACCAGCCCGTAGAGGGGTCTCCACGGTAGATCAGCACATTTTTGGCAGCCTCAAACAACTCAGGAGTGCGGTAGGGTGAAATCTGATTGGATGGCTGCAAGCCATAGAGGTGCGAGACGTGCCGGTGCTTGTCCTCCGGGTCGTCCCAGTCTTTGATCCATTCTTGTATCTGACCGTGCTGCCCTATTTGCATTGGCGCCAGTTTGGGCAAGGTTTCTTCTATTCTTTTTACGAGGGCTTTGTCCACGCCAAGTTGATTGGCTGCCTCGGCGGTTTTGGTGAGCATATCAAACACCAGCTGGTTATCCATAGTGGCGCCATACTGGATGTTTACCATGTTTGGAAAGTGTGCAGGGCGATTTTCTGGTGAGGTGGAAGGTGTAAAAATCAACCAGCCATTTTCTGGCTCAGGCACCAAAAAGCTCAGGCAAAATTCAGTGGCTCCTTTCATGGCCGGATACACTTCACTTAGGTACGCTTCGTCCCCGGAGTACAGGTATTTGTCCCACAGGTGCTGACTCAGCCAGATTCCTCCGGATGGCCACATGCCCCAGGTGGCGCCATCCACTGGTCCACAGATGCGCCACAGGTCGGTATTGTGATGCGTCACCCAGCCTTCAGCGCCGTACATGACCTCCGCAGTTTCCTGTCCTGCTTCGGATAGTTCCTTCACCATAGTGATCAATGGCTCGTGCATTTCTGGCAAACTGGTCACCTCTGCTGGCCAGTAATTCATCTCCGTGTTGATGTTGATGGTATAGGCACTTTTCCATGGTGGAGTAATTTCATTGCACCAGATGCCCTGCAGGTTGCCCGGCTGACCGCCCGGTTGTGAGGAGCTAATCAGCAAATAACGCCCAAACTGAAAATACAATGCCGCCAAAGCCGGGTCATTTACCTGGCTAAATGCTTTGATTCGTTCATCGGTAGAATTATTGGCCGCATCGGAGGTGCCCAGATCGAGGGTTACGCGGTTGAAATACTCCTGATAATATGCGATGTGTGCCGACTTCAATGCGTCATAACTCTTTTTTTCTGCAGCAGTGAGGTAGTCTATAGCACGCTGGTTTTCATCGGCACTTACGTCCTGATAGTTGACGAAATTGGTAGCAATGCTCACGTAGATCAAAACGCTGTTTGCTGACTTCACTACCAATGAAGTATCGGTAGCATCTACACTTCCACCTTCAGGAACAATTTTTACCCGGTTTTGAAATTTCACCAGCCCTTTTATGGGCTCTGCTTCTTTAGGAAGCCGCTTACTTTTGACGTCATGTCCCCTGCTCTCAAGTTTCAACACATTATTGCCTTCAGTAGAAAGCAATAAGGGAGCGGTACCGGGTCTGTCCATAGCAGCAACAAAGCTGAGCTTCGCGGGCTCACTTGCCGTCAACTTCACTACCAGCACCTGATCCGGAAAGGAAGTAAACACTTCACGTTCGAATTTTACTCCTCCAACTTTGTAAGTGGTTTTTTGCACTGCTGTGCTGATATCCAACTCCCGATAATAATCGGAGTAGTCTTCATGGCCTTCAAATTTCAACCGAAGGTTTCCGGCCGTCTCATAGTTCATGCCATGAGCCGTTTTAGATATGATTTTTGCATTGGCCAGGTTGTGAGCCTCCTTGTATTTGCCATCGAACAGCAACTGACGGATCTCATCCAAAATAGCTCGAGTCTCCGGGTTGTCATTCCGATGCGGTCCACCAGACCACAGCGTTTCTTCATTGAGTTGGATGTTTTCTGCCGATGGTCCTCCATGCACCATGGCCCCTATCCTGCCATTGCCTATAGGAAGCGCCTCGTTCCAGTTAGGTGCCGGCTCATCATACCAGAGTTTTAAATCCTGCGCTGACAGTGACACAGATATGCCAACAGCAATGATGACAACCAGGTGCCTTATATTTAGTATACCCATGATTTTCTTCTTATTTCCTTATAAACATTAGTTGACTTGCTCGATCAGCACCAGACTCCAGGGAGTTAGCTCCTGATTGATGCTCACCTGTCCGTTTTCATCAGCTGAAACCAGTGTCGTCTTCAGGTTTTCGGCATATTGCTTCATCACCTTGATCTGCTCGCGAGTAGGAGGCTCTGGCTTGCCCATTCTCTCCCAGTAGTTGTAGATATTGCCACTTTCCCAGTCGAGCACTTCCACTTTAAACTGGGTGCCCGGTCTCAGGTCTGAAAGAGTGAAGTCCAGTTGACGGCTTTTGCCATTTTCATACTTGTCAATTTTGCGAATGCTAGAAGGAACGGCCTTGTAGTGATCCTCAGGATAGTTGTAGGCCAAAGCAACCACTTTCCCATCGCCGGCATCCCGACTGACAAAGAGGTAGTCGTTCTTGAATAACTTCTCATCCCCTAGCTGGTGCAGCATGCGGTAGGCATGGTATGAAGGTTTTACCAGTCCCTGGAAGTTGATCATGCCAAAGCCCCCATGGAAGATGCTCTGCCCGCCACCTTTTTCTTCGAAAATATCTGTAAACGTCCAGAAAGCAAGTGAATTGGTCAGACCAATACAGTCGAGATTGACCTTGGTGATGTAGGCAGCCGGAGGCAAAAAGTCATGCATCGCATCCCGGCTATTGGGACTCGTGTTCCATTCGGTCAGGTGTATCTCGGCATCAGGAAACGCACTTTCACTGATGACTTTGTTGAGCCACTCTATATCGTCTTTGGTAGAGTTTACATAACGCGAAAAATCCTTTCCTTTCCCCGTACGCGGGTTAAATGGATAATCTGTAGGGTATGGGTGAGTAGTCACAAAATCTACTGGAAGCTTTTCCTTTTCGCAGTATTCCAAAAAGTCTTCGATCCAAACACCCTTCCACTCCAGGTCATTGATGTTTTCGGCGGTAAAGGTGATGAGATCACCATCACGACTTTCGATTTCACCGGCATAGCGATCATCGGCTACAAAATTGCTACTGGAGGGACCGCCTACTTTCAGTCGGTCATCTACAGCTCTCACCGCCAGCACGGATTGCTTGTACAGCTCAAAATACTGCGATTTGGTACCGTCAAAGAATCCGTAGTACAAGTTGGGCTCGTTCCACACTTCGAAATACCAAGTGAGCACCTCATCTATCCCATAGCGATCCACACAGTGCTGCGTAAAGGCTTTTACCATGTTGTGCCACTCATCAAACTTTTCTGGGTCAGGCGTGATATTGGCTTTCCACCAAAACTGCGTCTTGCTGTTTTCGGCAGCCAGAGGAGTGGGAAAATACGCGAGCTCTACAAAGGGGCGAACATTCAGATCGAGCATCCGATCGAATAACTCATCGATGTATTGCCAGTTGTAAGTGATTTCACCATTTTTTTCAAATACGGGAAACATGTCGTCATGAAAAATGCCATGAAAGCGCACATATTCAAATCCACAGTTTTCCTGTACTTTTTCAAGTTGCTCCAGCCAGCCGGCACGCAGGCCTTCATTGGCACGCCCTGCTCCTACACACTTGCTCCAAAAGTGCTCAAATTTTTCTCCCTCAGCTTTGGCACTAATACTTACAGACTGGGCACTAATCATGCCTGCCTGGACCAAAAACAGCACAACTATCAATAGTTTTTTCATCCGTGATTTAACTTTTTCGTTTGATTGGAAATCATGACCAAAGCCGGTGATCTACCCCGGCTATCGGATGCTAAAGATATCTGGCAGTGAAGGCTCACTATATCACTAATGGCCCAAAAAGCTCACGTCATGAACCATAAGCTGGCTTTAAAACCAGGATCACTCCTTTTTGGGCCATTGCTCTAAACTGAGGCCCTACCATCACGGAAATGCTGCTAGTGCCTGGTACAGGAAAAGGCTCAATGAATAATCTGATTGTTTAGTCCCCGGTCTATGACATCTCCGTTGGTATGTACGGTGCAATTGTGAGCCTTCTCTCCTAATGTGACAGGCATTCCTGTTTCATTAACTAATGTGAGAGCAGATGCCTCTTCCTGGCTGTAAGGCGACATAGATTCCCCATGAAGCGGTGGAGTGTAGCCTACCAAAATAGGTAGGGCTTTCTTTTTCTGCTGGCCGTCTTGGGCTTTTAGCGTCACGTTATTGCTGTCTCCAAGTATTGTAACAAGGGAATGGACCAACCGATCGGATTCTATTGGATCAACCGTGAGCTCCACAGCCACATTGCTACCTTCTACAAACAACAAAGGCCCATAATTGGCATCTCCTGTACAGTTTATCATCTCCGTATGCTCTCCAATCCAATAGGCACGTTCGGTACCAATGGTGGTACAGTTTTCCAGGCGCGCACTGTTGAAGCGCAGCTCGAACCCTCCACGGGTATTTTTAGCCGTACAGTTTTTAAAGGCGATGTTTTCGCATACGCCATAGGTGCGAAACCCATCTTCACACAGTGATTTCATATAGCCAGGCGTAACGACATATTCTCCTTCTCGATTTTGGGTCCAGGTTTTGAAATTTACATCAAAGGCAGGCCCAGATGTTTCTGCCAATATATCATCCGTAGCGCGCACCTCTCCCTCAGCATAGCAGTCTTCGAAATAGACATTTTTAGGATGCTGCTGCACAAAGAAACAATGACCGAAGGAGCGGTTGTAGATCCGACACCCATAAAGCCGGGTATGACTTCCTGTGACTAAAAGTCCACTGTGCTTTCGATGCCTGATGGTTGATTCTTTTTGCTTGCCTTTGCCAAACAAGTCTCCATAGCCATAAGGGTATGACCCGGCAACATGCAAAGTGATGTTTCGGAGTACATTGTGTTCTCCAGCTACCTGTAGCACGGTACCACCTCGAGAAGTGCCCTCACCAATGCACCTGATGGTAAGCCCTAAAAAGGTGTTGTTGGATCCAGTAATCAGAAATTCATCCGAATGTATCGGCGGGTTTAGAGCGGTTCTAATCTCCGTATCCAACTCGATCTCCACACCCTCAAGATTGAACGTGTTGTTGCTTCCGCTAAAGGTGATGTATTGATAAGCTTTGCGATTGCGACGATCGCGGATGGAGTCCGCATTCAAATAATCAGTCAGGCGATAAACTCCAGGCTCCATGGTTATCTGATTTCCACTCTCAGCAGCATATTTTGTCAGTTCTTTTAGGGAGCTGATTTTTAGCTCCTGAGCAGAAGTAATATGGCAGAGCAGGTACAACCCTAACAGCAGCAGTCCATTATTTGGTCTCATATTTTGAATAGGTCTATTTGAAGGCTAAAACGGCTGACTCCCCAGAGGTTAACTTTAGGAGTTCTTTAAATTTTATCGTTTTCTTGTCCGCTATAGTAAAAGATTTCAAAGCCACCGTCCCATGATACACAGACAGCTCCACATCAGAACCAGACTGCTCACAAATCCCCCATGCACTTCCATTGGACCAAAACATCTTGCCATCAAAGGGAGCAAATGCCATGGACTTCTCCACGGCAGAGTACTGAAACCCTGAAAGGGCAATGACCGCCCCCCAACTTGCCATGGCCCTGGCATAGTTATGGCCACACTCTGCTTCATTGAATGGGTTGCGCTTGAGTCCGTCGTATCGGTCCCTGATGTTTTTGATCGTTAGCAGCCCCTCCTCGGTCTGTCCTTCGTATAGCATACCAACAGCCGCTGTATATTCAAACCCGGTCATCGCTTCGGTGAAGTAAGGAAAAGGGTGCTTGGGGCGTGTACCTGGATAGCTGGCCATCACCAGGGATTTTTCGTCACCCAGCACAAATGACCGCATGGCATTAAAGTCGGAATTACTGTCATCCCGATAGTTGTATTTCATGATGCTTTTCAGCGTGGTTTTAGTGTTTTGCTCATCGATGAGATAACCAAGCCCACAAATATGGGCGAGGTACTGGCCCACAAGCTGATCTACCAGGCATCCCTCTCCCAGCTGATAGTCGGGGTTGCCTAAATCTTTCGCTTCCAATCCTTTCAGCAATGAAGGAGCAATGTCATCTCTACTTTTGGGAGGCTGAATCAAATGGATGTAATATTCGCCGTTAAACAGGTTTTCATCAACCCAATGGCTGCCTTTTTCGAAGAGGCTTCGGCACGTTTTGGCAAACTTTACATCCCCCATGTACTGTGCCATTTCTTCGGTAGCCCGTAGCGCTCCCAGGTACCAAATACCCATCTGCGGATTGGGACCGAAATACTGCACATCCATGGTATTGTGCTGGCAGCCATCCATCACACCATCTTTGTCTGCATCCCAGCCACCGTCTATCCAGGCAAATTTCATGGCCTTTTTCACATTGGGCCAGAGCTTGTGCAACAAAGCATCATCACCGCTCAGCTGCCATTCCCGATACATACGCATGATGCTTCCCATTTGTCCATCTGCAGCTGTGCGATCAAAATAGGTAGCACGCTCCAGTGGCAGTCCTACCCGGAAGTTGAGCATGCCCAACTCATCTGTAGCATGTCCAAACTCCACCTCGCGCATGGTACGGGCGAGCTCTCCATACAAGAAGGGAGTAGCCTGTTCGTAATTCCATACGTGCGTGCAAGACCCATGGCAAACACCTTCTATATTGCTGGTCCCTTCCCAACCATAAAACTTTCCATCAGCCGTCCGAAAACAGGTCTGGGTCCGTAGCGTGCTGCTGTTGTACAGAGCCGCTTCCTTCACTACCTCCGGCAACGGACTACCGATGAATGCGTTGACAAACTGCAAGGATTTTGCTTCGAGCTCCTTTATTTGAGGAACAACCCGCTCTGCTACCTCCCATGCATCGGCATATTGGGTGGCATAGTAGTTGGTCAATACATTATCCAGCCCATCGTCATAGGGTGTCCAGGTCATTCGGTTGGGAAAATGCCACGTCAGATAAAAAGTCACTTCTCGAGTACTATTGGCCGGCACTTCCACTTCCACAGCCAATGAAGCCATAGGCCTGTCTTCAATGTTTGGTGGACGTTTTTGCAGTTTTCCATCCGCACTAAAGTCATCCCAAAAATCCAGCCTTGCATTTCCCCATTCGTCTTTACTCCAGGAGGTCCGGTAAGTAATTTTTTCATCTGCAGATGTAGTTAAGCCTATGGTCCCCCATGTAGTAGCTTTTGGGTCTACACCCTCCGAACTCATAAAAATGCCTTGTACGTCCTGTCCTTTTCTGAATTGATTCTTGTTTTTTTTCGCACCGTAGGGCGTCCAAAAACCTCTCCCCTTGATTTCCTGATCTGAGCCATCCATACCGATGAAGTTGGGGATGTTTCCAGAAACAGCTGCAAACACTTCTTCCTCAGAATTATTGGTAAGCTCATAGGTTAAGACAGCTATTGGCAAACCACTAGCATCTGCATCCCCGGGTATCATTGGATTAAATGCCTTTAGCTTTACTTTTAAGGGAATATCCTCATCAGCAAGCTGCACCTGACCAAACGGGTAAGCTGCTTGAAAGCTGCAGGAGTCAAAGCGTGGAAAGCCGTGGTTTGGCGTGGTGCTCCCAAACGGGCCTTCATAGTGTGACACATCCAAAGGTCCTTCCAATGCGCGTGTGGCACGTTGGCCATTGGCGGTTTCTGTGTATAAGACAAAAATGGGCCCTATATACCCCCGATGCTCACTGGTAGGTATGTAGCCAACTGCGGGCTTGTTCATAATGGCCCAATCGCGAAGGTCTCCTCTCCCACCCAGTGAAACAGTACCAGTCCCTATACCACCAATCGGCATAGCAATTCTGGCAATATGGTTCTGATCGTAGGTCGTCAAAACCGGCCAATCGGTTGGCTGTTCCTGATGTTTTTTGGCCGTACCAGTTTTACCTGAAACAGACTGAGCAAAACTGTATGAAATGACAAAAGCACTCCAAAGCACGGTAAACCAAATCCTTTTCATGAGTATAAAATTATCTCCAATCGTCGCGTGGGATGTTGAGATCATTTCAAATATTCATTACTCTGCATCAGATCGCTCTGAACGAACCACCTGCCCATTTTTCATTTCTTTCACCTCGACTTTCACCTCTCCATCAGAGCCCTCCAGACCACTGATCACCAGCTGCTGCTCACGTCCATCTTTCAACTTTACCAGCAGCTCATTTTCACTTTTAGCTACTACCCTTTCGATCATAGACTCAGTTTCATAAGGCTCCACTATGGACAGGTAGCGTGCTTCCGTTCCTTTGGTTCGTACCGCCATGGATTTGAGTCGGGAGCTTTCGTCTCCTAGCGGAAAATCTCCCCCGATCGTTGCTTCAAAACGCTGTGCGGCTATACCGCTAATGTCCACCGTAATCACAGCGGCTTCTTTCGTGTTTTCAGGCATCCCTGGTGTTGGGTTGGCCATGGGCTCACCACTGATTTTTACCGGCCCACCGTAGTAGTCTTTACCTGCATCTTCGGGCAACAACACATTTTGGTACTTCACGGGCAACGAAGACAAGTACACTTCAGATCCATCCTCTAATATCAGCTTGGCATCTCCCCAAAAAATCGTATTGTTTCGAATTTTACCTGCTGTTTTGGTGGTCAGCACCAGCTCATCCGCATCGGTTACATTTAGCGAAACTTTTTTACCTCCCAGTATCCAGGCTCCAGTGCTGTCGTTGAGAATTTCTTTGCCATCTACTCCCACGGTATACCAAAGCTGTTTGTTTACATAGAAGCTCTCTGTAGACGTCCCGATCATGATTTCTGACTTAGGCGGCCAGGCGTTGATCACGTCTATTTTCAATGGACCGTCAAGGCTGTGAGGCAAGCGCACACCTTCATTATCACAACCTTCACCCCAGCACATTTCAAATTGGGTTCTGGCCACACCTTCCACATCGTACCAGTTGCAGTCGGTGATAAACTGCGCACTGCCGATAGGGTCTGGATTCATTTGGTTGGTATGACGGGCGAAAGCCACTTTCTCTGCCTGTATTCCTTTAAATCCTTTGGCCTGAAACATCCAGTCAAACTCGTGCTCCTGCTCACCTTTAAGGTAATCTGCCAATACGATGTAATCATCTAGCACCACCATGAGTCTACGCTGTAGCACTGGCTCAGTAAACCCTGTCACTTCAGCATATTCCGGAGCATTTTCGGGTACGGGTATTGACCTGCCCTCTTCCCACATTTTTTCTGCAAAAGTCTGCTCCTGGTTGTAATGAATGCCTCCATACGGTGGGTGACTCCACTTTGAGTTAGTCTCTATGGCCGTGGCCTGCATCATATCTCCGGAGTGAAACAGCAGTCTGGAGTTGGGCACAGGTTGTTGCATTTTTTGGTCTACTACGACCATGTTTTTATTGACTGACACCTGCTTCCAAAACTTGTAGAGATAGCTACCATAGCCATACCAAAACATCAGGGTGCCATAGAAGCTGCGTCCGTATCGGCTCATGTGGACGAGATTCGTGCGATCAAAGTGGCCGTGATAGCCACCATGCGAGCCATAGTGCAGTGCTGCCTGGATCTGGTTGCTGATGGGGCGATCATCTGTTTGAGATCTGAGCTGTACCACCCCCATGTTGTCGGCATAGGCCGAAACGGTCATTTTTTTCGAATCCACTTCGGGCAGGTCAGGTACGCCATACAGTAAATCGCGTTCGCCACCGCGGTGGATGATAGCCGCATATTCCGGGTCTCCGTACAGGTAGTAAGCCAGCTCATAGGATTTGCCGGATAGTTTGCCCTCTACAGCATCATTCACAGCTAGCAGCACGCCACGAAAATCTGTGAAAGGTATGGCGGCATCCCACATGTCTTTGATACCTACGTGGTTGCGTTCTATTTTGCCCCACTTCTCAAACTCCATGCCCATAATGCCACTCTGCCGGCGGCTAGAGAGCAAGGAAAAATGCTTAGTCGTTCCGATGGGGAATGTCATGTCTTTGAAATTGATGCCCCAGGGCTTTAGCGCCAAAGCGATCTCAGAAAACTCTGTAGCCACCCAGGTATTATAACCTACCGAGCACTCATACCACCAGCCATCGCTCATGATGCCATGCTCCAGGTGTTTGTAAATGCCCGTTGGGTTTTCGAGTAGCTCGCTGATCAGGTACCAATCCTGAAGGTTAAGTGCGCAATACAACGCTGCAGTGATTTCAGCCACATTCCAGTTGCTGATGGCCCCTTTGGTATTGCCTTTGAGGGTTTGGGTGGCAAAAAGCCGAAAAGTCTCTTCGGTCAGGCGTTTGTCTTCGGCGGTGACCTGAGGACTGGTCCTGATCATGTCGTACATGCGCGCTACAGACTGCCAAAACTTGCCTTCTCCTACAAACGAATTACTTCCGCCAACCAATGTGGCTGGATATCCCGTTTGCGGGTCGATCAATCGGCGCAGCAGCTTCAAGCACTTGGTCACATATGCTTCATTGCCAGTAAGCTGGTAGGCTATGCCACAGTCAAGCGCTCCATATGCACTGGTTCTGAAAACAGCTATGCCAAGTGGTCTTCCATCTACATCGCTGAGATCTGCGCCTTTCGGTGCATCCCACTTTTCAGCTTTACGTACATATGCTTCCAGGCCTTCTTTCGCCCATTCATAGTTTTGGGCTTTTTCACGCACCTTTTGCCAGCCTTCGGCAGTAAACACAATGTTTGGAAATGGAACACTCACAGCAGTAGTAAACTCAATGGTGGCTACTGAAGCTCCAGAGCCATTGGCTATGGCTTTGACAACCTGCTTTTCACGGATGCCTTTTGGCAAATGATCGGCTACATCCACTGAGAGCGTAACGGGCTGCGCTGCCCCCGGTGCCAGGGTAAAGCTTGCTGGCTCCAGGCGGGCATTCATAGACTCCCACCCCATCGTTTCGATCCGAAGCTGAATGGCCTGCGGCTGACTGGTAGAGTTTCCTACTTCAATTTCATAGTTTACGGTAGATCCGGCATCAGCGGATTTGCCCTGGATACCTGCTTCCAGGTACACAGACTTGCCTTTGACTAGCTGTACATCACGAACCTGTACCGAAGGGTTTTCATCGGACTTTACAGAAAGCAACAGATGCTTCACCGCAAAAAGTGTGGCCCATTTTTGGCCTGCATCCACATCAAAAAGTTCCCAGGGAACAAATACCGTGTGCCAGCCCTGGCCCGTTACCTGTACTTTGGCCGTGTTCACAGGGTTGAGGTCTCCATAGTCGAGGGAGTCCACCTTGAAAACGGCCTCTACCTGCGCAGTGGAATGCTTTTTTAAGAAGATGTCAAATTCGATGCCTTTGTAGGGAGTCCAGTCGGCGGCATCTCCCAGAAAGGGTCTTTTAATGCCCGGAAAATAGACCCTGTTTTGGTTGCTATATGTGAACGAAATGGTATCTTCAGCAGTCACTACCGCTGCGTCATTTTTCACTTTATTGACGCCCTGCCAGTCGGAAAAATCAGCAGAACCTACCTGCTGCGTAGGCTGAGCAATCAGATGAATAGATGCCCATAAATGAACCAGGATAAATGCACTACAAGTTTTGATAAATCGCATGAATATTAAAGCTTAGGTAACATTAGGTAATAAGGAGGCAAGCCTCTCGTGCGGGGCAGCACATGCGATGGTAATAATAAGCAAGCGAAAAATGCGGGAGTGGTGGCGGATTCTACTGTGCACACATGTGCACATAATCTTGTAGCCTTCCCATTTTTAGGAAGGTGTAAAAAAGAAAAAGTGTCCCAAAAACTCAGGTCATCTAAATTTTCGAAACACTTTCCCAGTAAATTCTTGAGTTAAACCTATGCTATTCCAGCACCGTTTTCGGCTTCAGCATCGGGGCTCACAGCCTTGAGGGTACCGTCTGCATTTTCAGCAAAGAGCAGCATGCCTTGAGACTCAACACCCATGATCTTACGCGGTGCGAGATTGGCCATTACCACTACCTTTTTGCCGACCATTTCTTCAGGAGAAAAATGCTTGGCTACACCACTCACGATCGTGCGTTGATCCATTCCGGTATCTACGGTAAATTTTAGGAGCTTGTTAGACTTTGCCACCTTTTCGGCAGTTTTGATCTCCCCTACACGCAGATCCATTTTCATAAAATCATCAAAGGTCACTTCCTCTTTGGCAGGAGCTACCTGAGGGGCTGCTTCAGCAGCTTCATTTGCTTTTTTGGTATCCATTAGTTTTTGTACTTGAGCTTCTACAGTCTTGTCTTCTATTTTTTCAAACAATAAAACCGCCTTGTCTATCGCCTGACCAGCGTCTAGTAAGTTGAGGCTGCCAGCCTCTGCCCAGGCCACCTGGTTTTGCTTCAGCATACCCCGAAGCTTCTGTGAGGTAAACGGCAAAAACGGCTCAGACAATATTGCCAGGCTACCGGCTAGCTGCAAAGCGATGTGCATGATCGTTTCTACACGCTGCTGATCTGTTTTGATGAGTTTCCACGGCTCAGTATCTGCCAGGTATTTGTTACCCACACGTGCCAAATCTATTAGCTGGGTAGCTGCTTCACGAAACTTAAACTGCTCCAGGGCGCTTTCGATCTTGCCTGGAAACTCTTTCATAGCGGCAATTACCTCTTCGTCACGTGCAGTTAGCTCATGGCAGGCAGGTACTTTGCCCTCGAAATATTTGTGCGTCAGCACTACCGCCCGATTCACAAAGTTGCCAAAGATGGCCACCAGTTCATTATTGTTGCGGGCCTGAAAGTCTTTCCATGTAAAGTCATTGTCTTTGGTCTCTGGAGCATTGGCCGTGAGTACGTAGCGTAGCACATCCTGTTTTTCAGGAAACTCCTCCAGGTATTCGTGCAGCCACACGGCCCAGTTGCGGGAAGTAGAGATTTTGTTGCTTTCCAGATTTAAAAACTCATTGGCAGGCACATTGTCTGGCACTATGTAATCTCCATCTGCTTTGAGCAGCGAAGGGAAAATGATACAGTGAAACACGATGTTGTCTTTGCCAATAAAATGCACCAGGCGTGTTTCCTCGTCTTTCCAGTAGTCTTCCCAGTTTTTATTGTTGGCTGCTGCCCAGTCTTTAGTAGCGGATATGTATCCGATAGGCGCATCAAACCAAACGTAGAGCACCTTACCGTCGGCACCTTCTACAGGCACCGGTATACCCCAATCCAGATCACGGGTCATCGGTCGTGGACGCAGCCCATTGTCCAGCCAGCTCTTGCACTGCCCAGCTACGTTGGGTTTCCACTCTGGGTGCTCCTCTCCGATCCACTCACGCAGCCATCCTTCATACTGATCCAGCGGAAAATACCAATGCTTCGTCTCTTTCATCACAGGTGCTTCGCCGCTGAGCATGGATTTGGGGTTGATCAGCTCCGCAGGACTCAGCGTGGAGCCACAGCTTTCGCACTGATCTCCATACGCCTCTTCAAAACCACAAGTCGGACACGTACCCTTGATGTACCGATCTGCCAAAAACTGCTTTTCCTTAGCATCATAAAACTGCTCTGAAGACTGCTCTACAAACTTTCCATTGTCATAAAGCTTCTTAAAATAGTCGGAAGCGGTCTGGTGGTGTGTTTTACTACTGGTACGCGAGTAGATATCAAAGCTGATTCCGAATTGCTCAAAGGAGCCTTTGATCTGCTCATGGTACTTATCTACAATCTGCTGAGGCGTAACTCCCTCTTTGCGCGCTCGCAAAGTGATGGCTACACCGTGCTCATCGGAGCCACAGATAAAGGCCACGTCTTTGCCCCTGAGGCGCAAATAACGCACATAAATATCCGCAGGTACGTACACTCCAGCCAGGTGACCAATGTGCACGGGTCCGTTGGCATATGGCAATGCCGCTGTAATGGTATATCGCTTAAAATCTCTTTGTGACATAATTCTTTCCAATTGGGCAGCAAATATAGAAAGAATGAAAAGGCGGCCCCTCCTGAGAGCTGGGGGAATTTTCTAAACTTATCACTCGCAAAATGATTTATTTACCAATGCATGGAAAAGAATCACCGGCTGTAAGCTGGAGATGGCCATTAAAATAATAGCCTCAGCTATATTGCAGGGGATTCCGTTCCTTTGTTTAGCAATTACAACACTTTAAAAATCACATTTATGAGAAATACCGCTCTTGCTTTACTTATGTCTTTGGCTTTTACCATGGCCTATGCGCAGGGTGACAGCTATAAAGTAAACATAGACCTGACTGCCACGGCAGATGACAAAGTGCCTGTCACCGTCTACCCTCCTGCATCCACTGCACCCGCTGTAGAATATCACATGGCCAAGATCGTACCTGGAACTTATAGCATTTCCGATTTCGGACGGTTTGTGTCTGAATTTAAGGCCTTTGATGCTGGCGGAAACGAACTGGAAGTGGAGCAGCTATCAACCAACCGCTGGAAAATAACCAACAACGACCTTTCCAAAATCACCTATCGGGTGGATGACACCTGGGATCAGTTTGATGGATATGGAGACAATATCGTATTTGAGCCCGGCGGAACTAATATAGATGGCGAAGAGCAAGTGTATGTGATGAATACCTTTGGTTTTGTGGGCTACATCGATGGAGAAAAGTTCAAGCCCTACGAAGTAACTGTTTCGCATCCTGAAAACATCTATGGAGCTACTGCCCTCAAGAAAGAGGAAAAAAATGCGACCACAGACGTTTATTTTGCCGATGATTTTAATTTTCTGGCGGATGGCCCTATCATGTACAGTGAGCCAGACACAATCACCCGACAGATCGCCAATGCTGAAGTACTGGTAGCGGTATATTCGCCCAACAAGGCGCTTTCTGCGCAGGAGGTGATGGACAATGTATACGACCTCATGGAAGCTCAGGCCAGCTACCTGGGTGGCCAACTGCCTGTAGACCGCTATGCTTACCTGATCTACCTCAACGATCAACCAACGCTTTCTGGATCTATGGGTGCACTGGAGCACTCTTACTCTTCTGTGTATTCGCTACCTGAGGCTGGCGCCGACCGTATCGGCCAGACGGTAAGAGATGTAGCCGCTCATGAGTTTTTCCATATTGTGACCCCTCTCAACATCCACTCGAAGGAAATAGGTGAGTTTAACTACATAGAGCCTGAAATGTCCAAACACTTGTGGCTCTACGAAGGGGTGACTGAATACGCCTCTATGCACGTGCAGGTAAAATACAACCTGTATGGCCCTGAGAAGTTTCTGGAAGAAATCCAGGAAAAACTACGCATCGCGGACAAATTTCCGAATGTATCGTTTACTGAAATGAGTGAACAAATACTTGACCCGGAATACGAGCCGATGTATGTAAATGTGTACTACAAAGGTGCGCTGATCGCCATGTGCCTGGATCTACACATCATTAAGTACTCTGATGGTAAAAAAGACTTGCAGTGGCTCATGCAGGAGCTAGCCAAAAAGTACGGCAAAGAAGTTTCGTTTGATGACGATGAGCTTTTTGATGTGATCGAGGCACTGACCTACCCCGAGGTTCGCGAATTTTTGGATACATATGTGGCAGGCGACCAACCGCTCCCCATCGAAGAAGTGCTCAGCTGGGCAGGCATCGAGTACATAGCTGAGCGCAAAGTGAAGGAAATCTCCATGGGCAATATCAACCTCAACATCAATGCCGACCGTCAGATCATCATCGAAGGACTAGATAACGCCAACGAGTTTGCCGTGGCAATGGGCTACCAGGTAGGCGATGTGATTTTGGAGATCAATGGAGAAGATTTTTCGCTAGCTAATGCACAAGCCGTAATAGACGACTATAAGGCTAATACTAAGCCGGGCGATAAGATAAAAGTTACGGTGCTTCGTGAGAAAAAAGGAAAGCTCAAAAAGAAGAAGCTCAAAGCAAAAGCGATTGAAATCGAAAAATCGGAGAACCACTTCCTGGAGTTCGCTGAAGAGCCTTCAGAAAGCCAATACAAAATATTGCAAAGCTGGATTGTGGCCGGAAAATAACGGATCATCCGTAAAACTCCTAGTCGAATTAAGACTAGCAGACCTACGACTAGTCTTTTTGTAAGCGAAAACTATTCAAATAAAAACGCCCGCCTTCCTCACGAAGGCGGGCGTTTTTATATGCGGATACTTGCTTGCCGGGCTGGCGGATACTCCATGAAGACAAAAAACTCCTTCGAGCAAAAGATAGTAGTGCCGCAGGCATGCCAATGGCAAAAGCACATCTGTTTCATTGCGACGGTTAATCGGGATGTTCAGCAGTCACTTTGCAGATGGCTAGTTAAGGCCATGAGCAATATCCCCTGTTAGCTTTGCGTTCATTTTCGCCTTGCTTATTAAGTATTTACTGGTGAAAAATTTATAGACTGCCTTGTCATGTCGGCCATTCCATTCTAGGCAAATTTTGTCTTTGTTAGTTAGATTAATTGTTACCTCTACGTTCCCAAAATGGTAACCAAATCTTGATAGGAACCTTACGGATCTAGGTTTAAAGCCGAGCTTGATAAGTATCCAATAAGGAGTCAGCGGGATCGCCAAAACAGTGTCTGGATGTCTTATGATATTAATTGCTTCAATCTCAGAATATTCAATGGCCAGCGCGTCCAACTCTTTAATTCCCCTAAGTCTAAAGACGATGCCTTTAGTTAGCTGGTCAAGGTGAGGACGAACAGAGAAGTTCTTAAGTTCAAACCACTTGCTCAAGATGTTTGGATGACCTTCCATCGGCCTAAAGAATCCAAGTCCAAAAATCTTGAGTTTAAGTCGTTCTGACAGAGTTAGTTCCCTGCCATAGCGTTCTGCTATTTGCCTTGGCACTTCACCGTCTGATAGAATTACAAAACTTTCCAAGTTGAGATGAATTGTGAGTTCTGCAGCATGCAAGCCAACACCCAGAAATGGCGTTGTGGCCTCCGAGCTTTTTAATTTCCGATAAAAGTAGCTTATCTGCCGGTGCATACAAAGCCTGCAAGCAGGTATCAAACAGACACTGCGCCATGAAGATCAAAAAACTCCTTCGAGCTGAAGATAGTAGTACCGCAGGCATGCCATTGCAAAAGTACTACCCCTTCTCAGCGACTAAAGTATGTAAAGTGGCAGTTAGTGCATTCGTGCTAGCGATTGTTACCTGTTGGCTATTTTTTCTTAAAGTTGGTTTGCCTCGATGATTTCAGTTCCTTCGAATGGGTTCAGTTCCAGAAGGTCTTGGTCACCAGTTACAAGGAAGTCGGCCTGAGAAACTCTTATAAGGCCAAGTAGAAAGTTGTCCTTGACATCTCTACAAATGTTCGGATACTCTCTGACTTCATAGTGAGTTCCTAAAATTTCCATGAGTTTGAGAAGTTCATCGACTTCACGTTTGCCAAAATACCTTTGAAATTTCTTTCTTGACGTTACTTCAGTCAATTCTGTCATAAGTTGGTCGGACAGGACTAACTCAATTTTTCTTGCGGAAAGGAGTTCGGTTAAGTCACCAAGTTGGCGACCAATGAGATAACTAATCCAAATATTGGTGTCGAAGATGACCTTAATTCGATGTTCGCTTGTCATAAAGGTCTTGGCGGACTTCTTCAACTTCCTCGGTTATCTCGTCCATCGTGAGTTTATCAGTTCGAAAAGCAGTAAGAAGCTCAGTCAATTTGGAGCTAATAGTTTCACGTTCAAGTTCCTGCGAAATCTTGATTTTTTGTTCACCTGGTAAATTCCTGACCAATTCAAGAATCTGTGAAAAAGAAAGGTTCATGTTAGCCTCCATAATTCAAAGTTACGAAAAAGTGGCACAACTTGTTATCTAAGCACTGCTGACAGATAACGGTTAGTATATGAAAAGTAGGCGATTTCGAAGCACCAAACTTTCGGTTAAGCACAAAGTTTGATACGAGCCAAAAGCCTTGATTTTATTGCTGTTTCGCCTATTTTTTATATACATTGTTACCCAACGTTTTTATTTTTTTGACTTCCCTTCAGGACTTTCAACCGTCATCCATTGTCTATACTTGTTAGTATATTTATTTCGAAAGTTATCCATTGCAGCTTTGAATTGGCCTATAATTAAAATAGCATCACTATTTGAAGGTAGCGTATCCTCATCTAATAGGTCTAAAAAAGAAACTGTAGGTTCATCATTTAAGAAGGACTTTATTTGAGTCAAAACTCTGTTCACATTTTTTACTTTAAAAGCGTTGAGAGCATCATCAGGCTTCTTTTTTGAGAACTCTTTCATTTCAGTGTAAATAGAATCTGTAAGCTCGCTTAACATTTCAAATTTAACGACCTGAGCATCTGTTGGAAGTGAGTCTTTTTTTGCCATTTTATTTTATTTTTTTTGGTGGTGAGGTTTTGATTGTTGACTTAGACTTATCAACTACCCAAAACCATTCGTAGAAGTATTTATTCCCATCATATTCTTGCTTTCGATAGATATTGTCTGACCGCAATTTTTCAAAACAACTCAAGTATTGAGAAAGTATAAAGGTTACATCACTATTTGATGGTAAATCATCCTCATCAAACTTCTCAAAAGAATCTAATGGCTTGTAGGCCTTCCCTAATACTTTATTCGAATTCAGAATAATTTCATTGATGAATTTCAATTTGAATTTATTAACGCCATCATTAGGTGATTTTTTAGCAAGATTCGTTACTTCAACTAATAATCCTTCTAGCTGACTTTGGGTTTTTTCAAAATTATTTATGTCTTGTTTATTCATAATCTGATTTTTTTATGATGGACATGCTCTTGTAAATTCAATGTATTTTTTCTTTATCACTTCTATAGGATTCCGTTGTTTACTTTCAAACACTTGTGTCATCATTTTTAAATCAGTGTCATCCAAGATTAAAATACATTTCCTGTGTGCTGACCATAAGTCGATAACGTTTTTAATGACTTTTTTTGGAGGTGGATTTCTAGTAATGATTATTCCAAAATTTCCGAATTGGTCTTTGAGATACCTATTAAGCTGTAAGATATGTTCCTGTTTTACTTCATGAACATTTTTGAGCTCCATAACAATCTGCTTACATTTATAAGCTTCGTAGATTTCTTCTAGAAAATCAAAAGATTTATTATTGTAGAATACCAAGTCTCGAATTTGAACCCCTGACTCTGTTCTACTTTGTTCTTGTGCAAAATCCAAATGAGGGTAAACAAGGGATGTCATCAACTGGCATACATTGTCTTCAAATTTTCTATCTGCATTATCCGTCTTGCCTGTTGCCAACTTAGTTATAGTTGAAATCTTTCTTTTGGCGGAGGTGACAGGAATTTGACTAAAAAGAGGATCGTTTTTACAGTTTTCAATTTGTTTTTCTTTAATGGCTGTATATGCTTGAACCATGTCATAATTGTGCCTATTAAAGTTTAAAAGTCTTATTCTGTCAGGAAATTCATCTCCATCCTTGTGAACGTTTTTTATGTAATAGCTATTAAAATAATCATCTGTATTTATCCAAGGAATAAATTTCAGCCACCTTTTAGGTATGAATAAAATTGGAGCTTTGCTATTTGGATTTACGGGTAAATGAGTTTCCTCAACTCCAAAGGAGTTTGTTTTAGTATTATAAAGATTGTTCAGCTTGACCTTTTCTATTGGAATGCCATATTTTTCTGATTGTTCAATCGTAAAATCAATGAGGAAAGATTGAATGAAATTGCACGCAATGTCACTTACTCTATCTTTTGAAAAATTATCAACCAACAATTGTAATTCTTCGAAATGTGTAAATCCATTTTTATTCAATTGTGGTATTGAGGTAAACTGATTTAAAATTGTTAAAGCTAATTTTTCTCCAATTCTCTTTCCCTTTTTGGTTTTAGAATTACCGAGTCCAACTTCATCACATTCTGAAGCTCTAATAATTATTTCGCTTGCTTCTTTCTCTTTACCATTAGATACTAAATAGCCTAAATGATTAAAACTATTTGTGATAGTAAGGTGCAATGAATTATCTTGAAGTGATGGGGATTTCCATAGCAAAAATGGGTCAACATACAGTGGAATATCTTCATCAATAAAGGGAATAGCAAAATCAACCTCTTCCTGTGTCATAGGAATATTGTAAAAATCATTTAGTCTTGGTCGAATAATGCTCATCTATTTTTTAATGTTGGGTAACAAAAGTGTCTTGCACACTTAGTGCACAATAACCTATTATACCCTTCGAAGGTAATGGTTTTTAAACAATTGCAAGTACCTAAACTGTCAATCCATAGCAGGCCTAAATCCTATCCTGTATGCTTCACCTGGGATTACAGCAATCCAAGTAAAGTGTAAATAGGATGATCACTTATCATGGTAAATTATTATTAGAATTAAGTAAAAACCTGTCAAGTAATTTTAGGACGGGGCCTCGGTTGAGGTGGTGGAGAGTTGCGTGCCTCGCCGGAAGGCGGGCGTTCACATGGAAGATAGTCGCGTTGAGGCAGGCGACTGGCTATTGTATGCTCGATTTGACAAAGCGGTCGTTTTTTATGTAAAAAGGCTAACCCGAAGATGAGAACATCTCTGAATTAGCCTTCTAACACTAGTTAATTAGGTTTGATTAGTGACTTAAGCGTACTTTTTAGCTGACCTTCACAATATTGAAAATTCAATCGAAAACATTCGAACATTAGAAAGGAAGACCTGAATCCATCTGATTCAGGCCTTCGGTTCCTAACGGATTCGGATAAAAATTCCCAACACCGAATCCAGTGAACAAATTACCTTTCAAATTCCCTTCCTGATGTAACCCTCGTTGAATAGGAACATTTTCTCGGTGAATGACGATTAAATTTATGAAAGGGACCAGTATGTGGTCATTCACGCCGATATTTCACTTGAACCTATCCCTTATATCAATTCATAGATTGATTTATCGGTTTTAATGAGGATACTGTTCTCTCAACTCTATTCAAAGTATTCCAGGGAGTCAATACAGACCAATGGATAAAAAAAAGCCTGTTCTATACGGACAGGCCTCAATTCCCAACCAAGGATCCTTTTTTTCCCAACCACGGATCCTTTCGAACTAATTTATTTCACCGCCCCTGCCCACCGGCACTTACTCGGTGAATGCAGGCAAATTCTCGGTGAATCAACTGACTATTTGTTTACGACAATAAATCCTGATATCGGTTTACTACCATCTCCCAGGTCTATCAAATAAAAGTACGTTCCTGAAGGCACCTCTCGCTGCCCAAGAATCAGCCCAACATTAGACTCTGAGCTCCATACTTTACTTTGGTTGTCATAACCTTCTATTTCGAACACTTTATTTCCCCATCTATTGAATATCTGCACGTTGTTATTCGGGTACTGCTCAATGTTTTCGATATAGAAGAAATCATTCACACCATCTCCGTCAGGCGTAAAGCCTTTGCGAGGAGTCACATCTGCACATTCGTCCGCATCCAGGTAGTTTGGCGTTCCGTCCTGATCACAATCGTCATTGGTGTAATCGCCATCCATGTTCGAATCTTCATCTATGGTCTTCACCCCATCACCATCATCGTCATCGTCCAGATAGTCTGGTGTACCGTCACCATCCGTATCGTCATTGGCAGGATCACCATCGCCATCTCTATCTTCCTGATAATCTGTCACTCCATCGTCATCGGAATCCACTAGCGAACAATCATCAGCATCCAGGTAATTCGGAGTACCATCCATATCACAATCGTCGTTGGTCAGGTCTCCATCACCATTGGCGTCCTCATCGGCACTCGGGATGCCATCGCCATCATCGTCTGCATCCAGGTAGTTTGGTATGCCATCGCCATCCGTATCATCGTTGGTAGGATCCCCGTCACCATCTACATCCTCTTCTGATGTAGGTATTCCATCACCGTCATCATCTAAGTCCAGATAGTCCGGGTTACCATCACCATCAGTATCATCATTGGCTGGGTTGCCATCACCATCAATATCCTCTTCATCGTCAGAAACTCCATCAGAATCTGAATCTACTGTACATGGGTCAGCATCCAGGTAATTCGGCGTACCATCCATGTCACAATCATCGTTGGTCAGATCTCCATCACCATTGGTGTCCTCATCGGTACTTGGGATGCCATCACCATCATCGTCCGAATCCAGATAGTCTGGTGTACCATCACCATCCGTATCATCGTTGGCAGGGTTACCGTCTCCATCTACGTCCTCTTCTGAAGTAGGTACGCCATCACCATCATCGTCCGAATCCAGGTAATCTGGTGTGCCGTCTCCATCGGTATCGTCGTTGGCAGGGTCACCATCTCTATCTACATCTTCTGCGGTATCTGATACTCCATCGCTATCCGAATCGGATGCACAAGCATCTGCATCCAGGTAGTTTGGTGTGCCGTCTCCATCGCAATCATCATTGGTCAGGTCTCCGTCACCATTGGTGTCCTCATCGGTACTTGGGATACCATCACCATCATCGTCTGTATCCAGATAGTTTGGCGTACCATCACCATCTGTATCATCGTTGGCAGGGTTACCGTCTCCATCTACGTCCTCTTCTGAAGTAGGTACGCCATCACCGTCATCGTCTGTATCCAGGTAATCTGGTGTGCCGTCTCCATCGGTATCGTCGTTGGTAGCATCACCATCTCCATTCCTATCTTCATCGGCAGAGGACATTCCATCGCCATCATCATCACTATCCAGGTAGTTTGGTGTGCCATCTCCGTCCGTATCATCGTTGGCAGGATTTCCGTCTCCATCTACATCCTCTTCTGAAGTAGGTACGCCATCTCCATCATCGTCTGCATCCAGATAGTTTGGTGCTCCATCGCCATCCGTATCATCGTTATTAGGGTTATTATCACCGTTGAGATCCTCATCCTTATCAGCTACTCCATCTCCGTCGCTATCATTTGTACCCACAAACACCACGAGCTCTTTAGTAGAGGCATCTGAGCTGGAATTACCCAGATCATCGGTGCTAACCACCACCACTTCATAGGTGTCATCATCCAATGGATTGAAAGGCCCTCCTGATGTTGGTGTATCCGTTTCGGTATCGATGGTCCAGTTTCCACTAGCGTCTGCAGTGGTAGTAAACGTTACCCCTGCCACCGTCACGGTCACGGTAGTGCCAGCATCTGCTGTACCGCTAAGCACTGGTGTAGCATCTTCTGTCACCTGCGCATTTACTGTAGGCGAAGAAGGAGCAGATGAGTTAATCACCAGTTCATCAGATGTGTTATCTGTTGTAGCATTGCCCAAATCATCCGTACTGGTCACTGCAACGTCATAGGTCCCATCTGTCAAAGAATCAAATGGACCACCCGATGTAGGTGTATCGTTCTCAGTATCCACCTGCCACACACCTTCGCTATTGGCAGTGGTGGTGAAGGTTACTCCATTGATTACTACGGTGACAGTAGTACCGGCATCTGCAGTTCCACTGAGTACTGGAGTTCCATCATTGGTTTCCTGCACTGTCACTGTAGGTACAGAAGGTGCAGACGCATCTATGACCAACTCTCCCGTAGAATTGTCGGTACTTGAATTTCCAGCTCCATCAGTACTTGAAACTATTACATTGTAAGTACCATCAGCAAATCCAGTAAAAGGACCACCTGATGTCGGTGTTGCCGTTTCGGTATCTATTGTCCAGTTGCCGCTGGCATCTGCTGTAGTGGTAAAGACCACTCCATCAATCGACACTCTTACTTCAGTGCCTGCTTCGGCAGTACCTTGAATGACTGGAGTGTTGTCGGTGGTGGTCTGACTCTCCACAGTAGGAACGGCAGGCACCTCGGTATCTACAACTAATTCGTTAGACGTAGTATCTGCTGTGCTATTTCCTGTATCGTTTGAGCTTGTAACCTGCACTTCATAGGTTCCATCAGCCAATGGGGAAAACGGACCTCCTGATGTAGGTGTCAATGTCTCTGTGTTGATAGACCAGTTGCCACTCGCATCTGCGGTAGTGGTAAATGTCACACCATTGATTACCACACTCACGGTGGTGCCTGCATCCGCCGTACCACCTAAAATTGGGGTGGTGTCATTGGTGGTAATCGCCGTGATGGTAGGCACAGAAGGATTGGCAGTATCGATCACCAATTCGTCTACCGTCGCATCAGAAGAGCTATTTCCTGCAGCATCTGTGCTCGTCACCGACACATCATAAGTACCTGTTGTCAATGGTGTAAATGTTCCAGAATCAGGTGTAGCTGTTTCCGTGTCTATACTCCAATTGCCTGAAGCATCCGCAGTAGTAGAAAAAGTCACCCCATTGAGTTCAACAGTTACCGTACTTCCAGCCTCAGCAGTACCTGTCAATACTGGTGTGGTGTCATTGGTATTTTGAGCATCTACAGATGGCACAGCTGGAGCCGTAGCGTCAATTTCGAGCTCATCAGTGGAAGTATCTGAAGCTGTATTACCTGCCGCATCTGTACTGGTTACCGCCACATCAAATGTACCGTCACTCAACGGTGTAAATGGCCCGCCAGACGTAGGTGTATCTGTTTCTGTATCTATAGACCAGTTGCCACTGGCATCAGCCGTAGTAGTAAACGTAACTCCATTAATTGTAATTACTACCGTACTCCCCGCTTCTGCCGTACCTTCTACTACAGGTGTCGTATCCGCAGTATTCGACGGGGTAACGGTAGGTACTGCCGGAGCCTGAGTATCTACTACCAGTTCATCTGCCGTAGCATCTGTGGTGGTGTTTCCAGCCTGATCAGTACTGGTTACCTGTACGTCATACGTACCGTCAGCCAGAGCTACAAAAGGTCCTCCTGAGGTAGGAGTATCTACTTCAGTGTTGATAGTCCAGTTGCCAGAGGCGTCTGCGGTGGTGGTAAACGTAACTCCATTTACGAGCACATCAACCTGTGTATTCGCATCGGCTGTACCGGTCAATACCGGAGAGTTGTCATCTGTAACCTGGCTAGTGACCGTTGGCACGCCTGGTGCCGTGGTATCTATCGTCAACTCATCTGTCGTAGCATCCGAACTTGTATTTCCTGCTGCATCCGTACTGGTTACCTGGATATCATAGTCTCCTTCGGTCAGGGCCGTAAAAGGACCTCCCGCCGTAGGGGTATCATTTTCTGAATCTACAGACCAATTGCCACTCGCATCAGCAGTGGTGGTGAATTCAACCCCATTTAGCGTTACTACAACCGTAGACCCTGGTTCTGCTGCACCTGTGAGCACAGGTGTTGTGTCATTGGTATTTAGTGCAGCAACCGTAGGTGCATCAGGAGGTGTAATATCATAAACAGTAGTAGCAGTATTGGCCATTTCGTTTCCATTTCCTGCCTCATCATTCGCCACGTTTGCTGCTACATCCACGGTGATGTTTCCATTTCCGTCAGGCGTAATGTCTACTGTATAGGTATCACCATCTACCTGTACGAAGTTGCTGGCCGTACCATTTCCAATACTAAGATCACTCAACTCAAATCCAGAAACGGAATCACTGAACTGAATCGTGACGGTGTAAGTAGCTGTAGTATTTACTTGTGCCGGTGCATTCTCTATGGTCACCGTTGGGCTTTGATCATCAAATCGGGTGGTCACAGTGCTTGCCGCGTCATTTGAATTTCCAGCTGCATCAATCGCTTCACCGGTACCATAGTCTATCGTGATATCACCATTGCCATCAGGAGTAATCTCCACCGTATAAGTACTGTCATTGACTACTGTCAGCGTGCTTGCACTACCATTAGCTACCACTACATCAGACAGTTCCACTCCCGTGACAGGCTCATCAAATGCCAGCGTCACTGTATAAGAAGTATTGTCATTGACGATAGTCGGAGCATTCAGTATCTCAACACCCGGATTGTCAGTATCTAACAGCGTAGTGACAACTTCCGAAGCAATGTTCGGGTTACCAGCTGTATCCACCACTGTTCCGCGAGGCACATCTACTGAGATGTCTCCAGCTCCATTTGGTGTAATATCCACTGTAAAGGTGCTATCATTTAGGTTTACCAAATTGCTGGCCGTACCGTTTACAACCCTCACATCTGACAGCTCTACATCAAATACTGCTTCGTTGAACGAAAGGGTCACCGTGTAGAGGTCATTGTTATTGACAACCTCTGGTGCATCTTCTACCACTACTTCCGGACTCTTGTCGTCAAACAGCGTAGTTTTGGTAGTGGCTGCGACATTGGCATTGCCTACCCCATCGGCTGCCACCCCTGCCGGAATATCTACCGTAATATCACCGGTTTCATCAGGCGTAATCTCCACTGTATAAGTCCCATCACCATTGTCGACAAAGCCACTTACAGTTCCATTTCCTACAACTATGTCACCAGCCTCAAATCCATAAACCAACTCTTCAAAATCAACAGTAATGGAGAATGGTGTATTGTCACTGACAGTTTTTGGCATCCCTGTCACAACCGGTGCAGGTGATGTTACATCATAAACAGTAGTAACAGTAGTAGCCGCTGTGTTGTCATTACCTGCGGAATCTTTAGCCACAGCTGCAGCAATTGCAATGGCTATATCGCCATTACCATCCGGGTTGATGGAAACCTGATAGCTATCGGCATCCACTGCAATGAAATTGTTTGCAAAGCCATTTGTTACGGAAATATCCGCCAGCACAAAATTTTCTACTCCTTCACTGAATTGAATGTCCACCACATAAGCCGTGGTAGTATTTACGGTATCAGGGGCATTTTCAATCGCCACCGTTGGAGGCGTAGTGTCATAAATCGTTGTAACGCTCGCTGATGAATTGTCATTACCTACTGCGTCTTGTGCGGCGCCTGCTGGCACTTCCACCACTATGTCGCCGTTTCCATCTGGCGTTACTTCCACCGTAAAAGTGCCATCCCCATTGTCAACAAAACTGGTAACCGAACCATTGGTGATGTTAAGATCAGAGTTGGTAAAACCAGTCACCTGCTCTCCAAAATCAACTGTTACTTCATATGGAGACATGCTGTTTACCCCAGTCGGTTGTCCCGTAATGGCTACCGTCGGGCCTGTGATGTCATAAGTCGTCGTTACAGTAGTAGCGGCTGTATTTAAATTACCAGCGGCATCTTGAGCCACGCCGGCAGCCACATCAATCGTGATATCACCAGCTCCACTAGGAGTGATTTCCACATCGTAGGTACCATCTCCATTGTTGGTAAAATTGGTTACTGAGCCATTTCCTACGGAAACTTCACTGGCAACAAAACCAGACACCACTTCATCAAAAGCTACCACCACCGTATAAGGAGTTGTAGCATTTACTGCAGCTGGTGCATTTTGAATTTCAACCGAAGGAGACTGGTTGTCATAAACAGTCACCACTTCTGAAGCTGCAATGTTGTCATTGCCTGCATTGTCCTGAGCCACAGCCGCATTGATATTGATCGATATATCACCAGTTCCATCTGGTGTGATCTCCACGGTGTATTCACCACTTCCAAGATCCACAAGGTTTGCCGCCGATCCATTACCTACCAATATTTCAGATAAGTCAAACCCTGTAACCGTTTCACCAAAATCAATGGTCACGGTATAAGCCGCGGTGTTGTTGACATAAGCAGGCTCATCCTGAATGTCTACCGTAGGTGCATCTTCATCCAAAATCGTGGTGACGGTGGTAGCTGCGGTGTTGCCATTGCCAGCATTGTCGGTAGCCACATTTTCGGCTACTGCCACACTGATATCCCCTGCTCCATTTGGCGTGATCTCTGCCGTATAGGTGCTGTCATTGACTTGCGTCAAAGCGGTTACACCTCCATTGGTCACCGTGATATCTCCGATGGTAAAGCCATTGATCGCCTCGTTGAAGTGGATTTCCACATCATACGGTGAAGCATTGCCTACTACTGCCGGAGCATTTTCTATGCGTGCTGTCGGACGGTCTGCATCGTAGATCGTTTCCACCTGTGTGGCCGCTGTGTTGGTGTTGCCAGCAGCATCCTGCGCCACTCCTGCTGCTACATCTATGGTGATGTCGCCAGCGCCTGATGGTGTGATGGTCACATTGTACGTTCCATCCCCATTGTTGACAAAGTCGGTAACAGAGCCATTGCCTATTGTAACTTCTCCAGCTACAAAGCCGCTGACCACTTCGCCGAAATCGATCACTACTGTGAATGGATCAGTGGTGTTCACACTGTCTGGTGCATTGTTGATCACCGGTGCTGGTGATGTGTTGTCGTAGATGGTTGTCGCAGTTGTAGCTGCGGTGTTGCCATTGCCAGCAGCATCCTGAGCCACGCCACCAGCCACATTGATTGTAATGTCGCCAGCACCATCAGGGGTAATCTCCGCTGTATAAGTACTGTCATTGACTGTAGTCAGATTAGCAGCTGTACCATTGCCCACGTTAATGTCTGAAAGCGCAAAGCCAGTTACATCTTCATTGAAACTGAAGGTCACGGTATAAGCCGCGGTGTTGTTGACATAAGCAGGCTCATCCTGGATATCTACCGTAGGTGCATCTTCATCCAAAATCGTGGTGACGGTGGTAGCTGCCGTGTTGTCATTGCCAGCATTGTCGGTAGCTACATTTTCGGCTACTGCCACACTGATATCCCCTGCTCCATTTGGCGTGATCTCTGCCGTGTAGGTGCTGTCATTGACTTGCGTCAAAGCAGTAACACCTCCATTGGTCACTGTGATATCACCGATGGTAAAGCCATTGATCGCCTCGTTGAAGTGGATTTCCACATCATATGGAGTAGTGTTGCCTACTACTGCCGGAGCATTTTCTATGCGTGCTGTCGGACGGTCTGCATCGTAGATCGTTTCCACCTGAGTGGCTG
>NZ_QREG01000020.1:0-2396 GCF_003386095.1 Marinoscillum furvescens DSM 4134 | reverse complement strand
TCCACATCATACGGTGAAGCATTGCCTACTACTGCCGGAGCATTTTCTATGCGTGCTGTCGGACGGTCTGCATCGTAGATCGTTTCCACCTGAGTGGCTGCCGTGTTGGTGTTACCAGCAGCATCCTGGGCCACTCCTGCCGCTACATCTATGGTGATGTCGCCAGCGCCTGATGGTGTGATGGTTGCCGAATAATTCTGACCATCCGTTTTTACAAAATTACTTGCCGTGCCATTGCCTACATCAATATCCGCAATGCTAAAGCCACTCACATTTTCCGTAAACTGGAAATTGACCACATAGGAGGCTGTACTGTTTACAGTATCCGGTTGATTGCTAATGGTGACGTCAGGCTGAGTGATATCGTAAACCGTAGTAACTGTAGTAGCAACCGTATTGTCGTTACCGGCTTCATCTTGAGCCGCACCACCTGCTATGTCTATGGAAATATCACCAGTTCCATCAGGAGTGATATCCGCTGTATAGGTGCTATCATTGGTTTTCACCAAATTGCTTACTGCACCATTTGTGACCGAAACTTCGCTTTCCAACAGCCCGGATACTTTCTCATCAAACTGGATAGTAACCTGATATGGATTCGTCGAGTTTACACTATCAGGAGCATTTAATATGGCTACTGTAGGGCTTGTGGCATCATACTTTGTCACCGCCTGAATTGCGGCCGCATTGTCATTTGTAGAAGCATCCTGAGCTGAAGCGGCTGGTACATCGATGGTAATGTCTCCAGTGCCATCCGGAGTGATGTCTACCGTGTAGGTACTTGCGTTGGTGGTTTGAAAGTTTCCTTTTGATCCATTCCCTACGAGAATATCACTAATATCAAATCCTGTCACATCTTCGCTAAACTGAATGGTAACCGTGTAGGTCGCCACTGAATTTACGATAGCGGGTTCACCCTGAATATCCACTGTAGGCGCATCTGTATCGTAAGTCGTGGTGACAGTAGTAGCTGCCAGGTTATCATTACCTGCAAGGTCTTGCGCCACACCAGCCGCTACATCAATAGAAATATCACCGGCTCCTGATGGAGTTATGGTTACATCAAATGTTCCGTCTCCATTGTCCACTAATCCTGATGCGGAACCGTTTGTCACCGATACATCTCCCAACACGAAACCAGTAACCGCTTCCTGAAAATCTATAGTTACGGTGTACGGGTCTGTATTATTCACGACTGTAGGTGCTCCTGTGATTGCCGGAGTAGGTGCAGATGTATCATAGATTGTCGTCGCAGAATCTGCTGTACTGCCATTGCCTGCAGCATCCTGCGCTGCACTGGTTGGCACATTTACCACAATGTTACCAGCACCTGAAGGAGTAATATCAGCAGTGTAGGTGTTTGCGTCTACCACGATGAAATTAGAAGCCGAACCATTAGTCACGCCTATGTCTGATACATCGAAGCCCGAAACGTCCTCTGAAAACTGGAAGGTGACTGTATAAGGAGTTGTGGAGTTCACATAATCGGGTGCGTTTTCTATAGACAATACTGGCGCATCGTCATCATAAGTAGTAGTTACCTGTGTAGCAGCATTATTGGAATTACCTGCGGCATCCTGGGCCACTCCTGCTGCTACATCCAATGTGATATCTCCAGCGCCTGAAGGGGTGATTTCCACAGAAAAGGTACCATCTCCATTATCCGTAAAGGAAGTCACAGCTCCATTTCCTACGGTAATATCTCCGGCTACAAACCCTGAAACTTCTTCACCAAAATCAATGGTTACTACGTAAGGTGTCGTGGAGTTTACGATAGTTGGAGCGCCTGAAATAACCGGAGTAGGTGCGGTAACGTCGTACTCGGTTACTGCCTGTGTAGCGGCCGTGTTGTCATTACCTGCTGCATCCTGCGCTACGCCTGCTGCTACATCGATGGTGATGTCGCCTGTGCCATTTGGCGTGATGTCTGCAGTGTAGGTGCTGTCATTGACCGTTACAAAATTGCCGGCAGCTCCATTGACTACTGCAATATCCGCCAGCGTGAAGCCGGTTACGTCTTCATTGAAGCTGAACGTGACCGTGTAAGGGCTTGTGCTATTGACGATGGCGGGCTCATCCTGGATATCTACTGTAGGTGCAGAAGCATCGTAAATGGTCGTTACCTGCGTGGCGGCATTGTTGGAGTTGCCTGCTGCGTCAGTGGCTACTCCAGCATTGATGTCATAAGTAATATCGCCACTGCCATCTGGAGTGATCGTGATGGTATACGTGCCATCGGTATTGTCTACCAGATTGCTGCCTGTACCATTGCTTACTAGAAGATCACTAAGAACAAATCCACTAACTACTTCGCCAAAATCTACCGTAATATCATAAGGAGTATTGGACGTCACATAAGCTGGTGCCCCTGTGATTACTGGCGTTGGAGCCTGGTC
>NZ_QREG01000019.1 GCF_003386095.1 Marinoscillum furvescens DSM 4134 | reverse complement strand
GGTACACCATAGTTGGCAAGAGATACCGCCACATTGGACTCACCACCACCATACACCACATCAAATGATGAGGCTTGAGAAAATCGCAAAAAGCCCGGAGGTGCCAGGCGAAGCATGATCTCTCCGAAGGTTACTACTTTTTTTGTCATATTGATTTACTATTTCTATTGATCTTATTTATCCTATAAAAATGTGTGCAACCTAGCTCAGCAGGCGAAAATCAGCACATAGCTACACTAGACTACAACTCATTAGCTGCTGTATTTGAACTAAACAACCTGTGCTGATGAGACTATTCTCCTAATTTGAAAATGCGTTCCATCGGCACCCACTTCACCCCTTTGTCGGCCCATGGCAACTCTTGCTGATACTTCCACATGAGTTCTTCCCACTCCTGCACTTTAGGGTTTGCGGCATCTGCTTTCGCTTTAGCGGCTGCATCATAACTTTCATCTACCTCCATAATCATGAACAGTCGATTACCAATAAGGTAGATTTCCATGTCCACGATTCCTGCCGACTGAATGCTCTTGGTAATTTCTGGCCAGGCATTGCCTTTGGCGTGATAGCTTTTGTATTCTTCAATGAGCTTTGGATCGTCTTTCAGATCACAGGCCATACAATATCTCTTCATAAGCTTAATAGTGATTTAGAATGACATCAGTTACAGTATCAAACAGGCTGCTCGACAGTGGACCCTGCTCCCATGCATCTAAAGTGCGCTCGATCTGACTTTGATTTTTGGCTCCACCTACTATGCGATCAGCTTCCTGGATACCGAAGGCATAACGCTGCGCTAAAATGGGCAAACTCATGCGATACTGCTCAGCCAAAGGCTGAAGATCTTCAGTGATAGCAATGTCACGCTTTGTAAGCCAAGGCTCATTTTCAAAGTTTTCTTTGTAAGCCGCCAGTCGGTTGGCTAGCAGTCCGAAATGCAGAATGGACGCATTGTAATAAGCCAAGCCCTTTTCTTTAATAAAAGAAACATCACTGATAAATGCATCCAGATTACAGGCATTCATTTTGAGGAAGCCAGATATAACTTCAAACTTCCCTTTGCCCATAAATGGCTTAAAGTCTTCTGTGAGGTTTCCTCCAATGCCTAACCTACTCACAAGTCCCTCACTTACAAAACCTTGCATTTGTTCGAGCAATCGGGGAATATCGCTTTTTTCTACACATTGGGGCTCATGTAAAAACAATAAATCTATTCGATCTACTCCTAATATTTCCAGGTTGCTTTCCAATGTGCGCCGAATCCCTTCTGAAGAGTAATCCAGCTTCATGTCATGTGCAGATTCTGCTTTTAACCGACCAACTTTGGTGCTGATAAATGGCTTTTCTCCAGTCCATTCTTTTAGCGCTGCGCCCAGCACTTCTTGAGCTGACGCATAAGAAGGTGCCGTATCAAAAGCACGGGCTCCTCGCTCCAGGGCATACAATATGGCATCTTTTGATTCATCGAGGGTGACTCCCCCCCACACACCGCCAAGTCCGGAAGTGCCCAGCACAAGCCTGGGGCCTCCATCAAACTTGTCACTGGTCTTATAATCAGCCCGAAAAGTAGGTCGTTGTATAGTTTGAGTATCTTTCATTTATAAATATTTTGATTACACGATCACGAATGGCTTTTGTCAATTGTAAACACACGGTAGCCATATGCGGCTATCACAACAAAACATAGCAAGGGTAGCACAAAAGATGCTCGTGGACCTGATAGCCAATCCAGCGTCCAGCCATCAATGATGCTGGCTTGTAGCAATGGCAGGAACGTTCCGCCTACAATGGCCATGATCAGACCTGCTGCGGCAATTTTAGCATCGTCACCACCTATCCCTTCCAGGGCAATACCATAGATCGTCGGGAACATGAGTGACATGCACGCTGAGATTCCTACCAGGCAATATAGGCCCATCATTCCGCCAAGGAATATCGTACCTAAAGTGAGTGAGATACCTCCGATCGCCAGCAACATGAGCAATCTGCCCGGGCGTATGTATTTAAGCAAAAACGTACAAATAAATCGGCTCGCCCCAAAGATGATCATGGCTACAATGTTGTACTGCTGAGATAGCACCTGTGCGTCTTTTTCTGCCATACCCTCCGCGGTAAACACTTCGGTACCATAATGAATGATAAATGTCCAGCACATAATCTGTGCTCCTACATAAAACATTTGGGCTACCACGCCCAGCACATATTTCTTATTCTGCAGCAGCCTGTTAAATATAGATTTAAGGTCCACAGCCATCACCTGACTATTGGTATGACTCTGGGGCATCTTGCGCATGGCTATTAGCACAAACATGACAGCTATCACGAGTCCAATAATAATGTAAGGTCCGCTGACCACATCCAGGTCGTGCGCCTTCACGGTCTGCAATTCCAATGGGTCTAGCGTCATACGCTCTGCCTTATCCCGGTCATCCAGATTTGCCAAAATAAAATTGGATGCTACAAACATCCCCGTAAGCGAGCCAAGAGGATTGAAGGCTTGAGCAAGGTTTAGGCGCTGAGTAGCAGTCTCCTGACTTCCCATGGACAGCACGTATGGATTGGCACTGGTTTCTAAAAACGACAGCCCGCAGGTAATAACAAAGTAGGCGATAAGAAACGGATAAAACTCACCAATAGCACTGGCAGGCACAAACATCAGCCCGCCCACTGCATACAAGCCAAGCCCTACGAGTATGCCGGCTTTGTAGGTGTATTTTCTGATAAAAAGCGCTGCGGGAAATGCCATCACCCCATAGCCGCCATAGAAGGCAAACTGAACCAATGTGGCTTCTGTAGCACCTGTTAGAAATATCTTTTCAAATGCTGCTACCATGGGATTGGTGATGTCGTTGGCGAACCCCCAAAGTGCAAAACAGGTCGTAATCAGTATGAAAGGCACCAGGTTTTTTCTGGTCACCACATGATCTTTTATTTTATTCATAAATGTGACTTTTCTGTAGTATTCGATTAAATAGACAGTCCGTAAAAAGAGGCCGCATTGCCTCCCATAATTTGCTGTTGTTCGTCTTTGGAGAGCGTGTGGATGAAGCGCTCAACAATTCCCTTTACCTGCTTATAATCTCCTGAGAGCAAACAAACTGGCCAGTCAGAACCAAACATCAGTCGCTTTGGACCAAATGCTTCAAGAACCGCTTCCATATAGGGCTCAAAATCTTCGTAGGTCCACTGACCCCAGGTAGTTTCTGTAACCATACCGCTTATTTTACAATAGGTCTGCTCATGAGCACTTAGGGCCTTGATGTGCTTCTGCCAAAAACTAAAGTTGTCTGTATCCCCTATTACGGGCTTGGCAATATGATCAATGACAAATGGTTGATTGGGGAATAGGTCCACAAGCTGTACCGCTGCGGGTAGCTGGTGAGCGAATATGAGAATGTCATAAGTGTAGTCATGCGTTTTTAAGGCCGTGATTCCTCGCTTAAATTCTGACCCTAGCATAAAGTGATGATCAGGCTCATCCTGAACTACATGGCGAAAGCCTTTGATTACCGGCTGGTCGCTAAAGTAAGACAAGCGCTCTGCTATCGCTTCCGACCGAAGATCTACCCAGCCTACTACCCCTTTGATAAAGCTATGTGCTTTTGCAAGTGCTAAAAGATTGTGTGTTTCTTCTTCAGATTGATCAGCCTGTACTGCCACACAGCCATCTACCCCATTGGATTGATAAACTTCCTGAAGTAGCTCTGGAGTGAAGTCCTGCTGAATAGACACCATTTCTTGCGTCATCCAGGAATGCCGCTGTGGATCGTATTGCCAAAAATGTTGATGTGAGTCAATAACCATTTTTCAACTTGTTCTGATTAGGTACTACAAACTTCCCAAGAGCAAGTTAAAAAAGTTGTTCAAACGTTTGAACAATAGAGTAAAAAATTATTTCCTATTGGAGGACTCTCTAATGACCAGTTTGGGAGTGAGCGTGCTCTGCTGAGGAACGTATTCTTTATCATCATACTGATGCTGCAATTGCTCCAACATACTCTTAGCGGCAATTAAACCCATATTTTCACTGTGTTGCTCCAATGTAGTAATGGTTGGAGAAACCATCTCTGTGTAGGCTTCATTACTAAACCCAACCACTCCTACTTCTTGCGGGACGGCTATGCCTCTTTCCTTTAGGCATTTGATAACTCCATATGCGGGCAAATCACTGGCTGCGTAGATTGCATCAGGTGGTGAGGGCAATTTTAGCAAGTCGTTCATGATTGATTCTCCATCGGCCACTGTCAGCTTGCTGGACTGTTCATAGCCTTCTAATATTTCCAACCCATGCTTTTGCATGCCAGCACGGTAACCTTCCTGCCTGATACGAAAGGGCTCCACATGACTCAGGCCTCCGATATGCGCTATGCGTCGATAGCCTTTTTCCACCAGGTGATCCACTGCTTTGATACTGCCCATATAGTCATCCACTACTACTTTACTCACTTCCAGATCACGTAAGGTCCTATCAAACAATACCACAGGAATACGTTTGCAAATCTTTTGAAAATGAGCTGAATTGTTAGTTTCTAGCGAAACTGACGCGATTACACCTTCTACCTGTGCTTTCATCAAATTGTCTAGCTGTCTAATTTCTTTGGCCAGCTGGTCCCTCGACTGGGAAATGATCACACTATAACCTTTTTCAGAAAGGGTCTCCTCTATCGCCTTAATAATGGTAGAAAAAAAACTAAAATGAATGCCTGGCACGAGCACACCAATCAAACCACTTCTTCCTCTTCGCAGACCTGTAGCCAACGTGTTTTGGTGATACCCCAATTGCTCTGCAGCCTGCCGCACTGCCTTCTTCGTTTTGTCGCTGATGCGGGGGTGATCACTAAATGCCTTGGATACTGCAGATGGAGTAATCCCCAAATGATTGGCTATGTCTACAATGGTGATTTTCTTTTTCACTCGTTTCGTCTATCTTTGTTCAAACGTTTGAACTATTCCATTCTTGAAACCACTAAACTATCAAAATGAAATATATTGTTTGCGAAAAGCCTGATCAATTTGAACTAAAGGAAAAGGATGCCCCACAAAAAAGTGAAGGAGAAGCACTTATCGATATTAAGCGAGTGGGTATTTGTGGTACTGACTTACATGCTTACAAGGGTAACCAGCCATTTTTTTCATATCCGCGAATCTTAGGACATGAGTTGGCGGGAATAGTAGCAGACGTAGACAGCAACCCCCAAGACATCAAAACCGGAGACCAGGTGGTGATCATGCCTTACATCAACTGTGGAGAGTGCGATGCGTGTAAAGCAGGCAAACCCAATTGCTGCCAAAACATCAGGGTGTTTGGCGTTCATACAGACGGGGGCATGCAGGAGCAGGTCACCCTTCCTACCCGATTGCTTATACCCGCCAATGATCTTTCTCTGGATCAAATCGCTTTGGTGGAACCTCTGGCCATTGGTGCGCACGCCATCCGCAGAGCCAATGTCCAAAAAGGTGAAGTAGTGGTAGTTGTAGGATGCGGACCTATTGGTATTGGCATCATCCAGCTATGCAAATACCTTGGTGCGGAAGTCATCGCAGTTGATATCAACGACCACAGGCTGGAAATGGTGAAAAAAGAGTTCGGTGCAGACCATGCCGTAAATGCCCTCAACAATCCTGTAGATGCAGTGAGCCAAATCACGGATGGCAAACTGGCTCAAACGGTATTTGATGCCTCTGGCAGCAAGCGCGCGATAGAAAGCGGCACGGACTACATGAAACATGGAGGCAATTATGTGTTGGTGGGCCTTTTCAAAGGTGACCTAACCTTTACACACCCTAAAATACATGCTAAGGAAACGACGCTCATGTGTAGCAGAAATGCCACATTAGAAGATTTTGATTTTGTACTGAAAGTTCTTCGATCGGGCTCTTTCAATGAAGGCGCCTACATCACGAGCAATGTCCCCTTTGAAAAGATTCTTACAGACTTTGACGGCTGGGCCAGCCCCGACTCTAAGGACATCAAAGTGGTTACGAGTTTGTAGGTTATCAAATTATTGCAATCAAAAAGGGTGACCAGATGGTCTCCCTTTTTTTGTTTATTTAGACAACTACTCCTTGATCAGCTCTTGTTCCAGCTGCTCCAGGCTTTTGCCTTTTGTTTCGGGCATGAGAAAATGCGTGTACAATAGCTGTAGGATCATAAACACACCGAAAAAGACAAATACAAACCACGGTTCGAAGGAATTGATCAATACCGAGCCAAATAGTGTGATCAAGGCCGCAAACACCCAATGGGTACCCGAACCCCATGCCTGACCATAAGCTCGCACTCTGTTGGGGAATATTTCTGAAATAAAAATCCAAATCACAGAGCCCTGTCCAATAGCATGTGAAGCAATAAACATCAAAATGAAGACTAGCTTAAACATCGCTCCGGACCCCACATAAAATCCATAGGCAACCATAAACAGGCTGATAATGTAGCCTAGTGAGCCGATGTACATCAGTTGCTTTCGGCCTGCCCGATCGATCAGCACCATGCCCACGAAGGTAAAGAGCAGGTTGACAATTCCGATTGATATGGAGCTAAGCAAGGAATCAGATGATCCAAAGCCGGCCTTTTGAAGGATTTCTGGAGCATAGTAAAGAATGAAGTTGATGCCGGATAGCTGATTGAAGAAGGCAATCAAAAAAGCCAGCAACAGCGAACGCTTGTACTTCCGTGAAAAAACAGACGACTTGTCATGCTGCGTGTTTTGATGATCCGTCTGAATGGCTGACAGCATGCTATCTGCCTCTTCTTTAGAGCGCGTAAGCTCGAGCAACACCTGACGAGCTTTGGCTACATTGTTTTTATAAATCACCAACCAACGAGGACTTTGGGGTACACCCAGAACCATAAGCGTGTAGACCAATGCCGGAATAGCCTCTACCCCAAGCATCCAGCGCCAGTCGCTAGCACCTCCTACTCCCTGGAGCAGGTAATTAGAGATAAAGGCCACGAGAATTCCAAAAACGAGGTTGAACTGATACAAGATGCCCAGTCTACCGCGGTTGTTGGCAGACGAAATCTCCGAAATATAAGTAGGTGCCGCAATGGACGAAATCCCCACGCCTACACCACCAATGAAGCGGAAAAACGAAAAGGAATACGGGTCTTGAGCCAGTGCAGATCCCATGGCCGAAACAAAGTATAAAACTCCAATCCAAACCAGAGTGGTCTTTCGTCCCAGCTTATCGGTGGGTAGTCCTGCGAACAGTGCGCCTACCACCGTACCCCACAAGGCCATGGACATGATAAACGTGCCATGAAACCACTCGGAAGTATTCCACAGTTGTTTGATCGGAAGGTTTGCCCCGGAGATTACCACCGTATCAAAACCAAAAAGAAAGCCCGCCAACGAGGCGGTAATGGATGCTATGATTAATTTTCTATTCATCAGATTAGGTAATTGAATGCTTTAAAATAAGTTATTTATCAGAGGAGGTGTAGGATTTGATCAATTTCCTGGAATGTGGCAGGTATTCAGCAGGAGACGCTTTGATGCTAAAATTCATCACACCCAATACGCCTTCATAGTCATACTGCTGCAGCGTGTCGAGAAATGCTCGCACATCGAATGTCCCCAGACCTATCGGTTTGATGGTGGACGTATCCCTGGCAAGCGGCGAACTGTAGTCTGCTACGGAATCAGTACCCGCTAGAGTAACAGCACCCAATAGACCTAAAGTACCACGAATCACCTCATGAATCCGATGGCCATTTCCAGCACGTACTTCATGGTAGAGGTGTAGTGCTGTTTTCAGGTTTGAACTCCCGATTTTTTGTACCATCGGTGCGGCTTCCTCCACGGATTCATAATAGGTGCTACTATGTGGATACAAAATCACTTCTACTCCTCTTGCAAGCGCATAATCATTGATCTCTCGCAGCTTTTCCTCGATGAACTCATCATCATAGCCGGCTTCTTTCTTACCGAAAATCACCCAGAGCTGCATATTGCGGTGAGCAATTTGGTCTACTACCTCAATCCATCGCTCGCGCCGAAGGCTTTCCTCAAAGTTGTACCGAACAAATGCCGCATGGACGGTAAAATCTGCATGCTGGTCTGTTTCATCTAAAAACTGTGGTAACTCCTCAAAATTTTCAGGAGTAGCCACCCGTAAAATAAGACCGTCATAGCCTGAAGACCTCAATAATGCCACCTGCTCTTGCACGGGCATGCCTTGCATACCTCCAAAGTTGTAACTGCTGATGGGCCATGAGGTGGTTATACCGCCTACCTCTGGAGCGTCACAAGCCACCATCCCAGCCAACAGGCTGATGATCAACCAGACGTTTTTCATTGAGCTCCACATACTAGATCTCCCAGCCTGGTTCGTAAGTTCTCGACCAGAGAGCCATCGCATCGCGATCATAGGCTTGGCCGGTTTTATTGTCCATTTCAAAGGAATGACCAATTCGATAGGCCACATTTGCCATAAGCGCCATGTGATTACTGATTGCTCCATCAGCGATGGGTGCATTGAGTTGCTGTTTTCCTCTGATCGTCTCAAAAAAGTTGCTCACATGCGCTGTGGACGTAGAGCCACCTCCACCCAGTGCGGTGCCGCTTTCGTTGGTTTCTTCACTCGATCGCACCAGCTTGCCCGACCGGTCGAATAATTTGTAATGCGAGCGATTGACAAACACACTCCCTTCGGTACCATAGATAATGGTACCACGATCTGCACCGTAGGTAGGGTATGCATTACGGCTTTTCCCATCCCAAACGATGGACATGTTTTGCTCAAAATCGAAGGTGGCATACATGGTATCATACATCTCCCAGCCATCGTCCTGATAGTGCTGCTTATGGGCCTCTACCGATACGCGATCGGGGTAATCCACCTGCAATGCCCACCGGGCAATGTCCAATTCGTGAATGGCGTTGTTCCCCGTTTCTGCCGTACCCCATTTCCATCCATACCAGTGCCAATTGTAGTTCCAGATATCATGAAAATACTCCTGACGAGGAGCAGGTCCTTGAAATAGGTCCCAGTTGAGGTCTGCTGGTGGCGCCTGCTTTACTTGCTGGGGCACCTTGCCGCGTTGGTTGGAGTAAAAAGCCACCGCTTTGTAGGGCTTGCCGATCTCTCCTTGATGGATTTCGTTGATGATGGCTATGGTATGATCCGATGAGCGCTGTTGGTTACCCATTTGCACTATGAGGCCAGTGTCCTTTTGCTTCTGGACCATTACTTCGGCTTCTCTCGGGTTGTGAGCACATGGCTTTTCTACATACACGTGCTTACCGGCATCCAGGGCCATGATGGTACCCGGCGCATGCCAGTGATCAGGTGTGGCATTGAAGATCACATCTACTTTTTTATCATCCAGCACTTTGCGAATGTCATCAGTGCTACCCGGCGTATAGTCAATGATACCTGCGAGCTTGCCAGCCAAATTATCAATCTGGCTTTGCTTCACATCACATAGCCAGGACAATCGCGTGTTAAACTCCGGTGCCAAACTCGGGAGATAAGCCGGAGCCCTGCGCCCCAACCCCATCAGGCAAATATGTATGCGGTCATTGGCACCGAGTATTTGTGTGTAGGAGCTGGCTTTCATGGATAAGGCTGATGCCATCCCCACAGTAGCCAGACTGCTTTTTTTGATAAATTGTCTTCTAGAGGTCATTGATTTTCTCTTTTAGAATTCTCGTATTTTAATGCTGTGAAAAGACACTTCGTTGCCATGATCCTGTAGGAGGATACTACCTTCCGCCCACCGGCCAAACTGCTCCCAGTTCTTGTATTTGCTATAATTAACCAGCGCTTCGAACATGTGTGAAAATCTGTCATACGATACGATTAGCTCATTATTTAGCCAATGGGTGACATTCCCGTCTCGGGAAACGATCCGAGCCGTATTCCAGCCCTCGGCATTGAAAGATTTCTTCCTCCAGGGGGTTTGCAAGTTCTTCGGGGCTATCAAATCATAAAGTGCACCAACCGTTCTGTTTCCCTTTACGCCCATTTTCGCATCCGGATGATTGGCATCATCAAGTATCTGAAACTCACAGCCGATCGCAGAGCCCGCACCTTTGTTGAGCGTAGGATCTACCAGGTATTTGATTCCACTATTAGCGCCTTTAGAAATTTTAAATTTGAGCTCCAGCTCAAAGTCACTGTACATTTTGGTGGTTACAATATCACCAGGGCCCGTGGACTCACCACCATCCGTAGCAAGCACCGTCAAGACACCATCTTTGATTTCCCAACCACTCTCTGGAAACGCTTCGAGTTTGGCTCCTCTCCAACCATTGCTGGTTTTACCATCCCAGAGTAAGCGAAACCCATGGTCACGCTCCCATTCGGTAAGCTCGTTTTTCAGATAGCTAATCTCAGGTACTCTAGGGTCGAGTGGCGTTTTATACTTTTCCAGGTCTTCGGTCAGTATCCGTATATTTTTCCAGCGGATTTCTTTGCCTGCATCGGCTTCCCGATCAATAGCATGTACCTGCAGACCAATAAACCCTTCATCTGACAGGTCATCTACCAGCCGGCTGGCATGGATGCCGTTGACAAAAGTATTGATCTCCTGACCGATGCATTCTATTCGCACCGTATTCCAGGCCGACAGCAGAAATGCCTCCTTGGCTGGCTCATTTCTACTCAAAGGATACAGCCACCCGCGGCGTGACTCATCGTAAATCCCGCCAGACCAGCTACGCTGCGAAGGGTCTAGCTCACATTGATATCCATAGACCGTCTGGCTTGCCGGTTTCAAAGCGCTGCGAAACTGTATGCCTGAATTCACGCGATCGGAGAGATATACTTCAAGCTCCAAAATAAAATCGCCATAGTTTTTTTTGGTACACAAAAACGTGTTGGGGGTATTGGGCTGAGTAATCCCAACAATGCTGCCATCAGCCACGTGATATTTGGCCGCTCCTCCATTCGACTCCCAACCCTGTAGGTTTTTACCGTTGAAAAGTGGCTCCCAGGATTGGGAAATGGCTAGTTCACCGATGCTGCAAATTAGCAGCATCAATAGCAATTTTCTAGTATTCATAAGTATGTTAGATCGTTTGGTTTGTATGCTGATTACTTCACGTTAGACACATCGAGAAAAAGTACCTGATTGGTACCGTGCTGAGGAAAAGCCAGAACCTTCCGCTCGGCCGAATATCCCGGATCAGTGGGATGCGAAAGCCCTGACAAAAGCGTAGTGACGCTCTTTTTCCGGGGATCTACCTGCAATAGTTTTCCGGCAGCCCAATCGGTAATAAAGTAATACTTTCCCACCTTCGTAATGCCTTCCAGGTTGCCAACTTCGGGTACTAGCGTGCTGATTTCCTTAGTCTTCAAGTCAATGCTCAAGAGATCTCCCGGGCGTGAAGTTTCGAATGTGCCCGGTGTACTCAACGGCCCCCAGGCAGCCACTATGAGCTTATCTTTCTCCATGTACAATCCATCTGGAGTTTGCAGGTCATCTGTCTCCAGCCAAACCTCCACGCTGCGCGACTGGGCTGCTATTTTATAGATTCGATTCCCAAAAAAATCAGAAACGTACAAATCCCCATTCTCAGCCATAGCGATATCATTGATAAACTCCCCACCTGGGAGTTCGTAAAAAGCTATGATCTTTTGCTGACTGATCGATATTTGGTGTACTCCATCGCGATCACAGGCGTATAGGTACTCATCCGTGATGATCATTCCTGAAGGCGCATGCATGCCTTCTTCTTTCCCTATCCAGAAGGGGTCAATGACATTACCTTCCTCATCGGTGCGTGAAATCCAGCCATTGCTATCACGCTCAAGCGAAATCCCCCCTCCCAGATTGGAGACAAACCAGGATTTGGAGGGTGCATGCCATACTGCCTGATCGGGAGCGTCGTATCCAGCCCCGTCAGGCTGTGCCCAGAGGACACCGCAAAAACTGATAGCTATTATACTTATCATGGATTTGAAAGCTCGTTTCCATTTTATCATCATACTCATTGCATTGATTTTAAGTAGTCTTCATAAAGCTTTTTCATGGCTGCCACCTTTTCAGGCATTTGAACCGCGAGATTCTTTGACTCGGTTGGGTCGCTAGTGAGATCGTAGAGCTGAATGGCACGGGCAGGTATATCAGGAATTACTCCCGGGTAGTCTTCCGTTCCCGCCTGTTCCAATGGGGCTAATATGGTGGTACCATCTGGTCCGCGCGGGTCTACCCAGTCTACGGGTAGCTGTTGTCGGTGAGATTTTCGCAAAAACAGCTTGTATGCTCCCTGACGAACAGAAGTCACCTGATCGCCGTGCATACTAAAGACCGGAGGATGGTCATTGTGCTCACCGGTCATCAAGCCCGTGAGGTCTACCCCGTCTATTGGGTTCGGTAGCGGTGACTTACTATTGGTCAAGGCTCGCAAAGTGGCAAACACATCGGGAGACCAGCAGGGTGTTTCCACCACAGTGGGCTCGAATTGCTTAGGATAATAGACGATGAAGGGCACGCGAATGCCTCCCTCCCAGGTGGTGGCTTTCATGCCTTTCAACCCACCTGTGCTTCCTCCATACCATGGGCCATTATCAGACATAAAAATGACGATGGTATTTTCTAACAGCGCTCGTGCTTCCAGCTCTGCCATTACCTGGCTTACGGACCAGTCCAGCTCGCGGATGACATCACTGTAGAGGTCATCGGGAGTTTCCGGTGTGTAAAAGTCTCTGGACGCAGCCAGTGGCTTATGTGGCATGGCATGGCTTAGCATCAGGAAAAAGGGGCGGTTTTGATTTTGGCGAATAAAACCCACCGCCTCCTGCGTGTAGCGTTGTGTGAGGGTACGCTGATCCACGGGATATGCTACCGTATCTCCATCGTTGGCCATCAGCTGCACAGGGCGCATATCATTGGAGTAAAGTATGCCCAGGTACTGATCAAACCCATGCCTAACCGGGTAGTATTCTGCTAGGTGCCCCAGGTGCCACTTCCCTATCAATGCCGTTTGGTAGCCAATAGCTTGAAGGTCCTCACCGAGCGTATATTCATTGGTAGCCAACCCTACGTCATCTATTCCCGCATCGGGTGTGGGGTTTAGGATCAGCCCATGACGTAGCGGAAACCTGCCGGTAAGCAACGTGGCACGAGAAGGTGCACAATACGGCGTGGGTACGTAGAAGTCGGTAAATTTCACTCCTTCTTTGGCGAGTCGATCGATTGCCGGCGTATGCACGGCAGAGTCACTGTAACAGGAAATGTCTCCATAGCCCAGATCATCAGTAAGGATGAGCACGACATTCACAGGCGGATTTGGATCTTGCTGTGCAGTACAGCTAACCAATAGCCATAATATTGCTAAAAGATAAAGTCCACTTAAAGCTTTCATTTCCCCCAGTTTTTGTTGGGATAAGCCGCAAGCTCTAACTCTAAAGTGGCTCCGGACATAATCTCCTCGTGACTGATAAATGGCGTGAAAATCTCTTTCCCATTAAGGAAAGCACGCTGAATGTATTTATTCTTCTGGCTGGCTCCTTCTGCAATGATGGTAAACTGCTTACCATTGGTCAGGTTGATAATAACTTTCTCAAAAACAGGACTCGTAATAGCGTACTGAGGTACTCCAGGAGTAACCGGATAAATGCCCATAGAAGTGAAAACAACAAAGGCCGTCATGCCTCCACCATCTTCGTCTCCGGGTATGCCGAAAATGTTGTCCTTAAACCAAACATCCAGAAGAAAGCGGGTGCGTTTTTGTGTTTTCCAGGGAGCTCCGAAGTAATTATACAGGTAAGGAATATGGAAGGACGGCTCATTGCCCATCGAAAACTGCCCAACCATACCCGTGGAATTGGATCCATTGACGTAAAACTGTGACTTTCGGATGCCCAGCGGTTCTCTAAACAGCTGATCTAACCGATCCTCTGCTGCTTGCTTACCTCCCAGTAACTCAACAAGTCCATCAATGTCATGTTTGACATCCCAGGCGTAGGTCCAGCCATTGTTTTCATCATAGTACTCACGATAACCCAGACCTCCGTCCAATTTGGGATCGATCGGCACCCATGCCCCACTTTCATCTTTGGGCATAAACAAACGATGCTCTGGGTGCCAGAGGTTCTTATAGTCATTGGCCTTGTCGGCAAAAGCACGCACATCCTGTTGGATGCCAAGCTCTTCCGCCAGTTGTGTCATTGCCCAAAAATCATAGCTAATACCCAGCGTAACCGGTACAGGCTGTCGTTTTTCAAACCCATCCATCATGGGATCAGACTCCTCCTGACCAATCGCCAGAGCTGGGAAGTAACCTTTTTGATGGTAAAAATCATCGATTGATCTACGAGAGATGCCTTGTCGCCATGGAATGAAGGTGCCCTGGGTCAGGTTTTTCTTTATGCCCTCATAAGCCTTACTTACCTCATAATTTCTGATTCCCTTTCGATAGCCATCTAAAAATATGGCTGAGCTGTGGTAAGCATTCATGCATAGATGGTTGCCATACACCTGCGGAAAAGTAGGCATCCAGCCACTCTGGCGATACATTTCGGTATAGGAATGCAGCATATCCCCTTCTAGTTGTGGATTCAGTATGGTGCGCAAAGGATGCTGTGCCAAATACGTATCCCACACCCAGTCGTCTACATAAAAGGGCCGCTCGCTTTGATGTACCTGATCATCATACCCACTGTAGTACTGACCATACTCATTGATATCGACCATCCGTTCATACGTCCGATAAAGCGCAGTGTAAAACGTCCGCCGCTGTGCATCGCTACCGCCAGTCACCTGGATTTGTCCCAGGGTATTTTGCCATATTTCCTTACCCGCTGCTGCCAGGCCTTCCAACTGTGCATTGGCGAGCTCCTGTCCATAATTGAAGGCGGCCTGCTTAGCACTGATATATGAAATCCCATACTTCATCTGCACATGCGACGCATTTGCTACTGAAAGGATGTATCGATTATCAACGACATCCAGCTTCAGGTCTTTGAGGGCTTTTCCGTATTCGTCAGTGAGTACCACGTGGGCAAAGACGTCCATCACCCGATGCTCAGGCGATGTACCTCGGGTGGTATACCTGATTTTGTCTCGAAGCTTAAGAACATTTCCTTTTAATGTGGCCGACAAATCACCGCTACCGCTTATCACCCAATGGAGGGGCTCCTGCTTCTGAGTTTCAAACTGATATATTGCAGCTTTCCTACCCGGAGCAAAGCGTACCCACAGCTCATCCTCAATCAAGTAGGTGGCATAGGCCCAGGGATGAACTTCCTGTAAATCATGATCGATCACCATGCGATGGTCCAGCGATCTCTCCGAGTATGTACCCTTCAGGACTTTGAACTGAAATAGCCCCTGATTTCTGTGCCCGGCAATCTGAAGGGGAAAACTCTTCACTTGATCCGTGAGATAATCTCCTTTTTCAGGGTAAGCACGAATCATTTGATTGGGCAGGTGCGCGGTAGGATATGTGGGCACCAGGAAGCGAGCAACATTGCCAATCGTGGGATCAACATACTGCGTCACATCCTGAGCCCAGGCTCCCGTGATCATTAGTAGAAAAAATAGACTTAGTTGGGAACGGTTCATTAACTCTTTATCGATTTTATTTTGGTTTGCGGCTCCAGGAATAAGGCAAATCCTCCGAACCGCCAGTGAATGGCTCCGGTGAATCGCTCATTTGGAACTTAAATTCTCCACCCTTCTGGATATCCTCAAATTTCAAGTACAAGGGAGTGTAAGGAATTCCATTTAGTGATTTAGCAGATACATAAGGGCTTTGATTTCCATTGTCTTCCGCTGTGATGGTGAACGTTTCGCCATTTTCCAGGCTCAGTTTTACTTCATCAAACAACGGACTTCCCAGCACATACTCGTCGCTGGTAGGCGTCACGGGATAAAAACCCATAGCGCTAAAGACATACCAGGCAGATGTCTGCCCATTGTCCTCGTCACCACAGTAGCCATCGGGAGTAGGTGCATAGAGTTTCGTCAGTACATCTCTCACTTTTTCTTGCGCCTTTTGTGGTGCACCGGCATGGTTGTAGAGATAGATCATGTGCTGAATAGGCTGGTTTCCATGTGCATAGTTGCCCATGTTGACAATCTGCATTTCACGGATCTCATGAATTACCTGCCCATAGTATGACTCATCAAAATCTGGAGGCATGGTAAATACGCCATCAAGCTGAGCTTCGAACGCTTCGGTGCCACCCATCAGATCAACTAGGCCCTGCACATCATGAAACACCGACCAGGTATAGTGCAAGCTGTTGCCCTCAGTGAAAGCATCACCCCATTTCAGCGGGTTGAATGGTGACTGAAAGGTGCCGTCCTCATTTTTCCCACGCATCAGATTGGTAGACGGATCGAATACGTTGCGATAGTTTTGCGCTTGCTTGTAAAAACGCTTAGCCAGCTTTTTCTTTTCCAGCTCATCGGCCATTTTGGCCAATGCAAAATCAGCAAATGCATACTCCAGCGTACGAGCGGTATTCTCCCTAATATTCACATCATAAGGCACATAACCGAGCTTGTTGTAGTAGTCCACCCCTTCACGCCCCACAGATGCATGCGGCCTTCCTTCCTCTATATCAGCGTTTTTAAGCATAGCCTCCCAAAGTGTGGCTACATCTTGTTCTGCTACGTTTCCTTTGAGGTAGGCATCCACAATGATTGGTGCCGAATTGGATCCTATCATGCAATCGCGGTGGCCAGGACTTGCCCACTCTGGCAGCCATCCAGACTCTTTGTAAGTGTTGGCCAGCCCCTCCATGATCTGTGTAGTGAGTTCTCCATACATGAGGTTGAAAAAGGGAAAAACTGCACGAAAGGTATCCCAAAAGCCATTGTCCGTAAACATGTAGCCCGGCACTACCTTTCCATTGTAGGGGCTATAATGCACCACCTGATTATTTGCATCAAGCTCATAAAACTTCCTTGGGAACAGCAAAACACGATACAAACACGAGTAGAAAGTCTTTAGGTGATCCTGATTGCTGCCTGTCACCTGGATGCGTGAAAGTTCCTTTTGCCACGAGGCTCTTGCCTTGGCTTTGGTTTGCTCGAAAGTATCACCTCCGATCTCACGATCCAGATTCAGCTGTGCTTGTTCCGGGCTGATAAAAGAAGATGCCACTTTTACATGCACCTGCTCCCCTCTTTTGGTTTTGAAACCTACGATGGCGCCCACATGATCGGCTTCTCGCTCCGTGCTGTTTGGCTGAAGCGTCCAGTCGTCAGTCCAGGTATGTGTCAGCTCAAAGTCCTTATCAAACTCTGCAACGAAGTAATTATGAAAATTGAAGGGAACACCTCCATGGTTGTTGCGGCAATAACCAATAATGCGTCTTTCTTCAGGAATGATTTTGACATACGACCCCTGAAAAAACGCATCCAACATCAGGTATGCAGAATCAGTTTCAGGAAACGTAAAGCGAAAGTGTGCGGCACGCTCGGTTGGTGTCACCTCAGCTACTACGTCATAGTCTGCCAGGTATACTTTGTAAAAATGTGGCTGCACCGTTTCGGCCTTATGTGAAAACCATGATGCGCGCGATTCTTCCTCAAATTTGAGTTCACCTGTGACGGCCATCAGCGAAAACGCTGCGTAATCATTGATCCACGGACTTGGCTGATGGGTCTGTTTGATCCCTCTGATCTTGTAATCATCATATTTGTAAGTCCAGCCATCACCCATCGGAGCGGTCATGGGTGTCCAGAAGTTCATGCCCCAGGGCGTAGCTATTGCCGGATAGGTGTTTCCATTAGATAAGCTAAACTCTGAGTCCGTGCCCATGAGTGGGTTTACATAATCGACAAGGTCTGGTGAATTTTGAGCCTGCACCAATGGGCTGGAAAAAAGTAGTGTTAAAACGAATGAAATGGTAAATGTGCTTTTAAACATGACTTTAATTGGGGTTAAATCTTATTGATACACACGATTAAAGAATTTTTCATCTTTATCGATACAGCCTGCAAAATGCACCATTGCCTGATCATTTTCCAATGTGATCGGACTTTCACTGAAATAATTGCGCATTCGGCTACCCCATACTGACACGGTGAGCTTCTGATCACCCCTTACCAAAATAAAGTCTTGAGACATATTTTCGGGTACGGTGGACAATGCCGCATTACCCCCAGAAAAAGCCTCTACATTACTGAGAGACGTATGTCCCTGCCCTTCAATAATAATGGGATGTATGTTTGCTAGCGGCTCCCCGGTATTCGCTATAATAGACCCCTGAGCAATCTGCCAGTTCCGGTTTTTGGTATTACTACCTTGTTTCAAAATACCAACCGCAACACAGTCAAAATTGAAGTTGGTGAGCTGACCGTACGACTCATCACCTAGCAAAATACCGCCGTACGTCCCAAATGTGAAGAGGTCAATCAGCTGCGCATTGTCTGTATGGTTGATGGTATAAGCATAGGTCTTTTTCTGAATCACCGCATCTACCACTTCTTTGCTGTACTGACCTCCCAGCCATCGCTGAGATCCGGGGTTTACATGACAGTGGAGCACCCTGGGCACATCATATACATAGTCCATTTTGATAAACTCCCCACTGAGCGGATAGCCATAGCAGTGCTCAAACGTCATGAGCTCGCAGGCGTAGTTGGCGCTAGCCGTAAAGTCAAACGGCAGGTATTCACCATAAAAACTCAGACAAGAGAGAAAGACACCCTCCACGCGCTGATCCTGTGCCACCTTGATGGTAGGTGGATAAGCGATGATTGCATTTGGATCCGTAATGGTCTGATTCGGGTACCAAAACTGGATTCCTTTGATCTGCGTACTGGTTTTTACCGTAAGGAAAGCATTTTCCTCATCCGTAATAGCAAATACACTACCTACGGGCACTTTATCTTCTGGGTGTACAGTAGCCCTCGGTGTTGGGCCATGTACGCCTATTAAGGACACATTGTCTTTAAGCACCAATCCCCCTGCAACCGCGTAAGGCTTGTCTGCCGGCTCCACCCACAAGGCCGCACCGCGTGGTGAAGCCCAGTCGATGGCTTTTTGCAGGTTCGTCTTATTTACTTCTGGACTATTGTCGGGCAGTACTCCGAAATCCTGAATGGAATACCTCGTTGACTCTTCTCCTGATTGTACTTCAGACATACCACACCCCACCAATGTGGCGCAAAAAATAATTATCGCTGAGATTCTAAGCATCTGATTTAGTTGATTTTAAATGAACTATTTAGCTTGGGATGAATCCAATTAGTTTACCGGCATTTCCGAGCTAAGTGGTACTTCTTTCCGGAGCATTTTGGCACCCCAGCCGGTTAGCTTGAGGTAATGATCTGGCGCTACGCCATCATTAGAAACGAAATGTGCATCCTCGCTATTAGGAGGTGTATCACTCACAGGTATAATGGCTGTGCCCTCGTCTATCTCATCAAACATGGCGACATAGATCATCTCTGCCCCCGCCAGAATGGCATTGTACATGAGGTCCCAGTAAAACTTACCACCTACACGTGGAATGGCTCCATATGCCGTATGACGCGCCAGTCCGGGATTGCTTTTGGAGAGGTTGTGCCAGCTGAAGCCGGGATAGACCAAAGGCACATAATCCACGCCGCGCTCTGCACACCACCGAATGTCTGCCATCACATGGTCACGATAGCGGATTTCGTCCTGGTGCAGCAATGGCGTAAAGCGCTGCACCATCCAGGGCAATACAATATCGGCCGAAGCAATCACCTCGTGCAAGTAAGGATCTGGCAGACAATCCTTGTCAAGCTCACGAAAGTAGGTAGGCACGCCAAGCATTACCGTGCACCCCCCATAGACCGGATCATTCTTCAAAAAGTCGATGAGGCGATTGATGCCAATCTTACGGATGTCGTAGGGTCTGTCTGGAAAACCCAATCCCCAAATAGCGACTAGTGGCTTCCCATTATGATGCAGGTAATTAGTACTTTGTGTTACCTGAAGCCCATCCACCAGGCGCTTCCAGTCCTCTATGACAGCCGAGCAGTCCTCACCATCGGCTCTCAGACCTGACAGGTCATACATGACCGCAATGGCCCTGTCATTGGATTCGGCGGCTTTTACTGCATTCGCCAAAATAATGTCTTCACTCTTTTTAGGTTCATCATATCGCCGGGCCACATTGAAAAAACGCTGCATAAAGACACCATCTACCTCATATTGCTTCATCCAGCTAAAGTGTAGGTCTGTCGTGCTTTTATCTACTGAACTGAATACCCTGGCCTTTTTACCATCGGCAGCTACAAATGGCGTTTCGTATGTTTTCTTATAATCACTTACATCTGGCCAAAAATCGATCGTATTGTTTTGAGCATCAAACGCACTGCCTTTGCCATAATGCCCCCATCCGCGCCCCGACCCATCTCCGGGTGCTCTAAACCACCCCTGATATCCGGCCATCACCAGCCCTTTGTAAGATGTAAACCTGGGACTGCTGGTGTGTTTTGAGCTTTGTGCCAGTACACACCAGCTTAGTGTCAATAGTACGGCACCTAAAAAGCTATTTTTTATCATATCGACTTATCTAATGTTGGGAGTAGAAAACCTGTTGTTTTTTTACAAATCCAGCTGCTGAAATTCCTCGTTGCTCACTCCTGAAGGCGGGGCCTGGTTGGCTCCCCACTCGAAGTTGGCCTTTGATCCCATCACCACTGTGAGCTCCCCACCGTCTCTGATGTCATCGTGCCAGAAGTACGGCTGATCCAGCGGAGCACCGTTGAGCGTAGCTGATTGTATGTACTTGTGCTCTGGAGCATAATTTTCAGCCGTGATGGTAAACGTTTTGCCATTGGGTAGCGTGATGGATGCTTTTTCAAATTCTGGTGAACCTATGTTGTACATGGCCAGGCCAGGGGTCACCGGATAAAAGCCGAGCTGAGAGAAGACCACAAAGGAGGTCATGCCGCCACCATCTTCATCTCCAGGCACACCCATCAGATCATTTCTAAACCACTGATCCATCAGCGTACGGATTCGCTTTTGTGTTTTCCAGGGTTGCCCGGCATAGTTGTAGAGATAAGGCACATGCAAGGACGGCTCGTTAGCCATCGAAAACTGTCCTACGTTTCCAGTATGATCTGGAAGTTGGGCATAAAACCCATATTTGCTTCTGCCTAGCGGCTCATTGAAGGTAGCATTGAGGTTTGCTACGAACTGCTCGGGGCCGCCCATGAGTCCGACCAGGTCACTGACGTTGTGCTGTACATCCCATCGGTATACCCACCCATTGTTTTCGCCATAAAACTTACGAGCTCCCATTCCACCCGAAAAGCGATAATCAAACGGCTCTATGAAGTTGCCCTGAGCGTCTTTAGGATGAAAAAAGTGGGTTTGGGCATGAAACAGGTTGCGGTAGTTGTATGAATTTTCGAGGTGCTTTTTATAGTCTTCTTCTCTGTCCAACTCCTTCGCTATCTGTGCCAGGCACCATTCGTCATACGACGTACCTAGTGTCACTGCCACAGGTTGTCTGCTCTCGAATCCATGCACTTCTGGCACGGTCTCCTCCACGCCTTCAGGCAGTGCAGGAAAATAGCCCTCGTCTTTATAAAATTGATCGAGCTCACCAGCAGGCATCCCAGACCAGGGAGCAAGGGTCTTTTCGGTAATGGCACCTTTACAAGCTAAAAATGCTTTTTCGAGATCGAACCCGCGCAGGCCTTTCCGATACGCGTCGATTACCGAGGCTACGGCATGGTTGGAGTTCATCCGACGACTATCTCCGCTTACCTCCGGAAAAGTAGGCATCCACATATTGTCCATTTGCTCAGCCATGAGGATAAACGAATGCAAGATGTCGTTTTCCTTTTCCGAATCTATCAAGACATTTAAAGGATGATGGGCACGGTATGAGTCCCAAATCCAGTCATCAGTGTAAAACGGACGTCCATTGTCCTGATGTATAGTCCCATCAAACGCACTGTAGTAGCGACCGTCTTCCGAAAGGCACACTGGCCGCTCAAAAGTTCGATAGAGTGAAGTGTAAAACACCTTCTTGGCGTCTTCATCAGTGCCAGAAACGGATATTTTACCCAGGGTCTGATTCCATAAATCGCGCCCTATTGACTGAATTTCGGCAAGCGATTTCCCCACAACTTCGCGTTCCATGTTTTGGCGAGCCTGAGCTTCATCAATAAAGGAGATGCCGTACTGCAGCTCTAACGCAGAAATATCCGTACCATAATCCAGTACCAGGCAGGCATTCCGACCGCTAGCTTCCTGTGCATCTACCAGCTTACCTCCCACCAGCGCATTTACTGCTTTTGGTTGTGCGGCTGGCTTTAGGTAGAGGTAAATTTTGGTGTTGTTTTCAATTAGCTGATAACCCGAAAAAGCCTCTCCGTCCCACTTCACAGCCCCATTCAGGGAGTTAAGCACCAATGAAACAGGTTCCTCTTTCTCAAACTCAAAAGCATACATCGCCGACTGATGCGAAACCCCAAAATCGACATTGATCAGGGCTTCATCTAAATATACACTGTAAGCATAGGGTTTGATTTCCTCCAGGTCATAGCTGTAGTTAACCACCGGGCGAAGTTTACTTTTATCTCCCTGAAAAGGACTGATATGAAACGCAGACCCGCGACGGTGACCGGTCACTACAGATGGCAGTCCCTTTAGCATATCTCCAGTAAAATCACGTCGCTCAGGATATAACCTCAGCATACTGTTGGGCAGATGAATGGTGGGGTAAGTAGGCACCAGCAAATGACTGATATTCCCTATATATGGATCTACATAATCTACTGGCTCCACTGTAGGTCTTTCAGCAGATCTCGAACCACAACCAGAAGTGAGGAGTAGCATGCTCATCCAGATAGTACCGATTCCAAGGGCTAACTTTTTCGTATTCATTTTTAGCTGTTTAAAAAAATTGAACCGACACGTAAGTCGGGTCGAAAATCGATCCAGCTTCGTTTGTCGATGGAACATCATTTTTAGAATATTTGGAAGTGCTCAATTTATCGGGGCGGGATTAATTAGTGGTTAACTTCAACTTAACCGATATCAAATCCCGAGATTTTTGCTAACAAATCTGAGGAGACATTTTGGCTATCAAATGGCCACACTCTTGCTGACAATTGATTTACCGATGGATCAAAAAATTTTCAACAAAGCATCTATTTTTGCAGGAAATCGAAAATAATGAGCGAAATCTCACTTGATGATTAGTAATCTTCTAATACAATTGGAATTCCTTTAATTTGAAATTAATCTGCTTTTAACCAGAGTTCTTTTACTTTGATTAAGTTGCAATTCACACCGTCGAGAAGCGTGGTTTTTGCATCACACCTATATGTACCTAACTAAAAACATTTGGAACAGACATGAACGACTCTAAAACCGACCAGCCCTTGAACATGCGCTTTACTCACGAGTTGCTTTAGACTCACTATCCTTATTTAAATTTTACCAAAACCTATTATCCAGACAACCAAGGCAAAGGGTATGACAAAACGGATATTGAGAGTTTTCTCTTTCACTTTTATTCTTTGGTCGCTGTTAGTGATCGATCTGAAGGGTAGCGACATCAAAGGGGGGTTGAAATTCAACTCATATGAAGAGATAAAGGATAACCGCACGGGTATCAACTTCACTCCTGACCGTGCACTACCGATGGGTGGTCACTTTAAAATGAGCTTCTACTTCAGCTATTGGAGGGAGTTTCAAGCGTATGGGCATATTTTTCGTATTATCGGATCTGATGACAACAACATCGACCTGATCTCCAGCCCCTACAACTCCAAATTTGATGACCTAAACCTGATTCTTGGGGATTCTGCCACGGCGGTATCTTTTTCGTTCGAAGAAATAGGCCTACAACCTAATAAGTGGATTTTATGTGAGCTCACCATCTCTCCACGAGAGCACTACATCGCCCTGTCGTTGGATGGTAAAGAAAAGCGCAAGACGCTCGATTTTGAATTGGAAAAGGCTCTGGTAGCCTTTGGCAAAAACATGCTTGGTAAATATACGACCAGCGATGTACCACCGCTGAATCTTCGCGAGGTGACCTTTGAAGTAAACGGCGATACCGTGCGGCACTGGCCACTCGTCAAATACCGCGGTTCGAAGTGCTTCGATGAGTTGGGTGCACACGTGGCAGAGGCCACCAACCCTAACTGGATGGTGGACCGCCATGTAAGATGGCAACTGAAGAACACACTTTCCTTCACGGGAAGACCTCAGGTGGTATTTGATCAGGAGGAGACCTTCTATGTAATCTCTCCGGAATACATCACCAGCTACAATATGGCAACGGATGTATCCAAAACGGATACTCTTGCCCAATCCGTCGCCCTCCCGTTCAATCAGGCGAGCATGTACATGAAAGACCTGCATGAAATCTGGTGCTATGACCTGGACTCCATGTCGATCAATAAGCTTAGCCTTGAGCGAAAAGAATTTTATGAGGTCAACTCAAACTTCGTGATACCTACCTCCCACTGGCACGCCAACAAAGTAAAAACCCAGGATGGTAAAGTCGTGTTTTTTGGTGGTTATGGGCACTATACTTACAACAATGAATTGTTGGTTTTTGATAGCGCAGGACAAAAAACGATTGTATCTGATATTGAGCCACGCTACCTCAGTGCCTTAGGGCAGAATAGTCAGGGCAAAACGTACGTATTTGGTGGGTATGGTAGTAAAAACGGCAGCCAGGAATACGGTGCCCGATCTTTTCATAACCTGTATGAGCTCGACCTGGAGCAACAATCCGCAAAAGAACTCTGGACGCTGGAGGAGGAAGCCGGCGGCAATGTATTTTCTAATTCTCTGGTATTTGGTGAGTCCGATTCGCTCTTTTATGTACTGCGCTACCCGAGAGATAAGTTTAACTCCAAGGCTGTATTGGAAGCCTATGACTTATTCACTGGCGAAAAAGAGGTTTTTGAGGATTCGATCGATTTGGATTTTTTGGATACCAACTCCTATGTGGACTTGCTACTCAACAAAAAAACCAATGAGCTGACCGCAGTAATTTTGAGTGGTGGCCAGCAGGGATATGACATTTCCTTTTATACCCTCGATTTTCCACCCCTACACTCGTCAGAAATCATACAAAGCAAGCCCTTCCCCTATTCTATATTATGGTCGATCTTGGGTGGGTCGGCGTTACTTGTAGTGGTGATGTTTTGGATACGTAAAAGGCGCAGAAAGACCAGCGTTGATGCACCGGCAAATCCTGTAGAAGAACATGCAGCTCCAGCGCCTCTCCCAGTGGTGGAGCCACCGAAAGATTTCGATGATAAGAAAAGCGCCATCCTCTTTCTGGGTGGTTTTCAGGTATTGGACAAACAAGGAAATGAAATCAGTGAGAAGTTTAGCAGTACGCTGAGAACCTTGCTGACCATGCTCCTGCTCTACTCCAGCAATAAGGGCAAAGGGGTGCCAAGTAATTTTATCTGGGAAGCCTTGTGGAGTGACAAGTCACAAAACAGCGCTCGAAATAACCGAAATGTAAACATCAAAAAACTTCGAGACTTACTGGAAAGTGTGGGAGACATCACCATCAAAAGTACCAGTGACAAATGGCAAATCACGTTTGACGAGGAGGTCTTTTTTGACTATGGCTACCTCATCGAATGCCTGGAAGAACAACGCCCAATCACTCCGGCTCTTCTCGGGCTCATTAAAAGGGGAAACATACTCCCTTCGCTGGAACTCGACTGGGTGGATGGCTATAAAGCGAAACTGTCCAATAAGATCGTAGATTATCTCATCACCAATAGCCGTGTAAACCCACACGATGCGGACATTCAGCTGGACATAGCCGATAGCATCTTCCAGCACGACATCATCAATCAGGATGCCCTGTCGATCAAGGTAAGATATCTGAATGCCAAGAAGAAATTTGCGCTGGCCAAGAAGTGCTATGAAAGCTATGAAAAGGAATATGAGCTACTCTATGGGGAAGCTTTCGATGTTCCCTTTGATGAATTTGTGAAGGGTAGTGAGATTTAACCCCTTTCAACCTTCCTGTAGACTCGTTCTTTAATGAACGCAGGATAAAATTGAAGAGAATGCGGAAGCCTGGTCATGTAGGCTTCCGCAAGCTCTTATTTGGTTATTTTATAAAGAATCGTCTAACTATCCTTTGAGCCCCAACTTTGATTTCCAAGACATGAATCCCGGGCTCTAATCCCTCAATGGGGAGCCTCCACTTTGACGTGTCAGTCTGTTCAAAATCATGAGTTAATAAGCGTACCCCTGCGAGATTATACACTGACGCGTGCACCTGCTGCTCCTGAGGTATTCCCAAATCGATGGTGATGAACTCACTAGCAGGATTAGGATAAACGGTGACTTTTGGATCATTCAATTGTCCTCCTTCATGGATATTCGTAGCACGTGCCCCTCCATTATTCACTAGTTTGATCTCATCAATTCTATTGGTGACCGATCCGGATTTGGCATTATATATCCTGAACCAATTAATCGCGTTCAGGTCTGGGGTACCACCTGTCGTACTTGCAGCACTCACATCCAGGCTGATGAAATTCCATCCTGTAGTAAAGCTTGAAAGCTTCCAGTGGTACTCATTTACATCAGCCACCCCTCCACTACCGATCTCTACCTGGTTATTGGATGTGCTCATATTTGATGGGTCAGACACATAATACCAGAACTCTAATCGCGCATTGGATGCTGTAAGGCCAGAATTGTAAGCCGTAGCAAATGCTTTCTGAAATTCATTTGTGCCAGATCCGCTCATTTGAATACTAGCACTTCCCTGCTTTAGGGTGGTACCATCTAATGATAAGCTATTTGACCCTGCTGTTCCCCAATCGGTCAGGGCATCACAATCATCGAGCATGTTGTTTGATTGATTTGGGTCGATTAGTTGAATAGCATCTAAACGGGTAGTTACAGAAGCTGACTTGAAATTATAGAGACGGAACCAGTCAATTGCATTGATGTCCGGCGTGCCTATCTGGTTTGCAGCACTGATATTTAGATCTATCAAATTCCAGCCATTTACTAAAGTCGGCAAAGCCCAATTGAACTCATCCGTATCAGCCTGACCGCCACTGCCTAACTCTACCTGATTTACACCGGTAAATTTGGAAGCATCTGAGACATAGTACCAAAACCTTAAAATAGCATCTGACTGACTGACATTTCCATTGTATGCCGGGCTAAAAGCTTTTTGGAATTCCATTTCTGTGGAGCCGGTAAACTGAAGACTATTTGTACCTTGCTGACTGTCAGTGCTCAGCGATAGCGACTGGGAAGAGCCCCAGCCCGTTAAGGCTTCACAATCATCCAGATAGTCGATATTCCCAACTGTAATCACCAAATTATCAGTGGTTGCACCGAACCACTCCACATTGTCCTGTACCATTTTCCACTGAAAATTATAGGTTCCTGCACTGGCGGGAGCGGTACCATTTAGCGTGAAAGTTACCTGAGCGCCGGGCGCTACACTTTCACTGGGTTGCAACTCTATACGGGTACTACCCCAAGTGGTGTTATCCTGAGGGTTTTGACTTCCCAACTTGTATAGGTTTGATTTTGTCCAGGTGGTGCTCCCTGTATTTTTCATGGTAATGGTGGCTGTAAATGACGCCCCTTCTGTTAACGTGGTAGGAACACTTTGTGAAACGAAGGATGCCCCATTACCATTGGCAGTGGATGGAGTAATAGGAATCGTACTACTTATCCCTGTAGTACCGTCCAGCATTTTTTGTGTTTCATCTGCCAACTGCAAATACCAATCGCTGGGCAAGCTCACTCCATCCTCATCCAGTGTCACCAGTGTGGAAGTAAGTTGAGTGGGCAAGTCAGCTTCTGTTTCGGCAATTTTAAACATAGCCGTACCTTCATCCACCTCATCAAACATGGCCACATAGATAAAGTCCGAACCAGCATCTATTGCATTGTAGGCCTGCTTCCAGTAAAAATCGCCTCCATACCTTGGGTGCTGATTGAATGCACCCCCATGAAGGTTGAGCCAGGAAAACCCCGGCCAGATCACTGGCATATAATCCTTCCCTCGGGAGTTGCAATCACTCAGGTCGGGCACAATTTTGCTCGTCTTCCAGCTGTCCACACCACTGAATCCATATCGCCCTACAGTCCACGGAGAAATCATGTCTAGTGATTGATAAACGCTGGTCCAGGCACTGCCTGTTTCTGAATCGTTTGAAAGTGTCCTCCAGCCACTAGGTACGCCTCCTACCACATACATGCCGTGTGTATTTCTAAAATAATCGATGATCGACTGCATGGTGGCTGTGGTAAGGCCGCGATTTTTAAAACCAATCCCCCAAATGGCAATGACGGGTTTGCCATCCTGATGTACATATTCAGGAGCATTGAGTATGTCAAATGTATCAATTAAATATTCCCAGTCATCCGTGATTTTGCTGAGCATGGTGCCATCATCCGCTACTCCAGATATATCATACATGATTGAAAACTTACGACCATATTCTGTAGACGCTGCGATTACATTTTCCAATACATCGTTTCGGACCTGGAAGAATCGATTGTCCTGGACTTCACCTAAAAAGCGTTGCAAATAGACCCCATGCACATTATAATCACTCATCCATTCAAAGTGCTTGCGTGTAGTACTCAAGTCATGCGAGGAAAACAATGCCGCATTGGAACCATCCGAATACGTCATGTTGGTATTATGTGTAACTGTGTACTCCGACATATCTGGCCACATGTCCACGCCAATATTGGCAGCCGAAGGGTCTGTTCGCCCTGCACTGTTGAACCAATGACGCCATTCATTGGGCGTAGAGCTATCCGATTGGGCCAGAAACCATCCTTGATACCCCATCATGACTTTGTTCGTGAGCTCATTTTGGGCGTGCAATCCGAACACGCACAAAACCGCTATTAGGGTTAGATATAATTTTTTCATCATAATATTGAATTAATGGTTAGAAATTGATTTATCCTTTGTTAGTAGAGATCCTATGGATCCTGAATTCCTGTGTGGTTATGTTTTCATGTTTTTCTTTTTTTAGGTTTAAAGAATAAATTCAGAAATACCGCTGCGAAATTGACCAGCCGTATTAACTAGCTCTTTTCATTGAAGTGCGCCTGAGCGAGTCCTTGAGTTTTCCGGCCACTATTAGATTTGCGTCCTCTTTCACACACCTTGCAAGGCGATCAATTCAGCTAAATTTTTTATGGCTTTTAGCCTTTTAGTAATCTTAAAATCAATGACTTAATATCAACTTAATAGCAAGTGAATTCTTAATTAATCGGTAGGTATATTGCATTTTTTTGCAATACTGGAAATGAGAATTCTATTTCCTAATGCTTACAACTAGTAGTTATCTTGGAACATCGCCTTCACGCCATAGGAAGGACGTAATTGAATAAAGCCAGAGGATGAGTGAACGTCCTATTTTGACCACTTTAGGACCTAGGAAAACGAGCAGATCTGCTCGCCAGGGGTCCTGCCGTTTATCTTACCACATGAGCATGGTAAGTGTCTTCCTGTAGGTGTCAATTGCAACGAGTGACAGGAAGTAGATTCAGTGTAAATAAAAAAGCTGCCACGTATGTGACAGCTTTATCAACCGATGTAAACGACTATGAAAAAATATTAAAAATTGAATGTGAAGACCCAGGGGCCTTCTACTACATCTACTCGGCCGCTAGAAAGTGCGGTGGTCATGGCAAATTCAATTTCAACAGATGTTTCTGACAGTTTGGTTACAGTTATAGGCTCTGCAGTATTACCATCTCTGATAATTACTGCACCTTCCTCATCACCAAACGCCCAGGTACCAGACTTTTTCCAAACGGCAGTTTGATAAAGATCTGCTTCTGCATTCGTGGTATAAGTACCACCGTTTTCATCTCCGGTAAACTGAATAGTAAAGCCTGTCCAGCTGGTCACATTGCTACCATTGGGAATGCTTACAGAAGAAAGTGTAGCCTGTCCTGAAGTAAGGATCTCGGCTTTGCCAATCAGTGGTGACGGCTCATCTGAGCCCGATGAGTTGCAGCTTGCAAGCAATGCCAGCACAAGCATGTATGTAGAAAGTTTCAAAAAGTATTTCATGATTTCTATGGTTTTGATCGCCGGTCTACCCTCCTGCACGCAGGACAAACACGGCTTTGATTTATCAATATTGGTTAAGGTTGGTGGCGGTCATGAATCAAAAGGAATCACAAGCGTCCAACGGATATTCGATTTATTTGACCAGAATACGGCCAGTGAATGCATCACCATTCACAATCGCTTTTACCAGGTAAGTACCTGACTGAAGATTTTGAACGTTTACTTTAGACACGTTGTACTCTTGCAGCATTAGACGACCTGTAGCATCAAAAACCTTTACTTCTGAGGCCAAACCTTTGTTGAATGAGAAGAAGTCTACTGTTGGGTTCGGGTATGCTACCAATTGCTCCTGAATGTTCTGATCAGAATTGAGCAGCACGTCTCCTTCGATAGTAAAAGAAAGTGATTCGTCAAACGCCAAACCGTATCCGTAAATATCCTTGGCCGACTTGCTCACAGAGATAGCGTACGTCACCCCATCTTTTAGGTCACCAGAAATCGTCAGTGTATCGCCACTTGTAGACCATCCCATCGCCTGGTTGTCGATAGCCGGTGTAATCGTGATATTGTCCGATACGCTTGCCTGATCCATTGCTTTGGTAAAGACAATTTGTATGTCTGCATCTCTGGATACTTCCGTAGACGCGTCCGCAGGGAAAGTAGACTCTACCAGCGTAGGTGCTACGATGTAGGTCTCATCAGCTTCTGCGTTGTACCAGTAGATCACGTCACCGTTTCCACCAAGAGCGGTGAGTCTTCCAGCCTCAATGAAAGGCTTCAGCTGATCTTCATAGTCCACATTGTCTTCACCTGTGTGTGCTAGTCTATTGCCATTGATGGTAATCAGTCCACCACCAGATACGTCAATAAGTGACCCTTCTCCGATTGACTTCATATCTGTGGCATTGATATTGGCTAGATCCAGCAGTCCGTCAGAAACGTAAACTTTACCGATTCCACCTTCCCAGCCAAGACCAGTCATAGCTACTACGCTTACCGTACCACCGGCAACATTTACAGTGCCCTCAGCACCAGCCAGAAATCCAACCCACATATGCTGACCAAATGTCAAGGAACCACCAGTTTCTACTGTTACGGTCGCCACATTGTTGTACCCAATACCACTCCATACATCTCCGGTAGTGAGTGTTCCTCCATTCTTTATGACAATTTCGCTAGCGATACCATTGTCACCAGCAACCATTTGGAATACCTCCTGAGTGTCAGTGATCAGACATGGTGCAGCATCTTCTACATTAAATACAGCCTTACCAGATCCTGGATTTGGGATACCTTCTGTCCAGTTGGCAGCTTCATTCCAATTGCCCGTACCATCAGGGTTTGCCGCAGGATTCCAAACTGTGGTTTGGCCATAGGCACCTACGCTTACAGCAACGGCTGCCACCAATTGTAAAATTCCTTTTTTCATAACTATTAGTGATTAGTTGTACATTTAATTTCTGGACCTAAAGTAGAGGGCGGTACTTAAAATGCGATTAAAATGCTCTTAACAGCTTGTTAAAATCGGCTTAAATCAGACTTAATCGCACTTTTTCTAATTAATCACCGTTTTTGGCGCTTTTAGGGGTTATCTATTTTTTAGTATTTCAAAAAAAAATTGTCGACTTGCTAATTTGCCCAGTCCATTCCACTGCTATTTCATGAATTTCATAAGCTCACGCACCTCCTTCGGGTTTCAATGGGCAATGATTTCGCACCAAGAAGTGGCCGATAGTTGACCCGAAAAACGGTACTGATATGTGAGCTAGACAAAGAAGCCAGGAGCAGCGGCTATAGCAAACAGAAGGGTAACAGCTCGTCCTTTTTCTCAGTCGTGGTTGCTGGAAACTTTAATGAAATAAGCCTGAGCGGTGCATGACAGCCTGATCAGGTATGCATTGAACTTAGAAATAAAAAAAGGCTGTCTCAAATGTAAAACGTTACAGTTGCATTGGAGACAGCCTTTTTCCGAATAATTAGCCCTATTGCTAGCGCTTTACCAGTTTAATGGTGTGGCTTTGATTGGCCGTCGATATAAAGTAGAGTAAGTAAATGCCGTTTGGCTGGTCTCGAATATCTAATTCGTAGGATTCATTACCGGTTTGTAATAGCCTTGGGTTGAGCTCCTTCCCGGTAAAGTCTGTCAATTTAACGTTTCCCAGATTTGTCTCACCGACCAATGCGAATTGACCATGCCCTGGGTTTGGGAAAACTTGAAAAGCCTGAGAGGCTTGCGATCCGAGTACTTGCGACCCACACTGTCCTTCGACTCCTACGCTGATTACTTGTTCTATTTTTGAAAAACACTCCGCGCTGGTCACTTTTAGTAAATAGGTACCATTCAAATCAGCTGACGCGCTATTAGAAAGTGTTGCTCTACGACCGGATTTTCGAAATCCATTTGGTCCTTCCCACTCATAGGTGTAGGTCGACTCATTGGGTGTAGCCTCCAAAATAAGTCGTTCACCTTCGCAAAATACGACCTCTTCAGGATTTCTTAGGTTACCATCCGCTTCTACCTGAAAGGCAACCTCAGGAACCGACCCCTCACCTACGACTACTTCATAGCTTTCTGTAGCCGAACAACCTTTGGCATCCGTATAAGTCACTGTATAAGTACCGGCCTCTGCCTCTGAGAGGCTCTTCGTAACGGAAATTTCGGATGTATTGGCTTCAAAACCACCCGGGCCAGACCACAACCAAGACTCCACAGTTACCGATTCGTCTACGATAGCCGCCAAAGTCAGACTGCTACCCAGACAAATACTCCCTGTAGCAGGCTCATCAAAGACCTCAGGGTTGATTGTCGGAGCAGGCACAATCGCCGCAATGTCCACTACACCCACAGCCTGTGCGCAAGTGGTACTTTCCCATTGGGCCCAAACGTCGTATTGCCCTTCTGCGATACCTTCGAGTGTTTTTTGATAGACACCTTCCTCAAGCGTGATACCATAAGTAGCACCACCATCCATGCTGATTGATACGGCTCCTAAATACGGATTGGTACCTACAGAAATATGAATTACACCATCCGAAAGGCAAGAGGCATCTTCTTTGGTAAGCGTTATTTCAGGTTGAGAATCTACGATGAGCACATCCCCAAGATCGGTAGGCAATGATCCATCCGCATATTTCACCCAGACATTGTACAAACCAGCGGACAGGTTAGGCACTTGTAGCGCAGAAACTGTCGGGTCTGCCGTGTAGCTATAGTTCTGCCCACCGTCAATACTAAATTGCCAGGCTTCGGATCCCGCAGGATAGCCTAAAGCAAGTGCGCCATTTGCTGATGCACAGGTAGCATGTGTAGCTTTTAAACTAAAGGCATCAATACCGTCCGGAGGTGTCTCCAGAAACTCACGGTTTTCTTCCTCGCCACGCACAACCTGAGTTACCAGACTCACCGCACGCAAATACCAGTCACTCGGGATCTCTTTTCCATCCGCATCCAGTGAAAGCCAGTAACCCTTGTCTGGCGACATGTCTTTATTTTCCGGTAGTTTGAAAAATGCAGTCGCCTCGTCTATCTCATCGAACATGGCGATATACAAACTTTTGGCCCCTCTACTGATATTGCCGCTGGCCTGCTCCCAGAAAAAGTCTCCACTGCGTCTTGGGTGCTGGTTTTTAGGTCCATCATGTAAGTTGAACCAGGAAAATCCAGGCCAGTTTACCGGCAAGTAGTCTATGTTTCTTTCATTGCACCATACCATATCTGGCACGGTGGTACGATTGGCAAAGTTTTCATAGCCTTCTTTTGAAGAACCATAACGCCCCACTGTCCAAGGGCTTATTACCTCCACCTTACTAAATGCTTCCTGCCACATGCCACCACCACGGGTACGCCAGCTGTCATTGCAGCCTAGCTTGATAGAGGCGCGGTACTTTTCTTCCGGATGGTTATGAAAAAACTCAATCAGCTCTTCCAGTTCCTCCAGCTTGGCTTCATCACGTACGGTATACCCCCACAGTGAGATCAGCGGTTTACCTCGGTGGTGCAAATAATTGGGGCTTTCGGTCAATTTGAGGTCATCTACCAAATGCATCCAGTCGTTTTTGATATCTTCTGCAGCCCCCGCATAGTTGAGGCCATCCCACATCATGGCAAAGGTGCGTCCATATCGCTCGCATCCATCTTTTACATGTACGGCTACCGTGTCCCGAAAGGTCTTAAACTTTGCATCTCGTGCCTCGGACATAAAGCGCTGAAGGAAAACTCCATCCAAGTCATAATCGCGGAGCCACTTCATGTGTCTCATGACCGTCTTTTTATTGCCTGACGAAAATGATCTTGCTTCCCGTCCGTCGGGAAATCTGTATCCCGTGGGGTAAAGTTCGTCTGGATCAAACTCACGGTCATCAAACCACATTTCTATACTGAGATTGCTTTGCTTTCCCTCACCAGGAGCCAAATCGCCCCAGTGATGGTAGCGATCACCAAGCGTAGTGCCGTCACCAGGTGATGAAAACCACCCCTGATAGCCAAACATGACTTTGCCATCCAGGGTCGAGGGGTCTACCGTTTTGATATCCAACAACTCTGGGGTGCTGGTCGTCAGACTATTGCGTAGTTTCAAGCCATCCAATCTGGCTTCTAGCGTGCCTGATAATGCCTGTGAGATGATGAATCCGCGTACAGCACTGAGATCTGGCGTACCCAGCTTTTGAGCAGAAGTGAATGTGAGGTTGAGTTCGTTCCAGCCATCGACCAAAGACAAATCCTGCATGCTCCATCGATAGGCATCTGTACCTTCGGTAGCGGAGCTATTGAGCTCCACAAAACCACTTCCACTAAAGGTGGAGGCATCAGAGAGGTAGAGCCAAAAGGATAAGTAGCCATTTTCGGACACACCAGACTGAATCTGTGCATATTTCTTACTAAACCATTTGGTACCTGTACCGCTAAAACTAAGAGCTCCAAGTCCTTCTTTCTTATCCGTACGCTCTACGGTCAGCACATTGTCACTTTCCCACCCGGGCGTAATTTCACATCTATCTACTATCATCTGCGCCATGGACAGGCGAGCGACGAGCAGCATCAGACATGTTATGGTAAGTTTCTTCATATTTTCAAATTATTGTGGGTCCTCACTTTTGGGCGAGGATGCCATTTCAAATTGTAAAACTCCTCCCTCTTCTATTTGCTTGTGACTGATAAAAGGCACTTCCAGCTCTTTTTCATTATACACATACCGCTGCAGGTAGATATTCTCCGGAGAGTTATTGAGTGCCTCAATGGTAAAGTCTTTTCCATTTTCCTGATGAATGGTCACTTTGTCAAACAGTGGAGAACCAAAGGTATAGTATGGACTTCCCGGTGCTACCTGATAGATGCCCATTGCACTCAGCAGATACCACGCGGACATTTGGCCGCAATCTTCATTGCCGGAAAGTCCGTTGGGGTTGTTGGAATACTGAGAAGTCAGTATTTGGCGAGTAAGCTCTTGTGCCCGATGAGGTGCCCCTACATAGTTGTACATGTACGCAATATGATGGCTGGGCTCATTGCCGTGCGCGTACTGGCCGATCAGCCCGGAAATATCAGCCGAGCTATGGTCTCCGGTAATTTCACTGCTTTCTGTAAAAAGTTGATCCAGCTTTGCTACAAAGGCCTCCCGACCTCCGTGCAGTGAAACCAGCCCTTTGATATCGTGCGGCACAAACCACGACCACTGCCAGGCATTACCCTCTACATAGTCGTCTTTTCGGTGGCGCGAATATTTCGGATCAAAAGGCTCTCTCCAACCTCCTTCGGCCAGTTTACCTCTCATAAAGCCCGTCTCCTTGTCAAAATACTGAACGTATCGTTTCGAGCGGGTCATGAAGTATTCATAATCAGCCGTCTTACCCAGTCCTTTCGCCATTTGCGCAATGCACCAGTCATTGTAAGCATATTCCAGGGCCTTGGATACAGATTCGTTTTCCAAATCTGCCGGAATAAAGCCCAGCTCATTGTTCAACGCTTTCGCTTTAGGCATGAGTTTTTCTCTAATGTGAGCGTCTGGAAAATGAATCCCCGCTGTGTCGTAATGTGCCGATTTGATCATGGCCTCATAGGCCGTTTCGATATCAAAGTCTTTTTGACCTTTGGTAAAAGCATCAGCAATCACTGCAACTCCATGGTAGCCGATCATGGTGCCCGTATAGTTGCCGGCCAGTTCCCACTTGGGCAGCGCACCTCCTTCTTCATACTTGGTAATGAGGGACTGGATCATGTCCTGATTGATGGCCGGTCGCACAAGTGTGTTAAACGGATGCAGGGCTCTATAGGTGTCCCAAAGGGAATAAACGGTAAAAATAGGTCGATCGGATTGATGAATCTGGCGATCCATACCCATGTACCTACCGTCTACATCACTAAATGTATTGGGTGCAAGCCCGGCATGGTACATCGCCGTGTAAAAGATGGTGCGGTCATCCATGCTGCCACCTTCTACGGTCACTGTGGAGAGGTATTGCTCCCAGGAGTCTTTGGCAGCCCTACGCACTTTATCAAAACTCCAATCCAAAATCTCTTCGTCGAGGTTGCGTTTGGCTCCTTTCCAATCCACATGAGAAATCCCCACTTTCACCAGTAGCTCGTGCGTATTGTCTTCAAACGTAAGTTCCGCTATGCTACCATCAGCATGGAGTTGGGACTGAAAAGGCATGGAAAATACTGCGTGAAAATAGACTTCATGCTTCCGTGCCCATCCACTGGTGCGCTTCACCCCGCGAATTTCATTGGGACCCACTACCTCCAATATGTTTTCGACCTGCCGATGCCCCTGCAGCGTGTGGTTTAGGTCTATGAGTAGCCCTGCATGACTGCCTTCAAAGCTGTAGCGATGGAAACCTGCTCGTGTGGTGGTGGTGAGCTCTACACCGATATTGTTGTCATCCAAGACCACCGAGTAATATCCTGGCTCCGCTTTTTCACTACCCTTTCGTTTCTTATTGGCATATGCATGGCTGTAGTTGCCATTTTCGTTTGGTGTGAATTCGGGAGTGGTCGTGATTGGCATAAACAGGATATCTCCATAGTCGCCAATACCTGTACCGCTTAGGTGGGTATGTGAAAAGCCCAAAATGCTTTCATCAGTGATATGATAGCCACTGCAGGCATCCCACCCCATGAGGCGTGTATCCGGACTGAGCTGCACCATGCCATTGGGCATGCTAGCACCCGGAAAAGTATGTCCATGGCCACCAGTACCGATGAATGGATTTACCAATTGGGTAAGTGATTGTTGTTCCGTGGTTGGTTCGCCATAGATCCGCTCGGCACGTGATCTATTACAGGCATATAGGATGATCAGGCTTAGCCCAAGGCTAACTAAAATTCCCAAGATCCTGGTTCGATAATTCTTTTTCATTGTTTCCTAATCAGACAAGTCAGATTGTATTTTGGCAACACGCAGCCAGCACTCCCCCGATCCTCCGCGGTGGAGCGAAGCTTTATGTAAAAATTGAGCTTCTTCGAAAATGGAGGCTGCTTCAGCGGTAGACAGATTCCAGAAAACTGTAGATAACCTGACAGAAACAGCCTCAGTATGTGTTATTGATTTATTTTAAAAATCCATCTCCACCGTACTGCCGTAATTTGATCGCGCAGTTGGCATGTCAGAGATGGCACCTACTCTCAGGTAAACTTTACCTCCGTTTACAAAGTCTGTATCACGAGAAGTATCAAACTCCAGGCTATAGACATCATTTTCCCCCTCACGGATTACGTCATTGACCGTCACGGTGGTTTTACCCAGGTTCATGTCCTTTCCTACATTCGGGTCCAGGTGTGCATATAGACCAACTTCTTTAATCACGACAGCACGCTTGACGGTATCCCCAGCGTTTAGATACACCGAATCGATCGGCTGCTCCAGCCTGAAGGTGGCCACTGCCTTACTACCTGTTTTAGAAATGTTGGCATCTACTACCCGCAGGTAAGGTACCACCTCAAAGTTGAGTTCGGTTTGTCCTTTGATCTCCACTTGTAAGGTATCTATGCTTTCAGTGGCATTGTTGTGGAAGTTGGTATTAACAGGAATGACGTCATACATGTTGCTAAACAAACGGGTATCCATGTAGCTACCATCCGTTTTTACTTCCAATCGCTGGGGTGTCACCGGATCATAACCGTACTCCCATATTTCTATGAGCGTACCATTGATGATGTCCTGAGGTACTTTACGCCCTGTTTCTTTATCAATAATTTCACCGTACAAGCCAGCATCAGGACCTTCAAAGTTATCCAGCTCGCAGGCTGAGAGTGCCCCTACCGTGCACAGCGCCAATGCTATATTTTTAATCTTTTTCATCTCTGTAAATGTCTTGTTTAAATCACCGCCGGCTTATCCTGCCGACGGTCTGTCCTGTTTTTTTTAGCTTACCAACCCGGGTTTTGAGTGAGTTGGTTGAGTCCGAGGTTATCGATTCTGCGATAGTATTCTCTGTGCACAAAAGTTTGTGGAGAGTTCGGACGGATGTCTTTACGCAAGAAGATGTACTTTGGAGGACTTTCACGCAAGTCCAACACCGGCACTAGCGCATGAGTACGCGTCTGATCAAAATACGTATGGAATTCTCTTCTGCGAATCATGTCCCAAAACAGCTTGTTTTCGAACGCCAACTCCACTACCCGCTCACGCTGAACATTTTCTACTGATAATGGAATGTTATCAGAATGTCCTGCTCTGCGACGAAGCGCATTGATAGCTGCAGTGGCCACATCTGCATCACCCAGACCGCTTTCTACCTGAGCTTCCGCGTAATTAAGCATCACTTCGGCCAGTCTAAACTCCATGAAATCTGTAAAGCTTTGGTTCCATGCCGGCACAACAGGGTCTGTGCTTAGAAACTTTTTCAGGCCAAAGCCTGTGCTGGAATGATTGGATCCTGTAGGATCAAAACCAGAGTAGTCCGCCTGAGTAGCCCCACCAAAAGTATGGTAGGTCACACCATCGATTTCCATGCTCAACTTGGTATCAGTCTTAAACTCCCCATCTGGCTGAATGTATCCATTTTGGTAGACGATCTCCACACCTTTCCACTCTGCGCCTGGTAGCATCACACTGCCAAAAAGTCGCGCATCTTTTCCCTGGAAGATGTCCATTGGGTGATCAAATTTCAAGTATTCACGAGCGGGATCATATCCCAGATAGTTCGTGACATCTCCGTCTATGGTTGTTTCGATAGGGTCGCTGACTCCACCTCCACCGTAGGACTCAAACATGTCTACGAAATCCAGCGTAGGACAAAAACGTCCTGGGTGCGGCCATCCGTTTCGTGTTTGGTTTGGATTAAACCAGATGTCGTAGTTATTCCCCAAAAAGTCTCCGGGAGAGGCTTTTCCTTTGATAAAAATGGCTTCTGTGCCTATTGCAAGGTTTGGATTTTCGAACATCTCACGGAAGTTTTCTGCCGCCTCTTCCGGCCCACCCGGGCTGGCTTTGTACAACTCAAACGGTCCATCCATCAATGCCTTGGAGGCATCCAGACACTGCTGGTAGTAGTTGGCAGCCTCACTGGCAGGTATACCCACCAGCCCCTGCTCCACAGCGGGTCCTACCAGATCCGCCTGTGCCCCAAACTTAGCGATTGAAGCCGCATGCAAAGCAGCTCTAGACTTCAGTGCAAGTGCCACCCATTTGGTCGCTTTTCTATAATTCGGATCTTCTACCCCTTCAAGATTTTGTATAGCTACATCACACTCAGAAAGGATAAAATCCCAGGTCTCTTTTTCTGTGGATCTACTGACTAACAACGCATCAGGATCACCTTCGTAGATTTGACGCTCTTTAATAATCGGTACTCCACCATAACGCTTGGCCAGGCCAAAATATGCAAAGGCACGGATGAATGAAGCCTCACCTAAATACTGTTGCTTGGTAGGTTCATCCACATTGAGGTCTGGAATAATCTCTATCAAAGCATTGGTGTTACGTATCAGTGTCCACGGAGTAAAGGTTTTGTCCGGTCGCGCATTATCTTCTACTTTCCACCATTCGCCATAGTCACCATTCACAAAAAGGTTTCTACCACTGTGATTGGCCCAGGGAGTGAGCATTGCCAGCACTTCTCCGGCATTGTTTGGCCCACCGTAATTAACTTCAAATCCCTGCTTGGGGTAATAATTTAGATCTTCTACCGGCATGCGGTAATACAAGTCTGCCATGTAGAGTTCGGTACCTGCAGGATCTGAAAACAGGTCCTGAGCAGTGATTTTATCGAACGGCTCTACATCTAGTGCATCGTGGCATCCTACTGCAAGAAAGGTAGATGCAACCAGCGATAATATATATTTAGCTTTTTTCATTTCTTTGGATGTTAGTCGTTAGAAAGTAATGTTTAGGCCCACGGTATAGGTTTTGGCTAGTGGATAGCCAAAGCCCGCATCATAGCTCAAGCCAGGACCATTGTTGGTACGCTCTGGATCGTGAGGTTTCACCCAGGGATCAGTAAGCGTAATCAGGTTAAAACCTGTGGTATAAAGTCTCATAGAAGCGATTCCGGTCTTTTTGATAAGCTCCGTGTTGAAGGTGTAGCCCAACTGCACGCTTTTGAGTCTTAGGTAGGTGGCATTTCTTCTCCACATGCTGTGCTCACTGTAGGTCATGCCTGGCATTGAGTCAATGTTTCTTGGCACTGGCCATTCACCTGCTATCCACTCACTGTCCTGATTGTAAGGATCTTCTTTCCTCCAGCTATCGTAGAAGTATGCTGGCGTATTGCCTCTGAAGGCAAAGATTTGACCGTATACTTCTCGGAACCTCAAGGTATGACCGGCCTGACCTTGTAGCAACATGTTGAAATCAAAGCCTTTGTAAAACAGGTCAAGGTTTAAACCATACTGATGGCGAGGTGTACCGTCTGAAAGGATTGGCGAAAGGTCATCGCCATTGATGATTCCGTCACCATTCACGTCATTGTATCGAAAATCTCCGGGCAAGGCACGTGTGATGTTCCCATCGCTACCGTTTTGCATGGCAGAGTTGCGCAGCTCGTCTTCGTTTTGGAACTGGCCAGCATAGTCGTATGCCCAAACAATACCTTGCCATCTGTCTGCACGCTGGTTTCTCCACTTACTGTAGCTGTTGGTGAAAGTTTCTCCCTCCCGATGAACGGCTTTCGTGCGATTGAAGGTGTAGTTAGCAGACACATTGTAAGAAAGCTCTCCGATGTTGCATTTGTAACCTACAATCATTTCCCATCCACGAGTGAGATTACTATTTAGGTTTTCCTCGGGCAGTTCACCTCCGTAAGTATCAGGAAGTGATATGTTTTTACGAGCTGGTATGCCTTTAAGGTGTCTTTGGAAGACATCTGCCGACAGGGTCAGTTTGTTATCCCAAAGCCCTACGTCTATTCCCGCATTGATGGTTTCAGCTGTTTGCCACGAAAGTTTTGCATTGGCTGGAGCCGGAGCTGAGATTCCGAATAGTTGCACGCCATCCTCAAATTCGTAAGGACCGCCACTGTTTACAGAATAGCCCTCTACATACTGAAATGGAAGTCCTTCAGGTCCTCCCACGGTACCAAAAGATCCGCGTATTTTCAGGTTTGACAGCATCGCCACATTATCTCGGATGAATGATTCCTCAGAGATTCTCCATCCCAGTGACATCATGGGGAACAGCCCCCATCTGTTGGAAGGCGCATATCTAAACTCGCCCATATATCTGGCAGCAGCTTCCAGCAGATATTTGTTGGCATAGCTATAGTTGACTCGCCCGATGTAAGACACATCCGCTCCATTCCAGGGATTGGAGCCGCTTTCCATGCGTAATCCAGCGAATTCTAATACGTCTTTGGTATAGAAATCTCCATAGTACCTTCTGATCCAGTATTCTTCTCTATTGTGCTGGTTTTGCTCATAAACAAGGACCGCATTCACATCATGTTTGGTACCGAACTTACGATCAAAGTTGATATATCCCTGAAAAGTCAGGTACTGATTGAGTCTATTCCGGTGCTGGATGTTTCCAGATCCATCGCGGTATTTGTTTTTTACGTATCCGGCTGCCGAGTCATAAGTATAGAGAAAATATGGCTTAGCGAGGTTTTTTGCCTCATAGTTGTTGAGGTCATAAGATGCTACCCCTTTGAAGGAAAGTCCCTCTAAAAATGGTGCTTTGTACTCCAAGGAAAAAGAAGACTGTAAGCTTTGAGTCTCTTCCTCCGCGTAGCCTGTAATGTCACGCTCGGCTAAGGCTACTGGATTTTGATCCAAATAGATCACTGCCGGATATTCAGGGTTTCCATTGGCATATGGCCCTTCGGTGGGTAAGCTTACCCTGGAACCTTTAAAGATGTTGAAAAAGCCCGTTCCCGGTTGCGTTTTAGTACTGTGACGTACCCCTAACAGGAGTTGTGCTTCCAGATTGTCCGTCAACTGCGTGGTGATATTGGAGCGTAGGTTGTAGCGCTTGTAACCCATATCCTCACTTTTGAGCAGGCCATTTTCACGCAAGTGCTCGAAACCCACATAGTACCCTACTTTATCGCCACCTCCGGTTACAGACAGGTTGTATTGCTGAAAATCAGCTCGATCTTTCATAACCTCATCGTACCAGTTAGTGCTTTCATAACCAGGGCCACCTTCTTGCCATTTGGCTAGCTCTTCCTGAGATATCAACGGCGTGCGGTCGTTGTTGCCACGCTCATAAATCGTAGCATAGTTGGTCATCTCCATATACTGTGCGGCATTGGCCATGTCCGGCACGTTGGTTGGAGTAAGCGCGCCAAAGTTCATGTCAAACTTAAATTTTGGAGCCCCTTTGGTTCCTTTCTTGGTGGTAACCAGAATTACACCGTTTGCAGCGCCTAGTCCGTAAATAGCAGCAGAGGCATCCTTGAGCACGGTGATGCTCTCGATATCGTTGGCATTGAGCTGCTGAAACTCTCCCTTGCCTTCCCGACGAATACCGTCAATTACGTAAATCGGGTTTCCAAACCCACGGATATTGATGTCATTGTCAAAAACCCCTGGCTGGCCACTTGCCTGACGGATATTTAGGCCTGCAACTTTTCCCTGGAGCTTTTGTGCCAAACTGGTGTGGTTGGTTGTTTGAATGTTTTCATTTCCGATTACAGAAACAGCGGAGGTCAGGCTGGCTTTGTTTTGTGTGGAGTACCCCACAACAACCACCTCTTCTAAATCTCCCAGATCCTCTGTAAGGCTCAGGTCGATGACCGATCGGCCATTTACAGCCATCTCTTCTGTTTTGTACCCAATAAAGGAAACTGTGATGGTGCTTCCCTCCGGTACTTGTAGTGAATACTTACCATCTATATCTGTGGTGGTACCCGTGGTGGTACCTTTTACTACGATAGTAGCTCCGGGCAATCCCGATCCCGTCTCATCTGTCACTGTCCCGGACACTTTCAGGTCGTTGGGACTTGCGGACTGTGCCATGGCAGCAATACTACTCATGCCAACAACCGCCAAGAATGCGAATAGCCATAATGTCTTGCGCACTATGGACTGTTGTACTGCTTTTCTCATAATTTTATCATTAAGTCAAAAACTAATGTCGGAAGTATTGTAAGCGGTTCAAGGTGTTCCCGGTATGCTCTTGTTCCTCCTGCACCTCGACGTTAGTGTAAGGTTTTTGGTGTTATGATTTTTAATTGCATTTCGAACTTAGGACGGTGGGATTAATTACAGCTTAAAATGGAATTAACTCATTAATTAAATTCAAAAAAGGCATCAAAATGCAATTTTTGAAGCTTTATTGGCTAAAAATTCACAAATTTTCAAAGAAAGGTGCTTAACAAAAATACCGATCTAGGGGCAGATATTTGGGGCATTAATTACCGATTAATTGGATGTTATGCCCGAACAGGTGCGGACTTGTAGCGAACTGGAAATAATGGCTGTAGCTAAAGTGAATTCGTGCTTGATTAGATACTGCTATGCCATGAATTTCACCTCCAATACCTCGCTGATTTGCTATTGAAACTTCAGGAATATTTAAAAGCCACGGGCATATAGCTTAACCAAACCCGGCTGGTTTCGAATACCATAAAAGCATCTTATCCCAGAGTCGAAAAACAAAGAAACCCCGGCGAAGCTCACCAGGGTTCCTAACATCTATTTCAACTAATTGAGGAGAATTATTGACTCGGTAGATCGTCTTTAATCTGTGTCCAAAAGTCATCATTGAGCAATCGGGCACTTCCGGCAATGGCTGCCTCTTCCAATTGATCGGAAACAAGGCACCTGATGTGAATACCGCGGTGCTCAAAAGCTTTTCCCAACCAGGGCTCTATGCGGTTCCAGGCCCTGGAAATATTTCCACCTATCACGATCACTTCCGGCTGGAATCCAGTGATCCAGGGGGCCATAAACTGCACCAGGTTCTCAGCAAAGGTTTTGAAAACACCTTCTACTACCCCCTGACGTGGATGGGCTACCATTTCTTTTACTCCGGCTACACGCTCACCAAGGCGCAGCTCAAACTCATTTACAAACCAACGCGTAGAAAAATACTCATCTGCAATTCCCGACTGAAAGGGAGCGTCCCACAGGCATCCATTTGCCGGCACGCCGGTACCATGAGCCACGGGTGCCCCGTTATGGATAAAAGCCGAACCAAATCCAGTACCTAGCGTCATGCAGATCGCTTTAGACGTGCCTTTAGCTGCCCCAAACCAGGATGTACCCACTGCAAAAGCTGTGGCATCATTGATAAATCGCAGCGATATATTCTTTTTGGAAAGGTAGGCGGGCAATTCGTCTACCACACTTACTCCATACAGGTTTTCATATTTGTCGTTGCCCGAGTACAGTGCTATTCCATCGCGGTAATTGAATGCTCCCGGCATCCCAAATCCAATACCATCTATGGCTGCATCACCGATCTTTTCTAAACACTGATTGATCGGCCGAGCCCATTGTTCAAATACCAATTCTTTGGTAGCCTTATTATCCAGGTCCGCCTCAAAGTGGGTACCAGCCACCAGCTCTCCGGTAGCTAAATCTACTCCACCGCATGCGATATGAGACCCTCCAACATCCACTCCTATTCCTATCAGACTTGCATTATTCATTCTTATATCAATTACTTATTCAAACTTGCTATTAACCAGCTATTCCATATGCCCATTACCTGAGCAGTAGTCGTGTACTGGCCGATGTACCCTCTCGAAACTGCACCGTCACCAAAAGCATGCGCTCGCCAGATACGTCCTGCAACAATCGCACTGTTTGGTAATCGGCAGAAGCGCTAATCGACACCTCGCTACCAGCAAGTGTGTGAACAGCAATGCCCACCACTTCTTTGGTAGCAGTGAGGAAAAAGTGATCTGTTGCCGGATTTGGATAAACGGTAAAAGCTTCTACTGTAGCATGAAGTGGAATTGGCTTAAACTCTGCTCGAATCGTATGCGAATCTTTGATTTTGGTAAACGTATAACTATTAACCACTCCTACAGACCGACCATCAACAAAGACGTCTCGGAGCTCGTAACCCTCAAATGGAGAGATCGCAAAAGTGGCGGTCTTACCTTCCAGCAAAGTCTGACTTCCCGGACTAATCGCCCCTCCTTCTGCAACCTCCACAGTGATGGTGTGATGAATGATTTTACGTTTGAAGCTCACGGCAATGCTGTGACTGGAGGTAACCGCACCGAACTGATAGCTTGATGATTGGCCTACGTATTCACCATCTACAAACACCTGATCGATTTCATAATCCTTGTCCGGGGTTATGACAAACTCCGGCGCACTTCCAAAAGCATAAGCGGCTGTACCTGACGGAGAAATGGACCCATTGGCACCGGCAGTTGCCGAAATCTGATAATAATGCTTTTCGAAAGTAGCACTGATCTGGTGAGCAGCATTTACGTCCGACAATGTGATTTTGCTTTGCGCTCCAACAGACTGTCCATCAACGGTAACATCCGCCAGCCTATGGCCAGACAGTGGATTAAACACAACTTCCCAACTTTCTCCAGCAAAGACCTCATGTGTACCTGGTGTCAGGCTTGACTCACCGCCATCACCTACAACTACCGTCACCTCATATGAGGTCCTGGCTGCAAACGCCACGTCCACCTGATGCGATTGCGTCACCGCACCCAGCTCAAACTGATATGCCTGACCTGGTGCCACATCAAATACCTGTGACTCACCATCCACCAGAACAGCTGATAGCTGATGACCTGTGGACGGGGTGAGCTGTAGCTTCAGATTGTTACCATCATTGACCAACAGCGTACCGGTTTGGGAACTATGCCCATCACCGGATACCGCCACCACTACGTCGTGTGCTGGTAGTTCTGTGAAGATCACCTCAAAGTTGATTTCCTGATCCAAATCCGCATAACATGCGCCTAATCCCAGGTGTAATTTCCAGGTTCCGATTATATCAGGTTGGTTGGAGGTGGCGGCTATTTTAGGATCTTCGTTGATCGGCATTAAATCCCCATTTGGCTGTTCCCATTGGTAATCACCATAATCCTCCATCGGCTGTAAAGCCAAACTTTGATCAGCTCGTACAACTACCTGATTATCAACTGAAATTGCATCCTCATCGAGGACATATCCGATTTGCGCATTCGTCAATGACGGATCATATGCATAGGCGATTTTCGTGGTAGCTTCTACCTGAGAGCACGCCAGGGGACTAAATGTCAACTGCCCCTGCAGGGATGATGAAACCACATAGTCATAAGTAGCTGTTGAGCTTAGCGTTACCTTCTCAGCATTGGGTAGCTGGGCAGAAACAGCCAATGGTGATGCAGCCATGTACGGATGGGCATTTGGCAACTGGTTTCCAATTTCCCACCGGTGACTTAGGTACCCTTCCAGCACGTTTCGTTCTGACTGCTCCATCGCATAGTCATAAAACATAACCTCTGAAATAGGTCCTTTATGAAAGCGGCTGGAGTTGGCATTCCCCTTATCGGAAAGACCCAGGAAAATTTCATAAGCCGTCGTAATTTTCTCACCTGGTTCCATCGTAAGCGAGCGTTCGAATTTTCCATTGAGGTAAAAGCTGACCTCCCGGCCTTTTTTGGTCATTACGGCTACAAAATCAAACGGGAGCTCGTAGGTATTACCACCATAATAGGCACCCCCAGCTGATATCTCCGTTCTTCCATTTTCAGAAAAGCGCATGAACCAACCATCATCATATTTACTTTCGGTTTTATTACCGATCACATCGGCCCAGTTGTTGATTCCCTGTTGCTGCCCTACCATCGCCATGGTCCAGTCATCTTCCATAAAGTCGTCCTCCTCCGTAGTAAACAAGCGCAAGCCATCGGCATTGTCTTCCATACCAAACATCACGGCCGGAAGTCCGTTGAATCCATCCTTATCAAAATACGGCATGAGCGCTTCTGAATTGGCTACTACTTCATAGTCGTTTCCAGATCGGTCATCCCATTGCCCCACTTTTGCCCCATCGGCCAGCTCGCCGGCTGCTTCCAACGCAAATGCATCCAGCCAAAGGATCGGCTCAAAAGGCATATCCACTTTTAGCGAGATCTGATCATTGTCACAAACTGTCATATCAGTTGCGAGGGTCCACGCTCCACCATTTTTACTGACCATCACATCAAATTCGGCTTGTGGCACTAGATAGGTAGCCACTGCTTCTTTTTTGGTGACACATGGCCTGTCACTGACTACACGCACCTGCAGTAAATCACCTGGCTCAAGTCCTGCATACTCCAGCTTTGAAGACCCTTCAGGGATTCTTACGTCATTTACAGACCAGATATAGGTTGGGCTTTGGCCCAGGTTTCCAGTCACGGCCTCAAAGGATTCAGGTACCGGATTACAACTACCTTCCGCCTCATATGCGAGCATCACACTCGCTGTAGTATGTGCCCGGAATTGCTCCCAGTCATAGTTGGGCCAGGCCTCGGCCGACCAGTCAACTAAACGGTTGATCAGCTCACAATCCACACCCAGAGCCGCAAAGCGAGGGATGAGGTAATACATCTTGTCCGTGTAATAGTATAAACCCAATTTGCTTTCAATGTTGACGAGCTCTCCCGACTTGGAGGCCGGTTCCAGCTCGTTGGCACCTCCATGCGGTGACCTCCGATCCCATCTGCTAAGATCATTTTCAGGCTTGTCCATTTCGCGTAGAAATTGACGCAGGAGTGCATCCAAAACCATTCGCTGCATTCCGGGCTTAATCTCATCAAGCAGCGCAGGAAAAGCCCCCGGTTCGAAACCGGAGAAGGAATTATTGTCATCTAGCCCATAAAACCAATGCGGCAATTGCTGACGTGCTCTAAATCCTCTCCCGCTGTTCGGACCTTTATTCTTTTTATTCGTCCGCAATTGATACATCGAATTGAGCGAGTGATAGTAGCGAATGGGTTCGTAGATTCCCGAACTGGAAGAGGCTCGTTTGATAAAATCCAATTGATATTGCCAGTCCATTGGTTCATTGCCACCGGTGTTTCCATTGCCACCATTGAGTACCAACTGCAGCTGATACCACGCTGTAGACTCATAGTGACCCGTTTTGCGCGGTTGGCCTACAAACTCATCACAGTTTACCGTGGTGATACATGACGTAAAATGTGGAGGAACTTCAAACACATTGTAATCAATACCTACCCACTGCCAGCCCCGTGGATTGAGCTCATCATAATCCTCCTCTATGGCGAACCACCTGGCCTTGTCTCGTAGTTCATAGACATTCATAAACTCAAAATTCTTTACAGCTAGTAGTCTGGCAAGGCTGGTTACGGCCATTTCTATCGGGATGTCATCGGGGATATGTGCCACCCGGTCGTTGTAGCGATTGTTGCGGACTGCATCGCCACCGGTCCGCCAGTGCCGCACCTGACCTTCGGTCTGATCCATAAAATGGCGGAAATGTCGATGAAAAATCCGTAACTCATTTTGAAGCTCAGATTTGTCTCGTTGCTCCAGCGGCATAGCATTGAGGTAGTCAAAAATGCGTTTCAGGCCCTCTCGCGGCTGAATAGCTACGGTAGTATTGTGGTAGTAGTCGTTTACAGAAAAAGCATCCATTGGATGCACCAGTGGCAACCAATGCTTCCAGTCTGGCAGCTGCACAGCCAGCGGCATGAGGGTGCGATCCTCCATGTTATCTGAATCAAAATAATCAGCTATGGTCACACTATCGATTCCATCGGGAAACATGTAAGGGAGCATGTCTTCATCTTTTTCCAATACTGCATTGAGCCCCGCTCCCGCAGCCCATTCATCGATGGTTTTGTCGGCTAAAGCCGGACCTGGCTGATACGGGGGGTTCCATGGACGACCGTAGCGTTCCAATCCATCAATCTCTCCAGAAAGCGAACGGATATAAGAAGCTATCTTTTTTCCCTCCTCTTCACTTAGCAAATGAAATTTTGAACGCTCGATTATCGACTCATTGCTATAGCTGAAATACTCCAGATCGTACCCATTGGACACATGACAGTCTGCACAAGTCGCTTTCATCTCTACGGCAGGTTGCAGGTCATAAGCATACCATACACCGAGGGTATCTTCATTTAAGTAGTTGCTCCAAAGTGTGGCGTTTTCCCAAAGTTCTTTTCCTTCTGCTATGGCACTCGCATCGGTGTAGGGCGCCTCCCAGGTGAAAGGATCATCTTGCACAAAAGCCTCCTTCCCAAGTAAACGTGCACCTCCTGCATCAAGAAGGTTAAAATCTACCACCCGATACCCGTTGGATATTCCGTCTGATCGGTTAAACCTAAAACTCAAAACGTTTTCACCTGAGTCCAGCGATATAGGAATGCTCAACCGAATGGTATTAAACCCTCCGTGAACCATACCCCCTCGGGCCTCCTCTTGATACTGCATGGTGACAGACTCATGGTTAAGGTCATACCATGCGCCATCATTTACTTTTATGGAAGCCTTGTTTTCGTAAGAAAGGTTATTGATTTGCAGCCAAAGCGTGGAGGCCTGACTTGCAGTATTCTGATCCAGATATAACATCCTGTCCACGACCTTGCCTTGCTCCCCGATAACTTCTACAGGTAGCTTCACCGGCTGAGCCATTGCGAGTGTCACTACCCATAGCAAGAGGATGGAAAGCATGTATTTTAAATGAATATATTTTAGGTATGCCATGATGGACCAGTTTTGAAAAGCGCCAGTACAAACTGGTCTTTTCGGTTTAGTTTAAGTTTCTGTGGTGACTAATAAAAGATGCGGCGATTAATGCCGGGTAAATCCTCAATTAATTTTGAATAAAACGTTTGTTAATAGGTAAACACAGGGAATTATTCCCTGTGTTTTGGGTTGGTGGTCTATATAAAAAGTGGTAGTCTCCTTCAATTAGCCTTACTTAATGTTAACACACATTATCGATTAAAAGAATCACAGAGCAGGCATCAGCCCGCTCTGCAAAAAATGATTCTTAGGGTTTTCTGCGATCGATCAGTTTTTTGACCCCATAAGCCCCGCCAGCAGCCAGGAGTATACTCAGCCCACCATCGATAGGTGTAGCTGGAGGTGCGCCTTGAGCTAAAACAGGTATGCTGATCAATAGGACGATTGCGGAAAGTATATAATTCGTTTTCATTGGAGTAGTGGTTAGTGGTTTAGTAGACAAACTTGATGCTGGTAAGCTCCCGGCCATTGACAACCTTGAGGATGAACACTTTGCCTGATTCCAATGGCACCATTGCAGACCAACTTCCCAGGTGATCAGGGGTTACCGCCAATGCCTCGAAACAAGCTTTTCCCGAAAGGTCAAACAAATGCAGGTCTTGAAGACCAGTCTCCAGCCCTGCAATTGTCAGCTGGGAGCCATCGTTGAAGACACGCACGTCCGTAGAACCTTGCGCAGACAAAATCCCACTCTTGCGCAAGTGAGCCGTCATCTGCCCGTTTCCAGCGGGCAGCTCGAGTGTCACCGCTTGCCCCATACCAAGTACATAGCTTTTATGAGCTACCTCAATGATCAGGTCATACCCTGCGGGGATACCTTGCATTTCTGCCACCGATAAGGAATATGTACCCGCTTGCTCTAGCTCATAGCCCAGCGCTACGGTGAGCTCCTCACTTGTGAGCTCTGGCAATCCCTGGATAGCCAGTCGTTGATCATTCAGCAATGAATAAAAGGAGAAAGCATCATTGCCTTTCAACTTCACAGCGTCGTAGCGTTTGTCAAAACCTGTGGTAGCATCGGCTCTAAAACCGATCAAAAGTTCATTGTAAAATTCCCCGGCAAGTGCCAGTTTCAAATGACTGCTTGCTTTTGCCTTACGGAAAAAGCTGTTGTTATTTCCTGACACACGCTGACTTTCATTGAAGGTCACAGATGCATCTGCAGTTTCACTGGTAACCTGCACAAAAAATCCCTGACCACTGGCAATATAGCCGTGAAAGCTATCCCCGGAGGGGCCATTATTAACTGTTCCGATAGCATTTGCCGTGATGTAGTCACTGTTGGTACGGCGCCCGGCATTAGACCCACCGTCATCCCACAGGTAAATGGCATTATTGATTACGGTACTGTTATCCGCCAAAAAAGTCTCTACATTAATCGCTGCAGCATATGGGTTGCTCACGAGGTTCCATCCTCTGTCTGAGGTAGAAGCAGCTGCTGCTACAGTATGCGACAATCCTGAGACTACCACCGATCCGGAATTGGGTGCACCGACAAAGGAAAGTGACTGGGTAAATGCCTGTGTATAGCCTACTCCCGGCACAAGCTCAGTGTTGGCAGCGTCAATCCACCGGCTGAGTCCACTATCGGTATCATAATTTTGCGTTTCGTCATAGCTATATACCGAAGTACCCAGTAGGCTCCCTGTAATGGCTGCATCCTGCTGCACAGGTGAGCCTACAAAGCTGTATTTTCCATCTGCATAGCGCGTATCTCGATAAATGGTTGCATTACCCGCCCAGCTGTTGGCTTCATAAGTAAGCAATGATGCCCCAGAGGCCACCGAAAGAGACCCTTCTACTAGTACATCACCCTGCACATCTAGCGTACCCGAGGCAATATTGACTAATGCATTTACCCCTATGGATAGGTTGTTGCAAGTAAAACCTTCTCCATCGTAAGCTGCGCTGATGATGGCGTTGACGCCTGCGGATGGAGCACCGTTAGTCCAGCTTCCGTTCCAGGTGGTGGGAGCAATAGCCGTCACGAAAATATCCCCATCGATCTTTTCTACAACCACAGTACCGGACCCGCCATAGGCCGTGATGCGCCCATTCGCTACATAATTTGTGGTAAAAGCATCGACAGTAAGTCCTGTGGTAATCTTAACAGTACCTTCTTCGATATCCATCACCGATCCATCTTTGATGGAATTGGTATCATGAAACTGTGCACAGTTCAGGTTTCCACTTTTGACGTTTACATAGCCAACACCTCCGTCCCATCCGAGACCGGTCATGGACGTCACATTGACTGTGCCCCCTGTGATGTTGACAGTTCCCTCGCCACCGGCGATGAGCCCTACCCACATATGCTGACCAAACGTGATGGTCCCTCCTGATTCTACAATAAGTTCTGCCTGATCATTGTAGCCAATAGCTGACCAGATGGTATTGTCGGTGGTAAGTGTACCCCCATCCTGTATACGTAGGATTTCGCCTACATTATTGTCTCCCATTACCAGCTGATAAACTGCCTGAGTATCGGTGACTTTACAATCCTGTGCTCCGGGCACATTCAGCACCACCTTGATGGTGTTATCCGGCACAGTACCTGTAGTCCAGTTGGCGGCTTCATTGAAGTTGCCCGTACTAGACGAATTGGCAGCCGGGTTCCAGACCGCAGTAGTCTGCCCAAAGACCACCGAAGTAGCACTGAGCAAGACCAACGCAAAGAGTGTTTTCATGTTCATACTGAAAAAAGATTTAGTTATGGTTAGTGATAGTGTTTAAGTCCTGAAAAAGGCCCTAAACCTGCGGTCAAATGTATTTGGAACAACTAAAGATTTACTTAAAATCCACTTAACCAAAGACTTAATTTTGCCATAATCTCAAATAATTGCAGTTTAATTGAGGCCTTTATAGCAATCAGAGTTTATTCACTTTTTTGCCCCTTGTTTTTGAGCAGCAAGCTCAGCTCACTCACCACACTTGCGTGGGCAGGATCTTCGGCAAGGTTGACATACTCTTGTGGATCATTTTGCTGATTGTACAGCTCTTTTCCTTTTACACCTTCATCCCACTCAATGTATCTCCATTCCTCAGTTTTCACCATCCGGCCGGTGGTTTCACCTCGTAGTGTCGATGCGTATACTGCTTCTTTAAAACTTGCATTTGGATTATCTAAAAGCTGCGCAAAACTCTCGCCCTCTAAATGATCAGGCTTTTCAGATATGCCCATTAAATCCAAAAAGGTTGGGTAGAGATCAATAAACTCCACCAAAGCATTGGAAGTCTTGCCTGCCTCAGCAATTTTATTGCCTGCCACGATCAAGGGTGCGTTGGTTCCTTCCTCGTAGACCGTCACCTTATTCCACCAATTGTGCTCTCCCAGGTGATAGCCATGGTCTCCCATGAATACAATTAGCGTATTTTCGGCTTGACCTGTTGCCTCCAATGCATCCAGGAGTTTGCCCACCTGCGCATCCATAAAAGACACACATGCATAATAGGAACGAATAAACTCACGCTGCTCTTTTTCGGTCATGGTTTCATGAAACACCTTTGACCAGCCCGGCAAAGAGTGCTTGTAAGCCGGCTGCCACTGATCTGGCAGTACTGGGGGTGTACATTGCTCCAGCGTATACCAATCAAAGTATTTTTTTGGTGCTACATACGGATCATGCGGTTTATGAAAACCAACAGCTAGAAAAAACGGTTGGTCGCGCTTTTCATGCAGGAGTTCCACAGCCTTTTGGGCGATCCTACCATCTGCCTGGTCCTCATCATCCCCCTCTGCTGCCTGCCAGTAGCACCACGGCAATTGATCATCTGTAGGGTTCACCTTGAGGCCTTGCTTTCCTTTTTCTGTAGAACCATACTTGTAGTAAGCATTCCATGCAGCAGGGTCTTCGTGATCGGGTTCTTTGTCATGAAAAGTTTTACCCAAACCGATCGTCTCAAAGCCATTTTGGAGGAAAAGTTTAGGCAATGTTGGTCGGCCCTGAAGTTTAGGTTGCAGAGGCGTTACATTGTCTAGAATGCCAAGCGTCTCCGGCCTTAACCCAGACAGGAATGATCCGCGGCTCGGGCCGCAAACCGCAAAATTGCAATGGGCATTGGTGAAAGTAATCCCCCGACTTGCCAGTTTATCAATGTTGGGTGTGATGGCCAACGAATCTCCGTAGGCACCTAAAGTGGGCTTCAGGTCATCTACAATAATGAAAAGTACATTTTGATAAGTGGAATCGGTCGTTGGAGCTTTGACTCCACAGCCATTTAGCCAAATACCAATCAGCGGGGCATAAAAGAAAAAGCGTAACAGTTTGAAAGGTGATAAAACCATCAATAATGAGTTTAGGTAAAAATAAAATCATGAGACTGCAACACCATTGATTGCTGATCCCAAAGCTTCAATTCTAACCCGATTGGCTTAATGACTCATTAATATCCAATTAAGTACCACGAAACCGGTAATTATTTTTCTAATTGATACGAATTGATGAGCGAATCCAACGGCAGGAACTGATGCGTTACGGATTGTTCCGACACTTCCCACATTCTAAACCCTAAAGGAGTCTGATCAAAATTTTTACTGATCGTCTCACCGCCAACATAATTGACTCCATTGTGGTGATTGATCACTCTGCGGTGCGTATGACCTGCGAGGTATGCACTGACCTGGTGTTTTTCAAATAGCCCCATAAGTTCGGCACGAATGGGCAATGGCAAATTGAAGTAAGCTTCCTCCTCTTCCGGGTTTTCAAGAAACAAGGGGTAATGCCCCACGACAAAGACCGGCCCTTGGCCACTATGTCCTGCAAGCGTGGCTTCAAACCACTCCTGATGTTTTTCTGAAGCCCCTGCGAGTGGAGCTTTCCATAGCTGCGTATTGGTGACGATCACACGGCATCCTTTGTGGTCTTCGTAATAGTAGTCTGGCCCGATGGTGCGTCGGTAGACCTCCAGGGTACTGTCGCTGGGTGTATTCCCCACATCATGATTGCCCGGTGCGGGAAAGTATGGCATTTCGAACCCTTCAGCAATTAATAAGAAATCTTCAAAAGACTTAGCATCCCGGTCATCTACCAGATCACCACAAATCACCACGAAATCTGGCGCCAGGTTGTTGATGACATTGACAGCCTGACGAAAGCTAAGTGAATCTTGACTGTAGCCTCCAAAGCCCAGCTGCGTATCACATAGCTGTACAAAAGTAAAATCTCTTTTGGGCTCACCACACGCGGCAACTAACCAATAGAGTGCGATAACATATATGATCCGGCGCATTTGCATAGTTAAGAAGTAATAAAAAACAGTTTGGCTCCAGGTCAATGTCGCCAAACTGCTAATCCTAATAGTAGTGAATTATAAATAAACGTATTAACCAAAGCAGAAAAGGTGCTACCAGGCACAAGAACACTTGCACCCGGTAGTCATCACCTTAACTAACTATCTTATGATGATTCGCTTCGCGATGCGATGTTCATCCAGTGAGAGATGCAAAACATAAAGCCCTGACTCCAGGCCTGAAACTGGTATGCTCCAGGTATTGCCACTAGCTTTTTCCAACTGCATCGAGCTCACTTCTATTCCTGCGAGGTTATAGACCTTCGCTGTTACTTTTTCTGCAACCAACGACCCAGCATCCACCGTGACAAAATCTGTGGCCGGCACTGGATAGATACTAATGTCAACAGACTGATCTACGTCAATCTCTGCCGTTCGGGAACTTCCATTATTTACCAGCTTGATCGCGTCAATGCGATTGGTAACCGAGCCAGATTTCGAATTATAAATTCTAAACCAGTTGATTGCATTGAGATTAGGTGTGCCACCAGTGATACCGGCGTTGCTGATATCCAGGCTGATAAAGTTCCACCCAGAACTGAAGCTGGAAATGGTCCAGTTGTATTCGTTTACATCCGGTCCACCGCCGCTGCCCAGCTCCACCTGATTAGATGATGTGCTCATCAGCCCAGGGCTGGATACATAATACCAAAACTCAAGTCGTGCATTGGTGGCTGTGAGCCCTGAATTGTAGGCAGGCGAAAAGACTTTCTTAAACTCGTCCGTTCCACTGCCAACGATTTTCACACTATTGGTGCCTTGCTGCACCGTACCACTCAAAATGAGGTTGTTCGAACTAGACGTACTCCAGCCTGTCAAAGCATCGCAATCATCGAGGAACTGATTGGGATCTACTACCGTAATGCTCACATTGGCCGATTGTCCACCAAACCACTCCACATGATCCTGCACCATTTTCCACTGAAAATTATACTGACCTGCTGTTGCCGGAGCGGTGATATCAAAGGTGAACACCTTGTTTTGATTCGGAGCAATCTGATCACTCACGTCTAGCCAGACACGATTGAAGCCCCAGTCGGTGTTATCCTGATTGTTTTGACTTCCCAGCTTATATAAGGCATCACGAGTCCAGGTAGAGGTCCCTGAGTTTTGCATCGTCACACTTACAGTAGCCGTTTGGCCAACATTTAGGGTGCTGGGCACTCCACTTTGGGAAACATAGGTGGCTCCATTGCTGATGGCCTGATAGGTGGCAGAAATGGTAGCCGTACCTGTGGACATGGTGAGCGTAGTGGATGCAGCACTGGCATCCGCTATCGTGGGGGTCCCCGCATCAATCACCCAGCCGGCAAACACCTGACCTGCAGGTGCAGCATACGCACTAATGTTTACCTGAGCACCCGGAGCATAGCTGCCACTGCCATTGCCACTGTTGACTACCAGGGCATAGGTGGTCGTGACGTAGGTCGCATTTACGGTCACATCGTTTGCCCCCATAGTCAGCGTAGTACTGCTGGCCAGTTCATCAGCCAGAGTTGCACTACCAGAGGCAATCACCCATCTATCAAACTCTTGCCCTGAGGGGGCGGCATCCGCTGTGATGGTCGCATTTTCATTGAATGTGTAAGATCCATCACCTGTGCCACTTCCTACCGTGAGCGTGTAGTTGATATTTCGATAAGTAGCCTGCACCTCAGCATTTTGAGCACCCATCACCAGGTTGGTACTGATTGCATTGGCATCCAATATAGCAGGCGAACCCGAAACGATCACCCAGGCATCAAACTCCTGCCCTTCTGGAGCTGGGTCTGCTACTATGGTCACATCTGTGCCGGAGGTATACGCACCATCGCCTGTGCCGCTGGTTACCACCAGGTCATAATCCACGTCTTTGTATGTTGCGCCTACGATGACACTGCTGCCATTGATGGTCAGGGTAGTATTCGCAGCATTGATATCAGCAATGGTAGCCGTACCCTCGGTGATCACCCACGCATCGAACTCTTTACCAGACGGAGGAGCATCTGCCGAAATGGACACAGCCGTGCTGTCAGCATAAGTGCCATCACCCGAACCAGAATTGACAACTACCTCATAATTGACGCCTCCTTGCGGATCGATCAACTGAATAGCATCCAGTCCTGTGGTGATACTTGTGCTTTTGAAGTTGTAAAGTCGGAACCAGTTGATGGCATTGATATCTGGCGTACCGATTTTAGAAGCCTCACTTAGTTGCAGGTTGATCAGGTTCCACCCGTTTTGTAAGGCAGGTAAGCTCCAGTTGTACTCCATAGAATCAGCCGTACCACCACTCCCAAGCTCTACCTGGTTGACTCCAGTCATCTGTGAGGCATCAGAGATATAATACCAAAACCTCAATACGGCCGTATTTTCATCCAGGCTGCCATTATGCGCCGGAGAAAATACTTTTTGGAACTCCATCTCGGTGCTTCCTGTAAACGAAAGGCTACCTGAACCTTGCTGATGTGTGGTAGTATTTAGACTTAATGTCTGTGAAGACCCCCAACCTGTCGTTGCATCACAATCATCTAGAAAATTGGAGACATTGCCCACGGTGATCAGGAAGTTTTCTGAAGAGGCTCCGAACCATTCTACCTGATCCTGAACCATACGCCATTGGAAATTGTATACTCCCGGGTTGGCAGGAGCCGTACCGCTCAGGGTAAAGGTCACCTGCTCATTTGGAGCAACGGACATTCCAGTACCCAGCTCAATTCTATTGGTGCCCCAGTTTACATTGTCCTGAGTATTCTGACTTCCCAATTTATAAAGGCCTCCAGGAGTAAAGGTCGTGGTTCCGGTATTTTTCATGGTGACTGTAGCTGTAAATGAAGCACCTGTAGCCAAGGTAGGCGGTACATCCTGACTTATAAATACAGCTCCATTGCCATTCACTGAAGGCGAGATAGGAATCGTACTGGAAATTGGAATGGTGCCGTCCAGCATATCCTGAGTCTGACCTGCCAGCTGCAGGTACCAGTCAGAAGGAAGGGCCTCACCGTCCTCATCCATGGTAATGAGCGTATTTTGAAGCTGTACGGGGACATCTGCCTTCGTTTCAGCAGTCTTAAACATCGCCGTACCTTCATCTACTTCATCAAACATCGCAACGTAGACAAAGTCTATACCCTCGTTGATTACGTTGTAGGCTTGTCGCCAGTAAAAATCACCTCCTCTTCTAGGCACCTCATTTAGCGGTTTGTTATTGTAAATGTTATGAGAGGAAAAGCCTGGCCATATCACCGGCATATAGTCCATACCCTGCGCCAAACAGGTATCCAAATCTGGCTTAATTTTAGTATTGAGCCAGTTGTCTACTTCTGTCTGCCAGTTATTGTTGGGGTCGGTTGCGTACCTACCTACTGTCCAGGGTGACAGCATATCCAAAGATCGATACACGTCTCTCCATTCAGAGCCACTTTCAGAGTCACCGGTCAGTGTAGCCCATTGACTGGGTACTCCCCCCACCAGGTACATGCCTCCATTTCTATTCTTGAAATAGGTGATGATATCCTGAATTTCACTTAATGCTAGCCCCCTATCCTGAAAGCCTATGCCCCAAATAGCGATCACAGGCTTACCCTCTTGCCGCGCATAGCCTGGATTATTGGGCACGTTGTAATTCAATTCCAGGTATTCCCAGTCTGCCTTTATCTGATCAGATAGATCAGCTGTGGTAGGCCAGTCGGACAAATCATACATGAGCGCGAACTTTCGATCATACATGGCCGCAGCATTGATCACATTGCTGAGCACTTGATTTCGAGTATCGAAAAAACGACTATCCTGAGCCTCCGCAATAAATCGCTGTAGGTATACCCCATGAATATTGTAGTCGCGCATCCATTCAAAATGCTTATTGGTAGTGCTGCTATCATAGGAACTAAACAGCTGCGCATTGGAACCATCCGCATAGGTCATATTGGTATTGTATGCCATGCTGTACTCACTCATATCCGGCCACATATCAGCTCCATAGTATGCCGCATCGGGAGTATCGTTGCCTGCACCATTTGTAAACCAGTGTCTCCACTCATTGGGTACGGAGTTATCGGGTTTAGCCAAAAACCAGCCCTGATAGCCCATCATAAGTTTACTGGTCAACTGATTATCCCCAGGAGCAGCAGCTACCTGTACCTCTAGATTCAATGATGGGTCTCCAAACCACTCCACATTTTCCTGCACCATTTTCCATTGAAAATTGTATGTACCAGGTGTTTCCGGCACATAAATTTCAAAGGTGAATGCCTTATTTTGACCTGGAGCTATTTCATCATTAGTCTCCAACTGTACTCGGTTAAATCCCCAATCGGTATTATCCTGTTGGTTTTGGCTTCCGAGTTTATAGCCTTCTGCATTTGTCCAGGTGGTTAAGCCGGTATTTTTCATGACTACTGTCACCGAGACCGTATCACCGGCGATCACTTCATTGGGTACCGTTCTGGAGACAAACTCTGCACCATTAGTCAGATTGGATGCCTTGTAAGTTGCCGTAACGGAGGCATCTTCTGTGCCCATCACGAGCGTCGTGCTACTTGCTGTAGCATCGGCTATGTTAGGCACGCCACTGTTTACCACCCATCGATCAAAAACCTGACTGGCCGGAGGTGTGTCGGCGGTGATAGAAACGGTAGCATCGTGGGCATAGCTGCCATCACCCGTGCCATTATTTACCACCAGTGTGTGTGGTGTACAGGTACCTTCGGGGATACCACAGCCACAATCTCCAGGCGCCGACTTGTCAGGATCATTCGGGCAATCATCAGTCGACAAGGGTAATGTAGCCCAGTCGACCTCATAAGCCGGACCATTGATTTCTTTTACAATCGCTAGCGTAGGATCTCCGATTCCATCGATATAGCCGGTTTGTAATTGTCGCGTGGCGTTATCTTCTGTGTTGATGTATTGGATGACCACACGTGGTGGGTTGTCCAGCACGTGAAATTCCATATACCCATGTGTAGAGCCGGTATGGCATGCCGCACCTGTATTATAATGTACCGCACCATTCGGGTAGTCCACATTGTATTGTGGGTAGCGCTCGAAAGTATGAATCGTGGCTGACAAGCAGATGTCTGCTGTGGAAAGCAACAGGTTTTTGCGATAGGCATTGAGATTTCCATCCCGCACAAAATCTCCATCATAACTATGCACTGCTACGATGATGATATCCTTATTAGTTTTGATCGGTGCCAGGGAATCCAGCTTTTGCTGCATGTAGGCACGTGACTCTTCTCTAAATGGAGTGGAGTTTTTCGGCTCATCCGGAAAGTGTAGCTGTATCAGGTGAATTTTAAAACCACTATGTGAAAAATGCGCGTAATAATCCACCTTATTTGGTTGCATGTCTACATTGCTTCTTCCAAAAAAGTTGTCTACATAGTTAAACAGCTCCCATCCGGTGCCCCATGCGCCCTGGTTTTTACCAAAAGCCTGGTTTTCACCATCGGCAATATTGGGATAGAAATTTGTTTTCCAATAAGGATCATTTTGAATAAAACTAAGGAAGGGATCGTCCTCATTCTTACTCACCAAATGGTCTCCAAGGCCTATGACAAACTCCGAGCTTTGAATCCACGCATCCAGGCGCTGCATACTAGTCAGCGACTGTGAATTACTGGCTTGTAGCGGGCTTTCTCCCTTATTGTCACTCATCACCGAAAAATGAAACAACGACCCGTTATCCAGATCTTCGATGTTTCGCACAGAGTAGTTGACCGATGGGTCTACTATTTTTAGTCCATCTATTCGAGTGGTGACAGACCCTGACTTGTTGGTATTGTATAACCGAAACCAGTTGATCGCATTTAGATCGGGATTACCGATTACACCCCTTGGTTCATTCGTTTTTAGACTGATAAAGTTCCATCCATTATTCAGGTTATTGAGCTTCCAGTTGTATTCATTTACATCGGCTGCACCTCCACTGCCCAGCTCCACCTGATTGCTACCCACAAGTTTGGACACATCGGATACATAGTACCAAAACTCCAAGCGAGCGTGTGTTGGGTCTGCTCCTGAGTTGTAGGCCGTGGTAAATGCTTTTCTAAACTCATCCGTGGCCTGTCCCACAAACTCAATAGAGTTGGCTCCCTGTCTGGAAACCGGACTCAGCGCGATGGATCCTGAAGACTGCCAGCCACTGAGAGACTCTGCATCATCCAGGAAATTGTAATCTCCCGCAGTGATGTTGACCATATCAGACGTTTTGGTATTGCCATCATTGTCTGTGGCAACTGCCGTAAGCTGAAAACTACCATCTCCAGGAATGGTAAATGATACCGCATAGGGTGCGGCATTGTCTGTGGCGATCAACTCACCATTGCTATAAAAGGCTACGCTGCTCACCGACCCATCGGCATCTGAGGCATCCGCACTGACCGTGATCGTCTGCAAGTCTTGATAATAAGCGCCATCTCCAGGTGCAGTGATAGCTACCGTTGGTAGCGTCACATTATTATTGAGAATAGTTACAACCTCTCCGTTGCTGGGTTTCCAGGTGTCCAAATTTGCAGGTATTGCAAAAGGATTATTATTGGGGTTTTCGCCCACAGAGGTAACGTTATCCAGCTTGATTGTCCGTACTTCTATTTTGCTTTGATCTACAAAAATCCACTTAAACTGATTGAAATCTCCGGAATTTCGAGTCCAGCTTTTATTATCATCATTTGGCCGATTGGGTGCTCCCCAGCAGCCTTCACCGACGTACACCGTGCCATTTGCATCATCTCTGATAAAACCCTCATCATTACCCGAATTGGTGGATGGTATTATTGGCCAGGTAGTTTTCACGGTATGTGCATCACACTCTACTACGAGCTTCACATTGTAATCATAAAACTTTCGAGCCCATGCGTCATACTGATCGTTTTTCTCAGGCTTGCCGCCTACATGCGGGCGAATCGGCTTATGATATTGCGCTGCTTTCCAGATGATGTGGTCGTGGGCCAGCAGATCAGTATGAAGCCAACTTTCTTGATCACCCCCTACTGGTATTTCAGTGTTCAGCGTGTAAGCTCTGATGAGCGAACCTCCAAAAGTCAATGCGTAATAGACGCTGTTGTTGTTTCTGGGTGTATCAAAGAGGTGGTAGATATAGTCATCGTTTGTTTCGTGATTTCCTCTTGCAGCAACGATGGGATACATCCTTCCATCATCGCTGATGGTGAACTGCCAGTCGTCAAACCATTGCTTCCACTCGGTATTAGTGCAGGCATTGGTCATATCCCCACCAAAAAGTACTGCGTGCGGCTTCAGCTTGCTAACTAAACGATTCCCATTTTGTCTGGGCGTCCGGTTATTGCGCGAATCGCCTCCTGCAATGAAGGCAAGCCTTTCAGTGGGCACGTTTGGAGCGGTTTTAAACCAAAACCGTGGACTCGTACTATTCGAGTCCTTAATTACAAAATAGTAAATGGTATTTGGCTGCAATCCACTGAGCCGTGCAAAATGGTTGTCCATTCCTGCAAAACCAACACTACGTGTAGCACCTGTGGAATGTGAGTAGCTAGCATAATCTGTACCCTGATCCGTGGTACCATAATACACCGTTACGCCGGTGCCATCTATTTGATTCCACCCGATAACTATAGAAGTGGCCGGGTCATCCCGAAGGGTTAGTCGGTATTTGTCTGTGGTGGCATACAGGCTGATCGCCAGTAGCAACGCCACACAGGTTAGTGGTATGTGCTTGATCATACAATCTCATTTAAGGTTTTTAGTTAGTGTCAGTTAGTCAAGGTGGATTGGATGAAGCTTTTATATTTTCATGGCTCACTTGGTTAGGTGGTTAAAAAAGTACATTTCAATTACTGGATGGCTGTTATTAACGGCTTCCCGTTCCTTCCAAGGAAAAGCCATTAACTAGGTCACTCCACCCAGTAGTATCATCTACATGAGCCTCAATTATCCTGGCAAGCAGTTAATTCCTGATTAATCAGAAGTAAAAAATGAATTAATCGAGGAGTTTATTGAAAAAATCTAAAAATGAACACCTTATATTCTCAGTATTCAATCAAATTATCATTTAGTGGTTAGGAAATCGATCGCAGCACTTCCAAAACCTTAAGTTTGATTAAGGTGTCAGCTACAACTTTTAATTTCTGCCGAGGAGTTTGTATATTTGACTAGCTGCTCAGCACAAAGCCTCATTATTCCTTCCTTCTTTAAAGGCTTTGTCTTAGGTCACTCCATACGCAGTATTTTAATCTACATGATTTGTAAATCGTACAGTGAGGTTTAAAACCTCCGACACAAGCTTGTTGTATACTGTGCGGTTTTGAAAAGGATTTTTCGAACACTAACCTTTTGAGATCATGGACCGACGCAATTTATTTATCAATGGATTCCAGCTTTGTTGTTTTTTTGTTTTCGCAGGTCGCGCCTGGCAGCACCTCTTTTGGGATGCCCCCTTTCGCACCTTCTTCTGGGACGAAAGCCTCCTATCGGGGATCGTCCCTATCCTCACAGGCATGTCCTGGCATGAGTACGCCACTTCCCCACAAGTAGACGGCATGATTAATGGCATCAAGACCTTTTGTGGAGCTGTCTATACGCTCTTGGCCGTTTTCAGTCTATTAGCTCACCTTCCGAGCCTCAAGAGGTTAAGAGGACTGTTGCTGGTGGGAAGTGGAATGCTCTTTCTACTTTCTCTTTTATACTTCAAAGAAAAGTTCTATCAGGTGGGTCAGCTTCTGGAGTATTCCATACAATTTGGTGCTCCATTGCTCCTGTATATGGCGCTGAAGCCTGCTGTAGATCAAAGGCGGCTGATACTACTGATGAAAGTAGCGATAGCGCTGACATTTACATGTCATGGCTTGTATGCATTAGGTTACTATCCTCAGCCGGGGCATTTTGTGAGTATGACGCTAGGCATTTTGAGTATCGATGAAACCACGGCCCGATTGCTACTCAAGTGCTTCGGATGGGCGGACGTGGCGCTGAGTATTCTGATCTTTGTGCCGCAGGCATCACGCTGGGCACTCCTCTATGCTGCACTCTGGGGGTTTGCTACAGCTGCTGCGAGAATCTGGGCCAATATCCATTTTGACTTTTTACTTACATCGCTCAACCAGTGGACTTTCGAGACGGTAATGAGAATACCGCATGGTTTGGTGCCCCTACTATTGATCTATCCACTAAGTCAATATTTCAAATTTGGAACGCAGAAAGAAGCACATCCGAAATTGGAAATGAGTAACTAAAGCTTAAAATATAAAATCAGAGGCATGCCGAGAGCAGGACTTAATTCTGCAACTGACATGCCTCTGATCGTTGATTAGTGCTCTTTTAAGTAATAGCTCTTTACACCGCCGATAAAATCACTGTATTTGGGGTTATTCACTTTGGCGAGCCAGGCCGAATCATACAGGATCCCTCTATCAATATACTGGCTCAGCTCGCGGGTAAGATAAGCCTCCTTGACCTCTCCCTTCAGGCGCTTTTCGATTACCGAAAGTCTGTATGCCAACTCTTCTTTTCTTGTTTTGAAGGGCTGCGCGTCAACCGCCTCAAATTCAATCTGATGCGTGATGTATTGATCCAAAAAGCTCATGTAATCTCTGTTTCCCAATAGCTCTTTTTTCAAAATAAGAAGTCCCTTGTAGGGCGCTGCTATTAGCTCCGAGCTCACACCTTCCTGTTTCAGGGTTTTTGTGCGGTAAATCAATGCATTCACTTTGTACCAGGTGTTGAGGTAGTCCAGTCTTTTCAACTCAAACTGCACATACCAATTGGGGATGCTAGACTGATGCGTGTTTAAAAAAGTCTTTTGGACTGCCGTGATGGAGTCATTGTATGCATAAATATCCTCCAGTGCCTTGCTTCCATCGATCATGAACTTGCTACGCCCCTCTCGATCTGAATGATACGCGCCAAAATGAGTGCTTTTTTGCTTCAAAAACTGATTGACAACCTGAAGGTCTCCTGCAAAATCAACAACAAGATCGCCGCTCTTTGCTCCACTAATGATCACTGTATCACGTGAACCCGGGTATGCATAGAGATTGTACGTTTCACCTTCTACTGAGAGATAAAAATCGTTTCTCCCCTGGGTTTTCCTGATTTCCAGCTGGGTGACCTTAGGTGCCAGCACTTTTACATCGTAGTAGTTTTTCTCCGGCCAGATGGCATTGTCACGAATTCTTAGATCCAGAGAGTCATTGGTATGGTTGATCAGGTAAAGATGACTCTTGCCCTTTAGGTCGAAGGTGAGTTCCGATTCGGTCTTTTTTTCACCGCAACCCAGGGCCAGGCAAGTGATCCAAACTGTGAAAAAGGTTAAAGTACGCATAAGGTTAAGGTTAGTTAGCAGGCAGATGCTCGTGCACATTGCCCAAAAATAATTTCTACCTTAAGCTTAAGCCTGAAGGCTTAATTTGCACTAAATAATCTCTTAATTTGACAGGAAGTCCTTCATAAGGGTGACTTCCTTCCACAAAAAAGGCCGCAAAATCGCGGCCCTTTCCATTTTGGGTTATGTATGAACAAAGTATTCTTTGACTAGTTTCCGATGGCTGGTAAGTTGGCCTTTAGCTCAATGGAGAAGAGTCTGCCTGTGAATGGAGCGGCGGTAAACTCTCTGTACTCTGCGTTGAACAAGTTGGTCACCTGACCAGAGACGGTAAAGACATTGTTTACGCGATAACCAAGCCCAAAGTCTACATTGACAAATCCGCCCAGCGGACCGTAGTTCCAGGCATCCGTGCTGCGCGCATTCTCCACCACAGGGGTGCCCCTCCAGGAAAGGTCCTGGGTTTTGGCAGCTATCTGATAGCTGGAGAAGTAGTCATACTCCTGCACCCAACGGATGTAGATGTTGGAGAAAAACTTATTACCACGGTAGTACACGCCTGTTCCAAACTTGTTTTTGGGTGCATTTACCAGTACGTCTAGCTTGTTTACCTCACCGTCATTGTTAAAGTCATTGTTTTCCAGGTCATCCTCATCATAGGTGTAGTCAAAATAAGAGTAGTTAAACGTCCAGTTGATACGATCTGAAAGGTACAGGTTGGTTCCGATATCAAACCCATAGGTATTCACCTTTCCAAAATTGACATAAGTGGCTACCAAGCCGCCAAAGACGCTATATCCAGACTGCACCTCCTCCATCGGAGTGTCTCCACGCTCTGTAGCCACCCCTACAATCGTCACAGGAGAAAGGAAATCGCGAGAAATATTGTAATAAGCATTGGCATCTACAAAAAACCTTTTGGGTACCAGTTCTCCCTTATAGCCCACTTCAAATGTCTGAATTTGCTCTACTTTCTGCTTTTCTACTTTTGTACCATCGTTTAGCGTAAACCCTTCAGCATTTCCCAAAATCAGTCCTGCAAACAAGTCGCCATACATGTTGAGGATGGTAGGTGCGGCTATGCCTTTTCCGTAAGTAAAGCGGAAAGCATTGTTGTTTTTAGCATACACCAATCCTGATTTTGGAATAAAGTTGAACCCATATACTTCGTGGTTGTCGCCGCGAAAAGCCGCCGTAGCTTTAAACTCTGGAGTAAACTGATAATCCAACTGTCCATATACCCCTACCTGGCTAATAATGATAGGATCTTCACCATTGTTGTCCAGCAAATAGGTTCCGTTGCTATTGGCATGGTCTCGCTGCCACTGTGAGCCTATCACTACCCCCAGGTCCCCAAACTTGTCATGATACTGCACCTCAGCATTCCATCTTTTCGAATCATCAGCAAAGGTGGCGCCATTTCCAAGTGAGCTCTCACGTGCTTCTGCTTCAGTGGCTCCACCATCTATCGCCGCATAGTAGTTTTTAGTACGTTGATCGATGGCATAGGTATCATCGGTTTTACTTTTGGTATGATACACCTGAGCAAAAAACTTGTCGGAGGTATACCTGAGGTGAAACTGATTCATGCGCCAGTCTTTGATCTGGTTACGCCCCACGTTTGTTGGTGATAGGTAGGTACTGTTGCTTCCGCCCCAGCTAAATATCAGGTCGGAGGTATTGCTCACGCTGTAGTACAGCGCTGCTTCTGCACGCAAAAATTCCAGGTCATTGTCTAGCATGTATTCTTCATAGCCTTCTTTCACTCCATCAGCACCCATATTGCCAGCAGCATCTTTTCGGTCGATGTATACGGAATCGGTAAATTCAAACTCCTCGGCCCGGGTGTATTCACCGGTTACCTTAAAAGAAAACTTGTCGCTTAGCACCTGAGCATGGCGCATTCTCGCCGTAAACATGCTTTGGTTTCCTGCCCCTACCGCTATGGTAGTTCCCTGCGAAGTACGTGGGTCTTTGGTAATGGTATGTACCAGGCCATTGTGAGCATTGGGACCGTACAACGCGGCATTTGGACCCAGGATTACCTCCACTCGCTCTACGTCTTCCTTTATCTGTGTGGTCAAAGGGCCCATGGGAAGCCCCGTAGCGATCAGTGTAGCAAAGCGGCCATCGTTTACCTGAAGGTTTTTGGCGTTGAAGTTGCTGTTAAACCCTCGGATATTGATACCCGTGCCCACCACACCAGCTCTAATAAAATCTACACCCTTTACACGCGCAAGGAGTTCGCCCGGGTTAAAAGATGGTAGCTCCTCCAGGTCTTTGGAGGAAATAATCTCAATAGTAGCAGGCGTTTCTGTGACTTTTTCGGCCTGGCGTGTACCAGACACCACCACCTGGTCAAAAGCAAAAATTGCTTCCGCCATAGACAGTTCACCCAGTCGCACATCAGCCCCGTCCACAGTTACTTTCTGCGTAAAGTCCGAATAGCCTACATAGCTTATAGTCAATGAATAGGTACCATCCTCTACTCCCTGGATGGCAAATGTTCCGTTGGTATCTGTAGTGGCTCCTTTGGAAGTGCCCTCCAGCATGGCCGTTGCTCCGATCAATGGCTGCCCTGAGTCCGCATCCATCACCCGGCCCTGTACAGTAGATTGGCTGTATGACCGAAAGCTGATGAACAGCAGGCTCATGATTAAGATGGTAAAGGTCTTTTTCATTTTTTCAAGTTATTTAGGTTGTTTTTCAATCTCGTTCAATAAACCTAGAGAAAGGAGCAACGCAAATAGAAATATCGCAATATTACCAGGTGTGGACTTTAGATTAATAAAACAAGATATTTTTTCTTATCTCTCTGTTTTTCAGCAAGATAAGACTTACACCCACTGCATGGACTATGTTTTGACCTGGCGCACAAAATTTCAAACAGCCTACCAGTCATTATTCGGCAAATACAGACTAGGCCCGAAAAGGCTAAAAAGCCCCACCATCATTACACAAAGAATATTTTGAAAGAAAAGTACACCACCTTGGTATAGGACCAAAAAGTAGGCAATAGGATGCCAACCACCTACCAGGGGTGGACTATCGTACGTGTTCGCTCTGAAACAGCTGTGCTTTAGCCTGCACCACCGATCGAGGCACATAGGTTTCAAGCTCTGAGAGCACCTGATTGAGGATAAAGGTTTTGTGTGGGTCGCCAAGGTATTCCTGAGAGCAAGCCACGATAGACGCTACCAGCTCTTTGGCCTCTAGCTTACCTACCTTCACTTGTGCTATCTCGTAGTACCAGCGGATGGTAGGCAGATACACTGATTTTTTGCTGTCTTCCAGGTCTCGCGCGAGCAGATCATACCGCTTAAAGGTCTGTAGTACCTTGTGGTACTTGTCCTGCTTTACCAGGGCCTGTATGTAGGCGGTAAAAAACGAATACCACCGCTGATTCATGATGTCATCAGTATAGATGCGCAAAAAGCTATCCGCCAATATCTCACCACGTTGTGGCTGGTTGTTTAAGTTTAAACACTTGATATAGAATGAGATAAAGCCAATTTTATGATAAAAATTGGTAGACTTTTGCACTTCGGCAAAGGACTCTTTCAGCAGGTTAAGGGCTTCTTCTATCTTCCCTCTACGAATCAAAATGGAGCTGAAATTACTCAGGTATTGGACATGATCTGAGTTCTTCTGTCGGATGGAGAGGTAGCCATACTCCTCCGCCTGCTGCAGTACATCAAATTTACTATGCAGCATCAGGCGGTTGGCATAGTAGTTATACAATATGCGACGGGTATAGAACTTGCCTTTGCTCAATAGCACATCGAGCTGATCATATACCTGCTTGAGCTTGTTAAACTCCCGGCTGTTGAAATATAAAAACGTGAGCCGCACCACAGCCATGTAACGGTTGAAGCCGTCGAGCTGGGTATCGCCAAACAAGCCCAGCAGCCAATCTTCCCACTGACGTGAGTCGCCTTTTTTCTCCTTGAACTGGTGGATGATATCTACTGTAGCCTGATGTAGCTTGGCATTTACTTCCTTGCTATAGTCATACTGCACCTGATACTTTTCGATAAACTGGTTAGCTTCCTGATAATCACTGTGCCGCAGACGGATCAGCAGGTAATGCCGGTAGTTGATCACCAGCTCAAAAAACTTCATAAAATTATGAATGGGGTGCTGGTAAGTTTTGATGCGGCGCAGCAACACCTTTTCTTCCTCATGGGTAATGGCATCCGTGATCACCTTCCGATCCATTTCGTTGATCCACTGAAAGTACTTATCCACGTCTATACCATCTAGTCGTTTCTGGATCCAGTCCATCAGACTGGAATACTTGCGCTTATTAATGGCGGTATTGAAGGGCAGCTGATCTTGCTGCTGGTGCGCATTTTCACTCACTCGGCGTAAGATCTCCACCTTTTCCGCATCTTCAAACTCCTGAATACTCAGCAAATAGTCCGCCTCATGAGGTAGGATCTCCTTTGCATATGCCGTAAATTTTTTCAGTTTGACCTTCACCGCACGTTGAGTTTATTCTTTCAGAAAGCTATTCAATATTTTATTAATTGCCTCAGGCTGATCGTAGGTAATAAAGTGACCACACTGCGGAATCATTTCCAGACGTACATCCGCAATCTTTTCCGTCCCGGCTTCAGCCACAGCGGCAGTAGTGAGTGCGGGGTTCAAATATTTGTTCGGGATGAGGGCATCATCGGCGCCATACACCACGAGCGTACGGGTAGGCAGCTCTCCAAGACGATCATATACTGGCTGGTCGAGCATGCCGCTCACACTGCTCACTATTGCCTGTCCATAGCTGCGAAAGTCCGTTGCGGTTCTCATAGCGATGCGGTCCGTAATCATGAACGCTACCTGCTGAGGCATCCTGTAAAAATTCAGGGCCCAGTTGGAGCGGATCTGCTCATCTGTGGCGTCACAAATTACATCCAGCCGGGTAATGGCCTTGAGCCAGGCAGCCTGCTCAGTGGTAAATGTTTCGAATCCCGCCGGTGCCAAGAGTATCAGTTCTCGATACCTTTTGGGGTTTTCTAACACAGCAGTCACCGCCACCTGCGCACCCATGCTATGTCCTACAAGCACTGGGTTAGTCACTTCCAGCTTTTCAATCAGCTGCTCGATGACTGCTGCATAATAGCTCATGGTCGCCGGATACTCCCGCTTAGACGACCGTCCATAGCCGGGCAAGTCCACGGCAATGCATCGGTTTTCTTTCTTTAGGTCATCAAACACCGGGTAAAATGAGGGTAAATAAGTTGCCAACCCATGTATCATAATCAGGGTACGCTCACCTTTACCTTCATCGATGTAGGCCAGGCGAGTGGAGTCGTTGAGGTTCAAATAGTTGGTTTTATAGGCGTAGGGCGCAATCACATCGGCCACCGTTTGCTGGGCACTGGCCACCACACCGATCAAACAACAAAAGAGTGCGAGTATAAGATTGTAAGTATTCATATTTGGGGTGATTGATGTGTAGGACTATGCCAGGCTAGCCAATTTTTTTCGATCTATTTTACCACTTCCATTTTTTGGAAGCTCATTTACAATTTCCAGGTATCTGGGCACCTTAAACCGCGCCAATCGAGACTGGCAATGAGCTATGATGCCATCTTTGGTGTAGGTCATACCAGATTTTATAGACAAATATGCCTTCCCTACTTCCCCCCACTTTGGGTCTTTGACACCTACTACAGCAGCCTCATCGATCACCTCGAGCTCGCGTAGCACACGTTCCACTTCTGCAGGATACACGTTTTCGCCACCAGAAATAAACATGCACTTTTTACGGTCTACTATGTACAGAAAGCCATCAGCATCTTGTCGTACCAGGTCGCCAGTGTGAAAAAAGCCATGAACGATCGATTGAGCAGTAGCTTCCGGGTTTTTCCAATACCCGGGGGTCACCATAGGGCCTTTTAGGCAAAACTCCCCTACCTCTCCAGGCGGCACCTGATTGCCCAAGTCGTCGAGCAAAGCATACTCCACATAAAAGTTGGGCAGGCCTATAGAGCCGATCTTTTGAGCGGCGTATTCCTGATGCAGTGAAGTGATATTTGGCCCTACTTCTGTGAGACCATACCCTTGTCGGATTTTCACTCCACGCTCATGCCACAGGTGTATTACAGGCAGTGGTAAAGCCTCGCCACCTACAATAAAATAACGTATAGACGCCAGTGAGCATGACTGAAAGGCAGCACTCTCGGCCATCATTTTAAGCATGGTAGGCACCCCCATAAATAGATTAGCGTTGGACTTATCGATCTGCTCCAACACCCGGTCGGCATCAAACTTCTTCATCAAACAAACCGTAGCTCCCCGGTGCAACATTGGTGTAAGCAGCACATTCCAGCCTCCAGTGTGAAAGGGCGGCATACAGTTTACTGTGTGGTCATCTGCAGTGATCTCCAGGCTCTGAGTCGTATTTAGACTGTTCCACAAGAGCATTTTGTGCGAGTACATCGCTCCTTTGGGGAAACCCGTAGAGCCCGAAGTGTAAAGGATAAATAAGGGATCATCTTCGTGGATAGCGTGGGGCACAAAAGTCTCCGACTCCCCTTCTGGCAGCATCTCCAACTCCATTCGTGGGAGTTCTACCTGAAGAGCTTTGGCTATATCCGCAAATTTATTTTCTACAATCAAGCATGCTGGGTCTGCATCTTTGATCAGGTAGTCGATTTCAGAAGCTGCCAGACGGTAGTTGACCGGTACCAGTATAATTCCTGTCTTCTGCGCTATAGAAAACAGCGTCACATAGTCGATGCAATGCTCTGCCATCACCATCACCCGATCACCCTTACTGAGACCCAGGTTTTTAGTCATCCACTCGGCCAAAAAATTGGCCCGTCTGTTTAATTGCGCATAGGTAATTGACCGGCCCGTTTCTAGTTCTTCTATGGCGACCTTCTCTGGGCTGTACATTGCCCACCTACTGATCCAATCTTTGCTATACATGTTGCCTCCCTCCTGTATAATGCATGATTAACCCCACACTGCCAGACATCAGCAGTGCCATCGTACTGGCTATGGCGGGATTGTTTACGGTTTCTTTCATATAAGGCATAAACTGGCCGTAATACACCGAAAAATGCACAACTACCGCTACAATAGAAGCTGTATATACGGTCTTAAGTCGTACTCCTTTGATAAACATACCGAAAAATACGGGAACAAAAGCTGCCGAAAAGTAAGCATACACCCCATTTTGAGCAAAGATCCCCACACTCAGATTGGGTGATAATAGCTGCTGATAAGAAAACATAAAACTCACGATAGCCAGAAACACGATGACCAATTTGTTGACCAATACCTCCTGGCGGGATTTCCGGTCTGGGTCGGCACTAAATCGTTTACCGAACAAGGGCTTGATCAGGTCTGCGGTGAGCGACGCACTCAGTGACTGAATGAGCCCTTCCAGGGTGGACAAGCCAGCAGAAATTAAGCCCAACACGACCAAAATGGTCACGTATACAGAAAACTCACTTACTACATACGCCGACACGATACCGTCCATAGGAATCGGCTGCCCGCTGATCATCAGATCAGGAAAGCGCAATCGCGCAAAAAGCCCAACGATCACTACCTGAAAAAACACCACCAGCACCAGGATACCAATAAGCAAATAACGGTTGACGTCCTGCTCGTCTTTGAGCAGCAGGGACTTAGTAATAACATGTGGCTGACAAACGATGGCTATACCAATAACCACCTGGCAAAAGATGATCTCAAAATAGTCTCGAAACAAAAAACTTTCAGGGTTGGTCCAGCTAGCAAAGTGAGGACCGATATCCTCCAACTGAGCTTTAAAACCCGACAATCCCCCATCAAATAAATCTGCCCCTGACGCCAGCAGCACCACCGCCACGATGAGCATAAGTGTAGCTTGAATGGCATTGGTATAAACCATGGAGTTGGCTCCGCCGAACATCATGTAACCAAACACGAAAACGATCACCGATACCAATACCCCCAGAGGCTCCAGCGCCAATGCACTGGAAAGCACCTGTGTGAGCCCCACACAAATCAAGACAATAAAAGTGATCAGTAGCAGCGACAAAAAAGCAAAGAAAATACCATAGGAAGAGCTATTGTACATTTTGCCCATCCACTGGGCCATAGTCAGCGCTTTTACGTGGCTACCGGACTTGCGAAAACGCTTGGTCATTACAATGAGCGACACGAAGATGGCCAGGGGCATAACGATACCGAACGACAGCACTCCACTCAGCCCATACAAGGCTATAAAGCCCGGGTTGATAATAAAGGTAGCCGCGCTGGTCATGGAGGCCGCCAGTGCCAGTCCCACAGCCAACGGCGAAAACGATATACTGCCCAGCGCATAGTCACTTATGGTCTTCACACGTATGGCTCCACGCACGACAAAAAACAGAATCACGGCCATATACAGTAGCACTACGATCCACGTAGCCACGATCTGGTCTGAAGATGCTAAACTACTCATAGCCTAAAACCGAATAGCTGCTGCAGCGAAGGCCAACCCCCCACCTGACCCTATAAATATCATCAAGTCACCCGGTGATACTTTGCCTTTCTGATAAGCATCATGCAGTGCCATGGGGATACACGCCGATCCCGTATAGCCATACTGATTCATGACCATATGTGCTTTTGCCCGGTCTACTCCCAGGTTGTCCATGGTTTCATTGATGGAGTTGAAGTTGAGCTGGGTGATAAAATAATGATCCACGTCTTGCGGATCCACTCCGATGCGCTGGCAGATGTCCTGAGCCATTTCCGTCCACATTTTTGGGTTGAGCTCTTTGGGGAATTTATGCACAAACTTGAGCTGATGATCCTTATTGGCCACTACGTCTTCACTTATAGGCATGCGAGTAGCACCTCCATAGATCCCCATCCAGCTATTGTACTGTCCTTCGGTTTTCAGGTCACTGGCCAGCATTCCACGCTCTCCCGAACCTGCAGACATCACTACGGCACCAGCTCCATCAGCAAAAAGCGTCACAGTCTTTTTATCGGCTTTGTTTAGGTACTTGCTCATGGCATAGCCACCCAGCACCAACACATGTTCGTAACGCTCGTCGGCAGCTATGTACTTGGCGGCTACATCCATAGCCGTCACAAAACCCGCACATGCCGTATTCAGATCGAAGGTTCCTGCATTTGTGAGCCCAAGTCGATCCTGCAGCACAGAGGCGGTAGAAGGTGAAATAAACTCAGGAGTATCCGTAGACACAATGATGAGGTCAATATTTTCAGGTTGTAATCCCGCATCAGCGATAGCTTCCAGGGCAGCCTGCTCACAAAGATCGGCCACAGACTCTGATGCTGTACACCATCGGCGTGTGCTGATGTTTACATTTTCCTGAAGCCAGGTGTCTACGTCTTCACCAAGCAGCTCATTGAAGTAGCTGTTGGGAATTTCCTGATTGGGTGCATAAGCCCCAATTCCGGTTAGTGTTGCTCTTCTCATTTGGATCAGTTAAAGGGTGACAGCTCCATCCACACTGAGGACCGAACCGCTAATAAATGAAGCTTCCTCTGAAGCAAGAAATGTATATGCATTGGCAATATCTGAAGGTTCTCCCAGCCTGCCCAGCGGTGTTTTACCTTCCATCATATCGATGACCTTTTGTGGCATGGCGCGCACCATGTCAGTAGCAATAAACCCGGGTGCTACGGCATTTACCGTAATGCCGTGCTTTCCCAGCTCCTTGGCCAGTGTTTTGCTCATGCCGATCACTCCAGACTTGGTAGCAGCATAGTTGGTTTGCCCAAAATTACCATATACTCCTACCACGGATGAGGTATTGATAATACGGCCACTGCCGGCTGCTATCATTACCGGTGAGATCGCTTTCACACAATTAAAAACTCCGGTAAGGTTGATGCTGATCACCTGATCCCATTGCTCATGGGTCATTTTCTTAATCGTAGCATCACGCGTGATTCCGGCATTGTTGATGAGTATATCTACGGTAGTGAACTTATCCAACGTTTGGGCTGTGGCATCCTCCACAGCATCGGCACGAGAAGTGTCCACCTTGAAAAATGCAGTCTGATCGGGAAATCTGGCTTCCAGCTCCTGCCCTGCTTGTTCGTTTACGTCCCATATGGCGACCCTGGCACCCTCCGCTACAAATTTCTCTACAGCCGCTCTGCCTATACCTGACGCACCCCCGGTGATCACTGCTACTTTACTTGCTAGTCTATTCATTGATAATGTCCGTTCGTATTGAAATTCTTGAAATTTGATTAGGCTAAAAATAGAAATTTGATACCCCAGGATATTAGGAAAAGAAAATAAAGCAACATGGACTATTGCTGTTCAGGCTTCCATATATGACTCATTATATGCCATTAAAGCAATTAAAGACGTTTTTTCCTTACCCGGACTTTTAATTTTAGACTGATCACCAAGCGGGCATGTTTTGAAAATTTCATAAAAGTGTAGCTACAAAGTCCGACTTCTAAAAACGTGGCTATAAGCTTCAAACGAGCCAAAATGTACCCATAGGCCAAAAAGTCCGCACCCCGCAATCTGGCAGAAACTTCCAATAGAACAGGGAAATGATCAATTTCTTAAGAGTAGACCAAAAATGAATACCTATGAAAAAATTAACCTCAACCACTCTATTCTGGCTATGGACTATTGCGCTATCAGCCCAATTGAATGCTGTATCATCGTTTGGATCCAATCCTGGAAATCTAAAAATGTACACGTACATTCCTAACAACATGCCCTCCAATGCACCACTGGTGCTGGTACTCCACGGCTGCACACAGACAGCCAGTTCGTACGCATCGGAAAGTGACTGGAATAGCCTGGCAGACACCTACGGGTTTTATATCATCTATGCACAGCAAAAAAGCAGCAACAATTCCTCTGAATGTTTCAATTGGTTTGAGACTGGCGACATCTCCCGGGGATATGGTGAAGCTGCCTCGCTGAAAAACATGACTGACTACATGAAAAACAACTATTCGATAGACAGTGATCAGGTATTTGTAACCGGTTTTTCGGCCGGAGGCGCCATGACCACCGTGATGCTAGCTACCTACCCGGATGTATTTAGCGGTGGCGCAGTGATGGCAGGACTCCCCTACAAAGTAGCAACCAGCAGCAACCAGGCCTTTCAGGCAATGTTTGGCAATGTAAACAAGAGCCCCAACCAACACGGCAATGCCGTAAGAAATGCCTCCAACCATTCCGGCCCCTGGCCTACAGTAGCAGTTTTCCACGGCACGTCTGACTACACGGTGTACTACATGAACCAAAATGAAATCATGGAACAATGGACCAATGTACACGGTGCCGACCAAACCGCCGATGCTACGGACAATGCCTTTGATGGCAACAGCGTAGTAAGCCGAAAAGAATACCGCAACAGCTCTGGTGACCCGGTAGTAGTTACCTACAGCATCAACAACATGGGCCATGCCATAGCCATCGATCCGGGCAATGGCACCAAGCAAGGCGGAAATACCGGATCCTATGCCACAGATGTCAACTTCTTTTCTTCCTATTGGGCTGCCAAATTTTTTGGGCTCACAGGCGGAGATGGCGGAGGTGGATCGCTCGCCGCTCCTACCAACCTTGCCGCTAGTGCCATATCTTCCTCTCAGATCAACCTAAGCTGGACAGACAATGCCTCCAATGAAACGACCTACCTTGTCAAACGCTCTACAAGCTCTGGAGGCACCTACACCACCATAGCTACCCTAAGTGCCAACAGCACCAGCTATAGCGATGGCTCGCTAGCTGCTTCCACGACCTATTATTACAAAGTGCTGGCTAGTGATGGATCCAATACTGCCGCGAGCAGCGTAGCCAGTGCCACAACCCAATCCTCTGGAGGTGGTGGTGGCACCATAGTCACCATAGAGCAGCTGCAAGGCAACAGCATCTTTACCTATGGCAACGCTCATGACATGGGACAGTCTTTTACAGCTATAGCTGATGGCCAACTGGTAGCTATAGAAGCTAAGCTGGTATATGCCATATCAAACTCCACACTCAAGATATACGCCGGCAATGGCGTGTCTGGCACACCTATTTACACCCAAAGTGGAGTGAGCGCCGGTAGCGGCTGGCAAGAAATCACCCTAACCAACCCACCTACTCTGGTAGACAACCAAACGTATACTTTCCAGCTAACCAATGCCTCCATCCGATACCACTACTCCAACGTGTACAATGGCGGAATTATGTGGTATGACAACATCGCTTACACTTCCTTTGATGTGGCCTTTGTCGTCTCCATCAGTACCGGGAGTGGAAACAGGCAACTCACCAGCCCTACGGCTTCTTCTTCGCTGGTAAGAGTGTACCCTAATCCGGCCGTAAGCCGGCTTGCTATTGAGGCACAGCCCGCCACCACCGTAGAGCTCTACAGCCTTCATGGGGGCAAAGTATATGAACAAACCATGAAAAAAAGCTCACTGAATGTAGACGTAAGCACCTATAAACCTGGAGTTTACCTATTGGCACTGCAGCAAGGCGATCAAAAACACAGTCGAAAACTGATCATTGAGCGAAACCCTTAAAAACAATATCATTTTGTTGCCCACGACGCTAAATGCCCATGACTGCCCCTGACAGCCATGCGTGTACTGTAGTCTCCGTTTAGCGTGGTGGTAATATCCCGAAAGGTTCCAAAGGTAGCGCATTGCCGATACCTCCTTTCGGGATTTTTTATTCCTTCTTATTACCGTAGCTCCAGCAGAATAATACGCCTGGTACCCTCTGTAATTACCCCAAATGTGCTATTATTGGCCTGCCAAAAAAAGAAAAGCGTGCTACCAGCCACGATGTAGTTCTTCGGACAGCTACAGCAAAATCATTATGCGCATTAAACACTTTTTACTTTCAGCACTTATCACACTGTGCACCCTGTCCTTGTACGCACAAGGTCCCGACGAAGATCAATTGGGTGCCTGGTACATGTACTTTTTCAACAAATCGTTTGAAAACAGTCAGTTTGGTATTCAGGGTGACTACCAGTTTCGGTTTTGGGATTTTGGTGCCGACCGGGAGCAAATCCTGCTGCGAACTGGCGTTACTTACAGGCCTCAAAATGCCAATATCCAGTTTACTCAGGGATATGGATTTATCTCTACAGGGGCTTTTGGCGAAAGCACCAGCTCGGTAGTAGAGCATCGAATCTATCAGGAAGCCCTTTTTCCACAAAAGATCGGAAATCGTTTTCTGCTCACCCACCGCGTGCGGTACGAACAACGATTTGTAGAAAACCAGGATTTTAGAACAAGGTACCGGTACAATCTCTTTTTAAACGTCCCTTTTAATGACACGAGTTTGGGCAAAGGCGTGGTGTATGCCGCCCTGTACAATGAGCTGTTTATCAATGGACAAACAGATATAGGTGATGGACTTTCCGTGCAGTACTTTGACAGAAACCGAACTTACGTAGGCGTGGGGTATGGGCTACTCAAAAACATGCGTGCCCAGCTTGGCTGGATGCGACAAACCACCGTCAACTGGGCCAAAAACCAGGCACAGATCAGTATTCACCACAGTTTTTAACACGAAAAGGGGCCTCGGCCCCTTTTATTTTTGCAATGATGGTTCTTAAAGCCATCCATACAACTTCACTATTGCTGCTTACACTTATCCAGCTCCAATTGCAACCGTGCTGATTTTGCCTGCTCTTCCGTAAAAGCCTTATTCAGTTTATATAATTCTAAAGCAAATCTCTCTGCTTCCTGAGCTTTAATATTGGAGAAAACGAAGAAAAAAGCTATCACTAATGCTGTCACTATTCTGAGTAGCCATTTTAATTTGTTGTTTTTTATAGCGGTAGGATTTTATTACTTGGAAATTAAGTATTTAGTCACTTTCCGTCCTGGTGAAATGCTCAATAAAAAGGAATCATTCGTGTCACGAAGAAAAAGTTAATTCTTTTGACTGAAATCAACTTTATTAATTAACAATGGAAGGTAAAACACCACAGCAATCAACGAAAACACCAAACCTCCGATGGTACCAGTGGCAAAGGCATACCAAAATACTTCATTTTGCCCCTGCCATATAAACGGTACCAGCCCCAGGATAGTGGATAAAACGGTTAAAAATACGGGTATACACTTTAGGTTAAAAGCCTTGATATAAGCCCGAGGTTCTGGACAGGGCATGCCCTTTTTCAGCAAATTGAAGTCATTAATGATATAGACACCAGAATTAACTGAGAGACCTGCCACCATAACAAAGGCTGCCAGACCCCCTTGATCAAAATTGATGTCAAACAGATAAAAGGTGAGGAAGACCCCAATAAATGAAACTGGTATCATAAGGAGAATGGAAAATGGTTGCCTAAGAGACTCAAAAAGCACAGAACAAACCACAAAAATGACAACTAATATGTACAGGATGAGGTAATACTGACTCTCATCATCTTTGTTCCACCCTCCCCAAGTAGGTATAAAAACTCTAAATCCCAATGGCAACTTTAATCGAAGATCCTCTACATATTGGTCTCTGACTTTCTTACCCAGCAAATCAGGCCCGATGAAATCATAAGCCACCTGCAACTGATACTGTTGATTTCGTTTATGTATGTTATTACCGGAATTACGTTTTTCCAGAGACGCTATTTCTTTAAGCTTAAATAGCTTTTCTCTTTCTAGTACTGGTGTGTTTCTCAAGCTCCAAACGTCAAAGTACTTGAAGTTTTCTGGCTGAATAACCACTTCCTGTAAAGCCCCATCCAAATATACCTGCCCAAAAGTCACTTCTGATACTCGTGCCTTTAAAAACCCATAAATATGTGTCTTACTCAATTCTCTTAGAGCCAAACGTTCCTCATCAAACTCCATGTAATACTCTGAATCAATACCAGCACCCCAACTCCGCGGCTCAGTGATATCCACTTCCTTTATTCGGGGGTTGGTGAGCAAGGACTTCTTCAAAGTAGTCGCTATTTCATGCAAATGTTCGTAATCATAACCTTCTAATTGTATTCGGCTGTTTCGAAACCCAGTCCCCAGCGCATTAGAAAATCCCCTACCCACCCCATATACGGACCAGTCTAAGCCTCCCAATGAAATAGCTTTCGATTCTAGTCGACTCTTGAGCACATAGGGAAAGCCTGATCTGTCATGATCTTCCTTAAAATAGATAGCAATATGAGCATTTTGTGGATCAGTGATAGATGTATTAAACACATCTACTTCATCAAACTGGCTAATGAAGTCTTCCATGCGTATAACAGCTTGGTTCAACTGCTGTATGGTACACCCCCTGGGCATACTCCCTCTCACATGCAAAGTCGTGCGCTCTGGCTCGGCATAAAAAGAGCTTTCGAAAACATATTCGGTAAACAACCTCAATGATCCTCCCAGCAATGTTTCTAATAAAGGAGCCGCTTCGCTCTGGTACCATTCGCTACCGAGAGTTTCATTATAAACATTGCTCCACCAGGTCTGTTCCTTTTGATGATCTGGCAACCAATGTATTGGTAATCCGAAAGCAAAAATCAAGACAAGAATTAAACCCCATCGAAAACGTCTTAAAAAAAGTATATATCTCCCGTAAAGCTTATTAAAGAGGATTACTTTTTTTTTCCTCTTAATCAATCGTCGGCTAATTTTTCGGCTTAAGGGGATATTCTCCATCAGAGCTGGTATAAAAAACAATGCTATTGAGATGGATACTGTTAAATTAATAGCTATTACTACTGCAAAATCAATTAGGTTTATTTGCTGACTCTCCTTCATATGAAAAACAGCTGACAAGGCGCCAAGCGTGGTAAATGTAGCAGCCAATATCGCTACAAGCACTCGTTTGTCTCCCTTATTTCGTAGATGATCTATCATGACAATGCTCGTATCAATGATAAGCCCAAGAGAAATGGTGATTCCTGCCATACTATAAAGGTGAATCTCCAACCTGAGAAAATAATATAGAGCCACCGCCACAGCAAGGTTGCTCACTATGCTTAAGAAAATCAGTAGTAAGTATTTTAGCTGTCTACTTACCAGTAGTACGAATATGAACAAAACCAGCACTGAAAATAGGGATCTTTGAATGATCGTTCGGAGTTCTTCTTTTATATATTCAGTTTCATCATAGACAAGACTAAGCCCGTACCCTTCTGGCAGTTCTTTTACCATTGTTGACATGTGTGCCCTTACCTGATCAGCCACTTTCAGATTATTAACACCATCCTCAGGGTAAACGACAATATTGAGCATATTTAGGCCGTTCACTCGATAAAAAGCATCTGCCCTCTTCTCTTCATACTTCAAATCCGCTAATTGATTCAAATAAATTAACCGTCCGTTGATTGACTTGACAGGAATTTGTGAAAGCTCAAAAGTCCCCCCTTGTCTTTGGCTCATCGCTACTGAAAACTCTAACCCCTCATCGCTAGTGGTACGCCCTAGATACCGTATATCAAAGTAAGTCCGTAATGCCTTTGATATATCCTCAATGCTAATTCCCAAACGAGTCAGCTCGTCGGCATTATAGGTCAAACGATAGTAAAAAGGAGTAGCTCCATAAACCTGAACACCACCAACACCATCTATATTTGAAAGGGATGAACTAATATGATCATCTGCATACTTCTTGATAAAATAGGAACTTACAGAAGCACTAAGAGCATAAGTTAAGAGTGGTTTGGGTTGTTGACCTGATGAACTGAGAGAAATGCTTGGATAATTCAAATCTTCCGGCAAGTCAGGGTAAACCTGTCGGACCAAACTTGCCACCTCAAAACGCATGGCATCAATAGAAACCTGTTCTTTAAACTCCAGATTAATCCTGCCGTGTCCCCGTTTAGTGACCGAGCGAATTGATTTCAACCCCTTCATAGCCGCTAGCACACCTTCCAGCGGGGCGGTCACTTCTTTTTCAATAATGCGGGCCGATGCACTCGGCCAATAAAATTGAATTGAAAGCTTCGGTAATGAATTTGATGGAGTGAGCTGCACATCAAGCCGTGACAAAACACTAATTCCTATCAACACCAGGCAAGCAAAAACGATAAGAACCGTAAATGCCTTTTTTTGATATGTATATGGTCGATTCCCCAATTTCTTCTTACAATTTCAACCACAAACGTCTCCAATTAACCCCTCGCCAATCATTGGAAAACAAAATTCGATCTGCCCGTCCAAGTATATTTCTCTCTGGAACAAATTGAGAGTATCTGGAGTCATTTGAATCCTCTCGGTTATCTCCCATCATAAAATAATAGTCTTCTTTGAACTCATATTCAAATATCTCTTGACCATTCACAAAAAACCTGTTATCCATATACTGGAGATCCACCCCTTCAAATTTGCGAATCACCCCTTTATATGTATAAAATAACTTATCGTTCAGCTTTAATTTCATCCCGCTGTAAGGCACGCGCAAAGGACCAAAATTATAGATGGTCCAGGTGGAGTCAATAGCTCGCAAATATCGAGACCGGAGTTCTTGCGCTTCAGGCTTTACATTTAATGAATCAATTACACCCCAAGATCTAACCCTCTCAATAGCATTAGTTGGCAATCTAGCTTGCAACGCAGCATTCGATTTTCGTGCCCCCAAAAAGGCCGACCTTCGAGAATTTATGCCTATAGAATCTAATCGGTGCATTGTTGCCGAGACATCATGAGTCCAGATATCCATAGGCACCAAAGTCCCGTGTATTTCATCACCTGTAAAATGGTCTGGTATGGCGTTGATTACTACCAACTCCCTGCCAGGGCCAGCTACGCAGCGCTTGATGAATGGTGTTTCATTCATAGCGCCTTTTGTGAAAACCAATACATCTCCTTCACTGATGTCAGTAAACCCCGCCAATCTTCTATACCCCCACCAGTTCCGATCTGACTCTGTGATACTATCCATTGTCAGATAAAAGAAAAGGTTAACCCACGGGACCTCTAACGGAGAACGAGGTAATACAGGACCATAGGCCAGTTTATTGACAACTATTTTGTCTCCAGGTACCAGTGTGGCCTCCATGGATGAACTAGGAATGGCATACACTTCAAAAAAAAACAACCGCATACAGATACCTACCATGAACACAGTCACAATGGCATAGAAATACCTAATTGCGGAAAAGAGACGCCCAACCAATGCAGTATGCTCTTTCCTTTTTGTTTTTTTCCACAAATAGACACTAAGCAACACGGCTCCAAACAAAACACCTATCCAGACCAAACCTCTAATTACAGCAATTGACACACCGATTAGCATCAATAACCATAAATAGCTTGATAGCCTCTGACTGGCTTTTTTTTGACTTTTGACTAACTCTAATATTCCCATAAGTATTTAGGGGTGAAATTCCTCAAAAGACGCAGACAATGGACGCTGGTTTCTGAAATCATATAGTGTCAACTGCTGAAGTCGATAGTAGTGCTGCCAGTACAGTTTTAGGTTATTGATATAATTCTCCTGAGCATTCTGTCTGGCGTTTACAGCGGACGTTAAAGTGAGTACATCTGCATTACCCGTTCTAAATCTGCTCTCCGTTAACTGATACGATTCAAGAGCAATAATTTCGGATTTTTTGGATGTACGTACTAGTTGCTCTTGCAGGTTAAAGTCAATGGCCTGGAGGGTAACTTCTTGCTCAAAATCGCTCTTGGCCTGAGTAATTTCAATCTCTGCCACTTCTTTCCGTCTCAGTGCCATCTCTTTTCTGCCCTTTCTCTGCCCCCAATCCAGCAAAGGCATGGACACATCAATAGCCACCATCTCCTGATCTAGCATGTCCGTGTAGAGTTGGCTGGGGTCGTCAGCTTGTTGGTTCAAACCAAAACTCGCCGTAAGGTCTATGTTCAGGTTGCCCTCTTTCACCGTGCGTTCAAGATCTCTCTCTGCCTCTAGTCGGGTTCGTCGCAACTCGAGCAAGGTTGGATTAGACTCTAGTGCATAACCAACCGCCTCCATTGCATCTATTTGTAGTCCTAAGGTTTCCTCCGGTATTTCAGGAAATAGTACAACCGCCTGATCCAGTCTCAGAAAAGAACTCAAGTTGAATCGGGCTCGGGCAATTTCCTTATTAGCCATCACCAAATCAGTGGTAGCATTTTGCATGGACAATTCCAGGTTTAGCAGACTCTCTTTGTCAATCGTGGTGAGGGCAAATCTTTTACGCCCGATATCATGAAGTTCCTGCGCAGACTTTAGATTGCTCTTAGCCATCTCACTACGTTTGATAGCAAGGAGAAGATCAAAGTACAACCCCACCACAGTCCTATTAATTATTTGTTGCTCTCGGATAAACGCTTTGCGCGCATGTTCAAATTTTAATGGTTCAAGCTTATGTAGCCACTTGGTCTCATTAAATGCAAACATTGGCTGGACCACACCTATTCTCACAGGAGTCAAACTGTAGGTTTCCAACCCGTCAGCATTAAAGTTTAGCAAGCGATTAAAATCCGAATCGACATAAACTTTACCTCCCGTTATTCCAATATTCTGATTCACAGAAAGGTTTGCATAAGAATTCAAGGTCTGCTGTTCGCGAAAAACCTCAATATTCTGATTGATATCATAACGTTGCGTCATCGCCCTATTGAAAGTAAACGGCCGAACTCGCAAGCTAGCCTGAGGCAACAAGCTGGATTTGAAAGCCTTGTACTCCCAGTAACTAGCCATGTAAACGTTTTCCGCTTTAAACGCCTCTAAAGACTGCTTCCCTGCCAGCTCAAGCACTTCATCCAAGTCCATGCGCAAGGTATCTTGGCTTACAGCCGAAATATTTAGCGCTAACACTCCCAGCAAAACAAAAAACCACTTACTTAGGCCGCTTTTTGAACCTGAAAATACAGCATCAGCTATGGACCAGTTTTCGCTTACCATTCTCTTCTTCATACTTTAAAGAGCTTTACCAAATAGAAATAACAAAGCGGAATAAAATACATGCTTACAAAAACACCTAGAACCATACCCCCTGTCACTGCAAGTGCCAGGGGCTTCTGTAAGTCAGCCCCCATTCCTTGAGAAAAAAGCACCGGTAGCAAAGCCAGCACTGTGGTGATACTGGTCATCAAAATAGGCTTGAGTCTTCGTTGCCCTGCCACTAGTAGAGCTTTTAGAAGTGGCATACCTTCCCCCCATCTGAGTTGATTGATGGTATCTATCTTTAAAATGGAATCATTGATAATGATCCCGGTCATTACCACCAGGCCTATCATAGACATTAAGTTAATACCAGCTCCAAACAGATACAACATCAAAAAGGCTCCAGCCAAATCGATGGGGACTTCCAAAAGTACAATCAGAGGAATAACCATAGACTCAAACTGTGCAGCCAGTATGAAATACAATAACAGTAGAGAAATGGACAGCACAGCCAGCATCTCATAAACAAGCTCTTGATTGTCAAAAAGCGAACCTTCAAAGTCCACCCTAAAAAGGTTATGTTGCTTTACAACACCCTCCACATAACCCATTATATCAGTGGCCTCCTCTTCGTCCACCTCAAAGTGAAAAGGATAGTATCCCCCCTCCTTTCCCGCTATAAGCGTTTTCATATCCCCGGCTACTTCACTAGTAAGCAGTTCACGCATCGGATACAGTTTACCAGCTCTATTTGCTACATGCAGGGTATTGATCACCTCATGCATGGCCAAAGCGTCCTGCGGGCCTAAGATAACAGGGACAACTTCATTGCCCGTTGTAATTTTGTACACTTCATTTTCATTAAACGCGCTCCGTAGTGTGCGGATGACTGACTCCAATGAGATATCATATAGCATGACTCGATCCATGTCAACACTCAGTACATGTTGCTCTTGCCAACTCAATGGATCGATGGACGGATATTGCCGAGAAATGGCCTGATGAATAGATATGAGGCTCTCACTAACCCCCATCTTAAACTCATCGGGAGGGTAAACCCTGGCCGTCAATGGTGAATCCTTCCCAGAAAAAATCGTCTCAAATAAATTTACATCGTTTCTAAATGAAAAGACGGCCTCCGGATATTCACTCTTGAGATACTGGGATAAATCCTGCTTCAACACCGCCACACGCTCAGCACTTTTGGACATGAGATAGACACTTACCTCTGACGAAGAGTGATCCACGTGCTGCAAAAGATACTGTTGCCCCCCGATAAGGCTGATCTCCTGATCGATTTTATCTGAAAAACGTGCGGTCAATCTACTTAGTCTACTTCGGTTTTCATCAACATGAATCGGTTCATTCCAGTCAATGTCTAGCACAAAATCATTTTGGGGTACTGGAGGTAACTGACTAACCGGCAAGTACCGATACAGCCACACAGCACCCATCAAAAGAATTAAAAAACACAGCCAGGAAATCCGCTGATGCCTCATAACCCAACGAAATCCTATTTCATAGAGCCCTTCATAATTCAGCATATTGATCGATTTCAGTTTACGATCAAGCCATAGTTCTTTTTCCCTACGATAAAACAAAACATAATAGACTGGTAACAAAGTGACCGAAACCAAAAGAGAAGTAAGCAGACCCAAAGAAACAGCCATGGCCTGGTCAAAAAATAATGCTCCCGAGATTCCACTTAAGAATATAAGGGGTATAAAAACCGCACAAGTGGTAAGGACAGAACTCAACAAAGGGCTAAAAACCTCTGACGTACCCTTTGCAGCCGCTTGCAGCAAACCAAAACCTCGATTACGGTACTGTGTGATGTTATCGATGACAATGATGGAGTTATCTACCATCATTCCTACCCCTAAAATCAGCCCCGACAATGAAATGATATTGATGGTGATTCCGCAGAGGTGGAAACTCAAAAGTGTACCAAGTACGGCTATCGGCACACTCACCCCTATCAAGAAAGGAGACCGAAAATCCTTCATAAAAAAAAACATCACAACAAAAGCTAACGCAATTCCCCATGCCAAACTCTGCTGCAAATTCGAAATGGAAAAATCCAATAGAGCCGTTTGATCCTGACTGATTTCAAACTGAATATGCGGATAATCCCGTTCAAATATTTCCAACAAACGAGTTAAGGATGACTTCAATTCACGCATTTGGGCATCCCCTTGCTGAATAATAGCCATACTGATCGCATCCTGCCCATTTAATGTCACCAAACCCTTTCTTTTGCGAGGCTGCTCCCTTATTTCTGCAAGTTCCGAAAGCCTATATACTTGACCTTCCCGCTTGATATGCAAGGTCTCAAGGTCCCGAATGTCATTAATTTCCGAATCCACCTGAACATTGTATTCATATTGGCCATCACGGATCAAAAGATTGCCCAGGTTAAAATTGTGATCTCTGATCACTTGCTCGATATCGCCCATTGTAATATTCAGAGCCCTAATCCTGGCTTCATCAGGAACGATGAGTATGTCAGAATACATCCGGCCACTCATGTCCACAAGAGCCACTTCAGGCAGTTGCTCAATGCGTTTTCTGATGACCTGCTCGGCAAATCGCCCCAACTCTCTAAATCTGGTAAGGTTGCGCTCCTTCACCTTACCATCAGAAAGGTCATATTCTTTGCCATCCTTTACCGTGAGATTTAAGTAAAAAACAGGAATATCGGTGGCGCTCGCCTTAATGGCTCGAGGACGATCAATGGTATGCGGCAGATAGTTGAGCGCCTGATCTATCTTTTCATTGACTTCTATGAAGGCAAAATTGATGTCTGTACCATAGTCAAATTGCAAGTGGATAATCCCCTGCTCGTTACGTGACTCGCTGGTGATATCTTTTAGATGAGATGTTTGCAGCAACTGACGCCTCAGGGGCTTGACTACTGTTTTTTCAAGCTCCCGAGCAGATGTATTTTTAGCATATACCTGCACCGTGACCTCAGGTATATCTATCGGAGGCATCAGCGAGACTGGTAGCTTACCCAAAGCCACCACACCCAGCACCAGCACCGAGAGAAATACCATGCTAACCGCTATGGGACGCTTAATAAGAAATTCAACCATTTAATTGATTCAATTATTTGGTTTGACGGCTTGGATATTAGACATTTTCATTTTTTAATAGATCCAGGCTAAAGCCCTATTGGAGCTATGCTTTCATATTAACCCATAGCATCAACTACCGAAAATTTTCTCCAGCTCATTTTGGAGTGCGTTACCCCTTAGGTCCTTTGCTACAACCACACCATTCTTATCAAGCAATAAATTATGAGGAATATAGTAGATACTGTAGGTAATAGGTACCTCTCCATTCATTCCTGTAAGATCTCCAACAGTCGTCCAGGTAATAGAATCTTCCCGAACAGTTGATTCCCAATGATCCTTTTTTTCATCAAGGTTTACACCAAGAATCTCAAAACCCTGATCCTTAAATCGGCTGTAAGCATTTCTTAGTATTGGGTTTTCCCTTCTACATGGACCGCACCAGGTAGCCCAAAACTCCAATAATACATACTTTCCTTTAAAGTCTGATAGGTTTACCGTCTTATTGGCCAGTGTAGGTAAAGAAAAATCTGTAGCCTTGTCTCCAACCTCAAACTTCTTTGATTTTTCAAGAAAAACAGCAATGGTTTTTCCCCATTCAGTTTGTTTCACATGAGGAGCGAAGTGTTCAAACAAAACTTTAGTTGAATCTTTTGGTGCTTCATTTTTATAGAACGTTAGAAAAAATGCACTTAATTCGTAATTAGGATGCATGGCTATGAAATTCCTTCCAGCTTTATTTTCCACTCCTTTTAGTGAATCATAGACGGGTTTTAATTGATCTCTAGTACTATCCGAATCCAATTTGCGAACTATGGTCATAAAACTATCTATCTGATGTCGGTAAGGAGCAATAAATGCCTCATATTCATTGCTTTGATCCTGGATTCTCGATCCGCTAATGGTAGCTTTCCCAAAAGTTGAATTTGTTGCATCAATCGTAATATGGCTATTTACTACCCATAGCGGCCTGAACAACTTGTAATCCTTTGAATGAATTACCATCTGCACGTAATCTTCAGCTATTTTACCCGAAAAACTAAAGCGATTTCCTACAACCAACGTACTGTCAAAGTCTTCATTGTTTTTTGCCAAATAGAGCATAGTGCTATCTTGAACATCAGATACAACACCCTGAATTACATACCCTTCTGAGTGAGGAGAGCAACTCATTAAAACACCTACAAAACATGTTAACCAAAGGAATTTCATCATATTCATTAAAAGTCTGATTTGGAATTATGGTTTATGGTAACATTGCTCTCATGTGCCAGATTTAGATTTCCCGAGACAATTACCGTATCCCCGACATCAAGTGATGCCCCCTTTTCGGTATTGGCCTTTACCGTGAATGACATGCTGTTCTCCAGACCTGTATGCACATATGTCCAGTAAGCTTTCCCATTAACTACTTTAAAAAGAACCTCTTGATTTTGACGGAGCACCACCGCCGACTTAGGTACCACCAGCTGATCGGGGATTTGCTTCTCCACGATCACTTTCACATTCATCCCATCCATCAAGTGACCAGGATTCTCTATCACCGCTTTCAGTTGGATCAGGCCATGCTCATCCACAATAGGGTTGAGCTCGGTAATTACTCCGCCATAGCCCTCCTCGTGAGCCAGAGGATACACCTTTACCGAATCTCCTTTCACCACCTCACGGATTTCCGTTTCGGTCAACTGAAAGGCTACTTCCATACGCTTCAAATCAACCAACTTGCAAAAGGCCTCACCACCATTTAATTGCTCATACTGCTTCTGCGCAATATTGGCCGCTACACCCGTAAAAGGAGCTTTCATGACAGTTTGTTCTAGCCGGAATTCTGCTTCCTCAAGGGCAGACTTTGCCGCCGTGTGTCCCGACCGAATGGATGCCGCATAGTACACCTTCTTAGGCACTGCAGTTGTATCCCCCAAGGCATACCCCTGGCCAATCAATGCATCTTCAAAATCCATTTTGGCCTTTTGATAATTGGTCTGAGCCTGCTGGTGTTGGAGCAAAATCTCAGTCTGAGCAAGCCTGGCGATCACCTGCCCCTTCTTCACAGGTGAGCCATTCGACACGAAGACTTTATCTATCTGCCCTGTGATTCCAAACCTCAGGTCACTTTTTTGAAGAGCGGACAATGTGCCATTGCTGATATACTGGCGAGGGAAGGTGGATTTCTTCAAGAGGACTACTTCTACTAGTTTTTTCTTTTCCTCGTATTTTCTACGTACATCCGCATTGGTCTCTCGTGGACTGGAGTTAGTGCAGGCAGCTAAAAAAAATATCCAAAGCGTGAAAAACATTGTTCGTGGTTTCATGTCAACCAATTCGAACAAAAACCTCCTTAATATATTTTTTGTGTTGAGAACTGCGTCATATCTTATCTCAACTATATTACTCATTTTAGTGACAACACTATTCATCTTATTAACCGCATTTAGAAATAACGTCGACCCCCACTTAATAATAGTGATCTGTTCCAAACTCCAAAGCTCTATTAAAAGATAATCATAAACCAAAAATATCTGGACCGAGGCTAAAGTAAGGAGATGATGCGTGATCAATATATAAACCACCTGTTTTTCTATTAATATCAAAGTATACCTTGGGAAACTTTACTCGCCCCTTTGTGCCACACCCCCTACACTGGACAGTAGGTCGGCAAAATTCAATTTCATTTGCTGAAGAAAACGATAAATAATCAAATTGTAGATCAACTCCAATTTTGTCTAGTTTGTCTTTGTAATAATCCAAGGAATCTAAGGTCATATTCTTATGAAGAACAACCTTCACAAAACCCATTTGCCTACATATCTCGTTCTTAAATCTGCTAAGGCCAGCAACTTCACGGATTGGGTATCTTGAACTTTCCTTCACCTTCATTAAAACGATGATGGGGTTATCATTCATTTTTATATTTCCCAAACCTTGAAAATAAGCAGAGTCAACACCAATATTCTGAAGCTCTAAATAAGGACTTACTATATCTACCAAGTATTTCTCGTGGTAGCTATCATGACTCATAAAAACATCTCCTTTCATACCAGGTAACAAGTCTATCTTTTTAGGAAAGGTAGAAATATCATTTGAAATGCTACTTGCGTGGAAAACTTCGTCAGTTTTCTTTAGTTTAATAAAATGATGCACGTTATCATCATATTCGTTATTTTCATCCTCACGAAAAAAATAAACGAACGACATTATGTCCTTATTATTAATTACCATGCATGGAAAGGAAGCCTTTCCCAATGAAAGTTTTGATCTAAAAAACTTCCTCTGATCTAAAGTGAACAATTTACTGATCGACTTATTATCTATACCATGGCCTAGGTAATCCACTTCATACAGAGGAACCGCCTTATCATCGGTAATTTTATAGAATTTATTGTCATATTGGGTAGATACGAAAATTTCATCTTTACTATTTATGATCAATGGATTATTATAAAGAGCAAAGTGAGCTGTCAAATCACCTTTGGTTCTTGTGGCATTTTGATTAAAGAACACCTTCTCAACTTTTCCATTTCTCAAAATTAATAAATCAGCATTGGTAGGGTTTTCTCTAAAAAAGTTATCATTTTTATTCGTATAGACAAAATAGGTGTCATTTACTCTCTTGACAGCATCGAACATGATTCGACTCTCCAAAGGAACGGTCGCTACCCAGTCAAAGGTTAAATTCGTATACTGTACAATCTTATTTTGGATATAATCAAATACTTCTATATACTTTTCGTCTTCACTCACCACGATTCCTCCCAACTTAGCATATTCTTGTGGCCCGTTGCCCTTTCTGGCTAGTTTTGATATCAATGAACCTTTTTTATTAAATAAAAAGACAATCTCCTGTGAATAATCCAAAACGTATACATAGTTTTTGGTCAAAGTAAATCCACAAGTATTGCTCAACAAAACATTGCTATCTGTCTTTAATTTTATATAGAATACTGAATCTACAAAAGCTGATAACTTTAAATTTTGAGCTTTATTAGGGTTGATAGAAATTTTTTCTGTTTGACGTTGATAATTATCAGAATGCTTTCTTTCGTCAATTTTTGCGCAGCCTAATAATATAATGAAACACACTACAACCAATTTTCTCATATCTGAACAACTTAGCAATTAAAAAAATCCTCCTCTAAAGTGAGGAGGAAAAACTCATACGAAACAACATACAACTAACACAGCACGGAAACTGTCTCAGCGCAGCCTTAATGGTCACAAACATTTACATCCAGTGTCATTAGCAACGCAACTATTCGCACAAGAACACGTATCACCATCACCAGATTCACAAGTCGCTGCTATGGCCGCTTCCAGACCTGATAAACTGATATTCGATATTGAATATGATGATTGTTCAAAATTCAAATTTAGGAGCATAACACTAGCAAATGCCAAAGCTCCCAGAAATTTTGGGATTACATTTTTCATTAAATTTTTGATTTTAGATTAACAATACATGATTAAATATTAGGGAAGTGATATGTGTGCACACATGCATCACAATTACTTCATTCAATAACATTCACAACTGGTCGAATTAGCCGAACAACCACCACTGCATTTACAGACATCACCGTCATCTGATTCACAAGTTGATGCTATAGCGGCTGCCAAACCTGACAGACTAATATAAGAGCCTTCATTAGCTGATTGACGAACATTGTAATTCATGAACATGGCCAAGCCGATTGCCAAGATTCCAGAAATTTTAAGAATTGAATTTTTCATAATTTAGAAAGGTTTATAATAAATGAAATTTAAAAATTTAACTGTCATTCAGAATTAGTAGTTGTTTATCACATCAATCATCTCATTCTTCATTTCATCAATTGCCAATGATTCCACCTTCACATCTTTCATCAACAATTCTTTTGCAACCCTTACGGCCGCTTTTACATCCCCCTCTTCTTCGTATAGTTTTGCAAGCAGATACTTGGGATAGAACCGAACGGGTATCATAGCCCCTGCATTCCTATAGGCTATTTTTGCTTTATCATAGTCCTTTGCTTTTTTATAAATATTACCCATAGCAATTTCAATAGTCGTACTACTAAAATACTTCCGCGATTCCAGTAGTATCTTTTTTGCCTCAGAGAAATCATGATCCATGGCCAATGCTTTACCGTACTGCTGTAGAAAATCTCCATCTTTGGAAAAGATAGAATAAAGTGAATCAAACCTTAAAATGGCTTCATCGTAAACATCCATTTGGTAAAACACTAACGCCGTATTCCATTCTCTAAAACCATGTGATATCTTTTGAATTTTTGAAAATATAAAAAAGGACGTAAGGATCAAAGCGACAGATATAACAACTCTAACTGCCTTTATTAGCGCTAGTACCCTAAAACTACCGTGGCTAAACAGTCTATGTGGGGAATAAATAGCCGCCGCGCCTAATGTAAATATTAACAACAGCTTAATAGGCAAAATAAGCATCGTGTAAGAAAATAGACCCAAAACTAAAAGGTTCAATAAACAAGCCATGACTACCACCAATACTTTGTTATCTCCTTTAAATAGTGGTAAAATAATACCGGTTAATAATAGAGCTATAGTAAGCCCAATCACCCCTTCTTCGGTCACAAACTGTAACGGCTCGTTGAAAGCGTAAACCGTCTCACCTGCCACCATCTCCTCCCCGGTTTCACCATGAGTTTGAAAATACTCCGCCTGATAATTCATATAGTGAGCCTTGAACCGGTCATAACCAACCCCCACCCAAGGGTGGTCTGCAATCATATTAGTTGTTACCTTCCATATCAACAACCTACCATCGGCCGATCCTTTCTTGAAGTGATAGAGGCCGTAGGCACTTCCACCGAGACAGATCGTTAGAAAAAGCCCTATCAATACCTTTTTCCATGGAGCATTTACCTTATTCCGTGTTAGACTAATAATATCGTACTTTGCTACAAAAAGAACTAGCCCACTGATAATCGCTGCAAGCCAAGCGGCTCTGGACTGTGAAGCAGGTAGCACCATGAAACTACTCAATACTCCTACCAAAGGAATGTATTCAAACAGGATCTGGTTTATCCATCTATTTGCTGTATCCCTGGTAACTGAAAAGTTTACCCATGGAATGCTCATGTCTTTTCGGAAAAACGAATCCTTCATAAACTCGTCCCGAAACAAATACATCCCAAGCGAGACAGTGAATACTCCAGCCAGATAACCTGCATAGGGTCCGGGGTTAAAAAAGCTACCCGTCATACGGAAGCCTGCGTGGTATGAAGAATAGTGCCCCCACAGTTGGAGACTGCCATAGATTGCCTGTATGATTCCGCCTAATATCACAGCCAGGAGGAAGTAAGTATAATACCTCTTGGGCATGCTGCGCAGAGTAATATAGAGCACAGTCAACCCCATCAACTCATAATACTTCATAGAAAAGCCATGGATAGGCTGCAACCAATACCTGTTAATAGTGATATAAACAAGCAAGACCAGTAGTACCACATCTAGCATAGTCACCTTCACGGATAGTTCACTAGTGAACACATACCTCATTGCCGACAAGCCTCCGATTACGAGCATACCATAGAAAAAGAAGATGGATTTACCGGTTTGAGTCGGGTGCATCAGCTCTGGCATTACCACAGATGGCAATACCACGAATAGGCCCGCTAAAACTAGCGCGATAATGTGCTGTGTTGTTCTGACTATAATGGGAGTGTGAGTTTCCACATTTGCAAGTTAAGTCGGTGTTTCAATCTTTTAGCAATTATTATTGCATATAATGTATTTAAGGGACATTATCGGATATTGATACATATTCATCATGAATCCTATCATCGTAAAAGCTAATTCGATGAGAACGCAAGGCTTAATAAATTCATTAAATTCTTTACTCCAATGGAAAAAGGAATTGTAGCTCCACACCTCAGATGAATCAGTTTCTTTTTTTTGTCTATCACATCAATTAGTAGAGAGTTTATTAGAAAGGATTGACTCACCCGCACAAATTGGAACTGATCCAACTCATGGGCCAATGCATTAAGCGTTTGTGACTTCAAACAGGATGAACCATCGCGTAAAACAATATTCACGTAACCACTGTCCGCTTGACAGTACGAAATATCGTATTGAGAAAAGACTTTAATCTCATCTTTTCCTGAACAGATGATTTTTTTATTTAAAGCTGATTCCATTAAAGTGTTAGGTATTCGGTGAATGATTAGTTAATCATAATTAAAAATAACGCCATTAGAAGTCAATCATAAGGGCAAACGTTTGCCCTCCTACCAACATACTAAAGAGTCTTTACCCGGGCATGCACAATTTATTGGACAATCTTGCCCTCTTAGTTGCGGCCAATATTGATTTCCAAATTCATCGAAAGAAAATAATTGTTCTTCACTGCCCCGTGTTAAATTCTTTAACCAATAAATTCCATTCTTAGGAATGCGTTTAACGTTGATGATTGTATCAGTTCCTTCGAAAACCAATATTCTTTCCCATGATCCTTTCCAAACCGATAGCTCATAGGAATCCCCAATTCGAATATTATTATCGTCGTTGCGTATATGAAAGTAAATCTCATCTACCGGGATCTTTTTTCCTAAGTCCATAACGAGACTAAAGTTAGGGCCTCCAACAAAAGTCAACGGATCAGCATCGTACAAGTTATCTGATTGCTTAGCCCAATCATTCAAATCTGATAAAACTCTGGTGATTTTTGGTCGCACCTCCTGTCCTTTGGAAAACAATCGTAGTTCAGCAAGAAAGTGTCTCCCACTTTCAGATGGCCTAATATTATAATACCGAAATGCCTTATTGTTTTTTATTTTAATATGCTTAGGCTGAGAATTATAAATATTGGAAAATGTAATCATTGGGACAGAATCACTTTCATGATTCCAGCCAATTAAGCTAGCCCCATTCCATTTCAATGTAAAGTTTTCATGAAACGCTCTATGTGCAGTACGATAAATTGGGTATTTCCTCGTTATTTCTGCATGTGGAATGAATCCTTCTGGTTTATAATAGTGTATACTATCATTCGCTAATATCTCAAACGGGTGAGTAACGGGATTTTGTGATTCATCAAGCACGATATACACACAATAAGGATGAATGCCCGAAACCGATATATTTCCATTCTCAATGGTTGCAAAATCCACCTTTCTCCAGACCTCTCTTGAGTTGAATACGCACAAGGAAAAGTCCCCATTCTCCGAAAGATTGTAATCAGAAATAATTTCTAGCGATGCGGAGTATGTTGGCACATATTGCTTATTGATTCTTCTTATGGGCAGCTTCATGGCTAACCCAAACTGATTTAACTCATAGGTCTTTCTGTAAATTTTCGAAAAACTAACTTTTTGATATTCTTCTAGTAAATCCTTATTGCCATCGACATCTCTAATCAATATGCTGTCTGGAAAGTGAACCACCAGCCACTCATGCCCTAGTGTGGCATGGTCCCCCCACTGTGGAGTATAATCAGCTGATGCACCTATCCCAAGGGATCTAAACACCCAAATTGCGTAGGTAACCATATCCGTACACCTTCCAATGGACAGTATCTCAAACTGGGTGGGATTAAAGGTTACAGGATATTTGTTGGGTACTGGAGAGTTTTTTCTAATCTTAATTGAATCTAAAACTTCAGCCACAACCTCCTCTATGCCAACCGAGTTTTCTAATCGATCATATACCCACTCAAACTTGTTATTTAAGTAGGACCTATGATCACCGACAATTTCTTCGTCGTTCACCCTGTATGGTAGTACGTATTCGCAAAAGTCTTCAAAATTCAATCTATATTTTTCAGGAATTCGACTCCAACTGCTAAGGGCTTGTTTCGTATTGTTAATTAAAAAATCCGCCGAAACACTATTTAGGTCATAGTTAAAACTTTCAGTCACATATCCTGAATTTCTCAGGAAACTTATTGTCTCGTTGAATTTTCTTATTGCTTTTGAACCATCGTTTCCGACTGTTCGGTAATAGTATAGGCTATCCCAGGCTGGTTGATATCCTTCTAAACCAGCCAACGATCCTTTACCCGGCATATTTGCCACCAGGTAATGTGCTGATTCTTGAAATAAAGTATCCTCGGAATAATTTAGAAATTTTAAAATTTCGCCTTTATTTCCATCAGATATACTTAAGGCGTACTCAATTGTTCCTATTTCAGGCCGTTGAGAACAGCACATCATAATAAGCAACAATAATGACCATAGCTGGAATGCTCTCATATGCATTAATTGGCAATTCAACGCGCAAAATGCACATGCAACCATTATGATGCAATGCTAAACACTCATATTCGATATGACGGATAGTTTAGACGAAATCCAGGTACTTTCATCCTAAAACCAATGAATTCGCTACAAATCACACCACATTCACCTCAGGTTCCAGCTGCACGCCAAACTTTTTGTAGACGGATTCTTGAATGTCCTTAGAAAGCTGTAGGAGGTCTTTCCCATCGCCACCTCCATGGTTTACGAGTACGAGGGCTTGCTTGTCGTGCACACCGATTGCTCCACGTCTATGGCCTTTCCAGCCACTCTGGTCTATGAGCCATGCTGCAGGCACTTTGGTATGCCTGTCATCCACAGGAAAACCCGGGATCTTACGAAATGCCGCTCGCAGTGCATCAAAATAGTCGTTGGTCACCATAGGGTTTTTGAAAAAGCTGCCGGCGTTGCCAATCTGCGCTGGGTCGGGTAGCTTAGACTGACGGATGTCAATCACCGCCTGGCTCACATCTTTTAGGTTAAGCTCCTCTACCCCCATGGCTTCCAGAGTTTCTTTGAGGTTGCCATATGAAATGTTATACTCCGGTTTTTTCGATAGCCTTAGGTATACTTTGGTGATGATGTACTTATCGCGCCGTGGGCCTTTGAAGATGGAATAACGGTAGCCAAACTTGCAGTCTTCTTTGTAAAAGCGTACAATCTTGCCAGTTTTCACTTCGTATGCCTCCAGCGAGTGAAAGACTTCTTTGATCTCCACACCATAAGCACCAATGTTTTGCATGGGTGCCGCACCCACAGTACCGGGGATGAGCGACAGGTTTTCGATGCCTCCATAGCCATCCTCTATCGCCCAGAGCACGCACTGGTGCCAGTTTTCACCGGCACCGAAGCTCACCAGCACCGAATCCCCACCTTCTTCCTCTACTTTGATGCCTTTGATTTCCATTTTGATCACCATCCCCAGAAAATTACGCGTAAAGAGCAAGTTGGACCCTCCACCGAGTACGAGCTTCTTTTTGTTCTTGTACTTTGGTGTATTAAACAGCTCCTCCAGGTCTTCTGGTTGCGCTATGGATGCCTTAAAGTTGGCATAGACATCCAGGTGAAAAGTATGATGATCTTTAAGCGAAAAATATTCCTCTATTAGCACTGGTGTATACGATTAAGGTACCGGAGGGCAAACGTATCCACAAAAGCCGAAAAATCAGTACCTCGCGTCAATTCTCTTCGTAAACCTCCTTACCTCCTACTACAGTCATCACCACTTTGGCATCCAAAATCTCTTCTTCCGGTATCGTCATGATGTCCCGATCGAGAATGGTGAAATCCGCAAGTTTCTCCGCCACTATGCTGCCCGTACGATCTTCCATAAAAGCACCATAGGCTCCCCACAGCGTATAGGATTTTAGTGCTTCTTCACGAGTCATTTTCTGAGTAGGCTCATAGCCTCCATCGGGCGTTCCCTGCAGTGTTTTTCGGCTTACCGAAGCATAGAAGCTGGCCAGCGGACTCACCGGCTCCACAGGAGCATCAGTGCCATTGACAATCATAGAGCCCTGATCGATCAGTTCACTCCACATGTAGGCTCCATTTTCGATGCGTTCTCTACCTAGCCGATCGATAGCCCATGGACGATCCGATGACATGTGAATCGCCTGCATAGCAGGAATTACGCCCAGCTCCGCAAACCGGGGAATGTCTTCTGGGTGAATGTGCTGTGCATGCTCTATGCGAAAACGATGATCCCTGGAGCGATCCGGATAGTTTTCAAATGCTTCTTCATAGATATCCAACACCTCACGATTGGCCCGATCACCAATGGCATGCGTACACACCTGAAAGCCGTTTTGAATGGCTCTATCCACCACCTCAGCAATAGCTTCCATCGGCATCACGTTGTGGCCATGCTGGCCATGGGCATCGCTATACTCCTCCAAAAGCCAGGCGCCACGCGAACCCAGCGCCCCATCTGCATAAAGCTTGATCGAGCGGATGTTGAGATAGTTGTCATACAGCCCTATCTGTGGTCCTTTTTCGAAGTATTCATCTAACAGGGTGGTATCCCTACCCGTGAGCATCACGTGCATGCGCAGCTTGAGTTGGTCGTTTTGAGCAAACTCTTCAAACACAGCGATATCATCAGCTTGCGACCCGGCCTGATGAAATGCAGTAATTCCGTTTTTCAGACACTCTTCAATAGCCATCTGTAGTTTTTTTCGCTTTAGCTCAGTCGTCTCTTTGGGTATAATCTCCGACACCAGGGTGCTTGCCGTTTCGTTAAGGAGTCCCGTCGGCTGTCCACTGACGTCTTTAAACACCTCACCACCATCAGGATGTGGCGTATCTTTCGTGATATCGGCTGCTGCCAAAGCACGGGCATTCACCAGGCTGGCATGACCGCTGGCATGTTTCAAATACACCGGATGATTAGGTACTGCCTCGCTCAATTTGTGGTGAGTGGGAAATCCATTAAACATCCCTTCGGGCAGTTGGTCCCACTTGTCCTGATGCCAACCGCGGCCTACGATCCACTGACCTTCTGGAGTTTGAGCGGCGCGTTCTTTTACCAACGCTATCACCTCATCATAGCTTTTGGCACCCATGAGGTCTACATTGATCAGATTGGCACCGATCCCCATTATGTGCGCATGTCCTTCCACAAAGCCCGGGTATACGTAACGCCCCTCTAGCTCGATCACACGTGTACTATCCCCTAGCAGGTCTTCCACATCAGCAAAAGCACCTACTTTCACGATCTCGCCATTTTTGATAGCGATGGCTTCTGCAGTGGGCTGCGTTTCATCGAGGGTATACACGGTGCCTCCACGAAGTATCAGATCGGCCTGCTCCACCTTGGGCACACAGGATAACATTAGGAAAATAAGCGTGAGAATAACGAGGTTTTTCATTTTGGGTAGTAGTCGTTTTAGGGTTCTTTTTCTTAGGTCGAAATTAGCATTTTTCATACAAAACCACGGGCCATATCCGGTAAGACTGTTGTGACCTACGAAAACCATTGATTTTCATTCATTTATCACCAGCACATTGTTTCCACTCTTCACCTTTTTCCACTACCTTTGCGCCTCCATTCGGGTGAATGGGTGTTTGGCCAATGCCAGGCACATCTTTTAAACCAAACCTCTTTTCCTCATGACTCTAGGGAAAAGGGCGTATCGTAGAGTCATTTATTTATTATGGCAGAAGAAAAAAAAGAAGAGCTTCAAAACCAGGAAGCTCAAGCCAAGGAGTCTCAAGAGGCTCCAAAAGAATCAGCGCCTGCAGAGCCAGCTGCTGAGGAGAAAAAAGAGGAGCCTGTAAAAGCAGCGAAAGAGCAGCCTTTCAAAGAAGAGGCAAAAACTCCTGAAGTAGCAGCTCCTATAGCTGAATCTGAAGCGGACATCTGGGACACAGCCAGTGACGATGGATTTGGCGAAGAGTACTCAGAAGCAGACCGTAAGAAAATGGAAGCGCTTTATGAGTCTACTCTCAATCAGATCTCTGAGAAAGAAGTAATGACTGGTACTGTAGTAGGTATCACCAACAGAGATGTGATTGTAAACATCGGCTTCAAATCAGACGGATTGGTTTCGCTCTCTGAATTCAGAGACCTGGAAGACCTCAAGCCTGGTGACGAAGTAGAAGTTTACGTAGAAGAGCAGGAAAATGCTAACGGCCAGTTGGTACTTTCTCGTAGAAAAGCCAAAATCGTAAAAGCATGGGAAAACATCCAGAAAGCTCTGGACGAAGACCTGGTGATCGACGGTATGGTGAAGAGAAGAACCAAAGGTGGTCTTATCGTAGATATTTACGGAGTAGAAGCTTTCCTTCCTGGTTCTCAAATCGACGTGAAGCCTATCAGAGACTTTGATGTTTTTGTAGGTAAGAAAATGGAAGTGAAAGTAGTGAAGATCAACTACGCTAACGATAACGTAGTAGTATCTCACAAAGTCCTGATCGAAAAGGATATCGAGAAGCAAAAAGCAGTAATCCTCGAAAACCTGGAGAAAGGACAAGTACTGGAAGGTGTGATCAAAAACATGACCAACTTCGGTGTATTCATCGATCTTGGTGGTGTAGATGGTCTCCTCCACATCACAGACATCTCTTGGGGTCGTATCAATCATCCAGAAGAAGTGCTTAACCTTGACGAGAAAGTCAATGTAGTAGTACTTGACTTTGACGATGACAAGAAGCGTATCTCACTTGGTATGAAGCAGCTTACTGCTCATCCTTGGGATTCTTTGGATGCTGGCATCGATGTTGGCTCTAAAGTGAAAGGTAAGATCGTAAACGTAGCAGATTACGGTGCATTCCTTGAAATTATCCCTGGTGTAGAAGGCCTCATCCACGTATCTGAGATGTCATGGTCACAGCACTTGAGAAATCCTCAGGATTTCATCAACGTAGGCGACGAACTGGAAGCTGTAGTCCTTACAATCGACAGAGACGAGCGCAAGATGTCACTCGGCATCAAGCAGCTTACTGAAGATCCTTGGACGAAGCAAGATGTACTTACTAAGTACGCTGTAGGCACTAAGCATACAGGTATCGTTCGTAACCTGACCAACTTTGGCTTGTTCATCGAGTTGGAAGAAGGTATCGACGGATTGGTACACGTATCTGACCTTAGCTGGACCAAGAAGATCAAGCACCCTTCTGAGTTTGTGAAAGTAAATGACGAATTGGAAGTAGTGGTAATGGAACTAGACGTAGACAACAGACGTCTTGCACTTAGCCACAAGCACCTTGAGGAGAACCCTTGGGATACTTTCGAGACAGTATTTACCAGAGGCTCTGTACACAAGTGTACGGTAATCTCTAAAAACGACAGAGGAGCAATCCTTGAGCTACCTTACGGTATCGAAGGACATGTATCTTCTAAGAACCTTCAGAAAGAAGACGGTAGCAACGCATCAGAAGGAGAAACGCTAGACTTCAAAGTGCTGGAGTTCTCTAAAGATGACAAGCGCATCGTTCTCTCCCACACTTCTACATGGAAAGAAGGCGCTGAGCAACCAGCACCTGCAGCTCCTAAGAAGAAAGCTGCCCCTAAAGGCAAAGGCAACACGCTCAATAAGATCAACAATGAGTCTGAGAAATCTACTCTAGGTGATCTTGATGCACTTTCAGCTTTAAAAGAAAAGATGGAAGAAGCAGCAGCTAAGCCTGCTAAAAAAGCAGCTCCTAAGAAGGAAGCGGCTAAAACTGAAGAAAAATCAGAAGCGAAAGCTGACGAAAGTGCTTCAGAATCAGCCGATAGCAAAGAAGAGTCTAAAGATTCTTAATATTTTCATAAAACCGGAAGGCAAAAGCCTTCCGGTTTACCTTCTTTCTTATTTAATTTGCACCTGCAAAACGATAAGGCACTCAGCAACCTACTGGTGATTGCTTAAATTTGCAGAACAGGCCTGCCCCCGCAATCTGGCGAGGAAGAGGCCAGAAGTTTTATTAGGTCCTGTGGCCGAGTGGCTAGGCAGAGCTCTGCAAAAGCTCGTACAGCGGTTCGAATCCGCTCGGGACCTCAAAAGGCATCCAGTTTTGGATGCCTTTTTTTATGTACTTCCTTCATTTCACTTTCCAATCTGCAAAAGCTCGTACAGCGGTTCTTCCGTAGGAATCCCTGCCATGCCGTCAGGCAGGCCTGCCTGTCGGCGAGACAGGCTTACAGGAGAATCCCAGCTTGGGACCTCAAAAAAGCATTCAAGAAATTGGATGCCTTTTTTTATGCCCTTATTCTTCTATTCTCATTTTACACTTTCCAATCTGCAAAAGCTCGTTCAGCGGTTCTTCCGCAGGAATCCCTGCCATGCCGTGGCAGGCCCTACAATCGGCGAGACAGGAAAGGTTTGTGAAAGCATTGCCGCTGTAGGTGTTGTCACCTACAGCCACGCAAACTCGGACTAGCAAGGGTGGTGACTCTTCACCTAACAGCCTCCCACATGTTGGCCACAAGATCAACAGGGGCGCGGGTCATCACACCCCTCCATGCCGATTCCCACAACATCCTTGCCAAATATTATTCTGTCATGGTGATTATTTTACATACATGCCAAATTTTACTCCGTCATGCCCGGCTACTGGAGCTCCATGACTGGCATGGAGTGGATTACCTCCGCCATGGAGGATGTACTACTACCATGGTGAGCAGTTTATAAACCATGGAGACTTAATCACCAACATGATTAGCATGCAACAAACCATGGAAACCACTTTACTGCCAATATTAGTAAACAACGCGACATGGGGGATATTACTAAACGTCACAGCAATAAAAGCAAGAGTAAAAAGTACATCAAAGGATAAGGTCTAGCTTATTTTAGAAGGTTAAAGACACCAAAAACATTTTAATGATGATTAACAGGGGGAAGGGTCTTACATTTCGACAGGCTCAATGTGACACTTCCTTGGCAACTAAACCTTGTAAAAAAATCAAAAAGGCTGCCCCACAAGCATACACTTGTCAGACAGCCTTTTCATACCTTACAACTGATGATCTAAGTACTAGTTCAGCTTACTAATCAGCTCCACTACCGCATCTTCCTTGCTACCGGCAAACCCTTCTACCAGCTCGCCGTTCTTGAAAATGGCAAAATATGGAAGGTTGGTCACCCCTCCTGCTTTGCGTGCTTCAGTGTTTTTCTCCGCGTTTACATCCAGAAAGCTTACCCCTTCAAAGCGATCGTCATTGGACAGGCGCTTGTATTTGGGAGCAAACAAGCGGCAGTTTCCACACCAGTCGGCAAAATACTTTACCACCACTTTTTCATCAGATTGCAACTTATTTTTGAATTCTTCATCGGTTACGACTTCTACTGCCATAATTACTATTTTTTTGAGCGTTAAAAACGTGTAAGAAACGCCAGATTTGGTTTCTTTGTTTCGCAAAAATAGAAAAGCAAATGAGTTTAAAAACTTTCGTGAAAATAAGCCAGATAACCAACCTCAGTGACGCACGGTATTGTGCCGGTATGATGGTGGATGTATTGGGATTCAATCTGGAAGAAGGAAGTGAAGGCTATGTTTCACCGGAGACGTTTAATGAGATCACTAACTGGGTGGCCGGTGTAAAGTTTGCCGGGGAGTTTACCCAGGCACAGGTAGCCGAGGTGAAGCTAGCAGCTACCAACTACCCTTTGGATTATATACAGGTACAGCAAGCGGACCAACTGGAAGAGCTACAGGAAACCGGTACTGACCTGATTTACAAACTGGTCATTCAATCAGCAGATGATGTGGCTGGAATAACGAGCCAACTGGCATTTGCAGCCGACCTGGCCAAGATGATCATTATTCAAAGCCTCGATCCATCATTGGATGAAGCCATATACGCTGAGCTTATCAAGTCGGAGCTGGACATACCGCTGATTAAAGGATACAGCCTCAGTGAAGCCACAGCGCCCGCTGTAGCGGATGATAAGGTATTTACTGGGATAGAACTGGAAGGTAGCCCGGAAGAACGTCCCGGATTTAAAGATTATGGAACCGTAATGGACATCCTGGAGGTATTAGAAGAAGAGTAGTCCCGAAAAGGACTACTCTTTTTTGTTATTTTACCTACCAACAATTTCCGTAAGTGTCACCTCAAATATCATAGTGGCATTTGGTGGTATTTGAGAAGACCCAGAACCATAAGCATATTTGGACGGAATAAACATCGTAATGCTTCCGCCTTCTTTGACGTAAGGCATCAAAATACCCCATCCCTCGATGAGGTCATCAAGCTTAAATTTCACCCCTGAAACACCTTCAAACACCTCATCATTGACCAAGAACCTTCCTTCATAGTCTACTCTCACAGTATCATCCACAGTAGGGTGTCTACCAGTTCCTTCTTCAGTGATGATATAACGGAGCCCAGTAGTACTGTCCATCTCAGCCGTAAGGTTTTTGGCTGTCAGGTAGTCTTGAATACGTTTTTGCTCAAATCCAAACTGATCATACACCCCTCGTACGTTCACCTCATACGCAACAGGAGTGTTTCCTGGCACGTTTCCATCAGCGCTTCCTGACTGACCAAAAGCATAGTATGAAGGCAACAGCATAATGATTTTACCGTTTTCCCGTGCATAAGGCATTAATAGTTGCCAACCGGCGATAGTACTCCCACCTAGCTGCACATAGATGCTATCTGCTTCGTGAAACACATTACCTTCTGGAATGAGCTTACCTACATAATCTGCAAATACATACTGGCCGTTTTCGGGAGCTGGTCCATTACCTGGATCTACCAAACTATACCGCAGCTCATAACCTTGCGTATCCGTCTGCACGGTGAGCCCTTGCTCTACGATATACTGATCAATCAATGCTTGCTCTTTGTTAAACTGATCTGCCGGATCAAAGACGTCTTCTGTTTTCAGACAGCCGCTCATCCAGATCACTGATGCCATCAGTGCGATCATTCCTAGTCCTTTTCTCATGTTACTCTTCTGTTATCTGTTTTTCTTCTTCTAATATGCCCAGCTCCTTTAGCTCCTCGGTGGTTTTAAACCGAAACTTCAGATACTTAATCCGCTCTCCTTTCTCCGTCCAGATGCCTTCATACCGGGTTTTGATACCGTGGTGGTCTCCTTGTAGGTCTGAAGCGTACAAATCAAATGTATATACCAGATCATCTACCGGAAACTCATCCTGCAGTACTTCCAGTGTATACTCAAAAAGAGGAGTATTATCGGTTTTGAACTTAAACCATCCGCGAGCTTTACAAGCCTGCTGATAGAGTTTTAAAAAGCGTGGATTGCTCAGGCGTCTCCTGATTTCTCGTTTTTTAGGGCGCGGGTCTGGAAAAGTAAGCCAAAACTCATCCACCTCTCCGGGAGCAAAAAACTTGTCTAGCTGATGAATTTGCGTGCGCAAAAAACCAACATTTGCCAGTTTATGCTCAATGGCGTGTGTACTCCCCTGGTAAAGGCGATCACCTTTGAGGTCTACCCCGATATAATTGCTCTGAGGATCCACCTCCGCCAGCCCTACGGTGTATTCTCCATTGCCACACCCTAGCTCCACAGTGATAGGACGCTCGTTTTTAAAATATAGTTGGTTCCACTGGCCTTTAATTTCTTCAAAAAGTGGCTTGCCAGGCTCTATGATATTGGCTCGTCTCGCATTTTCTGCGAACCTTTTTAATTTCTGTCTCACAAATGATCAATTTCTGCAACCACAAAAGTACTACCACATACTACAATGAGGTCATTTTCAGTGGCATTCTTTTTTGCAGAGATAAGTGCTTCGTTTACATTCGTAAAAGCCTCACCTACTTTGTTCAGGTCAGCAGCAAGCCTTTTGAGATCGGCAGCAGGCAACGATCTGGGTACCGAAGACTGAGTGAAATAGTAGCTGGCATTGGCAGGTAAGAGCGCCATTACCTTTCCTATCTCTTTGTCTCGTACCATGCCTAAGATCAAGTGTAGTTGCTCAAACTGCGTACTGGCTATTTGCTGCACCAGTGTGCTGACACCTGCTTCATTGTGACTTACATCTGCCACCACGGCCGGAGCAGACTCCAGCACCTGCCAGCGCCCTTTCAGCCCTGTAGTAGTAGCAATGCTCCCCAAACCTGCTTTTATGTCGGTTTCAGATAGTACAAAGCCCTGAGCTTTTAGTACCTGCAATGTCTCCCAAATGCCAGGGATATTTTTCAAAAAATAATCTGCAGCTATATCAGAATCCCCTTTTAGCACCCCTTCTCCATTTTTGGAGAGCTCAAAAGATCTGCGTCCGTTGACCAGACTTTTTCCGCGTATGCTGTAAGCCCCCACGCCATGTAGTGGTGCTCCTTTTGCTTCGGCCACTCGTGAAAAGACAGGCAACAACTCCGGCTGATCTGCACCAATGACTACTGGTACACCTTGCTTTATGATGCCAGCCTTCTCAGCCGCAATTTGTTCCAGTGTATCGCCGAGCAGGTCGGCATGGTCATACCCGATCATGGTGATGAGGCTCACCAGTGGCGTAATGACGTTGGTACTATCCAGCCTGCCTCCCAGCCCGGTTTCTATAATGGCTATATCCACCTCTTGCTTTGCAAAAAACTCAAAAGCCATAGCTACCGTCACTTCAAAGAAAGATGGGTTTATTCCTTCGATTACCCTCCGATGTTGGCTCACAAATGCGGCAACATCCGCTTGTGGAATTTCATGGCCATTGAGGCGAATGCGCTCGGTAAATGATTTGAGGTGTGGTGAGGTGTAGAGTCCGGTTTTATATCCTGCCTGCTGCAAAACGGCAGCCAGTGCGTGCGCAGAAGTTCCCTTGCCGTTGGTTCCTGCTATATGCACAGCCTGAAACTGCTCGTGAGGATTTCCCATGGCTTCCAACAAACGTACCGTATTGGTCAGGTCTTTTTTGATCGCTGCTGCACCCTGGCGCTGAAACATCGGTAGCCGCTCATAGAGGTACTCGAGGCATTCTTCGTAAGTCATGGATTACTTCGCTCGGATAATAAAAGTGATGGTACCTGTAGAAGATGGCGCTGGAGTGTATTCATTGGTTTTGCTAAACGACAAACGCTCGACACTTTGGCGATAGTAGCGCTCCACCACCGGAGATACGGTACTCGAAACCAAATCTATGTTAGTGATGTAGCCGTCCTGATCTACCACGATCTTATAAACAATCTTACCAGATTCATCAGTATTGTCTTTTGGCTGTGGCTGAAAATCCCACACCCATCCGGCCATCTGCAGACTGGCTCCTTTGGAGCTGCCCTGCTCCCCCATCAGGGCACGGCCGTCCAGGGTGCCTTCTTCCTTGCCGGCAGCACCTTCTCCACCTTCTTCACCACTGTTGAGGTTAGGGTCTCCATCAGCAGATTTTGGCATGGTCGCTTCAGGGTTGAGCTCTTCGGTGGGTTGCTCCTCAGCCGGCTGCTCTTGCTCTACCTGTTCTTCTTTTTTGGGTTCTTCTTGCATGGGCTCCTCAGCAATCACCTCTTCTACAGGTTCAGGAGGAGCATTTTCTTCTACTACATCCGGACTTGGTGTCTCGGTGATAGGAGTTTCAGCTATTTCAGGTTCTGATTCTACCGGCTCTGACTCCACAGGCTCCACTGGGGCTTCCTCTACCACCTCTTCTACGGGTTCATCTACTGTTTCTTCCACCATCTCAGTCACTTCCTCTTCAGGCTGTGCCTCAGCCGCTTCAGGCGCACTTACGGGTTCTGCTCCACTTCCGGTATTGTCAATACCAAAGGCAAGCTCTATTCCATAAGAAGGAATCGGCGGATCGGGTTCTCTCCAGGCTATGAGAAAATAGAAAAGCAACAGCATGACCAGCTGGGCCGCAATAGCGGAGATCCACCCAATTCGTTGGTATTTCTTTTCTTTTTCGTCAGCCATGAGTTAGTTGGGCTTGGTAGCTATCGATACGCGCGCTTCTAATGCCGTAGCAATGCCTGCCACCTGCACCAGGTTTTCTACAGGCACGGTTTTGTCACAGTGGAGCACTACCACGCCTTCTTTGCCACTAAAGGCATCACGCAGCACTGCCTCCAACTGACTGATACTCACTTGGCGGTCATCCACGTAGTACTGCAGATCATCAGTGATCGTCACGCTCACCTTTTGCATCACAATCTCTGAGCTCTTGCTGGAAGGCAAGTTTACCGGCAATCCCGACGGGGTAATAAACGATGCAGTCAGCATAAAAAAGATCAGCAACAGGAAGATCACATCCGTCATGGAAGACATGCTAAATGCAGCATCTACCTTATGTTTGGATTGAAGCTTCATTTTTGTGGCTCTTGTAACAGGTCAACGAAATCTATGGCGGTGTATTCCATGCGGTGTACTACTTTTTGAACTCGTGACACGAGGAAGTTGTATCCCAGATACGCAATAATACCTACAAAAAGGCCTGCAGCTGTAGTCACCATCGCTTCATAGATACCACTCGAAAGCAGCTTGGGGCTCACAGCACCTTCTTCCTGGGCTATGGCTATAAAGGCCTGAATCATTCCTGTAACTGTTCCTAGAAAACCAATCATAGGTGCTGCGCCAGAGATGGTGGCCAGTATACTGAGGTTTTTTTCCAACCTGTAGATCTCTATTTTACCCGTATTTTCAATACTCACTTCTATGTTCTTTAGCGGGCTACCTATTCGGCTGATCCCTTTTTGAATCATACGTGCTACCGGAGTATCTGTTTGGCTACATAGTAGCTGCGCACCTTGTACATCTCCTGCCAGCACCATGTTATGAATCTTGTCTTGAAAATCCGCGGGTGTTTTGGAAGCACTCTTTATGAGTAGCATGCGCTCTACAAAGATGTAGATAGACGCTACCCAAAGTACTATGATGGGTATCATCATAAAGCCTCCCTTGAGCAAAAGCTCCAGCACGGAGATGGTTTCCAGACCTTCTGTTGGTTCTAGTTGCAAAAACATAGGGTTTTATCTAAGTGTGTATAAACAAAAAATCGTTTAATCCCGGCCAATAAACGCGAGATTAAACGATAGATTGTCAACGAAAGTTGAATTAATATTTCAATGGCCAAATATCAGGACCGTATTCTGTTTTGAACCCTTCTACGGAGGCGGATGCATCAGAGAAACTATTGTACTCTGCGATCGCTACGCGGTGAAATCTGTGATCTTTAAACGGTGGGATCACAAATGGGCTCTTACCTTCAGCAGACAACTCTCTGGCATAGTCCATGGCCAAGTCGTCATCAAAGAAACTCCCGATTACGATGTAAGCCTTTCCTGTAGGGTCTGGCAATCGGGTAATTTCTCCTGCAGGTACAGCATTGGCCTGTGCAGGCCTATTCTGCTCGGTTTTAGGCGCAGGCTTTTTGGTCTCTTCCTTCTTAGGTGGAGGCGTTTGCTTTTTTACTGGCTGCTTGGCAGCAGGCTTTTTAGCTGGAGCTTTTTTCTGCTCTACTTTATCCGCCACTTTTTTAGGTGCCTCATCGCCACCATCGTACATCAGGTAGAAGACCACTGCGATTACGGCAAACAACAACGTACCGATAACCACTGTTCGCACAAACTTACCTTTAGACTCAGACTTACTATCTGCATAGGCACTGGCATAAGTACCACCACCGGCAGCACCTGCTCCTCCGGCTGCAGCCGCAGGTTGGTCAGAATAGCTATCTGCACCTTCTACCTTTTCGTCTGATGAATCACTGTCAAACACAGACCCTGAAGACAGGTCTTCGCCTGAATCTTCAAACTCTTCGTATGACTCTTCCTCATAAAAGCCTCCAGTATCTCCCTCAGCTTTTAATTCTTCTTCGAGTTCTTTCTCAAGCTCTTTTTCCCAGTCTTCTGGTTCATCACTGCTATCAAAATCGTCAGCAGATATATCTATATCATCGTCTAGTACCTCTTCTCCTATCGGAGCTTCTGGAGACTCAGCTTGTGGCTCTTCTTCTTTGGGTGGCTCTGGAGAATCTTCTTCAATGTCCTCCTCATCGTCTTCATCTAATTCTTCGTATTCCAGATCGGGTAAACCAAAGTCTTCATCATCATCAAACTGGTCGTCCTTTTTTTCTTCTGGATCTTCGTTTTTATTTTTTTCGTCAGCCATTCGATTAGATTTAAGTAGAAACCAAGATAGCAAAAAATCATTATTCCAAAACAATGACTTGCTTTCCACCCTGCGAATATGTCACTTAAAATCGATAAATAAAACCAATTTTGGCGGTTATGCCACGTACAGGGTAGTTGAGATATCGCTCGTATCGTATTCCCAGTAGGTTTTCTATATCTACATAGGCACTGAAACGATCATCAATTTGGTAACTTCCACCTACAGAAAGATCTACTATAGTGGGTAAAACGTAGGCTTCTGAGGTACCGCCCACAGGGCCTTTCAGGCCATCCCAGACATACATTTCTCCATGTACGCGCCATTGCTCACCTATTAGCTGACTGTAGTTAAGCTTCAAGGTGGTACCTGGCAGATACCATGCTTCTGCCAGGGTATCAGTCTGATATGAAACCATAGCCATTTCTGCGGATAGCTGGCTGCGGTTGTTGATCAACCTATAGCGCACGCCAAATGCTGATCGTCCGAGCCCTCCTGTGTCATAACGCAGCGTATATCGTGCACTGTCTAGCCCCGAAGGCACAAAGAATGCATAATTGGCGGTGTTTGAATAGCTTATAAAAGGCTCAAGACTCATGTCGTGGCGCATTTTATATTCCAAAGCAATCTCCATGTTTACATGCTCACGCTGATTGAGAAGTGTCAGTGTATCTTCCAGGTAACGATTACGCTTTCGTAAGGTGTTTAGGTCATTCGCCGCAAAACCACCTGTAGCATTGGCCATGATAGCAAACTGCTCATTGATGGCAAAACTCCCTTTAAATCTCGGAAATACGCCTAAGGCTGTGGATGCGCCCACACTGTCACTAGAGACTCCCAAAGCTGCTCCTCCAGCTAAAAGCAACCTATCATTATGATAACGCACCTCGGGTATAAGATGAAAAACGTGCCGCTTCTGGATGACTCCACTTTGATAGCCACTATAGGAATAGTCTGTACCAAGTCTAAATTCCAGTGATTCATTCTGCTTGTACGTTCCAGATCCATTTAGACCCAAGTTGGATTCCCTGTTGAAGGCCTCTTGTCCGCTAGCGCCCATCGTAGTAAATGCAAGAAAGGGAGTAGCCGTGTAACTAAAAGCTCCATTGCTACCCGAAAAATCACTTCCTAACCGAAAGTAGTTGGTGGCAATTCGGTCAGTAATTCCCTGCTCAGCAGGTTCGTCTTCGTACCCGTAAAAATAATAGCGCTCCAGCTCATAGTTGACAAATGGGCTTACGACAAGTCCAGTGTTGGACAGTGATCCCTGGAGAATTACCTGCGTATTGCTATAAGCACTCTCATCTTTACGCACTGGGCCGCGGGCAAAAGACTCATGGTCTACAAAAAGACCTACTCTACGGTTGCCATCAGCTACTCCGGCAAACCCACGAATCTCAGGTGAAAGGTAGTTTCCAAAACCCACTTTGAGATAGTTGGTGTTAGCCTCCAGCGCTTCAGTTTTGGAGAGCGATTTCACCTCTGGACTAAATGCATACGGGTCAAACGTAGCCTGAGGTTGAGAAAGGTAAAAGCTGAGGTTTACCGTATCGGTGACTACTGGCTGAATGGCCGATGGTTTATATACCCTGCTTGCACGTGGCAAAGTCAGGGGCTTGTCTTTTTCAATGATAATTTGAGCATCCTCTATAGCTCCGGTGGGAGCTGTATCTGTCTCCTGAGCCATTGCCTGGCTGACTAGCAGCAAAAACAGAACAATATATGTGTAACGAATCATTCTCATCGGATTGTGTCTTCTACCATGGTACTGTCAGCTACAAGTACGCGCTCTTCTTCTTCCAGTATCGTCAGCATTTTTTCATTTGCTTCCTGCACAATAGCATCATCAGAAGCATTGTCTATGATAGACTGTGTAGTGGCTTTGGCTTGCAGCAACTCCCCCATTTCCAAATAATTATCGGCAATGAGCAAAAAGGATTTTCCCACCCAGTGGGGATAAGACCCATAGTTGCGGTTGAGGTCAAATAGCATCTCCAGAGAACGCTTGTACTGCCCTTTGAGGTAATAAACCTTACCCATTAGGTATTTGGCTTCAGCTCCACGCTCGTTGGGCGCATCGTTTACCACGCGAATTAATTCGTCCAGAGCCTCATCATAGTTTTCCTTTTGGACAAACAGCTTCGCCTTTAGCAAAAGCGTAGCTCGCTCCGCATCTGCAGGTTTCCAGTCATCGGCGAGTATTTGGTTGGCGAAGTATAGGGCGCTATCACTCTTGTTTTGATAAAAATAGGCATTCATAAGCCCTTCCCTGGCAATGTATGTTTCCTTGGCATTGGAGGCGTGTCCCAGCAAAAACCGGTAGTTGTTTACAGCCTCTCCAAACTGCTCTTGACGTATCAAAGCTTTGCCTCGTTTGTCCAGAGACCTTCCCATATACGGAGATACGCCTGCTGCTATCACCTGCTGAAACTGGCTAGAAGCAAGTGACCAGTTTCCTGCACGGTAGTTGGCATCAGCTAAAAAATAGCGTGCATCTTCCTGAAACCCACTAGTAGGATATTTTTCCAAAAACGCCTGAAGTTTGTTGGCAGCATCTTCATACTGCTGATTGTAATAGCTGGTCTTTGCTGCCTCAAAGGCCACCACTTCCAGGCTATTGTCATCTGGGTTTGCCTGCTGATAGGCCTGCATGTAGTCCTCAAAATTGGGTACGGACTGTCCTTTTTTCATGACCTCTTGCAAGCCCAGTAAGGCTGCGTTTGCTACTTCATTCGCGATGTAGTTTTTCAATACATACTCATAAGAAGCTTTTGCTTTAGCAAGCTCATCCAGGTTGAAATAACTCAACGCCAGGCGTGTATGTGCATAGGGCATCAGCGGGCTGTTTGGGAAATCGGATAGCAAGCGCTCAATGGTTACCACGGCAGCATCAAACGAACCATTTTCCACATGCATTTGCCCCAACTGAAAAAGGGCATTGTCTGCGTATTCGGAGGTGGGAAAGCGAAGTACTTCTTCGAAATGCTGCTGGGCCATCACACCATCACCTTTTAGCGAATAAGCCAACCCTAGCTGATAGGCGATATAGGCGTTGGCCTGCTCACTGTCCACCTGCTTATACTGACGGATGGCTTTATCATATTGCTTTTGGACGTAGTAACAATCCGCCAGCCTCAACCGTGCATCTATCGTCAGTTCATCACGCTTGAAACTGTTTTGTATAAAATCTTCAAAAAATGCTTCCGCCTCTGTGTACTGTTTTTGATTGTAATGGATATAGGCCAATCCATACCTGGCAGCATTGGACCACTGCTCCGTGCCGGTACTCAAACATCTCATGTACGCATTTTTAGCAGCTTCAGGCTGATTGAGTAGTGAGTGGCATTCTCCTTTGAGGTAAAAAGCCTGTGCCTCCAGTTCTCGATCCATCGGAAATGCCAGACTTTCATCGAACAAGTCTACTGCCCGCTGAAACTTCTGGTCGTTAAACAACAACTGTCCTTTTCTAAAGGTCACTTTCTGATATGCGCTCTTCATTAGCGCAGATTTATTCCGAATGGTCGAGAGATGGTTTATCGCCTGGTCATAGTCAGAACTGCGCAGGTATGCCTGGGCCATCAGTTCATTCACCTCGGTTTTCCACCTTGAGTTGGGGTGTTTTTCCAAAAAGGACTCAAAATCCCGAACCGCGGCAGCATATTGCTCACGTTGAAAATTGAGCTTACCCATGGTAAAGGCTGCCTCTTCGGCCATAGCTCCTCCACCTTCAGCTACTGTTTGAAAAGCACTGTAGGCATAATTGATATTGTTTTTACGCATGTACAGCTGCCCCAGATAAAAGCTACTATTTTGCCCCAGTACGCCTTTCTCCAAACCTGCCAATTTGAAATTATCAATAGCCTCTTCGTTGGCTCCAGTTTGAAAATAGGCATAGCCCAGCTTGTAATAAGTATCGGCATCCACGCGCTTGCTCGAAAGGTCTACGTATCGCTGTAAATGTGTAGTTGCCTCTTTGTAATCTTCCTCCTCAAATCGCGCCTCTCCTACCAGCTTCAGCAATAGTTTTTGTGTATTGCGATTTGCCTTTTTGAGGTTTTGATCTGCATAGCGGTAGAGCATCTGATAGTTGTGCGTATGGTAATGTATACCTGCTGTCATTTGTGCTACACTTTCAAAAAACTGTTCGTCATCGGCTATTGATTCCAGGTACCCCAAAGCTTGCGTATAGTTTCCGCTTTCAAAGTGATATACCGCCAAATAATACGATGCATCACCGTGGTAGTCCCCTCTATATTCCAGTACTGTTTCCAAATTGGGCACTGCAGCGAGTGTATCTCCTTCTTTGAGCTGAGCATACCCCATACGAAAATACCATACCTCTTGCTGCCTCACGGGCAGCTGACTTCCAGACACACTAGAATAGTACTCGAGACTGGCAGCATAATCATCCTGAAGAAAGTAATAGTTGCCCAGCTCAAAATAAGCTCCTCCAGCCAGTGGGTGAGCAGGGTAATCCTGAATAAACCTTCTGATCATAGCTACGGCTCTAGCGTCACCCACACGCAAACTGGCATGTGCATGGTAATAGCTAGCTTCTGGATTAGGTGTTTTTGACAGCTCTTGAAATCGCTCAAAGTGAGTGACAGCAGCCAGGTAGCTTTCTTGCTGGTAGGCTTCCAACGCCTGCTGATAGATTAACTGCGGATCTGAAGATGACTCCAGCTGCTGAGCTATGGTAAAGTGGATACTTGCTATGCTAAATAGAAAAGCGGCAATACGCATGTGGTGTGCTTTTGGGTATTTAAGGCTTGAACGTATAATCAAACGATTTTGTATCAGTGCATCAACTTAAATATCAATTCTTTCAGGATGTTTCCATCTTTCATAGGAGCATAGCCTATGCCCTTAGACTGCAAATCTGCCTGATGTATGAGTTGGATATTTCTAATGACAATATGCGCCGGGTAGTTGCGTGCTGCCTGCATGTATTCGGTAGCGAAAAAAGGATTTACACCTATGGCGCGGGCTACAGCGTTTTTATCGGATGCTCCCTGATGGTGGATGAGCAGCAACTTGGTGAAATAAGAATATAAGTTGGCGATCACCATAATTAATGGGTTGCTGGATGGGTTGGCATCAAAATACTGCACGATTTTCATCACCTTCACCTCATCTCTCAATGAAATCGCCTTTTGCAGTTCAAAGGTGTTGTAATCTTTACTAATACCAACGTATTTCTGAACCGCCACCTCATCTATTTGCTGACCATCCTCCACGTTGAGTTTCAACTTATTGATTTCGTTGGCTAGTCGCTGGAGGTTGTTACCAATATTCTCCGTCAAAATCATGATGGCCTTCTCCGTGACATTCGCTCCCGTAGCCTGGGCATAGGACCTTACCCACCCTGGCACCTTGTCGTCATAGATGCGTTTGGAGTTGAGAAAAACCGCATTTTTTTCAAGCGCCTTGCTGATTTTGGTACGTCGATCTAGTGTCTTGTACTTGTGACCAAACACCAATATGGTAGTAGGAAGCGGGTTTTCCAGATAGGCTATCAGCATTTTTTGCGGATCTTCCTTTTTCCAGTCCCGCATGTCCTGGGCTTCTTTTACGATCACCACCTGACGTTCACCCATCATCGGATACTTTCGTGCCACGTTGAGCACATCTGTAAAGGTCACATCCTTGCCATACAACACATACTGGTTGAAACTTTTCTGAGTATCATCCAGGGCATTGTGTTCGATGTTTTCCGTGATGTTATCAATAAAAAAGGGTTCGTCTCCTTGCAAAAAGTAAACCGGAGCATATTTCCCCTTTTGTAAGTCTTTGATGATTTCAGCGTATTCGGCCATGGCGGTAAAGTTAGGACGAAATCCCAAATATCATGGACGGGGAGCATTTGATTTGAAAAAGTCGTTTCAGATATAAATGGCATAAAAAAAGCGACATGTTTTACACATGTCGCTCCTTGATTTATTCTTCTTTTTTCTTTTTCTCAGGTTTGGGCTCTTCTGGTGGCTCATCCACGATGTTACCAAACTCATCTACATAGGCTATCATATCAGAGAGATCTCCTCCCTTGTTGTTATTTTCTTTACGCTCCATCTTCTTCTCCATTTTCTCCTTCTTCTTCTGAAGTTTCTTTTTCTCCTTTTGTTTCTTGATGAAGCTGTTTTGTGATCTTGCCATGAATCTCCTTTTAGTGTGTGAAACATACAGTAGAGACCAAAAAGGCTTTCGCCCTACATCTCGGCGCGAGATGCGTTACGTCTTACTATTTACCTATATTAATCCGGAGCCTAATAACTATTCATGCGCGCCGCGCATGGTACCAGTGCACTTACAAAGATTTGTCTGAAAAACCGTGAGGTGAAATTGCAGATAGTTTGATTGCAGCTCCTGTAATGCAAAGGTAATGGAATATTTGGGTCCTTCCTCATGAAAACACAATTCCGGACACCAATCGTTCCCTATTGATCAGGCTAACTGTTTAGCTTGTAACATGTTAGCCCAGTTGTGATTTATCTCCTTCTTCTCCCCTTTCGGCGATCTCTTTCCGGACGTGGTTTACGTCGGTTTTTGGACTTCTTAAAGTCGGCTCCATTTCTTCTGTCACCTTGATCGTCTCTATTTACCCGAATGCTTCGACCTTCGATCTCCACTCCTTCAAACTTCAGGCTAAGGCCTCGATCCTGCGAGCTGTCAATATCTACATAAGACCGGTTCTTTTGCATGGTGATGTCCCCAAAGTACTTTCTGTCTACGTTGGCAATGTCTGACATAAAATGCACCAAATCTGCTTTGGTCATTCCATCTATAGAGCCTACATTGATAAAGTAGCGACTAAACCCACTTCTGTCCCGCTTATCTGGTGATCCACCATGGGTTTCATTAAGGTTATTTTCTTCACCTTCCTGCACCATCAGGTGATCCAGCTGTGTGGTGATCAATCGCTTGAGCAGGTCTTCTTTGCTCAGGTGTGCAAACCTGTCCTGCACATCGGTGAGGATACTTTCAGACTGAGGATCTACCTGTGTATTGATGATTAGGCTGGCCCAGTTGTGAATTCTGGACGATTTCAAAGCCTCTACGCTAGGGATTTCTACCCGCTCAAATTTCACTTTGATTTTGCGCTCCAAATCGGTAATCCTACGTCCCTCTCGTGGGTTGATAAACACCAACGATGTACCCTTATTTCCAGCTCTTCCTGTTCGTCCACTTCGGTGGGTATAGCTCTCTAGCTGGTCTGGAAGTGTATGATGAAATACATGCGTAAGATCATTTACATCGATACCTCTAGCCGCCACATCTGTAGCAATCAGCAGCTGCATAGATCGTGTTTTGAAACGCTTCATCACTGCATCCCGCTGACCTTGAGAGAGGTCACCGTGAAGTGCTTCCACACCATAGCCCAGGTTGCCCAGATCGTCAGCGATTTGTTGTGTTTCGCGTTTGGTACGACAAAACATTATTCCGCGCATGTCTGGCTGAATATCCAAAAACCTACGAAGTGCAGCTATTTTGTTGGACGATTTGGTCATCACATACTTGTGAGAAATGTCCACATTGCTTTTCTGCTCAGTGTTTACCGCTACCTCTATCGGGTCCTTCATGTATTTCTTTACAATCCGGCGGATTTCCGGTGGCATGGTAGCAGAAAACAACCAGGTCACCCGCGACTCCAGGGTATGGGAAAGGATTTCGTCGATATCCTCTTTAAAGCCCATATTCAACATTTCGTCGGCTTCATCCAGCACCACGTATTTTACGTTTTCAAGCTTTACAGCTCTGCGCTTGATGAGGTCCAGGAGTCTTCCCGGAGTAGCCACTATGATCTGTGTGGGCTTCCTTAGTGCTTTGATCTGATTGGTAATGGCAGCTCCGCCATATACCACTTCTACATTTACTGCTTTGTTGTTGCTAGAAAAATCTACCAACTGCTTACCCGTTTGCTGGCCAAGCTCACGTGTAGGCGCCATCACTAGCGCTTGAGTAGATTTATTGTCCTCCTCTATGAGATCTATGAGCGGCAGACCAAAAGCTGCCGTTTTGCCTGTTCCCGTTTGGGCCAACCCGATAAAATCGGTTGGGTTTTTAGTCAGAAGAAGAGGAATGGATTTTTCTTGAACTGGAGTAGGGTTTTCAAAACCCAAAGAGTCAAGGACGTCCACGATTGACTGTGAAAGTCCTAGTTTGCTAAAATTATTCAAAAATACTTTCTTAAAATGAACAGCAAAGGTAGCGAGTATCCCCCGGAATAATCAGTGAATTACCAATTATCTAAAGAAATGTGTTCGTCAAACCATTTTCAGACAAATTCCCTGCTCATCAAATATCAGCTTTTTCATTGGTTGCTTACCACCCAAAAACTTGCGAATAGTCACCACTTTTTCAGGTGCAAGAAAGTCTGTGGTGACATACGCCTTAAAATCATCAAAACTGCTCAAAGAATCATACTCTTCATTAAACTGACCATAACCGACATATTCATAGTTTTCAAAGAGGATAAACGCCCGTTCTTGTTCCGCAGCTGGCTCCAGCAGAGCAAACGTTCCTTTCTCTGGAAGCTCATGACGCAATGCTGAAACTACACGGAGCTGGTAGCTGTCTGCAGACTCTAGCTGATGGCATGGTCCAGGGCATGTGAATTTTCCTGCTTTTTGGCATTTTGAGCGATCCGCCTGTCCTGTAAGCTGAGCGCACAGATGATACTTATCGCGGAGCATCGCGAGGTGATTTTCAGCGAGCTTTTTGGTTTGAAACTCGTTCCACACGCCATGATATGATCGCTGAGACACCACCTGAAGCTGTGTATAGCCAAACATGTCGGTCTCCGCCACTAGTTGATAGGCGCTTGTTTTCAGGTTTTTATTAAAATCCGGCAGGTGCTTGCGGTGTTCATTGGCTGCTTTGAGGCTTACGATAAGTTCGCTATTTACCTCCTCAAAATCAATACTAGCCAGCGCATTACGAAGGTCGTGAGCCTTTTGAGAATTGGCATTTAGTTGTTTGATAGCCGCTTTGTACAGATCTCTGGCACCCTCTACATAAATAACGTCTCCATTCTGATTTTTAAAATACAATATCCCTGAGGACTCTGGTAAATCATCTACCAATCTGCGATCAAAACCCTCGGGCATTTTTGATACCCAGCTATCATTACCTACTGTCGGGTGGCCACCAGATGCGTCCATTATGAGCCGAAACAGCTCCACAGTGGCCTCTGCATCACCACGTGCACGATGGCGCCCATTAATCGGAATATTGAGTTGCTCACAAATGCGTCCCAGGCTATAGCTTTTAAACCCTGGCAAGTATTTTCTGGCCAATTTCACGGAACAAAGCTTAGGTGCATCAAATGCGTACCCTACCCGACGGTATTCGCCTCTAATCATTCCAAAATCAAAATTGACATTGTGAGCCACAAAGGTACTGTTGCCAATAACCTCCAGTAGTGGACGGGCTATTTCTTCGAAGGTAGGCGCAGAGCGCACCATGTCGTCATCTATGCCTGTGAGTTGAGTAATGAAGCCGGGAATTGGCATTTGAGGGTTTACCAGTGAAGTAAACTCATCTACCACTCGCTCTCCATCAAAAAGAAATGCTGACACTTCGGTAATGCGTGAAGCACCGGCCATACCTCCGGTGGTTTCTACATCAATAATGGCATAAGTCTTACCCGTTTTCTTCATTCGCATCTCCTGCGTAAATCTACCAAAATCAATCTGTAATCTTCGATCGTATTATAAGCATTACTTTAGCGGGTTTAAGTTTCAATTATCAGCAACCATTTATTTTCGCCAAACAAATCAGTTGATTTGAGCATTAGAACCTTAAACATAGAAATAGCCACATGATAGCGATCGTATCTCCAGCCAAAACATTGGATTTTGAGACTCCAGTAAATGCAGAAAAAACCAAAGCTCGTTTTTTCAACGAATCCAAAGTGATCCTGGAAGCCTTGAAGGAAAAAGATGAAAACGACCTGCAGCAACTCATGAGCATCAGCGAAAACCTGGCACAACTAAACGTCCAGCGTTATCAGAAATTTGCTTCCAGACATACGGAGAAAAACAGCAAGCAAAGTGTTTTTGCCTTCCAGGGTGATGTGTACCAGGGGCTAGATGCAGCCACTCTTAGCCAGGAAGAGGTAAACTTTGCACAAGATCACCTGCGTATCCTCTCGGGACTCTACGGCCTACTGCGCCCACTGGACGCTATACAGCCGTACAGACTGGAAATGGGCACCCAACTGGCATTCGATGGATACAAAAACCTCTACGACTACTGGAAAAACATCATCGCTCCTGCCCTAAACAAAGACCTCAAAAAACAAGGAGACGACATTCTGGTCAACCTCGCATCTGTAGAGTATTTCAAAGCTGTGGATACCCGCCAACTAAAAGCCCGAGTGATCGACGTAGAATTTAAGGACTTTAAGAACGGCCAGTATAAGATCATTTCCTTTTTTGCTAAAAAAGCCAGAGGACTCATGGCTCGCTACATCATCAAAAACAAAATAACCAGTATAGAAGACCTCAAAGGGTTTAACTATGAGGACTATTATTTTGATGAGCAAAACTCTACTGAGAGCCTTTTGGCCTTTAAAAGAGGTTAATCTTTCCTGTACTTAGCCAGTGCTTGTTTGGTAAACTCCGAAAGCACTAGCTCACCACTCTTGGCTGCTCGCTCCGCGAGTAGCTCATCCCAGTGGTCGGTCCCTGCCCAAAACACCTTTTTGAGGGCTGTTCTGGCCGCGGGGTTGGTCTTTGCAAGTTGTTCGGCATGAGCCATCATTACAGCATCCATTTCCTCGGCCGTCTCAAATACCTGAGCATACAACCCATGAACCTGTGCCCACTCGGCTGATTTACCTTCAGATGGATTGTAAGTCATCTGAGCTACATACTGAGCACCCAGCTTTCTAGACACCGCAGGCTCTATCACAAATGGACCAATTCCTATGTTTAGTTCACTCAAGCGAATCGCCGCGAATTTGGTAGCATAGCAGTAATCTACTGCTGCAGCCAGGCCTACTCCACCACCAACAGCCTTGCCCTGCACCCGCCCGATAATCAATTTAGGACACTTTCGGCAAGCGTTGATCACATTGGCAAACCCACTAAAAAACGCCTTGCCCTCATCCAGACTTTTGATCGCAATGAGCTCATCGAAGCTGGCGCCCGCACAAAAGGTGCGATCACCTCCGCTGCGCAACACAATCACTTCTACCTGAGGGTTTTCGCCGCAGGAAGCAATGGTAGTTGCTAGCTCACCCAGCAGATCAGAAGGCATGCAATTGTGGCTGGGGTGGTAAAACTCAATCTCCGCTACACCGCTCTTGAGTAGCTTCCAGTTGACATATGGGTTCATTTTTAGACTTTTTGGGGTTAACGACTGGAAAGTTATAAGGATTTTTACAATCTTGAACATGTAACAATCATCCGGTTTAGCTGTTATCTACATATGAACTTGCTCAAGAGCATCCTCATCATCTTTCCTCTTCTTTTTGTCTCAAAAAACTCTAGCATCTCACAAGCTCCCAAAGAAATGAATGTGATCTTTGAGAATGTAGAAAATCAAAAAATAAGGCGCTGCTTTCTCACGGCGTTAAAAGGATACGAAGCTTTACAATCCTATAGTATCACTTTGCTACAAAAACCCATTAAATCCTCTACCATGCAGGCTCAGCCAGTCATTAGCTTTAAGAGCCTGATATCCGGAGTAAAAAGCTATCGCGTAAAACTGGCTGAATATGTAAGAGATAGTAAGCAGGTGAAAGTAGCTGATCTACCGGAAGATGTACTCACAGGGTGGTTTGCTCATGAGCTGGGGCACATTGCTGACTATGAGCCGTACAGCAACCTGGGCATGATCAGCTACGGACTCAGGTATCTGATTTCTGATCGCTTTAAACGGGAAGTAGAGCATGCCGCCGACTACATGGCCATAGCCCACGGATTCAAAGATGAAATACTTGCTTCGAAACACTGGATTTTGGATCATGAATTTTCTGACAACACCTATCAGGACAAAATCAAAAAATACTACTTGTCCATCAAGGAAGTAGAGCTGTGTCCTGAAGGAGAGCCACTGCTGGAACCTGTATTAGCTCCATGAATTGGCGTAGCTTAGAAAGGCCCTCATCTTTTCTTCAGGCATTACTTTAGGAGTTTTCACCTGACCACCCTTCTTTTTCGTTCGTTCGAGATAGTCATGATAGCACTGTTTGGTGATCCGCATCACCTTCACCCCTTCCAACGCTTTTGAGCGGGCTACAGCATAATTTTTATTGGCTCCGGCCAGTGATTGGTCCAGCAGGTTGGCAAAGTGGCTTTCATCCACCTCCTGCTCACAGACGATTACCCACTGGTGTACATAGCCTGAAGCTTCTTTTACGGCAGCTACGGCATATTCATTGATTTCACACTGGCACTGCTCCGCCACTTCCACAATAGCTGTGTCCATTTTTTCTTCAGAAAGCTGTGAACCCACCACATTGAGAAAAAACTTCGTCCGCCCCGTGATCTTAATTTCATGTGGATCAATGCTGGTGAACTTAATCGTATCCCCTATCATATAACGCCATGCACCTGCACAGGAGCTCACCAGTAAGACATATTCCTGCCCTTGCTCTACATCTGCCAAAGTATGTACTTCGGGCTGGTCCAGTAAATTGCCCTGGGCGTCTACCCCACGCTCATCAAAGGGAATAAACTCATAGAAATATCCATGCGAAAGTGCCAGCTCCATGGTCATCGTATCCGGCCTGGCTGAATATGCAAAAAATCCCTCTGAAGCCAGATAGGTATCTATGACTTGAATAGGCTTGCCGCAAATCTTTTCAAAACCTTCACGGTAAGTATCATAAGCTACTCCTCCACTCGCATATACGGTAAGGTTTGGCCACAGTTCGTGAATGTTTTTCAATCTATGTGCTTTCACAACCTCCTGCAGCATGATCAGAACCCATGAAGGGATACCAGCTATGCCCCCAATGTTCCAATGGGGAGCTTCCTGCACTATTCGAGCGATGCGCTCATCCCAATTGTCGATAGAGGCAATTTCCTTACCCGGACGATAAAACCAATCATACCAACCTGGAAAATTACTTACATTGATACCGCTAATTTCACCTTCATAGTGTCCTTCCTGCTCATCCAGGTTAGCACTACTGCTGAGCATAAGTATTTCTGTTTCGAAGAGCTCTTTCGGAAAATCAAAATTGGGCAATGTACGTACCAGGGAGGTACCCACATCTCTTATGCTTTGCAAAAACTCGTCAGTAATGGGAATACGCTTACTGGTTTTTCCGGTGGTACCGCTACTACGCGCATAAAACTGAGGCTTCCCCGGCCAGGTGATATCGGGGTATTTCAGCTGCTGACGCCACCATCTGTCATGCATTTGATCATAATCGTGTATGGGAACTTCTCGCTGGAAGGCCGCAATCACATCCTCAGACTTGAGGAGCTCTCTAAATCCATAAAATTTGCCAAACGCTGTTTTACGGGCAGCCTCGAGAAGCTTTACCAGCTGGTCACGCTGGTGCTCCTCCGGCTTCTTTAGATCGAAGTTTAGTTTTTGATTAAGTGAAATTCCTGCCTTAACGAGTGATCCTACAAATGCCATAGTCTAGTTGCGCCTTCTGTTTTCCTTTTAATAATCACCAGACTTCAGTATTGTTTCAGCCATACAAAACTCTCCTACCAAAACCTTTGCTCCAGTGATCTGTTGAATTAGTGTCATGATCAACCTAAAACATGCACCAGCAGGGTGCCACAAAAACCTATTTATGTTACTTCCATTTTCCAGATTTAGCTTGAGTATAACCCTTCTCATTTGTATGATTGGCTGCCAACAAGCAGACCCAACCGCTCAAGAGACAGGCAGTGCTGGTAAAGACACGCTGGCAGAAGAGTCGTTTGTAGACTCTTTTTTAAACAGGATACACTCTTCTACGCAGTTTCATGCAGACCTGGAAGATATCCTGGAACGCGACACGCTCAAAGCCATCACCACCTACTCTAGCACGAGCTATTTTCTCTACCGCGGACAGCCTATGGGATACGAATACGAGTTGGCCGCACAGCTTGCCAGTGAACTGGGTGTAGAGCTGGAAATGATTGTTGCGGATGATATTGATCAAATTTTTAACATGCTCAATGAAGGCGAAGGGGATATCATTACTTATGGCCTCACAGTGACTCGCTCGCGAAGACAGATAGCAGACTTCACCCTTCCACTCAACTTTACGCACCAGTCGCTGGTACAACGCAAACCCGACAACTGGCGACAGATGAAACTGCACGAACTCGAAAAAGTGCTGGTAAGAAATCCTATCCGCCTGATTGGTTTGGATGTGCACGTCAGACAAGGATCCTCGTACAACGACCGACTGCTCAACCTCCAGGATGAACTGGGCGGGGAAATCAACATCCACTACCTGCCTGGAAATCTGAGTACGGATGAAATCATGAAGATGGTAGCCTCTGGAGAAATAGACTACACCATAGCAGACCATAACCTGGCGAGCATCAATGCCACCTACTACCGCAACCTTGACATCCAAACCACTGTAGGCGTGATGCAGCAACTGGCCTGGGCAGTACGCAAAACTTCTCCGGAGCTCAAAGCAAGAGTAAATGAATGGCTAAAAGCACAGCGAAAGGAAGATGATTTTTACGTGACCTACAACAAGTACTTTAAAAATTCCAGAGCTTTCACCACACGAGTAAAAAGTCAGTTTTATTCCAAAGAAGGCGATAAAATATCACGCTATGATGACCTCATGCGAGCTGCAGCCACAGAGATAAACTGGGACTGGCGACTGCTGGCAGCTCAAGTGTATCAGGAGTCACGCTTCGACCCAAAGACCAAATCATGGGCCGGGGCTGTAGGACTCATGCAGCTAATGCCAAAGACAGCTAAAAGCTACGGCTACTCCAAGCTAACCAACCCAAAAACAAGCCTGGAGGCAGGTATCGCACATTTGGATTATCTAGATGCTTACTGGAGCAAGCACATCGCGGACTCTACCGAACGGCTAAAGTTTGTGTTGGCCTCCTACAACGCTGGCCACAATCATGTACAGGATGCACGCAGGCTGGCAGAGAAAAATGGTCAAAACCCGAACCTCTGGTATGATCATGTAGAAGAAGCCCTGCTTATGAAAAGTCAAAAGAAATACTTCAACGACCCGGTAGTGAAGTACGGCTACTGCCGTGGCGAAGAGCCAGTAAATTATGTGAAAGAAATCATTGAACGCTATCGCTACTATCAGGAGTTTGTACCCGAAGAAGTCAGTTCATAGTAATTTCACCAAACACATTCAGGTTTATTGTCTATTTTCAAGGGCAAACGACCTGACAACATGAGTCCATTTATCAGTGAAATAGTCGGCACTTTCATCCTGATGGTGCTGGGAAACGGTGTAAACGCCAATGTATCCTTAAACAAAACCTATGGCAACAATTCGGGATGGATTGTAATAGCACTCGGTTGGGGCCTGGCGGTATTTGTAGCCGTATACATTGCAGGAGCTACCAGTGGAGCGCATATTAACCCTGCCGTAACGTTAGGCCTAGCCATGACGGGCAAATTTCCATGGGCAACCGTGCCTCAGTACATCCTGGCACAAATGATCGGGGCTTTTCTGGGGGCTGGTGCCACTTACATCCAATACCGCCCGCACTTCTCCGCTACTGACAACCCCGACACGAAACTGGGACTTTTCTGCACAGGGCCGGCCATTCCTAAAACCTTGGACAACCTGGCCTCCGAAATCATAGGAACTTTTGTCCTGGTTTTCGGCGTACTGTTTTTGGTTTCTGGAGACGGGCTTGGTTCGTTGAGTGCATTGCCCGTCGCACTACTGGTAGTCAGCATAGGCTTGTCACTTGGTGGCACCACCGGCTATGCCATCAACCCCGCACGTGATCTGGGCCCGCGCATTTTTCATGCCGTGGCCCCTATTCGTGGAAAACGCGACAGCAATTGGCGGTATGCATGGATTCCTATAGCAGGCCCAATGATAGGTGCTGCGCTGGCTGCTATCGTCTACTCAGTGTTGTAGTTACATATTGTCAAAGGCTGATACATAGATCGGGTGTTGCCGGAGGCTATCCAACACTTCTTTTGGCCCCCGAGCCATGACATATAGCTTCTTCTCATTAATTAGTAGACGGATAAAACCTCTATTTTGACGCTGCATCAGCTGATACTCTTGTGACTTAGGGTCCAAACACATGATGGCTGTATGCCGACCTGTCTGCGCCAGCACTCCTGAAATGAGTTTTTCGAGCTGCTTTTCGTGTCCGGATTTCACATAAATTCCCTCTATGGATAGAAACCGAAAATCACGATGAAACAACCGATTTATGAAGGGAATGCGCGATACCATATGAATCAAATGCTTCGATCCTGGGAGCTCGTGCACCTTCCAGTGTTCCGGATTGGCTTGCAAAGCAGCTACGATAGTTCCTTGCTTTTGTAAAACAAATAGACCGCCCTTGTATCCAATGTTTTCACTCGTGTACAAAGCGTGATTGGCATAGGCATCACCAATCAGCGCTTTTACTTCTGACTCCTCATTTTCGCTAACCCGACTCACGTCCGGATTCGCTTTTGGAGCAAATCGACTAAAAAAGACGGTATTAAAGTTGCCCACATGCTGAAAACCATAGGACTCTATGATCCTCAATGATCTCACATTGCCCGGATCCACATAAGCATAACTGAGCGGAGATGAACTCAGCCCAAAAGGTTTACCCTCCAGCACGTCGCTAATCTCATTGCGCAAAGCACTTTTTTTATTGAGCCGCCCTAGAGCGGCATCATTACTCCTAAACTGCGTGCGAAAAGCAAAATACCGAATGTGAAATGCCTCTAAGGTGTGAGCGCCTACTGCTACCGCTCGACGAATAAAGCAACTGGTACCAACCACTCGCTCAGCTAGCCTTACGCTTAGAAAATAGGGATCGGGAATATGGTCAAGTTTATCACGTACGCAGAGCTGTTGATAAACCATACTTTTTCCCGGTGTACCGATTACATTGTGAGTGAGCAGCTCTTTTATAGACGAATCTGGCTCCCCTCTTTTTAGCTCCAATAGCCTCATTCTATCAATAATTTCCCGCTATAGGTCCTGGTGCCTGCAGAAAGTCTGTAAGTATACAATCCTGCCCGCAAGCCAGACAAAGGTATGGATACCTGACTTAGCAGCAACTGCTTTCTATAGACTCTGTTGCCTTGAGTGTCCAGCAACTCAAACACGACTTCTCCATCAAATGCCCTGGTATATACCCGTACAAAATCATTCTGCGGTACCGGGTTTGGAAATACAACATAGGGTAGCTCTGAAAAATAGTAGCCTCCCATGGTTTCCTCAGACAACATCTGACCATTGGCAAGGTGCAAAGTTACCCGGTGGCGGTTGTGCCCTTCGCTAGGTTGCTCCTGTTGGATCCTCCAGGTAGTTTGCTGTGGGTTTTCTATTCGAAAAAAAGGCTCCGAATCACTTTGGCGCAAGTCATAAAGGCTCATAGCCTCTACACCGTAGGTCGTACCCAGACGTACGTTGAGGTAAACTCCGGTATCAGCTACCACTTCCTGATAAAAGGACTGAATAATGCATCCTGCCCCCTGGTTGTCATAGCGTATGGCGGCTGAAGGTAGCGGCTGGGCGTTGCCACTCACCATTGGCTGTACTTTCACCCAACCTTCAGTAAGAAGGTTCTTTTTCAGCAAAACAAGAGTATCCGGGGTGAAATTTATCGTCTGCATCATAGCCCCTTGAAGGGCTTGCACGGCATAAGCTTCGATGTTTGGTTGCTGAGGCCATTGTACCAGCACAGAATCCCCACAATTGATCCCCACAGTCAAGGGCAATGCTCTGGAAACCTGAAAAGTATCCGCTAGAAAAGTATCTAACCCTACCAGCATTCGCGCTACAGCAGTTCCTGTTTGACTCAGATCAGGTTGCCAGCGATAGACTTCCCGACTCAGCAACACCTCATCGTTGAGCACTTGCCACCCTTCGTTGTTTACATTTACATGAAGGCTGCCTGCAGACTCACTAAGCGAACTTTTCCACCTAAAATAGGTACCTGTTTCTCCATTGTAAGGAAAGTGACTACCAACAACCGGGTATTCCCAGCTAAACTCATTCAGGGGATCTAAACGGTATACTACATAAAACTGCTGTGAAGCAGTACGAATGCTACTGCCTTTTACCTTGATGACGTACTCTCCTGCTGGCACACTGTGCTGTGATACTACTTCTACTGGATTAAGTCGGTCTACTCCGCGTGATGCTGACAGACCCAGCGACTCTTCATCCGCCGATGTTTCTAACACCCAGGGATGCAACACCTCAGCGGCAGGAGTCATCACTTCCAGGTCCAGGTCATTGACTAGTGCAGGCGCATCTCCAGGATTGGCGGGCGCATCCAACCAGACCAATGCCACGGTAAGATCGGCAGGCGCTTCGGATGTGATCGTATAGCTTACTGTGTCATTTGCTGATAGTTCACCTGCAAAAAAATACTGTTCTTGCAACAACTCCATGCTCTTAGCAGCATTGGCGTTGCCATACCCACGAATATGGTCCGGCCCCGGTTCATCCAGGTCATCTGCTCCTGCTATCAGCAGGGCTTTGACCAAAGCCGACGGAGCCCAGTCACCCCAAATCCGAAAATACTCATCCTGCAGCATTCCTACTATACCCGACACCAAAGCTGTCGCATTGGAGCTTCCAAACATGCTGTAAGCCACCAATTCCGGTTTAATACGCCCATCAAAGGCCGGCCCGCGTGACGAATAGTCAAGTACTCGTCCCAACGTATCTACTGCCCCTACCACTACCGGGTTCTTCGCATGTTTAAAATTTCCGGTAAGATTGGCATAACCAGTAACCCCCTCATAGGGACCATCGCTTGAGGGCTCGGCACCAACATTACCAGTACTGAGCAGATGCAACAACTGAGGGTTTTGGTGCATAGATCTGTCAAATGCTTGTGCCTGAATACCATAAAACCCTTCCTGGGTGGTCCCGTACGAGTGATTTTGAATAACTATTTTATGGGTGGTGTAATAACTATCCGGCATGGGCAGTACCTCAGCAAAAGAAGAAGAAGTAAGCGTAGCTGCCGGCAGCACCCCAGCACCAGTCACAAAGCTATTGCCTGCCCCTGCAATGATGGTGGCCATCTCCGTTGCATGATTGTTTTGCGATTCAAATTCGCGGCCAGTTTCAAAAGAGCGACCTATCAGGTCTAAATCATCCGGGTCAAATCGTCGCTCTTGTACTGAGATCGTCACATGATCCCCATTGGCATCAGGTGCCAATATGCGAGCTCTGGGTATGGCATTTGGGTTTAAGTTCAGATCCAATACACGGGCTTCCTCCACAGGATCCTGACTTTCTCTGGAAATAAAACGAATTCCATGCATATCAGCGAGTTGGAAAAGCTCATTTCGAGTACACCGTACACGCATCGTGAGATGATCGTCATTGACCGATAAGACATTTACCCTTGATTTTACCTGTTCTACTATATCAAATGATAAAAAATGAATGAGAAATTTAGATTCCTGAAAAAAAGTTTCTTTGAGAATGTTTTCGGAAATTTTCCAAAGATTATTTGCTACATACCACTGTACCTGGTCAATGTTTTCATTTAGCAAAACATAATCCTTCAGGATCAACGTCTTATCATCCAATTTCCGAAGAATGTTTTCTTGTACAAACTCAGATGAAAACAGATCAACCTCACCATTAAAACGCAATAAATATGGCCCAGAAGTACGATTCTTAGAATAATCATCCTTCACATAATCACGCCAATCTAAAGGTTGCTGTGCACAAACAGCAACTGTCGCCAAAACTATTATCCATTGAAAAATGAACCTAAGAATCATTTTTAACCATTAATAATTCAAGCAATAATTCGTCAGAAGTATTGCAAAACAAACCAATGAATAGTGATTGTTTTTGGAAAAATTACAAATCCTTCAATTCAGAATTTTATTCTGCTTTTTTCAATTAAATCTACACTTAATATGTATATCAATTGATATTACGGCGATTTTTTCACTATTCTTTTCCTTTCAAAAGTATTCCTTTTTTCTATATTTAGGCTGTTAACAAATAAAACCTAATTCATTATGTTAAAACTACGTATCTCGCTAATGGGTGCCATAGCACTCTTAGCGTCAGCGGTTTTGATGTCGTCCTGTAATACTGAGGACACACTAGAACCAACCAGCAATGAAGTACCAGCAGAAGTTAAAGCCAACTTCAAAGAACTTGGCTTTGATGTGAGTGATATAGAGCTGGTATCTCAAGTCAACCCTTTCACCAAAGAAACCAGCACGGGGTATCTTTTGGAAGGAGACATTTTGATTACTCCAGACCTAATGGAGAGTATGCTTGCGAGCGAGCTACACCATGAAGGTCCTTGCGGTGAACAGTACCGTACCACCAACCTCGTAAGTGCTCCGCAAACCATCGACGTAATCGGCTACACAGGCGGTTCTTATGCATTAGATGGTACCATGCAGACAGCCTTGCAATGGGCTGTAAACAACTACAATGCACTGAACACAGGACTGACCTTCAACCTAACCTACGGTACAAACTATGGCAACAAAGACATAGTAGTATACCGTACGAGCGGTGGCGGAGGTGGATCTGCAGGATTCCCAAGTGGAGGCAAGCCTTACAAGTGGGTGCAGATCTACTCTGGCACAAGCAGCTATGGCACCAATGTGGTAGAGCATGTGATCACACATGAAATTGGCCACTGCCTGGGGCTTCGTCATACTGACTACTTCAACCGTTCGCTCTCTTGCGGATCTGGCGGAAATGAAGGTAGTGGAGGCGTAGGTGCACATCACATTCCTGGCACCCCTACTGGCTATGATGCCAATTCTATCATGCTTTCTTGCTTTAGCTCTGGCGAAGATGGAGAGTTTGGTAGCTATGATCGTACAGCACTAGAGTACCTGTACTAAATTTGAATACCCGTGCATAAAAAAGGGGCTGTCAAAACTGGCAGCCCCTTCTTTATTTCTTATCCCAGAACTATTGGGTAATTACAGGCACTTCCCATTTGACATCTGCCCACAGGAAGACCATTTTTACACCAGAATCATACAAAGGCTCCAGCTTGATGGTAAACTGCTCAGTAGGTCCAGCACTAACTACCGGCGCCATTACCGTAGCTACATCGAGCTCTTCTTTCGCTTCAAAGTAGCCCCACTGGCCCAACTCAGAATTGAGCCGAAGCTCAAAGTATTGTTCGCCGGGGATAGCATACATGCGGTAGGTTCCTGCTGACACCTCTTGATCGACTAGCAGCACATCCTGGTTGAAAGTCACCTCTGTAGCCTCATTGGCACCGAGTCTCCAGTAGGTACCATAAGGCTGTAAAGCTTCTTCCTCTACTGTACCAAAAACCACGCGATCACGAACTGATGGTCTGCAATAGGAAACCGATACTTCCAATTCCCCATTTTTCAGGTTAGCCTCTCCTTTAGGGCTCAGCGAGTAGTTGCGATAGTCCATGTAAAAATAGGCAGCAAGTAGCAGCACGGCCACCACACCTACTCCTATGAGAATTTTTTTGAGCATAATTGAGATAGTTTTTAGTAAAGGTAATCACAATTATTGGCCGCAAAACATCTCTGGCAGCGGATAGTTTGTGCTATAAGAAAATGTGTATTATTCGTTAAGTTTGGCCACTATATGAAAATACTAGGCATTGACATAGGTGGCACAGGCATCAAAGGTGCCGTTGTGGACACTAAAAAAGGTGAGCTACTGACTGAGCGTCACCGAATACCTACTCCCACACCAGCTACCCCCGCAGCTGTGATCGAAACCGTCATCAGTCTAATCAACCATTTCGAATGGACAGGACCTTTAGGTTGTGGTTTTCCTGCGGCGGTACGCAATGAAGTAGTGGTGACCGCCTCCAACATAGACAAAAGCTGGATTGGCATCAATGCGGCTTTACAAATAGAAAAAGCTACTGGCTGCCCTACCCACCTGGTGAACGATGTAGATGCAGCGGGAACAGCCGAAATGAAATTCGGAGCAGGCAAACTACAAAAAGGAGTCACTATCATGGTAGCAGCTGGCACGGGCATTGGCACATCGCTGTTTATAGACCGAAAGCTAGTACCCAACACCGAGCTGGGATTTGTGCAGGTAGCAGGCATGCCCGGCGAACACTACGCGGCTAATTCTGTGCGCAAAAATGAGGACCTCAGCTGGGAAGAATGGGCTCATCGACTGAATGCTTACTTCCAACGATTGGAAGAACTCTTTTGGCCCGACCTCTTTATTTTAGGCGGGGGTGTTAGCAAGCACTTCGAGCGCTATCAAGAGCATTTTTCGCTAGACACTCCACTAGTACCTGCTGCTACACGCAACCATGCAGGCGTTATAGGGGCAGCACTTGCTGCCAAAAAGAAATTTAACTAGAAAACGAACATGAACAACTACCCCTGGCTGGACCAGTACCCGTCCAGTGTACCCCACACGATCAACCCTGGTTGTTATGAATCACTGGTGGCTTTTTGGGAGGACTGTGTACAGAAATACGGCGATCGACCTGCGTTCGAAAACATGGGTGCATCCATCACTTTTGATGAAATGGATGCCTACAGCTCTGCATTTGCCAACTACCTCACCCAAAAAACCAACCTAAAACCCGGAGACCGGGTGGCTCTGCAAATGCCCAATGTGCTTCAATATCCCGTCGCATTGTTTGGAGTACTCAAAGCCGGCATGGTGGTGGTAAACACCAACCCCCAGTATAAGCCCTCGGAGATGGAGCACCAGTTTACAGACTCTGGAGCCAAAGCCATCGTGCTACTCAACACGTTTGCCTTTAAGCTGGAAGAAATCCTGGAGAAGACACCCATAGAGACCGTCATTATTGCCGAAGTGGGTGACATGCTCGGGACACTGAAGGGTGCCATAGTGGATTTTATGGTGAAGCGCGTCAAAAAGATGGTACCTGCTTATCACCTCCCCACAGCTGTCAAGTTTCAACAGGTAATCAAAGAAGGTGAAGCTCTGAGCTATTCCAGACCGAATTTAAAAGCTTCAGATATCGCCCTTTTACAATATACTGGGGGCACCACAGGCGTGGCAAAAGGTGCGGCATTGAGTCACCGAAACCTCATTGCCAACATAGAGCAGGTAGCTGCATGGATGAAACCATGCCTGAAAGAAGGTGAAGAGGTGACCATCACGGCTCTACCGCTGTATCATGTCTTTGCCCTTACCGTAAACTGCTTTGGTATGCTGCGCATAGGCGCCAAAAGCGTGCTGATCACCGATCCTCGAAAAATGAAAGACTTTATCAAAGTGCTGAAAAATCAACCTTTTTCGGTCATTACCGGGGTAAACACTTTATTTAACGGCCTGACTCAGCGCCCTGAGTTCAAAGAAGTAGACTTTAGCCACCTCAAAGTAGCAGTAGCCGGAGGCATGGCCCTGCAGCAAGCGGTAGCTGATAAGTGGAAAGAAATTACCGGCAATGAAATAGTGGAAGGTTATGGACTGTCTGAGACCTCCCCGCTCCTCACCTGCAACCCGATAGATGGCAATGGCAAATTAGGCACCATTGGTCTTCCAGTACCATTTACAGAAATCAAAATCGTAAGTGACGAAGGAAAAACTCAAACTGTAGGTGAGTTTGGGGAAATATGGGCCCGAGGGCCACAAGTGATGACAGGATACTGGAATAACCCTACCGAGACGAATATTGTCATGGAAGGAGAATGGTTCAAAACCGGTGACATTGGTTTCTTTGACAGTGAAGGCTTCATCAAAATCGTGGACCGCAAAAAAGAAATGATCAATGTCTCAGGCATGAAGGTGTTTCCCAACGAAGTAGAAGATGTGATCGCTAAGCTGGAAGGTGTACTGGAAGTAGGCGTGATTGGGGTGCCTCACAAAACTTCTGGTGAAGTGGTAAAGGCATTTGTAGTGAAAGCTGATGAAAACCTTACAGATGAGCAGATATTGAAACATTGCCGTGACCACCTAGTTGCCTATAAAATGCCCAAGTACATTGAGTATCGGGTAGAGCTCCCAAAGTCAAACGTGGGCAAAATATTACGAAAAGACCTAAGAAAAGAAGAAAACGAACATGTCGCATAACATCGTGATCCTGGACGGGATCTATGCCAACCCCGGAGATCTCTCCTGGGAAGGACTCGAAGCATATGGTACCATCACCACCTATGAGCAAACTGCCCCCGATGAGGTGGTAGCACGTGCCAAAGACGCCTCCATTCTGATCATCAACAAAATCAAACTTGGCGAAGCGCATTTCGAGCAACTGCCCAACCTCCAACTAGTGATCATCTCTGCCACTGGCATGGACAATGTGGACTTGAAAGCTGCTGAAAAACACGACATCCCTGTGAAAAATGTGGTGGGCTACAGCACCGAGTCTGTAGCTCAGCATGTGATGGCGATGCTTCTAAACCTAACCAACCTTCCTGAAAGCCACAGCGAAAGTGTGAAAAAAGGAAATTGGAATGAAAATGTGGGTTTTAGCTATACGCTACAAACCATCCCCGAATTGTCCGGAAAATCCATAGGCATCTATGGCTTTGGCCAAATCGGTCAGCGTGTAGCAGAGCTGGCCCAGGCATTTGGCATGACGGTAAACATCACGAGCAACCATGCTCAGCCATCAGATTATCCTGACTATCATCTAATGCCTTTAGACGAGCTGTTTCAGCAGTCAGATGTGATTAGTCTTCACGCCCCGCTGCGAGCAGACAACAAAGAAATCGTCAACAAATCACTTTTAGCCCAGGCTAAACCTGGTGCCATCCTCATCAATACTGCACGTGGAGGACTCATCAATGAAAACGACCTCCACGAAGCCCTGAAAAGTGGCCCATTAGCTGCTGCTGGCCTGGACGTAATGAATTCAGAACCCCCTTCAACATCTCACCCGCTTTTTGAGTTATCTAACTGCATCATCACTCCGCACATGGCGTGGGCTTCTATTTACTCACGAAGCAAGCTCATCGAAGGAGTGGTAGAACATGTAGCAAACTTTGCCAGCAACTAAAGATGAATGAAACCCGCAGCACTTACCTTAGATACGTATTAGGCGTTTTAATAGGCCTTATTGGCGTGGTTTTTATGTTTATCCCGTTTATCCCGATAGGGTATCTGCTCATTTTCATGGCATTGTTTATACTGTCACCAAAAATTCCTTTCCTGAAGAAGTACGTCCGTTTTCTAAAGCGAAAAGACAAAGACGGGCGTCTGAACAAACTGGAGAAAAAAATCAATGACCTGGAAAACTATATAGACCGTAAAACCTCTACGAGCAAAAGCAGTGAATAATATTTGGTCTGAATCCCGTCATTTTAAGGCGGTTGGCTATTTTTGCCTCATCGTAATCAATCGCCCTTCACTATGAGACTTGGTCAGCTGGCACGTAAACTGGACGTATCTACCACCGACATCATCGCTTTTTTGAAAACAAAGGGGATCGAAAAAAACGATCACCCTAATGTAAAACTCGATGATGAGATAGAGCAAGAGGTGATTGCCCATTTTGGAGAAGAACAGGAAGAGCCTCTACCAGACGCCTCTCCTACTTCTGAAGACCCAACGGATGAAGCTCCTACACCAAAAGAAGTAGCGGCAACTCCACCAAATGCTGAAGACGACCTTACCTCAGCTGTTGAAAGTGAAGAAGCTACTGAAACACCTACTCCAACAGCTACGCTAAGCGAAGAAGCCACTGCAACAAACCCAAATATCGAAATAGCTAACGATGATAGAGGCGAGCCAGCAATTGCAGAAGAAACGGAGCCTGCACAGGATGAAACCATAGCAGGCGTGCAGGATGAGCAAGATGATGAGGCTGAGCGCAATTACGAAAGTGTAGATGTCATCAAAGCGCCTAAAGTGGAACTCCCCGGACTGAAAGTAGTGGGCAAAATAGACCTGCCCGAGCCCAAGCCCAAAGAAGAAACGCCTAAGGAAGAAGAAGCTCCTAAAGAGGAAAAGGAAGAAACTCCCAAGGTGCGCTATGCCTACCACGACCGGCGCAATAGCCGTAAAAAGCTCACTCCAGAGGAACGCGAGGCACGCCGATTAAAGAACAAAAAAGCCAAGGAAAAAAGACTGGCACGTGAGGCAGAAAAACGCAAAGAGCGGGAACTAAAGCGTATAAAAGCCAAGAAAGCAGAACACTACAAAAAGAAGCTTGAGCAAAAGGCCGTATCTCCGAAAATCAAAACCCAAAAGGCTACTGCACCCAAAAAGCGCAAAAAGCAAGAACCCAAGCAACCACAGCCCAAAACACTGCTGGGTAAGTTTTGGCGGTGGTTGAATACTTAGGAGAGCTAGTGAAGATAGCCGACAAAGGGTATGACGGCTACATATATTCTAAGGTTAGAGCCTATTTCTCGACACATATGACATCTCAACAAATAGGAAGTCGAATTGCAGTTAAATCTGCCCTCATTGGGATCGCCATCGCTTACCTAATTATGTCAACACTGATTGGACTTGATGAAGGCATAACTGCGATTTTCTGGCTAGCTGAGGTTGACTACTGGCCGCACCTCCTTTTTGGAGCTTTTTCGCTAACACTCATGGGCTCCATATTCGGTCGATTGGCAGCAACGGAAATAATCGAACGAAAGAAAGATCATAGTTGGGTTGGAATTAAGTATGGGTTTTTAACACTAATAACGGGAACATTAATTGGAAGCACGGTAGGATTTCTTCAAGAAGGACTTGATAACATTGGAACTCCTGACAACCCTTTCGAAGATTACTACTTCAAACCTCTATTTTGGGTAATAATCTTTGGGTCAATTCCAGTGTTGCTTGTTGGTCTGTGGTTCGGGAGAACAATCAAAAAAGCAGGTAAAATTGAAAAACCATGAGAATTATAAAACTGGCTCTTGGATTTATTGCTGCCGTGATAATTTGCTATCTCGGATTCGTAGCGTTCATAGTCTTCAGTGAAGATATTGACAACTACTTAAATAGGACAGACTTCAACTCAGAAAGCTGGAAAAACTGGGAGGAAACTGAATTGACTGGCTGTCTAAGGTGGGATATGACTCATAGTCTTACTTCCAATTATGAACTGGTGGGCATGACAGCCAACCAAATTATTGAACTTCTAGGAACTCCTTCTAATCAAAGTGATTCAAACATGAGTTATTATCTGGGCATGGCAAGACATGGAATTGACACTGGATCCCTCATTCTTGAACTTGAGAACGGGGTGGTTGTGGATTATAGAGTTTCGCACGGTTAACCCCCTCGAACTAACAACAAAAAGAAAGTAAAACAGGCTCTAACAAGCACTCATTGAGCATATGCCTTACTGCTTTCTGGTTGGTTTCGATGCAACTCGACCGTGATTCCACCCTGCTAAGGCTGCCGCTAAGATTTACCGTTGTGAGTGTTGGGCAGTTTCGTTATTTTAGTGCTATTCACCAGCTGCGGACCGGGTCGCGTAGACATATGCCCGATAGCTGGTTGTTGACTACCATTACTTTCTATGAGCATAATTCTTCGAAGACAATTTGTGAACTACGAACCTGATGAATATGAATTACTTGGTTCAAAGCAAACTTCTGAGATAAAATCAATTTTCGAGCAATATCCTTGGGAAGAGCAAGTTGCAAAACATCTTGAACTTGTAGAATCTCATGCTTTTCCTTCATTAAACTTGGAACAAGGGAACCGCGAACTAGTAATAAGCGGCTATATATCTGACCGGTTTTCAATTCAGTTTCTGTATAAGAACTTTATCAATAAGTCTAAATTGGTTTATGACTTAACCAATGATGAAGTATTGGATTTAATCGAAAAGTTCTCGCTTGAATCAACAATAGATTTTCTGAGAAATCTTAACAAGTTTAAAACTATTGAAACCACTTTTCTACAAAAGGTCTTTGGAGCATTTGGTAGAGGCAAGAAGAAAATACATTCTACTAATGGTAGGAACGATGAGTCTAAATATGAATTTTCGACTAAGCGTTTAATATACATGTTTGGATGGAGCCTACTTTATTTATTGATGCCACTTGCAATAGATATAATGGTCGGAAACAAGTTTAATTTATCTGTTTTCTTGATTTTACAAGGTTTCTGTTTCCTACTTGCTTTACCTGGAATTATAATCTCAATAAATCATTTTAAACGAAACGGAAAACTCAAACTTCACTTTCAAAAAGGTGAAAACAGATTCATCACTATTATTGGGGACAAAAAGCAATTATTTGACAAGAAAGACATTGTCAAAGTATTTCGGTACGTCTCAAACTCTAACAATTCACCTTGGAATGGTTATGAGTATTCAGTTCTACAGTTTAATAATGGTGTGGAGCTATGGCTATCAAACATACTGATTAAATCAGAAGACCTTGACAAGCACATAAGTTTTGTGGACATGGAATTAAAGAAACAATGGATACCGATGCTGAAATATACGGTAGTCAATCGAGTAGACGGCCCCACCAGTCATAACTGATGGGGTGCGCCTCACTAGGCGTGCCCCAGGAACGCCAGCCCGGTCGCGGACGGCCAGTCACACCACCGTATGTCCACCAGGAGTCCGCAGCCTTCCACGAAGGGACCGCAGCCATTCACGAAGTGACCGCAGCCATTAACCAAGAGACCGCAGTGATCCGCGAAGAGAACGCAGCTATCCACTAAGAGACCGCTGCCTTCCACGAAGGGACCGCAACCATCCACGAAGAGTCCACAGCCATCCACGTAGTGACCGCAGCCTTCGACTAAGAGAACACAGTCTTCGACTAAGAGAACACAGTCTTTCACCCAAAGCCCGCAGCTATCCACGAAGTGACCGCAGCCTTTCACCCAAAGACCGCAGCGATCCACGAAGAGTCCACCACCATCTACGAAGAGAACACAGCTGGCCGCTACTAGCCCACAGCTATTGGCGAGTACTACTCAGCAAATCACGAATGGACTAGCATGTACCGCTACTACTCCCCGACCGCTGAGCACCCCGAACAGACTCGTGGCTGTTTAAGAAAATTTTACATAAATGACGGTTAGGTATTGCTTTATTTATACCGGTTCCTTATTTTCCAGAAAAATTTGTTTTACCTAACTACTTTAAAATGAATCAACTGGAAAGAAAGTACAACATCTCTGATGCTCTTTTACTGGCACATGTGAGCAAGATTGTGCAGCAGCTCCCTGAAGATCTGGACGAGATACAGTCTACGATATCGCTCATCAATGAGCAGTTTGCGACTCAATTGCGTGAAGATTATATGACTGCTCTTCGTGAAGGGGGCGACGATCTGGCGAAGGGCACTGTGGGTCAGCATACACAGGCCATGATAGAAGCGATGGACGAGTCCAAAACGCTAGTAAAAAAGTTGCGGTTTTGGGTAGCGGAAGCCTTTGCAAATGACCCTGCTGCTCAGCGATCGTTTCAGCTGCATCAGTTTTGGAAAGTGGCCAACAACCAGCCAGCGCTCATCCGTTTCATGAACACACTCGCGGCGCAGGTTACTGCACAAAAGGGTCAATTAATGGCAGTGGGTGCCAGTGAAAGTTTTTTGGATGCCATCGTTATAAATGCTGAGCGTCTGGCCGAAGCGGATGCCATCCAGGAACAAAGCAAGGGCGGCCGCTTGCAAGCCACGCAGACACGAATCCAAGCCCTCAATTCGCTATACGAGCGGGTCATTAAGCTCAGCAGAGCCGCGGACATTGTCTTTGAAGAATCGCCAGCTGCGGCCCGGTTTTATAAGCTCCCCCAGCCGACTCCTGAGGCAGAAGATGTAGAGGAAGAGCTGGCCATGGCTAGCGAATAGTCGCATAGGGCTTGGTGTAAAACGCAAGCCATTTTTTTAAATCACTAGCCTCAAATGTATCAGCCACCTCGGCGCGACTTACGCGGACTGAGGTGGCTTTTTTTTACCTGGTAGCTCACCGAAACACCTTTTCAAACTCCGGGCGTGCATTGTCGCCTGGGAAGTTCTGTATCCCTTCGGTGTTGAGCGTATTGCCTAGCCAGCATAAGGTGTTGAGTTTTGCATAAAAAGCAATGCAAAGAAACCAGGAAGATATGTTTGCACTCATAGAGCAGTGGAAAAACAGTGCTGAGTCGCGA
>NZ_QREG01000018.1 GCF_003386095.1 Marinoscillum furvescens DSM 4134 | reverse complement strand
ACGCCTATCTAGGCTATAAAACCCCTGAACAGTTCGGGGAAACTAAATATTCAGAGTGCGCTTAACTAATTGTCCACTTTTTTGTAGCAAATCCATCAATCCAAAAATTCAACATTGATTAATCCTTTCACATTGGCATTATTCCTTGCCGAACTATTAGCAGGCTGTGCCATCCACTATTTCGGCCTCCACGCGGCTGGTCATTGAAATAAGATAATTTTTGCTCCAGAAAGTCATTCGAATCTAAAATAGCCGCTCATTGAACACAAGGGAACCCTTCTGCTTTTTGTGTGGGGCATACATGCGAATCCGAGGGCATGCTGCATTTCTTTGCCGGTATACACCATGTTTTATAAGCACAAGCGGAGGCTTGTGCTTGTTGGGTTGCATACTGCACGCGTTGCAAACGCGCGCTACCGGGAACGCCAGAGCGGTAGCGATATTTTTAGCTTCGCAGCGTTCGCTACTGCCATTCGTTTCGCCCAAGCCCACACTACCGATGTGACTTATCTATTGTATTGACCATTAGAAAGCACTATTTTACATCTTGCAGCCTCCAGAGACGTGTTAAAGTAGGGCTATGCCCAACAGCTAACAATAAGTATTATGGAATATTACATAGATGGATTTGTACTCCCTGTTCCACGCATTCACCTACATGTTTACAAAAGCGTAGCGGAAAAAGTAGCGGAAATTTGGAAAGAATATGGAGCCACTGAATACATGGAGTTTGTCGGCGAAGATTTGAAGTTAGAAGGCACACGTTCTTTCATAGAACTCGTGGATGTGAAAGAAGATGAAGTAATCGTTTTTGGGTGGGTGAAATTCCCTTCCAAAGAAATCCGAGACAAGGCTAACAAGCAAGTGCCGGAAGACTCAAGAATGGCTGATTTAGTTTCCCCACTGACGACCCAAAACCGAATGATTTTTGATGCCGAGAGAATGGTTTATGGAGGTTTCCAACCTCTGGTTCGGTAAATCCTGAAATGAAGTAAAGGTATTGCATCCGCAAGGCAGTCTACCCAAACCAGTCTGGCAGCCCTACAGCCTCAAAACGCATCCCCTCTCCCCAAAGCATACAAGCTTTCCTCCCAGATCCTACCTCGCACTACTGAGAACCTACAGCAGCACTCCAAACTCTCCATGTACAGCCAGATTTCGCTACTTTAGTGCCACCGTGCGCCGATCAGGCGCCACTCCACCAAAGGCACCGCTCATGAACTATGAAACTTACCACCCCCACCCCAACTTAGCTGCCATCGTCAAATGCCATTGGACACTGGAGGTGCCTGGCGACCTGGAAGCCCCGAAACAGCGAGTGATTCCTGATGGCTGCATTGAGATGTGCTTCATACTCGGAGATGATGTAAGGAGGTTTACCGACGAAAATGAGTTCATCATTCAGCCAAGAACCATGGTCTTCGGGCAAATCACAAAGCCCTACTACGTGCAGCCCACTGGCTATGTCAACACCTTTGCGGTGAGGTTCTACCCCTTTGGGTTTGCCAATATCATCAATAGACCAATTGCTGAGCTGGCCGACAAAGAAACGCCGCTTACCGAGCTATTTGGGGAACGTGCTACCAGGGAATTGGAGCAGAAAATAATCAATGCTACGGCTACCTCATCCAGGATCGAAGCGGTGGAAAGCTTCCTGCTCCAACAGCTCACGGACCAATCAACTGTTGAAAACATCGTGAAATCCACTATTGATGCCCTCGCTCAGTCCAAAGGCAGCGCCTCCATAGACTCCATACTGACAGACGACCCGTCCAAAAGACGCAACCTCGAAAGAAAATTTTCCAAACAAGTAGGCATTAGCCCAAAGCAGCTGGGCAAGATCATCCGCTTGCAAGCGGCCCTAAAGATGATGCTCGACAACCCGGAAGAAACCCTCACCCAGGTGGCTTATGAAAATGAGTATTACGACCAGGCCCATTTTATCAAGGATTTCAAAGCGTTTACAGGCATCAATCCCAAAAACTACCTCAGCGACGATCAAATGATGCTTTCGTCACTGATTTACTCCAAAGACTAAGGTGTCGCAATTTTACAATTTCTCCTGATCAAACTGACCTAACTATGCACTACATCATCTACGAACCAATGAAAAACTGGACACTAAAAGCAGCGATAGCACTGGCCATAGGCATATCCAGCTGCTATCCGCAAAGCGCATTTGCTCAAGCAGAAGAATCTACCAAAAACCAAAACGACATGAAAAGTTATATTTCCATTTTTGAAATCCCCGCCACAGACCTCTCAAGGGCTGTCTCGTTCTATGAAGAAATTCTAAGTATCAGCATTGAAAAAATGAGTTTCCCAGGAATGGAAATGGGGCTATTCCCTTATGAAGACCAAATGGTGACGGCAGTCATCATGAAAGGTGAGGGATATGAACCGTCTGCCAAAGGAGTGACCATTTATCTTAATGGTGGCGATGACCTTCAGGCCATTCTTGATAAAGTCGAGGAGAATGGAGGAAAAATCATTGTCCCGAAGACACCTCATGCCGACGAAAGTGGGTTTTTCGCCCTGTTTCTTGACTCTGAAGGCAACAAAATGGGCTTGCACTCTCCGAATTGAGCAGAGGTAATTTGAAGGCAATAGCATAGAACAATCACACAAGTGTGACAAGGTACCAGCTGGCGCGCGTTTGCAACGCGTGCCCCCTTCAATCCAAAAATTCAACATTGATTAATCCTTTCGCATTGGCATAATTCCTTACCGAACTATTAGCAGGCTGTGCCATCCACTATTTCGGCCTCCACAGGGCTGGTCATTGCTATAAGATAATTTTTGCTCCAGAAAGTCATTCAACTCTAAAATAGCCGCTCATTGAACACGAGGAAACCCTTCTGCTTTTTGTGTGGGGCATACATGCGAATCCGTGGGCATGCTGCATTTCTTTGCTGGTATACACCAAGTTTTATAAGCACAAGCAGAGGCTTGTGCTTGTTGGGTTTCTTGCAGGCTTTTGGTCGAGAAGGATAGATCGTGAACATCGTTTGGTTTATCAGGTATCAAAAAACGAAATCATCATAATAGCCTGTAGGTATCATTACGACTAGCAGGAAAATCTGCGGATGCTATGATTTGGCAAATCACACAAATTGATCTGAACTCAAATCACAAAACAACCATAATTGATCTGAACTCAGATCAATTTTATCCTAAAAGTGTTTTGAACTCAAAGCAAAGAGTTTTCTCTTAACCAATATCTCGAGCACTTAGCGTGAATGAACTTTTTCCTATAGATATGAGGTCAGTTTAGACTATCCCCTGGTCTTTTCTATAAAATCTTGATTCGACCTAACTCCACCACTTTCTTACTGGCCTTGACTCGTGATTTTTCAGTAGCTTAACCGCCAAATAATCACACATACTACAAAAGTTTAAAATTTCCGTCCAATGCCTAACCGAATCCCCCACTCCCTACTCTTAGTGCTCATTTTTTTGGGAGCCTGCTCAGGTCCAAAACAAGAACAACCAGATACCACTGAGATCAAATACAGTAAAGAAATAGCTGAGATCATCTCAGAAGTGACTGCAGGTACTATCTCACCTTACCAAAGTATAGAGGTCGTATTTAACGAGGCAATGGTCCCAGAGGACCTGATCAACCAGCCCATAGACAATCCGTTTACATTTTCACCTAAAATCCCCGGTGAAACCAAATGGATATCCGCTACCAAACTCAGACTAACACCTGAATCACCCCTTACCCCACGTACCAATTACTCAGGTAAACTGTCTCTTGAATCCATCGATCCGGAGCTACCCGTAAAAGAGATTGCATTGAAATTCTATGTACACGGAAATGAAATTGGCTCCTTTAATACAGAACTAGAGGTAGCCAGCCCTACCCATCCCAATAAGCTCGTATTATCAGGGAAGCTAACTTTTACCCAGCCGGTAAAACTGGAAGATGTGCAAAATGCTGCCAGCCTCACCAATCACACGCTTAGCTGGAATCAGGAAAGCAGTACAAGCCTGAGCTTTAGCAGCTCCATCATCACACGTGGCACTACCACCCAAAAGCTCACATTTGAAATTTCCAGAAGCAAACTTAATCTAAGCGAATCGTTGATAAAGACTGTAGATGTAGTACCGCTCAATCAACTCAAAGTACAAGAAGTGGTGAAGGATGAAAGTGACCGCACCCCTAAAATCCTCCTGCGTTTATCCGACCAGCTAGACCCTAAGCAATCAATTGATGGATTCATTCAGGTCACTCCAGACATAGCTTTTTCACATCAAAAACAGGGAAAACACATCATTCTTACGGGGGACTTCCGATTTGGCACTAGCTATGAAATTACCGTACAACAAGGCATTAAGAGTAAGTGGGGTACCTCATTAAAAGAAAAATTTACTCAGGAAGTGAAGTTCTCCGACATTTTGCCTCAGGTCCAGTTTGGTAGTAAGGGCATGTACATGCCTACCTCTAATGGCAAAAACCTCCAGTTTATGACTGCCAACGTGCGTAAAGTACATGTAGAGATCAAACGCATCTTTAACCGAAATATCGATGACTTCTTTGGCAGAGAAACGCTAAAATCTGGCAAAAATCGCTCAGACGAGTTTAGAAACACTTATTTATCATCCGTTGGGGCTATTATATACAATCAAACACTTGAAATCGGCGAAGAGAAAAACCAATGGCTACTGCACAACCTTTCACTAGACCATGTGCTCGATAAATACAAAAATGGGTTTTACCTGATCAGAATCAACTTCAACCCTGACGATGCTTTGGTGAAGATCCCTGGGAATGAATTGCAGTATATACAGCAATCAGGACATATATTCAAACCATTAACAATATCCGACATAGGGTTGATGGCCAAGCGGGTTGGAAGAGACACCTACCACGTATTCACCACAGATCTAATCACAGGACAGCCGATGGCCGGTGTAAAACTGACCATGACTCGCTATGACGAAAACTTTAGAGCTACCACCAACTCCAATGGTCATGCGGTAATCAATGGAGAATCTTACTTTACGCTACTAAAAGCCACCAAAGGCGACCAAACCAGTGTCATCAAGCCCTACGAAATGCAGTGGAATACATCCGGTTTTGATGTGGGAGGGTTGAGCACCTATGACCTTAAAACTCGCGCCTACACTTACACGGAGCGTGGAGTATACCGACCTGGCGACACCATTAACCTTTCCTGTATAGTACGCTACCGGGATTCCTCAGGAGGCAGCGACATCCCCGCGGACCTGCACTTTATGAATCCAGAAGGCACCACGGTACTTACCAAAACACAAAAAGGAGCCCACGAGAGTTTTTACAACTTTTTACTCTACACAGACATGAATGCTGGCACTGGAACATGGAATGCCCGGATTCGAGTGGGAAATGAGTACTTCTACCATCCCATCAAAATAGAAACAGTAGTAGCCAACAAACTAAAAGTAAAAGTTTCTCCAGAGACACGCACCGTACTTCCTGACCTCAAACAAGTAAAAGTAGAGGTAGAAAGCAGGTATCTGTTTGGGGCCACTGCCGATGGATTGAAATATGAAACAGAGGTAGAGTTGTTTGACCAGCGCAAACCCTTTCCAAAGTTTAAGACCTATTCCTTTTTTGATCAGAACAAGAACTTCGAAGGTATAAGCAGCAAAATTCAAGCTGGCAATCTCAATGAAGCCGGCAAAGCCCAAATCACCTGGAACATTCCAGATTTGAGCCATGCTCCAGCGCCGCTAAAGGCTAAAATTTCAGCTGCTGTGAGTGAAAATGAGGGACGTCCAAACGATGCATGGGCCTACCTGGATGTGCACCCATTTTCTCACTACGTAGGGATCGAAGATAATTATTCGTATACCAAACTGAACACCACGCATGAAATCCCTGTAGTGCTGGTAGATCACACCGGCGAGCCTGTGGCGGGGAAAGAGCTCGTCTACCGAATTTACAGAAACGACAGTCACTGGTGGTATCAGTATGACAATTACCAGGACTTTCAGCTGCGGTTTAAAAGTGATAAACATTCCTACCTGGTAGAAGAAGGTACAATTACTTCGGGAAAACCCTTTGCAACGCTTTCATTCCAGCCAACCCAAAAGGGCAAATACCTCATCGAAATTCAAGATGGGTCTGTGCTCAAAGGACACACCAGCAGCGTCTTCAAAAGTGCCTACCCATATGGAAGTATCCCCACCGGAGATGAAAATGCCGGTACGCTGGCATTGAGAAGCGAAAAAGAAACCTATCAGGTAGGGGAACAAGCCATCATCAGCTTCCCCTCTCCTCGTCAGGGAAATGTCCTCATCACCGTAGAGCGAGGTGACCAAATACTCTTTCACAAGTGGGTACAACCGGTGGATAAGGAAGAAATGACCATCAAACTCCCGATAAAAGCAGACATGACACCAAATGTCTATGTGACAATCACTGCCCTGCAAAGTCATTCGCAAACCATCAATGACCGTCCAATCAGAATGTTTGGCATCCTACCTCTTACCGTGATTGACCCGAACTCAAAACAGGACTTGACTATAGAAATGCCTGATGAGCTAGAGCCAGATCAAGACTTTGAGGTAAACATTGCAAATACCAGTGGAAAACAGACACAATTTACCATAGCCATAGTAGATGAGGGCCTTTTGGACCTTACCAATTTTGATACTCCGAATCCATGGAAAGAGTTTTTCAAGAAAATCCGGCTCGATATCGAAACTTATGACCTCTATGGTCATGTGATAGGTGCCAATGCCGAGGACGTTTTCAAAACCTTCTCCATCGGTGGTGACGGTGACTACAGAGAGTCACAATTAGATCCATTCAAAAAGAAAAAACGATTCAAACCGGTTTGTATGTTTAAAGGCCCATTACTTACGGATGAATCAGGCAAAGCTACCGTGAAATTCAAGATGCCAAATTACGTGGGGTCCGTTCGCGTGATGGTAGTCTCTGCAAAAGGCCATCAGTATGGATCAGCAGAAAAAACTGTTCCTGTCCGCAGTGATTTGATTCTCCAGCCCACCATACCCCGAGCACTCAAGCCTGGTGATGAGTTTGCGATGCCTGTCAATGTATTTGCCACCAAAGCCGAACTAGGAAAGGTGAACATTTCCGTAAAAACAGAAGGTCCGCTTGAGGTGATTGGTCAGCAGCGCATCGACCTTACGTTTACAGAAGAATCAGATCAGCTCATACGCTTCAAGCTTAAAGTTAAAGAAGCTGTAGGGCAGGCGAAAATCACTATCGTAGGCTCTTCAGACAAAACAAAGAGTAACTACGAAGCGGATATTGCCGTGTCGCCAGGGGCTTCGCGTGTCTATACTAAAGAAGAAAAACCCATAAAGCCTGGCGAGACGATCACTTTTAAGATACCTAGAGTTGGCCTGGATGGCACCAACAACGCCAGACTTCAATTGGCGATTTTTCCTAACATGGATTTTATGCACCGCCTGGATTACCTCATAAACTACCCCTACGGATGTATCGAACAGACCACTTCGGGTATTTATGCTCAGCTAGCACTCAAGGGGCTATTCATTAAAGGTGATAGTAGATTGGAAGAAATTGACAAGAACATAGACGCAGGGATCTCACGCCTCAGAGCCTTTCAGCTTTCTAATGGATCATTTTCGTATTGGCCAGGGTCACGCCATACCTCCGACTGGGGCAGCAACTACGCGGCGCAGTTTCTGGTAGCCGCTCGAAAAGCTGGATATGTGGTCCCCAATGATATGTACGATGGTATCCTTCGCTATTTGGATCGCCAATCTCGAAGAGGACCAAAAGAGGATAAATACCTCATGACCAGAGTCAATCGCTGTTTAGTACTGGCCAGCGCGGGAAAAGCACCGCTAAGTGAGATGAACTTGCTACGTCAAAACAGTTACGAAAAGCTATCGGCAGTACAGAAATGGCAGTTGGTCACTGCATATCACCTGGCAGGAGCATCAGATAAAATCGAGAACCTTACCAGCAACATAACAATGGAAACAGAAGACTACCGGGAGTTTGGACACACTTATGGCTCAGGCAAACGAGACATGGGTATAATTCTTCAATGTCTAGTAGCATTAAACAGACTGGATGACGCTCAGCTTCTCGCCAAGCAAATAGCCAGGATGCTTTCAGCCCGCAGCTGGTATTCTACACAAACGACCGGTCAGATGCTCCTCGGAATAGCTCACTACTTTGAAGCTGCCGGAATATCTACCGATCAAAAATTGATAATCGAAGGTACAGTTGGGCTTCCTAATGGTAAACGAGAGACCATCAAGTCAGTAGACCAATATAAACTTTACATCAATGAAGGGTATGGTGAAGAGCTTTCCATAACCTTAGGCACAGATGTGGCAGCTACCCAGTTATATGCCTCGCTCGCTGCAAATGGTGTACCGCTATATGATCAATCCACTGAATCAAATAGCAACATCCAACTAGATGTAGAGTGGTATGACGAGGAAGGAAATGATCTGGACATATCACAGGTCAAACAAGGAGCTACCTTTTACGGACGGTATACTGTAAGCAATATCAGCGTAGTACCTGTTATCGAAGAAGTAGCTCTGGTACAGCAGCTCCCATCAGGGTGGGAAATCGAAAACACCCACCTCAATGACGAAGTGCGGCCTCAATGGATGAATAGATGGAACCTGAATAACGAGGAATATCTGGACATTCGAGATGACCGCATCATGTGGTTTTTTGATTTAGAAAAGCAAAACCTTGACTTTGTTGTGAAAATCAATGCCATAACAACCGGTACTTTCCAACTGCCCGGAGCACGTGCCGAAGCGATGTATGATCGGGACTACATGGCCACAGAAAAAGGAATGAGCGTAAGCGTGGAAAAAACTGACCCTTAATGCGTTTTGTCCTTTATACATTATTGGGGTGCACACTGGCGCTCTTATTGTACGTAGCACTTCCCATTCACCCGAAGATATCACCTGACTACAGTCAGGTGATATTAGCTCGTGACAGCACTTTTTTACGTGTATTTCTCAATAGTGATGAGCAATGGTGCCTACCACCTACCCTCCAAAAAACGATACCAGTCAAGCTAGAGGCGGCATTGCTCAACTACGAAGATCAGCACTTTTACCGCCATCCGGGTGTAAACCCTGTAGCCCTGCTGCGTGCTGTCTACCTAAATACAAAACATGGAAAAATCGTCAGCGGAGGCAGCACGCTGACAATGCAGCTTGGCCGAATGATTCGAAACAAGCCCAGAACGATCTTTCAGAAAATCCAGGAAATTTTACTCGCATTCCATCTGGAAATCTATTATTCTAAAGACGAGCTTCTGGCCATGTACCTAAATCATGCTCCTTTTGGTAGCAATGTCCGAGGCTATTTAGCAGCCAGCTACCGATTTTTTGATAAGCCACCTCACCAACTATCGTGGGCGGAGGCCAGTACTTTAGCTATCCTTCCCAATGCACCGGGGATGATTTTCCCCGGTCAGGCACAAAAAAAACTATTAGCCAAACGCAATCAGCTTCTCAGTAGGCTCTATGAAAAAGGAACCATCTCAAAAGAGACTATGGAGCTTTCCATTCTGGAACCAGCACCCGAGGAGGTTACCCCCTTTCCCTTAGCGGCTCCACATCTCACAGAGCATATCCATCAATACAATCACTTGCCAATCGTTCGCACTACATTGGATGCTGACCTACAGCGCGAAGCTAATTTCTTTGTTAAGCAGCACAGCTCACGTCTACAAGAGAGCGGTATAGATAACGCCTGTGCATTGATAATTCATAATGAAACTGGAGAAATACGGAGTTATGTTGGTAGCCAGGATTTTAACGACCTGAGTAAAAGTGGCCGGGTAGATGGTATCCTGGCATCACGGTCATCAGGCTCCATCCTAAAGCCATTTTTGTATGCAATGGCCATTGACGAAGGGCACATTTTACCCAACACCCTGATTCACGATCTGCCAACCTACTTCCAGAGCTTTTCGCCAAACAATGCTTCTGAACGATTTAGCGGTATAGTGCCTGCTGCAACTGCATTGGTGCATTCGCTCAATATACCCGCGGTTCGGCTGCTAAATGCTGTCGGACTCCATAAATTCTACACCAATCTAAAACTTGCGGGAGTCCAAAGCCTGTTTCGGCCCGCAGATGAGTACGGCCTGCCCATCATACTTGGTGGTGCTGAGGTCACGCCCTGGGATATGGGGCGATTATTTCGGGGAATGGCCATAGGTGGCACCTTTCCTAATATCCATTACAGCATAACAGATTTGGAAAACCGCGCACCGAAGGTACTAAGTACCGCGGCTAGCTACCTGATACTGGATCAGCTACAAGAACTCATCCGGCCTGGCTTAGAATTTTACTGGAAAAAGTATGGAAACCAACGAAAAATAGCCTGGAAAACAGGCACCAGTTATGGACACAAGGACGCCTGGGCAATTGGCAGCACTCCAGATTGGACCATTGTCGTATGGGTTGGTAATTTCGATGGATCTTCCAACAAAAACCTATCTGGAATGCGAAGCGCCGGACCTTTGCTCTTCAATCTGCTTCAACTGCTCCCCGAAGACAAAAACCCGTGGTTTGAAGTGCCATTGCAGGAGTCCGTACTAGTAAAAACCTGCAAAACCAGCGGATTTTATGCCACCGCAAACTGCCCAGACACTTTGAGCATAGCTCCAAAACACATGAAACCTATGTCTGTCTGTAGTTTCCATGAGAAGATATGGGTAACTGATGATGAGCGATATCAGGTGTGTTCACATTGCTGGAGCCATGATCGGGTAGCTAAAGAGATGCTCAATTACCCACCAGACGTCAATTACTACCTACGTAAAAATGGCGGATTGGCCTCATACACACCACCACATAACCCAAAATGCCCAACGCGTCAGGCAGGAAGCCTGTTGAAAATCCTATATCCAAGCCAAAACAGCAACATCTTCGTACCACAGGATTTTGACGGAACCAAGCAAGCTGTCATTGGCAGGGTCGCTCATCAACATGTATCTAAAAAATTGTACTGGTACATGGATAACGAACTAATAGGTAAAACAGAAAGATCTCCAACATTACCTTTACAACTCACCAAAGGCTCGCATATTCTTTCGGTAACGGATACAGAGGGGAATCGCGATGAAGTGCACTTTTCTGTCAAAACCAGGTGACCTACGCCCGCATAGCAATTATCTCCTCCTCAAATACGCTTGATTCTCGCTGCACATATTCACTTGGGTTTACACCAAAGGTGGCTTTGAAGCACTTGCGGAAGTAGGACAGGTCCGAAAAGCCTACTTTGTAAGTGATCTCTGCAATGGTGAGCTGCTGCTGGTAGAGCAAAAGTGCAGCCCTGCGCATTCTGATCGATCGGATAAACTCATTGGCTGACTGCCCCGTAGCACTTTTTAGTTTTCTGTAAAGCTGCATCCTGCTCAAGCCCAAAGCTCTACCCAGATCACTGGCGGTATAGCCGCAGTTGGATAGGTTCTCCTCCACATCATTAGTGGCACGCTTGATGAGCACCTCATTGCTATAGTGGAGCATGCCCCCCTCCTCCGGACCGGGATTCATGAGCTCAGCCACCCACCGGCGTGAGTGTACCATATTGCGGATTTTGAGTTGCAACAAGCGTTCGTCTGAAGGCCAGCAGATATAGTCATCAGCTCCAGCTTCCAGACAGTCGAGCCCGCTTTGGACGGTATTACGTGTAGTCAAAAGCACCACCGGCACATGCGCAGTGAACAAATTGGCCTTAAGTGCCTTGCAAAGCATGTATCCGTCCATAAGTGGCACCGATACACTGGCGATGATCAGCGAAACAGCTTCCGTTTTCAGTCGTTCCATCGCTTCCTGCCCATTGGACACGCAAATCAATTCGTACTCCTCATCAAACAGATCTACCAGCGAAAGAGCCAGTGAATCATCGCTAACAGCCAATAGCAGCCGCTTGTTGAGCTTTTTTTCAGGCATGTGTTTCATAGTGTTTTGGTTTTATGGATTCAGTTCCAGCATTTTAGCGGCATAGCGCCTACCCAGCTCTCTTACCCCTTTGGAACTAAAATGAATGCTATCGCTCTGTGAATCACAGCCTTTAGAGGAAATGACGTGCGCATTGGAAAGCTGCTCAGGCAAGGTGTTGATGATGGGATTCATGCGGGCACATTTCCCACCTTGATCTTCGTGTACCACCTCCCCTGCCAGTAGCGGGACTTCAGATAAATCAAGGTCCTTCAAAAGGTCTCCATAGATCTTTTCCACGTAAGTGGGCCACGCGGTATTGCCTGTATTCGTTTCGCCCTGGTGAAGCAAAAAGCCCTTTATTACGCCATCCTTTTGGGCGGCTTTGGCCAAATCCACCAACCGCTGATAGGGATTTCCACCATATCCGGCAATTTTTTGCTGAAACCACTCCTCGGGATAGGTATCAGTGTATGTCGAAAAATTGTCTTTATCGAACAGCCTGATATCACACCCACCAATTGCCACGACAATAAGGCCCACGCGCACACTATCGGGCAATGCGGCCACCATGTTTCGCCCAAAATAATCTGCCGGTGAGAGTCCTACATGGCACTGCGAAAGCGGCGGAACTGCCGGATACCAGCGCCCTTGCGTCCGTTCCAAATTGGGACACGTAAGCGGCTGCATGACCTGCAAACGCCGATCCACCTCCCGATCCATGGCTTCTATTTTGGCAGACCCTTCCATATTGGACTGACCAAAGCATAGATAGATATGAAAGTTTGAGTCGGGTGACTGAGTGCGCTCGGCGTTTTGAATCGGCTGAGGCTCCGTAGCATGCGTGGCATCACAACTCCAATAATTAGTGAGCAGGCAAACGAGTAAAGTGATCATAGTCATACGCTTCATGGTTTTGGTTTGCAAAAATTCAACTACTGGCACCCCCATCCTGGCAGTTCATCTAAAGATAAAACCCGGGAATGACCGTAGATAGCACGAATATCGCTATCGGAGTTGTGTTCTCTGACCAGCTCTGCCCAGGGCATAAAAAACACCCACCTGTCTTGCGACTCCAACACCTCTTTAGAAGGCACTTTCATACACTCTCCAATTGCCATCGGCTTGTCTCCCACTATGGGAAGGATGTAGTCATACCAGGACTGGTCATAGCCGCTATCGTAAATATCAAAGGCAAACACATCCCAGTAGTCGTCTCCAGGATTGTACGCCTCAAAATCGCGACTCAGGTCCTGCATGTCCCAAACCCAAATCAGGTTGGTAAGCCCTTTTTCCTTTTCAAAGTATTCGCGAGTCTGGCGATAGAGCTCGGCGGTGCCCTTTGGCCCCTTTCGACCAGCCCACCAGAAGAGCGCCTGATTCATTTCATGGAAAGGCCTAAAAAGCACCACTACCCCCTTATTTTCCAGATACTGCAGGTACACGGCAATGTCGTCCATTCGCTCTTCCCAGGCTTTGTGCAACTCCGTTCCAGGAGTGATAAGCGCTTCCCACTGATTATCGGTAAGCTGCTCATTGAGCAATCCGGGATCCCACCCGCAGGGCTCGCCCATATCCGGAGGACAGGCATGCCACATCAGATTGATCAGGGCCCCATTGTTCCATTGGCGCTCGGCTTCTTTGATCATCTTCCAGCGGTTATCAATATTTTCTTGCTGAAAGAGAAAATCACCACTCCACAACGCAGGGTATTTGCCGGTGGTTTCATAAATGAAATCCGTCCATTTGGTCGGTTCGGCATTGGGTTCTTTGTTGTGCTGACCAGCTAGTATTTGCTTACCTGAGATGCTGTATAGGTAGTCGAGCACCTGCTGCTTTGGCTGAGCCAAAACCACTCCCGTGAGTAGAAAAAAACATAAATAGATGAATAGCTGTCGTTTCATAAGTGTTTTATTGAGATTGAAGAAAGAAGAGGTCTTTTATGACCCAAAAACACCTCTCCTTTTAGTGATTATTCCTTGATTAATTTTCCAGAGATATAGTCTCTTCCCGTATAAAACTGGAAGTAGTAAATGCCCCTGGGTGCCTGCTCTCCGGTAGCCAGTAGCCCATCCCACTGCACATATCGATCGTCGGTCAGCTGAGTCGCATCAAGCGTTCGCACCAGCTTGCCCGACACGTCGAAAATTTGCAAATCCACGGCCGACTGGCCATCCCATCCGGACAACTGAATTTTCACCGTTTCGCTAAACGGGTTGGGGTAAGCCTTGGCCTCAAGCTGTGGCAGGCGGAGCTCACCTACTGATCGTGCACTGGATACTGGTGTTAGCGACCACCAGTTAAAATCCCATCCTCCGGACAATGCCTTGATGCCAAAATCCTGCACACCTGCACTGAGCGTTACCGTTTGGTAAATGGTCGCCCAGTTGGAATTTGCCGGCACTGAAATGCTACCATAAGCTGCGCCTCCGGCCTGCTCAAACTGTACGGTACCGCCACCATTTCCTTTCACCCGGTAAGCAATGGTGTAGTCGCCACTGGCTGGCACATTTACTCTATGGTAACTCATCCAGTCATTCGTCTGTATGTTGGTGAGCTTCTGGTTGCCGCCCTCCGGGTCGGTGGTGGCCTGCACTGTCACGCCAGATGTGTTGGAGTAATCTTCGGCCTGCAAATACTGCACCGTAGAGTTTTGCCAGGTACCGGTACCCTGCCAGCCGGGCATTTCATCCAGTACTATTACGCGTCCTGACCAAAAAATGTCCTGAATCTTTTGGTTGGAGTTGTTAAAAGTCAATTCTGACCAGCCCATGAAAAAGGTCCACAGCGGCTGCTGATCAAGGAGGTTGACAGCTGGTAAATCTTCGCACTCACCTATGCCTATGGGTTTGCCATTGGCTTTATTCACCATGGCATTGTACTTGGCTGTAGTGTAGCCATAGCCATCCGTCCAGTACATATCGAGTGTGAGTACATCCCAGTAACTCCCACCGGGATCGTAGCTATTGAGGTCGCTCGCCAGCGAGCCAAAGTCCTGCAGGTTCCACACCCAAATGAGGTTGGACAGGCCTTTATCATAAGTGAGATAATCGTGGGTGAGCCGATAAAGTGCCGCCGTGCCATTGGGGCCGGGGCGCCCTCCCCACCAAAACATGCCCTGGTTCATCTCATGCAGTGGGCGAAAAAACACCTCCACACCAGCATCTTCGAGCTGCTGCAAAAAGGTAGCTATTTCGTCCATCATTGCCTTCCAGTTGTTGTTCAGAGCTGTGCCATTCGTCAGCAGTGCATTCCACTGCCCATTGGTCAGGGAGCTTTTCACATCGGCACCACTCCCACTGTCCCAGTTGCAGGGCTCACCTCCGGCTGGATTGCAGGCATGCCACATCAGGTTAATCATGGCGCCATTGTTCCACTCCAGGATCACCTGATTGATCATGGTTTGGCGGTCATCTATTTCCCATGATTCAAACATAAAGTCTGAACTATAGAGCCCCGGCCAGTCGCCCGTGATGCTATGAAGCTGCTGGCTGTACTGATTGGGGTTGCTAATGGGCTGCCGGTTGTGTATACCACCGATGGTATTGTTGCCCTGTATGCTATACAGGTAATTGAGTGACTCATAAGGGGTCTGTGTCATGCCTACCACTGCCATAAGCAGGAACAGACACGTCATGTTGATTGCTTTCATCATTGTGTTGTTAGGTTTTAAAATTCAGTAGAGTAGTCCTCTCATTTTGAATTCTATCCCTTTTCACTTGACTTCCACTGCGTCAGGCATGGCGTACATATTGGGTAAGTCCTGACTGAAAATGGTAAACGAACTCTCATAGAAATCGACAAAGTCTGACGCTGAGGCGTGTTTGATCCACGGGCCGTAGTAATGATGTCCCTGAAAATTAGGGTCATACTTGTTTCTCCACATCACTACCAAGCTGATGTCTTTTCCTATGATCGGATTGAGTATTTCCTGAGTCCAGTAGTTGGCATATTCTTTTCCGGAGTTGTCACGAATTCCTTCTACACCGGTTTCGGTAACTCCACAGGGCTTTAGCTTTTCTTTGGACAATGCGGCCAGGTTTTTCACGTTGGAGGCGAGGGCTTCTGTGTAAGTACCGTGGTAGCTGTCCATCCCAATAAAATCAACATAGTCATCTCCCGGCCAACGATACAAAAGTCGTTCTTTGGGTGCCATGCCATCCAGCTGCGGAGAAATGGCAAATATCAGGTTGTGTACGCCTTTTATATCGACCAAATAGTCTACCGTGTACTGCCAAAATCGGATGAATTCGTCCTGAGTGGTGCATTTACTGCCCCACCAGGACCACTCCTGTGTGTGCTCGTGATAGGGCCGGAAGAGAATGGGAATCAATTGCCCCTGTTCATCTTTCAAATCAGAAACAAAAGCCGCCAATCGATCTAACCAAAGCTGGTATTTCTCGTGGGTGGCACTGCCTTCCGTGAGTATTTCTTTTACCACAGTATCGTTGGAGTTGTCCCAGGAGTCTCCTCCCGTCAGCGGGTTGTTGATATGGATGCATGCGGTGATCACCTCTCCCCGTGTTCTGGCTTCCAGTATGGTGCGCTTGCGGTCATCATTGAGATCAGCCGTAGCATGACGATCGTCCATGATTTCCGCAAAATCTACGCTGTAAACCGCCGGATAGTCTCCACACACTTCCCTGGTATCAGATCGACCGGCATCAGTGTACCATTCACGACCATAGAGCAAGTCGTCATGGTGCCCAAACATGAAGCCTTCAGACTGAATTTTCCATAGATTCGCATAGAGGGCCTTTGTCTCTGGTGTAGCATTCGGATCAACCAATGTTAGCACTACATTTTCAGGCTCTGGATTGCGCTGAGGTATCTCCGGCTCATCGATTTCGGTGCATGCCATCAGCAATACTCCGATGACCAGTGCCAGGTATTTATTAATCTTGAGTGAGTCCATTTGAATGTATCTTTTGAGCTAAAGGGACGCTCCTTGTGAGCGCCCCTCTGCATGAAGAAGTGTTATTGTTTTTTGACGTCTACCCAAAAGGTGCGTGGACGCTTCACAAACTTGTCATAGTCCGTATAGATGTTGTCCCAGTCGTCCACACCATCCACCACAAACTCAAACGCCTGATTTTCTACCGTTTTGCTTCGGTCAAAACCAACATCTATGGTGGTGGGTGCCTCGCGGTACACGCAGCTCGAAGTGCTGCCATCCGCCCAGGTGAAGGTCACTTTTCCTGTGGCGTAGTTGCGTTCCCACTGTGCTTCACCGGTTGGCAGCTTCCTGTAGTGGTGGTTTACATCCGTTTGTGGGTCCAGCACGAAGACATAGTCGGCATACAATCCATCAGCTCCAGCGCTATGGGTAAGTGTACCGTAGCTATTGCCATTGGCAGTGAAGCCTCCTAGCTCAAAGGTGATGGTATTGTCCAGCTCAGCAGCCGGACCAGTAGTCTCATCCCATGCCCAGGGTTTGTCCATCATGGCTAATACGGCTCCACCTCCATATTCTGGGCCGGTACCGCCCCATACTACCAAACCGGTCACTTCATAGGTACCCACCAATGTTTCTGTAAACGGCTCCAATATGATGGTATAGTCTCGTGTCAACCCGGTAGGAGATGTCACGGAAACTGTAGCACTTTTTTCAGTATTATCGAAATTGAGGGTTTCTCCGACGGCAACTGATGCGTTGGCGTCATAGGAAACCACCAGTGAACTCAATTTTACGCTGCTAAAGTCTACGGCCAGTTCGTTGATACCGAGGGTAATGGTCCCTGACTCAGGTCCATCGCGCTCTATCTGAGCTGCGCCTACCTGATGCTCAAACTGAATCTCCAGGATGCTGCGCTCGTTGTTCCAGCTGCCCTCCTCAAATTCTTTGAAGGGATCTTTGACACAGCCAAACTGCACTACAACCAGAACGAGTAAAGTTATTTTTAGAATGTAATTCATGACTTGTACGTGTTTAGAGTGATGGATTAAAGTCCCTGATTGAGGTCTAGCTCAATCTGTGGTAGCGGATAGTAGGCTACCTCTTCATCTGAAAGACCGGCAGCTTCTTCTACCAGGTCATTTACCCGATTGTAACGTCTCAGGTCATACAAGCGATTGCCTTCAAACATCAACTCCCAGCTACGCTCCTGCCACACGGCTTCTCTAAAATCTTCCACCGACAAGCCTGTTGTCAGTTCACCCAAACCGGCACGATTTCGAATGTAATTGACCAGCGCATAAGCCTCAGCAGTTGGGCCTGCAGCCTCCGCATAAATAAGTGCTATGTCCGAATAGCGAAGCAAAAACGGCTTGGTACTGGTTTTATCATTGATGAAATGAGGATCCACATATTTTCGCGTAAAGCGATAAGGAATACCACCACCATCTACACTAGCTATTTCATTGCCATCGGCATCATAAACACGGTCTACAAGCAGCACTTGCCCACGAAGGTCTGCACCATCGAACGTGTTGTAAAAGGATTCTTTCGTCTGGAAGACACTCCAGCCATCATGCGACACGGTAAAGCTACCGTCACCGTCTGGCAGGTAGATGTCATCACCCGCGATGTAAGGAATGAAAAGCTTGGATATTTTAGAGTAATCCCCTTCTATAGTACCTGAGCGGTCCATTGACATCAAGAAAATGTGCTCTGGTCCTTTCGGCTGATCCACGTCATAGATATCAATCAGATTGTCATCAAATCCATAAGTAGACTGTTCGTTGATGACCTCACCTGCGTAATAGGAGGCACTATCGTACAGGGTATTGGCATCCGAAACTATGGATTCGTAGCGAGGGACACCATTCGCTTTGGATGAAGCCATGTGCAGATACACCTTTGCGGCAAGCGCCTGAGCAGCTACTTTGTCTGCCCTGCCTGTCATCTGATACTCCGACAACAGACTTACCGCCATGCGGCAATCGCTCAAAATGAGGTCATACACCTCCTGAAGATCCTGCGCCAATGGCGCCGAAGTATCATCCAATGAAGCTACGAGTGAGGTATGCATGGGCACCTCACCGAAGTTTCTCACAAGGTTGAAGTAGTTGTAAGCCCGCAGGAAGTATGCCTCGCCCAAATAGCGCGTTTTGAGCTCATCATCAATCGGCGACTGAGGGATGTTCTCCAATATCGCATTGGAACGATTGATCGCGATATAAGCGTATTTAAAGAAATTTACGAGACTCCTGTTTGTAGAAAAATTATCTACTTTCCAGTTGTTGAGATCCTGTGCATCTGGCCCTTCATCGGCCTTCGGCCCGCACTCATCCGTAGGCAGGTCGCCGAGTAAAAAGACCGTACGAGAGTACTCCAAAAAGGTCAACGCATCGTATGCATACGTCACCGCAGCTTCAGCATCCGCCTCCGACTGGTAAAAATTATCTTCTGAATAGAAGCCATAGGGCTCTTCACTCAGGTCACATGCGCTGGCCGCTAAAAGACCAACAAGTATCAAGATATAATGATTGAATTTCATGTTTGTGTCTTTTTAAAATGTGATGTTTGTACCCAATGTCCATTTGCTAAGTCTGGGATATCCACCCCAGTAGCGTCCGTCCATACCTACCTCCGGGTCGTAGCCTTTAAACTTGCTAAAGGTGTAGAGATTGGCAGCATTCATAAACACCCGGGCTTTGATCTCTTGAGGAAGCTCGAACGTATAGCCCATGTTGAGATTTTGTACCCGTACAAATGAGCCATCCTCTAACCACCAGTCGCTAAACTTCACCTGGCGCCCATCTCTCAGACTTGGATAATCATTCGTTGGGTTGTCAGGGGTCCACCGAAACGGTGTAAGGCTAGGCTGATTGAAAGCCTGTGTGTTGAGTACATCATTGCCAAACACTCCATTGAAAAACACGCTTAGGTCAAAGTTTTTGTAGGACAAGCTCAGGTTTAAACTCGCCATAAAGTCCGGGTTGGGGTCACCAATGATGGTGCGGTCATCTTCATCGATGATGTCATCTCCATTGATATCTATGTACTTATACTCTCCGGGCTGGGCCAAATCTCCCTCTAGCCCTGCTTCTACACCTTCCTCAAGCGTTTGCACGATACCATCCACTTTGTATCCGTAAAATACATTGAGTGGCTGACCGATTGCCAGTAGGTTTGGAAAACCTCTAAACATCTCGATGGAATTGCCCGAGTATTGAAACTGCATACCGGTATTGGCATCTGTGATGAGTCCAGACTGCTCGGCATTTCCCAGGTCGGTGACTTCATTGCGGTTGCGGTAATAAATGAGCGTAGCACCGAAGGTAAAGTCTTTTTTAGCAATGATATCTCCGTCTAGCGTAAGCTCTACGCCCTGATTGACAATGGAACCATTGTTGATCCACATGCGGTCATAGCCCGAAGAAAGTGGCAATATGCGCTGTTGCAACAGGTCATCAGTTTCCTTTTTGTAGTAATCAAAAGTCACACGTAGACGGCTATCAAAAACGGCAAAATCAACGCCATAATCCACCTGAGCAGTGGTTTCCCATCGTAGATCAGGGTTTGGGATTCCTCCCCATAACACTTCGATCCCGTTTTGGCCAGTACGGCCTACTTCCAGTCCGGGACCAATGGCGGTAATCCATGCTCCATCGTTGTAGTAATTGCTGATGCCATATCGGCTCAGGGTTTGATAAGGTGCTATCCCCTGGTTACCTGAAATACCGTAGCTCGCACGGAGTTTTAGCTGATCAAACAGTCCCTGCCCAGCCATAAACGACTCCTCATGGAGCTTCCAGCTCACGGCTCCCGATGGGAAGTAAGCCCATTTATTGTTTTCACCAAACTTGGAAGAACCGTCCGCTCGTGACGTGAATGTGAGCAAATAGCGGTTGTCATAGGCATAAGTAGCCCGAAAGATTCCTGAAACCAGACGGGTTTCACTGAGTCCATTGCCAATGTCGTTGAGCTCAGGATTTCCTGCACCCATGTTTTCATTTTGCAGTGTTTCATTCACGAAATCATAAGCGGTAAGGCTCGAAGAGCGGATTTCGTCGTATTGGTACGAATGCCCCAGGGTAGCGGTGAGCTCATGCTTACCGAGCAATTTGGTATAGTTGGCAAACGTTTCGCTTACCAGCGTATTGAGCTGCCAGTTGTTGATAGAGGCTGCGCCATTGTTGAACTGGCCCGCCTCGGAAAATCGCTTGGGTTGATAAACATCACTGATGCTGTGACCAAACTTATAGTTGAGGCGTGAGGTCAGTGTGAGAGATGGAGTTACTTTCCATTCCGCATCGAGAAAAGAAAGCACATCCAGTGTCTTATTCTCGTTTTTGCGATTTTCGGTGATCGCTACCGGATGGCCAAAATCATTGTTGTTGAACAGGTAGTAGTCTCCATCTTCGTCGTACACGGGGAAAATAGGGTTTCTCCAATAGGCCAGCCCCCCATTATTATTGCGCTTTCCTCTGGTGAGGATGTTGGTAAAAGTCACTTTGAAGTTATCAAATACCTTATGCCCTATGTTGAGGTTGTAGTTGAGTTTGTCGTAGTTATCCTCAATGTACACCCCACGGTCAGTGAAGTAATTGGCACTTAGGTTAAAATTGGTGCGCTCGTTGGAGCTGGAGATGCTTACCGTGGTATTGTTCGAAATGGGTCTATCGCGAAACACGATCTCATCCCACCGGGTATTGTGTGGCCACTCACCAGAAGCCAGCTCACCCACAGACGGGTAGTAAATACCAGAAGGACTCGTTTCTCCGATATAGAATGGAGGAAATCCGCCATTTTCACGTGCTTCATTGCTGAGCTGAGCCATCAGTGCCGGGTTTCTCCACAGGTTGAGCTCAGAGGTAAACTGCGACATGGTCACCTGCTGGCGAACGCTGATGTTTGTTTTGCCTGTCTTCGCCTTGCGGGTGGTGATGATGATCACACCATTAGCACCACGCGATCCATAAATAGCTGAAGCTGAAGCATCTTTTAGGATTTCTACCGACTCTATATCTGCCGGATTTACCTGCTTGAGGTCACCCGCATCGCCTAGCGGAAATCCATCTACCACTACCAATGGAGAATTAGACCCACGTAGTGAGCTCCCACCACGGATGCGGACAGTAGCTCCTGCTCCTGGATCTTGCGAAGTATTGATAATTTGCAGCCCGGCAGCCCTTCCCTGGAGTACCTGCTCCACGGAGTTTGCCGGGATGTCTTTCACCTCAGCTAGCTCCACTTGCGCTACGGATCCCGTGAGATCCTCCTTTTTCACCGAGCCGTAGCCCACTACCACTACCTCTTCCAGGCTGGTAAAATCCGGATTCAATGAAATCTCAAAACTTGTTCGTCCATTCAGCGGAACTTCCTTCATTTCATATCCCACAAATGACACCAGCAGCGTAGCACCCTGAGTGACTTCCAGCTTGAAGTTGCCGTCCATGTCAGTGATGGTGCCATTAGTGGTCCCTTTTTCCACTATAGTAGCGCCAGGCAATCCTTCACCGTTTTCGTCGAGCACTCGACCGGATACACCTATCTGCTCTTTGTTGATGATCACTTCTATCGGCGTAGCCTGCTGGCCTTTGCCACGACTGATGCTGATGGTCTGGTTGATTTGTCGAAAATGCACTCCCGTTTGACTGGAGATTTCGAGTAAGTAATCGGCCACCGTACCTTGCTTTTGCGAAAGCTTTACCTCGGCCTGGTTGCTGAGGCTTTCATCAGTATAGAAAAACCGAAAATCGGTCTGTGCTTCGATACCGTGCAGTATCTGATCGAGTGAACCCCTTTTAAAGTCAAGCTCGATAAAAACGTCCTTTACACTTTTCGCCTGCCCTGAAACCGAATCGGCCAGAAGGGTGGACATGGTAAGCACCACGGCCATAAAAGTGTACATACTGTATTTTGTAACCATAAGGATGGTCTGAAATAGGTTGTATTTCATATTTTTGTCATAGAGTTAATTGAACATTAGGTCAGTAGGCATTACAGAAAGCTGCAACTTTCTGCTCTGCTGATGTGATGAATTCAACCGGGGGTTTTCCGATCCCCGGATTTTTTTTTGCGTCAGGTTTTCCTCATATGCTGCTCATTTTTGCTTAAAATCTAGTTTTACTTCTTTTCCATTTATTTCATACCCAAAGCCTACAGAGTGACTCAGCACATCCAGGACGTTGGTGAGGTATTCGTTTTTCTGAAAAGTACCATAGCACTTTACCTGAGGTAAGTTTTTCGCATCTATGCGCACACCATACCAGCGCTCCAGTGTAGTCACCACCTCACTGATATCTGTGCGATCAAAGTAGAGAATCCCTTCCTTCCAGTAAGTGGCTGTGGTCAGGTTTGCTTCGGATTTGTTCAAATCGTTACGGTCACTAAGTGTGGCTTTTTCTCCCGGATCAAGATAAACCAGCTGGTCCGCCCCCTCCTTCACTACCTTCACCTTTCCCGTAACCAGCACAACTTCAGTTTGTCCTTTGTTGTAACTGTTAATATTGAACGATGTGCCCAGTGCAGTGGTAGCGAGACCGCCACTATGGACAGTAAATGGTCGGCTGGGGTCTTCCGTCACATCAAAAAAGGCCTCTCCACTGAGGTGGACCTCTCTGCCATTGGCGAAACCTTCTGTATAGGTAATGCTACTTTCAGAATTCAGGTTGACAATGGTGCCATCTGGCAGGTAAACTTTAGATTTCTGTCCGGCCGGATTGGATTTACTCACCTGCTCGTATTGAGCTACTATCTGCTGCTGCTCTGCTGACTGATTTAGATTCAGCACTACAGCCGCCACCACAAGGAGCGCCACGGCGGCTGCCACTTTCCACCAGATTGATGACGTTTTTACTGGGTTACCCGATTGCTCACGAGCCACATTGAGGGTACGTTCGTTGTTTTTGGTTTGCAGGATTTGCTGGTAGAGATCGCTACCGTCCCATTGATACGCACTCTTGCTTTTGGCATGCCACAGCTTATCAAACTCAGCCTGCACTTCTTCCTCGCTGTGCGCAGACAAATACCACGCTAGAAACTCCTCCGCTTCTTTTCGCGAAAGCTTTCCAGCAAAATAGTCCTGTATTTGTGTGAGTCGATCCATGTTTGTCGGGTTACGCTATTATATAGCCTCAACTCACTCATTCTACTCACTTGAATTTTCATTTTTACAATAAATTCAATGATTGAACTGATTTAATATCAAATCATTCAATAGAAAAGTAAATAAGCCATAAAAATCACAACATAAAGATCAACCCAACAACACTAGAAGAGATGACGCGCATGTCTATGAGTTTTTCTTTTAGAGATTTGGTAGCACGATAGATCTGATTTTCTACAGTGCGCGGCGAGAGGTTGAGCTTTTGGGCAATTTCCTCTACGGAGAGGTGATCGAAATTTTTCATCATAAACACCTGCTTCTGCTTAGCAGGCAGCTCTTCAATGGCTTTACTGGAAAGCTCATCCAGGTCAGAAAAGATCACATACTCTTCCGTTTCGTTGGTATCTCCGGGCCAATAATGGATGGCATAGTGCTGGAAGGCCAGAAACCGCGCCCGTTTTTTGGATTGCTTGAGCACGATGCTTCTCACAATGGAAATGATGTAGGCATTGAAAGACAATGAGCTATCGAGGTTTTCTCGATTTCGCCAGATCTTCAAAAAGACTTCCTGAATCACACCTTCGGCATCCTCGTGGAGCAGCCCCATCTTACGGCTGATGTTATAGATCTTTGGTGCGTATTTTTCATACAGCTTACCATAGGCCTGTTCGTCTCCTGACCGGAGACGGGCTACGAGCTCGCTATCACCAAAGTTTATAGAAAATGCCACCGGGAATTATGAAAATTAGTAATTGACTCACTAAACTGAGTGTTTTATTTTCATTTTCAAAATTAGGTGAAACGGAAACACCTCTCCCGGAAGAAGCCAACCACTACTCTTTCATAAACTTGAACCTATGTTGACCAGCAAGCTGATCATACGGCTCATAGTGCCTTAAATGTAAGAAATACATGCCTCGTGGAAGTGCCTTGGTTTCGATATGAAGTTTATCATTTACCTGAACAGAATCTTGTTTAAGCACGGTTTTTCCATCCATGGAAATCACTTCCCAACTCCAAAAACTGGCCTGAACTGGCGCATGCACCGTGAGTTGGTCTACCACAGGATTAGGGTAAATCCCCCAGTTTTCGGACAGGTCCGATGACAGTGTACCCACCTCAAAAACGGCTTTGATCTCCATATCTGCATGCACAAAAAAGGTCAATGGATTTTCGGTGCCCGATACATCTCCTTCCCAATGGGAAAACAAGTGTTCTGCATCTGAAATGGCACGAGCAGTCACCTGTGTGCCTGGCAGGTAGCTTTCCTGAGTCGGTTCCAGTTCTACTTCGCCACCAGTAGCGGCCACCACCGTAACGGTGACCTGACCGGCGTTGGTCAGGTATACAGGCCCCGAATTTTCCGCCCGAGCGAGTGGACGCACTACCACCTCAGCATCATACTCCACAGCGCCTACATCTCGACTAGCCACTTCTTGTGGGCGGGACCGTTTCATCAAATCCAAAAGAATCTCATGATCATAGTCCATTCCTTCAAAAAGTGGCACTACGGGGTATCCATTTTCAGCTGCATCTATGGCCGGACTACTGCTCTTGAGCTGCATAAAACCATGTTCGTTTGCCTCTAGCTGAGGATCCGTATTAGCCATGCCAGACTTACGCGTTACCCCCAGGTCTCCAAAGGCTATGTTGCCCAGCCAGGTTTCTGTGCCCGTTGCATCGTCAAACAGGCCGTCCTGAGGGTCCGAAAATATGTTATTGGCAAAAGTGACATTTTGAGGTGGATTAGACCCGCTTCCTCCCAGTCGCACCTCTTGAGAGTTCAAAACGGTATTGAAGTAGATGTGAATGTCTGACAAAGGATCCGAAGACTCATTTTGCAGGTAAATGGCACGCTTAGAAAGTCCCGAAAAGTAGTTGTTGTAGATGAAATGGCCGCTACCTTCCCGAACACGCACACCTCCCATGTTGTTGAGGAAAAAGTTGCCATAGACGATGCCTTCATCGCCATGACGCAGCACCAGCTCGGCTTTGGTGTTGTTTTCAAAGGTATTGTACCGAAATACGTTTTGTCCTGCCTTGTTAGAAATCAGCTCTCCATCGCCATCACAGTGGGTAAAATAGCAGTATTCTACCAGTGAGCGGCTATCCAGGTGAGCCTGGGAGCTTACCCCGATCCGCACCGGCTCAATGCCCATGTCATTACCAGTGCCATTAAAGTTTTTAAAGGAGCAATACTGGACTTTATGATAGCCCGGCTCGGTGTCCACAAGGATGGAAAGGATGTTTTGATCATCGAGGTTGATGCGGTTTTCAAAATTGCAATAACTCACTATGGTGCGCTTCGAGTCTTCGTCGATGATCAGGTATTTGTAGCTGGTATAGTCCTGAATATTCACTTGAGTCACCAGCACATCACTGCCCCAGACTCTCACTACGTGATCCGTGCCGATATCGCCTCCCACATACTGAAACCCTGAAAAGGTAACGTCATCTACTGGAATTTCCACTTTGGAGTCGCCATTGAAAGTCACCGAACCATACGCTTCGGCTGTCACTACCAGGCCAGCCTTAGTGATGTCCATAAACACATCTGAGTAGGTACCTGACTGCCAAACGATGGAGTCGCCAGCAGTGGCCTGCTCCTGGGCTGTTTTAAAAGCCTCCAAAGATGCTACATCATAGCGCGTCTGAGCCAAAAGCAGCTGTCCTAACATCATCAATCCACTCAAAAAAGCAATTTTCATAACCATTTTCAATTAAATATATCTACTAAGCCATTCCATGAAATAACCAATGAAAACACCAGGGCCGCCACCAAAACCACATTCGTCAGCACACGATTTTTAGGTAGTCCTGGTACTTTTCTGTTCCACAATATCAAAATGCTGATCACTACCAGAGGCAGACCAAACACGTTGAACACCTGAGTGAAGATCTGGCCTTTGATGGGATTGAAGCCAACTAAGGGAACACTCAACGCGAGCACACTGGCCAAGCCCGTCACTAGCCTAAAACGCCGGGAAGACACGTCCAGTTTGCCAGATGTGAAATCTGCAAGCATGAGCGGAACGATCATCAGACAGGGAAATATGGAGGAGAGTCCGGCACTTAAGGTTCCGGCAAAAAAGATGGTGACCGCAAACTTACCTACAGATGGTTCTAAAGCTCCAGACATATCGAGCACGTGCGTAATTTCTGTGCCTGTACCATAGAGACTACCGCTGGCCACCGCCATGATGGCCCCACTAATCGTGAAAATCAACAGTGCTGCCACTATGGAATCGTTGCGCTGTGTTTTGGCATCAGCCAACGACCAGCCCTTGCCCTGAATAAACAATGGCCGTGATAAGAACGTAGCTGCAGCCATCGTGGTACCTACAAATGCCGCTATGAGAATACCCGCGCCTTCTACCTCCGGAATTTTGGGCACCAGCCCAAGGATAATTTCTGTGGGCAGCGGAAATACAAACAACAGGGTGAAGACAAACGAAAGCCCCATCATGGACACAAACAAGGCCAATACTTTCTCAAAAAGGCTGTAATTGCCTTTGAGCAACAAGGTGTAAAACGTACCAATGATGACTACTGCCAGCGCCAACACCACCCCATACTGGTGCGTGCTGATACCGGGAAAGTTGAGTTCAAGTATCTCATATATGACATTGGAGGTGATCCCTAAAATACCGATGAGAGAGTTCCACTGCCCAATGCCCACCGTAGCGATCATGGCTATGGCCAAAAACTTACCCATTGGAAGGTGCTTTCTGACAGAGAAGAGAATCGTTTCACCACTCACCAGATAATAATGCCCCGACACATAGATGAGCACGCCCGAAAACAGGCAGCTAAAGAACAATACCCACAGCAGGTCCATTCCAAATGAATTGCCCGCCACAATCATAGAGGTCACACTACCCGTGCCGATAGTATAGCCGATGGCAAAAATGCCCGGACCAAAGGACAGCAGAAAAGCTAAAATTTTCTTGATTGGATGATTGCTGGGTTGCTCGCTCATGGGTATTGAAATTATGTGTTAATTATGCTGACTGCCACAGTTCCTGTACTTTTTTCAGGTCTCGATGCATCGCCTCGTACACCACAGTGTGATCAACCGTAAGCTGCCGACGACCCTTCTCGGCACCGCCCAGTGGATATTCCAGATGAAGCGATACCGGAGGCTTGAGCTCATAGCTCTTGAGCAATGAAAAGTATTTCTTAAAATCAACCATCCCCTCACCTATGGGCACGTTGATTACCTGCCATCGGCCAGCTACTTGCTCCCATCGGAAGTCCTTCAGTACGATTGTTTTAATCTGATCATTTATGAGTCTTAGTCCGTTGGTCCAGGACCTGCCGCCTTCTACCACCGCATGCCGGATATCATACTGTGCACCGAAATACTCCGGCACTGCCGCTTCCAGCAGCTTTTTCACTTCCCAAATCGAAGCCCCTATACTCGTCCCTGAGTGGTTTTGATAGCAACCAATGATCTTGTGCTTTCGATTGAGCTCAGATAGCTCAGCCACCTTTTGCTGGTAGTGGTGGAGTGTTTCTTCCATCGGCTGATTATCAGCATATTTAAACCAGTTGCTCCGGTAGTATTTCACTCCGTGTGCAGCCGCTACGCTTACTACTGACTGATCAAGAGGATCTGATGCATCCCCCACTGCGGTGGTCATCAGTTCGCACTTCAGTCCAGCCTCACGAATAGCTTTGATTGCATCGGGAAGGTCCTGCGCTACCCTTTCAGGAAGCACATGGCCTTTGGGACGTACCGTCAGATCCAGTCCACTAAAGCCCAATTCCGCAGCTATTTTGGCAGCCTGTGAAACCTCCAAAAATTGGAGGTGTTTGGAAAACAGATGCACCTCCAGTGGCGACTCATCCTGTAGCCACAGCCCACTGGCAGCACTTGCAAATGGGGCCATCAGCCCCATGAGCCCTGTTTTCTTAACAAAATCACGACGAGAAGTGGTCATACCTCCTACTAATTTTCTATTCCTGAGCCGGTGGGACGCCGGGTCCTAGAGAAGATTCGCTAAACCACACCTCAGCATAGCTTCCATTAGCATATTGTAGAGCAATCTTCCCATCCGTGGATTCGGCTTCCGTACTTCCCTCCAGACTTGTCGGCGCATTGCGCCCGTTAGTTTGATTGTAGGCCCCTTGCTTGAAAAACTGATTTTCCCCTTCATAGGCATTGGGTTTTTCCGTGCCATCACGCCCTCTCGGTACGTAATGGTCCACCACTTGCTGAGGCATGTCTTCCTTGTTTGCAAAATCTGACTTGATCAGGTTTTTGGTAAAAGTCTTGGTCTCATGGCCTTCACTGGTGAAGGTGAGATACATCACCCCATCGTAGACATTCACTTCGTAGCTAAATACCTCTCCCAGCTCGATACCGTCTTCGGGCTCAGGTGGATAAGCATCCGGCGCATCTCCTCGTACCGACATGTCATATCCCCACACTGCCGTGGAAAAATCCCACCTTCCAGAGTTGTCACCCTCCGTATTGATTTCATAGTTCCAGTAAACAGAACCTTTGGTGTGCCCGGGAAATTTCTTGTAAGCGATTTTTAAGGGTTCGTTTTCATGACCATCATCACTATGGATTTGTCCGATTACTACAGAAAACGATCCACCGCTTTGTGCATCTCCCTTAGTAGACACGTGCATCACTTTGAGGGTACCTGTCAGTCTACCGCCCTCTTTGGGTGTCCAGCGGCGTTTTTGCCCCAGTTCCGTACGCGTATTGTATGAGTTTGGTGAGGTGATGCCTACATTCGGAGCCTTGTAAACGACCCATTCCACACCATCGTTGGTCGTGTAAAAGTAGTCCGGGTGCTGAAAATCTTTGAGGACTTTTGGACGATCCCCGTTACCGAGTAAGATGCTCCACTGATCCAGGTTGGTGATGATATCACTCGGATACTTAGGTGCTGGATTTTCATCAGTAGCGCTTACATTTTCCGTGGTGTTTGTCGTATTTTCTTTTTGGGATGAATTGCAGCTAATCACCGCAGACCCCAGCAACATGAATAACGACGCTTGAATAAGCTTTTTCATAAGTGGTAAATGTTTTGAATAACAAATAGGAAAATTGGGCTGATATGAAACCAGCCCTTTAGGTCTAGTACAGTAAGTCAAGCTTACGCTGTTCCTCTACTTTGATTTCACCGGAGCTCACCACTGTATTGCCCTGATGCAGGTTGTTTTTGGCACCCCAAAGCAATGCCACCAGCTCTACAGGGTTGTTTTTGAAAGTATTGTTCAAAAGATGTACGTTGATGATTCCAGGTGTTTTGATCAGCACTTTGCTTGCATCTTTGGCTCCACATCGGGTAAAGGTGTTGTTGCGCAGCGTGAGAAAACCTCCAATGGTAGACTCATCATAGCCTCCCCGGTAAAAGTGCACTACATTTTGACTCACGTTTTCGAAGGCACACGCCTCAAAAGTGACCATCTCCGCATTGTAATCCCCTTTTTCATCCGCAGCCAGTACAAATCCATTTTTGCAGTCTTTGATGGAAGTGTTGGTAAAGGTGATGGAATCTGCGAAAGATCCTTTAGATGCTTTTAAGACAAAGTCAAAGCCGGATATTTCACTGTTCTGGACAAACAGCTTGTAAGCCGAAGACATGTTTTCCGCCAGCGGCGCAAAGGCAAGCTGCCCCTCCTGCCCAGACATGGCAACATCTTGCAATCTGACGACACCACCTGGATGCAGCTCAAACGCCGGAGTTCCCGCCGGTCCGGTGTAAATGATTTGCGGTTTGCTATCCCCAGCAGCACGCAGCGTCAGTTCCTTATCGATCTTCAATGGCTCAGCAAGCTCATAGACAGCAGCCGACAAGGCCACAACATCCCCATCCTTTGCCTCAGCCAACACCTGCGAGAGGTTTCCTGCCGTGGCATTGTGTACTGTAGGTGTTCCCTGCTTTTGATTCGGTGTAAACCATGATGGGCCGTACTTGGATCGGTCTAACTCAAATGTTTCCGCTCGGGCTAAATCCACCACAGCACCTACCTGGTTTTGATCCTTTCGATCGGCTCCAAACAAATCCTGCTCTATGCGCTCAAAATCGTAGCCTGCATAAACAGCACTCAAGGCCTCCTGCTGATTCGTAGGGACAAAAAGCCATTCGTTGACCTGCTTCATGTCCAGATCCACGCTTTTTAGAACTTCACTTTCCGCATATGACTCCCCTCCATTGGCTATGACATTGCCTTTAAACTTAATGCCATCCATGTCATCGTGGTTGACCACTGGTGAATCATCGGGCTGTGTATTGTAAATGATGTTGTTGGCGATAGTAGTTCGAATAGGCGGTGCCGATCGAATCTCACTTTTGGGCAGCACGCTGGCGCTGGCCTTGTTTTGGCCCACGCCTATCTGAAATGGCGACTTGCAGTCCACCCAGGTATTGTGCGCTACAACCACATCTGTTACCTGCTTGTAGCGGTTGAGTGAAGACTTGGGAATACCGTTCATGATCGCAAGCGGACTTCTAAACTCCTCACCGCGAATCTTATAGAAATAATTGTTAGTGATCCAATGGCCGGTATTGACGACACGAATACCGCCATAAAAATCCGAATCATCCCCACCGATAAAAATGTTGCCATCCACCGTGGTATAATCCGCATGGCGCATTACCAGTGAGCCCTCGCACTTGTAGAAAATATTGTTGGTAAAGGAGTTGGAACGGGTCTTGTCGGAGATGATCTCCACCTCCCCATTGCAGGCCTCAAAATAGTTGTTTGTCACAGTAATCCTTCCGGGAGTCATAGAAGTTTCACTCCCTCCAAACCGGATGGTCTCCGCTCTGGGACCTCCTTTTCTGGGTCTGGGCCCAAAGTAGTTGGCATAGATCTTATGGTAGCTGTTGGTATGCTCGTTGCCTTTGTGGTAAACCATCAGCGTGGCACCGTCATTGGATTTTCCAGCTATGTAGCAGTGATCGAGCTCATTGTGCTTGCCATAAAAAGCAATCCAGCTGTCTCTCTCCCACCGATTGAGCTGGGTGAACCCGTCGATTACGCAGTTGGTAATTCGGCTGTGGTTGGCAATGCTATCCTTGCTGATTTGGTACTGAAATACGCTACCGGAAGGCGTATGGCCATTTCTAAAATATAAGCCACTGACCACAAGGTGCTCTCCACCGAGGTGTAAAAATGATTCCCCTTCCACAAAAACTTTTCCGGGTGTCTCCGCTCGCAGCGTAACGGGACGATCAGCAGTTCCCTTACCGTAAAATTTAATGGGTGCATCCTTCCAGATGCCTTCAGCCATGACGATTTCGGTTCCAGGAGACGCTTGTTGGATAGCGCTTTTAAGTTCTTTGAAGTCCTTTACCGTTACGATTTCTGATGCAGGTTTGCTGCCACATGCGCACAGCAACCACACCGCACAAGTAAGCAGTAGGGCATTTTTCATGATAGGTAATCTTAAGATGTGACTAAACTTTGTACATTAAATTGGTCAACCAATCGTTGGTTAACTAGTCTGTAATATAGGATATTTTGCGAAAATCGTTTGCAGGAAAGAAGAAAAATCGAAAAATGGCATTCTAACAGGGTATTATACATCTTCAATTGAAATGGTGATAATCCATTAAAAAGAGTGCTTTCGTGGAAAGACTATAAAAAATTGTGGACTCGCCTTTGAAATCAGCGTGAGGTGCTTCTAGAAATTTGTAGAATGAAGTCGTGGAGCGTTGGTAGAATCTACTGCCACGATTTCAAAATCGATCACGCCTAGCACCAGCTCTTCTTCAGTGAGCACCTCTACACTCCATAGCCCGGGCCATACGTTTTGTTTTTTGGTATACCCACGATACCCACCATCTCTCCCACCTGTGATCGGGTAGCTGATATCTTCTACGGTGTACCACTCTTCCTTCTGAGGGTTGTAAGCTTTCCATCGGTGGAAAATATCCTTTTTGATATCTGTGGGTGCAAAAATAGATGTGAAGATATACACAGGCTCTTGCGGTAAGCGCTCATAAACTGGTCGGTAGCTCCGCCAAAACACATACCAGGCATCTTTTTCATAAGTTACCTCATACTCATTGCCTTCCTTTTGCACGGCATGTGCTACCAGACCATTATTCAATGCCAGCGGAACGGGTGGAATGAGGCGAAAGAAATAGAAGCAATTGATAAAAGCATACACCCCTACCAGCAATGCCAGCAGCCTGCCAAGCTTTACCTCTTCGCGGGTGGATGGACTCTTGCGGTAAATCACCAGTACCAGCGTAAGTGTAATCCCCAGACTGGTGAGACCAGAGACCACAAAAATGAACGGGCTGATGGCCTTGACAAATACAGGTATGATGAACGAGAAAAAAGTGATGCTGATGAACAGGTATAGTCCAAACTGCAGGTATTTATTGGATATGCGTTTTTTGAGGAGTTCGTTGGCAAAGAAGAGCACCACCAGTATCACAAAAAAGGACAGTGTCTTCGACAAAGAAACGCTCCGAGAAAAGTACACCACATAGGCGCTGCAAAGCGCTCCAAAGAAAAACTGGATGGCCAGTGGAAAGTAGTGGGCATATTTTTGAATGAGGGTTCGGTCCCATCGGCCGTCAGGTATGCGGTTGAAGATGTAGAGACAGACCGTGAGCAGCGTCATGTGGGAGCTCAGGATGGTGAGGTCATATAGCCTGTCTATGCGACCAAGCGTGAGCGAATCGAAGATAAAACCACCGATAAAGAACGCAATGAGCAGGTATTTCTCATGGCGATCGACAAATGCTTTAAGTGGACTTTTCTGATACCTGGCAATGACTGCTTTCATGGAATGGTATGATCAGCTTATTCTTCGCTTGCAAGCAAGGCCGCAATTCCTCTAACAAGGACTTTTAAGCTAGGTTATTGTTTGGACTTGACCTGTATTTTAATCAAAATTGAGCATCCCGTAGGTCTCATTGAATGGCGTTCGAATATTTATAATATCAAACCTGGCATTCGTATTTAATTTAAGAATTTGATGAATCTTGAGACATTCTTCATCTGAGGTAACAAAGTGGGTGATGGGATCTTCTACATCTGCCTGAGCAAACAGCTTACTGTCGTTTGGAATGATGTTCCTGTTACTCAGGTTAAGTCTATTTTTCTCACTAAATATGATTTTAGCGAATTCACCTGCTTTTACACCATGCTCCACATTGAAAGGAACGACTTGCAAATTTCTCCAAGGCAATTCATCAATGCTTCCTCTCACACAGTACTCAGCGATGGAGATAGTTGAGCATTTCAATATGATGTCTTGCTCCAAAAAGTATTTAAAGTACCCTAAAGCGTTAGAATGAAGACTATCGTTTTCGTTGAGCAAACGAATAAAGAAACTTGTGTCAAGCAAAACACTATGCTTCATAATTCCCTCTTATCGTATTTAGCCAATCGTCGGCATCATTTACATCCGACCATTTTGCACTTGCTTTCTTCATAAGAGATGAAAGATAATTTTGATCGTACTTCGGGCTGTAATCAATGAGCTCAATCAATTTCAAGCTAGACTTGTCCATTTCAGTAGTCTGAACATTTTGCTTGCCGATTGCTCGTACTCCAAACTCTCTATATAGCAAGTTTTCTTCCTTCTCACCAAGGAAAGCTCTATCAGTTTGGATAGTTAAAGATCCTAGGTCTTCTGTGTCCAGATGAACATTGGCTTTGTTTTTTCCGCCAGCACTCGTCAGTATTCCATAAAAGTAGAACTCGGCATCCACCCAGATATTTTGGGTGCGGATATATCGAGTTTTACTATTAATCTTCAACTCGTTGCTTTGGTCTACAGAGGTTTTTATACTTAATTCATAATTATTCTTGAGCGCATTTTCCTGTAAGTTCTCTATGGCCTGTGCAGATTGCGCTTCTAAAAAATCGACAGATTCAGAAGACCTCATCTGCCCTATCACCGCGTTGAAACCAATAACTGCTTGAAGACTAGTCTTAATAATGTGCTTGACTGACCCTGGTTCAATTGAATAACTAATTGTCGGTCGGTCTTTTCTACCAGTAGGAAAAAGCAGACTTTCTGCAGTTTGCAAAATGGTAATTATTTCACGGATATCGTAGTTGTCTGGGGTGAGCTCAATACTCCCTCTACTTCCGGTGATACTTATCTCTATATGTCCAAGATTTTCCACTATCCAAATGTAATTAAATCTATGCTGTGAATCTAAGTGACGTCACAACGATACTTCAAGTGATCCCTTTATTGCTACTGCTACTATTTTCTTTCTTTTCAGACAAAGAATATACCAACAAGACCGTCCATGTAGACTTTTGTCACAATCTTAAACCTTAAAAGTAGTGTTGCCGTGAGATTAAGGCAACTTCCTAATGGAAGTAAGAATTGGGCCTACTTCTGTTTTTTCTTTTTTGGAGGCTTACAGGTTTTACAGTAATCACTTAATATTTCGATCTCGGATAGCACTTGCTGGTGCTCCATTTGAAGTAAGTCAGACTTACGTCCCAAATCTGTTTGCTTCAATACTCTAGCATGCTCTTCGTTCATATTTGCCTGTATTTCTTCATAAATGGGCTTATAAAAGCTGACATCTGAAAAAGCGCCTTTACATTCATTTAGTTCTTTTCTAAATCGACGTGCATACAACTCAGTCAAATCAAAACTGTATTTTCCAAAATTGAGAAGCTGGTGGGCCGTAAGTGAATCAGGAGCAGTTAAAACAGCGGCCGATCGATTAAATGTGGTAGCCACCTTTGAATTGAAATTTTTAGTGAACATGAACTGACCAGTGGTCATATGAAAACTAAAATCAATATTCGCCCCTGAGTACAAGGAATATGACTTAAAACTTTCATTTATCTCTGTCTGTGGAGATTGAAAGTCTGTCAGCTCTAGCTCAAAAGTCGGTGCCCATTCAACAACAGATTGACCAAAAAGAATAGTGGCCGAGAGGTTTAAAATTAACACCAGAATAAATTTCATAAATGGAAGGTTTTCAAAAGATGTTCAGCACAAATCTGTTGGAAATTACTCACTAAAAAGTATTTCTTGAAAGTTGGTTAAAATATAAATTTCTGCCGAATCTAATCTCATTGGCCTCCAAGTATGATCTTCTCCTTATCAACCATTTGGGAGAGCTTCGATAAAAAGGAAAACTTATAAATCACCCAACTACCCCCTTAAAACACCCCAAAAAATCAAGTATTGCGAAGTTTCTATCCCCTTGCCTTCTAATTCTCCATCCTGCGGATCAACTCCAGCATCGCACGGCCATTGTGATAAGGGCACTTCCAGGGGCCAGCCAAATCTTCTGTAGGGATTACTTCTCCATCCCGATTTACACGCCAGTACCACTCTCCCTCCTCGCGGATGAGTGTTTTGCAGACAAACTGCCACACCCGCTCAAAATCGACCAGATACTTTTGCTCACCAGACAACTCAAAGGCATTGTAAAGCCCTACCAGGGCTTCTGCCTGTGGCCACCAGTGTTTGTCAGTATCAGTCAGTCCGTGTGTGTTGGCTTCATTCATAAGCCCTCCATCGGCATCAAGACCGAGCAGCGCTGCATCGGTCATCAGCAAGCTTACTGCCTTTACTTCTTCAAGCAACACAGCATCTCCCAGCACCTCAGCAGCTTCATGCAGCAGCCAGGCTCCTTCTATGTCGTGCCCAAAAGAAATCTCATCGGATTGCAGCTGCCAGTCATCATCAAAAAACAAATGAAAATGTCCCGCATCGCTAAGAAATCGGCCTTTCATCAGATCGATTAGATTGGCCAGTTGCTGAGCAAGCCGCTCGTCTTTCCACACCCGATACAGGTTAGTATATGCCTCAAGTACGTGCAGATGAGTATTCATCGTTTTGGTGGCGTTCAGGTCTTTCTCACTTAACCGCACATCATCCAGCGGCTGCCAGTAGCGGTCCAGTGCCTCCAGATAGCCATTGCGCTGCACATCAAAGCTATGCTGCTCTACCAATGCAAAAAGACGCTGAGCCACCTCCAGCGCATAGTCCTGACCGGAAGCCATGTAGTATTCTGAAAGCGCGTAGATCGTAAAAGCCTGCGCATAGATTTGCTTTTTGGTCTCCACGGGTGCTCCCGAAGCATCCACCGACCACACTATGCCTCCAGCTTCTTCATCGACAAAATGCTTCATCAGGTAAGCGTACGCATGGTCTGCCTGCTCCAGTGCCGTGGGCTCTTGCGTGGTATTATACGCAGCGCTGTAGGTCCACAGGATTCGTGCGTTGAGGATTACCCCCCGTTCTGCATCGCGATGCAACACACCATCTCCGGTCATCTGCCCATAAAAGCCTCCGTTGGGGTCTTTCATGGTTTGGGTCCAAAAGCCCAAAATATTGGACGCTAGAAGTTCTTTAAATTCAGACACATACGCCTGTTTCTTGTTCGAATCCATTATCCTGCAGCTTTCAGTTCTTCACCTACTTTTTTCATAAATGCCTCGTCAAGCTTATAGACACGCATAAATACGAAGGAAAGCAATGCTCCCACTCCCGCAATTACACTGATCATGAGACGGATACCCAGCAAGGCCTCTTCGCTTTGTACAGCATTTGGCTCAAAGCCAAACCCCGCCAGCAACCAACCAGAAATGGCTCCACCGATGGTCCAGCCAAACTTTTGGGACATGGACGAAGAGCTAAAGACAAGTCCGGTAGCTCTACGGCCGGTCTTCCACTCGGAGTAGTCGGCTATGTCGGCATACATAGACCAGCCTAGTGGCAAGATCACCCCTGCAGAGATCCCTATGAAGATATTGAGTGTGAAGATGAGGATAATCTGATCCGGCTGTAGCGCAAAAAACAAGAAGCTCAAGGCTGCCGACACCAGCGCCGCACGGCTAAAGGTGGTCTTTTTGCCCCAGCGAGCAGCCAGTGGTTTGGCCAGCAAAACCCCGATGATATTCGTACCCAGCCATACCGACATGTACACCGAAGAAAGCACCGTGGAGGTCAGTTCATAGGTGCTCCCCAAAAGCTCTAGCTGCTGATCTTGCACATAGTATTTGAAATAATAGAGAATGGAGCCATCACGGAGAGAGTTGAAGATCAGAATGGAAATATTTGCCCCCAGCATGATAAACCACGGCAGGTTTTTGGACAAGTCTTTTAGGTCGTCTTTTAGACTGTTATGCTCCTGCTTAGGAGGAGCCAGTCGCTCGCGTGTACCTAAAAAAGTGAGTAAAAACAGCACCGCAGCCACCACCGCATAGAGGGTAATGGTATACTGAAACCCCTGCGCCTGTGTGCCGCCTGCACTGAAGTACTCCACGAGATAGTTGGCAGAGGCGGTCACAAAAAGCCCACCTGAAAACGCCCCAATAAATCGCCATGAGGCAAGGGAGGTACGCTCTACGCCATCATCAGTCATCACCGCCATCAGGGAGCCATAAGGCACATTTACGAAAGTGTAGGCCATCATCATCAGCGTATACGTGATGTAGGCATAGACCAGCTTTCCATCCGCAGTGAGGTCTGGAGTGGTAAAGGTGAGCACCCCAATAATACCAAAAGGCACCGCCCCAAAGAGTAGAAAAGGCCGAAACTTCCCCCATCGGGTGCGGGTACGATCGGAAATGATGCCCATTAGTGGATCATTCAGGGCATCCCACACCCTGGTGACCAGAAACATGGTACCCACGGCAGCCGCCGAAATCCCAAATACGTCGGTATAGAAAAACAACAAAAACATGGAAAACAGCTTCCAGAACATAGAAGACGCAAAGTCTCCCAGTCCATAAGCCATTTTTTCGCGAAGTGCTATTGGAGTGCTCATAGTATGATGCGATTAGTAGCCTAAACCAGCCCCTGATCTTTTAAAAATTGGAGGTTTTGGTCGATAAGCGCATTGCGGGTCTGCACGCTGGCATAAGAGCGCAAACCATCTTCTGGTGTGTTTTTACAGTAGTCCACCAGTTGCTCCACGGTGCTGGTAGCCACATGCATGCGCGTATCTGAGGAGGCATAGTAGATAAATACCTCTCCGCTCTCGCGGGCAATCCACCCATTGGTGAACAGTACGTTGGATACATCCCCTACACGCTCTTCTCCTAGCGGACTCATGAAATGCCCACCAGGTCGATGGATAACTCTGGCCGGATCATCCAGAGCTGTCATAAACATGTAAAGCACATAGCGCAGACCTGCAGCCGTATTGCGCACACCATGTGCCAGGTGCAGCCAACCGTCTTTAGTCTTGATAGGTGCCGGCCCTTGCCCATTCTTCACCTCCTTGATGGTGTGGTATACTTTCGGGTCGATGATCTGCTCACCTGCCACGCACGCATGCTCCATGCTGTCTACCAGTCCCCAGCCGATTCCTCCGCCTTTTCCTGCATCGATGAAGCCATCCTGCGGTCGAGTATAGAGCGCATACTTGCCATTCACATACTCTGGATGCAGCACGACATTACGCTGCTGGCTCCCTCCGGAATCCAAATCGGGCAAGCGTTCCCAATTTTTCAGGTCTTTGGAGCGGGCTATCCCACACTTGGCATCTGCGGCAGATTGATCATACTCTGGAGCATTTTTGGCTCGGCGCTCCGTGCAGAACAGCCCGTAGATATACCCGTCTTCGTGAGCCGTGAGACGCATGTCATAGACATTGGTGTCGGGCTCACTGGTCTCAGGCAGTGTGATAGGGTGGTCCCAAAAGCGAAAGTTATCCACTCCGTTGGGGCTTTCCGCTACAGCGAAAAAGGACTTACGGTCATAACCTTCCACTCGTACTACGAGCACATATTTGCCTTCAAAAAACAATGCCCCAGAGTTAAAAGCGGCATTGATGCCCTGACGTTCTTGCAAAAAAGGGTTTGTGGCAGGGTTGAGGTCATAGCGCCAATGCACAGGTGTATGCGCCGCGGTGATTACCGGGTTTTCATAGCGCTGAAAGATGCCGTTATTGGTCGGTGTAGGTGTGTTTTTGGTGGTTAAAAAGTCTTCGTGAGCAGCGAGCAGCGCTTTTACTTTTTCGAGTTGGTCCATGATTATCGTTTAGCTAAAGTTTTGTTTCTACTGTGTAGCGAGCAAAGCATAGCACCTACTCGCAGCTGCAAGATGATCAAACTACGCTGTGGATTAGTGGTGCATTTTGCACAAAAGAGGTAGGCAAATGTTTAGGACAGTCGATAGCGCAAGGTTTAGCCTGCTTTTTCGTGCGGATTAGCTCTCCGATTCGGCAGCTTCTGGCTTGCCATAGGCCGAAGGATTTACCCCAAACTGCTTTTTGAAGCATTTCCTAAAATACGGCAAATCTGAAAACCCAACCTGATAGGTGATCTCCGCGATGGTCAGTTCGTTTTGACCAATGAGCTGGGCCGCTCGTTTCAGGCGTATGGTGCGAATAAACTCGTTGGCGGATTGGCCTGTCATGGCTTTGAGTTTGCGGTACAACTGCATTCGGCTAAGCCCCACGTCTCTGCCCAGGTCCTCCACCGTGTAGTCGGAGTTAGACATGTTGTTTTCAATGCTCTCGAGTGCTTGCTCGATAAATACCTCATCCGAAGATGTAAGCGTCACTTTTTTGGGCTCGATCACCAGCTCATCATTATCCCTAAACAGCTTTTGCAACTGCCTACGGCTTTTGATCAGGTTGCGCACCTTGATGAGGAGAAGCTGTGAGTTAAACGGCTTGGTGATGTAATCATCAGCCCCATGTTCGAGCCCTTCCACCTGAAAAATAAATGAGGTACGCGCTGTAAGTAATATCACGGGAATGTGCGAAGTGCTGACATTGGATTTCAGCTCTTTGCAAAAGCTGATACCATCCATTACCGGCATCATCACATCACTGATCACCAGCATAGGTATTTCTTCCAGTGCTACATCAAGCCCCTCTTTGCCATTTTCTGCCTCCAGCACAATGTACTTACCGTGAAAGATTGACTTGAGGTATGCACGTACGTCAGCATTGTCTTCTACAATGAGCACCTTGTCCATTTCAGATACATCTACAGTCACAGTGGTAGTTTCGGCATGCGCCAAATGCTCATCCAGTGGTTCATATAGCGCAATGTGATCGCTATCTTTAAAATCTGCAATCAACTGATCTTCAGCGAGGTGCTCTCTTCCTTTAGGAATGGTCAGTTCGAAAGTAGTGAGTTCATGTGGTGTACTCTGCACCGCTATGGTACCTCCGTGCAGCTCTACCAGGCTTTTTGTCAGGGCGAGCCCTATGCCCGTGCCGCCTACCTGCGTGTCTCCACCGCTATAAAACCGCTCAAACACACGCTGAGATTGATCCAGCGCCACACCTGAGCCATTGTCCTCCACTTTGATGTGGACATTATCTTGATTTTCTACCAGTTTGATCGTTACCCTTCCCCCTGTAGGCACATATTTGAAAGCATTAGAAAGCAGGTTAAAAATGACTTTTTCAAATTGATCCCGATCAAAATACACCTTGATCACATTGGAGGTGGCATGTAGCTGAAAATCAATGTTGCGTCGCTCGGCCAGCGCATCAAAAGACAGCTTGATCTCTTTTACAAACTTGACCAGATTGCCCTCAGCAGCCCGAAGTTGAACCTTGCTACTTTCGATCTTTCGAAAATCCAGAAGCTGATTAACGAGGCGAAGCAAACGCTGCGTATTGAGGCTTACGATGGCCAGCTGCTCCTTGAATAGCTTTCCGCCCTCACCAGACTTTACTAACTGCTCGATGGGATCCAGGATCAGTGTAAGTGGCGTTCGGAATTCGTGAGACACATTCGTGAAAAACTGCAGCTTGGCTTTGTTCAGCGCTTCCAGGTTTTCCTTTTCCAGGCGCTCCAGTTTCAGGTTGTTGGCATAATTGGCGCGGATGATAATCATCTTTCGGAATAGCATCAGGACCACCCCGATGATCAGCACATAGCCGATAAAAGCCCAGCGTGTACGCCACCAGGGAGGCAAAATCACGAGTTTGACTTCCTCAGACTGTTCACTCCAGAGCCCGTCGTTGTTGCTAGCTCGCACGCGAAAGGTGTAATTGCCATCTGGAAGGTTGGTATAGTTTGCAAAGCGCTGATCTGAAGCCGTTAATCGCCAATCCTGATCAAAGCCTTCCAGCATAAAAGCGTATTTATTTTTACCTGGCGCCGCAAAGTGCATGGCCGAAAAAGTAAACTTCACAGAGCTTTCATAGTGGTTGAGGACCAGCTCTCGTCTTTCGCCGGTAGCTCGCCACCATTGGCGGTCAGGGTCATTTTCCAGTTGACGGAGGGGCTGATCGAAAATGGAAATGTCATTGATCGCCACTTGAGGTGGATGAGGGTTGAGTGAAAGCTGCTTCGGGTCGATCACATTGAATCCATCCGGACCACCAAAGTACAGCAGCCCATCGGCATCTTTATGCGCCACATCGTTGTAAAAAAAACCGCCCTGGATTCGGTCTTCGGTATCAAAATGATTGATGAGGGACACGTTCCCCGGCGTAACATTGAAGACCGTCAGGCCTTTGAAATTGGCGAGCCAAAGCTGACCTTCATTGTCAGTCAGCAGCGAGTTTACTTCATTGGTGACAAGACCGTCCTTCTGTTTAAATACGATAAACCGATCTTCAGAAGTATCCAGGTAGTTGAGCCCTTCCTCTGTTCCCACCCAAAGATCTCCATTACCAGCGGGCGCTATTTTCGTAATAAAAACATTACTCACTTGCGTTTCGTCCATTCCTACAGTATAGTGGTTTTCGATCTCTAACTCCTCATCACTCACCCGCAAGTGAAGCAGTCCTGATCCTCGCGTACCCAACCACAGCGTTTGATTCTCAGCATGCATCGAGACAATTGGCGAACGGGTGAAAATTTCATCCTGGTACTCCTTTACCTGCCCATCAGCCATGATTCGATTGAGGCCGTGATTCCAGGTGCCCACCCACATGGAGCCATCTCCACCTTCCTTCAGAGACATGATATAGTCATCGGAAAGCAACCCATTGCCGGCATGGTAGTGTTTGTAGTTGGATACCTGAAAGCCCCTATTGTCCGGGTGATTAGGATCAAACTGTATCACTCCGGTACCTGCTGTGCCCAGCCATAGATGGCCCTTTGAGTCTAAAAAGAGTTTTTGTACAAAATCCGAAAAGCCTTCGCGCTCCTCCATCTGGAGCTCATATGCTCGAAATCGCCTCGACTTTTTATCAAAACGAAAAACACCTCCACCAAGCGTGCTCACCCACAGGTACCTACCCTCCCCCACGAGCCCGGTGATGATACTCCCACTGGCATCAAAAGCGCTCGTTTGGTACTTCACAAAATCTTTATCGTACGTATCGAGCCGATTGAGGCCTTTTTTGGTGCCTACCCAAAGTACCTCGGTGGCATCCAGGTAAATATCCATAATGGTGGGATGTGACATACTGGTAGTAGACACTTCTTGAAATTGCTGCGAGGTGATGTCAAACACCTGCAGGCCCAACTCTGAACCAACGAGCAGAAAAGGTTTAGTACCTTTTACAGGCAACAAGCTCCGAAAAAAGCTGTAGCCAGACTTCTCTCGGGGATACATAAAATTGCGTAGCTCCTGGCCATCGTACCATTTGAGCCCTTTCTTACTCGAAATGAACACCTGCTCTTTTCCCTCTACCACCAGGCTGGTAATCTTGTAGAGGTAATTGTGCAAATCATGAGCCTGCGGGTCTTTTTTATAGAGCAGGGGCAGCGTTTCGATGATGTCACCATGCTCAATAACGAGTCGATTGGCACCATACTCCGTGCTCAGCCACAGTCGGTTAGTGTGATCTAGATAAAGTCCATTGATAAAATCGTGTATCAGTCCGTCTTTTCGTCCATAGGTAACAAACGCAGAAGACCCTTTTCTGAGGACGTTGAGGCCATTTTCGGTGCCCACCCACAGGTGTCCCTGATGGTCAATTTGCAAACTCCAAACATTGTTATTGGACAGGCTACTACCGTCTCCACGCTGGTGGGTGTACTGGGTGAAATGCTCTGTGTGCTTATCAAAATAGAAAAGTCCGGCCACACGAGTACCTACCCATAAGTTGCCAAGGGAATCTTCCACCATGGCCGTAACCTTAGTGCTTTTGAGCGCATGTGGATCTTCTGCAGAGGCAGTGAAAATTTTGGTTTCATAGCCATCATACCGCACCAGACCCGACCAGGTACCTACCCACAAATACCCCTCACTATCTTGCAGGATGTCATTAACAGACCGCTGATTCAGTCCCAACTTTAGCGGTAGCTGATCAAAGATCAAGGACTTATCGGGCAATGCTTCCGGCTGGGCGTGTAGCATAAACTGAACAAGAAAAGCAAGACATGCAAGCCGTATGCTTTTAGGGGTTCTATTCGTTCGGTTGGCTCTGCTCATATCCTCAATTATACTAAGATGACGCTAAATACCTCCTGCCGAATAACGTCAACAAGTCAAATACGTGATTCATTGGCTCGTCATTTGATGGTTTGATGTTGACTCTTCAAGGGCATTTAGCTACTGTGGTTATTCTAAACGCTCCAGGGTCAGTTTTTTCAACTCCCATCCAGCAACAGCTCCTACCAGATGCACGGTAAGTTCCTCATCGGAGGGGCTAAAATGAATGGACGGTAGGATCGCCTCCCCCCAGTGGAAAGCATAAACTTCTCCGCGGGGTACCCGGTCTGGACTCGGAATCATGACCTTCTCTGCAGGAGGTACTTTCAAGGTGTGCTTCCGCTTACCTATTCGCACCTCCACACTTGTGGGTTGCGGACTGGAATAGGCCATTCGCAATCGATACGCTGATGGGTTTTTCACCAAAATGTCCCAGGACATCCATGCTCCTGAATCCTCCTGAACAAAGAAATCATTGGCCCAACCTTCACCACCCGAAAATCGAACGCCCGCAAAAGCACTTGCATCTGGTGCCGGCAAAATGATACGCCGCACAGGATGTCCCACCTCGATGGGTGGTGGCACGATGCCCTCACTTGTTACCTGTTCAAACCAATGCTGATATTCGGACGCAAAGGACCGCCTTACCTCGGGCCATGTTTCCGCCAAATTCACCTGCTGCGAAGGATCGTTTTTTAAATCATAAAGTGCCGTATCGGCTTTCAGCGTGAGCACCATACTGTCAGATCTCACCGCACCAGGAATGGTATCCATTTTTCGCACAACCTGGTGGGTAAAAAATAAACGTTTTTTGGTTTTGCCTGCCATTACACCCACTAAAGACTCTCCATGAATACCCAAACTATCAGGCACTGCGGCTCCTACCACTTCGGCAATTGTTGGGAGGATATCGATATGTGCGGCCAGGTAGGCAATATGCTCACCAGTGTTCCATCCTTTGCCGCTAAAATGCATCAGAAAAGGGACATGTACGCCCCCTTCGTCTACATGTGATTTGATGCCTTTCCACGGACCATTGTAGCGGTACCCGTTAGGACCATTGTCGGTCATGAAGATGATCAACGTATTTTCCGCCTTTCCAGAAGCCTCCAGTGCAGCCAGCAGCCGTCCGATATTTTGATCGATATTGGCCACCATGCCATAAATACAAGCCAGCCGATCATCCAGCCCCATTGCCTTGTAGGTGTCAAAATACTCATTAGGAACCTGAAAGGGCGAGTGCGGAGTATTGTAGGATACATAACAAAAAAACGGATCATCAGCCGCCATAAATTTGATCGCCTTATCGGTGAGGATATCCGGCATATAGCCTTCAAAAGCCTGCAGCTCATGCCCTACCTGAAGTACAGGATCGAAGTAATTGTTAGCATGACCGTCGGTGAATCCTACAAAATCCTGAAAACCCTGCCCAACCGGATCGTGAGGAAACTGTTTGCCATTGTGCCATTTGCCAAACAACCCACTGCGATAACCCACTGGCTGTAAAAGCTCCGCGATGGTTACCTCCTCACTGCTCATCACCTCCCGGCGATGAGTCACCCAGCTGGTGCCTGTCGCCAGGTGGTATCGACCTGTAAGTAAGCTAGCCCGAGTGGGTGCACAGACCGGTGACACATAAAACCGATCAAAAATCAATGAATTCCGGGCCAGAGAGTCTAGTACTGGGGTTTTGAGCACTTCATTGCCATGAAAACCTGCATCGCCCCAGCCCTGATCATCGGTAACAATCAACAGGATGTTTGGAGGCTCTTTGGGACCTTGACAGGCAAAAAAGCCAATAATCGCCCAAAGTGCCAGCCACTTACTCATGATTGATGATCAATTTGGTTTCTGAAACCTGCTCCCCGTACAATCTCACCACATAAACTCCTTCAGGCCAGTCTGGCAACTGCATATTGCCGATTAGCACCTTGGTCCTAAGCAGCTGATTCCCTTGCAAATCGTAAACCTCCATCCATTCAAACCCTGGCTCCAATATCGTTAGCCAGTTGCCGGTTGGATTCGGTGCCAGGAGTTGCGCTTTCGGCTGATAAGCCATCAGCACTTGCTCCGTGACGGAAACCTGAAAGGACACCTCAGCAGTAGCTCCAAAAGGGTCCTGAGCTGCCAGCGTAATGGTAGCATCTCCTACCGCTCCCTCACTAAATAAAAATCTAATCCCAACATTGCCCAAACTCGGCACCACTGATACGAGGGACTCATTTGAATTGGTAATGCCGTATGTCAGCAAATCGGGATGCTCCTTGTCAGCAAAAACTTCATTGTAGCGCACATAATTATTGATGGTTTTGGTTTGCCCTACTTTCACGCTGTAGTCCTCAATAGCGGTAAGCACTGTAGGTGCTTCATTGGACTCCCAGTACTCTACCGAAATTTCATCTACCTGATAGTTGCCGTTGTGGTTGCCATCAGTCATCAGCAGCCGCACATAGCGAGCCGTTTTGGTTTCATCAAATGCCAAGACCTTTGGGCGACCTACAGATGATGCTACAGACTCCAAAGTAGACCATTGTTCACCGTCGCTACTGACCTGCACTTCGTAGGTTTTGGCATATTTCGGCCCCCAATCGATCGACAGAAAATTAAATATTGTAGTTGCTCCCAGATCCACCTGAAGGGATTGCTCGGTCCCATAGTCGCTTTGCCAGCGCGTCTGAGGGTCTCCATCATTAGCATACTCGGCAAAAGCACCTGCAGACTGGCTACTCGCTGTGATTGACTTAAAATGGGCCAAATTATTTCCAGCTTCTTTTTCACTCGCGAGCATCACTACCGCACCCGTCTCCGCATACCAGTCGGCTGTGTCGTAGGCTTTGAGCTGTAGCTGTGCTGTAGCAGCAGGTGGATTGGTAAAAGTCAATTGCAATTGCCCGTCCTGTATGGTCGGTGTGACCCAATTGTCGCCAGCGCTCACCTGAAAGCGCAAGGGCTCAGACTGGTCATCCGCAAACAGGCTATTCACGTCCAAATAGCTCACCTCTGTAGGCAAGTTTTCCAGGTAAGACCTGAAAGGTGCAGCCTGTTGCACGACCCATGGCGTTTTGTTCAGCGGTGCTCCTGAATTATCAATTCGGAGCGCTTCGGGTATCATACTGGCTGCGGCCCGCAGACCAGCAGCGGTATGCGCCGAAAAGTCTTTGTTGAAATCCGAAGTGGAACTCCAGGACCAGCTGAGAATGCCCGCATAGCCATACGCAACTGCCAACTCATATGCCTCCTCGATGCTATAGCGCGGTTTTGCTTTTCCAGCGATAGTATCTGCAGGAAATTCTCCGATCACGATTGGCTTGTCCAGACCCCAGTAGTCTGCCGGACGATGAAAGGGTGAGTGATCATTGCCAAAGTGGTGTGGGTAGTAGTGCACCTGATAAAAATCGAGCGTTCCATCTGGGTCGCCACCTGCGGCGATGAGTCGTTCGTCACTGTAGTAGTTTTTAAACCCCGGCCCCACATCTGAGCTGGCCTTGAAGGACCAGCTACCATTAGATACCTGCGCACCAGGAACCTCTCGGTGGATAGCTCCGGTACATTTGTTGACAAATCGCTGAATGACTTCCATTGACACCCTCCCAGCGCTGCTCCACCCAAAGTTGGACGTCATACCTTCTGGCTCATTGAAAATCTCCCAGGTCATCACGGCCGGATGATCCCCCAGCCTTCGAAGGATGGGTATCAGCGCATTGTCCACATAGGACTGAACATTCTCTTCACGCTCCAATAGCTTTTTCATGCGCTCCGGATCTTGTTGCTGGTTGTTTTGCAGCATATCAAATGACCACAAGCACATGCTGATCATTAGGTTATATTCATAAGCCAGATCCAGCACAAGCTTCATGTTTTGGATAGTAGCCTCCTCAATTCCGGTGACGAAACCACTGGTATCTACTTGTGGGTTTTTGGCTCCATTGGTATGCAGCCACCAGCGCAGGCTGTTGCCTCCATTGCTCGCTATGGAGTCCATAAGCTCGCGGTAGTAGCGCTCAGCCTCCGCATCGAATACGGTGAGGTCGTTGGCAAAGCGGTGCCAGGCAATGTTCATCCCCGATGCGAAAAGGGATTGATTTCCTCGAAAGGTGATCCTATTGAGCCCATGATTGGTTGGGTGACCTACAAAAACTGTAAAATCCTCCGTATCCTTAAGTCCCGCCGGGTCTGTGACAATCAGCCTTATATCCGTTTCGTTTACGGCAAGCTGAAGCGTATGGGTAGCCTCATTGGCCACCGTATCGCCGGCCACTACCCAGTGATAGGTAAGCTCGTCCCCATCAGGGTCGCTACTTCCATTTGCAGACAAAATAAAGTCGGTTGGCAGGGTCAGCATAACAACCGTATCCGGTATAGATACAGCTTGTGGCGCACTGTTTTGCGCATGCGCGTAGTATGAAAAGAAGGTAAGCAGGCTTAGGATAAATGGCTTCATAACATTATTTGTAAGGGTTGGTAATATCGCGAAGGAAGAGTGTGGCGGAGTGTGCTTCGAAGGCTCGAAAATCTGAAAATGCGGGGTGCCCCTCATAAGGCACGTAGTGATGCTTTTTGGTGCTGTTGCGCCATACCAGCACCCAGGCGATATTTGCCTCAGCGGCTTGCATGGGCTCTAGCAGCCATTGTGTGTACCAGGCTTCTTTGGCAAGTCCATCCAAACCCGTTTCGGTTAAAGCCGCTATTTTTTGTTTGGATCGCGCCAGGTTTCCTAGCTGCTGTAAAGAAGCTGTGAGGTGTAGATGCTGGGTAGAGTCACTGACCTTATTTTGGCTTTTGCCCACGTCCCAGTAGTCGTCTAAACCGAGGATGTCCACATAGTCATCACCGGGATATCCATACAAGTATGCCTGGTCAAAATCGTCCAGCTGCAGCCTGCTGCGATCAGGAGAAAAGGCATAGATGAGCTGATGTAAGTTTTTCTCATTTCTCAGGTAATCCACGGTAAACCTCCAGAGGTCAATGTATTCCTGTTCGGTGCAGTTGCCTTTTCCCCACCAAAACCAATCTCCATTGTGCTCATGGAATGGCCTAAACACAATAGGTATTTTTTGAAAGGGAAACACCTGACATGCCCCGATAAAATCTGCGAATCGATCCAGGCGATCGAGATACGTTTGATGGGCTTTTCCACCTGGCAGCAAGGCCGGCACGCTGTGCGATTTATCCCAGGAAGAGGCTCCGTTTTCGGGGTTGACCATGTGCCAGGAGATGGTATTGATACCTCCCATCTTGTATACCCGGTGAATGCCTTTTAGCATGGATTTGAAAAGTACTGAATCAATATTTCGCTTCGAGGTAATCACGCCTACATCCCAACCAAAAACAGCTGGATAGGATCCCACCGCATCTTTCACATCCGATCGGCCGGGTACATCCCACCAGTCTACCCCGTAGGAGAGATCATCCTGATGACCGAAAAGTATCCCTTGCGAAGCACTACGGCCAAGAAAATCATACAGCTGTGCTGCACGAGGATGTGCCTGAGGGTCTGAAAGCACAGGCTGGGCACTCACGCCGTATAGGATAAAACCAAAAAGCAGTAACGCAATGGTCTTTGGAAGCATATTGGATTCTTTAAGAAGGATTAGGAAGAGTCCGCCTGCATAGGCGGGCTCTTCCTGGTAAAAGTCAGATTTAAGTATTTCGCTTTTGCTATTTCACCCAGGGCAGTTGCTCTATAGGGCCATCGGTGATCGATATTGCATCGATGTTGGCATTGTATCGGGTATTGTCAGGGTCAGCAAAAACCCACGTAGCTGATCTGAATACCACTTTCAGCATCTGAAATTTCATTTCTGGTACCAGTTCATTGATTTTCCCGGTAGGGTCGCCATAGTTTGTGCGGAAGGTCACATCACTGAGGTCCATGCTAAATAGCTTCCACTCGCCTGCAGTGCCTGCTTTGAAGAGGTAGTCTTTGTCATAGTCCTGGTCATTGACTCTAAACGCCACAGTGATTGCCAGTGAATCCTGTCCAGAGTTTACCCAAAAGTTGAGGTGGGGATTGGCCAGTCCACTCAGATCAATTTGTGCTTCTCCATCATTGTCTGGATTATCGTCCATTTTAGATGGCCAGTATTTGAAATCAGACCAGCCAGGATTGTCAGGATCTGAGAGGTCTACCGCCAGCGAATAGTAATGGTTGCCTTCAATCGCCGTGATGCTACCGTCCCCATCGTATTGTGCCAGCTGTGCTGGATCGAAGAGATCTGCCGGTGGCTCTGCGGTGTTTTCAAAGTCGAAAATCACACCCAAGCCACTGTCTACGCCAAAGTTTTGGCTACACTGCGCATCCTCCGGGTTTGCTTCGCAGAAGCATGTGGGATTGTAATTAAACAGGCAGCAATTTTCGGTATCGTCGGTGGCATTGGTACCCTCTGAGCAGTAGCAGTCCACGTCATACTTCGGCAAGCAGCATTGCCCATCAAAAGGGTTAGCCGCACAAAAAGCGTCGGGGTTGGTTTCAAAGGTAATTTCCTCTTCTTTTTTAGGCTCATCTTCGCCACAAGAAGCCAACAGCATGATCGCTCCCAGAGCGAAAATCAGTTGAAATGGTTTGAATAGTCGTTGCATCATTTCTTAGTTTTAATTGGTTTGATTGTTAATAATTTCTGTTTTGTAGGATGTTCCAGTTGTTGGTCTCGATGGAGGGAATTGGGAAAACGGGAACAGGATTGACGATTTCCTGACCTTCCGCTTCCGGATGACTGGCAGTAATGCTATGATCCAGTGCCGCCTGAGCGATTTCGGCACCATATAGCGATTCCATTCGCGCCATGAACTGCCCGGTGCGAACCATGTCCCAAAACCTCAGGTGCTCCATACCCAGCTCCCTGCGGCGTTCTGCATAGATAAAGTCCAGCAATGCAGGTCCTGATGCAGGAATGACACTGTTGTCCAGCGGCGCAAAGCCAGTAGGCTCGTAACCCGATGGGTTTGCAGGGTTCCAGCCTTTAGGATAAGTGCTTTGGCTCGCTCGGTTTCTTATCTCTGTCAATCGGGCCACCGCCTGACCGAAATTGCCCTGATGCCATGCCGCTTCTGCATTCATCAGCAGGATGTCTGCATATCGGAAGTGACGGATATTTTGTCCACTTCCCTTTTGGGTGACCCAAAGGCTCGTGTCATTAGGATCGGCCATAGCCTTTCGCGAATAATACCCGGTCTTGTTTCGCTCACTAGCAATCATCTGCACCCCAAAGGCATATTCTCCAGCAGCCAAGGCAGTTGCGGGTCTTCGAGGGTCATTGGCCTCATAGTTTGCCGCCAAGTCAGCAGAAGGTGTATTGAATCCCCAGCCGCCCAGTGAAAGTGGATTGGTAAAAACAGTCCACTGAGAACCTACAGAGGGACCAATGCTACCGGTGCCTCCCATATCCGTGCCCGTATCCACTGCCTGGATCTCGAAGATCGACTCACTATTGTTTTCACCTTCAGGCTCGTAGATTTCTGCGTAGTTGGCGGCAAGTGCATAGCTACCGAAGGCTCCATTGATGAACTGATCGGTGAGGTCGAGCACTTCACTCCATTCGTGCTGGTTGGTATTGTCCGTGCCTAGCTGATACATGATCGCCCTTGCCAAATAAGCCGCCGCTGCACCTTTGTTTGCCCGACCTATTTCTCTTACTCCTTTCTCTGGCAGGTGCTCCATGGCAAACCGAAGGTCCTCCTCGATCAATTCGTATACTTTGAAAAGCGGCGCTCTGGTAAACTCCCGGCGGTTGATCTGATCTGAAGTCACCGGCTCGCGAAAGATTGGCAGGCCACCATAGATGCGGGCCAGCAAGAAGTAGGCATACGCCCGCACAAACCGGGCTTCCCCCTCCATTTCATTTTTCACTTCCGCATCAAAAGCCGCATCCTTGAGATTTTTGAGTACCAGATTGGCCCTGCCAATGGCAATCCAGTGGATGTTCCACATCCCGATGATATTGCCCGTACTTCCAGAGGCTTTGAACTCTTTCAAATCCTGAATACCACTCTGATCGCTATCTGTAGAGCCTTTTTCGGCATTGTCCGAGCAGATATCCCCGATCAAAAACTCATAGGAATGATAAAATCCAGGCGCGGTGTTGGTTACCTGTCCCCACCCGAGGACGTCATACATGCCATTTACCGCCAGGCGCGCATTTTCTTCTGAATCAAAAAAGCTGGCTTCCGTAATTTCTGTTTGAGGCTCCTCCACGAGAAAGTCCTCGCAGGCACCAAGCCCTACTGATAAGATGAGGACAAAAACAGTGCGTAGTTTCGTTAGAATTTTCATGATTGTAGCCATTAAAATTTGATGTTGGTACCGATGAAAAAGGTGCGGGCTTGTGGGTAGCTACCCAGGTCTACTCCTGCTCCGAATGGATCTCCATAGGCCAGACCTATTTCAGGGTCAAACCCAGAGTATTTGGTAAAAGTGAGCAGGTTGTCCGCTGACAAATAAAACCGCACTTGCTTTAGCTTGACTTTTGTTAGCAGTGCTTTTGGCAAAGAGTAGCCAACTTGCAGGTTTCTCAACCGAAGAAAAGAGCCATCCTCAATGAAGCGATCGCTAAACAGGTCATTTTGCGTATTGCTATCAGTGACACGCGGCTGGGTGTTGGTACTGCCTTCAGCAGTCCAGCGATCCATTCTGGAAACGAGCAGGTTATTGTCCGCAGCGCTTGAGCCTTCGTTGTAAAAAGTGAAGATATTGGCTATTTCATTGCCGTAGACTCCTGAAAAAGCAATGCTCAGGTCGAAGTTCTGATAGTTGGCTGAGAGGTAGAATCCGTAGGTAAACTCTGGAATAGCACTACCAAGTGCCACGGCATCATCCGAGTTGATATATCCGTCGTTGTTTACATCCTCATAGATCACATCTCCGGGTGCCGCCTTGTCCTGAATGATTTTGTGGTCTTCGCTATTGGCTGCTACCACTTCACCGGCTCCATTGATCGGCTGGCCCTGCTCATTGTAGGCACGGCGTGCATCGATTTCCGCCTGATTTTGGAAAATACCCACGGTACGCAAGCCATAGAAGGTAGCGAACTCTTCGCCCACGGAGGTGCGAGTAGCCGGCATGCCGATTTTTGACTCATAGCCAGCACCTGTGATAATGTCTCCAGCACCTAAATCGGTAACTTCATTGTTGATAAAGGATATATTACCCCCGACATTGAAGATTAAAGAGCCAACATTTTGCTTGTAGTCAATGGTAAACTCTGAGCCCCAATTTTTCATGGAGGCGGCATTGGATCTCGGACCTATAGCTCCGGCAAAATTGGGAACCGGAAGCTTCTCCACGAGTAGGTCTAAAGTGTTTTTGACAAAATACTCTCCTGTAATCGACAGCTGATCATTGAAAAACATCAGATCTGCCCCTACATTGACCATTTCACTGGTTTCCCATCGCAAGGTGGAGGCTGGCAGCTGACTGGATGCATAGCCTGGTGATGGGTTTTTGTTGTCAAAAGCGTACTCCCAATTGGGACTGAGCGTGGCATAAAACCCGTAAGGAGATACTGGGTCCTGATTGCCAATACGCCCCCATCCCCCTCTTAACTTAATGGCTGAAATCAGCTGCTGCGAAGGAAAAAAGGCTTCTCGATCAACGTTCCACCCAAGTGAAAAAGATGGAAAAGTACCCCATCTACCCTCTTCGGGAAACTTACTAGAGCCATCTCTGCGTAGGGTACCGGTGATCAGGTACCGGGAATCGTAGCTGTACGTTGCTCTACCAAAATAGGAAAGCATGTTGAAGGCACGAATCACCGGCGGATTATCACCACTAGGGTTGGTAGAATTGTACTCACTGTCTTGCTGGTAGCTCTCCACACCGATCACGGCATTGATGCTGTGTGCACCAAGTGATTTGTCATAGGCTAGTGTATTCGAGTTTTGGAGTACCGTTTGTAGCCCGGAACCGGTAAAAAGTCTTTCTACGCTCAGCGACTCGTTGGGAGACACCTGAGGCTCACCATCCACCAAATAGCGACTTTCTATGGTCGTATTGGTCGGCGTAAAGCTGCGGCTGTTGTTTTCTCTATGGTCATATGTGACGAGCGATTTTGCCGTAAGGCCCGGCATCAATTCCCAGGAAGCGGAAAATGACGGAACATAGCGTGAGCCTGTGGCTGTGCGGAATTGCTGCTCATAAGCAACTCTTGCCGGATTGGCTATGTCGGTAAGGCCCGTGCGGTCCCAGTGACCTGTAGTAGGGTCTTTCACCGGATTGATCGGGTCTTTGCGCAAAGCCGTACCCAAAACGCTCCCGTAAGTTCCCTGGCTGTAGTTGATATTGTCGTACTGCGAATACTTAAAATCTGCAGTGACTTCTATTCGGTCGGTGGGACGGTATTGTAAGTTGGCCTGACCTCTCAGGGTCTCTCCACTGGTATTTACCACGATGCCCTCTTGCTGGAAAAAAGTACCACCTACTTTGTAGCGCAGTTTACCGGTACCTCCACGCACCATCAGGTTATAGTTCTGCACAGCTCCATTGCGCAGGACCTCATCCTGCCAATCAGTACCGGTTATATTTCCAGCGAGTGCATCTCTCACCCAGGATTTCTTCCCTGAATCATCGATGGCATTGATGTCCCACGCCTCTCCCGGACCAGACAGTGACTCTACATAGAGCTCTGCAAACTGCTTAGCGTCCAGCAAGTCCTGAGTCTTCCATGCTTGCTGTATGCCAGCATAGGCATTTACTTCCACTTCGAGTCCACTTTTCAGCCCTTGCTTGGTGGTGATGATGATCACACCATTGGCACCACGCGAACCATAGATCGCTGTGGCCGAAGCGTCTTTTAAGACTTCCATAGATTCAATATCTGCAGGTGAGATATTGGAAATATCACCCGTCAAAAATCCGTCTACGACATACAAGGGACCTGCGCTACCGAATGATCCCACCCCACGAATACGCACGGTGGTACCCGCCCCGGGAGCTCCGGAGTTGCTCATGACCTGCACGCCGGCTACTTTCCCCTGCAGGTTTCTGTTGATATCTACAGACGCGAGCTTTTCTAGTGATTCTACATCTACACTGCTCACGGAACCCGTCAGGTCACTTTTCTGTACCGAACCATAGCCCACTACCACGACTTCTTCCAACGACTGGATGTCTTCTGATAGCGCGATGTTAAGCGCTTGAGGGGTACGGATTTCCAGTTCCTGACTTTCAAACCCTACAAAAGAAATCTGTAAGGTTTGTCCTACGCTCGCTTGAAGCGTGAAGCGTCCGTCCACATCCGTGATGGTGCCATTGGCGGTCCCCCTCACGATCACTGTGGCACCGATAACCGGTTCACCAGAGCGAGCGGCTGTCACCACTCCAGAAACGGTCTCCTGAGCCAGTGCTGGCTGCATCATCAAGCAGAGCAGCAGTCCCAGCAGGAGTCCGCTTTGCCTGAGTTCGAAATGTTGTAATCGTATGTTCATAGGCTTATAGGAAAATTTTTATGATGAGATACACGCCGAGCACAATCCCCACTCCCAGACCGATTTCCAGAAAAAGCAAATAGCTCGCTCTATAGGTGCCGGTCCATTTTTTCACGGCTTGGTTGGTTTGCCTTAGTAGGGTAGTGAGTGATTTCATGCCTGATCCATATCAAATTGTTGCTGACCAAGGTACCTGAGGAAAAAAATGAAGGACGAAGGCATTTTTCACAAGTGCAAGGGGCAATCCCAACAGGGGCATTTGTAACAGATTTGGCAACTGTTACATCGCTCACCCTTCGAGGTAAAAAAATGGCCTCAATAAGCTATTTCGAGTCTTTTCGCAAAAGCAGGACGGTCGAATATTCGAATTTGAAAAATAAATAACCTGGGTACTCAAGATCTTTTTTGATCAAAAATCCATGTGCAGGAGTCCCTGTGAAATGGGAGATGGCTTCAGTGGAGTATGAAGGGTTCTGAGCACCTTGAGAGATCAACCAAAATCTACAAAATGATGAAAAATTTAGGAATGTTTTTTTGCTCCCTACTGGTAGCAATTTCAACCAGCGCACAGGTGGACCCTACGGTTTCTTCCCGCACACAAATTCTGTACGACAACCTGCGAGTAATCACCTTTGACGACAAACTCCTCTTCGGGCAGGAATTTGCCAATAGCTATGACCAGTCTGGGTATTACAGTGCACCAGATCAAAGTGATATCAAAGATGTCACAGGCACACATCCTTCCGTATTAGGGTCTGATTTCATGTATTTCCGTAAGGACGGTGGCGCGGAATATAGTGCACATAAAAATGGTGTGATTGAGGCCTACCAAAATTTTGGGACAGGGGCCCTGGTTACTTTTGACTGGCACTTTAGAGGCCCTGGCTTTAAACCGGGTCAAAACTACGGCACCCCGGATTTTTACTACACGGACAGCAACGGTCAGCAGCAAATGGTCACGGGCAATCGCTACCTGGCACACGATATTGTGTATGACCATCAGTGGGGCTGGTATACCGACGATGCTGATGGTGACCCCCGCCTCATCGATGGCAAAACACCAAGGCAATGGTTTTATGATCAACTGGCAGCAGTAAAGGACATCATGCTGGACCTGAAGTACTGGGACAATGGATGGGTCCAAATTCCTATTGTGTTTAGAATGTACCACGAGATGAACGGTGGATGGTTTTGGTGGGGGAAAGATGCCCTGGCATTTACTGCTCAGGATTACATCACCCTGTATCAAATGACCGTCAACTACTTCACTCCCCTGGTGGACAATGTGCTCTTCTGCTGGTCTCCCGACATGTTTTATACCACAGCTTCTTATGGCCGCAAGAAGGGTGCGGACTACTACCCGGGCAATGCCTACGTGGATGTACTGGGCCTGGATGCGTATGAGATCGGTGACAGCTATTACAATGACTCCACCTTTAGAAGCCAGATTCGGGCGATTTCTGATTTTGCCTACAACAACAATAAAATCGCAGCGCTCACAGAGACCGGATACCGCACTAATGTAGGTGAAATAGGAGCACAGAGCTGGGCTGATGACTGGGCCAGTGGCAATTTCTGGCAAGATCGGGTGATTCCAGCGCTCTACAACGATCCCCTGGGACGCGCACACAAAGTGGCTTGGATTCTTACCTGGATTAATTCCCCCTTCGGACCCAATCCTTATGTACCGAATAGCAGCTCAGCGCAATGGGCCAAGGACAAATTCAACGATTTTAAAAACGAAACCAATGTGGTATTTGCAAATGAAATGAGTGGTGCCGGGATAAATCTGTACCAGTCTTCCGGATCACGTACCGGGGCTGACATGGCCAACTCGAAGCTTTCTGTGATCCATGCTGAGGCTGAGCAAAAACTAATCATTCGGCAAGAAGAAGCAAGGCCAGGTGCTCTCGAAATCTTTGACTTACGAGGGCAGCGGGTGTTGCAACATAGCTTCGACCTACCTACCATGGAGCTGGACCTCAGCGCACTCCGAACCGGCATATACCTGTATCAACTGACTACAGACCAGCAGCAGCTTTCGGGTAAGATTAGGAAAGAGTAACACCTAATGAGACACTATTCTGAGAGTGCTTCAATTAGCAAAGAAAAGCGCTTGTTTACCATAGGAATGCAAGCGCTTTTCCTTTTTAAGTAGTTGATTGTTCTGACTACAACTCAGGGTAGGTTTGCTCCTCAGTGGTTGGGCCCGCTACCACCAATTGACCATTCTCATCGATATGCATTGAGTCGATGAAAACGACCCGCCCCTGCCCACTGGCTTTGGTTCGTGCATGATAAACGGTGTACATCTTTGAGCTGTCCGCTGAAAACAATACCATGTTGTGCCCGGTACCTGTAACCTCACCTCCCTTTTCTACATTTTTCTGCAACACAGGGTTGTTCGATGCCTTTATAAAAGGCCCAAGAGGAGATGGCCCCGTGGCATACCCAACGGCGTAGTTAGCTCCTGCGTAATAATTCGCTGAGTACATGATGTAATAGGAATTCTTCCACTTGAAGGTAAAAGAACCTTCCGTCCAGCGCCGATTGATTTCCCCGGAAGTCACAGACCGACTTTCCCATTCAGCCTGCTGATCATCAAGGGACACCGGAGGCCTCAGCAACAAAACAGGCTCTCCCTCCACTCCGCTAAAGTCTGGCTTTAGTTTTACTCCATAAATCCAGCTTTCCTCTATTTCATCATATAGTCCTTCTGATTTAGCCCAGGAGGCTACTTCACTGGCAACAGGATGCTGGGAACAGGCTCTCGAGTAATACAAATAATTGGTACCGTCTTCACCAAAGTAGACATTGGCATCTATGATCGGGTAGCCGGGATCGAATATTGGTCGATCATACATATCCAAAAACGGTCCTGTCGGGCTATCGGCGACCGCTACGCCAATCCGAAAGTTTTCTTCATCTTGCTGTGGGTTGTGTTTCCATTGAGCACTGAAAAACAGGTAATACTTATCTCCACGCTTGTAAACTTCAGGAGCCCAAAACCACTTCTCGTTCCAGGAGCTGTCTGTATTTCCTGTGTATACCTGTCCTTCAAACTTCCAATGAACCAAATCCGAAGACGAGTACGTGGCAAACCCATCTTTTGCTCCCCCTCCGGTACCATACATGTAATAGTTACCATCTTCGTTATCCAGGATAAAGGGATCCCCAAAGGCCACATCCACTGGATTCGTAAATGAAGCGGAGGTCGATTTCGTGGTTTTTTCAGAACAAGAGCAGGCTATCCACGCCACCATAGCTACTAATATGAAAGATGAAAAGGGGGATGACTTCAATTTTTGAATGTATTCGGTATCTATGAGATTAAGCTCCATCTTTTTAACTTTTAAAATGTAAACCGATAGATCGTTCGGGATCGATAATCCTCCTCCGGCTGAAGCAGGGTGGTAGGAAAAGTAGGTTGGTTGGGGGTGTCAGGAAAATGCTGTGTTTCCAGACAAAAGGCACCTCGAAATTCATAAACGCCATTTTTTCCTGTTTCGGAACCATCCAGAAAATTGCCACCATAAAACTGCAAGCCGGGCTCTGTTGTAAGCACCTCCAGTGTAATGCCTGTCTTCTCTGAGCTCACGGAGGCCACCTGTTCGGGAGTTTGAGTAATCCCTTTATCCAACACGAAGTTGTGATCGTATCCATTTCCAAAGACTAGCTGCTGGTGATTCGAAGCTAATCTATCGCCAATCACTGTTGGCTCACGGAAATCAAATGGTGTACCTGAAACGGAAACCAACTCACCTGTAGGGATCAGCGTCTCGTCCTCTGGCGTATACTTCGATGCCTGGATTTGCAACACGTGATCGTTGATGGTACCACTGCCATCGCCACTCAAATTAAAAAACGCGTGGTTGGTAAGGTTTACATGAGTTGGTTTATCCGTATTCGCCTCATAGTCCATCACGATTTCATTGGAGTCGGTGAGCGAATAGGTGACTTGCACTTCCAGCTCTCCGGGAAAGCCCTCTTCTCCATCCTGAGCGGTATAAGCCAATGTAATTTGATCTGAACTGGCACTCAGCACTTCCCACACCACATTGTTAAACCCTTTTTTTCCACCGTGGAGGTTGTTCGGGCCATTGTTTTGAGCCAGCTCGTAGAGCACACTATCCAGAGCAAATTTTCCGTTGGCTATGCGATTTCCATATCGGCCAATTAAAGCTCCAAAATAGATCTCTGAGGTTTCCAAATAGCCTTTGAGGCTATTGTAGCCAAGGTTGACATCTACAAGTTTTCCATTTTTGTCTGGTACAAGCAGGTGCACGATTCGTCCGCCATAATTGGTGATCGTCACTTGCATACCGTTACTGTTTTCCAGCAAGTAAAGAGCTACCTCCTTACCATCAACCGACTGCTGAAATGCTTTGCGAACATTTTCATAGTCCAACCGATCACTTTTGCATGCGGCCAATAGTGCTGAAGCTAAAAACACTCCCCACACGAAAGACTTCCATATTGTCAATTTCATATTAATCCTGATTGATCGAGTTAATTACTTTAAGATTTGCTTTGCGAACAGCTGGCAGGTCCAGCTTGATGACCTTGCGGTCGTAGGTCATGAGGCCATTTACTTCACCTTCTACATCAGTGGTCTGGGTATACACCGCAGCAGAAAAACCCGATTTTGCCATCTGCGCAAGCTCTTCAGCATAGAGGTTACATACTTCGCTGTGACCTCTCTGGAGGATTTGAACTGGATATATCCCCAGTTTCGATCGGTTTCCCAAAGATGCCCCTTCAGGGCCAGCCCGATACCCCCATATTCACCCAAGACAGTAGCGCGCTGCGCATCATAGAGGTACATTTCCGGTCCTGGATAGTTGTGCAAATCGAGCATATCTCCTACTGGAAAATGATTTCCACCGCTGGCCGGGTTTATCAGTCTGGAAGGATCATAAGCCATGTTCCACTCCACAATCTCTTTTGTCTTAAACTGCCCCCAACCTTCATTGAAGGGCACCCAGCAAACTATGCTCGGATAAGAAAACAGGTGATCCATAATTTCTTTCCATTCCTTCAGAAATATGGCTTCTGACTCGGAAGTTCGCTTCAATTCTGTACCTGTGAAATACTGTCTGTTTTGCCAAATGGGTTGCTGGTCACCATTGGGCATGTCTTGCCAAACGAGTACGCCCATGCGGTCACAATGTGTGTACCACCTGGCCGGCTCTACTTTCACATGCTTTCGGATCATATTGAAGCCAAACTCTTTGGTTTTTTTAATGTCATACATCAGCGCCTCGTCTGAAGGAGCTGTATAAAGTCCATCTGGCCACCAGCCCTGGTCCAGCGGTCCAAACTGAAAATAATCCTCATTATTCAACTGCAGCCGGACAATTCCTTTTTGATCTCTTTTACTGCTGATTTTACGCATGGCAAAATAGCTATTCACCTGATCCGTAACTTTTCCCTGGCTAGTAATAGACACCTGCAGTCCGTACAAAAACGGGGACTCTGGAGACCATAATTTCTGATCAGGAATGGTGATGACCAGCTCCTGACCTATGGCAGCTTTTTGCTCGGCAATCAGTGTTGCTCCATCCGTCACTTTTACCGTAATTATGTCTCCATAGGTAGTACCTCTAGCCTTAACCGCTAGAGTGATACTGGACGCATCAATATCCGGAGTAGTCTTGATGGATGTAATGGATTTTTCTGATACAGGCTCTAACCAGACAGTCTGCCAGATGCCCGTCACAGGCGTATACCATATGCCTTCAGGGTCTTTCACCTGCTTCCCTCTAGGTTGGGGCCCTTCATCAGTAGGATCCCATACTTTCACTTTGAGCTCTTGCTCTCCAGCTACCAAATAGGGCGTAATGTCAAAATAAAAGGGAGCATAGCCTCCTTCATGCTCACCTACTTTGATACCGTTTACAATAACCTCTGCTCTCCAGTCCACCGCTCCAAAATGCAGGAGCACATTTTGTCCTTCCCATTGATCGGGAACCTCGAAAGTACGCTTGTACCACAGCACATTTTCTTTCCCAACAGCTCGTTGTACGCCGGATAAGCTAGACTCCACAGCAAAAGGCACCAGAATGTTGCCATCATAGCTTCCTGGTTCGATAGTATTTACCGGGGCAATGGCATAACTCCAAAGTCCATTGAGGTTTTGCCAATCGGCGCGCTCCATAATTGGACGTGGATACTCCGGCCACACATTATCAGGGTCCACTTCGGCGGCCCATTTGGTCTTGATTTTGTCACCTGCTGGTTGCCACTGTGCTTGAAGTGACAATACACCGAGCATTAGGTAAAGAAGAAGTATGTTTTTCATGGGTGTTCATTAAGATGTTCGGAATGTGATAGAAATAAGAGCGACCCGAAGGCCGCTCTCTTTTGCTCCAACTTGTTCAGGGTTGGAGCGACCTTAGTTTGCTTATTTTTTCGTGATTTTTATAACCTCACGAACAGACGTCCCATCGGTAATCTCAAGAAAATAAATCCCCGGCTGTTTGGCACTAAAATCAACCTTTGCTGTTTTTCCCGGTCTTGGCTGTAAAACTTCGAGTTGCCTACCGAATAGGTCACGGACTATTATACGTGATGTTTCAGTTAACGCACCTCGAACAGATACTTGCCCAACAGTAGGATTAGGGTATACCATCCATTTTTTCTCCTCCACATCCGAAGTAGTCGCTAGCCTAGCGCTGCTGGTCACTGCTTCAAACTTCCATAGCTGACAATCTCCTCCCCAGTAACTCCATTGATGAATGTTGGCCCCTGGGCTCATGGAGCAATTGGAAACATCCACAGCGTGTCCGCTGGACTTATTGATGATGCTGAAATATCCATTTCCCGCGGGCTCTATGGCAAACTTTTGGCAGTCGTTGCCATAGGCATCCCACTGCTGGATGTTGGCCCCTTCAAGTCCAGAACAGCTGGGGACATCCAGTACGCGATTGCTCTCCTGTGAGCGGATCATGTAGTATCCATCTCCTGTAGACTCTACACTCCAGCGCTGGCAATTGTTATTTAGCCAGGTCCACTGCGCTATGTTTGTACCATTGCTGACATTGCATCCGGCCAGATCCATTGCCAAACCACTTTTCTTGGACACTATTCTATAAACTCCCTCTTTGATAGGGCTTTCAGCTCCTAACCAATCCATTCTGAAGTGCTGCTGGCTGTTGCCCAGATAATCATACTGCTGAAGGTTAGCGCCATTATTCTGCCCTCCAAACTGGATATCCAGTGATTTCCCACTTTGCTTGGAGACTATGCGGTAATACCCTCCTCCTACGGATACAAAAGACCACTTCTGACAATCAGCACCATTTGGCGCCCACATTTGTACGTTTGCAGCATTTGCGTTGGAGCAGCTTTCCACCTCCAACACCAATCCACCCTGCACCGATGTGATGGTGTAATACCCGTCTGAGGTTGCCTGAATGTGCCATTTCTGACAGTCTACATTGGCATCCGACCACTGGTGCACATTGGCACCTTTCTCCATGGAGCAGCCCGCAACATCCAGTGGCTTATTGCTGCTCTGCACGACTATTTTGTAAATGCCATTGGCAATGGGCGACGCTGAAGCCAATGAAGCTTCCCCAGCGGGTGCCTGCTGCTTGATCCCCGTGGCTACAGGTACCCCAAAATTAGGAGTACCGTCTGCATTCCAGGTGATCTTTTGTGCGCGGGTAGTCCTGCTCGCATCGCAAGCACCTGAAGCATTGGTAGTGGCATGGTAGGCAAACCAATCCTGTGTACCATCTGGTGATTTAAAGAAAAAGTGATGCCCTGGCCCATAGGCCTGTACGGCGGAGTTGGATTCAAATACAGGCTGTGGATGTTTGTACCAGTTTCCGGAGTTCATAGGGTCCAGGTTGTCTGGCATGGAAAGCATACCTAGTTTATAATCAGGCGTCCAGCATCCATTTGCAGAATACACCATAAATACCTTTCCATTTTTTTGAATGACTTCAGGGGCTTCATTTACACCTCCATTGCTTTCCCATCCCATGTCCGGACTCGACAGCAATGTTCTGCCCGAATTGAGTGTCCACGGGTTGCTCATTGATGCGATATAAATGCGCTGGGGCTTATCGATGGTAGCATTATAATCGACACCAGACCATAGGAAATAATTGGTCCCATGAAGACTTAAAACAGTCCCATCAATGGCCCACAGGTCATTTGACGAGTCGTAGATCCTCCCTTTGAAAACCCACGTACCAGCCATGGGGTCGGTGGAGGTATTTTCCAGAACCCACGTACGCATGTCATTGGTACTGGTGGTCAGAGATGCACTAAAATAGATGTACCAGGTATTGTTGATACGAAACATCTCAGGTGCCCAGTAGTGATGTGTGGGGGCACTGCCCGATGGGGTGTAGATGGTCTGGATTGGAGCGGCTTTCAACCCCTCCAGGGTGGTAGACTTGCGCATACTAATGTTTCCACCGGTGGTGCCAGTGTAATAATAGTATCCATTATGATAGGTAATAAAAGGGTCAGCCAGGTCACTTATCGGATTCACAAAACTTCGCGAATGCGATTGAACAAAAGTGAACAAAGCAACTACTACTAAGGCCAAACGTGTTTGAATTCGACTTATCATACAATTTGAGTTTGGTTTCTAAAGTATATTTGGCTCAGTCTTCCCGCACAATATTTCCTTCTACCCAATGAACCTCTGAGTGACCATCACTGAAATTTCTACTAGCCAGCGCGATGATCGTTTGTGCATCGAGTGCACACAGGCTATTAAAAAAAGCTCCCTCCTCCACTGGTAGTCCGGGAAAAGGATAACTCACGTTTCCAAAGTCTTTAGCTTCATCATTACCAATGAGCACATACATGGTGTTTTTCATCCAATCGTCCCCGATCGCCCGGCCACCGGTATCGTGAAGTGATAGTATGGTCTCGCCAGTGGCCAACTGGAGGAGATATGGACCACCACCAAAGTTTACCAACGATTTTGGTGCTGCCAGCCACCGCCCATCAGGAGATGCAAAGCGATTTTCAAGATCAGAATAGCATATCCATGGCCCATTGGAGTTGCCTACCGATTCAATTGCAAATACGATCCCTTTATCATCATTCAACACCACTGGCACTGGCATACCGTCCCGCATAGACGGGGTATAGGCCACCGATTTGGGATTACTCCACGACAGGCCATCATTGGAAGAAGTCACCATCAGGATCTCTTGCTCTACATGATCAGCAACCTGCCACCACCGGGCTTCACTGGAATAAAACATCATCACATCGCCATCAGGATGCTGAACCATGGCTGGCTCCCAGGACCTTCCATATTTTACGATTCGCGGGTTTGACCAGGTAGTGCCCCGATCGTCGCTGTGCATTACCTGGATGTTGTTGTGCTGATTGTCATCAGGCTTGCCCCTGCCCGTAAATGCCATGAGTATCCGACCACTCCTCAACACTAAAAATTCTGGATTGGCAAAACCCCAATAGTTAGGGTCGTCATCAACCATGAGCACCTCGGACTCCGTCCAGTGCGCTCCCAGATCAAAACTTTTACGGAGGTATATATTATCCCAGCTGTTGTTTATATCTCCCCCGTGGTAGGCAAGCAGCAAGGTATCTCCCCCCAGCCGAATCATTCTGGGATATGCTGAACTGTACACCTCATGCGAAACTTTTCGTGGCTGCCCCCATTCAATTGCGCGGATGGGTTTACCTGAAATGCTTTTTTTAATCACCCACTCGGTGCTGTCTTTAGTCCCATCCACATCCTTTTCTATGGGTGCCGGATCACGCTCTGATTTGCACGAAAGTGCCATCACGGCATACACGCTCAGCGCAAAAACCGAATGTAAGACCTTTCTCATTTTGCGAAGTAAGCTTCTGTTCGTCCTTCCGTAAGCAACTCCCAAATCGAAGCTACAGTCCATCCCGGAGCAAACAGGTCGTTATAAAATCCTTTACCGAATTTGCCATAATCCCACTGGGTATGCTGGACCACTTCCGGATAGTAGCCTTCCTTACCAATATTGACCATATGCCCTTCATAAGGAAGCAGTTGAGCGCGCATAGAGGTTCGGATAACCTCGGCAAACTCAGCAAAACGGGGCTCTGAAGTTTCGTCTGCCAGCCAATCTAAAATTTCATCAAACTCAAAAATGTAGACGTCAATGTGGTTGTTTTCCACCGACACATTACCCCAACCTCTGGACTTCAGGCCCACATCGCCAAGCATTTGTCCCTGAGCAAAAGGAACATCCCAGGTGTAGTACCAGGACAGTGCGAAATATGCAGCTTTCTTTGCCAGCTGAATGTAGTGCTTCTGCTCCTTGCCACGGGTAACCTGCGCCAGGTAATACAGTGAAGTGGCTACATAGAGCGAGGCTTCCTTGTCTTCACAGTTGGCATCCAGCGTAGATGAAAAATAGTCCGCTTTATTGATCAGTTCTGCTTCCTGATACTCCCCTACCTTTTGGGCCATTTGCAGGTACTTTTTGTCACCAAAATATTGATAGGCCATTACCAGTGGAGGCACCACACACGATGAGCTTCCACCGCTGTGATCCTTCACTATCAACTGATCATCGAATTTTCGAGGGAAGCTCCCGTCAGCCTGTTGCAGGCCGGCAAACAGCTCCAGCATATCCTTTACTTTAGCTTCCCACTCGGCGTGGCTCCTGCCAGCTCTGCGCTCAAAATTGAGGTAAAAAAGTGCTGCATATAGCCCTTCTGACTGCCTCCGTATAGAGAAGACATCAGATTCCCAGTCGTGGTATTCGTCCACTACCTCCCGAAAAAATCCACCCGGGGTAAACCCTAATTTCAGGTAGCTATCCCAAATCTGATTGGAAATAGTAATCAGCCCCTCGTCTTGCTGCTGGTAGCCAAACTCTAATGAATTGAAGGCATTCAACAATACTCTACCCACAAACCCAACCTCCAGGAGAGGTACTACATCGCAGGTTGCCGTTTGGAGGTGAACACCCGAGTAGCCTTTCAGGCCATCGGAAAGAGAGGTAAAAGACTGCTTCCAGAACTGCGCAAGTGTTGATTTGATTTCTGCATTGGAAAACTCGTCCTTTGTTAAAGGTTGTGGCTGCATCAGGTCATAGGAAGTACTCCAGGCTTTAGCAACAAACTCCGAATAGTCTGCTGCATCGTATGAATTGAGTAGGTACTGATACACTACCTGCTCCCCCTCGGCTAGTTTGATGTACGAGGTAACAGGCTCACCAAGCGTAAGCTTCCGGTAGTAAGTATGAGGTGCTTCCTTGTAAGGAACGGAAAACTGGAGCGCCACGCCTACTTGGTCCTCTTGAAATCCAAGAGCCCCAAGATCAGTAGGTCCGCTGAGGATAACCTCTCCTTGATTGAGCGGTGCCAAAGCCACCTGCTCTGACACATCCATCCGGACCAGATTTACCCCGACATTGGTGGCTTCATTGAAAGCCCCTGTGAGCGGGGTGCTCAAACGATCTTCTCGAACGATCCAGCTTTTACTTACTCGTGCATTGGGCGCCTTGTCTGGCGACCGCAGGTTTTTGCGGTACCAAAATCCGGGCAGGTAAAACTGGGTAGACTCATAGCTAAAATTCTCCAGATTGATTTTTCCACTTAAGTTTATGTAACTGTCCGTAGTAGCTATCAGCCTGATTGTCAGTAACATACCTTCCTCCTGTGTGGTCACCTCCTGAGATAACTCTAAACCGCCTTCAACCATTTTACTGCTTGAGGCTAACAGGCTCAAATCGTGATTTTTCGCTGGGTTTCCAGGTATTTTGGATGAAAGCACATAATGTACCTCCAGTGACTGGGCATTAGTCAAGAAGGCCATCAAAATCAGGATAAGCGATACATATAACTTATTGGGCATTTTGAGATTTTTCATTCTTCTGAAATTGGGAAATTAGGGTTCGAACTGAATAAAAAGTGAGCAAAATCACTACTTCACAATGGCCCTCAGGCTGCTCTGCGTACCGTTCTGATGAAATAACTGAACGATATAAACACCAGGATCCAAATTGATCTGAGTCTGCGTTTCTCCAGACAATGCCGGTATGTTTTTCACACGTCTTCCGCAAATCGTCATGATGCTCATTGACCTCACACCTGAAAGGTTTCGGATGTGAATGGTACCAGATGTCGGATTGGGGTATATGGTCACATCGCTTGCTTTTGCGCCAAGCACGGCACCACCTTCCTGATGATTGAGGATACCCGAAGTGAATAGAGACCCTTGAAAGCTATGATCAATAGCCTGAACACCCCACTGGTATTCGCCGTAAGGGAGGTCTTTCACTTGCCAGGATGTGTTTAACTCCACATTGCCTTTTTGCTGTATGAGCAAACTTCCAGAAACAGTATCTGCCAAAGGCGTGTAATAAAAGCGACTATTACTATCTACCAAAAACAGATTGTAAGTCAGGCTTTTAGAAAGATCGTCGGATGCCGGACTCCAGCTAAAAGTCACATCCTTGCCATCGGCAGATGCCTGGAGGTCTGCAGGAGCCTGAGGGGCTTCATTTTGTTGTGCCACAGTATTGACGATTACTACCGAGATGTTTTTCCCAAAAGCCGAGCCTTCACCATTCCATTCGTTGCCAGAGAACCCATTGACTACCAGGTCCAGATCACCGTCATTGTCCAGGTCACCCATTTCCAGGGCGCTCTCAGATACTCCAGGCACCGTGCTGCTATAGTCGGCCAGCGTAAAGCTGCCACCATCATTGATGAAAAAACCTACACGCTGACCATTTGCATCAGGATTCCAGCCGGTGACAATTACATCGAGATCACCATCATTATCCCAATCTGCAAACCTTGATGAAGTGCCCGGACTAAATGCTCCAAATGGTTGAAAAGTAGTTTTTTCAGTGAAAGTGCCTTCCTGATTTTCATAAATGCGATACAACATATCGGTATCCTCGCCGGAGTTCACATACCCCCAGCCACCAATGAGCAAATCCAGGTCTCCATCTCCATCAAAATCACCCCAATCTGAAGACCCAGGCCCTTTTTTGATAATCCCTAAATCTGTGGCCGTGAAGGTTCCCTCCTCATTGACATACATCATCCCAAAGCGTGCATCGGAGTTTTCCTCATAGCCTGCCATCACCCACAGGTCCAGGTCTCCATCACTGTCATAGTCTACCGCCTGAGGTTTGCTATCAATAAATTTAAGCTCATCAAACGGAGACGTTTCATCAAAACCACCTGCTGCATTTCCATAATAGATTTTAGGCCGCAGATCAGAGATATTGTGATTTCCAAAAACGAAAATATCCGTATACCCATCATTGTTGAGATCGGCTATACCCAGGCCAGGAGCAATATGAATCAGACTGCTATAGGCAGCATCGAGGGTCCGGCCTTCAGCGCCGTTGGAGGTATAGAGGTTTACGATCACCGAGTCTGCAAATCCTGACTGAATGACATCAAAGATCCCATCGGCATTTACATCTCCAAATGCCACAGAAGGCACCCAGGTAGCTTCATATATGGATTCCACTTTTTCGAAAGTAAGCTCCCCTTTGTTGCTAAATAGCTGGGCAAAACGTCCATTAGGGTTTTCACCAATGATCAGGATATCGCGATTTCCATCACCATCGAAATCGGCGATTGAAATATCGGACTTCTGGACATCAAAATCCAGATCTATAATAGTTTCCTGAGCAAGTAATCCCAGGCTGGCCACCAAGAGGCAAGCCAGAATAAATAATTTATGTGTCATTGTATTTAAGTTTTTAGTTCCTGGTTAGTACTCTCCTGATGGTTTGGTAAGCTTTTTATAGAGCGGATGAGGTGTACCAAAATCAGGGTCTCCGTTTACATCCCAGGTAAAAGGTTGAATTCTTATGGATCGGTTACTACCACATCCCTGACCCGCTTGCGGGTTTGCATGATAAATGATCCAGTCTTCTGTTCCGTCTGCGGACTGAAAGAATCCATTGTGCCCCGGTCCATAAGCATTGCCTTCCGGGTATTGGCTGAAGACTGGCGTTTGCGATTTTTCCCATGCCTCGGGAGACATCAAATCCGCATCTATATCCGCTGTAAGAAGCCCCAGGGCATACCCATCTGTCCAACAGCCACCTGCTGAGTAGACGATGAATACTTTGTCATTTCTAAGTAAAACCTGAGGGCCTTCAGTCACTGTAGGGCTCACACCATTTGTCTCCCAGCTGAGTTCTGGCTTTGTGAGCATTACCCGCTCCCCTACTGGTGTGAGTGGGTCGTCCATTTTGCAGATGTAAATATCCTGACGACCGTTTACATCACCTTCCCACCCTGACCATAAGTAGTAGAGCTGTCCATTTGCTTCGAAAATCGTCCCGTCGATGGCCCATTTATCATCCGGGAGCTGTAGCATCCCCTTGTCAGTCCATGTACCTACTACGGGATCTGTTTGGGTATTTTGCAATACAAACATTCGATGATTCTTATTGTCGCCATCATCTGCAGCATAGTAGATATACCATTTGCCAGCTACCTGATGGATTTCAGGAGCCCAGATATTTTTCGAGTTTGGCCCTGAGGCTGGAGGTGTCCACACCACCCGATTGTATGCATTCGTCAGGTCAGCCATTTGATCACTCTTATACAAAGTCAAATTATAGCCTGTGGTGAAAGTGAGGTAGTAAGCATCGTTGGCTTGAAATACCCAGGGATCTGGCCCAGAGGTGAGAATCGGATTCAAAAACAAAGAATCTTGTTTCACTTCCGGCTCTTCTTTTGGCTGCACATCATTCACGGGCTCCTCGTCACAGGCCGATAGCATAAAGTAAGCACTACAGTACAAACCGATCATTAGCGTTCTAAGCATCGTTCGCATCGTTATTAAATGAATTGTAAAACCGGGCAGCAAGCTGCCCGGTCATTTGAGGTTTTACCAGTTCGGATTTTGATCCAGGTTGGGGTTTACGTCTCTGTCCACCTGTGGGATAGGCAGTAATTCGTGCTTACCTACCTCAAAGTTGTTGAATGCCGGGTCATTGACGGATAGCTGTGGCCCGATATCCCCCCAGCGCATGAGGTCGTTCCATCGGTGTCCTTCACCAGCCAGCTCCAGCAGTCGTTCTTTTTTTAGTTGCTCCAAAAATGCGGTTTGACCCAGCCCCGGCATCACTGTAGACAATGGAGCCAAGCTTGCTCTTTGTCTTACACGATCTACATGAGGATACGCTTCCGCTGTGCGATTGAGGGCGTTGAGGCACTCCGCATACATTAGGAGCACATCTGCATAGCGGATGTATCTGTAGTTATTCGGAGAGCGATATCCTTCTTCAATTTTCCAGTGGTCGTTGAGGAATTTTCGAACCCAAACGCGCTTGCTGTCAGGTCCTGTACCATATCTGGAGCTAAATGACACCCCATAGACCAAAGTCTCGTCAGGCCCATTGATATGCGTAGAATCAAACAGGAAACTTGCCTCCACTCTCGGGTCTCTATCACCAGCTACAGTCAGCTCGTCAAACTCATAAATAATCCACCTTCGTGCTTCTGCATCTGACCAGCCGATTCCTACAGGTGCTGTGAACTGAGCCATAGATGAGCCGTAGTTGTGGTTCGGAGTAGCTATGTCATCATCCGTAAACTCATTGGGGTTTTCAGCAAACTGCCATTCAAATACTGATTCCACATTGTTTTCGGTGGTTACCAGAAAGTTATCTCTATAGTTGGGTACCAAATCGTACAGATCTCCACCTTCACCATCTACGAGCCATTCTAGTGATGGCAATGCGTTTTGATAATCCTTTAGTTGAAAATAGGCTTTTGCCATTAAGGCGTGAGCAGCACCTTTGGTGACCCGTCCCAGGTCTTCCGGGGAAGCATATTTTGCCGGCAGCATCTCTACGGCCTTTTCTAAATCTGCAATGATCTGACCGTAGACCTCCTCCACAGAACTGTTGGCAGGATAATCGTCCGGAGAAGTAGTTTTGAGCATTAATGGCACATTGCCAAACAGCGTAACCAGGTGATAATAAAAGAGCCCTCTAAAGAAATAAGCCTGCCCCAATACTTCGTTCTTTTTATCCGTGTCCATGGCAATATCCGGCACATTATCGAGCACCTGATTTGCTCGATTGATCCCGACATAGTTATCATGCCAGACACCGGCAACCGGGCCAAAATTATAATCGGGTTGAATGAACTTATCCAACGCATTGGCCAGGTCGGTCCATGGACTTCTGCTTTCCCCAATATCCGAACGCGTAGAAAACAGCATAGGCATCCACCTGGAAATAGAACCCTTGTGTAGAGTACTGTAGACGGCATTTACACCTTTTACGGCATCTTCCTCATTTTGCCAGAAATACTGAACGCTTGGTTCGTTGGGATTATTAATATCTAGTTTGTCTTCACAGCCAAAACCCAGGCCGATGATCATCAAGTATATAAATATTCTTTTCATTGCTCTGTGGTTTAAAATTGAAACTGTATGCCTGTAGAATAGACTCTGTTGGAGGGCCAGTTGCCAGTATCAGCTCCACGCTCATAGATGCCATTGCCGGTTACGTCCGGATCCAAACCAGAGTACTGCGTGAGGGTGAGTAAGTTTTGACCACTGATAAACACACGGGCACTGGCTACACCTATAGTTTCAAGAAGTGAGGATTCAAAGTTGTACCCAAATTCCACATTTCTCAAGCGGAGGTACGAGCCGCTTTCAAGCCACCGATCACTATTTTGCCCATTCATGGCCAATGCGACATCATTGCTCGCCACACCGATTCTTGGATCACTGGTATTTGGGTTTTCCTCGGTCCAGGGCTGAATATCACTTCGGAAGTTGGTGTTTTGGTAACCATCCAAAATCTGTCTCACACTGTTGTAGATATAATTTCCAAAGACCCCTATTACCTGTACATTCAGGTTGAAGTTGCGATAAGACGCATTGAATTGTGAACCCACCTGCAATGTAGGCCAAGCGGATTTCCCGCTGAAATCCCGGTCATCCTCCGTGATTTGCCCGTCATCGTTTACGTCCACAAAGCGAATGTCTCCAGGTTGGGCATTTGGCTGGATCACCTGACCCTCCGAGTTGGTATGATCTAATACATCCTGAGGGGTTTGAAACAACCCGTCGGTTTTAAGCAAGTACCACTCAGAGATGGACCTACCCACCTTGGTACGTGTCAGTCCTGTAGGAATATAGTCGATACCTACTCCCTGATTACCCACACTTTCTACGGTATTTTTGATGGTGGTGAAATTGCCCGACAGGTCCCAGTTGAAGTCCCCTTCTCGCTTGCGATAGGTAGCACTAAACTCAAAGCCCTGATTTCTCAATGAACCCGTATTCACAAATGGATTTCCTCCGAGGGTACCGAAATAATTAGCTACCGGAGGGTTCAAAATCGCCTGATCTGATACAGAGTTGTAATAGGCTAATGATACCAGAAGACGATCGGCCATCATTCCCAGGTCAAGCCCTACATTTCGAGTGATTTTTGTTTCCCACTGGAGCTTTTCATTGATCAAGCGTGGCTGATACGCCCCTACATACGCTGCCTGTGAGTTGCCAAAAATAGCTCTGGGGTTACTGTTTAGGTTACCGATGTAGTCCCATGATCCAATAGCTCCCGGAACCAGTCCAATCTCTCCATAAGAAGCTGTCAGCTTCATATTGGAAACAAACGGAACATTAAAAAACCCTTCCTCGCTGAGTCTCCAGCCCATGGCCACTGATGGGAAGAATCCCGTTCTGTACTCTTCCTTAAATTTGGAATTTTTGTCGATTCGCCCAGTCAACGTGAGGAGGTACCTATCTGCAAATGAATAATTGACCCGTCCCAGGTAACCGATAATATAGCTATCTACGGGTCGACCTCCTGATGCCACGTCTTCACCTGTAGCGGAAGCTATTGTCGGTAGGTATTCGCCATTGATGACTTGCAGCTCGCTACGACGAGCAGTGGTAAACTCCCGTCTGAATGACTGCTGAGAAGTGCCCAATACGGCACTGATGCTGTGGCGTCCAAAATCCTTATTGATATTCAAGGTATGTTCTAAAAGCCCACTTGCATAGGTAGAACGTGTATCTTCAACATAACTTGGGTAAACGGCAGCATTGAAAGACCATACTCCATCTTCTCGCAAATATTTCGTATCGTCAAAACTCACTTCCAATCCTGCGTTAAATCGGTACTTAATCCAGTCGGTCAACTTGAAATCAAGGAAGGCATTGCCAACGAGCTTCGAGTATTTTGCAGTATTATGGCTTAGATTGTTGATGGCTACTGGATTCCATGCATAGGTTACTGCATCTACTGTCCCTATTCCCCATCCCTCTGGGTTGCTTTCGGTGATATAATCCTCACCACGAACAGGAATCACAGGTAGTAGCTGAGGCATGTCATAAAACGGATTGCCAGCATCGGGACTTTCATTGATCGAGTGGGTCAGGACCATATTTTCTCCTACAGTCACCCGGCCTATTTTGCTTTTGCTGTTTAGCCTCAGACTATATCGCTCAAATGACCGACCTTTAAGTACGCCTTCATTGTTAAAAGCACTACCGCTGATCATAAAACTGTTGTTTAGGGATCCACCGGATAAGCTCACATTGTAATCGTTAATTTTCCCCCATTGGATCATTTCATCCTGCCAATCAGTATCAATAGCCGGATCAAAATCAACGCCTACTGAAGCTGGTGGTGTAAGTCCGGAGTTTTCATACATGGACGTTTGCATGGCGGCAAATTCTTGCGCATTCATCACATCCCATCGTTTAGCGATTTGCTGAAGTCCCGTTTTTGCCGACACATTTACTTTTACCGGGCCTTCTTCACCTTGCTTGGTGGTGATGATTACTACTCCATTCGCTGCTCTGGATCCATAAATAGCTGCTGCGGAGGCATCTTTCAGGATTTGAATAGAGGCAATGTCATTGGTGTTGATGGTGGGGTTGGCATCAGCAAGCATTCCATCGATCACATAAAGTGGCTGTGTATCGGCAAAACTGCCAACTCCACGAATTTCGATGATCGCTCCAGCCCCCGGGGCTCCATCATTTCGTACCGTTACTCCCGGAGCCAGCCCCTGAATAGACTCGGCCAATGTGGTAGCAGTCACCTTGCTCGAGGCTGACGGATCAATTACTGAGGTAGCCCCAGTCAAATCTTTCTTTTGAACTGTCTGGTATCCGATTACTACAATCTCCTCTAGCCCCTGGGTATCTAGCTCCAGCGAAATGTTGTAGACTGACTGATCTGTAACAGGCACTTCCCTGGACTGATAGCCTACGAATGAAAACACAAGCGTTGTGCCTTCTTCCACGTCCAGCCGGAAGTTTCCATCTATATCTGTGATGGTACCAATGCTAGTACCTTTCACGGCAACTGTAGCTCCGGGTAGCCCTTCTCCATTTTCATCCACTACACGTCCGGTCACCGTTTTTTGGACACTTAGTTTTTCCAGGACATCTGGAAGCCGATCCGTTTCACTCACCTTTTTTATAGTGATCGTTTCATTGACACGCTTGAGCGAAACACGCGCCTGGACAGAAATCTCCTTGAGCAGAGATTCCATATTCCACTTACCCGATGTTATCACTATCTTTTTACCTTTCAGGTCCTTTTTGGAGTAGGCAAAATGAAACTCGCTAGACTGCTCAATTTCATCAAGCAATTCCAGTAGGTTTTTACTCTGGAGGGTGACTTCCAGATTGATCTCGCTCAAAAATTTCCTTTGAGCGACCGATTCATGTCCAAACGCCATGGTAAGCGAGTAGGACATGATCACCGCATAAATCGCAATTTTTGACATGCGAACGATTAATTTTGGTAATTTTGCATGCATAGAGTTTATGGTTTAAGTCAGAAACTTTATAGAGAGCCGAGACCTTTCCCCAAAGACTTCTCGGCTTTCCTTTTATTTGATTATTACTGTTTTTTCTTTTAGCTCATAGTTAAAGTCATAGGCATAAGACAAACTTTCCATCAATGCTTTGATGGATGGATTCTTATACTTTCCTGTAAAGGTCTTATCGGCATCTACGCTCGTTTGCATTTCGATTTTCACATCATACCATCGCTCTATCTTGGAAGCTATGGTAGCAAAGCTTTCATCATCAAACATTAAAATCTGGTTCATCCACCCAAATACCGCATCCTCATTTGGAATTCTATTTTTATCGAGATGTTGGTCCTGAACCGTGACCTGATCAAGCGGTAGCAATGTCACACTACCGGCTCCTGTTCGGTTTTTTACAGCCACTTTTCCTGTTTTCACCGCCACAGAGGCACTTGAGGCCTGCTCATAAGCAGATACGTTAAACGACGTACCGAGCACGGTCACTTCCAGTTGCGGAGCTGTGATCACAAATGGCCGCTCTGGGTTTTTGGTAACATCGAAAAACGCTTCACCAACTAGCTCCACCTGCCTGGACTCGTCATTAAACGTTCTTGGAAAGGTCAGTTTACTACCTGCATTTAGCTTCACCACTGATCCATCAGGAAGTTGAAAAGTGAGTTTTTGCCCGTATTGGGCTTCTTTTTCGATTATCACATGATCCGCTACATCTTGAATATCACTTCGCTGGTTACCATACTGATCGTATAAAGCGCCTAAAGCGAACATGAAAACAACGATGGCAGCTACACGCCAAACGTACTTCCAACTTTTGTTTGAGGAAGTTATAACGGCTTGCGTTCCAGTAATCTTTTCATAGATATTGGATTTAGACTGAGCCACCTGCGCATCGGACAGTTTCCAGTGACTGGTGATGTTTTCAAACACTTGCCGGTTTACCGAGTCATCCTCCAGCCAAGCACGTAGTTCTTTTTCTTCCTGTTCGGAAAGCTCGCTGCTGAGGTATTTATGAATGAGTTCTTCCATTGATTTTATATGCCTTCACCTATAGGAGGCAAAAACACCTATCCTCACTTAGCGATCTAAAATTATTTACAATAAATCCACAAAATCAAGATAATCATTACAATGGAATAGTGTTATTTAGCTGATAATTGAAAATTTATCAACACAAACCAACTACCATACACGCAAGCAAAAGCGACACTGAACTAATATTAGTAAAATATGGGTAATCCATCTGATTGTCGTTGAAATGTTGGTAAAGGGCTTCTTTTACTTTTTTCAGTACAGCATAAAGGTGACTCTCTACCGTTTTTTTCGAAATCCCCATTTCATCAGCTATCTGCTGATTACTATAGCCTTTGAGCTTTGATAGTTCATAGACCAACTTTCCATGTGGAGGCAAATCAGCGATTACATGATCTATCACTTCCTGTAGCTCTGCACCCAGCAAGATGCTTTCAGGGTCTATGGCATCTGTAATTTGTAGAGTTTCGTCGTACGTAGAGTAGGAAAATTTACCCGGGTCTTTGGATACATTCCGGATAGCCAAGTGTTTCACCGACACATGTAGATAGGTAGTCAGCTCCTTGATATGGTCATAGTCGGGCTTTTTATTCCAAATATTCAAGAACACTTCAGACACTACATCCTCAGCCGCTTGTCGATCCTTCATGATTGAAAATGCGTATCGAAACAACCTTTCAAAATGGGTTTCATATACATTTTCGAACCACGCGCGAAAACCAGCGTCGTGATCAAGTCGCCTTACTTTGGTCGATTTTTTCACCCTGTTGGAAATTTAACAATCAAACCTTCGAACGAAGGATTTGAATTATATCGGAGGTTAAATATAGGAAAGTAAATTAGAAATTTATCAATAACCATACTCCTTCCCTCCACGCTTATGACTATACCAGTATGGGCTAATCACCTGAAAGTCAAATGCGTTTTGTAACTTCAACCAATACACAATACCCCAACTGGGGTATTAAACGTGTCGAGCTCACCCCTACTTTTACTACTATAATTTTTTACTAACCTTAAAAACACAATTTGCTATGGCAAACCGAATTTTAATCGCAGAAATATTTCAGGACGACTCTGGAAACTGCTATCTCAACATGAGCCCGAATAAAATGAGAATACATACGGGTGATAATGTGGCGATCATCGTAAGACAAGGAAACGTACCTTCTGCTCAAAGCTCCCAGGTTGCTATCTCATTTAATTTTACAAGTGGAAGCTGTCCGTTTAGCACGACACCATCCCCTTCAGGAAATATTAATGAGGTGATCTCCATAGGTGCTATACAAGCTCAGTCAGGCGATGTAGAGTACACAATCACTGTATCTTATGGAGGAAATGATTATACCGAAGACCCTAAAATCTCTATTAACAACTGACAATGCTTCAAAGTACCCATAAGCTAGTTATCGCTTGCTTATTGTTGATTTTTGCCCAGAGTTTATCTGGGCAAAATCAATCTATTGCCGATAGTCTGAAGGTTGCGATCAAAAACAAAAAGCTCTCCGTATCTGAAAGACTGGAAGCCTTAAGAAATATATCCTTCCATGAGGTCCAAAACCTAGAACTGGCTATTGATTATGCCAATCAGCTTATTGCTTTAGCCGAATCCCAGGGAAACAGCAGATACTGCTACCGGGGGTATTTACAAAAAGGAAATAAACAACGCTCCCTAGGGGATCTGGATGAAGCCTTAAAATCCTATCTCAGTGCTATTGAATGCGCAAAAAAAATCAATTACGTTACTGGAATTGGCACCTGCTACAGCTCCATAGCAGACATATACACATTGCTAGAAAATCATCAAAATGCCATCCATTACTACCACATGGCAATTGATCTGATCAAAACTGATGCAGACACCATCACGCTAGCTTCTGTAATACTCAATACCGGTGACGAATACCTGACCTATGGAGCATACGACAGTGCACTGCATTATTTTGAGCAGGCAAAATTACTATTTGAACTATCTCGATATCCCACAGGTGTGGCTTATGCCAAAGGTAATGCCGGAATGGCTCTGGCTTATTTGGGAAATCATGAGCAAGCAGAGCAAAACATCGAAGAGGCGATTATCATCTTGCAGGCTTCGTCAGATTACTACCCCATTTGCTTTTATCTGCTGGCCATGGCGGACATTTATGGCGATAAAGAAGACTATGCCTCGGCCATTAAATATGCCAAGAAAAGTCTATCCCTGGCTTTGGAGACCAAACTCAAGCAGCAAATCAGTGATGCGCATGAGAAATTATCCCATTTCACGGAACAATCCGGAGATCCCGTGCTGGCGCTTGCACACTACAGAAGTTTCATTCAATACAGAGACAGTGTGACCAACCTGGCTACTGTTCAAAATATAGCCGATCTACGCACTGACTATGAAGTGAGCTTGCGCGAAAAGGAAATCGATTTGTTGGAAAAAGACCGCATGCTCAACCGTGCATACATCGCCACGGCCGTAGTATTACTGATCCTGTCGCTGGTAGTGCTGCTATACTTCCGTCAAAGGTTCGAGACTGAAAAGATCATTTCACAGGCCGAGCGAAAGCAACATGACCACCGCATCAAAGACCTGCTAAACCAGCAGGAGTCCAAAGCACTACACGCAATGATCAGTGGGCAAGAAAACGAACGCAAGCGCATCGCTGAAGAGCTTCACAACCACTTTGGCAGCTTGCTAGCCACCATCAAGGTAAACATCAATGGCATTCCAGAGCACGCCATCAGCAACCACCAAACGTTAACCCAACTAGTAGACAAGGCGTGTACGGACATCCGCAGCTTGTCTCATGCGCTCAACATGGGTATTTCTGACAACTTTGGGTTGATCCCGGCACTGAAAGAACTGAGCACACACCTGGAGCAATCCGGTGATGTAGAAGTAGAGTTTTCGGCATCTATGGGCGATGAAGCGCTGGATTCTTCTAGTGAAATCACCATTTACCGCATTATACAAGAGCTGGTAAGCAATATTTTAAAACATGCCGGCGCATCAAATATTGCCATTTCACTAACTTGCTATACGGACGAGCAGATCATGAACATCATGGTGCAAGACGATGGCAAGGGCTTCGATCTGGACGCTGTAACTCAACATGCCAATGGCATGGGACTCACCAGCCTGATGAGTATGGTAGCGGACCGGGGCGGTGATATACAGTTTGACAGCCATCCATCTAGCGGTACTACGGTGACCATAGACCTGCCCATCCAGCTAACCACTAACCTGCTATAACCATGATACAAGCACTACTCGTAGAAGATCACGATCTTTTTGCCGAAGGTATGAAATCAATGTTTCAGCCTGAAGACGGCATAACCATCGTGGCTCACACCAAAAACGGCCATGAAACTCCTTCGCTATTAGAAGAGCATCAGATAGACGTCATACTGATGGATATCGACATGCCCATTCTGGATGGTGTCACCACCTTGAAAATGATCAAAAAAAGAGGGTTTGATCACCCTACACTGATGCTCACCATGCACCAATCCATGCGTTTTGTGAAGGAAGCCCTGGAAAAAGGAGCACAAGGCTACATTCTAAAAGATGCCTCTAAACCAGAGCTCATAGAAGCCATCCGCACCGTATCTGCTCGCAAAAATTACTTTCACCCAAAAGTGAATGAGCAGGTGTTTGACTATTTCCGTAATCGCGGCAAGTCACAGTCGGGCCTCAATGAACTCTCTGAGCGAGAAAAAGAAATCATCAAATGCCTGGCAGAGGGGATGAACAGTAAAGCCATTGCCAATGCACTTTGCATCAGTGAACACACCGTAAAAACGCACCGACGTAATATCATGCACAAGATGCATGTAAACACCTCCGCCGAGCTGGTGCGTCAGGCTATGGAGCAAGGCATTATTGAAATGGGATAGATTCATTATCTTTAACTGTATGCCTGCAGGATTCGGATTTGCTCGGGATGCCCAAAAACGATTTGAGGAAAATCGTCAGCTCCGTCAGCGAAAGAGCCCCTTTCAAAAAATGAAAGACAACAAGTTTGTCGATCCACCTAAAATGACGTTTAAAGAGGTGAGCCAGGAAGAACTGAAAGCCTTTAAAGCGTCATTCCGGAGAAAACGAAGACTGGAAAATATCCGAACAGCAATCATCACAATTGTGTTCTTTTTAATTGTTCTGGTGTTGTGGATCCTGATTTAAAACCCGCGCTTACCCTCCTATGATAATCGATCACCAACAACTAAAACTGCAGGGCAAATGCCTGATTGAACGTGTAGTGATTTCACCTCCTTTTCGGTTTGAGGTGCATTTCCCACAAGATGCCTGCTTCATTTACCTGCAGTCAGGAACTACAACGGTAAACTCACCACGGGAGCAAGTCAGCATCAAATCCAAAGACGGGATTCTTATGCGCTGCGGTTCCTATTTTTCGGATTTATCCGAAACATTAGGTGAAAAATTTGAGCTGATCGTCATTCACTTACAACAAGACCTCCTCAGGCAAGTCTTTTCAAATGATTTCCCTACTATAGCGCTCGCCAAAGGCGTCTCATTTGCCTCAGCTATCAACGAAGAACAGCTCATCCAATCTTACATTGCTGGTTTACAATATTATTTTAGTCACCCTTCAGTGGTTACAGATGATCTTTTAGTATTGAAAATCAGAGAATTAGTCATCCTGCTCCAACAAACGCAAAACGCCCCTACAGTAGCCTCCTTGCTGGGATCGCTGTTTGCTCCGACAGACCTGGACTTCCGAAAAACAATTGAAGCGCATGCCCATACTAACTTGTCCATAGCCGACCTGGCATTCCTATGCCACATGAGTATCTCTACGTTCAAGCGAAAGTTTAAAGCTACCTACAACGAAAGCCCTGCCGAATACCTAAAGAAAAACCGCTTGGAAAAGGCCGCCAAACTGCTACAGGAAACCACGCTGGGTATTGGTGATATTGCACACCAAACGGGCTTTAAAGACCTTCCTCACTTCACAAAATCTTTCAAAACCTACTCCCAGCAAACCCCAAGTGAATACCGAAAATTCAACATTGACCCAAATTGACAAATAGGTGAGCTGTTCTCACAAAAAAGCATCTCCCTTCTGAATAAGCTTTGTTTGAAACAAACGAAGCAATCATGTACAAACTAGCACTTGGCTTCCTCCTCTGGTCCGTCGCTATCGTATCGCACGCGCAAAACCAGGTAGACATTGAAGTTTCTAACCTAAAAAATCACGCAGGGCAACTGATTTTACTAGTATTTGATAAGGCCAATGGTTTCCCCACCGATAGCGACCAGGCGATCTATCGTACCACGGCGCTGGCGGCGGATGATACGGTGAAGCTACTGGTCGATCACCTACCCAAAGGGGAGTACGCTTTCTCTATCATTCACGATGAAAACACTAACAATCTTTTAGATACAAATCTTTTGGGAATACCAAAAGAAGGAGTCTGCGCTTCCAAAAATGCAAAGAGTATGTTCGGCCCACCGAGTTTCGAGCAAGCAGCGTTTCAACTCAGTAAAACTCCTATTTCATTTCATCTAAAGCTTCTATACTATTAATCTTTTACCATGAACTTATCATCTATTCAACAAAAATACGGTCCCTGGGCTGTGGTAACTGGTGCCTCATCAGGAATTGGTCTCGAGTTTTGTCACCAGCTGGCATCTGCCAAAATCAATCTGATTCTTGTAGCCAGGCGAACACATATTTTACAAGAACTTGGAGAATACCTCAGTGACAAGTACGGCATATCATACCGAGTAGTCAGCGGAGATATCGGTAAGCCTGAAGTGATCGATCAAATCAAGTATCTGGGCAGCAAGCTCGAGATAGGTCTGCTGGTCAGCAATGCAGGGACAGGTAATCCAGGTGAGTTCATCCACAAGGAAGAAAGTCAGCTGCTTCATACGGTGCAAACCAGTGTCGTTGGTCACCTGCAACTTTCACGTTTCTTTGGACAAAAAATGGCTTCCAGAAAAAAAGGAGGGATCGTACTAGTGTCGGCAATGGGTGCAGACCATGGACTTCCCTTCATGGCCAACGATGCGGGTACGAGAGCTTATATTCGCAGCTTGGGACTAGGACTCCATGAGGAATTAAAACGCTACCAGGTGGATGTCACCGTACTGATCACATCTCCCACAGAAACGCCAATCGTGAAGGAGTTAGGTTTCCAACCAGAAAAAATGCCTTCCAAGCCAATCTCCACTACCCAATGTGTAGAAGAAACATTGGCGGCTCTAATGAAAAACAAGACTACCATTATTCCGGGGAGACTTTACCGAACAATGAATGCACTGATACCCAAACGGGTTTCCAGAAAACTGTTTGCAAAAATGCTGGCAGAAGGGAACAACATCCCACTCAAAGTAACTTAAAATCTACTCAGAATGGATACTATCTCAATATTTGCAACACTCCCACAAGCAAATAAACCACCACACTTACCAGCACGATAGACAGCAGGTTGAGCCAAATACCTGCTCGCACCATATCGCTCACCTGTAGTCGTCCCGACCCAAATACCACGGCATTTGGCGGGGTGGCTACAGGCAGCATAAACGCACAGCTGGCAGCAATCGTAGCAGCTACCATCAGGGTAAGTGGGTCTAGTCCCAGCGAAGTAGCCAGTGCACCCAACACCGGCAGAAGCATGGCCGTGGTAGCCAGGTTGGAGGTGATCTCGGTAAGAAAGTTGATAGCAGCCACCACTAGCAGGATCATGACAAACTCATGCAAGCCGCCAAACAGCGTCAGCTGCTCCCCGATCCAGGTAGCAAGTCCTGTAGTCTTAAATGCTGCGGCTATGGCTAGCCCTCCGCCGTAGAGCAACAGCACACCCCATGGCAGGTTCACCGCCTCTTCCCATTGCAAAATGGCTCCTTTTCGTGACCTGGCTGGGATTAAGAAAAGCGCTATAGCTCCAAAAAGGGCGATCATCGAATCATCTATGGCTGGCAGGAAAGGCTTCAGCACATACGCTTTAGATACCCATGCGACTGCTGTCACCCCAAATACAACAGCCACGGCTTTCTCTTCATACCCTGGCTTTCCTAGTTTTTTTCTTTGGTCTGAAATCGCTGCGCGTCCTCCGGGCATTTTGAGTTTCCCAAGCGGAAACGCAAAGCGTGTAAGGTACTGCCAGCATATGATGAGCATCAGTAGCGAAAAAGGAACACCCACCAGCAGCCATTTTTCGAAGGAAATCACATAGCCAAAGGTCTCTTGCATGACGCCAGCAAATACCAGGTTGGGTGGGGTACCGATGAGTGTGGCTATGCCGCCTATAGATGCCGCATAAGCAATAGCAAGCATGAGCGCTTTACCAAAATGGGTGCTCACCATAGGATCTACCTGGCTGTCATCCTCCAGTTTGCTCACCACAGCCAGCCCAATGGGCAGCATCATCACACTAGTGGCGGTATTGCTGATCCACATGCTCAGAAATGCCGTAGCGAGCATAAAGCCAAAAACGATCTTTCGCATGTCGGTACCGACAAACAAGATAATATTGAGTGCTATTCGTCGGTGTAAATCCCAACGCTCCAGTGCCTTGGCAATGACAAAACCACCCAAGAATAAAAAAATAAAGGGGTGGCCATACGCTGAAGTAGTTTCTTTAAGGCCTACAGCACCAGTGAGGGGAAAAAGCAAGATTGGGAGTAAAGCTGTTACAGCCATGGGTGCAGCTTCGGTAATCCACCAAATGGCGACCCAAACCGCACAGGCCAGGGTCATATGAGCTTCTGCAGACAAGCCTTGTGGATGCGCTATAAAAGCAATAAACATGAAGGCCAGAGGTCCGAGCAGCCGGCCGATTCTCTTAGTCATAGGTAGATGGATCTTAAAAAAAGCCAAATAAACAGAGATCTAAAGAAAAGGCCAAAAGGATTGGGAAGTGGCTCTACCAGCCTACTGCACTACCAGGCGAGCAGTGTGATATTGCTCACCACATCGTGCCTGCAACTGGTATACACCCGGCAACATAACGCCAGGAAGCAATCTGGCACTTCCGGGAAACGCTCTCAACTGTTCGGAAAAGACTTCACGTCCATCCAATGCCACTATGGAAATGGATACATTCTGATTAAGAGCGGCATCCCATGTCAGTGTTACTTCATCACGCATTGGATTTGGGTATACGAGACAGCCCTGAGAAGTAGCGTCCAATATCACAGGTGATTCTACCTCCACGTCTTTGGTGAATTTTTCCACTTGCAAAATCATGGCTGCCAGATGCCCTCCATTGTCTGGAAAAGTAACTTTCACGGTAGCATTTTCAGACAGATAGCTCATAGGCACTGGTATTTCGATCATTCCAAAAAAGTCCTCTCTATTAGCCTGATCATACCCTTTCCAGTTGTCTGGTACAGCTACCGTTTTTCCATTTACAGTCACAGTAGGCTTTTTAGAAACATTGTGTTTTCGGCCTATACTCATGCGTAACGTAGCATAGCCTGTGCCTGTCTCCACATCCGAATATTCAAAAGTGATAGGCTTATTGATGGTGATAGGCTCTAGATAATTAGTCGCATAATACTTTTTGGTTATGATGGAATTGGAAAACTCGGAATCTTCCTTGAGCGTCACAATATAGTTGACCGTCTCCCCTGCACGCAATGAAACAGACACTGGCAATGAATTGAGGTGCTCTGTGGTATACTCAGGATCCTTGTCTGGATAAATCATCAATGAGCGAACATCCGCACCAAAATTCTCTCCCAGATTGTTCCATGCCATTTCCGTTTCTATGGTTTCCTCAGACAAGCTGTTAAGTAGTACATAGATTTTATCACCATCCTTGAATGCCTGTACTTGTACATCTGGGTTGGTCGACTGGATGTGGAGGCGTTCTCCCTTCACTCCTTTCCATAATTCAAAAAATAAAATCCGAGCAGAATATTCCCAGCCTTCCGGGTTGGGCTCTCCAAGATTGGTAGGTATAAAAAGCACAGAGCCGTACGGGTTGTAGTTGTTGGCAGCGGTGAGGTGCCACTTTGCTTTATCACCAATAAACGGAATGCTGATCAGCATGTCATTTTCACGTTCCATCAGCCCCATAATGATGCGGTTCATTGAGCGAATGCTTTGGATGCTTTTCATGTCACTGTATTCTGCCGGGTAGCCTTTTTCTATTCCTCCATATTCGGTAATGGCATGAGGCTTAACTATCCCCCACTTCACGTAACTATACGCTTCTATAAGGTCCAAAATAGCCTCCGAATTGCTGCCCGAACGTTTGGTGTCCTGCCCGGTCACATTGATACCGTCGTACAGGTGGGTAGCAAATCCATCCATGTGCTCACCGGCCACATCCATAAACATTTTCATGCGCGTGTTCCAGTGTTTGAAATCCCAAAGCTCGAGCGAAGGCCATGCACTAGAATATCCAATTACTTTCATATTGGCCAGGGCCTGGCTTTCATGAATTTTCTTACCTATGGTGCCGTACCATTCCGCCATGCGCAGGCGCATTTTGTCGGCATCTGGCTGTTCGGCCTTGAAGACCTCATCTCCTGCATGTACGAAAGGCTCGTTCATCACTTCATAGAACTCTGGCCTTCCTCCCTGGTCTACCCAGTTTTCGTAATAGTTGACCGCCCAGTTGGCAGCTACTTCCACATCTGTGGAATAGCGTACCACGTTTTTAGGGTGATCGGTAGCCACGTGACCTACCTGTACTGGCCGCAAGCTGTTATCGCCTTGCTTGTGCTCTGGATACTTCCCTGTTTCTCCCATTTTGTTTTTGGCAAAGCCAAAGGGAGACCAAAAGCCTCGCCCAAGGTATACATCATAATCACTCAGAAACTGCTGTACATCCGGGTCGTTATATCCTGATGAGTGAATGTTAAAGTATGTTTTACGGTTGAGCTCCGACACATCACCCAGGTACCTTTGCACACTGGCATCTATCTTCACTTCGGCGGTTTGACCACTCACAGTGTACCCTATGACCGTGTAAATCACAAAAAGTACGAGACTATTCACTATACGCTGCATTTTTCTTCTCTAATTTTATTTTGATTCAATATTATTCTTGAGCAATCCATTAGTCAAAACAACCGTTTGCTCATCTTGGAATAACTACTTTGAATGAATGACCATCAAATAGCATGACGTATACACCACTCTTTACAGGTGGCAGCTGCACCAGCATACCTTCATCTATATACTGAGGCGTGAGCTTCCAGCTTTTACCATCCAGACCTGCGAGGTAGACCGGACCTTCAGAGCTACCACGGATCACTACTTGCCTGTCAGCCAAAACAGGATTAGGGTAAATATCCACCGAATTTACTGGTGCATTTAGCACCTTTCCAGAAAAGAAAGAAGTACCAAAACTAAACGCCTTTTTTCCGATTTTTTCCCCTATTATCCTCCCGGGAATATCATCAGCTGGTGGGTGAATACCTCCCCATATCCGAGACAAACTACACTGATCAGACGCATCCTGATAGGTAGCCCACTGAAGCACCACATCCTGACTAGGCCCCTCCTCGAACACCAAAAACTCATTTTTGTGTGCCACAAACTCTCCCATTCCACCTGGGAAATATGAAGATCCCGTAAGGCGTGTGAGCAGCTCAGCGGCAGCTCGCGAAAAGGTAGAGTGTCCTGACACATATCCGGCAAATGGGGGAGTAACAAAACTCGGCCGCTGGTATGGCCACCAATTTTCAGCTAATATCCATCCTACTCCAGCCTGATCGGTTTCTGTGTTGTCAATGTATCGGTGCCCTTTCCATGCATAGAGTTTTAATTTGCCTATATGCTCCTGATTAGCACCAGCGAGGGAGTCATTTTTAGTCACCATTTCTATCAGACCATCTACCAAAGGGAGGCCAGCCACATGGTAGTTGGGCAGGCCAGGATCACTACTCTGGCCCTTTGCAGCCATATATCGAATAGCAGAAACAGGCCGGATATAATCATACCACCCTTTGATGCTCCAGGCCGAAACTGCTGCATCATGCATGGCTCCACCAAGTAAAAAATACGCTTTTATGTCCCACTCCAAATCACTCAGAAGTGGCCCGGTGCCTTCAAGTCTTTTCTCCAAATCCGGGTGATCCGAAACATGATTGAGCAACACAAACCAATGGCCTGGAGGTGTCTCTGAGTCGGGCCCATCTGCCCAAAACTCGGCCAGCACTCGTGTAAAATCTCCCCGAGGTACTAGCTGTGGCTCATAAGCACTACCAGTAGCTGGATTGACCTGGTGTCCTGTTCCGAATTTGCGCTGACTATCATAAAAACCCGGGTGATCGCTCAATTCCCGGGGTAAGTCTTCAAAAGCAATATTGCCCATGGCACCGGGAGAAATATCCCACAAAACACCATCTGTAGGGGCCAACTCAGCACTCCACCTGGCTACTAGTACAAAGTTCCACTGATATAATTTGGATTCGGGTGAAGCCGTGGTGGTATCCAAATAAGGAGGAGCACCTGGGTCATGATGGATAAAGTATTCATGGCCCTTTCGCACTGCGGTACGCACGTCCTGCTGGTTCAGCGCAAAAGGTACTACACTCCCCCACTCAGGACTTAAAAACTCTGGAGACGATTCCCTGGTAGGGTTTCCTGCCTGATCAATAAACTCGCGAAGGCTCAGCGGCTGCCAGCGGTTAGGATCCGCAAGGTCAGGGTTGGAAGGTTCTTCTGGATACAATGGATTGTTTACAGGTTTATAATGCGCATTGTCATATCCAGTAGCCTCTCTGGCTCCATCTTGCTCACCTAGCTTGATGACGGCCTCAGCGATGTAGTTACCCAGCGCAGCGGGATTTCCAGTGGTATAATCGGTAGACAAAAACGACTGATCATAAGACAACCTTTTCATCATCTGATCAAGGGCCGGAAGGGTAATATCGGCCTTAGGCGAATGTTCGAACCGATGTTTCAACAAGCGGTATGCCGCATAACTAATGGCTGCTTCGCGTGCTTCGTCAGCTGCTACCTCAGACCTAAATCCCTGAAATGGTGAGTATACCTTACCTATGGTATTGCCCAGCAAATAGGTCTGTGCCGACTGATCAAATACTGCCCAGGCATCGTACATCGCCACGCTGAGGTGAAATAAATTACGGGCATGAACGGTGGGGCGCGCATAATCATTACGAATAGCTTCCAACAACAACTCGTTCCACAGGCGAGCTATGGAATACTCCGAATTTTCCTGGCGGGGCACCAAACTTACCTTTTTAACAACTCGCCTGCTGGCACAGCTGGACAACTCGCGTACACTTACTTCTCCTTCACTTCCTACTCCCCATTCCACTGTAATTTTTTGCCCATGTTTATCGGAAATAATTCTACCCCCTGACACTTCCCATTCATAGTCTCCGCCATTGCTTTCTGTATAGGTATACACGTCAGTGCGAAGATTTGCCGAAAGCGCCGGACCTACCAGCTCACCAGTTTTCAGGTATTCGCAGCTTCCATCGTTTCCAGTGGCATTTGGATTATAATTACAAGCCATCAGATCCGTGCATCCCATCCGCTTTTTTGCGCCAAGCGCTCGCTCCTCCCACACCTTGCCTTCTACCATTTTCAGATGTTTGTTTGCGGGCAAGTTTTGAAACACCTGCCGAATTCCGGACGGCCATACCACTATCAGCCGGTCGATCAATTGATGGTCCCCCAGTCCGAAGTGAATGGGCAGCTGGTTTTGAGCTAGAAACGAGCTACCATGATGATATCTATACATCCGCTGCCTGTCTACTGATACGATCAACCTGGCTCCAAAAGCACTTCGATTGGAGGAACTACCAACTAACTCCACAGACAGCCAATTTCCGGTGGTATGATTTTCATACAGGTGTACGGATTCGTTGGAGTTGGTAACTAGCAGATCCAGGTCCCCATCGTTATCATAATCAAATGTGGCAAGTCCATTTGCATCTCCCGGATCACTTAGTCCCACACTGTCGGTCAGGTTTTTAAAGAAAAGTGAATCAGTGTTAGATTGATTTTGGTAGTAAAAATTCTCCAATGCCTGTCCATAGCCATTCACGACCATTAGGTCTTCATCCATATCGTGATCCCAATCGGTAAAAGCGGTCCCCCAGGCCCATCCAGATTTCAACACCCCCCAGTCCACCGATACATTGGTGTATTTCCCTTCATCATTTCTCAGCATGGCGCTTTCTCCAATATTGGTGATATACATATCCGGCCAGCCGTCGGCGTTAGGGTCTCCAGTAGCGATCCCCATGCCATCACCAGATCTGTCTGCCGCATTCCAGCTGTCGGCAACCTCCTTAAAGGTCCCGTCCATTTGATTGAGGTATAGTCTATTAGGCTCACCAAAATCATTCGCTACATATAGATCTGGCCAATCATCCTTGTTGACATCAAGGGATACTGCCATCCAGGAGGGGTCATTCGGTGTAGGATCTGCAATATTTGCCAATTCGGTGACTTCTGTAAACGTCCTGCTACCAGAGTTTTTATAAAGCTTGTTGGACGTACATCCTCCCCATTTGGTAAGGTAAATATCAAGGTAGCCATCCCGATCATAATCCCACCACACTGCTCCCGAGTAATTGCAGCTATCTTGGTGAGGCAATCCACTTTGCCGGGTAATCAGATTAAAACCTCCTCCTGTGTTACGATAGAGCTGTACGTGGTGGATACTGGTGAGTAACAAGTCAGGATATCCATCATTGTCCATATCACCCCAGGAGGCCCCGAGCTTGAGACCAATATCATCGGTCAGCTCCACCCCAGTATAATCGTGCACACTTTGAATGCCCAACTGCTGAGCTACCTCTGTAAATGATCCATCATTGTTGTTTTGGTAAAGCCGACTGTATTGAGTGCCAGACCCGTCATTGTTGTCTTGTCTGGCTACCAGAAATACATCCAGGTCTCCATCCAAATCGTAATCGGCTACTGCTGCTCCATTGGCATCTACAGCGCCAGATAATCCTGCGGCATGTTCCATGCGCACAAATTGCTGCGCCTTGACTGAAGCCATAGAAAGGCTCAGCCATAAGGCCAGTATCATCCCACTTTTCATTTCGCTAGGTACATTGGTAATCTCCTAAATATAGAATCTTCCTATAGATGGCAGGCGGGAGAAAAACCCGCTAAAGTGAGGGGTATTCTCTGATCTTTTGATAATCCAGGCACTTCGATACTACTAGCCCCATTATCCCTACTCACAAAACGCAAAAAAGGACTGTATCTCACAACACAGCCCTTTTTCTATGAAATGGTCCTCACTCGTTCCGGTGCTGACCTAAAAATGAATTTACTTAATTTGGATCTTGCGGTACTCACCAGCAGCCTGAAGCATGTATACGCCAGGCTTGAGGGCTGCAACATCCAGGGCTGTCTGTACATCCTCCAAACGACCCGACAGCATCACCGCACCTTGCAGGTTGTACAACACATAACTAGCACCAAGTGCATCTGCAGGTATAGAAAGCGTAAACTTGCCATCTTCTACAGGATTGGGATACACGATGATTAGCTCCTCACTTGATTTGCTTTCATGCGTAAGCCTGGCTCCGCCACTACTCGTAAAGGTCAGGTGATTCAAATTGATATTACCAGCGGTAATATGCACTCTAAGAATTTGCTCTCCGGCAGGTAGTGTCACCGTTGCGTTTACAGTAGCATAAGTCTGCCATGCACCGGTAGCAGGCAGGCTAATCGCTCCTGACAGGTTGGTCCCACCAGATTCGATGTGAATGTTTCCTGTAGCAGAAAGCGATGCATAGCGAATAGCTACCTGATAGGTACCTGCAGAGGCCACATTTACGGTATACTCGAGCCACTCGCCATTAGCTGTCCAGCCAACGTTATAGCCGCCCTCACCGCATACTTCCAGGTCTACGCCATCTGTTCGGTAGCTCCCTCCACTGTTGGCAGAGGTAGCATCGTAGTACGCCACACCAGAGCCACCAGTGTCATAATCTTCTGACTCAATCACACCAGGAATCGCATAAGCCGTACCTCCATAAGGTTCTTGATTGGCCGTAACAGTGATGTTATTGACCTGCTCAGTATCAATGTTTTGAGTCCAGTCGGTACCTACGGGTCGAATGCTGCCTTTCAGGATGTAACCCGTACCAGTAGCCGGTGCACTCCCTAAATTGATAGCAACTGTAGCTGTACCACTCCCGGCATTTACCGTGGTGGTGCCTTGCCCCAACCAACCTGTGGAAGACCAAAACTCTACTACCACATCTCGAGACTGTGATGCCGAGTAGTCGACGCTGATGTTGTAGGTAGTTTTACTGGGCAACTCCGCAGGAGGATTGCTAAACGCAAACAGGTCTTGATTTGCCACCACGGTCACATTATTGACCTGATCAGTGTCTAAACTGGTGGTCCAGTCTCCACCTACCGGCCGAATACTGCCTTTGATAATGTACCCCGAGCCTGCCGGTGGAGCACTTGATAAGTTAACGGTGACAGTAGTGGTACCGTTTCCAGCAGGTACGGTTACAGTGGTTTGTGCCAACCAGCTGGTAGATGACCAAAACTCTACTATCAAATCTCGAGACTGTGATGCCGAATACGTCACATCAAAATCGTATGAAGTAGCACTTGGTAGTGAAGTTGGAGGATTAGTGAAAACAAACGAATCATTTACCGTCACAGGATTGTCGTATTTTTCAACTTGTAAAATCATCGACGCAACTCTACCCCCATTGTCAGGGAATGTTACGGTTACGGTATTGTTGGATTGGATCAAGCTCATGTCCACTGGAATTTCTATGGTACCAAAGAAATCCTCTCTATTTGCCTGATCGTAGCCTTTCCAGTTAGTAGGCACTGCCACGGTTGTTCCATTTACTTTCACCACTGGAGACTTGGACACGTTATGTTTTCTGCTGATCGACATCCTCAGCGTGGCCTTTCCAGTACCTGTTGTCACCCCATTAAAGGTGAATGGAATCGCAGTATTGGCACTAATCGCTTGCAAATAGGCCGTGGAGTAATATTTCGTGCTTCTAATCGCATTGGTAAAACTAGCGGTATTGCTAAAGGTGTACTCCAGCATAGCCGTTTCCTGAGGTATCAGTGTGATGCTAGATGGCGCTGAAGTTTGCGTGTTGTCACTAAAAACCGGGTTGGAGTTGTCATAGATTTTTAGTGTCTTGATACGCACATTCTGCACCTGTCCTGTGCCTCCTGCAAGATTTAGGTTTACGGTTTTATTGGCCGAATGGAGGTTGTTTAATGCTACATACAGCTTATTGCCGTCTGCAAAAGCCTGAATCTGCACATCTGGGTCAGAGGTACTAATGTCCACCCGGTTACCAGTAACATTTCTCCAAAGCTCATAAAAGTATATTCTTGGAGTATAGGTCCATCCAGTAGGGTTGGGTTGCCCTATGTTAGATGGCTTAAACAGCACCGCCCCATAGGGTTGATAATTATTGCTAGCATTGATATGCCACGTAGATTTGTCCGTAATAAATGGGATGGAGATGGCCATATTGTTTTCCCGCTCCAGCAGGTTAAATAAGATGGCATTGATCGCTTTCACGCTTTGAGCATTGGCGATATCACTGTAGTCGCTACCATAACCGCTTTCTATACCACCGTACTCGGTGATGGCATGGTCTTTTACGGTGCCCCATTTGACGTTGCTGTAAGTTTCTACCAGGTCGAGAATCGCTTCAGAGTTACTACCTGAGCGACGATTGTCCTGACCTGTAACATTGATGCCATCATACAAATGCACTGAAAATGCATCCATGTGCTGTCCGGCTACATCCATAAACATTTTCATACGGGTGTTCCAGTGTCCGAAATCCCACAGCTCCATAGAAGGCCAAGCACTGGCGTACCCGACCACTTTCATATTGGCCAGCTCAGGTGACTGGTCTATTTTCAATCCGATCTCTCCAAACCACTCGGCCATGCGCTCGCGCATGAGTGCCTGATCTGGCTGCTCGGCGGAAAACTCTGGATCGCCTGCATGCACAAAGGGCTCATTCATGGGCTCAAAAAACTCCGCCCTGCCAGCATCATCCACAAAGTTTTTCCAGTACTCCACGGCCCAGTTGGCACCGGCTACTTTGTCTGCACTCCAGCGGACCACATTTTTGGGATGCTCTGTAGAAATGAATCTGCTGACATTTCGAACGGCCGTACTCCCTCCCTTATAGGCAGGATACGTACCTACCGATCCTGTTTGGCTTTTGGCATAAGAATAAGGCCCCCAAAAGCCGCGTCCTTTGGTGACATTGTAATCATTAAAAAAGGTTTGAACATCGGCATCATTGGAGTTGGAGTGGAGGGTAAAATATTTGGCCCGATCCAATGTAGAAACGGTGCCAAGAAATCGCTGTGTAGACCGGTCGATAGTCACGGTCTGCGCGTAAAGTATGCCACTCAAAAGTGTGAGTAGCATCATCATCATAGGTTTTAGTTTAGTCATATGTATTGGTTTTTGGTTTCGGTTGAAATGGTGGTGAATGGGGCTCCGATTAGTCAAATCCAATATCAAAATAGTACTAAACTAAAAATTTGGCAGGGACAAAGGTTTGCACAAACCAGCGCAAACGGTTTCTGGTAATAAACTGACCTACAACCCTTTATAGTGGCAGAAAAGTGAGCTGCTCAAAAAGTGATTTCGCTAGCAGCTCATGCCCCAATGCTGTCGGGTGAATAGGGTCTTTGGCATAAGCCTGCTCCGTATGCGTCTTGAGGGCAGTGGTACCATCCAGCACGGTCACTTCTTTAGATGTCATGGCTTTTACACTTTGCCGAAACCCTTCCAACACTTCCTGATCATATCCCGGGTATGGGTTTTTCCAGGAATAGGGTTGTTGTTCTTCTATGGAATCAATTCGTCGTACCAAAGGAGGCGGAGTAATCAAAACGGGGTGAATAGCCCGGGACTGGCAGGCGGAAACAATTCGCTCTAACCCTCGCCGATAGCGCTCCTGTGTATCCTGTGAATAAGGCTGGTAAATACCGCAATTGATTCCAAAATAAAAGAATGCTATGTCTGGCTGGTGTTGCTCCAATAGACTGTCCAGCCGATCAAACAAATAAGGTCGTGGCCCGGGGTGTCCCTCCTCAGTGAGGCCGGTGATGGTTTCACTGTTTCGTCCGGCTGGAATCACCTCAAACCGTTTCGGTGCCACCTCTTGAAGCATATGATCAAGTGCCACCACATAGCCACCATCTCTGGTGACACTGTCTCCAATAAAAAGGAGTTTTACCTGGCGCTGCTGGGCGCATGCTGCCACCAATACCACCAGGATCAACCCTATCCCGCGTGCCATCACCTTTGCGCTAGTGCTCGCTGACTTGCGCCTACGATCTCCAAATCAGGACGATCTTTTGCCAGTGCCTCTATACCTTCAGGAGTCATCAAAGTTTGCCAGACGTAGAGTTTTTTTAATGAGGTCATATTAGCTAGTACTTCTATGGATTCATCAGAAACTTTGGTTCCATAAAGATTGAGCACCTCCAGGTGGTTTAGACCAGCAAATGCTTTTAACCACTCATCCGTCACGTTGCTATTTTGAAGCTTGAGCCTTGTGAGGTTGTTCAACCTGCCTATTGCTTTTTGCAAAGAAGGATGCAGCTCCGTTTCGCTCAAATCCAGCCAGGTGATATTTTCACTTGCCTCCGGTAAGACAGTGGCTTGCCTTTCGGTAAGTTTCCCTATGGGCTTCAAGTCTAGTAAAGCATGTCCATAAGCTATGGTACTTACCTTCCAGCCTGCAGTTTTCAGCCTTTGCAGTACCTCTTCATCTATTGGGTCTACCTGCACACGCTCCACAAACGGCTTTGGTGAGGTATCCAGCCCATAATCGCGCAGCAATGCCATACGCAGATCTGGGTGAATATCTTCAGCCTTGAGTTTTACCTGCTCATCTGCACCCTGATTTATCCACCACTTCAGGAGTTCTACTTCCGTATAAGTCAATGGATCCCCCTTTGGCGGCATAAACTTTTTGCTGGATGGAGAGAGCGTAGTTCGCACAAATAGTGGACTTTCTAAAGCGTTTTGCGCCTTTACAGCCTTACCACTACTTCCTCCTTTATGGATCATTTCCAGGGTAGAAAGGTCCAATTTCCCCTGGGTTTTGGCAGGTCCATGACAGCTTTCGCATTTGGCCTTTAGTACTGGCTGAATGAGGTCACGGTAAACCAATACCGAATCCGGATTAGATGGGAGTTTCAAATTCTGGTTACCCGAATCTACTCCTGCCATTTTCTGTACAAATTTTGGAGCGTACGCCAACAGGTAGTCACTGCCATGCGTGAGGTTTCCGCCAAGGTGTCCTGTGATAGAAACCATCACTACCAATAGCATGACCAATAGATGTGAATACCTGGATGCGGACCCAAGCGCTCCTAGCTTTACTGCCCACGCCACAAAGGCCAGCACACCGAGCCCGATGCCCATCCACTTATGCCACCCAAGTGTTTGTTCGTCATAGCTACCACCCTGAGCGAGTAAGTAACCAACCACCGCTGACAGCACCGCCCCGATAGCTCCAAAAAGCAGAGATAACGCTATGGCTGTATCCAGCTTGCCATAGCGATTTGGCCTAACCCGTGCGAGCACTTCCATGATCGCCGCCAGCAATAGAAATCCGATAGGCAGGTGCACTACCAACGGGTGAAATCTTCCGATAAAAAGTTCTAAATCCATAATTATACCCGCTCTAATTTAATTGGAGGCGTGTGATGTGCATTCCACTGACACACATAGAGGTTTTTGTCTCCATCTACACAGACATCATGACCATGATTGAAGATCGGTGATTCTGCCTGATACATTTGTTGGAGTTTGCTACCCTTATATTCTGGGGCCGTGCCTCCCGGATTAGAGACTACCTGGTCTCCTTCCAACACGGTAATAAAGCCCGTATCTCTCACCCAGCCTTTGTTTTCTTCTCGAGTTTTGCTCCAGCAAACACCCGCGTAGATGTTTTGGTCATCGATCACAGGGCGACACACGTATAAGCCGGGCAGCTCCACGGTTTTGATGTATTTCCCATCCAGCGTAAAGTATTTGAAGCAGTTTTCGGAGCGCGAAGTACATACCAGCTGTGGCTCGGCACCACGTGTGTCGATAGCTACACCATGCGCATTTTGTAGGTTGTGGCGTTTGTCGGCATTGCTGTGCCCACCAAAATGACGGATATACTCCCCTTCGCTGGTGTACTGGATGATATAATCTGACCCGTAACCGTCGGCCACATAGATATCTCCATTGGGTGCTACAGCTACTTCGGTGGGCATAAATGGCTCATCGGCTTTGTACACGCCAGTGATGCGTGGATCTGGCAGGTTAAACAGCAAGCGGCCATCTACAGTGGTTTTGCTCACCACTCCGGCTTGCTTTTGCCACTTGCCGTAGCGGTCCTGATACCAACCACAGTCTACAATAAAGAGAAAATCCTCCTCCCCTTCTGCCGAGAGCGTAAGCCCATGGCCTCCAGGATATCTGGTACCCCAGTAGTCGAGCAGTTTTCCACTTCGGTCAAAAACCAGGATGTTGTTGTCCGTATGGTCGCCGATCATCAGTAGGCGCCCTTTTCGGTCCATCACCATCTCATGGCAGTTTAGAATAGACGTTTTGGCATTGCCTATTTGGGCCCAGTCCCGGACTACTTTGTATTGGTAGTCGCCATGGCCTACAAGCTGCGAGTCGGCGGCTCTGTTGCTGAGTATATTAAAACTAAAAGACGGCACAGCTGTGGCTAAACCAGCAGCCAGTGCTCCTTTTTTCACAAAATTTCTTCTGGAATTGATCATCGATTTTAGGTTGAGCGGAATTGTGTTTAGGTTAAAATATCTTTTACGACATGTCCATGAACGTCGGTAAGTCTGTAGCGTCTGCCCTGGTGTTTGTAGGTAAGTCGTTCGTGATCTACCCCCATCAGATGCAGGAGCGTAGCATGAAAGTCGTGTACGTGCACAGGGTTTTCGGTGATGTTGTAGCTAAAATCATCCGTAGCACCGTATGTAAAGCCCGGTTTCACCCCAGCTCCGGCCATCCACATGGTAAAGCATCTTGGGTGGTGATCTCGGCCATAGTTGTCCGGTGTGAGTTTACCCTGCGAGTATACGGTACGTCCAAACTCTCCTCCCCAGATCACGAGCGTATCTTCCAGCAGCCCACGCTGCTTTAAGTCTTTAATTAAAGCGGCTGTACCCTGGTCGGTATTTCGGCATTGGTTTTTGATACCTCCCGGAAGGTAAGCATGCTGATCCCAACCTCTGTGGTAGAGCTGCACAAACTTCACATCTTTTTCTATCAGCCTTCTGGCCATCAGGCAGTTGGCGGCATATGTACCCGGGTTGCGGCTGTCTTTGCCATACATATCAAAGATATAATCCGGCTCATCGGACATGTCGGTAATCTCAGGTACTGAGGTCTGCATGCGATAGGCCATTTCATACTGCGCAATGCGCGCATTGATCTCAGGGTCACCGTATACACTGTGCTGAATCTCGTTCATTTGCTTGAGGTATTCCAGCATCTCGGCACGATCGTGACCGTCGTAGTTTTCCGGGTTGTTCAGGTAAAGCACCGGGTCTTTGCCTGATCTAAACTGCACTCCCTGGTGCTCTGTAGGCAAAAAACCATTGCCCCAAAGGCGGGCATACAATGGCTGCCCACCTGCATTTTTGGAATTGAGCACGATAAATGCCGGTAGGTTTTCATTGTCAGACCCCAGACCATAACTCACCCATGAGCCTATACTCGGGCGGCCTGGTAGCTGATGGCCTGTCTGAAAAAAGGTGATGGCCGGGTCGTGGTTGATCTGCTCTGTATACATTGATTTGATAAAACACAGGTCATCCACCACCTCTGCTGTGTGAGGCATCAACTCACTCACCCAGGCACGACTTTCTCCATACTGATCAAACTTATATTTAGACGGGGCGATAGGTAAGGACGACTGCTGTGCACTCATCCCTGTAAGTCTTTGATTTCCTCTAACGGACCCTGGCAGCTCCTGACCAAACATCTTCTCCAGCTGTGGTTTATAGTCAAAGGTCTCAAACTGTGAAGGTCCCCCACTTTGAAACAGGTAAATCACCCGTTTGGCCTTGGGAGGGAAATGAGGCAATGTTCCTAAGCCACCGCCGGCGTTGAGTGCTGGCTTACCAGCACCGAAGAGTTTATCCGTTCCTAGTAGCGATCCCAGTGCCATAGCCCCTAATCCCATTGAGGTTTTGGTTAGAAACTGTCTACGGTCGATCTTTCGTTCTTCTTCCTGAAGTTCCTTATCCTGAGATCTGATGATATCGTGATGATGGCACATAAGTCTTATCTTTTGGTAATTGTTGCGTCTGAATTAATGATTACACTGGCAACCACAGCATTCGCTGCAATCAGGTTGCTATCCAATGAAGGATCTACTTCATACTCCCCTGCCGCTAGCCAGCCTTTGGCTTTTTCCGGCTGCTGGGTAAACTTTTCGTATTCTTTATTTCTAAGCTCCTTTAGGATGGCGAGCTCTTCGGGCATTGGCGTACGCCCCGTCAGTTTGATGTATGCCTCTTTGATGGCCTGGTCAGCAGAAGCTTTCCTACACATATCCTCACCAATTTTTTTGGAGGCCTCTACAAACGTAGGGTCGTTGAGCAGCACCAGTGCCTGGAGCGGTGTATTGGTCTTTTGCCGCCTGATTGTACACTCATTGCGCTCCGGCTGATCAAAGGTAGCCTGAGTAGGATGTGGCACCGTTCGTTTCCAGATGGTATAGAGACTTCTGCGGTAGAGCTTGTCTCCAGTGTCTTGCTGATATTTTCCACCATTCATCTTCCAAAGGCCTTCTGGCTGATAGGGCGATACGCTCTCCCCACCGATTTCATCATTGAGCAGACCACTAGCGGCTAAGGCATTGTCTCTTATCATTTCGCTGGTCAGCCGGGCTTTTGGCCCACGAGCCAGAAGTACATTGTCTGGATCTTTCTGGCGAAGCTCAGGCGATGGAATAGAGCTCTGCCGATAAGTGGATGACATCACGATGAGCTTTTGAAGAGCTTTCACGTCCCATCCACTCTCCATAAAACGGATGGCCAGCCAATCTAAAAGTTCAGGATGCGTTGGTAATTCCCCTTGATTTCCAAAATCTTCGCTTGTTTTGACAATGCCTCTACCGAAGTAGTTTTGCCAGTATCGGTTTACAGCTACTCTGGCTGTGAGCGGATGGTCCGGATGTATCAACCACTTGGCTAGTCCCAGCCTGTTTCGAGGGAGATCCTCAGGGAATGGCAGTATGTTTTCTGGGGTATTTGGAAACACCTCTTCTCCATACTGATCGTACAGGCCTCGCTCCAAAATATAAGCCTGGCGAGGCTCCTCCATTTCTTTCATAATCATCAGCTCCTTTACCTGCTCTACGGTGTCTACATAGGCGGTGCGTAGCTCCTGCAGGTCCGAACGAACCTCCTGAACCGGCTGATAGTGTCTGGCGACATAATGAGCGATCAGTAATTCCTTTTCATAAGTCGAAAGCTCATCTGGTGCTTTGCTTACAAGCTGATTAAATCCTTGTGGGCTTGCTATAGCTTTTGCCTCCAGAGCAGTAAGCTTTTTACTGTAAACCTGCACTTCATCGGCACGAGCATTTTTGGCGCCTATGCCTCTCCATCTTCCACCCAGCTTTAGCCCAGGCTCTATAGGGTCTTTGTAGATCACATCTTCATAGTTTCCAAAGATGATGTCTTTGTACAGGTTATCAATAATGAGTTTGGTTTCCACCGGCTCTCCATTCAGGTAGAGGTCTAAACCCGATGCCTTACTAGACCCATCATACGTCCAGGTGAGGTGTATCCATTCATTGCGAGGCACATCCCCGACCATGTGCTTTTCTATGGCATTGTCTGGCCAGGTATGGGCCATGAGCATTTCCAACTTGTTGTCTCTCAGGTACAGGTGATATCCTTTGTAGGAGTGGAGTCGTGACCCCATGTTTTTATGAAAAATCACGCCTTCCTGTAGTGAGTCTGGCAGGTAGACCCAAAGGCCAATGGAAAAAGGTTCGTTTCGCTTGTAGATGCCCACGGGCTTTAGATCGAGCCAGGCATCTCCATCAAACTGAATGCCTTTTCCTTTTTTACCTTGTACGAAATTGGGCTGTTCGTTTTTGGAAAACTTCCGATCCATTTTGCCTTCCCGCCCTTTCACATTATCCTTTAGTGTACCATCTAGCCCAAAGTGAGCCACTTTGCCACTTACTTTGGAGGACAAAGTCTTGTACCCTTCGCGCTGGAGCCATTCATTTGCTTTTTTGAGCGCCGTTTGTTCGGTATTGCTTAGCGTCTCAGACTTTTCTGCCATGGCTTCTTCCAGGTATTTCATCACCTTCTCCTGCTTTTCGTCCGGCAGCAGCATGGTAGGCACAGGGATGTCACTTGCATCCCACGAGATCTGGCCTGTTTCGTTTACATTGTTGAAAAAGCTATACAGCTCGTAAAAGTTCTTTTGTGAAATGGGGTCATACTTATGGTCATGGCATTTGGCACATGCCACAGTCATCGCCATGAAGCCTGAGCCCACCACAGAAGCTCTATCGGCCACATACTCCACCCGAAACTCTTCATCCACTATTCCTCCTTCGCCATTTTGCGGGTGTAGTCGGTTAAAAGCCGTAGCGATAAGCTGCTCGCGCGTAGGGTTGGGCAGCAGATCACCGGCCAGTTGCCAGGTGATGAATTCGTCGTAGGACTGATTGCGGTTAAACGAATTGATCACCCATGTGCGCCAGGGGCTTACATCGCGATACCGGTCTACCTGATAGCCATAGGTGTCTGAGTATCTGGCCAAATCCATCCAGTCTGTAGCCATCTTTTCCCCATAGTGTGAAGAAGCTATCAGTCGGTCCACCTCCTGTTCATAGGCATCAGGAGCATCATTGTTTACAAAGTGAGCAATTTCTTCCGGTGTAGGTGGAAGACCTGTTAGGTCTAGCGAAAGTCTTCGCAGCAAAAGTTCTTTTTCGGCAGGCTTGTTTGGCTGTAAACCTTCCCGTTCGAGTCTGGCAAGCACAAAATGATCTATTTCATTGGACGGCCAGGAATCATTTATCACTTTAGGCACTCCCCATTTTTCGGGTTTCACAAAAGCCCAGTGAGGTTTATACTCGGCGCCTTGCTCTATCCACTTGATCAAAATGGCTTTTTCACGCTCTGTGAGGGTGAGGTTTGCCTCTGGGGGTGGCATCCGCAGCTCGCTATCTTCAGCAATGATTCGATGAAATGCTTCACTTTTACCCAGATTGCCAGGAACAATGGCATGCTTTCCGGGCGAGTTTACCAGTTCGGCATAGGCCGTTTTATCACTGTGGAGCTGTAGCCCTGCTTCGATTTTGCCTTTGTCCGGACCATGGCAAGCAAAACATTTATCCGAGAGTATGGGCTTTACATGGATGTTAAAGTCAAGTTCCTGAGGCAAATCTTCATATGCCGTTTTTACTTCTTCAGGAATTTCCGGTTGGCACGCAAAAAGCGCACCTATAAATACCAGAAGCAACGATAACTTGGGTAGGTTCATAAATTAACTAGTCTTTGGTAAAAGTAACGTTCACAAAGATGTCTACACTACCTGGAGCAGACTAAATACAAACTCGACGTATATTTGCACAAATCCGACTTTTACTCCACATGAGCATTAACAACTTAAACCTCTCCCTACTTCATGCCGGTAAGGTCGACCTGGACCATCACTGGGATTTTGATAATGTCATTAGCCCTTTTTCTAGATTATACCTGATTACCCATGGACAAGCGCAGGTGTTTCACTCGGGGCAAACCTTTGATCTAAAACCGGGATACCTCTACCTGATCCCCAGCTATACTTACAGTCGGTACAAGTGTGAAAGCACCTTTACGCAGTACTACCTCAGCATACTGGAAGAAAGTGACGATCAGGGCAGCATTTTTGATCACCATGAATTTCTGTACGAGGTGCCAGCACACCCTAATGATGCCTTGATTTTGGACCGCATACTGGAGCTCAACGATGACCGTATGCTCCTCAACGATGACCCTAAAGCCTACGACAATGTGCCCACCATGCTGGCCTACAAGGCTAGAAATGATCGAATGAATCCGGGTAGTTTTCTGGAAACACGAGGGCTGATGACAGCTTTGCTTTCACGCTTTATCAAAGGCAAAAAAGTGACCAGATCAGTATCCTTAAAGAATCAGGAAAAAATCAACAACATCATTCGCTACATCCGTCAAAACCTCCACCGAGAGCTGACTGTAGCCGAGCTGGCTGATGAGGCCCACCTCAATGCGGATTATTTCTCCAGGGTGTTTTTCGAAATAGTAAAAACCCGTCCGGTAAAGTTTATTCAGGAAAAGCGAATAGAACGCGCGCAGCTTCTGCTCTCCACCACCACCTACTCCATCAGCGAAATAGCCGCCAAAGTAGGCCTGGACAACATCAGCTACTTTACGCGGCTCTTTAAAAAACAGCTAGGTCGTACACCCGGAGCATACCGCCAGTCCAAGTGGCAAAATGATATTTAGCACATTTCAGGTCAGAATATTAGCCGTTAAACGAGTACAAGCGGACGCTTGCGCTTGTTGGGGGCAGTAAACAGAAACGCTAACTTAGAAAAAATGGAAATAGCCAACCGGACGTTATTCTATATCTTTGGATAACAAAACACTTACGCTCATGAGTTTACAATATATCACAGATGAAAACGGCCAGACCACCGGAGTTTTTATCCCCATTCAAGAGTGGAATGATTTAAAATCCAAATACCAAGGCATTGAGGAAGATGCCTATATCGTGCCAGAATGGCAACAGGAGGTCGTTCGGGAGCGTATCAAAAACACAAAGCCCGAAGAATATCTCTCCTGGAAAGAAGTACGCCAACAACTTAAGACTGATTGATGGCCCGTAATTTCAAGGTCCGGTATAACCCACAGAGTAGCTTGATTCTTCCACCTAAATAGCGCAAGCGTCCGCTTGTGCGAACTACTACTCAGCTCCATAGAGTCGGCTGGTTCATCCACAATTTCGGCCTTTAAGGCTTCATTTGGTAGTGACAAACAGGATAAATCCCAAGAAGAGCGCTATTATTAAGATAATAATACTCTCCTTGGGAGTAAGATTATTTAAACGATCAAATCGGTACAATTCGCTACAAGCTATTTCCCACAGCTACTACCACTACTCCGGCTATCATCGCAATCAAGCCGATATACAATGAGGTCTTTGCTCTGGAGGATGCATTTTTCCACTCACCAGTGAAGAGTCCACTCAAGATCGCTACAGCCACGGAGGTGGTATTGTAGATGGCATAGCCTACCGTATTGCCCTGCTCACCGAGACGAAAAGCAGCATATGCAAACGCTGCAGAGGCCACATAGTTTAAAATGGCCATACCTCCCGTCATCGTGAGATTGTTTCCAAAATGAGGCGTTTTAAACTGACCCCAAAGTCCTTTTTTGGTGAGCTGCCAAATGAAATATGCGGCAATGGCCACACCCCCGGACATGTAAATGACATACATCACCACCACAGAGGTTACCCACTCCGCATTGCCCATCGCAATAGAGGCTTCATGTATGGCCGGACGTCCTACCGCATTGGCATAGCTAAATCCCGTAGCGAGTAGCCCTCCAAAAACCGCAATAAAAATCCCTGAAGCCATAGAGCCCTGCCCTACTACTTCTGCTTTACCCTCGTCACGCTGGCGCAAAATCCCGGCTCTGCCATTGGCTACCACACCGATCAAGACGATGACAATCCCCACGAGAATCGTGATAAGCACATTGGTATCCGGAAGCCCATCTACCAAAAATGGCAACAACGAACCAACCAGAATGATGGTCCCAATGAACAATGAAAATCCCAGTGAAAGCCCGATATGGTTGATGGCTTTGCCCCACATCATCACGCCTATCCCCCACAAAAAGCTGGAGATGATCATTCCCCACAATGCTCCGGCAGGTATAGCTTGCAAAATGGCAACGAACCCTTCTACCAGGGCAAACCCGGCAACATTGGGAATAACAAACGTGGCTATGGCAAAGAACAGTGCCCAGGTATTTTCAAAAGCATAGTCTTTGGTGTACTTCTCGGGTAGGGCGTAAAGTCCTAGCATCAGTCCTGCGGCTAGTGCCCAAATAATTCCTACTGTCATGGTATTGGTCGTTTATGGTAAATGGATTAAAAAATTGGTTTACTGAATATTGGAGAATTGAAAAACGGTCTCACTCGCATAGGGTGACTCGGGAGTAGTAATAGCTCCTGAAGCTTCCGGCAAATTGGGTCCATTAGGATAGCGGCTGGTTTCCAGACAAAAAGCCCGGTATTTTCCATACTGCGCTCCGGATTCTCGTTTGAGTTTATCTGAGGTAAAGTACCCGGTATAAAAAAGCACGCCTGGCTCTGTGCTCAGTACCGTGAGTACTCTTCCACTATCCGGATCGCTTACCTTTGCCACATCTTTGAGCGTACCCTCATCTGGGAGAACATAAAAATGCTCAAACCCCGTCTCCAGCTCCTCAAAAGCGTCTTTCAGCACGCGCCCTGACCTCAAGTCTTCCACTCCCGAGACAGGTCGTTTATCACCAACAGGCACATTGGTGTCATCCGGCACCAATAGGGTGTCTGAATGGATGGATACTTCAAAACCACTGATATCTCGCTGAAAGCCGGAAAGGTTAAAATAAGAATGGTTGGTAAGTGACAAAGGTGTAGCCTGATCTGTGGTAGCCGCATAACGTATTCGGATGGCATTGTCCTGCGTAAGAGTAAAAGTCACCTGCACGGACACATTGCCCGGATAACCTTCCTCCATATGCGGGCTAAAGAGTCGCATTGAGACACTCACCTCGTGATCCGTTTGCGATGCTTCGGCTTGCCATACCCGCTTATCAAACCCCTGCAGTCCACCATGTAGGTGATTAGAGCCATCATTTACGGCAAGGGTATAGCGGTTACCGTCCAGTTCAAACTGGCCATCTTTGATCCTCGAAGCATACCTCCCGACAGTACACCCGAAGTAGGGTGCATTTTCAAGGTAAGCCTTTTGAAAATAGCCTTCGAGTGTATCAAAACCGCAGACCATTTCACTCCCATCGGGTAATTTTATAGAAGTAATGGTGGCACCATAGGTCATCACTTTCACGCAAAGCCCCTGGTCGTTGGTGAGCGCATAGCTATCAATATGCTGGCCCGCCACTTCACCCAGGTAAGATTTCTTGATATTCATCATTTAAAAAAGGGTTAGGGTTTCAATTGGAATTTCTTAGGTAGACATAATACACACCATAGCGCCCCAGATCATCAGCAAACTGCGCCGTTAGCTGGTGGACACCTGTCTTTAGCGGAAGCCGAAATCGCACCACCTCTTTTGTCAGGTCTACTGATTTCGACAGCCGCAAATCGCCGATCTGAAGGTGTGCTGTTTTTGGGGTTATTTTTCGGTAGGGCAATCCATGCGACGTATCTGCTGGCCAACTGCCTATCGGTCCGGGGTTTTCCTTAGGCCATCGGCGCAGCTCGACCTCATAGGTGCCGTTCTTTGCCACATCCACGATGTGTTTGGCGTTTTGATTTCTCACCCCTTCAGCTACTTGTTCTTGTTTCCAAAGTGGGCCATCGTCACCGATGGCATGCTGAATGGTAAACACAACCTCCTCCTGGGCATCATATCCCAAACCGGCAGGCGGTAGCTGATGAAAAGGAGTAGCCGCGAAAGCATCTACCCAAAATGCCTGATGTGCTGCAAGTAGACGGTTGACGACTTCCGGATGTTGCTGGGCCACGTTTCGCTCTTGCCTTTGGTCGGAAGTCATATCATAAAGCTGGTTTCCGTTTAGCAGCCGCCACTCCCCAGAAATGACCGCACTTTTGGCGACACCCTCAGGAGCACGCCAGTCTTGCCGGTGGTGAATGAAAATTTCCCGGTCCGGGATCGCTTCTCTCTGAAACAATGGTGAGATATCCAGGCCGTCCAATACCCAATCATCAGGTAAGGTAAGGTGAGCCAGGCTAGCAAGTGTTGGCAGCAGATCTACGTGAGCCACAGGTTCAGCAACCTTTTTCCCTCCTATAAGCTGCCCTTTAGGCCAACGAATAAAAAATGGTACTCGATGACCACCTTCGAGAGCAGATCCTTTCGAACCAGAATACCCCATATCATAACCGAGCCCCTTTCCGTGTCCATACTGTGTACCATTGTCGGAACAAAATATCACTATGGTATTTTCGGCCAGGCCCTCAGCCTCCAAAAAGCGGTCTAGCTTGCCAAAATTCTCATCAATGTTGGCCAGCATCCCCAGGTAATCAGCGCTAATGATCTGCGTCCCTTCCATTGCCCGGTACGGCGCAGCGTATGTTTCTGGTACTCTCAGTGGACTATGTGGAGCATTGGTAGGCAGGTAGAGAAAAAAGGGCTTGTCATCCCTGTTTTCGATCCAGCGCATGGCCTCCTGAAACCATACATCTGTACAATATCCCTCAAATTGTTTGGGCTCATTGTTTTCAAAATAAACATCATCGTAATAGTCATTGCCCCAATAGTCTGTAATCTCTCCTATGCCGCCCGAGAGGTGATGCAGTGCAAAGTCGAATCCCATATCTGTGGGGCGAGCAGGATAGTTATCTCCCAGGTGCCACTTACCTATTAGGGCTGTGGTGTAGCCGTTTTGCTTAAAAGCCCTGGCTATCGATGGAGCTCCTTTTTGCAGAGAAGCCCTGCCTTTGAACGTGGCCCAGGCGCCATTTCGAACAGGGTACTGCCCTGTAATGATCGCGGAGCGTGTAGGTGTACATAGCGGGCTTACGTGAAAATTGGTAAGGCTCACTGCCTCACCGGCAAACTGATTGAGATTCGGAGTTTTGAGGAAAGGATTACCATGACAAGAGAGGTCACCTATCCCTTGATCATCGGTCATGACTAAAATAACGTTTGGCGGATCCTGTAAACCAAAACCAAGAGTATAATTACTAAAACAAATAATTACTAAACCCAACAAGACCCGCCTTACGCTATTATTTTTCATACGGCTGGAGTTTTTGCCAATCAAAGGTTACTCCCACGCCAGGGTCATCAGGAGCTATCGCCCGGTGGTTTTGTACCTCCAGCGGCCGTATGGTGTATTCGTCTATGGGGAAGCTATGTACCTCCAGCCAGCCGGCATTGGGCTGTGCTGACACCAGGCTCACATGAAGCTCTTGCATGCCGTGCGAACATGCCGGAATTCCATGAGTGTTGGCCATACGTGCTGCCTTTAGCCAGCCGGTAACTCCTCCACAGTTGGAAGCGTCGGGCTGCACAAAAGAGAGTTTTGCCTGATCAAAGGCGTACTCAAACTCATGGATCGTATGCAGGTTTTCACCCATTGCCAGTGGCATACCTGTAGCATCAGCTATTTGGCCATAGCCTTTGTAATTGTCTGGGATGGTAGGCTCCTCAAACCAATAAATATTGTAGGACTCAAATGCCTTGGCCGCTGTGATTGCCTCCTCTACCGACATGGAGTAGTTGGCATCCACCATAAAAGTCACCTCTGGACCGATAAGCTCGCGCACGGCTTTGATCCGCTCCAGGTCTTCTTCTAACTTCTCACGACCGATTTTAATTTTTACAGCATTGAAGCCACAGTCCAGATAGCCCTGAATGTTATTTAACAGTTTCTCCAGTGGAAACATCAGGTCTATCCCTCCGCAGTAGGCCTTGCAGGTATGATCTGCACCTCCGGCCATTTTCCAGAGCGGCAGCCCTGCTTTTTTGCCTTTGATATCCCATAGTGCTATATCCACCGCAGAGATCGCAAAGGAGGCTATACCTCCTCGTCCCACGTAATGAATGTGCCACTCCAGAAAATCATAGATTTCGGCTATAGCCGTACCATCCTTACCTTGCAGCGCCACGGCCATGTCGTGATCGATCATCGCTTTGATGGCGTGTCCTCCTTTGCCTCCGGTATAGGTATAGCCTGTACCCTGGCTACCATCTTCGAGTGTGATGGTCACCGTAACCAGCTCAAAGTGAAAGTGATCCCCGTGCTTAGCATCAGAGAGCACCTCTGGCAGAGGTACCTCAAAGAGTCGGGTTTCCACAGATTTGATTGCCGTACTCATGCCTTATATTTCATGTAAAATGTCTTCTTCTCCATGTATTGCTCAAAGCCATACTTCCCATCTTCTCCACCAGTACCGCTTAGTTTGTAGCCATTGTGAAAGCCCTGATGCTGCTCACCATGCCCGCGGTTGATGTAGATTTCACCAAACTCCAGCTCGTCATTGAGGCGCATGATTTTGTTCATATCATTGGTAAAAACCATGGCTGCCAGTCCGTACTCACAGTCGTTGGCATAGGCAATTACTTCATCAAAGTCCTTGAATTTGATCACGGGGAGGATGGGCCCAAAGGACTCTTCATGTACGACGGTCATATCCTGTGTGACATCCGTCAAAATGGTAGGCTCAAACCAGTATCCCTTCTCAAACTCGGCCCCTGCAGGTTTTTTACCTCCAATAGCCACTGTAGCACCTTCTTCGATACTCTTTTGCACTAAATGCTCCATGTTAGCGATTTCTTTGGCATTCACTTTCGGTCCTATCGTCGTGCTTTCATCCATAGGGTTACCAGTTTTCAAAGCCTTTACTTTTTCCATAAAACGCTCCATAAATTGCTCGTAAACCGCCTCATGGACATACAGTCGTTCATTGCAGGTACACACCTGTCCGCAGTTGTCGAACCGTGAATGGAAGGCGCCCTCTACGGCTGCATCCAGATCCGCGTCATCAAAGACGATACATGGTGCCTTACCTCCAAGCTCCAGCTGTACATGAATCAGGTTGTCCGCTGCTTTTCTGAAAATCTGCTGCCCTGCCGGTGTACTGCCCGTCATGGTCACCATTTTGGTGATTGGGTTTTCTACCAGCGCATTGCCCAGCACTCTTCCAGAACCAGTAATGATGTTGATCAGTCCTTTTGGCAAACCAACCTTTGTGGCCAGATCGCCGAGCTCTAATGTAGCAAGTGGCGTCTCCTGCGTGGGTTTTATGACAACACTGTTGCCGGCAACCAATGCCGGTCCAAGCTTACGTCCGGCCAGTGCCAATGGAAAATTCCACGCGGTAATGGCTACCACTACTCCACGAGGAATCTTGTGGATCATGATATGCTCATTGGGGTTATCAGAAGGAATGATGTCCCCTTCGATACTGCGTGCACCATCGCAAGCATATTCGATAAACGAAGCTGTGACTTCTACTTCCATTTTGGCTACAGCCAGGAGCTTTCCCTGCTCACGGACCAGCAGCTCGGCAAGGCGATCTCGATTGGCCTTGATTTCTGCAGCAAAAGCCCGAAGCAAATCTGCGCGCTTGCGAGCAGGCACTTTTCGCCACTCTTTTTGAGCGCGCTCAGCTGCTTCCAGTGCGCGCTGCGCATCAGCCTCAGCCCCCATTTGCACGGTACCCACCACGCTTTCGTCTGTAGGGCTCAGGATATTTAGGGTATCACCGGTGGAGGCATCTACCCACGCTCCGTCGATGTATAATTGATAGTTTTTGATGCTAGACATTGTTGTCAGGTTTTAGTTTTTAGGTAAAATCAATAGGATTAGCGCCCCATCCAGCCGCCATCTACCAGCATAATGCTGCCGTGCATGTAGGCTGCTGCTTCAGAGGCCAAAAACACCACAGGGCCGGCAAAATCTTCTGCTTCTCCCCACCTGCCAGCTGGAATGCGAGCAAGAATAGAAGCTGACCGTTCGGGATCATTGCGCAACGCTTCGGTATTGTCAGTACTGATGTAGCCAGGAGCTATGGCATTTACATTCACGCCTTTGCTGGCCCATTCATTGGCAAAAGCCATGGTAAGCTGCCCCACTGCGCCTTTACTGGCCGCATAGCCTGGCACGGTAATTCCCCCCTGAAAAGTGAGCAATGAAGCCGTAAAAATGACTTTGCCACTACCTCGGGCCACCATCTCTTTGCCTATCTCCCGGGTGAGGATAAACTGTGCATTTTGATTGACCTCAATCACCTTATCCCACATTTCATCGGGATGCTCAGCTGCTGGCGTCCGCAGGATGGTCCCGGCATTGTTGACCAAAATATCGATTTGTGGAAAATCACTTTTTACCGCTGAGATAAATGCGTAAAGGCTTTCTCTGTCCGAAAAATCACATTGATAGGCTTTGAAGCTTCGGCCCTTGGCTTTGACCGCTTGCTCCACCTCACTGCCTTCCAGCTCCAGGCTGGCAGATACACCGATGATGTCTGCGCCTGCTTCAGCAAGCCCTTCGGCCATCGCTTTGCCTATGCCGCGCTTGCAGCCTGTAACCAGCGCTACTTTTCCGTCTAATTTGAATTTATTGATAATGCTCATAGTGATTGGTTGATGTTAAGCCTGACAGTCGATGAGGTATTTCATGCCTGCAGGATTCTGATCTATTTCTTCAAAAATTTTCTGAATATTGTCCAGGGTGTCTTTGCTGGTAATCAGCTGATCAAAAGGAATACTACCAGACGCTGCTATGCGAATGGCCTCCTCATAGTCCTCCTCCTCATAAAGGCGGGCTCCCAAAAGCTCAATTTCGGACCAAAAGAACTTAAACAAGTCTACTGGTTTTGGCTCACCGCCATGGATGGCTACCATCACAATTCGCCCTCTTACATTGACCACCTCAGTCATAGTTTTGACCCCTGGCGCTGACCCGGAAACTTCAAATGCACAGTCGATCATCTTGTCTTCAGTCAGTTCACTGATGCGAGCAAGCAAATCTTCTTTGAGGGGGTTGATGGTCTGAAAACCAAGGTCACCCAGCATCTGCAATCGCTTATCATTTACTTCTGATATGATGACATTGGCGCCTTTTTCCTTCAACACATAGGCTATCAGTGTGCCTATGGGACCTCCACCGATGACCAACGTATTTTCACCGGCCTGCACTCGACCAATTTTCACATCGTGACAAGCTACCGCTAGTGGCTCAATAAATGCTCCATGCTCCAGGCTCAGCCCTTCCGGCAAATGATGCAAGGTATAAGCAGGTACCGTCCAGCTATTTTGGAAAGCACCAGGGCTATCTATACCAATAAACTTGAGATTTTTGCCCACATGCGCGTGACCTTTGTCGAAAGGATGTGGAGCACCAAAATGCAATGGACGCACAGCGACATTATCCCCTACGCTCACATTGGTAACACCCTCGCCAAGCTCTGCGACCACTGCCGAAGCTTCATGGCCTATTGTTTGCGGTGGACTCACTCGCTGATCCATCACCCCGTGAAAGATGTGAACATCCGTGCCACATACTCCACAGAAGGCTACATTCAGGCGTACTTCACCCGGTCCTGGCGCTACCTGCTGGCCTTCACCTATTTCGAACTTCCCTTTACTTCTATAAAATGCTGCTTTCATAATTTCTTTAAAATTTCACTTCCTAATGACTGATCACACTTAATCTACTGATAGCGTGACCGTTTCGCTGCGCAATCCTTTCCCCGACACGGTTACTGTAACCTCTCCAGCTACTCGTGTAGCTTGTAGTATGGCCAGTGCTTTGCCATTTGCCGTTACGAGCCTATCAGACTGAAAAGGCTGCACATTACTTGGCGCGCCATTATCCACTCCCAGCAGGTTCACAGGCCCCTTGATGTCAAAATGGAGCTCCCCTTCCTCGTAGGTCACGGGATTTCCATTTGCATCTACCAGCTGTGCGACGATATGTGCCACATCATAGCCGTCTGCATTAATATTCTCCTTATCTAGTGTTATTTCTATTGCTGCGGGTTGGTCAGCGGTAGCTATCACCGCTTCGGACTTGCTTTGCTTGCTGACCGCTCGGAGTTCTCCGGGTTCGTACGGTACTGCCCATTTGTAGATGCGGTCCTCAAAGTCTGCAAGTTTTTTGCTTCCTAGCGATCGATCGTTAAGAAAAAGCTCTACCTCATCAGCATTGGAGTAGACTTCCACTGCTATCAGGTCACCTTTCTGATAATTCCAATGTTCGTTTACATCATGCCAGCTCCAGAGTGCACGTTTCCAGCGGCCTTTCTTGCGCTCGGTTAGCTCCCCGGTGCTTTCATCCACCTGATAGATGGAATTGGCTACAGACTGTGTGGTGATGTAAGTATGTGGCTCGTCTTCATTCCAGAGGGTTTTAAACATGTGAAAACGTGGCTTTTCAAAGCCTGTCACATCCAATATCCCCGAAGGAGTAGCTTTTCTGGGCCATTGGTTGTTAGACTCACCCATGTAGTCGATACCTGTCCAGAGAAAAGTACCCGAAATGAATGGTCGCTCGAGCACGGCTTTCCACTCATGCCACTGCCCGAGGTTTTCTGTACCCATGATGGGTTTGTCCGGATAGTTTTTATGCCCATAGTCATACAATACTCGTCTGTAGCTGTAGCCTACTATGTCTAGTGCATCTGCATAGCCGGTCACATGACTTGCCGAAGGCAAAATACAGTTTGCGATCACGGGGCGTGTGGTATCCATCTCCCGCGTCCAGTTGGCAAGCTTCTGTGCGGTTTCGGCCAGCACATACGCTCCCGCCTCACTGGCATCATATCGTGCTTTGATTTCCTCCGGAGTTATTGGGGGGAGTTCCCAGAAGTAATTTCCCTGCCAGTTCATACCGAAGTAACCGGTAGCATTTTTATACCTGGGATAAGTCCACTCTATTTCATTGCCGATACTCCACTGAAACACCGACGGATGGTTACGGTCTCGTAGCATGACTGTTTTGAGATCACGCTCTGCCCACTCCTGGAAAAACTCATGATGCCCTCTGGTGATATAGTCTTTGCTTTTGCGCTCATTCATGTTTAGGCGCTTATCCTTAGGGTTGTCCCACTCGTCATAAAACTCCACCTGCACATAGAAGCCCATTTCGTCGCACAAATCCATAAAAGCCTGTGAACCCGGGTTATGTGAAATCCTGATGGCATTGACGCCTGCTTCTTTGAGCTTTTCTAACCTCCGGCGCCACACGCCATCTGGTACAGCTGCACCCACGATACCTGCATCATGATGCAGGCACACGCCTTTTATTTTCTGGTTTTTACCATTCCAGGAAAACCCCTTATCCGGGTCAAACTCAAACGTACGGATACCAAACGGCGTGATGTAGCGGTCGAGCTGCTGTCCATCCTGAGCGATTGTAACCACCGCCTCATACATGGTAGGTGAGGAAATTTCCCAAAGCAATGGTGAGGAAACACGTGAGTCAATGGTGATTTTTTGCTCGCTGGCAGCACTTATTGTTATCTGCTGTTTTTGCCTTGCCACTTCATTACCATCCTTATCTACAATGGTGAGCACCAGCTCGGCGTTTTGAGGCTGCTCATGACCATTTTTAACAGTCACTTCTGTCACCACTTTGGCCTCCTCCGCAGACACATCAGGCGTAGTGATATAGGTACCCCAAAGTGGCACATGTAGCTTGTTGGTTTGGATCAATTTTACATCCCGGTAGATACCAGATCCGGTATACCATCGGCTGTCTGCATAGCGTGAGTGATCTACACGTACTGACACCACGTTGGTACCCGCCTGCAAATAACTGGTGATATCATACACGACAGGTGAATATCCATAAGGGTGAAAGCCTACCTCTTGTCCATTGACATAGACCGTAGATCGGTTGTAAATACCATCAAAATTGATATAGACAACTTCATTGATGTTGTCTATTTCGAACTCCTTTCGATACCAACCGATTCCACCTGGCAAATACCCCGTAGCGCCTTCACCGTTTATGGAGTCAAAGGGGTGCTCTACACTCCAATCATGAGGAAGGTTGACCGTTCTCCAGTCACCGTCATCATAGTTGGCCAAATGTGCATTTTCCAGATCACCGAGGTGGAATTTCCAGTCAAAATTAAAATCCTGAGCCCTGCCATCAGTTTGATTAGTGGGCTGGTGAGCAAAACAGGCCGTAGCAATGGCTGCAAGAATTAGTAGGTAAAAAGTGGTTTTGTTCATTTGCATGTCTGTGTAAATCGAAGTGGATCTCCCGGATCGAGCGCCGTTTGACCATCAATAGTATAGGAGTGTAAAAGAGGGTATTTGGGCAGTAAATACCTGAAATAGCAACTAGACAAAAACTGAATACCAACAAAATAGCAGGGACAAAATATGTTCAGATGGGGGTATTTTCTGATATTGGTGATTGATTACCTAATGTACGACTCAACAACCCCTTACTATGAGCAATTACCTAACTAGACATTTAACAGGATTTCTCCTGTTGCTCACTACTGGATGTGTTCAGCTGTTTGCCCAGCGCATGGAGTTTACACCGGCATCCACTTTGTATTCAGATAGCACCTTAGCGGCGCTAGACGAAAGAGCCCAGCACTACCTCGACGCACGCGACACTTTGCAGGCTGTTAAAGGCTTGTCGGACGCGGCGTATGCGCGCGCCCACATGGCCAAGTATAGTCAGTCCTATGACATGTACTGGGAAGCACTTCTTTTGGCAGAAGCCGCCGACTGTCCTTTGTGTGAGGCCATTGTTTACAGAGGTCTCGGTTGGTTGTACAGTTTTTATGGAAAAAGCTCCATGTCAGCCTCCTATTTCAAGCGGGGCATACACCTTTACAAAACAGCGCTCAACGAACCAGATAAAATTCAAATTTTGCTGGACAACTACTATGCTCTGGCCACCATCTACCGACGGAATAACCAGCTGGATGTAGCCAGCCAATACCTGGACAGCTGCAGCGCAATAATTAACAGCCTGCCAGATGGGCATCCGCGATGGATAGAAGCAGAAAGGGGCTACATTCTTTACAAACGGGGCGATGTGCAGGCAGCGCTGGACAAACTAAATGTGGTAGAAGGATATTTTACTGAATTTGACCCTTCATACCTGATCATCCTTTATCCTTTCTTGGGGGAGATTCACAAAGATTTGGGCAACCTAAAGAAGGCAGAGTCGTACTATCTACAAACATTGAAACTGGCAGAAACCTACCGGAGCCACCTGGACCTGGTGCCCGAAATCTATGAAGGCCTGTCTGGCGTATATTTTGCTCAAAAAGAGTTTCGTAAAGCATACAAAAACCTTCAACTGGCCAAATCCCAACATGAAGCGCAGTTTAGTGTCCGGAGTGAGGGCAATCAGGGCCTGTTGGAAATCAAAGACACATACCGCAAGGAAAAAGAACGACAAGCCAACCTGATCAAAGAACAGCGACTTGCCCAACTAGAGCAAGAAAACCGCATCTCCGAACTGAAGCTCATCATCCTGATCAGCACAATCGTATTTCTGATCGTCCTGGGCTTTTTGATATACAGGTACATCCGGTCAAAATTTAAAGCTGAGAAACGCCTCCTCAATCACCAACGCGCACTAGAGCTGGAAAAAGCCAATGAAGTGCTAGCCATCAAAAACAAAGAACTTACGGCATCTGCATTGCATGCGCTGGAGCGCGAAGAGCTACTTTCAGAAATAAAAAATGAACTACTCGAACTAAAGAAAAAATCCGATAACAAAGAGGTAGGCAAGCTTGTGAGAAGCATAGACCTGAATACCCACAAGAGCTGGGAGGAGTTTGAAATTCGCTTTTTGGCGGTACATGATGGGTTTTACAACCGCCTACGTGAAAAATTCCCTAAGCTGACACAAAGTGACCACAAGCTTTGTGCGCTCATCAAACTCAACTTTTCTTCTAAGGACATGGCACGGCTGCTGGGGATTTCTATAGAATCTGTACACACTACCCGCTACCGTCTGCGCAAAAAACTGGGGCTTCAGCGCAGCGACAACCTCGAAGATTTTATAGCTGGGATCTAAAGATGACCACCTAAATTTGAAAAAAGGCTCTTTTGCTTTCGGGCAAAAGAGCCTTTTCTATACTCACTGAATTAACCAGTGCCATCGAACAGTGGACGATCAGGGCCTCATCTGAACCTCTGAGATGTTTAGGTCATCCATGTAAAAGCTCAAAGGACCAGGGTTATTCCCATTAAACCCTCTGATCATCACCCCGTAAGGGCCTTCGCTGTTGAACTGGGCCGTCACCATCGTGCTGACATATATCCACTCGCCTACAGGAGTGCTGGACGTGAACGAATAGCGCCCCACCCCCCAGTCGGTTTCGGGAGTCCAAAACACCATAATGTTGGGTTGTTCCATAGCATCCGGATCTGGCCCCAGGTCTTCTACATATATCCACATACCTATCTCGTAAGTTTTACCAGGCTCCGGAGTAAAAGTATAGTTATTTCCAGCCTCATCCTTATGGCCAATGATCATACCGCCATTGGCATTGAAAGCAATGTAGTTACTGGCTACACCTGAGTGCGCTTTGGCTGTGGAGATGCTAGAAGTATACTCCGCCCATTGACCGCCCCACCACAGGTAGGGCCAGTTGGCATCCGTACTGTTTTCAAAACCATAGTCCATGGTAGAAGTCTCAGCTGCCAGGATATTTTCCTTATCCATCTCTACCATCAGGTCACTAAAACTAGCTACCTGGGCAAAATCAGTGGACTGCAAATTTCCTGGAGTATAGTTCACGCTAACGGTGTCACTATTGTACAGCTTTTCTCCACCTAATACCAACAACAGGGTGCTGGCATCGTCTGGATCCAGTCGAACTTCACTCACTGTAGGGGTGATCACCTGCCCATTGTTTTTGATTGTAACAGAAAAGTTTTCAGCCTCTGCACGCGGATCGTCTAGTTCGCGAGAAAAACTGATGGCCACCTGATCTTCGGCCTGAAAGGCTTTATCTATCAGTATAGGCGCAGAAGAAGGCACTATCTCTATGAAATTTTCATAAGTAACCGTATCAGCTCCTGCCGGGCGTCCTCTCTGAGAGATCAACTGTATGCTATACGTACCCAGCTTTTTATAAGCTACCGTAAGCGTATCACCGTTGTTGCCAGGTTCTGGACTAAACTCCGCAGGTGTGCCACCTTCGAAAACCCATTCATTTTCGGCTGGGTTTCCTGTAGAAGTTACCACAAATCGAAGGGAGCTTCCTGCTTCTATTTTGTTTGTAGACGCACCTCCGTCAGCCAAAGTAATTTCACCCTGGTCATTGCCCTGATAATCGATCAGGTTGGCCTTGAATGATGCCTGTATAGAATCAAGCACAGTGACGGTATATACGGTATCCAGAGCGTTTCCGCGCAGCTCTTCTTCTACCCACGCCTCTCCGGCAAACTCCAAATGCAAAGACACCTCGTGCGTTCCAGGTTCCTTAAATATCACTTTGATTTTATGCGCTTCGGAGGTCACGTCATTTTCCTGACCTACAATGTCCGCTACCCCTTCGGGAAACGTCCAAACACGCTCCTGCACCCCTCTGGACACGTCTATAAAATCCAAATCTGTGCCCACCTGCACGGTGTTGTCAAAATCCTGCTCAGACAAGAACACCGAAAAATGGTTAGGCTCCGGCGCAGGGGCCTCATACTCTGGCGTACAGGCCATAAAACCTACTACCAGGAGCATCAATGTTAAGTATTTATATAAAGTTTTCATTGCTGTCATTTTTATGGTTTATTGACCAGGGATTAAATTTTCATTGACCTGAATTTCGTAATCCGGTACAGGGAAATAATTGTGCTCTGAAGGTGTATACAGCTGTTGAGCAATTTCAAAATCATTGTGCACCTGATTACCAAGATTTAAAGGTGGCTGCCCTTCAATACTCGCAATGTTGGCCATGCGCCACTCTTCATCCGCTCGAAGCTGGTCAAACTGGCTTTGCACCATCCCCCACCGCACCAGGTCTTTCCATCTATGCCCCTCGTAGCACAGCTCAATAGGTCGCTCCACTAGCTTGATGTGGGTAAGTAATGCTTCGGCTGTAGCCGGTGTATAGGTACGCGGCCCATGCACCTGCACAGAGATATGCAGCTCTGGAATCATGCCTCCATTGGCATCCATGTACTCCTGCAGTGTTATCACACCGGCACGATCTCTCACCAGATCTATGTATGTCACAGCTTCACTAATGCCTGCAGCTCCCTGAGCTTCCAAAACAGCCTCTGCATACATGAGATAGACGTCTGCCAGACGTATGTGACGGAAGTTTATACCACTTCTACTCAGCGGATCTTCACCATCATACTGGTACCAGTTGGTATGCTTTTTTACATATGCAGCTTGTCCTATGTTAAACGGCGCCTTTTCGGTAGGTGGCAGCCCATAGTACAGTCCATCTGCATCTTTGGTAAGCAGTGTGGCATTTAGACGCATCGATTGCGTACGGTCAGTATTATCTGGATCATTGGGATCCATCTCATCGTACTCAAAAAGCTCCAACAGGTAGTAAGTAGGTACAAGCGTATTAAACCCTCCGAATTGTAAGGTGGCATACTGCTTGGGGATCGTAGTAGCCTCCGAACCTGAAGTATATGGATCATTGTCCCACACGCTACCCTGCGTTCCCGGGTTTTTGGTATCCGAAAAATTAACTTCAAAAATGGACTCCTCATTGAATTCATTTTCATCGGTGTAGTTGTGGCGCACATTATCTACCAGACGGTATACTTCAGAGTCGATCACTTCTTTGAAGTGACTAGCTGCCTGATCCCACTCCTCCTGATAGAGATGCACCTTACCTATCATAGATACCGCTGCACCCCATGTGGCGCGACCTATGTCTTCACCGGTCCATTCAGCTGGCAGGTGCTGTTCGGCAAATTCCAGATCGGGTAGTACCACCTGTGCGATTACTTCGCTGCGTGGCGAAAAAGGCTTGCTAAACTCCTCTGGCGAACCAGGCACAGTAGTATGGATCACGGCACCATTGTAATCATAAGCCAAATCGAAATACAAAAACGCTCGAATAAAACGGGCCTGTGCCTCTATCTCTTCTTTTTGACCAGGGGCGAATCCTTCGATTTCGTTTTCATTAATGTATTGGATCACCTGATTGGCTCGAAAAATTCCTACATATGCAGCGTTCCAGTTGTTAGCCACCTGTATGTAGTTATTTGAAAAACCAAACGTGCGAAATTGATACGGTCGGTACCAGGTTTCACTTCCGGCAATGTCGGCACGTGCAAGCTCATAACCTAGCCCGGCTCCACTTATCGGTCCAAACTGCAAAGCACCATAAACAGTATGCAACGCCTGACCAAAGTGATCTGGACTTTTCCAGAATGTGGCTGCGGTAATGGCATTGGGGTTTACTTCTTCTAAAAACTCCTTTTCATCACAAGCACCCATCGTGCTACCCAATACCGCCAGGAGTAAGATATATTTCAATGTTTTCATAGTTAATTCTTTTATCAAAATTCAATCTGTAAGCCTCCTAAAAATCTTCTGGATACTGGATAAGTACCCCTATCTACACCACGGGTATAGAGCCCGTCTCCACCTACTTCAGGATCATATCCGGTGTATTGCGTGAAGGTGAATGGATTCATAGAACTGAGGTAAACACGCACTTTGCCTAGCTTGTCCTTTGTGATACGCTTAGGAAGGGTATAGCCCAACGTGATGTTACGTATCCGGAAATACGTTCCGTCTTCCAGAAACACATCGGTTCGTGACCGAATGTTGTTATGGACGCTGCTTCCTCTGGATGCCGGTACATCTGAGGTGGCGTTTTGAGGAGTCCACTGATAGTACAGGTCTTTGTGCCTTTTGATCGCATAAGCATAAAGTTTGGCACCGTTGTAAATCTGTACGTCGTGCACATAGTAGCCTTGCACAAAAAGATCAAAACCCTTGTACTCCAGATTGACAAAAGACCCCAATTCAAATTTTGGCTGACCTGAGCCCATATACACACGATCCAGGTCGTTGATCACGCTATCACCATTAGCATCTACAAACATCATATCGCCCAGTCGGGCGCCGGCATCATAAGCCCGGTATGCTTCGAGTTGCTCTTCATTTTTGATGATACCTGCACTTTCTATGAGGAAAAAGGCTCCTGCTTCGTGCCCAACGGAAATAAAGGTGGTCGGATCATCCGCTATCCCATTTACTCCGTTGATCGGTCGGCCTCCACTAAACGCCAGTCCTTCAGCACCATTGAGGTCTGTGACTTTATTCCTGTTTCGGGTAAAGGTGAGGCCTGCATTGAAATTAAGTCCAAAACTGGTTTGTTCGCGGTATTTCAAAGACACTTCCAGTCCTTTGTTTTCCATATTTCCAGCATTGACATCTACGGTGTTCCAGTAGCCTAGATACCCCTCACCTCTAGGGTGCCAGGTACCTGTAGAAGGAGCCAATAGCTCTGGCAAGAGCATGTCTTGCTTGCTGTTTTTATACACATCCACGGTCAGGTTTAGTTTCCCTTTCAGAAACTCAGCATCCATCCCGATATTTTCTGAAATACTCGTTTCCCACCTCAGATCTGCATTGGCATATCCACGCTGAATGGCACCGATACCATCCACTTCATCAGGCCCATAGATATAGTTGGACCCGCTTTCTATTACTGGTGCATATCCGTAAGCACCAATGTTTTGGTTGCCTACACGTCCGTAGCTTGCTCTCAGCTTTAAGCTAGAAACAAAATCAGCACCGAGACTTTGGAAAAAGGCCTCATCTGAGAGCGACCACCCTCCGGATATACCGAAAAAGTTTTCGTATTTATTGCCTGGGCCAAAATTGGACGACCCGTCTCTGCGGAAGTTGGCGGACAGGAAGTAGCGATCGCCGTAGGCATACTGCACTCGTGCGAGCTTCCCTGCAAGCGTATTGCGAGTTTCGGTACCAGAAGGCTGGATTCCAGCAGACCCGGCACTCAGCACACGAGTGTCATTGCTCAGCAAGCCTATCACCCCATAACTGCTCGAAGCTGACTGAAACGCTTCGTAGGTCACACCTAGCAGTGCTCCTACTTTATGGTCACCAAATGTTCGGTCATAGGTCACTACATTTTCAAGCACATTCCTACTGCTTTCTATGTTGGAGTAGTTAAGTATGGCTTCTGGCCGGCTTGCTGTAGGCGAAAAGTCACCGTTTCGGTCATATACCAGGTACTGAGGCTGAAAAAACTTGCGCTTATAGTTGTAACTGTTCCTACCAAAATTGACACGGTACTTCAGACCATCAAGTATTTCATATTGCAGGTTAAGGGCCACATTCGAGGTATTTACCGTTCGCTCGTCCTCATTTTCAAGCTGGCGAGCGATGTAGCTATAGAGTATTTCATTGTCACCGTCCAGCTGCCAGGAGTTTTCACCCACCTCCGGCACATCAAACAACCCACGCTGATAGGGCTTTTGTGACATGGCCAGCAGATACATGGCATAAGGTTCTTGCTGGGTGTTCTCGGTGGTAAAGGCCACACTAGAAAACACCTTCAGTCGGTTTTTGGTAAAATCAGCGGTGATTCGATTAGAAATACGATCAAACCCAGAGCTGATCAGTACGCCATCTTGCTTAAAGTAAGTGGTATTGGCAGACAGATTGAGTCCGCCACTACCGCCAGATACTGAAACGCTATAGTTTTCAATGGCAGCATTGTTATTCGTCACATCTCCAATAAAGTCAGAGTCGAAATCTGCTGCGTCTTTGTTGAGCACAAAAATGGCCGGCTCGCGTCCCTCGGCATTGAGCGAAATGTCTTCTACATACATTTGCTCGCTTGCATTCATGAGTGGCGTACCTGATGTAATGTTTTGTACGCCTTTATAGGCCGTAGCACTTACATTGAGTACACCAGGAGCTCCTCTTTTGGTGGTGATTAAAATGACACCATTAGAAGCGCGCACTCCATAAATTGCCGCAGATGCTCCGTCCTTTAGTACATCTACCGACTCTATTTGCTCCGGTGGAATATTAGGTATCCCTTGAAAGGGCACTCCATCCACTACATAAAGTGGCGTAGACTCACCATTGAGGGAGCCAATACCCCGAATCTGAATATTAGCAGGTGCTCCTGGACGCCCATCAGCGCTCTGCACATTGACACCCGCTATCTGACCTTGCATGGCCGTATTCAAATCTGAACTCGGCGTTTTCACAATGGCATCCGTCTTCAAACTGGCCACTGCTCCTGTGACTTCTTTTTTGCGCTGCGTACCGTACCCTACTACCACCACTTCTTCAAGTTGTTTGAGGTCGGTACTCAGACTCACATCAATCGATGAGCGCCCGTTCACGTTTACCTCCTCGTTGAGGTAGCCTACAAAGCTAAAAACCAATACGCTTTCATCATCTGGAACGGTGAGGCTATAGCGCCCGTCCAGGTCACTGACCGTACCTGTAGTGGTACCCTTGATCACCACACTTACCCCAGGCAGCGTGGACCCATCTTCTCCGTCAGTCACTACTCCTGACACCTTCGACTGGGCTGAAGCCCAACCCATCAGTAACAGTAGCAGGACAGACATCCAATGTTTGGAAATTGTAAATCGTCTCTTCATCCAATTATCTTTTTAGTTTAGTACATGACCAGTAGGTCGATCGTGGATTTTTTCAATTTGTTAATTTGACTCTCATCAAACCTTCTTTTGATTTCAAATCCACAATCAAATATGTATTTCACTGAAATATCCTCAAACCAATCTCACTGAACTAAAACTGAACAGAATGATGAAAATCCTACAAATCAATGCCAACAAGCCAAAAACCCACCTCAACAGGATTCTGGGTACAGCTCATAAAACCAATACTTCCCGCAGCTAACACAAGGGTGCGTTTCAAAAAAAACATAGCAATCGGCGAGCGTCTAGTTTTTGTTCAGTTGTGGAGGTAGATGAGAAATAGTATGAGCGATTGAAATGGCTATTTTTGGCACTATTAAAGCGCAAAGGGTTGCTCGATTTCTATTATAGTGTATGAGCTATCCTTGTCTATAGAAGAATCATAAATCCATTTAATCCTTAACTATGTTTAAGCAAGTTCGATTTTTCATCACTATATGTGTGATAGGGTTGGCGGTAAGCTCATGCCAGCAGGAAGCCCCCAAAAAACCAAACATCATCTTTATCATGTCTGATGACCATACCACGCAGGCATTCGGTATCTACGGAAGCAGACTGGCCGACCTAAACCCTACTCCTACCCTCGACGAACTAGGTAACAATGGAATCATCTTTGACAATGCCTACTGTAGCAACTCCATCTGTACGCCGAGCCGGGCAACCATTATGACCGGGCAGTATGCGCATGTAAATGGTGTGCTCGACCTGGATGGCAGCCTAAATGAAGCCAAACAATACTTGCCTAAAGAAATGAAAAAGCTTGGCTATGAAACAGCCATTATAGGAAAGTGGCACTTGAAGGAAGAACCTGCAGCTTTTGACTACTATGAAGTGCTAAAACTTCAGGGAGACTACTTCGATCCTACCTTCAGAGTACGTGGAGAAAAGCCGTGGCCTCAAAACACCAATAAGTACGAAGGCCATAGCACAGATGTAATCACCGATCTAACCATCAACTGGCTAAAAAACCGTGATAAAGAGAAGCCTTTGTTTCTCATGCATCATTACAAGGCGCCTCATGACATGTTTGAGTTTGCCCCTCGCTATGAAAGCTACCTGGCAGACACCGAAATCCCCGAGCCAGCAAACCTCTACCATCAGCCAAATTTTGGATCTGAAGCAACCAGAGGCAAAAACGACAGCCTGCTCCACCGCATAGGAACTTCCATAGGACGCAGACATCCAATCCGTAACTATACGCAGGATTTTGACATCTCCGAAGAACTGGATGATAAAACGGCCAAACATGAGGCCTATCAGGAATACCTCAAGCGATACCTTAGATGTGTAAAGGGCGTAGACGACAACCTGAAGCGCTTGTTTGACTACCTGAAAGCGTCTGGAGAATGGGACAATACCATTATCATTTATACCGGAGATCAGGGTTTCATGCTCGGCGAGCATGACTATATGGACAAGCGATGGATGTACGAAGAGTCTATGCGCATGCCGTTTATAGTGCGCCATCCGCAAGGTCAGAAAGGTCTTCGCTCAGACCTGCTGATCAACAATGCTGATTATGGCCCAACTATGCTGGCCCTGGCCGGCGGTGAAGTGCCTGAGTACATGCAGGGCAAAAGCTTTGCCTCGCTGGTAACAGATGGAGAAGCCCCTACTAACTGGCGATCTGCTACCTACTACCGCTACTGGATGCACATGATGCACCACGACAACCCATCGCATTTTGGTATACGTACTGCGGATTACAAGCTGATCTTTTACTACGGGTTGCCTTACAATACGGAAAAGCTGGGCACTCCCTCTATGCCATGGAAAAAGAACTCGTTCATGATCGAGCAGACGCCCGCTGCCTGGGAACTGTATGATCTAAAGAAAGACCCAACAGAGGTTAACAATGTCTACAACGACCCGGCCTACGCCGAAGTGGTAGCTGACCTCAAGCAACAATTGAAGGAACTAAGAACAGAAATAGGAGATACAGACGAAAAATACCCTCACCTGCTAGAGGTAATCAACAATAACTGGTAAGACAAACCTCTGACCAACCAACCTGAAAAACCCCTCCAACTGCCGTTGTGAGGGGTTTTTGTTTAATACAAGATAGTATTTAACAGGGAAAACCTTTGCGCACATTAAGTCTCCGTATTCTAGCTACTTTCATCTATTGGCTGTACACCGTACAGCAGATAAATGATGTACTACAAAACTAAATCTTATGAAAAGAATTCTTTACCTAACCTTAATAGCTGTCTTCGGTTTCTGGGGGCATTCAGGCATAGCCCAAGTCAACGTGACCATAGAAATGGATCTCAGCCAACAAACAGACCTGGGTGGTAACAATGTCCAGATCTATGGTGAATTTAACGGATGGGGAAACCCAACAGCAACCTACATGACCGACCTTGGCAACGGAATTCACTCATACACTTTCACCATAGATGGTACCGAGTCCTGGGTAGTCAATGATGTTTTCTCATTCAGCACCAAATATTGGACAGGATCACAAACAGTAAGGGAGGAAAACGTTCCTAACACATGCACCAACTGCACAGCATTTACGAACTCCGGCCAACCAAGCTATAGAAAGATAGTAGTTCCGGCATCTGATGCTACATACCGATTTGTATTTGACGCATGTGAACGCAGCACATATAGTGCGGGAAGTTGGGACATCACTCCTACCGAAAACAGCTTTCTAGACATTCAGGATGACTATACATTTACCAGCTCACTCAAAACCAGTGGCATGGTAACAAGCAGCAATACTGTAACGGTATCATCTGGCACTACACTGGAAGTAGATGGTTCATTGGAAACACAAGCCGCACTCATCTCTGTGGCTGCAGAAGATGTTGAGTCAGCTTCAACTGCAGCTGATGTACTCTCCAATACAGGCAATACCACTTATATTACTACAGGAATCTCGTCGACCGTTGCTTATTCAGGATCGAAAAGTGTTTCCGTAGAACGGACTGCAACTAACGCTCAAAACAACAAAGAGGCCATTGAGTACCAGTTTGCATTAAATGAATTGGGCACATACCGAATTGAATTTTATGCCAAATCGAGTGGAACAGCATCTAATAGCGCATGGACAAATGTGTACTTCAGGAGTGGTTGGCCTGCATCAGGAGTAAGTGGCTTCAATGTCAACAATGATTCGTGGACAAAATATAGCCTAACCGGAGTTGAAATCTCAAAAACAGGCAATTATGTTATGGACATCAGGGTTCCCAACGAACTAGGAACATTCTATTTCGATGATTTTAAAGTATTGAAAGAAGAAACTAATGACAAAATCATTGTAGAATCTGGAGCCTCGTTGATTACCTATGCTGGGTTCAGTGATAGCCTTCACACAGTCGTAGCTCATCGTACTACTTCACACAGTAATGGACAATACAGTTTTGTTGGTTCGCCAGTTTATAGTGAGACTGATTCCACTAAAGACCTGGGCATGTATGTGTACAGTTATGACGAATCGGTAAACTTTGATACAGATGCGGGACTGTCAAGATGGATAGATCAAAGTGCAAATGGCAACGTCACAACACTAGATGCTGGAATAGGCTACGCCGCAGCAGGCGTACAAAACCTAACATTTACAGGTATACCAAATGTAGGCACTATTGAAGTTTCGGGTCTATCACATACCCCATCAGCATCTTCAGATGCAAGCAACTATGGATGGAACCTTTTGAGCAACCCATACCTATCGGCGATCAATATTGAAGCGTTTTTAGACACCAACGCTCACATCACCCAATCCGTGGCGATTTGGGATGATGGGGGTTCGCATCTCGGAAGAGGCTCCAATTCGGATTACCTTACTGTAAATGCGATTGCTACTGTCAATGGTAAAAACAAAAGCTTTGAAGGATATATCGGGAGCATGCAGGGCTTCTTTGTCCAGGTACTTTCTGACAATACTTCAGTGAAGTTTACCGAGTCAATGCGCGTAACTGGCAATAACTCTGATGCTACCTATTTTCGCACTGCACAGGATCGAGTAGATGGTGTAAAACTCTCACTACAGACCGTAGACGGCAAGCTCCAAAATGAATTATTTATAGGCTTACTGGAAGATGCTACAGCTGGCATCGACCCAGAATACGATGCCCCGAAACTGCATGGCAATGACAATTTGCAGTTTTACAGCCTTATAGATGATCGTAAATTTGCTATTCAAGGTATAGAGTTAGCACAAGGGTCTAAAGCTACATTGGCCTATGATCTAAAATCTGAAGAATCACTTAAAATCACGGTGAATGAGCTGAAGCTCTCAAACTCAGAGATGACGCTTCTCCTACATGATGCAATCACTGGTTTGACTCACAACCTTACAGAAACAACCGAAATTGAGTTTAGAAGTAAGGCCGGATCGGACCAAAACCGATTCACACTGACCTACGGCCTGGCCAATGTGCTCAGCAGCGAATTAGCTTCAGCAGAACCGCTGTACAGATACCTAAACGGTACACTGTCAGTAGATTTTCAGGAAGCACTGGAAGTAAGTGAATTTGCCGCTTATGACCTGTCCGGACAGCTGATCACACACGAAGAAGGCATCACAGGTACTACTCGTCACCTGGATATCCCACTCCACAGCAAGGGTATCACCATAGTGAAAATCGTGACCTCCAAAGGGCAGTTTACTCGCAAGTTTATTTTCTAAAACCACCTAAAGACTAAAAATTATGACAAGCAATAAAACACTCTTAACACTGGGTTTAGTATTCATGGCCGTGGCTCCTGTCTTAGCACAGGGAGCTCCTCCAGCTACCCCTATAGACGGAGGACTTACCGCGCTACTTGCTGCTGGAGGTATCTACGGCATCAAAAAGCTGCGTGACCATCGTAAAGGCCATTAAAGCACCTCTTTATATTTCAACACCAAATCCCGACCTGACTCCAGGTCGGGATTTCTTTTTTCTATAGCATGACATCAAACGTTTGCGCAACCAATTTGCAGCTTTATACTTTAGCTTAGTTATTATCATAAAAAAGCACTTCCCCCCCGGTGCATGGACTCATTGAAGTCGATACAATTTATACCTAACTCGTAATGAGTCGACACTCCGCCTTAGCGGCAAAGTAAGGCTCATTACACAAACACACTTCGAATGAAAAACTTAAAAACCGGGCTATGGAAATGCTTGTTTCTTGCATTTCTGATCCTACCAACCATTGGTGAGGCACAATCCATCAGTAGCCTCACGCTAATGAATGCAACCACCGATGAAGCCATTGGTGAACTGACCAACGACTACACCATTGACCTTGCTACTACAGGGCAATCATTGAACGTACGAGCCAACACCGAAGGCACAATAGGCAGTGTGCAGTTTGTGCTTGACGGACAGGTGTTTCGTACAGAAGGAGTAGCACCTTACGCCCTGGCTGGTGATGACAATGGAGACTATCGTGTGTGGACACCGAGTGTAGGAGACCACACACTCAAAGTAACGGCGTATTCGGAAGGCAACGCCGGAGGCACTGAACTGTCCGCTCTGGAGGTAAACTTTACAGTCACTGAAACACAAGAGGACCTGGTAAAACCCACCGAAACAGGCACAGGAGAAGTGACCATTTCTGGAGAGCTTAAAAAATGGCACAAAATCACACTCGATTTTGATGGTCCGGCCTATAAGGAAACTGACAATGCACCAAATCCATTTTTGGACTTCCGGTTGCAAGTGACATTCACCAATGGTGAATCTTCTTTTACCATCCCCGGGTTTTTTGCAGCAGATGGCAATGCTGCGGAGACCAGCCTGGATTCTGGCAACGTATGGCGCGTACATTTTGCACCAAACCAAACAGGTGAATGGACCTACACGGCATCTTTCCGGTTTGGGTCTGCAGTAGCCATCAGTGATGCAGCAGCTCCAGGTGAGGCCATTAGCCCCATGGATGGGAAAACGGGGACTTTTACCGTAACTGAGAGCGACAAAAGCGGAAGAGACTTCAGAGCCAAAGGAAGGCTGCAATATGTAGGAGGCCATTACTTACAATTTGCAGACAGCAAAGAGTACTTTATCAAAGGAGGATCGGATGCTCCGGAAAACTTGCTGGCCTATGAGGATTTTGACAACACCCCTAATCAGGGCAACCGCCTGAAAAGCTGGAGCGCCCATGCCAACGACTGGAATACCGGCGATCCAAGCTGGCAAGACGGTAAAGGCACGGAAATCATAGGAGCCGTAAACTATCTGGCAGATGAGGGGCTCAATGTTTTCTCTTTTCTCACGATGAACATCGGAGGTGATGACAAGAATGTTTTTCCTTACGTGTCGTCAAGTGACTTCAAACACTTTGACTGCTCCAAACTGGACCAATGGGAAATCCTTTTTGAGCATGCCGACAAGCTGGGCATGTACCTGCACTTCAAGACTCAGGAAACAGAAAACGATCACCTTCTCGATGGAGGCGATGTAGGCACTACCCGTAAACTCTACTATCGTGAGCTCATTGCGCGTTTTGCACATCACCTCGCCCTCAACTGGAACCTGGGGGAGGAAAACACCCAGACCGCACAGCAGCGCAAAGACATGGCTGCCTATTTTGCAAGTCATGACCCCTATCAAAATCATATCGTAATCCATACCTATCCCAACCAACACGATGCGGTATACCCCTCACTTCTGGGTGACGCCTCCGAGCTTACTGGAGCTTCTATCCAAACAGGCTGGAATAAAGTGCACGAAAACACATTAAAGTGGAGAAAAAGATCTGCTGCCGCTGGCAAGCCCTGGGTAGTCGCCAATGATGAACAGGGAGGCGCCAATACCGGAGTACCTGACGACACTTACACCGGCTCTCCATCACTGGATGCCATCCGAAAGCAAACCCTGTGGGGCAACCTCATGGCTGGTGGTGCCGGCGTAGAATATTACTTTGGGTACAACCTACCGCATTCAGACCTTACCTGTCAGGATTTCAGAAGCCGCTCCATTAGCTGGAAATATGTGGGTATCGCCATCGATTTCTTCGACGACCTGCCTGTAAACCAAATGGCACCCGCTGACGAACTGGTCAGCAAAGGTTGGTGCCTGACCGACCCAGGCAACACCTATCTGGTGTATCTTCCTGAAGGAGGGTCTGCAGACCTTACCATAGCTATAAAAGGCACCTATGACATAGCCTGGTTTGACCCAAGAAACGGGGGTGAACTACAGACTGGAAGTGTAACGCAACTCACAGAAACCGGCACACACTCACTAGGCACCCCTCCCTCAGACGAGAACCAGGACTGGGCTATACTCATCACCCGTGCTACAAGTGGAGACAATGTAGCGCCCACAGCAGCTTTCACGGCTTCAGCTACCACTGGAGAAGCTCCTGTAGAGCTTACCTTTGATGCCAGCACATCGTCAGATTCAGATGGCACCATCAGTGCTTATGAATGGGATTTTGGTGATGGTATAACGGCTACTGGCAAAGAAGTGTCTCACACCTTTGAGACTGCAGGCAATTTCACAGTAGAGCTCATTATTTATGATGACAAAGACGGATTTGCACGAGCTACTCAGCAAGTAAGCATCACCCAAAGTGCAGGATGTGGATCCGCTACCAGTATATTATCTACAGACTTTGAAAAAGGAGGCTTTTATGTAGACAACTATACCGGCACTGACCTGCTAGCCATACAACCTGACGAAGCAAACCAAAAGCCCGTTTCAGCTACAGCCACTACCACCTTTGAGGGAGAATCCTGTTCCTACAACCTTACGTTTCATGGCGTAGGCGAAAGTGACGGTGAAGCAGCATTCCAAATTTTAGTGAATGATGTAGAAGTAGGGGCTTACAACATTCCTCTAAGTACTCAAAACTGGGAAATGGGGGATCATTTCAACCTGGTGATGGAAAATGTATCACTTGCCAATGGAGATGAAATCAAGGTGGTAGGCGCTACTGCCTCTGCTGACGGAAAGGAATGGAGCCGCGCCAGATGGCTCAAGCTAGACATCACACCTACTGCCTGCACGGCAGGTATCTTTGAAGAAAAGGACGGATACGTGGTAGTAGAAGCCGAAGATGCAGTATCTATAGGCACAGGATATGTAGTAAAAGACAGCTATACTGAGCCGGCACTGGGCACGGGCCACCTCCAATATACTGGCTCCAACAGCTACGGAGCAGTGCCACAAGAAAGTATCACCGAGTACCAGATCAAGATCAATACACCGGGAACTTATCAGTTTAAGTGGAGGTCAAGAAATGGACCGGGTGCTGTAAAATTTGATGAGGAAAACGACAGCTGGCTGAGTATAGAAGCGGACCGGTTTTATGGAACTAAGGGCAGCACAGAACATACCTTTGCAAAAGGCGATTTCATCAAGGTATGGATCCAAGACCTTAACAAATGGTCGTGGAACTGCTTTGGGGAGCACCACGGCGTAAATGGCATGAACGTTTATGCTACCTTCAACAATGCAGGAACCTACACTTTAAAAATAGCAGGTCGCTCTCATGGTCACCCGATTGATCGGTTTGCACTGTACCTACCGGGCAAAGGGACGATCGCTACAAATGACAACACCAAAGCCTCCTCCTCATCCTGCGGGTCCAGTGGACAAGCCAAAATTTGGGCCTCACCCAAATCCTATGAACTTAAAGCTTTTGACGCAGCTTTTGAGATCGATGGAGAAGAAGATGAAGAATGGAAATTCATTGAAGAGGCTTATGGCACGTTTGAAAGCGCAGGTAAAGACCTGCCTGACGAATCGGACCTCTCTTTGAAGTATAAGATGACCATGCACGAAGACATGCTATACTTCATGGCAGCTGTAAAAGATGACCAGCTAACGACAGCCACCTCTGCGGACGGCTATGCCACCTCAGACAATGTAGAGTTGTATTTTAACCCGGACAATGAGCACGGCGAACAAGGTGCGTACGGCACTGATGCTATCCAGATCAGATTGCCTTACGGCATTACTGGAAACCCGAAAAGTGGATCCGAAAACTGGACCACTGACACCAATACAGATTTTGCTTATACTACCAAAGCCACTGCTGATGGCTACCTACTAGAAGCAAAAATCCCGATGAGTATCATTGGTGAGGTAAGTACAGGGCAAGAGCTCGGATTTGAAATACAGGTGAATGACAATGATGGAAGCGGACTCGAAAACAGCCTGGCATGGGCCAATGACACCAAAAACAATACAGCTAATACGGACACCCGCAAATTTGGCACACTGATGATTGGCACCCAGGCCTATCGTTTCGAACCTAAGTCTACCTGGCAGGTAATCTACGTGGATAGTGAAGCCACTCCTGGCAACAGGGATGCAGCTATCGACGGTGATCCTAGCACCTTTTGGCATACGGAATGGAAGGACGCCCAGCCAGGGTTTCCCCATGAAATTCAGATCGATTTTGGAGATACGATCAACGTGGAAGAAGTGCACTACATGCACCGACAGGATGAATGGGGACCAAATGGTGCGATTGGCGAATACGAGATCTATGTAAGTGGAAGCACAAGTAGCTGGGGAGATCCGGTGGCCAAAGGAGAACTGGAATGGCCCGAAGAACTGGCTACCAACTACAAATTGAGTCATGTCATCACTCTGGATGAAGTGACACCAGGTCGGTATTTGCGTCTGGTTGCACTTTCAGAAACCCAAAACATTCCAGAGAAACCATTTACAGCAATAGCGGAGCTGGATGTAGTAGCTGGTGAAATCGAAGTTACTGAACCCACGCCCACCCTTGGTGTAGAGACCGCTGCAGAGCTTTTGATCTTCCCATCGCCTGCTAAGAGCGAGCCAATCACTATACAAATGAACAATCAGGAAGCATGGGAGCTCACCATAACCGATATCAGTGGTAAAACAATTCTAACACAGAATTTTGTAAAAGAGGCCATAATCAAAACCGATGGATGGCCTACAGGACTGTATCAGGTGCGTTTGCGCCAAGGACAACAGCAGGTAAGCAGCAAGCTCATCATCACCAAATAGGCAAGCTGAAATATACACCTAACCTACGGTCCCCGGCATCTAGATGTCGGGGACTTTTTTTTAGTCTTGTTTTAGTGTTATTTCTATCACTCCATTTCCACCTCGGGTCCCATAAAATGACGCTTCATTTCCTAAGAGCACTTTTACATCTGCTACTTTACTGGGCTGTATACCTGCGAAATTCTGCGTAACCACCCCGTCTACAACTACGAGTGCATCAGCATCAGCAATGATACTCTGGGCGCCTCGTGAGTTGAGAAAAATACGCTGCTGCCCACGAAGTTCGGCCACTTTGGCCTGAGGATATACCGACTGAATAACCTGAAAGATATCCGCCATCCGATCGAAGTTATTGTTCTCGGTAAGCAGATGCTCGATGCAATAATCCAGATCATCTTTGGACATGTACCCATTGCTTACCACCTGATCATACGCCCAGGTATTGTCCATGTAAATCAGGTTGAAGGCCACATCGCCATGACCGTGGTATTTTTGCTGCATTGGCTTGAAGCCTTTAGCTTTTACCTTGAGCAAGTCAGATTTTTTCACAGTAAGCTCAAAGTTTCCAAGTGAGTCCGTAAGAGCGGTTTGCCCGCTTCGTTTGGCTTTCACTTCCACACCTTTCAGACCAAAGCCCTTAAACGCCATTACTTTGCCCTGGAGGCGCTGTTGTGCCATGAGTGATGGCAGAATCAACAATAAACACATTCCGATTGATAAGCTGATTTTCATAAGAATTCAATAATGTTTTAGTAACTAAATAGGTTTTTCGTCCTTCTAAAGATGCATCATGGCTGATATATAGTCGGGTAAAAAAACTGGGAAATTAGAGGGGCATTTCAGAAATAAAAGCATGAAAACCTACTGAACACCAACACATTGCACTTTTTGTCATGCGCAAAGGTTTGTTTACCAATTCTATCCCAGACTCCCTATCATACAGGTATGTAAACCAGCGGTGCTCTGCACCTACCTAAACTAACACATATGAAAAAATTCAAACCTTTACACATGCTATGGGTCCTTGTATTTTGTGCTATCCAGCACACGACTCTGGCACAACCGTACTTTCAATCTGGCCAGGATCCCAAACCCTCGGGTAAGGTCTGGCAAAAAGTAAACAACCTGTCGGATGAGTTTAACGGATCCTCCCTCGACCTCAACAAATGGAAAAACACCGACCCATCACGATGGATAGGTCGGGCGCCAGGTATTTTCAAACAAAACACGGTATCTGTAGCCAACGGTGAGCTCCGGATCACCAACTACAAACTGGCACAGAGCGAGTGGCACAATGGCAATGAATACACCCATGCCGGAGGAATGGTGCGCTCCAAAAATGCTGGCCAGCCTGGATGGTATTATGAGGCGCGTATGAAGGCCAGCAAGACGTTTATGTCTTCTACCTTTTGGCTGATCAACTTCCGAAATGAAGGCAGCGGCTGTGATGTGCGCGTCACCGAGCTGGACATACAAGAGTGCGTTGGTGTAGTCACAAGTTCACAAGGATGGACTCAAAGTTTTGATGAATCCATGCACTCCAATACGCATAGCCGAAATGTAACCTGTAGCACGCCTACGGGCTCTAACGGCAACAGTACAGCCACCTCTGGCAAAGTCTATGCAGGCTATCACGTGTATGGCGCCTGGTGGAAAAGCCCTACTGAAGTGCAGTTTTTCCTCGATGGCAATCACGTATACACCATCACACCACCTGCCGATTTTGACATAGGCCAGTACCTCAACATGGTGACCGAAACTTACGACTGGAACCCTGTACCAGCAGATGGAGGCATGAACGGCACCTGGGACGAGCGTACCACGCGCTACTCCTGGGTACGTACCTGGAAGCTCGTAGACGGTGGTAGTGGAGGCTCCGGTGCCCCTGTAGGACAGACCATCTGGCTCAAAAACACCGAAGGCAACTATGTATGGGCACATGCTGGCCAGGCCAATGCTCCGCTGTATTCCAACTCTGCCACTATGGGAGGCTGGGGACAGTTTGTAGTGGAAGATGCTGGTGGAGGGCTGATCGCGCTCAAGGCCAACGCCAATGGCAAATATGTGGTAGCAGAAAACACCACCAATCGTCCGTTGGAAGCTGACCGCACGGCTATCGGGGCCTGGGAAAAATTCACCTGGGTAGACCTGGGTAACAACCAGGTGGCGCTAAAAGCCAATGCCAACAACCTGTACGTACAGGCACGCCTAGATGCTACAAATGATCCTCTCCAAGCCAGAGCCTCTACCATTCAGAGTTGGGAAACCTTCACCTGGGGTACCGTATCGGGTGCTCGGATGGGGCAGGAAGCTACAGTAGAACACAAAATAAGTGCATACCCTAACCCTACCAACATCGGTAAGCTGTATGTAGATGTGGTGCTACCTGAAGCCGGAGATGTGGACCTGGAGCTGATTAACCTGGCAGGCCAACAGCTACTTACCCAGCACTTTGAAAACCTACCGAAAGGTGGACATACAGCAACGCTGGAGCTGGATAACATCGCCAACCTGCAGCAGGGCGTGTATTTACTCAGAGTAGTAACTGATGATAAAACGTCCACCCTACGCGTAAAAATCAACCGATAATTCATGATCAGGTGCTGTAGCACGCTGGTAACATGCTCATTGAAGGTGACTACTGTGCTTTGCAGTGGTCACCTTCTTTTTTTTATAAACACCGTATCTTTCAGGTAGCAATGACTTAAATTTAACCAACACCCAACACCCTACAGTATGAAAACGGCCTACCTGACCTTCCTTCTTTTACTTGCTTGTTTTTCCAGCTGGAGCCAACAACTCCTTGACAAAAAACCGCTGGACCAATGGAGTAACTATCCCATCTACCCTCGTTTGATACAGGAAGATGGTAGCTGGAAGCCTCAGTTTGCCTACCTGGACAGTATTTCCATTTTTAGCATCAGCTACCTCAGTGACGGACTCAATGTAAAAGGCATGCTTATCAGCCCCAAAGCAGAAGGCACCTACCCCTGCCTGATTTACAACAGAGGTGGGAATCGGGAGTTTGGTGCTCTGAAAGTAGCCCATGCGGCTTTTGACCTGGGGCGGCTCGCCAGCAAAGGCTATGTGGTAATCGCCAGCCAATACCGGGGAGTAGCTGGCGGAGAGGGACAGGAAGAGTTTGGTGGTGCAGAGCTAAACGACATCCTCGCTCTGGAGCATATACTGGCCGCTACTCCAGCTGCAGACACCTCACGCATCGGGATGTATGGCTGGAGCCGCGGTGGTATGATGACCTACCTGGCACTTACACAATCCAACAACATCAAAGCTGCTGCAGTAGGTGGAGCCATTGCCGATCTGCAAGACATGATCGAGGATCGACCGGAAATGGAAACAGGAGTGCTTGCCGAGCTGATCCCTGACTATAGCACCAATAAAGAGGAAGCACTGGCCCAGCGCTCTGCCAGCCACTGGCCGGAGCAGTTTCCTAAAGACGTCCCCGTCCTCATCCTACATGGCACTGCCGACTGGCGCGTAAAACCCGAACAGAGCCTGCAGCTAGCCATGAAACTCAACCAGCACCAGGTGCCCTACCGCCTGATCATGTACGAAGGTGCCGACCATGGCATCAATGAATTTAGAAGCGAAGTGTTTGACGAAGTGCACAACTGGTTTGATCGGTATTTGAAAAATCAGGCCCCGCTCCCAAATATGAAGCCTCATGGCAAATAACGCCTCGTTTACTGGGCTTTTTTTTACTTTTACTTGTTTCACTACATCACCTGATCTACATGCAGCTAACTGAGCTCTCCAACACCCAGGCCATCCGTCACGTTTGGTTTTCACCCAGAGAAGTATTTCGCTATCTCAAAACAGCCAACGACAACCAGCACGTAATTGCTCTGCTAATCCTTACTGGCATCTCGCGTGCCTTTGACCGGGCTGTGATGCAAGACATGGGCGACCGGCTGGGGCTCACAGAAATCCTACTTGTCTGTACACTGGGCGGAGCTCTATTTGGCTGGATGTATATCTACATCTATGGGTACTTGCTACGGTGGACCGGCAAATGGCTCCACGCCACTACCGTAGACATCCAAACCATGGTGCGCATGCTGGCCTTTGCCATGCTACCCACTGTAGCATCCCTGACTCTCCTCATCCCGCAGATAATTATCTATGGCCATGAGATTTTCAAAGCCGATGGAGATTTGCTAACCGGAGGCATTTTCAACAACCTGATTTTTTACAGTACCGTAATCGCAGAAGTAGGCCTGGGCATCTGGACGGTCATCCTCACGGTGGTGGGTATTTCAGAAACACAGGAGCTCAGTACAGGCAAAGCCATCCTCAATATGATCTTGCCTGTGCTGGTCATAATGGTACCACTTATCGCTATAGCATTGCTGATTTCCACGTTTTCGTAGTGAACCAGGCGCAAGGGTCCACTTGAGCTAGACACTCGCATTTCTTAGGGCTCACTTGTTTATTCCTTTTAAGTCCTCAAGCCGGACGGGACTAGCCGTCCGCGCTCTTAACTTTTTGGCTTGATCCAAAACCTAAGGAAAAAGATCAAGGACTGGCCGTCCGCGCTGTGAAGAAATTTGCTAAATTTTGAGGCCGGAAAAACATAAACTCGTCCTCCTTCGTCGGACATCAAACAGTATGTTTTTCTAATCGACCTCACGATCAAAATTCTTCACGCATTTTCTTCAAGGCCACTCAAAAAACCTCAAAAATGCTAAAAATCACACCTTTTTGAGGTTTTCGCATACAATATACGAGATTGAAATGCCCCCTCAGAGTTCATAGAAAGGCATTTTTTACTAAAAAGTATTTATCAAGGACGCCATTCTTAGCCACTGTACTGTGGCAAATGTGCTACATAAACATCACGTCCACCTTGCTCAGATGAACAACACTCGACATAAAACAAGTGCTATTGAGTCAATAAGAGCCAATTTTCCATGCCCATCAAACCAAAAATACCCCAATCGGGGTATGAAGACATCTGCGCTATGCCACACCTTTGTTTCTACCATGAGGGAACAGACGGTTCTTTTGGCTCATAATCATGGTTCTTAATGATTCACCGTTTTTGATCTGTATCAGATCTAGTTTAACTGCAAAGGGTGCCTTCGGCGAGGCACCCTTTTCTTTCGTTATACCCAAATAGTTCTGAAGGCTTACTAAATCAGTAGTGACACCTTGAGTTGGCGGACGACCAGTCGCATAATGTCAGACACTTCCTTTAAAAAGCGTAATAGATCAAGCAATATTTCTGTGGACTTGCTTAAGAATTTCAAATTGTGGGGGTAAAGATCTGCTCTTTTACTGGTTACAAAAAGCTATCAAAATATAACATTCTGAAGTGCTTTATTCTTCTACTTTTTCTTGATAAAAAGTAGCAAAAATCAATGGCTGGGTTCATTTATTAACGCTTTTCCAAATGAAAATCAGCAAATAAATAAACTCGCATTAATGATTTCGAATTGATTTTGAAACTGCGTAAATGCTCAAACAGTATTTATTTGTTACCTGATTTTCATTCGGAAAACCTAAAATGAACCAAGGCCAGTCCTTCTATTAATTCTATTCCTCTCCAGATTTTCGAATTGGCCCATTCTTAACCAGCAGTGACACCTTGAGTTGGCGGACGGTCAGTCGCATAATGTCAGACACTTCCTTTAAAAAGCGTAATAGATCAAGCGATATTTCACTAATCCTTTCGATCAATCTTCATCACTCCCTTTCTTGCCAGCCACTACGCCTTTGGCCACATGGGTCGTCTTGCGCTTGCCTTCAAACCTACGGATGTACTGGTAGTCATAGGTCTTGTACTGATGGGTGAGGCCCCACTTAAAGACGTTGAAAGGCTCATCGGTATCCAGGGTTCGGTTGAGGCCGATGGCATGGGGAGCTCCCGGTATCACTGCCACAATTTCAAAATTGATACCATCTGGCGACAACTGAATGGTATTTTTTTCGGGACCATCAGTAGTGATCAGCGACCCAATGCCCCCTTTGTAGGGCCACACACAGATCTCATGACCACTGTTGGAGATGGGGTTGTACTTTGACTTGACATAGGGGCCTTTCGGGTTGTCCGCTATGGCTACCCCATGTCGGATTTGGCGTCCGCCAAAAGTAATCTCTTCGCCCATTTGCTCGCCTTTGTAGTAGAGGTAAAACTTGCCCTGATAAGGTATGATGCACGGATCGTGCACTTTGTGGCTATCAAAATCCCCTTTTTTCTCTACCAAAAAGCGGTTTTGTTCTGTGCCTTTCCACACCCCATTGTCGGCCGGGCTCAGGATGGGCTCTTCACTCTTCGTCCAGGGGCCATGCGGGCTATCTGCCCACGCCAGGCCTATCTGGTTTTTGGTACGCACATTGTATGGCGACTGGATGGTCTGATACGTGAGGTAGTAGGTGCCCTCGTGCTCCATGATCTCGGTAGTAAAGACCGAGCGGTCGTCATAGGCACCTTTTTCGCCGCGGCCTACCGCCATGCCCTCTTCCTTCCAGGTCCAGCCATCGTCAGAGGTAGCATACCAGATGTCGCAACGGTCCCACGGAAACACCTTGTCGTTTTCGATATCGCCACCAAACCCGTCGGTAGGCCCTACGCTCTTGCTATACCACACAAAGTACTTGCCATCTACCTGGATGATGGCACTGGGATCACGACGCACTACCCCTTCTTCGTAGGCCAGGTCACCTTTGAGGTCATAGACTTTAAACTCCCCAAACCACTCGTTGGTCAGCTCAGGCCACTGCAGCGCACGCTTGGAAGCGGCACTCAGGTACTCTTTGTTGGTAATACCCAGCCGGTCCATCTGCTCATCGGTCACTACCAGCTCTTCTTCACAGGGGTTGTCATTTTGTGGTGCCTGGCATCCGGCCAGGCATGCTATCATCAGGATCGTTGCTATTAAAAGTTTCATGGTGCTTTCTATGTTTAGGTAAAAAATCAACCTCTAAACAAATGAATTACCTCCTGGAAACACACAATCAATGCTAGACATAAACTAGACAAGATACCAAAAACAGGCCCATCAGTCCTCCTACTGGGTGTTACGGCCTGTACAGCCCCAGCCATAGCCCTCCCAACAGGAAGCATAGTGTGTGGGCGGAGTTGTCTGGTCTCCTGCTGAGTTTGCTAACAGCCGTTTGTCTCATGCTGCAGCCGACTAAAGCCTACTTACAGCCAACTTTTCACCGCTGCAGGCGTCTGACAAACAATTACAGCCGTCTTTTCCATTCTGCAGCCGTCTTACGGCCACTGCAGGCGTCTGAAGGGCGCTTACAGCCAACTTTTCACCGCTGCAACCGTCTTATGGCCGCTTACAAGCGTCTAAATCAGAATTACAAGCAACTTTTTCATTTTACAGGCGTCTAAAAGGCATTTACAACCAACTTTTCCTCGCTACAGGAGTCTGATGAACAATTACAGCCGTCTTTTCCTCACTGCAACCGTCTTACGGCCACTGCAGGCGTCTAAATCGCACTTACAAGCGTCTAAAACAGTATTACAGTCGTCTTTTTCATGTTGCAGCCGTCTTACGGCCAATTACAGCCAACTTTTCCTCACTGCAGCCGTCTTACGGCCGCTGCAGGCGTCTGAAAGGGGTTTACTGGCGTTTCACGCCCGATTACAAGGGTCTGAAAGGCAATTACGTGCATCTTAGGGACTCCAACGTCTATCTGATAAAGGGCAACTTCTGGCTGGTGGGAAATTCAACTGACTTTTATAGGTGCAATCAAATCTGATGGGAGTTTACAACCGCCAAATTCAAATATACTCGAATCTAAAACACTCCAACGCCTATCTGAAGTGAGGCGACAACAGTCTTTTTAAAAATTCAAGTGGCATTTTTAGGAAAAAATAGGTCTGAAGGCATTTTGCAAGCGTCAAATTCTAATTTACGAAAGGCTAAGCCTGATTTCAGGCTTCTAAAATGCCTGTGCTTCAAATCTCAAGGCTGATTACAACCGTCAAATTAAAAATTCAGACAGCAAACTGATTTTCACCTGCGGCCGATCGGTTTTTACGAGCATCTAAAAGGGATTTACTGGCGAATCACGGCCATTTACAACCGAATCTTTAAAAGGTTCAGGTGTCTTTCGCCCATATACAATGGTGATACATGAGCCAACGTGGTGTTGAAGAGACTAGTGATGAGCGCAAGTCTGGTGTCTCCTGCTTATGACCAGGAAGTGAAAACATTATCCGTATTAATATACGGATAGTTACGTATATATACGTTTAATAACCACCCTACTTGTTTGATTTTCGCTTGGTTTACCCACATGGAGCCTACTACGAGCCAACGACAGCTTACTTTGAAGCACCTGGTCATTAATAATGAGCGGATGATCGGCATAAAATTTTACCCTGACAAGGTGATACAGGCCTTGATCAAAACGCTTTTTTCTCTACTTTTCCTTGCGGCCGGCCAGGCGATGAAAAGCCTACGCCCCGGTATCGCAACGGCGCCCGTCAAAAATCAAGGGCTACGCGCCCCGGACTGAGTTCATTTCTTAACGCTTTTCCAACTGAAAATCAGCAAATAAATAAACTCACATTTACGTTTACATAAGATTTTGATATTTGTCAAATGCTCAGACCTGCCTATGCCGGCCTTTAGGTTTACAATCTATTGATATTCTAAGACTACTACTATTATCCACATGAGGGGGTTCTAGGGGGAGACTCATAATTTGTGAATA
>NZ_QREG01000017.1 GCF_003386095.1 Marinoscillum furvescens DSM 4134 | reverse complement strand
TATTGTTTGACTTGTTCAAATACTTGAGATCACTAGCAATGAATGGCAAAAAAGTGAAAGTCATCTGGGGATCAGAGGCTGGCAACACCGACATGTTGGAAACCGGCATGGACTACCAGGAGATCTACGAACTTGATTTTGAGTTTGTGAGCTAAGACGCGGCACTGCTACCACACCGATAAGCGCTCTAAACACCCCTTGATTACAGAACCAACTTTCACCTCTACGAAGGCTTGTCAACATGTGGAAATCACGACTCCACCCGAGGATTGAATAAGATCATCATTACCTCTTCTTATAATTCAAGAACTAAATAATCACCTCCCAACCCATAAATAAGGTGTTTTTACTCCTCACTTAGTAAAATCACCTATATCCATTTCGGATTCCACCTAATTCTTCAAATAAGAATTTTACCCTTATATAGGGTCCATGGCTACCCCATCTTTGTATTGTTGGTAATCCACAAAACGATCACCGGCTCCCATCCCCACCCACATTGGTTTCCCACCACCATTAAAGAACCGATAAAATACAGAGCCATGAACATTGCAATCCAAAACTTCAACACGCCGCATCAAGCACTAATCGCCACTCCAGTAAACATCAGCATGGAGCCTACGGAAAAAACTCCTTTTGTGAGATTTAGCAACCGCGAGTTTAAGCTGCAGGTGAAAGGCGCTTCTGTAGCGATGGACATGCATGATTTTTACAACCCCATTCTTTCAGAATTCAAAAAAGCTGCGGACTACATGCCTCAGGTAACTGTTGAGCTGTACTTCAGCAACCTCAACACCAGCACGGCTAAGGTTTTGTTTGACTTGTTCAAATACTTGAGATCACTAGCAATGGGTGGCAAAAAAGTGAAAGTCATCTGGGGATCAGAGGCTGGCAACACCGACATGTTGGAAACAGGCATGGACTACCAGGAAATCTACGAACTGGAGTTTGAGTTTGTGAGCTGAGTCACTATTCAGCAGCCAATGCCAGTATATCAGCGTCGGATAAGACCCGATTGTACACCCTGACCTGATCTATTTTACCCTCAAAACCACCCCACTCTCCCGCTCGGCCTCCTACATAAATTCGACACTCATCGGGCAATCGAAGGTCATTCAACTCACAATTAGCATGTATTTGCTCAATCCAGGACGGTGGGGCAATATAAGGTGGAGCTACCCTCTCTCCATTCTTAAATAGGTGTACATCAGCACCATCCACAGTCACAGCCAAATGAAACCACTCCCCTGGCACATATTGCCCGGTATCTGATCTGGCAATGCCCCAGACCTCTTCTCTACTATGTGCGCTCAGTGCTCGTATCTCTCCATCATGCCATACTTTTATGTAAAAATGACTACCTGTTTTCTTTGGTCCTCCATGTATGGCGCTGATACCTAAATACGCCTGCTCGTATCTATCTGTGGTGTGATTTGCCCATAAAGACAGTGTGGCTTTACCTCCCTTTACCATTTGACTTATTGCCTCAGAAGTAGAGGTTCGCACCATTTCACCGCCTTCATAGTTGTCATCGTTGTAAAACTGGATAGCCTTTCCAAACTTGCCAGGCACAAATCGCTCTACGGTATCCTGATCGTGTAACAGCTCCGCAAAATGACCTACGGATGACAGGTCTTCATACCCGCCATCAAATGGCAAATGCAAGATCAAGCCATCCTCAGGAAGCTGGCGCGATGGTTTACAGGCTATCGCCCAAAGCATGGTTAAGAATAAGAGAGGTCGGATAGAAGTCATAGTTTTTAAAGGTTGAAGGTTTTAATTTTCAAGAATCCCCATATTGAGTTCTTAGTTCTTTCAGTTTTTGATGTAAGCGATGCTGCACTTCTGCATACGCGTCAATACCATATAAATTATTCAGTTCATCCGGGTCCTTTTGCAGGTCATACAGCTCCCAGGTGTCAATGTCATGGTAGAAATGAATAAGCTTGTAGCGATCGGTACGCACACCGTAATGCCTCTTTACCTTGTGCCATCCATCTGGATATTCGTAATAATGATAGTACAGGGCTTCACGCCAATCGACAGGCTGCTGAGTGAGCAGGCTTTTTAGACTCAGTCCTTGATAATCATTCGGTATATCCACTCTAGCAAAATCTAAAAACGTAGGTGCATAATCGATATTCTGAACTAGCTCCTGCACCCTCAATCCAGGGGATACCGTACCGGGTAGGCGCATGAGTAGTGGGGTGCGGAATGACTGCTCGTACATAAATCGCTTGTCATACCAGCCATGTTCTCCTAGATAAAATCCCTGATCCGAAGTATAAACCACCAGAGTGTTTTCCGCCAAGCCAGATTCGTCCAGATAGTCCAAAACTCTCCCAACATTATCGTCCACTGACTTGATACATCTCAGGTAGTCTTTCATATAGCGCTGATACTTCCACAGGGCCAGTTCCTTGCCAGAAAGATTGGCATTGGCAAATGCTGCGTTGATCGTATCATAATGAGCATCCCAAGCTGCTTTTTGAGCATCAGTCATCCGATTATATGACCCTTTCCATGCCGACTCTGCATCAAATCGATCATTTCCTCCTTTGCCATTTTCCACTTCGTAATTTTCTGGGTGCAGCTTCATATCCATACTCAAAAACATATCTGCAATACGCATCTCAGCAGTGGCAGCTGCCTCACGTCCTTCATAGTCGTCAAAAAAGGTTGGAGGAACAGGTAAGTCTTCCTCGGCAAACATTTTCAGGTCTTCCAGATCCGGCATCCAGTTTCTATGGGGTGCTTTATGATGGTAAAAAAGACAAAAGGGTTTTTGCTTTTTTCGGCCTTTCAAAAAATCCAAAACATAATCCGTGATGATATCCGTGACATACCCTTCTTGCTGAAAGGTATCCGTGTTGGTCACAAACTCTGGAGTATAATAATCGCCCTGGTCTATCAGAATTTTCCAGTCATCAAAACCTTGTGGAGTAGATTTCAAATGCCACTTACCTATCAATGCGGTTTCATACCCTTCACGCTGAAGTAGCTTTGGGAACATAGGCTGACTCGCATCAAATACATCCAGGTTGTCGCGTTTTCCATTGATGTGGCTAAACTTTCCGGTGAGCATTACCGCCCTACTCGGAGCACAAATAGAATTGGTCACAAAGCTGTTTTCAAACAATGCCCCTTCCTGAGCCAGCCGATCAATATTTGGTGTTTCGATCAGCCCTCCACCATACGCACTGATTGCCTTTTGTGCATGGTCATCAGCCATGATAAAAAGTATATTGGGGCGAGCGCTATCGGTCAATTCCTCGTTTGATGCTTTGGGCGTGCAAGCGGTGATCACTAAAATCAGAAGCAGGAAATTTCTCATAGGAATGTGATTTGAGATTTAGGTTAAAAAAGTTTGAAGCAAAATAGGTAGAATGTGGAATGTAACCCATAGGGAAAATGATCCTTAGCGATTTACCGATGTACAAAGTGACACCTACCACTCTAGAAAGCGCCTCGCGCTTCCTGTCTACTGCTTGCTACATTTTGGATAAACTGATTTTTTCAAATACAATCTGATCAATACTGAACCCCGGAGATCTGCCTGCGAGGTAAAAGGTATGCTTGCCGTTGGATAGTTGATATCCCGGTGCTTCGTTCAATTCATGGTTGATGTCATGCCCCGTTTGAAGATTCCATCGATAGTTGGTATGTGAGTAAGCTTTTATCCACTGGCCATCATCCATTCGAGTCCACACATCATTACATTCTGTGAGGTCCTCACATTCGTACCGGTTCCGAAGTTTAAGTTGATAAAAACCAGACTCAGCGACCTTAAATGTATAGGCCAACACTCCTTCCTGAGGCTGAAAGCTGATACTATCAGATTTCCATGTGATGTAGCCGGATCCTGTATAGTCGTCATAGCTTGTTTCCAACTCCCACCCGGCATTCAGCTGAGTTTGTTCTGCCTCCAATACAATTTTTACTTGATCTGTCTCTCCAAAGAGACCAATTATTAATAGATACAATAGAGTGATCATTTTACTGCTTTTGCCAATTCCCTAAAAAACCTGTTGTAAACAAATCGCTTACCTTCCTCCGGGTTGCCATCCAGCCCCATACGTACGACCACCATATTCCACTCAGGAATCACAAAACAGACATTGTGGTTAAACCCACTCATAAAGGCTGTCCCATCTGGAGTATCGGGCATATCACCTGCAATGCCTTTTACCCACCAATTATACCCGTATCGTCCACGTCCATCCAGTGTGCGGTTATCAGTCTTTAAATCTACTTCCATAGGCACCTGATTGACCATGGCTGCACGTACCCACTCTCTTGGTACCAATTGCTCTTCTTTCCACTTTCCTTGACGCAGGTATAGATATCCTATTCTTGCCAGTTGAGTAGCATTCATTTCTATGTTGGTGCACCCATTTCTTATAGGTATTTTATCCAGACTCTGCTCAGGGCCCCACTTCCAGGTGCCTAGCTGAATCTTGTTCATGATCCTTTCAGAGAGATAAGCATGTAAATCCTCTTGTGCTATTTGTGTGAGCACCCGCCCAAGCATCATCATGTTCTCATCCCAATATAAGTATCCAGTACCTGGTGCAAAATGAGGTTCATCTGCTTGATATGGAGTCCATGACCAGTCATCACTTTCCCAGTCTGGCCATCTGGAACCACCCTTGGCACTATACCCAGAGGTCATGGTAGTAAAATGACGAAGCGTAGCATCTGAATAATTTTCCTGTAAAATGGGCTCAAACTTCGCCGCCTTGTCATCTAAGCCGCATTTTCCTTCCGCTATCAACAACCCCAAAGCCATGCTGGTAAATGACTTACTACATGAGTATATATTATGCGATTTAGTCACACTGTCACCCGCATAGATCACTCGTCCATTACGAATGACGAGCACCTCCTCTAGTCCGTCTCTGTGGCTGTAACGCTTCAGTGTATCCAGGGCTTGCTGAAGTAATTGACTACTTACTCCCTCCTCCTGTGGTGTAGCCTGTTCCCAGGTTTCCCCTGGATACAACCATGTCTCATGTTGGTTGTTAGAGCTACAACCTTGCACTAAACTCAGCATCAAAATAGCAGAAAAAATCCAATAAATTTGTTTCATTTTTCGTATACGGTATTCGGTTTAAGCCACCAATATTGTTTATTTAATTCACATTAACAAAGAATATGAACTATTCTTAATTTTGTTTTTTCTTTTGTAATTCTTATCTACTTTCGTATACGGTATACATTTATGCTTATGAAACTGAGTGCTGACGAACTGGGCAGACAAGCCTACAAACGTGTAAAAGACATGATCATCAATGGAGAGCTTTCTCCTGGTCAAAAGGTGGTGCAGGACAAACTGGCCGAACAACTGGGAATAAGTAGAACCCCATTGAGATCTGCATTACAAATGCTCGAAGGGGAAAACCTCATCGAATCCATTCCCCGTAGAGGTGTGGTAGTGAAGAAATTCACAGATCAAGAAGTAATTGAAATCTATGATTGTCGAATTGCACTTGAAACTACGGCTGTTAAATTATTTACCGATAGGGCTACAGACACTCAGATAAAAAGACTAGCTCAGCTATTTGAACCATTTAAAGACAGCAACCCTGTAGACGAGCCTACCTATCAAAAAGCAGACAGCAAATTCCACAATACCATCATCGACAAATGCGGCAACCAGTTTTTGTCCAACCTTTTTCACAAAGGAAACCTACTACTCGCAATAGACATGATTGGACTTGTAAGACCCCCTGCTGATACACTCAGTGAACATTTTGAGATCATAAATGCCATACAGCAACGTGATCCGGCAAAAGCTGCCCTTCACCTGGAAGAACACCTGGATGCAAGTAGAAGATTAATTAAAGTAAAAAAAGACTAACATGGCAGTGATCCCAACCAGACACAAAATGGTCTTCGGCACCTTCATATTAGCCATGATCGTACTTTTTGATCGGATATTGATCTCTGTAGCCAAAGACCCTGTAGCCAGTGACCTCAATTTATCAGACAAACAAATGGGCTGGGTACTAAGCATCTTTGCTTTAGGCTATGCCCTATTCCAAACACCTTCCGGTTACTTAGCCGACAAATATGGCCCTAGGAAAATCTTAACTGCGGTTGTCTCGTTGTGGTCTTTCTTCACGGCGATCACAGGTGCTGTGAGTCATTTCATCACCCTTCTGGTGGTAAGATTCCTATTTGGGGTGGGAGAAGCAGGTGCTTTTCCCGGGATGGCGAGGGCTATATATACATGGATTCCTCTTCGTGAACGAGGGCTGGTTAACGGCATCAACTTCAGCGGCGGAAGAATCGGAGCAGCGATCGCACTACCATTGGTAGCCTGGCTAATTGAGTTGACCAGCTGGCGTATGAGTTTTGTCATCCTGGGCGTTATTGGCATTATTTGGGCATTGATCTGGTATTGGTGGTTCCGAGACGCTCCTGAAGATCACCCCTCTATTACGGACCAAGAGCTTCGCCACATTCAAAGTAACATTCAGGCAAAAGAAACAGGCGACACAGGGTCAGCCTCAATGAAGTCACTTTTTGGCAATAAGACCATGTGGCTGTTGATGGGACAATACTTCAGCAGCAATTTCACGTTTTTCTTTTGTCTTACCTGGCTGTTTCCACACCTAAAAGCTAAATACCAGCTCGATGCGTTAGAAGCAGGCTTCTATTCTTCAGCTCCACTGATGTTTGGAGCTCTAGGTAACTGGACCTCAGGCTGGCTTGTAGATTTCGTATTTAAGCGAGGCAAATGGTCTCTTTCGCGAAAGCTACCTGCCATAATTGGATTTACACTCGCAGCTGTAGGAGTAATTGCCAGCATTTACATGAGTGATGTTACAGCAGCAGTGATATTCATCTCCATGGCTGTTTTTGGTGCGGACATGACGCTAAGCCCTTCCTGGTCAGCATGCGTGGACGTAGGCCAAGCTCATAGTGGCACAGTCAGTGGCACCATGAACATGGCGGGTAATCTGGGGTCCTTTTTTACAGCACTGGCATTTCCTTACATGCTTGAGCTTACGGGCTCAGATATTCCGTTTTTTTACCTCACTGCCAGCCTCAACCTTTTGACCATTCCACTTTGGCTTGCCATCAATCCAGAAAAACCAATTCAACTTACGAAAACATAAAAAATGATCACCAAAAAAGAATTCAACGAGGCGTGTGCTGAGGCACTACAAATGATCGCTGACGCAGGCATTGTACTCACCCTCGAAGATCGAGAAAAAATTACCGCTGCTGACTTTGGGCTGAGCAATTTAAGAAAAGAGGGAATTCAGATTCTCACCATGTTTGAAACCGATCGTATTGCTGGTAAAATTTTGGTTCTCTTTCCAAATCAAACCGAACCTGAGCACTGGCACCCCCCCGTAGGCAACGACCCAGGTAAGGAAGAAATCATCCGGGCAATCAGCGGCGATCTGTATTTCTATATCCCGGGAGAAGATACGCTGGACAAAGGATTCATTGTAGATGGCAAGTCGGACTGCTACACCATGCGTCACGAAGTAGACCTCAAACCTGGTGATCAGTTGGTATTACCGTCAGGCACCAAACACTGGTTTCAGGCAGGACCAGCCGGAGCGGTGATGTATTCCTTTTCCACGAAAGTGCGTGACACTCTGGACCAGTTTACCGACCCTAACATCATTCGTGAAACCAAAATTGTAGCATAACTAAACTACGAATACAGCTTACTTTCAGCATGAGCTGCTGGTCAAATCATAAAACCAGCAATGAATACTCCATACGCTGACAGCTAGCGATTAGATAAAAACAAACCACCAAAACATGAAACAAAGTATCATTACTGCCTTTTTAGGTAGCACAAGAGATCGATTTTCCGATTACCAGCAACCCACCGAACTGGAGCAGCGCCTACAACTTGCCGCACAAGTACCAGGAGTCAGTGGTGTGGAAGTAGTCTACCCATATGAAACCGGAGAAGCAGAGGCGACGCTTGCTTTGATGAAAAAATACAATCTGGAGTTTGCTGCCATCAATGCCAACATCAAGAAAGAAATCAATTGGGTACCTGGCGCCATCTCCCGCCCGCAGGAAGAACTTAGAAAAGGTGCTTTAGAAATAATCCGAGGAGCTAAAGATTTTGCCAAAAAAGTAGGCGCCCCATTGGTCACGGTTTGCCCATTGTCTGATGGGTTTGACAACCTCTTTCAAGTAGACTACCCAAAGGCATGGCGCAATATGGTCGATGCAATTGCAGAAGCTGCAGACTACCTTCCGGAAATCCCACTTTTCATTGAGTATAAAATCAACGAAACCCGTGTCAATTGTCACCTGGATAGTTGCGCCAAGTCCATCGTACTACTGAAAGATGTACAAAATTCATCCACAGGAATCACCATAGATTTTGGTCACTCGTTGCTCGCCAAAGAGAATCCAGCACAAGTACTCGCGCTCTGTGAAGAGTCGAACATTGACTACTACCTGCACACCAATGATAACGACTGGAACTTTGACTGGGACCTCATAGGAGCTTCCCGAAACTTCTTGCATACGGTTGAGTTTTTCTTCTATGCCAAGGAGTATGGCTACAATAAGTTTTTCACTGCTGATGCCTCCCCTCGCATATTCGACATGATGGGATTTTTCACTCAGCATGCTAAAATGAACCAGGCGATTTGGAATCTAGTGGAAGGCCTTGATCGTGCCAAATACCGGAAACTCATGGCCGAAGAACGCCACATGGACCTCATGGAACTCGTACGCACAGAAATCTACAGACTTTAATGCCGCTACAGACTCATTCAATTTCACACAAGGAAGCGCGCCACCTCATGAAGGTGGCGCTAAATTCCGCTCATAGCCACAAGGTACCCGGAGCAATAGCCATTGTGGATCAGGGAGGGCATCCGGTACTACTGGAAGTACTCGATGGCACCATGCACGCAGCAGCCAACATTGCCTTAGGAAAAGCTGCCACCGCGGTAGCGTTTCAGCGCCCTACCGGAAAACTAGAAGAAGTAATCTCCGATGGCCGGGCACCTATGCTCACACTCGACAGCTGTACGCCGCAACCGTACGTACCCTTACTTGGTGGGCACCCCATCTATTCCAATGACAAAATCATAGGAGGCATAGCCGTAGCAGGCACACTCAATGCGCAGCTCGATGAGGTAATCGTACTAGATGCTTTGAAGGAATGGAGATCTTAAACCAGCTTTTCAATCACCAAGTTGAATTACTTAGGTTTTAGTTTTGACCCTTACCTGAAAGGGAAGTAAGATTGGCTATTTCCTCCTTTGCTCCCATCCCCAACCAATCCAGCGTAGATCGGTACATAATGTTTTCCAGGTCGTCTTCAGGCAAGTCCATTTCTTCGATATACTTACCTATCTCCAGATCTCCTAACGGAAACGGATAATCCGAGCCGAGACATATTTTTTCTGACCCAATCAATTTCATTGCATATTCCAATAGCATGGGATCATGCGTGATGCTATCTACCCAAAACTTACCCAGGTATTCTCGTGGATTTACGTTATTGTGCACCGCCACGAGATCCGGCCGGCAGTTGAAGCCTCGCTCCAAACGGCCAATGGTAGGCAAAAAGGATCCTCCTGCATGCGCAAAACACACGCGCAGCTTGGGGTATCGCGCAAACACCCCTCCAAAGATCATGGAAGCAATGGCCCTGGCAGTTTCTGCCGGCATGCCTACCAGCCACGGCAGCCAGTATTTTTCCATATCCGCCTTACCCATCATATCCCAGGGGTGAACGAGGATGGCCATATCCAAACGCTCACAGGCTTCAAAAAACTCAAAAAACCGAGGCTTGCTCAGGTTGTGCTGATTGATGTTTGAACCGATCTGAACGCCCGGAATCCCAAGCCCCTTCAGTCGCTCCAACTCTTCGATCGCCAAATCCACATCCTGCATGGGCACCGTACCCAGCCCAATGTAGTGCTGAGGATACTGATCCACCACTTCAGCGATGTGGTCATTGAGGTACTGGCTTAGATCCAGACAATCTTTGGGCTCTGCCCAGTAGCTAAACATAACCGGTATGGTACAAATCACCTGCACCTTCGTATGAAACTCCTCATACTCTTTGACCCTAACTTCAGGATCCCAGCAGTTGGATTGAATCTCACGAAAGAATTTCTCGCCTTTCATCATCAGCGCCGCTCCAGGCTTGTGATGCAATAGGTTGATAAAGTCTCCATAGCCAAACTTATCAGCAAAATTGGGCAGTTTTTCAGGCAAGATATGCGTGTGCATATCGATTTTGAGTGGGGCAATTCGCGTCATAAGTCAAAAATAATAAAACCTATCGGCAATATTTTTTCAGCTTTCCAGAAGCTTCCAACATCCCCAAAGTTTGTGCGCGTTCCAGGCTGTGACAAGCTTCTTCTTTCTTTTTTAGCTCTAGCTGACACATTGCCGCATTGTACCAAACGATAGCATTCGTGGGGTCCACCACCAGATACTGATGGTAGTATGCCAGCGCAGTTTTATGTTGTTTTTGAAAAAAATACCCATTTCCAATTAAGTACAAGGTCTCAAAGCGGGTGTGATCTTGTTTGCGGGCAACTTCAAAATCCTCAATAGCGGCTTCAAACTGCCGAACCTTCAACAAGACCCTACCTCTATTGATGCGAGTGAGCACATCTGATGGATTGCGCTCCAGGCTGCGATCAAAGTAGACCTTAGCGCGCTGGTAGTCTCCCTGCTCCAATGCGCGAGAAGCTAGTAGACCAATGGTGGCGCCAGCTCCATCCGCCTCAATCAGTCCCTCCGGAAGTTCCACATCAGGATCCATAAGCGCCAAATTGTACCAGGCTAGCTGGTGTAGACTATCTAGCGCTACTGCTTGTCGCAGGTCCCGCTCGGCGTGTTCTCGTTGACCTGTCTTTTGATACAGCAATGCTCTCGTCACCAGAAAATCTGGATGCTCATCAAGTGCTATAGCCTGAGCCAGGTCTTCAAATGACTTGTCGTACGATCGAAGTGCCCGATGAGCCTGAGCTCTGTAGTGATACAGCTGTGCTTTAAAATTGGTGAGTGTCCCTACTTCTGTTTGCTGATTACCTGTGGGATCTATTTGAAAGTAAATACTGCGTGTTTCGGTTTGTTCTGTATCGATCAACAAGGTAAAGTCTTTGATCGCCTGAGAAGGATCATGATACTGGAGGTAAATCAACCCTTTCTGAAAATATGCCTCATGATAATCAGGATTGAGGGCGACAGCTGCCTCGAAGGACGCCACAGCGCGTAGGTCTTTACCCTCCGCAGTATATGTGAGACCTACCAGGTAATGCGCATCTGGAGTAGCCCTCAAAGCAATGGATTCGTTGAGTAAATTTCGAGCAGCGGAAAAATCAGATTGCCGAAAAGCTTCAAGGCCAGCCTCATACAATTCTTGGGACCTTATTTGTCCGTTTTGAGCTTGTAAATTGATGAAAAGTAGAAAAGCAGCAATCGCAATCAGATATCTCATCCTTATCTATACGAAAAACTGTGATTGGGTTTTACGCCTTCTTCACTTAGTTTTCGTCCAATCTCTGGAGAGACTCCTATGTGCTGCCGCTGGAAGTCCTTGAAGAAATTCATTGAGCGCAACAATGGATAGAGCGCCGCTTGCCTGAGTTGCGAACGTGGAATATCCAGTATTTCACAAAGTTCGTCACCTAGCAGGTACCCCATGAGCGTCACAGCATCTATTCCCAGTGTTGCCGGCTGGCTTTCAAAGTAGGCTCGCAAGCTTAGGGCCAACTCCCTACCCTCCTGGCTACTTTTAAATTCTCTATTAACAATATCTTTATCAGCCTGATGTGCTGCCCGTAGATCTTCCGGGATATATTCGGGCTGTATGCCCATATTTAATCCAATCAATTTCCACAACTCATAAAACGCAGCTGCCTCGCGCTCACCTACTCTTATTCCCAGCTTGCGTAACCCATGCAAACTCACCAGCGAAAATGCCATCAACGTTCCAAGTTGGTCATCCTGATTTACGGGCACCTCATCACGAATTTCCCTAGACGCATAATGACGTGCTGCAGCATGCATCAATCGCACTTGCACAGTGGCTACCAGACCTTTTCCATCAGGCTTCCATGCGCCCTTGGCACCGGCCGAAACCACAAATTTGGCTGTTTCACTTAGACGCTTTGCTGGCTGGTCTTTCAGACGCCTGGACAATACCAGGACACGTGCCCCTTTTGCTCCGGCATAACAATATGGAAGGCTATAAAGGCCAAGTACGCCCAAAATCTCAAATAAATACAGTTCGAAAAAGTCGTGACCAGCATTCAAGAGTCTGCTATCTGCTGGATCAGGAAGGTGTAGCGTTTGAAGTAACGGATGTAAAGGCTCGTACAGTGCTAATAGCTCGAGCAATTCGTCATTAGTAGCTACGGACAGAAAGGCCTGATAGCTTTTAGGATTTTCTTTGAAGAATGTGAAGGCACTGTCAGCAACAGGATCACCTATTTGTCTTCTGGGGTGATTGGTCATCAGTGAAAAGATTTCTCTAATAATCCAATACAGGGGTAAAAAGTTTTAATAAACTTTCTTAATGGTCATGCTACTCCCTTTGGCCAGGTGCTTAAACTTACCATTTTCGTATTGATAAAAACTCACGGCCATCACGAGGAAAAGTCCGATATGCTCCGGCACCTCCTGCTCATCAAGCGATACCATAGCAGTCATAGGTTCTGTCGGTATTTTCAAAATCGGAAGCATGGGGCTCTTGTAGGCTCCAAACTGTCCATGAAAATCTTTACTTAAAGGCTGATAGCACATCTCCTCCTGATCAAAATAGTAATCAGAAAGCGCAATTAGTCTTGCACTAATCTTAAAATTGGTAGCACCATCAGGTTTTTGAAAGGTGTTCTCCGGCACAAAAGCTGGAAAATGAAGGATTACCTGCCCTCTTCGGCTACCGGGTTTGATGAAGTACTTCGCACCAAAAATTTGCTCATATGGCGCTGTGGTGTTAAACTCAAATCCATTCAGATTGTGACCATGCTTGCTTAGATACAATGGTCGAGTTCCCGTTTTACCTTGTTCGTATTTTGCCAGATTTCGAAACTGTGCCGTCAGTCGTCCAGACACATACGTTTCGCAGATTTCAGACATGCCATCCGACAATGAGCTGCGCAGTACTTTAGACATCATTGAGGCCACCCCAAACTCCTTTTGATTGTTTCTCAGCTCCGCATAAGTAGCCTTACTTTTTACCTGATCACTAGTAGGACCTCCTTTTCGTGCTATGATCGTCTGATCTACTCCTTTAATCTTGTAGGCTCGGTAGCCTTTTGGCAAATTTTGATGCTCGAGAAGGTCTAGGTTAGCTGATGTTTTCATTTCGTCTGTACTGGTCGTTGGTTAAATGATCAAGATAATTGGGGTCATGAATATAACTAAACCAATAACAAACTAAAAGGAATTGATTATAAATTACCTTTAAGCACCTATTTTATACCTCCTGATTAACAGAATGTTATCAAAACGAATTATGAATTTTGCAAAATCACAAAAATAGAACACGTCTAAGGTGAGGATTTTCTCGATTTAATAATGCATTTTTCCTATTTTCCCAACATTTTTGTGGGACGCCATCTTCACCTGTTCAATTCCTTTTAAACCTTAAAATTCATCCACGAATTCATGAAACAATATTTTGGAAGCAACTTAAAAAATGACCTCCCCGCGGGATTGGTCGTAGCATTGGTCGCATTACCACTCTGTCTGGGAATAGCCCTGGCTTCTGGCGCTCCCCTCTTTGGAGGACTTATAGCTGGTATAGTTGGTGGCTTAGTAGTAGGTCTCTTTAGTGGCTCACAGCTTAGTGTGAGTGGGCCTGCAGCAGGTCTTACAGTTATTGTCCTCAATGCTATCGATACGCTGGGTACCTATGAATCTTTTCTACTAGCCGTATTCCTGGCTGGTTTGATTCAGTTTACGTTAGGCATGCTACAGGCGGGCATTATTGGTCACTTTTTCCCTTCTTCAGTAATTAAAGGTATGCTTTCAGCCATTGGGTTGATACTTATTCTTAAACAAATCCCTCACGCATTGGGCGATGATCAGGATTATGAAGGAGATGAAAGTTTCTATCAGCCAGACGGTGAAAACACCTTTACAGAAATCATCCTGGCCATTCAAAACATCGATATGGGTGCCCTGATAATCAGTGGCATTGCACTGGGTATTCTCATCATGTGGGAACGGCCGTTTATGAAAAAACAAAAGTGGACTTCTATTGTCCCTGGTGCACTGGTAGCTGTAGTTTGGGGTATGGCCGCTAATAGCATCTTATTTCCAAAAATGCTACCCAACCTTGTACTATCTGCCAAGCACATGGTAGCACTGCCTGTGGCGGGGAGTGTAAGCGAGTTTGTAGACTTCCTTACTGCACCGGACTTCTCGCAGTTTGCCAACCCTGACATCTATGTGGTAGCAGTGACTATTGCAATCATTGCTAGTTTGGAAACACTTCTTAGCCTTGATGCGGTAGATAAGTTAGATCCTTACAAAAGAATAGCACCAACCAATACAGAGCTAAAAGCACAAGGAATCGGCAACATGGTATCTGGCCTCCTAGGTGGTCTTCCTCTTACGGCAGTAATAGTTCGAAGTACAGCCAACGTGAGCTCAGGGGGTAAAACCAAGGTTTCAGCCATATTCCATGGTTTCCTTTTGATCATGTCTGTAATGTTCTTCCCAGACGTACTCAACCTGATTCCGCTTTCAGCATTAGCTGCAGTACTTCTGGTAGTAGGTTATAAATTAGCCAAACCTTCAATTTTTAAAGGACTTTATGCCAAAGGCACCTCACAGTTTATACCTTATGTGATTACCATCGTAGCTATCTTATTTACAGATCTGCTTATTGGTATCACCATTGGTATCATCGTAGGATTGTTTTATGTACTAAAAACCAACCTCCACAAAGCCATCACGCTGAAAGAAGTAGGTGAGCAGGAATACATCATCCGACTGGAAAAAGATGTAAGCTTCCTAAACAAAGCATTCTTACGTAGAACCTTGAGACAAATTCCTGATGAATCTCATGTGGTCTTCGATGAAACCGAATCAATCTTCATCGATGAGGACATCTTGGAAACCATTGAAGATTTCAAACACACAGCGAAGAACAAAAACATCACCATGGAGATCAAACAGCCTAGAGGTTCAAATAACCCTAAGCTGGCCAACGTTTGATGTCCTAATTGGAATTGATTAGCTTTTCGGAGATTTTCCAGAAAATGAAAAGCTTTCGAGTCTATAAACTTATTTTTTTACTGCTGGTCACCCCGCTCTTTTGGGCGGGGTGCCATGCTACCTACTACAAAGTACCGATCACCAAATCGCGCAAGCATTTCCGCCCCTATGATGCCAAAAAAGATCGAGGCAAGAAACGCGTAAAAATTAAGCGGTACAAATCACTCAAACGTACGAAAGGAATAAATGAAAATTAACCCCCTACTCCTTCTAGGTCTGGTAATTGTACTATTGGTCGGCTGCCAACCTGCTAGTGAAAACACGACTACAAACCGCGGCGCCCTGGGCGATAGTGCCATGATCGTTACAGCCCACCCAATAGCCACTCAGGTGGGGCTTTCTGTACTCAAAGCCGGAGGCAATGTAGTGGACGCAGCAGTAGCCTCACACTTTGCACTCACCGTAGTATACCCTCGAGCTGGTAATATCGGTGGAGGCGGATTTGCTGTCTTGCGCATGGCAGATGGAGTCGTAGATGGCCTGGACTTTCGTGAAAAAGCCCCGATGACCGCTCATCGCACGATGTACCAAAATGAGCAAGGAGAAGTAAATCCTGAGCTCAGCACACTAGGTCACATGGCAGTGGGTGTACCAGGCAGTGTGGCAGGCATGTGGCAACTGCACCAAAAATATGGCTCCATGGAATGGGCTAAGCTTGTACAACCTGCCATAGACATAGCTTTTGAAGGCCACCGGATCACCGAAGATGAAGCTGCTACACTAAATGAAAAACAAGAAGATTTTATACAAGGCAACACGCACACTCCCTGGGTAGTCAAAGAAGGCGGTTGGTCGGCTGGAGATCCTGTAAACCAGCCACAGCTTGCAGCTACTTTGTCCTTTATACGTGACTCTGGCCGTGATGGCTTCTACACGGGAATAGTGGCCTCACAAATAGTGGACGAGATGAAAACAGCCAATGGACTCATTACTCATGAGGACCTGCAGGCCTACGAAGCTATCTGGCGAAAGCCATTAATTACCTCATACAAGGAGCATACAATCATTGGAATGGCTCCCCCATCGAGCGGTGGTGTGGCCGTGGCTCAACTGCTCCAGGGCGCTGAGCAACTCCAACTAACCCAACACCCGCATAATAGTGTGCAAGCTGTACACCTTATGGCCGAATTGGAACGTAGAGTATTCGCAGACCGTGCCGAGTACCTCGGAGACCCTGACTTTACCAACGTGCCAGTATCCACGCTTACTTCACCCGCATACAATGAAGAACGCTTTGGCACAATAGCCCTGGATAAAGCAACACCTTCTGATCAGGTAGCTGCAGGTGAAGCGATGGCAGAATCTACCGAAACTACCCATTACTCCATTGTAGACAAATACGGCAATGCTCTGGCCGTGACTACCACCCTAAATGGAAACTACGGATCCAAAGTAATGGTAAAAGGTGCTGGCTTTTTCCTTAACAATGAGATGGACGACTTTAGTGCTAAGCCCGGGGTGCCCAATATGTTTGGCCTGGTGGGAGCAGAAGCCAACGCCATTGCCCCACAGAAGCGCATGCTGAGTAGCATGACTCCCACTATTGTAACTACTGACGGTGAGCTTCGGGCGGTAGTAGGAACTCCCGGTGGAGCTACCATCATCACGTCAGTTTTTCAAACAATCCTCAACATACTAGACTATAACATGACCATGCAGGATGCTGTAGCGGCCAAAAAAATCCACCACCAGTGGCTTCCAGATCGCATACTGGTGGAGAAAGGCGCTTTGGATCAAAAGCAAATATCCACCTTGGAGGAAATGGGGCACAACATAGAGTTTAGAGAAAAAATAGGACGCACTGACTGCATACTCGTATTAGAAAACGGGCAATTGGAAGGTGGTGCCGACCCGCGAGGAGATGACTATGCTGAAGGATTTTAAAATGGAACTTTGGATAATGCCAGCTGCTTGAGCCGTAGAAAATACTGTTTGGAGTAGCCTGGCAAATTCTTAAGGTTTACCTGAAAGTTTCTCCACAGGTATATCTGATTGATGATGAAAACCAGCAGCATGGTAGACAATGTAGCATAAGCTGCCCCCATCACTCCTACCATAGGTATTATCAAAGCATTTAGCGTAGCATTGATTGCAGCATTTCGCATCACAAATAACATATTGAGTCGTGCTTTGCCAATGGCATCCAAAAGTATACCCATCTGCTTGTTGAAAGGAATAATTAATCCATAGAGCATGGTAACTTTTAATACGGCAGATGCCTCTCCGTAGGCCTCACCTGCCAGTACCCAGATGATCTGATCAGAAAAAATGATTCCGAGTATAGCCATAGGTGCTACAAACATGATGATCACACTGACGGATTTCTCATAGAGCTCTTTCATGGCTGCCTGATCATCCACTTCGGCATTTTTTACGGCCTTTGGAAACAAGATAGAAGCCATAGCCATCGTAGGCACTTCAAACAAATTGGTAACTCGAATAGCTACATTGTACACGGCAACTGCCGCAGGAGATATAAACCATGCCAGCATCCAGCTATCAGTATTTCGCAGAATTATCCCACTAATGTTCGTGCCCAGCGTATATTTCCCATAGTGAAACAACCGATAAGCCCAGCTTTTACTCCAAAACACCTTACGCTTGGCCAGTCCTTTTCCAAACCAATAAGCAGTAACAGCAGCTATACCTGTGGCAACCAAATCCAAGACCCCAAGTGTAACGATATCTATCTGCCAATTAGAAAAATAGTACGTTACAATTCCCACGAACAACACTCCATTTTTGAGCACCCCGGAAGTCATTGGCCCTATAAAACGAAAATGAGCCTCCTGCACGTTGTTGTAATGCGCAAATACTGCCCAGCAACAATTGGTAAGTATGTAGATATAAAATAGCTGTTCCAATCCCGGGGCATCCCAGACACGCTGCAAACCATTGGCACCAACAGCCAAAATCAAGCTACTAGCCCCTGCAAAGGCCAGGTTTAAAATAAATGAAGACCCCTGCAACCGTCTTCGCTCAACACCTTCAAGTTTACCCAAAAACCGAATCAGCGGCTTTTTAAAAAAACCTTCGCGTATGGTGTGTATGAGAGTAGTCACAGAAACGAATAGCATCCATACGCCATATCCTTCCTGGGGAAGCATACGTACTAGCAGGTAAAAATTAAGCACACCAAACCCTAGCATAGCCAGGCGCTGAAAAAGCGTAAGCTTCCCTGCTTGTATCCAATATGATTGCTTTCCCATAAATGTTTTGCCTTGGTGCAGCAGCAAATGAAGAGGCTAAAATGTTGCTAATGCAGCCCTCTAGCCAAAAACCTCTGCCTTGTAAGGCAATTGTAAGTCCGAGAGCATAAGTACTGCCCATTGTCATGGTTACTTTTAAAAAAACCATAAAGCAACACACAAATGCAAGCCACTAAAGCGAAAGACAATCAGCTATACACTCAAAAATCCCATGAATGGATGCCAGACTTTTTGGTGATTGGGGCTGGTAAGTGCGGTACCACATCTCTCGACAACTACTTGAAACAACACCCCGAAATCTATATTTCCCCGGTAAAGGAACCCAACTTCTTTGGGTATGAAATGCTCTCTGAAGCAGACCTGGCGGCACGACCAGGAGAACAATGGCACTACCGGCAATCCGTCACCAATCTGGAAGACTACCAGACACTATTTGATGGGGCCACTTCCGAACAAGTGAGCGGCGAAACCTCCAACACTTACCTGTACCACCAAATGGCTCCTGAGCGTATTCGCTATCACAATCCAAACATGAAGTTAATAGCCATTTTCAGACAACCCGCAGAACGCCTATGGTCCAGGTACATGCATTTGGCACGTGAAAACCGGCTACCAACTCGTCACTTTTCTGATTGTCTGGACCAAAGCAGCATTTGGTGGAAACGAAACGATCTCATACGTGAAGGCTTTTACTACAAAAACCTCAGCAGGTATTACCAGCTCTTTGGTGCAGACCAAATTAAGGTATACCTGTTTGACGAATTCAAGGCAAATGGCCCCGAAGTGTTAAAAGACATTTATGCATTTTTAGGCGTAGATACAGACTTTCAGGTAGATAAACTCGTGGCCCTTAATCAATCAGGCATTGTGAAAAACAAATCGTTGGACGGACTTATCGGCAACCATGGCTTATTGCCAAAGCTGTCTAAACGCGTGTTTGGCAAGTACTATCAAGAGCTAAAAGAAAGTCCACAGCTGCAAAGCCTACTTGTAAAGCTTAGGAAGCGTAACCTGGAAAAACCAGCCATGGATCCAGAAATCAAGCAAATACTTACTCGGGACATCTACGGTGAGGACATCCAAAACTTACAAAAACTAACAGGTAAAAACCTGAGCCACTGGTGGTGAAAAAAAAACAGGCGCCTGAAACTACAGGCGCCTGCCACACTATACATCCGACATAGGAGTCGAAAACTAATCGCGTATATCTTCGAGCACTACCTGATTGAGCACTGCGCCTGCAGACTTGCCTTTCAGAGATTTTACAAACTCAATAGACTGCTCATCTACAGGGCGAACGGTATCCTGAGCATTGACCACCGTAACTACGCGCTGCACAAAGCTTACCAGCTCCCTACTGTCCGAATGATCATTGAGTGCCGGACCTTCCAGGAAAATATAATCAAACTGCTCAGCCATCATCAAGACAAATTTTTTAAAATCTCGTCGTGAAAGCATTTCTGATGGTGAGTTTCCCGTGATACCGCTATTGCCTACGAAAAAGATGTCATCATAGTCTGTAGGGTTTACCAGGTCCAGTGAACTCTTCATTTCTACGAGCTCTTCGTCCTCAGCCCCAGCACCATTGGCGGTTACTTTGGCCATGCGTGGTGATCGCTTAGAGACCATCCGCTTTTGCACTACCTTCACCTCCTTCAGCCCGGATCCGTAGATCTGTGTGAGCGAATTATTCTTAAAGTTGGTATCGATAATTAACACGCGCTTTTTGAGCAAACTAAAAACGTAGGCCAGCGAATTGATGATAGAGGTTTTACCGGCTCCAGGCCTCAGGCTGGTAAACAAGAAAATTTTTGAATTCATCCCCTCTATCTGGTAACGTAAATGGCGAAGTGATGATTTGTAAAACTCCACTTCACGCTTGGGACTATACTCCGAGATAAAAATCTTATGAAAGTCAAGCTTCTTCAGGCTCACTTTGTTGAGCACTGCCTGAAGTTTGAGGTTTACCATCTTCTGAAAACGGTAAGGTGTACGAATGGTGTCATCCGTGATCATTCCTAGTATGATGACCAAAACAGCTAAAGCAAAGCAGCTAAACACCGAAATGCAGAGCACATAGATGCTTTTCATCGAAGATGGGTTGAGTGCGGGAGTGGCAGCCAGTACCTGACGAAGCGAACTTTCTGTAACCTGTTGATTTTTTGCCTGATTAAGTTTTCTCAATACTTCGTTGTAATCCTGCTTGGCTACCTCTATTTCATTTTTAAGGGCAGCCACCTCATCACTCTGCTCCTCGTCATTCGAAAATCCGTATTGTAGCTGATTAATTCGCGCGTTGACCTGCTGGAGGTCATTTTGAGCTACCTGATAGTCTATACGAGCGGTCTTTAGCTGCTGCTCCAGATCTGACGTACCCACCGTTTCGGTATCGGTATCTAATCTGGCGATAAGCGAACGCAACCTGCCCCGGAGATAAGCCAGAGAATCTGACAACTCACGATTAGTAGATCCTGTGGATACATAGCGGCGCTGTAGTGCTCGTATTTGATCCTGAAGTGCTACTACACGTTGGTTTTGCTGACTACCTCCTCCAGAGCCGGATACGTCCTGCTCTAATTGGTTGATAGTGAGTCTGTGCTCCTGCACAGCACTGCGCAGTTCATCTCTGCGGCGCTCCAGATCCACCAGTTGACTGTATCGACTGGCACGCTCGCCCTCTCCCATGGCATCAGATACGCCATAGCCTTCCAGCTGGGAGAGCTTATTGTCCAAAATAGCCTTTCGCTCTGCTGCTACCTCTTTCAGAAATGCCACAGATTCATTGGAGTGCTCTCCGCGAATGGTTGCATAGTAGTCTATAAACTCCTTACTAAAAGTATTGGCTGCAAATGCAGACAATTCCCGGTCATGAGATTCAAACTCCACATTGATATAATCTGTACCAAAAACACGGTAAATATTGAGAGCATCACTCACGGCCTGATAATCATAACCAAACGCAAGCAGAAACTTACGTATGAGGTCGAAATTTGGATCCGAAGGGTCCAACGCCTCATGAGCACGAAGCTTCTCTTTTACTTCTTTTTTGACCAGCTCGATCTCCGCATCTTCAAAAAACGAATAAAGCGACGGCTGGTAGTCTGAGGTAAGTGCCCGCATTTTAGCGTTGAGCTGTTTACCCATTCGGGTGAAACGATCCTCCTCTAATATCACCGAGGGATCTTTGGGATACCTAAATGTTTGCTCCTGATCATGATTTAGATCATGTAGCAACAGCCGGTACGACAATAAGTTGAAGCTTACAGGTGACTTCATAAGCTCCAATAAATTATTGAATCTGACGTCCTGGTCTCTCATGCGCTCTGATGGCTCGTTGAGATCTACCTGATCAGTGATGGTATATCCTGTGGAAATGCGTGCAGTGGACTTAAAGGTCTCTTCCCGAAATTGCAGAAAGAAAAGTGTCACTAGAGCACCTACTACCAGCGTGATCAACACTACCCATTTTCGCCTCCACAGATTATTAAATACGTCCTGAATTTCCATAGTTTCTCCTTTGTTATGACCCAAATATAGAATGCGCTAATGGCTTGATAATCATTGATTTTATCTTGTAATTGAAGTGTAAGGTGTAGGGTAATTCTTATGTAACCACTGCATCATTCAATGGTGTACAAGAGCGCCTTAGCTTTGAATCGTCATCATCAGAAAAACGATAAGCCAATACCTCTAAACCCAACGAAGATCACAACCATGGAAGGCGCAAAAAACACCATTTTGATAGTAGAAGATGACACAGCGCTGTGTGCACTACTCACTACTTACCTGGAGCCTGTCTATCAGGTACATGCTGTTCATAATTCTATGGACGCCTGGGACTGGCTTAGTGCCGGCAATTTCCCAAACCTTATCCTTACGGATTTTAAAATGCCATTCGTCAATGGTATGGAGCTTACTGAAAACCTGCGCACCAGCGGGCTGTTTCGAGACATCCCTATAGTGGTGCTTACGGGCAGTTCAGATCCTGACCTGGAAGAACACGCCCAGATCTGGAACATCGAGCGCATCGTTGCTAAGCCGTTTAACCCGGAAGAACTTCTGGAAACTATTGATCAAACCTTAAACCAAGCAAATCATGTATAATCACAACCAGCAAAACTCTCCTCAACACCCCCACAATGTGATGTGGGTAGTAGGTCACGAAGTTCACATCAAAAGTGAATTTCACCTCAAAGGCATGGATTTTACGTGTATAGATATCGCAGCAGCGCCCAAAGCACTTGAAAAAATGGAACCAACAGCCATTACGGTTTTATACCGCTCAGGGCTGGAAGAGCATGCCAAATTTGGTGAGATTAAAGACAAGGCCGACAATCTCGCTCTGCCGATAGTGCTCTACAGTGTGGAGGAAGATGCTGAGGCCAGAGAAGTAGCCACCACATACCAGTTTGATGACTACCACTTCGGTAAACTAAGCGACAACCTGGAGCGGAAATTCGATATGATTCAAAAAATGAAAGAATACAAAGACACCGAAGAAGAACCTGTCGAAGAACCTGCAGGGGTGAAAATCCCACCCGCAAAGCGCATGTTTGACATCCTGGTAGCGGCCAGTGCGCTGATCGTGCTTTCTCCTCTCCTCTTATTGATTGCGCTTATCATCAAGCTAGAGTCCAGAGGACCCATCTTCTATGTCTCCAGACGTGCAGGTCATAACTACAACGTGTTTCCTTTCATCAAATTCAGATCTATGTACCAGGATGCTGATGCCCGTCTGCAGCAACTTTCCACTCACAACCAGTATGGTGATGGCATTTTTATCAAGATCAAAAACGACCCACGAGTCACCCCATTTGGTCGTTTTTTGCGCAAGACGAGTCTGGATGAAGTGCCACAGCTCATTAATGTACTCAAAGGTGACATGTCTATCGTGGGCAACCGACCACTACCGCTGTATGAAGCCGAACAGCTAACGCAGGATGAGGTGGCCAAGCGATTTCTGGCTCCGGCAGGTGTGACCGGACTATGGCAGGTCACCAAACGGGGCAAAGACGATATGAGTGATGAAGAACGCATCAATCTGGATATCGAGTATGCTCGAAAGCATTCTATGATCTATGACATGCGATTGCTGATCAACACAATACCAGCTATGCTTCAGAAAGAGGCAGTTTGACCCACACGGCCCGAAGGCATACTCCCTCACTCTCCCCCCTTCGGGCCGGCCTCTTTCTTTCTTTTACTATATAAAATCAAATGGAATGATCTCTCTTTTTATACTAATCGCTTCTACATTGCTGACTCCTGCGGAGGCACTACCATGCACCGAATGCGATCACCTCATTTCTTCCAATGTGTTTGATGGTAGCAAACAGAATGTACAACCAGGCGATGTTATCTGCCTGGCACCCAGACGATACAAACGCATTACCCTCAAAAATCTCCAAGGAACTAGTGAGCAGCCTATTACTATTCAAAACTGTAACGGTCAAACACGTATTTATGCTCAGAATGCCTTTGGCATGAAGTTTCAAAACAGCCAACACATCAAGCTGTCTGGCACGGGAAGTGACACTCATGAATATGGGATAGTCATCACTACCCAAAAGGGGTTTTACCTCACCATGGAAAGCTTTACCTCTGATTTTGAAATAGAAAACATCGAAATACGTGGAACCAACCCCAATGGAAAAGGCGCCGGTGCAGGTTTTGCAGGCATAGCTGCCAAAACAAGTCCTTACGAGGATTGTACTCGGTTTTTGGATCCAAACCGGGAGGATTGGGTCATGAAAAACATCCACATACATGACAACTACATTCATGACATTGGTGGAGAAGGCTTATATATTGGCCATGGCTTCTATAAAGGCAGGCCCGAACCAAAATGCAAGGATTCCAGAAAGCGCTATTCGCACAGCATTCGGGGAGTAAGGATCCATCACAACAAAATAGCCAACGTAGGCTACGATGGTATTCAAATCAAAAATGCAGACAGGGATGTAAAGGTGTTTAAAAACACCATTCTCAACTACGGCACAAAAAACAAAAAAGCCCACAATGAAGGGCTATTTATTGGTGAAGGCACCACGGGCGAGTTTTATGGCAACATCATCGACACGGGAACAGGCAATGGCTGCCAGATTCAGGGACTTGGAAATATTGAATTGCACAACAACCTGTTTTTAAATGCTGGTGAACATGGCATTTATGCCACTCATGGCAAATATGTTGTACGATTACCTGATGGGGCTTTTGACATTCATAACAACACCATACTCATGGCCCATAATGCGGGCCTGGTGCTCTATAATGAAAAAGGTGGTGAAAAGCGCGTGTCTCAAAACCTGATTTTAAGCAAGAAACCCACCAAAGAAGGGTGTGAAGCCTCCTTTGAAGACAATACCTTGTCTACAAACCTGGCATTGGCATCTTCTGAAATCATTCAGCTGAAAGGCACAGGCATCAGCAATCACCAGATCGTGGAACGCGTGCAAAAATACTTACTCAGCAACAATCAACTTTCTCCCTAAAATTCACGCGCATCGTTCTCAATTTCCCTCTTCAGAATTTCGTTGATGCCGTGTGGGCCCGTCGTACTTGTAAGCGATGGGCCTATTTTTTTTGAATCCAATTGTTCCAATTTTCTTTCTCTGTCATACTAACTACTACAGCTTTTGTAGTGCGTAACTCTAGTATGTAGTTTTTTTTATGACAATTTGTAGTCATTTCAACTACATACACTCACCACTCTACTCTAGGCAAAACACCCAATTTTTCAACTTTATCACCACTCACAAAAATCTTATATCTGTCTGTTTTTCTGATACTTATAACCTTTTACAACCCCAAAACCTAACCCTTCACACGACCCCCTAAGAATCAACAGGCACTTTTTCACACAACATCTGCGTTAGCTTTGCGACAAAAGTCAGTGTAGTAGTATTTTCCACAAGTAATGTGCAAGATCTACCACAGCTTTTATAGAAGTTTTTAACAACCAGACAGAAAATGAAAAAGAACAACAGCAATGGACAGCAACGCAACGTAACAACTCTGATATGTTCGCTTATTCTCACCCTCCCGTTTCTTTTCACGCAATGTGACATGGCCAACGAGCAGGAAATCTCCACCGAAGCAAGTCCTAATACCGAAAGCGCTTCATACTCCCCCTCCACCTCAACTACATGCGCGGACTGTGATCATGTAGTAAACAACTATGTAACCGACGGCACGCAGCTCAACATCCAGCCAGGAGATATCATCTGTTTGGATGCATCTGTAGACTACAATCGATTGGTGTTTCGCAACATCGTAGGTACCCGAAACAACCCTGTGATCATTAGAAACTGTGGAGGAATAGCCAAGATATACTCCGACGCATCATTCGGCTTAAAATTTGAAAACAGTAAGGATTTTAAACTCATCGGAGATGGCACAGACGATCAATACGGCATCCGTGTGACTACTGAAAAGGGGTTTTATGTGACCATGGAACGCTTCACTACAGATGTAGAAATGGCACGAATAGAAGTAGCAGGCAGTACACCTGAAGGCAAAGGAGACCGTGCAGGCTTTGCAGGCATAGGCGTGAAGACCAGCCCCTATCAGGACTGTGAGTTATTTACTGACCACACCCGCCAAGCCTGGGTTATGCGAGACATTAGCATCCACGACAACTATATCCACGACACAGGTGGAGAAGGCATCTACATGGGCCATGGGTTTTATACCGGCAGAAAAGAAAGCAAATGCCCCGCTATAACCTACAGTCACTCCATCAGAGGGGTAAAGATCTACAACAACCTGATCGAAAATGTAGGCTATGATGGTATTCAGATAAAAAATGCCAATCAAAATGTGCGCGTGTACAACAACGTGATACGAAACTACGGCACAAAAAATCACTCTGCACACAATGAAGGACTATTCATAGGTGAAGGCACCACTGGAAAGTTTTACAACAACCTGGTAGATACCGGAACTGGCAATGGATGCCAGATTCAAGGCATTGGAAACCTGGATATCTATAATAATATCTTCTACAACTCCGGTGAACACGGCATCTACGCTAGTCATGGCAAATATGTAAAGCGCCTCAAAGAGGGTTATTTCAACATCATGAACAATTCCGTGATCAATTCGCAGAAATATGGATTTGTGTTTTACAACAACGATGGTGGCCCCAAACGATTTGTCAACAATCTGGTAGCAAATGCCGGAACACTTACGAAAAATGGTGCTGAGCTGGAAGCTTCTAATAATGTGTTTACCAATGACGTTCCGAACTTATCAATCTATGGGTTGGTAAAAAGCGTAGAAGACATATTGGGACTTGGCAGTGTAGTAGATGCGGGTGCAGACCTTAGTTCCTTTGGCATATTGGATGACATCTACGGCCGGGGCAGACCAGATGGTGGTGCTTTTGACATAGGTGCTCAGGAAGGTTACTAAAACATCTCGTTCCCTATTTTTAAACCTGTCAAGACTGATGTCTTGACAGGTTTTTAGGCATACCCGCTATTAATTATAACGCCGGTTTATACTTTCTGTGGACTTAGTCTGCATGGTAGAAACTCCATTGGTTTGCTGGCACAGGCAAAAAGTAAACCTGGTGGCAACATTCGGTTGGGATTCTGCCCAGATTTCTCCACCATGCTTTTCGATAATTCGCTTTACCAGCACCAGTCCTACACCTGTACCCTCAAATCCACTAGCGGAATCGAGCCGCTTAAATACTTTAAACAAATTGTGAGACTCTTCTTCTCCAAACCCAACACCATTATCGGTAACCGAAAAAATCGCTAGCTCTTCCTCCTCTTCATGTGTGATCGCAATTTCGGGTCTTTCCCGATGGCTACTATATTTAAAAGCATTGGAAAGCAGGTTTGACCAAACTTGCTTGATCAGACCAGGATTGCAGTATACCTCCGGGAGATCGCTCACTTCTATTTGATAGTTTTTAGCTCCGCCATAGGCAAAAGTTTGCTCTTCTATCACCTGTCTCACGATTTTGGACATGTCCACCATTTCGCGCTTGATCACCACATCATCTCTCGAAAATATCAGCAAATCATCTACTAGACTAGTGAGCAACCCAATTTGCCCATCAATTTTCTCTACATGGTCACTGGCCTCCTCATCATTTTGAACACATGCATTTCGTTTGAGGATATGTGCAATCATAGCGATGTTGTTGAGGGGAGTTTTAAAGTCATGAGCTACGGAATAGGAAAATGCATCCAATGCTTCGAGCTCGCGCAAGCGACTACTTAGCTGATCATTGAGTTGTTTGATTTTCAACTCTGAAGATTTACGCTCTTGCACTTCAGTAATGAGCTCCTGGTTCATCAACTTCAGTTTGTGCTTTTGTCGTTCCAATTCCAGGTTTTTCCTACTGAGCTCTACAAATACTTTTACTTTGGCTCTCAACAGGTCTGGCACTACAGGCTTGCTGATGTAGTCGACAGCACCCAGGTCAAAGGCTCTGAAAATCTGATTTTCAGTATCCCGAGCTGTGAGAAAGATAATCGGGATGTTGCGTAAGCGCTCTCGCTGCACGATGTAGGAAGCCGTCTCGAAACCATCCATCCCGATCATAATTACATCCATGATGATCAAGGTAAATTGGGTATCTTCCAACAGCACTTTGAGTGCCTCCTCTCCCGAATAAGCATCCACAAAGGTGTAGTTGGTATGCTCAAACACCGATTTTAGCGAAAGGTGGTTTTCCTCGCGATCGTCTACTATTAATATTTTTACGGGCATATCGGAGCCTTATACAAAGTATTTAATAATTGAAATCAACTCTTCTGTGTCTATAGGCTTGGTTATGTACTCTGACGCCCCAGCCTTGATACACTTTTCACGATCTTCGGGCATCGCTTTTGCTGTCACCGCTATAATGGGCAACGACTCGAACTCCTCCATCCTTCGGATCTTTCTGATAGTTTCATAGCCATCCATATCTGGCATCATGATGTCCATCAGCACCACATCCATATCTGGATGTTTGCGTAAAACTTTTAATGACTTCTTACCTCCTTCTGCAGAAAAGATGTTGCTCTGATATTGCTCAAAAATAGAGGTGAGTGCAAAAATATTGCGGATGTCATCATCCACGATCAGTATCTTTCTGTCCTGCAAAAAGTCTTTGGAGTTATGCACCCGGCTAACCATATCCTGACCTTCACTGGAGAGGCTTTGAAAAGGGATGTGCATGTTGAGCACCAACTGATCGATCAACCTGTGATCTGCAGATCCATTGCCAATCACTACTGCCTGCCCTAGTTCTGTGAGTTCTTTCATGGATGTTTTCGAAGGCGGCTTAGAGCAGCTTACAATAAGCGGCACATGGGCGTTTTTCTGGTTTAGCTCTTTGAGCTCTGCAATGGACGCATGGTCCATACTCACCACTGCTCCATCCAAATCATGGGGATCTATAGCTTTCAACTCCTCAGGAGTACTTCTGATCAGTTTTACTCCCGTATCATTCAGCGCAGCTTTAAAGCGTGCAAATCGTTTATCATCAGCATCAACAACCAGCAGCCTTCGTGTATCCTTTTCCACGTAGCTCATGAGTCGTTTCATCATTTCCTTTATGTCCTCTTCCTCAGAAGTCCTGGACATAAACGTGTGACCATACTTTTTGATATCAAAATGCCCGGAAGTCTTGGCGATAATCCCTGTAGGAATATGCCTCAAATCCAGGTTGGTCTTGATCTGATTGAGAATTTTCTGTCCTATGAGATCTCCAGTATCAAAATTGACGACAATGGCAACGGGCTTGAATTCATAGAGCAGATGCGTAATGTTCTTCGAATTGTCACTGATAATGATTTTCGCATCGTACCTGTGCACTTCGCCGGTGAGCAATTTGGACGTACGCACCTCATTGTCGATAAGCAAAATCACATCGTCTGACGTAGCTATGTCTTTTCTATCATCAGAAATGACCGCACTCTGTCCGGCAGAGGGTGCCACTATTTCGCTGTTGGTTGCCTCTGCAGGCGGCGATAGCAGCACTTCATTTTTTGGCATTAGCTCTTCTGTTTCGGAGAGGCTGTAGCTATGTGTCTTGAGTGGTAAATACAGTGTAAAGATGCTCCCTTTGTTGAGTTCGCTTTCCAGATCAATAAAACCTCCCAGCAGATTTGCCAGTCCACGACTGATAGAAAGCCCCAGTCCGGTACCTCCATACTTTCTACTGGTAGATCCTTCGGCTTGTTGAAATGCCTCGAAGATGATGCGCTGCTTGTCTTTAGATATTCCCAGACCTGTATCTTTTATCTTAAAAGCAGCATACAATTGGTTGGTATCCAGCGCCTCACCATAAAGCTCATCCACAGTATATACGCTGATCGAAATGGAGCCTTTTTCGGTAAACTTGAAGGCATTGGATAGTAAGTTTTTCAGAATTTGCTTTAATCTCTGAATATCCGTTTCGATAAATGAAGGCAAATCGCTGGCTACATCGATCTCAAACTCCAAATCTTTATAATCAGCCATGTGCTGAAAAGAACTCTTGAGATAGTCCAGGATATCAGAGAAAAATATCGGCGCAATGTCTACCGTAACTACTCCTGACTCAATCTTGGAAAGGTCCAATATGTCATTGATCAGGTTGATCAGCTCACTTCCTGATGAATGAATGATTTCACAATAGTTGACTTGCTTGTCACTGAGGTTGCCTTCACTGTTTTCTTTCAGCTGCTGAGAAAGCATCAACAAACTGTTGAGTGGTGTACGCAGCTCGTGCGACATATTGGCCAAAAACTCGGACTTATACTGCGAGGTAATGGTAAGCTGTGCGGCTTTTTCCTCCAGAGATTTTTTGGCAAATTCAATTTCCTGATTCTTTTTCTCTACCTCTTCTTTTTGTTTGGCAAGTAAGGTTGCCTTTTCTTCCAGTTCGTCATTGGTCACGCGCAATTCTTCCTGCTGCATTTTAAGTTCCTGAGCCAGTTTCTGAGATTGCCCCAGGAGTTCTTCAGTCCGGGTGTTGGACTCTATGGTGTTGAGCACGATACCAATACTTACTGTGAGTTGCTCCAGTAGGTTGAGATGAGTCTGGCTAAATTCTGAAAATGATGCCAATTCAAACACAGCTTTTACTTCTCCTTCAAACAGGATCGGAAAAACAATGATGTTGACCGGCCGCCCTTTACCAAGGCCTGAACTGATTTTCAGATAATTTGAAGGCACATTGGTAAGCATAATACGCTCTTTTTCAAGTGCACACTGACCTATCAGTGCCTCTCCCAGACGGTATTCCTGAACCAGATTTTCTTTTTTCTCTGCCGCAAAGGAAGCCAGTAGCTTCAATTTTGGTACTTCCTGATTGTTTTCGAGTATGTAAAAAACCCCGTGCTGTACAGAAATCACCCGAGCCAGCTCGCTGAGAATTTTTTCAGACACTTTTCCAAGCTCTTTTTGCCCTTGCAGCATCTGAGTGAATTTGGCCAGGTTGGATTTAAGCCAATCTTGCTCTTCGTTTCGAGTAGTAGTTGCCTTCAGATTGGCAATCATTTGATTGATGGTATCTTTCAGAGCCTCTACCTCTCCCTTAGCACCTACATTAATCGTTCCACTGAAATCACCTTTTGTTACAGCGCTTGCTACATCTGCAATCGCCCGAACCTGGGTGGTAAGGTTGGCAGCCAGTTGGTTTACATTCTGAGTGAGATCTTTCCAAATACCTGAAGCTCCCGGCACATGGGCCTGTCCTCCCAGCTTACCTTCAGCCCCTACCTCACGTGCCACTGTGGTCACCTGATCTGCAAATACAGCAAGGGTGTCTATCATTTCGTTGATGGTCTCGGTGAGAGAGGCTACCTCTCCTTTCGCCTCAATGGACAGCTTCTGGCGAAGGTTACCATTGGCTACGGCAGTCACCACCTTTGCTATTCCACGCACCTGACTCGTAAGGTTTGATGCCATCATATTTACACTGTCGGTAAGGTCTTTCCAGGTTCCTGCCACGCCTCGTACATTGGCCTGACCACCCAGCTCGCCCTCAGTACCAACCTCACGTGCTACTCGGGTCACCTCATAAGCAAAACTGTTGAGCTGATCCACCATCGTGTTGATGGTATTTTTCAGGTCCAAAATCTCCCCTTTCACATCGATGGTTACAGTTTTAGAAAGGTCACCACTAGCCACCGCTTTGGTCACCTCAGCGATGTTTCGTACCTGATCGGTGAGGTTTCCAGTCATTTGATTTACACTGTCGGTAAGGTCTTTCCACGTGCCTGCCACACCTGGCACAAAGGCCTGGCCTCCTAGCTTACCATCTGTACCCACCTCCCGGGCTACACGCGTCACCTCTGCAGCAAAGGCACGCAGCTGATCCACCATGGTGTTGATGGTTTCTTTGAGTTGTAAGATTTCACCTCGAACATCCACGGTAATTTTTCGTGACAAATCCCCATTGGCTACTGCCACAGCTACCTCGGCGATGTTTCGTACCTGATCAGTAAGGTTGCCGGCCATTTGGTTTACACTGTCTGTGAGGTCTTTCCAGGTTCCCCCCACATCAGGCACATTTGCTTGTCCTCCCAGCTTTCCGTCAGTACCAACCTCCCGGGCTACACGTGTCACCTCTGATGCAAAAGATCGGAGCTGCTCCACCATGGTATTGATGGTGTTTTTAAGCTCGGCTATCTCACCCTCTACATCCACTGTAATTTTTCTGGACAAGTCACCTTTTGCCACGGCTGTGGTTACCTCTGCAATGTTTCGCACCTGATCGGTAAGGTTGCCGGCCATTTGGTTTACACTATCGGTCAGATCCTTCCATGTGCCTGCTACACCGGGCACATTGGCTTGCCCTCCAAGCTTACCTTCAGACCCCACTTCTCGAGCCACACGAGTTACCTCCGAGCCAAAGCTGTTGAGCTGATCTACCATCGTATTGATCGTATTTTTGAGCTCCGCAATCTCGCCCTCCACATCCACGGTGATTTTCTTAGAAAGATCACCTTCGGCTACTGCAGTGGTTACTTCAGCAATGTTTCGCACCTGGTCGGTCAGGTTGCTAGCCATCTGGTTTACACTGTCGGTAAGGTCTTTCCAGGTACCTGCCACACCCGGCACATCTGCCTGACCACCGAGTTTTCCTTCAGAGCCCACCTCTCGCGCTACACGAGTTACCTCAGATCCAAAGCTGTTGAGCTGATCCACCATGGTATTGATGGTGCCTTTGAGCTGAGCAATTTCACCTTTTACGTCTACTGTAATTTTTCGGGACAAATCTCCTTTGGCAACAGCTGTAGTCACTTCTGCGATGTTTCGCACTTGTGAAGTCAGGTTGCTGGCCATTTGGTTTACGCTATCCGTAAGGTCTTTCCACACACCGCCTACACCACGTACCTTGGCCTGTCCGCCCAGTATCCCTTCTGTGCCCACTTCCAGGGCCACACGTGTCACCTCGGAAGCAAAGGAGTTGAGCTGGTCCACCATAGTGTTGATCGTGTTTTTGAGCTCAGCGATTTCTCCCTTTACGTCTACCGTAATTTTCCTGGAAAGGTCCCCTTTAGCAACTGCTGTGGTCACTTCTGCGATATTTCGCACCTGGCCCGTAAGGTTTCCCGCCATTTGGTTTACACTGTCCGTGAGGTCTTTCCAGGTACCTGCCACACCAGGTACATTCGCCTGTCCTCCGAGCTTTCCCTCCGAGCCCACTTCACGAGCCACCCGAGTTACCTCCGAACCAAAACTATTGAGCTGATCCACCATGGTATTGATGGTGTCTTTGAGCTGGGCGATTTCACCTCGTACGTCCACAGTAATTTTCCGAGACAAATCTCCTTGTGCTACTGCAGTGGTCACTTCGGCGATATTTCTAACCTGAGCAGTAAGGTTACCCGCCATTTGATTTACACTGTCTGTCAGGTCCTTCCAAACCCCTGCCACGCCCTTGATTTTGGCCTGACCACCGAGCTTACCTTCAGTACCTACTTCTGTAGCCACACGCGTTACCTCCATGGAAAACAGGTTAAGCTGTTTTACCATGGCATTTACATCCTTGGCTATGCGCAAAAACTCTCCTCTTAGCGGGTGTCCATCAATGGATAAAGGCATTTCCTCCGAAAGGTTTCCTTTTGCCACTGAGCTGATCACCATGGCGATCTGCATAAATGGTTGCACCAGATCAGAAATCAGGTTGTTTACTGCATCTGTGGATGTTTGCCAAGAACCTTTGGCTCCGGGTATTTCTACTTTTTTGGTGAATTTCCCTCGCTTCCCGATCATGTCACGAGCCTGTGTCACTTCTGTACACATGGTCTCGTTCATTTCCACGATTTCATTGAGGGTATCGCAGATTTTTCCGGTTAGTCCTGTTTCACCTACGGGAAAGCGAACGGAAAAATCTCCATTGCGAATATGAAGAAGCTTTTCATAAAGCTCCGCGTCAGAAAGACCTTCTCGATGATGTTCGTCTATATCTTGAGGTTGGGATTCTGCAGATTGATCCTGGCTGGGCTTAGGTTCCATAAATGTGTGCTCTGGTTTTGCGGTAACGTATGCTCTGCAATGAATTGTTGGGTATTTCCACTACAGGCATAATACTTCACCTAAAATGAAGTAACTAATAGGTACACCTACTTTATTGCGTTTTAACTATTTCGATTTATTTATACTCTCTAATTGTTTAAAACCACTTATGTGGTAATAAACCGCTTAACCTTAGACCAGCCGTCATGGGGGTAACAATTCTCCGACTAAATAGTTTCAAGAACTTTTTGGAACTACCCCCACGGTCAAGCGGCAGCTCTACGTGTTTTTTCCCAGGTTACTGCCTGCTCTTTTCTGACATAGCGGATAAAGCCCGCATACACCGAAAAATTCATCATGGAGAAATAAAAAGGAACAAAAAAACCCTTGATCCCCACCTTTTCGTTTCGCAAAAGGAATCCTACGAATGCCAGGCTATAGAAAAGCAACTGACCAATCAATAACCAGTCATAAAGAACGAATGGTGCCTCCACGGCCAACCAAATGTTCGTAATAAACACCACCAGTAATGCCAAAGGTGCTAATGTCCACCGAAGTACTCGATGAGATACATACTGGAAAGTGAGTACTCCATACTTCCAGGGATTGAGCAAGTCTTTCAGTCTGGCTATGGCTTGAAGTCCTCCTGCAGAAATTCGCACTTTACGCTTCCATTCATCTTCCACAGTAGCGGATGCTGTCTCAGTAGCCATAGCCGCTGGTTCGTAAACGAAGCGATATCCCTTGGCTGCTATTTTCATTGAAATGAAGAAATCCTCTATAACCATATCCGACGGAGGGTATTCATAAAGTGATGTTCTTACTGAAAAGAGTTCTCCAGCAGAGCCTACAATAGAGTTTAAGTCAGAATCCATTTTCTTTAGAAATGATTCGTACTTCCAGTACAGCCCTTCACCAGAGCCGCTTGCGTTATCTTCTTCTAAGTCTACTATGCGCTTTTCCCCTGAAACACCTCCTACCTTAGGGTCCGAATAGTGTCTTACCATGTTTTGTAGTGCTTGTACATTTAGCATGGTATTGGCATCTGAAAACACCACGATGGGACTTTTCACAAAACGCATTACACGATTTACGGCGTGAATTTTCCCTCTGCGTTCATTTTTGTGGAATAGTTTTACTGCCGGAAACTCCCTTACAATAGCAGCTGTATTGTCTGAAGAGCCATCTGTTACCACCCAAATATCCATTTTGTCTTTGGGGTATTCCAGGTTGAGCGTATTGATGATTTTATCCCGTATGTAGGCTTCTTCGTTGTACGCGGCGATAAGGAAAGTGGTTTGTGGCCATTCCTTCATGAAGTTTTTAGCGTTTTTTGCTGAAGGTCGAAAGGTATTGATCAAATAGATTACCCCTCCGTAGCCTAAGTAAGTATATAAGAGGATCAGCAATCCACTCCAAAAGCCAATGAAACATAAAAGCCATATAAATTCAAACATAGTTTGGTGTTTTGGTCGCTATGAGCAATTGTGAAGTTGGCTAGAAGAAATCAAAAGAAGCTTTTAAAGGAGCTTACAAATACCTTACACCCACTTATAATTGGCTAAAGCACGATAAAATCAATTCACAATCGAACAACCACCAATAAAGGCACGGTATTTGATGTCAATTTGACATTTTTCGCTGTAAACCTGCGAAACATCGAAAAAACTCAATTTTACCAACCAATGACTTACAAAGCACTTCCGGCCATGCTAACGGGTTTGGCCCTTTTTTTCACCTTTTTAGGCACTGCTCAAGAATCTTCATCAAAACTTAAAGTCAACATAGATTGCCGCGGCTGCAATGACAGTTACATCCGACAAAACACACTGTTTTTGGACCATGTCCGTGATCAAAATCTTGCAGATGTATACCTTTTGGTCAATACCTCAGGAAATCCTTCCAGCGTAATTTACAACCTGGAATATACGGGCAAAGGCCAGTTTGAAGGAATCAACAACACCTTTGATGTAGATTTCTCTCGCACGCTAACCTCCAATGAATTGCGGGATAAGCTACTCAAAGCGGTTATCAATGGTTTTATCCCCTACATGATGCACACCAATATGGCTGATCAGCTGATAGTAGAAGTTTTACAAAGCGAAGAAGCCAATAGCACCACTGTGGATGACCCCTGGAACAACTGGATTTTTGAAATCTATGGTAATTTCAACATGAGAGATCAGGACACCAGGAACGAACTAAATACCCGCATGGGTGCCGAAGGTGATAAGGTGACCGAAAACTGGAGAGTAAGACTGGATGCGCATTTCAATAGAAACATCCTAAAAATAGATGAGAACGACGAGGAGTTTACAAGCATTCGTGACTGGAAGTATACCGCTGCCAGCGTAGTGAAAAGTCTGGGCGATCACTGGTCTGCAGGAATTTTCTCCAGTATCAGCTCGAACACGGTGGATAATATTCAGGTGAAAACCAATATCTCACCAGCTGTAGAATATAGCTTCTTTGACTATAGAGAGGTGCTCACCAAGGAGGTTACACTGGCATATAAAGTAGGATACAACCATCAGAAATACCTCAAAACCACGATATACGACGTAAACGAGGATCGTTACCCAAGCCAGTCTTTTTCTCTCAATGTACGCTTTCGTAAAAACTGGGGCAACCTCTATTCTGGAGTAAGTGCTTCAAACTTTTTAAACGATTTCTCTAAAAACCGACTTAGCATGAACAACAGTGCTGCTGTGCGGGTTTTCAAAGGGTTCTCGGTACGGGTAAACGCAAGTTTCGATATGATTCGCGACCAAATCAACCTGGAACAGGGCGATGCATCATTGGAGGACATCATCCTCCAACAACGGGCGATCGCTACCAACTATCGCCTGTCTGTAGGCGCTGGCGTGAGCTATACGTTTGGCTCTATTTACAACAACATTCTGAACACCCGGCTATAAGGCCTGAGGAGTTATCTTTGCGGGGACATGTCAAAATCAGCCTCTGCTCCTGTCAGTGTTTTGCCCATAATTGTTTGTAGTCAGTTTGCCTGTACCTCCTTGTGGTTTGCTGGCAATGCTGTTCTTCCCCAGCTTCAGGAGGTCTTTAATATGACCTCCACTGCTGTAGGAAACCTCACATCTTCCGTGCAGCTAGGTTTTATTGTGGGCACGCTGGTATTTGCTTTCTTCCTGATTGCAGATAGATATTCTCCTTCTAAAGTTTTCATGCTTTGTGCTTTTCTAGGGGCGATATTCAACTTGCTTTGTCCCCTACCTATCAATAGCTATTATTCTATTCTATTGCTTCGTTTCATTACGGGCTTTTGTCTCGCCGGCATTTATCCTGTGGGTATGAAAATCGCAGCTGATCACTTCCAAAGTGGCTTAGGTAAATCGCTTGGTTATTTGGTGGGCGCCCTGGTGCTCGGAACGGCTTTCCCTCACCTACTGCGAAGCATCCTTAGCCAGACCCCATGGGAGTATGTCTTCTACGGTACTTCATTGCTCGCGATCATTGGTGGGTTGGCTATTGGCACTGCGGTACCTGACGGCCCCTACCGACATGCGTCGAAATCAATGAACCCTACAGCCATTGCAAGACTATTTCTGCAAGTCAAGTTTAGACAAGCCGCTGTAGGGTACTTTGGCCATATGTGGGAATTATATACTTTTTGGGCTTTTGTCCCTATGCTCCTCCGCTATGCATTGCCCGACGCAGACATCTCTTTACTTTCCTTCATAGTCATTGGGTCCGGTGGTATTGGCTGTATTTTGGCAGGCTATCTGGCAGTACCTTTTGGCAGCAAAACCATTGCAACCTGGGCTCTGGCTATTTCAGGAATATGCTGCGCGGCTATTATCTACTGTTTAAATTTCCCAATGATATCGATCGTAGTAATTATGATTTGGGGCATCAGTGTAGTAGCGGACTCACCACTGTTTTCTACGCTGATTGCTCAAAATGCACCCGCCCACCTGCGAGGCAGCGCGCTGACCATTGTCAACAGCATTGGATTTGGCATCACGATCGTCAGCCTACAGCTCCTCGCCTATCTGGAAGCCATAATTAGCTCTCCTCTAAATTTTCTATTGATGTGCATAGGACCGACCGTGGGACTGGTGGGACTATACGCAAAATCGAGAAAAAATTAGCCTTTTGCATAATATCTCAAATTGAGGCAAGGTTTTTGCCTATAATCGTTATACCCTTGAAGACACTTGATGCTTAGTTGACTTGAGTGTCTTTATTTCCCGAAAATGAGCATTCGTAAACCACCAAATTAACGAATCAAATAAAAGGAAAACGCAATGAAGTACATTTTGGCAACCCTGACCTGCCTGTCTTGCATCACATCACTTTTTGCTCAAGAGTATTCCATATCTGGAGTCGTAAAAAGCGAATCAGACAACTCCACATTTCCCGGAGCATCGGTGGTGCTCCTTAGTCCTAAAGACTCTACCACAGTAAAAGGAACCGTTACCGACCTGGATGGGAAATTTAAAATTTCTGATATCCAGAAAGGAGAATACATCTTACAGGCCAATTTTGTTGGGTTTCATGCCTATAAACAACAAATAGCCATCACTAAGGATACCAACCTGGGTGATATATTGCTGGTAGAAAACACCAAAGTACTGGATGCCGTTCAAATATCCGCACCAGCAGTGGCAGCCATGCAGAAAGGTGACACGTCGGAGTTTAGTGCCAAAGCCTACAAAACGGCTCCAGATGCATCAAGTCAGGAGCTCATAGAAAAGCTACCGGGAATCGCTACAGAGGATGGCAAACTACAAGCCAACGGAGAAGATATACAGGTCATCCTTGTGGATGGAAAACCCTTCTTTGGGGGAGATGTAAAAACGGCTCTTCAAAACCTCCCCGCGGATGTAGTGGCTAGTGTACAAATTTTCGATAAAAAAAGTGATAAGGCGGCATTAAGTGGGTTTGATGATGGCAACCAACAAAAAACCATCAACATCATTACCAAACCAAGCCGTAGAGTTGGTCAATTTGGAAAATCCAACGCAGGAGTTGGCACCAACGGCACCTACCGCGCTGGAGCCAGCGTCAATTTTTTTAACAACGACCGACGCGTAACTGTAACAGGCCTTAGCAACAACATCAACACTACGAGATATACAGCAGACCCCACGAATATAGGTGACGGACTGGATCAAAACGGACTCATCAAAACAAACAACATAGGCATCAACTTTGGTGACGATATCGGGGACAAATTAGAAGTGAACGCGAGCTATCAGTTTTCACATCAAAATCGTGAAGAAAACCAACAAAAGCTTCGAGACTACACCATCACTTCTGATTCTGGGCAGATTTATGATGAGAATAGCTATTACAACAGAACAGCGTGGGAACACAGGTTCAGGGGGAAAATAGAATACAAACATGACGAGCAGACCACCTTCCTCATGCGTCCGGTGATCTCTCTAAAGCATCAAAACCGCATCAACAATTTTGATGGAAAAACAACCAGCAATGGTGCTCCTATTAATGAAACTGAGAATACGGCAATCGGTAATTTTCAGGATTACGACTACAACAACAGTCTCTTCTTTAGCAAAAAATTTGATAAACAAGGAAGGACACTTACCACGCACCTACATACCGGATGGCATACCAATGAAGACTTTTCTGGCAGACAGGCTGAAAACATCTATTATGCCGAAGAAGACAGTGTAGACCTCCTCAACCAGGAAACCACGCGAGATCGTAGTGCGCTATCCTGGCGTGTACAGACGTCATATACAGAACCCGTAGGGAAACACGGCATGATGGAGCTGGAGTACCAGATAGGTGACAAAATCAACGACTCAAACAAACTCACCTATGAGCTGGCTACTGAGGAGCAAAAGGTATTGGACACTGCATTGAGCAACACTTTTCAGAGCCAATACATGCAACAGCAAATAGAAGTTGGCTATCAGTTTAACAAAAACAAACTAAGACTACAGGTAGAAGGTGAATACCAAATGACCGATATGCGCAACGACCAGGTATTTCCTGAGAAGTTTCACCAAAGCAGGGTATTTATCAGCTTGTTGCCATCTGCGAGAGTTGACTACCAGTTCAATGACAATCAGCGTGTTCAGTTCAATTACAACACCTGGACTCAGGAGCCATCTATTGGCCAATTGCAAAGTGTAATTGACAACTCTAATCCGCTTCATATACAAACAGGAAACCCGGACCTGGACCAGTCCTTCCATCATTGGGCACGCACACGCTTCTGGTCAAACGATATGGAAACTGGCAAAAGCATGTATGCTTCAGTTTCCACCAGTTTTGCTACCAACCTGATCAGAAGTGCCACCATGATAGCTACCGAAAAAACAGAAGTAGCTGACGGTGTGGAAATAGATAATGGAACACGATTTACCCGGCCTATCAATGTGGACGGGTATTATAAAATTCACAGCTATTTCAGCTATGGAGAACCTGTGGAGCTATTGCAATCAAATTTTCGTGTGAACGGTGGATATACTTTTATGCAAAACCCTGGGGTAGTAAACGAACAAATCAGCAATACCATCTCCAGCAACTATCGACTTGGGTTCTCAATCAATAGCAACATTAGTGAGCGGCTAGACTTTAACCTATCTACACGCTCAAACTTCAGGAGAGTGGAAAACTCTCTTAGACCAAGTATAGATAATCGGTTTTTCTATCAAACCACTCGCTTTAAATATCGCTGGGTCTTTGGGGATGGGTTTGTGTACAGAGCAGACTTGAAACACCAGTTAAACACAGGTCTTGCAGAAGGATATGACAACACCTCTTTCTTACTAAACATGAGTGCTGGCAAGAAATTCCTTAAAGATGACAAAGCCGAGATCAGCATCAATGTCTACGACTTATTTGCGCAAAACAACAACGTGAGTAGACAGTTTTCGGAGCTTTATGTGGAAGACAGAGAGTCCACTGTATTGGAGCGGTATTTCATGCTGACCTTTACATATAATATCCGCCATTTTAGTGCTGGGACCACTGAGGAAGATTTCAAAGACATCTAGAAATAAAAAAACCGCCACAAATCAAGGTTTGTGGCGGCATCATATATCCTGATTTCGTATTTATCTAATCTACTTCCCTACTTTGAAGAGTCTAAATCCTAAAGAGACCTGAAATGTGCGATTCTTGGCTTCTTCATCACCGCTATTTACATCAGTAAGTCCAAGAATGTATCGTGCAGAAAAGTTGAGCCCGAAAGGTGCATCCCATCCTGCTCCAAAAGCAGCGCTGATGTCGGAATTTTTATAGCTGTCCTTGCTGATAGCTACCGTATTTCCATTGGCATCCTGCGTCTTTCCATCTACAGATAGCAGCATACCAAACTGAGGTCCTACTTGTAAATTAAGGCCTGCAACAGCGTACAGTTTTAACATAACAGGAATGTCTAAATACACATACTCCTGCTTAAAATCCTGTGACACGGAATTAAAATCCACCTCGGTACCACGCGTGGAGTACAGCAATTCAGGCTGGATCCCTACGTTAGCCACTTTGATCAACGAATACGCACCAGCGTGATAGCCCGTAGCATTTTCATAATTGGCGACAGCATCCTCAGTATTTACTTTGGCCAGGTTTAGCCCTCCTTTTAATCCGAATTCAACTTTAGCCTGAGAAAAAGCAAAAACAGAAAGCAACAAAGCTGTAGCGAGTAATAATCCTTTTTTCATATGCATTGGTTGTTAATTTAAAAACACACAGATGTTTCCCTGTGATTCTATTTAGATTTTCTACCAAGTAAACGAATATCTACAAGTTTTGTGATAGGATATGCAAAATTTACTTGAATGCTCACGTACCTTCATGACCGACCTTAAATGAGAGGCCGTGCTTCATTGGGTGATGATGGCTGATGTAGCGTAGAATATACGGCAGGCTCTAAAATGGGTACATGAAAGCTAACTTCCAAACCACCACTATCTGGCTGATTATACTCTAATCTACCTCCTATTTTACTGATTCTGCTTTTGATATTGTACCACCCTATACCTTCTCGCGGCTCGTTTTTGAGGCCAACTCCATTGTCACGAACTGTAACAAATATCTGATCTCCAATTTGCTCTACGCTAATAACTGCGAACGTAGCAGAAGCATGTTTGATTATATTGGTCGTGAGCTCTTGAACGGCCCGGTATATATTGATTTTTACAGCTTTAGAAATCAGGTCATCGTCACATTCCAGGTGTACCTCCATTCGCAAGTCTACAGCAGACAGGCTTTTGAGCTGATGCTCCAGGCGATTTAATAAGTCGACAAGCGTCATTTCGTTCATATCTGCCGACAACAGGTTATGAGAAAGCCCGCGCGTGTCGTTTGTCACTTTCTTGATGGTAGCTATCAATTGCGCAATGCGCTCCATTAAGTCTGGCGGTGAGTTCAAAACATTGACCAGACTCTCCGCCTGAATACCACAAGCTACAAGCTCCTGCACTATGCCGTCATGCAACTCACGAGCTATCCTGTTTTTCTCGCGTTCCTGAGCCTGTAGTGAACTTTCCAGTATGCGTTCCTGAAAATTCTTTTTCTCAGAGATGTCCTCTACTATGGCTATGTATGAAGATGGAAGCTCGGGCTGCTTCCACATGGGAGATACGGTAACATTCGCCCACACCTGAGTACCATTCTTACGAATAAACCGTTTTTCAAGTGAAAACTCCAGTATGTCTCCATTTCGCAGATCCATTAGGTTGTTGATACTCTCTTCCAGATCGTCCCTATGGGTAATTTGAGAAAAAGACAATGACATCATCTCCTCCTCATTATAGCCGAGCATTTCACAAAAGCGCTGATTCACAGCCAGGTAATGGCCGGTCATCACATTGACATGGGCCACACCTATGGCAGCCTGCTCAAAAATAGATCTGAATTTTCGCTCACTCTTGATGAGCTCTTCGGAGTGCTCCACCAATTGCCTTTCGAGCTCACGTGGCCTTTTTAATAATTCATTGATGAAAAAACCGCCAACAATAGCCAAACACATACTAAGAATACCCATTGGGATAACAAAAACCCAACCTGTAAACCCTCCTACAGGATCCACATATAAGACCCAGCCTCCCTGACTAATTACTACCTTTTCGCTGGCTGAGTTGGGATACCCTTCTTTTCTAGGTAAAAAAAACTCTTCTTCGCCGGTATTGGGATTAATCTTTGCAAACTGCACATGATACTTACCACCGGTTACCTGATCTATACCTGAGTTGTTTAGAAATTTCTCCAAACTGATGATCACGGCCGAGAAGCCCCAAAAATTATTATCTATAAAAATAGGAAGCCGTCCTACTATGGCCTGCCCCCCTTGCTTTAGCTCAAATGGCCCAGCATAGTACATGTGCTTTCGCTCGATCGCCTTTAGGGCTTCTTTATTTCGATTGGGATCCTGGAGAATATCGTAGCCCATGGCACTTTCATTGCCAGTCATAGGGTAGATATGCGTAATTACTCCATTGGCTTGAAGTTCTAAAACATCGTAGTAGCTAGCAGCTGTCATGAGACTTTTGGCTACCGAATCGAAGTTGGTAGCCACACCATTGTCATCCACAGTATAGGCCAGTAGCAATGCAGCAGAATTACAGTAGCTTAAGGCATGCTCCACTTGCTCTTCCAAACGCTGAAGTGTGCGCACAGTCTCACGCTCATGCTCCTTCCACCCTATCTTGTAACTCAGATAGGTGGCATAGGCACCCATCAGCAACAATAACATGGCTGATACCACCGCTACTGTAGCTGGCTTTTTCGTTTTCTTCAACTTCTCCAATCTGCTCATTTCCGCTAATGCTCTTATACCCAAGAGCACCTACAATTTACATGCTGATGAATCAAAATGACAACATTGTTCGTCAAGACACCCACTTTACCCTACCAGTAGAAAGTTTTTCCGTTTGGGTAAACCCAAATACCACAAATAAATTACCCCGAACAAGGATGTTCGGGGCGAGTCTGCCTTCAAGTCTTTTTCCTAACCTAACCAATCAAGAAGGCAAACAACTTCACTATGAAAAAACCTACTTCAAAGATGGGCTAAATCACGCGTTCACCCGTAACAAGTAGGGTGACCTGGTAGAATTTAATGGTCAAATGGTGTTATAGACTATCAGTAAATTCACATAAGCAGCAATTAGACCATTATTTAGAAAATATATTTACCAGAAACATGATTTGCTGTAAATAACTTCTTTCAATTTTTGGTATAATTTCGCCGATAGAAATCAACAGAATAGCCATGTATTGGGGAGTAGACCTGGGAGGAACAAAAATCGAATGTGCAGTACTGGATGAACAACATCAGGTATTGGCTCGGAAACGTGTGCCCACTGAAGCAGCAAAGGGCATGCAACATATCATTTCTCAAATAGGACTGGCCATAGACCTGTGTCGCACTGAAACAGGATCAAGCCCCAAGCAATTAGGAATTGGCACTCCGGGCTCTGTAGACCCTCAAACTGGTCTACTAAAAAACAGCAACACGCAAGCTATCAACAATCAACCGTTTTACTCAGAACTTCAAAAGGCGCTGAGCATACCCGTAAAAATAGCCAATGATGCCAACTGCTTTGCACTTGCAGAAGCGCAAATGGGTGCAGTAAAGGATCAATACCCTGATGCCAGTGTGGTGTTTGGGGTGATTATGGGCACAGGCACGGGTGGAGGCATCGTTATCGATGGGAAAGTACTAAACGGACGACACGGTATCGGTGGCGAATGGGGCCATGCTCACCTGGATGCTAGTGGGGGTAAATGCTACTGTGGTGACACGGGCTGTACTGAAAGAATACTGGCAGGACCATCTCTAGAACGATTCTACGAAGAACAGTCAGGAGTAAAGCGATCACTGAAAGACATCTATGCTGCCTACAACGCCGGCACTGATGAAGTGGCCAACCAAACCATGGAGCGACTTATCCACTTTTTTGGTTTAGGACTGAGCAATATTATCAATGTATTAGATCCGGATGTGATCGTGCTGGGAGGTGGAGTAAGCAACCTGGATATCCTCTATACCCTGGGAGTGGAATCTGTAAAAAAACACGTGTTTAATCCATCGTTTCATACGCCTATTATCAAGCCCAAACTAGGGGATAGCGCAGGTGTATTTGGCGCTGCCTTACTTTAAAATATCTTCACAATTTTTCACCCCTGATTTTACAAACCGACATTTCTTACCTAAGTTTAATCGTAATCCATCACTCCTAACTACATGACAACAAAACTCAAAAGTATTCTCCTGATCGATGATGACAAAGCCACCAACTTCATCCACGAGATTCTCATCAATAAAATGGAATGCACTGAAAAGATCGTTGTAAAAAACAATGGACTGGAAGCTCTGGAGTATCTAGAATCACGAGAGTCTATTGGCGACCCGCAGCCTGATCTCATTTTTTTGGACATCAACATGCCAAAAATGAATGGGTGGGAGTTTTTAGAGGAATATGAAAAATTAGAAAACAGACAAAAAGGTCGAGTCATACTCATGATGCTCACCACCTCCCCTAACCCCGCGGACATGGACAGAGCTCGCGACTTAAAAGCCGTAAATGGCTTCAAAAACAAACCACTAACAAAAGAAATGCTAACAGCTATTTTAGAAGAGCACTTTGCTAATCAGATGTAAAGCATGAACTGGTGGCTATGGGTCAGAATGAAGGTACGGCTAAATCGCTACCAAAGAAAAACAGAACGTGATACGTTTGAATACATCCGATCTCTCGACCTGAAAAACACAACCGTATTAGATATTGGGGCCAACAAAGGCATCTATTCACTTTTCTTTGCCCAACAAATGTTACATACAGGAGCTATTTGGGCTTTTGAACCACAACCAGAGCTAAAAGACCACCTGCACCGTATCTCACAGGTCTTTTCACTCTCTTCACTCCGCATTTTTGATTATGGGCTATCTAACCAGCATACTACAGCCTGGCTCTACAGAAAAGCTACCGGCCATGGTGGTGCTAGTCTGGAAGTGACCAACCAGCCTGAAAAAGTAAAGGTCCGACTCAAGCGCCTGGATGATGTAGTAAAGGATCACCCTCCAAAACACCCTGTTTCGCTGATCAAATGCGACATAGAAAACCACGAATTACAGTGTTTGAAAGGAGCAACATCCACCCTAAAAAGATACCACCCAACATTGATCATTGAGTGCCACGACCAACTCGCCCGATCAGGAGAATTGTTTGAATTTTTAAAATCACAGGGATATCAAGGCACATTTTTCCATCGGGGTACGCGCCTCCCCCTCAGCCACTGGGCACAATATCCGTATAGGAAAGCCGATACACATCGCAATTATATTTTCGAATACCATTAAAAATCAAAAACATTCTGGCTCCACAGATATTTGCTTGTTTGAAAAAATTCCTTTTGGATTAAATCCGCTTCAATGGAATGGTTCGTATTAGTTTTGAAAAATTTTATCAAAAGCTAAAGACAAGTTTATCACTGAAATGAATTACGCAGAAAACCTGGAAAAAGCACTTGTTCCACACCGGAATGCACTTAAAAGTCACGTTCTATACAAAAGCCTGCACAGCTTATCAGACATTCGAACGATCATGGAGCAGCATGTATTTGCCGTTTGGGATTTTATGTCTTTGCTCAAAGCGCTACAACGGCAGCTCACATGTACTGATGTGCCCTGGGTACCTACCAAAAATCCAGAACTGGCTCGTTTTATCAATGAGATCGTGCTAGGTGAAGAGAGTGATGTAAATGCCCAGGGAGTACCTCGTAGCCATTTTGAAATGTACCTGGACGCCATGCAGGAAATAGGAGCCGACACCTCTCAAATTCTTGACTTTTTATCGAGCATTCGCAATGGTAGGAATGTATCCGAAGCTCTCGCATCCCAGCATTTACCCTATGCTACTCAATCATTCGTAAACTATACCTTCGAAATTATAGCCACGGGTGCTCCACACCAAATAGCTTCGGCCTTCACGTTCGGACGTGAAGACCTGATTCCTGACATGTTCATTGAGATTTTGCAAGCTTCCGAAAAGCGTGACAACACTTCCTACCAGCAACTGCGCTACTACCTGGAGCGGCACATCGAACTAGACGGAGACCACCACGGACCACTAGCTCTACAAATGGTCACAGAGCTTTGTGAAAACGACCCGGTAAAGTGGGAAGAAGCTACTCTCGTGGCAGAAAAAGCACTAACCATGCGGCTGGCCTTATGGGATAGCATAGCTGAAAGCATGGCTCAACCCACAGCAGTCTAAGCCTTCACATATTGTCAAATTATTAGCATTTTGATGCTTTGAGTGTTTTGGTTCAAATAAAAGGCTAAATTTGCGGCCTTTTTGATACTAAAACAGCACAATGAAGAGACTCTTTCACAACTTCACCAGCAACCCAAAAAATGACATCCTCTCAGGACTCACCGTAGCTCTGGCCTTGGTACCTGAGGCTGTTGCATTTGCCTTTGTGGCCGGGATAGATCCTTTGGTTGGGCTCTATGGAGCTTTTATGATGGGGTTGATCACCTCCCTGTTTGGTGGTAGGCCAGGAATGATTTCAGGGGCTACGGGTGCGATGGCTGTCGTAATGGTCCATATGATCCAGCAGGGCAACCTCGTAGGAGACAGTCTACCTCAACCCATCGAAAACCTGGGACTTCAATGGCTGTTTATCACATTGCTCATAGTAGGTGCCATTCAAATTTCCGCTGGCGTCCTCAAGCTTGGAAAATTTGTACGCCTTATCCCGCATCCTGTGATGATGGGATTTGTAAATGGCTTAGCTATTGTGATCTTTCTTTCACAGCTGGGGATGTTTACTGAAACTGTAGACGGACAAAAACAATGGCTTCAAGGCCAGGAGCTATTCATAATGCTTGGGCTGGTAGGGCTGACCATGGCCATTATGTTTTTTCTACCTAAAATCACGACCAAAATTCCAGCTGCTCTTACAGGTATAATAGTAGTAGCTGCTATCACCATCTTCGGTGGTCTGGATGTGAGTACTGTAGGGTCATTTATAAAAGACGGAGGCGGCTCAGGCCTTGAAGGCTCACTGCCTTCTTTCCAGTTTCAAATTTTCACTTTGTTCGATACGCTACAGGGGCACTGGGGACTGATCATATCCACTGCGGTATTGCTAGCAGCCGTAGGGCTCATAGAGTCGTTAATGACACTCAACTTGATCGATGAAATGACTGAGACCAGAGGAAGTGGCAACAGAGAGTGTGTAGCTCAAGGTGGTGCCAACCTGATCAATGGCTTGTTTGGTGGCATGGGTGGCTGTGCCATGATTGGCCAGTCCATAATCAACGTCAACTCTGGTGGCCGTGGCAGGCTATCGGGTACTGTAGCAGCTGTAGCTCTTCTCTGCTTCATCCTATTTGGAGCTTCGCTTATCGAACAAATCCCTATTGCAGCACTTGTAGGTGTGATGTTTATGGTGGTGATAGGCACGTTTGCCTGGAGTAGTTTCCGCATTATCAATAAAATTCCTAAATCCGACGCATTTGTACTGGTAGCAGTTTCGGCCATTACTGTATGGCAAGATCTTGCCATAGCGGTTATCGCGGGTGTGATTATTTCTGCCCTGGTTTTTGCATGGAAGAATGCCACCATGATTCGTGCTCGCAAGCGCTTCAATGAAGACGGCACAAAGGTCTATGAAATTTGGGGTCCATTGTTTTTCGGTTCGGTACAGGCATTCAACTCAAAGTTTGATCCGAGAGAAGATCCACAAAAAGTAGAGATAGATTTCATAGAGTCAAGAGTCAGCGACCACTCTGGCATTGAGGCACTGAGCAACCTGGTGAAGAAATATCTGGACCAGGGCAAAGAAGTACAACTCACACATCTGAGTCCAGAATGCCAGGACTTGTTGGTAAAATCAGACCCTGACTTCCAAAACATCATAAAAAAATCGATAGATGATCCAAGGTACTACGTGGTAACTGATCTGGTAGACCGGGAAGTTTAATACGCGGACATCATCCGCTAGAAACGATGGTATATAAATTAAAAAGGCCGCCCAGCACAAGTGCTGGGCGGCCTTTTTGTATCATCAAAACAAATTAATCTTCATACTTTGCCTTAAACTTCTCATAGAGTCGCTGCTGGAGCGCTTCGAGCTCCACCTCCCTGCCCTGGATAAAAGAATAGGCAATTTGATTGCTACCCATATCCAATAGATCCCCATCGCTCACTACGATGTTGGCGTCTTTTCCTTCTTCCAGCGTACCTGTACGATCGTCTATGCCCAATATTTTGGCTGTATTAGAGGTAATCAGCTTGAGTGCCTCCTCTTTGTCCAGCCCATGAGCTGCCACCGTCCCTGCAAAAAACGGCAAGTTGCGCGAATTGGCCAGCATACCTGAACTATACGTTAGTCCCACCAAAATTCCCTCTTCGTGAAGTAAACGAGGCAGCTTATAGGGCAAATCAATGTCTTCTTCTGGACGATTGGGTACGCGGTGTACATTTTCGAGCAGTACCGGCACATTATGCGCTTTCAGCAAGTCCTTCACATACCATACGTCTTCAGCTCCTGTGAGCACGAGCTTTGGTATTTCCAGTCGCTTCAATGTCTGTATGGCCTCCAAGATTTGTTTGGGCCTGTTGGCAAAAAGATACAGCTGCTTTTCACCTGTAAGTACGGGCACCATGGCTTCCAGTTTAAGGTTTTTAGCAGGGGTAGGTGACTCCATATAGGCTTTGGTGTCTTCGATAAACTTCACCAGCTCTTCTACCTGCTCATCGTATTTTTTATTCTCGCGCCTTTTGGTTTCGCCTAACCACCAGCGAGGACCAAACGATCGGTTGGGCCAGTTCATATGCACACCATCATCTTCTTTGTACAGGGCGTCTTCCCAGTTCCAGGCATCGAGTTGCATCACACTACTTGTCCCTTCTATACGTCCACCACGTGGTGCGATTTGCGCTATCTGTATACCAGTAAATTTCATCGTGGGGATCAATTCCGAGTCGGTATTGTATGCAATAGCCGTGCGAACATGTGGTTTAAAACTCCCTGTCTCGGAGTAATCTAGCGTAGCACGAACCGCGGCTATTTCCTCCAGACCCAAATTCGTCATGGCATTGATCAGACCAGGGTAAATGTGCTTACCTTCAGCATCTATCTGACGATATTCCGTGAGGTCCACACGTACATTGGCTGCAGGTGCCACTGTTTCTATTTTTCCTTCTCTGAAGGTAATGATCGAGTTTTCGATTACCTCGCCATTGCCCAAATGTGCCGTGCCGTTCATCAGGGCGATAGGTTCGCTCTGTGCTGGGGCAGGTGCTGGCACCTGCGCATATACAGCCACTGCACAAACCATCAGGATTATGTAGCTATAAAATAGTTTTTTCATCTTTCTGTGTGTTAGTGGATTTGGCTGTGAATAATGTCTTCACATTCGAAATAATGCTTTTCTTTTTTCTTCGGCTTTTGTGTCTTGGCACCACCGTTTTTGGCTGCTATCATTTTAGCAATGAGTCGTGCACGCTCCGCAGCAATCTCTTTGCGCAGTTCTGCATCACGCTCACGGCTAAACATCACTTTACCGTCTACGAGTGTCATCTCAGCCTGGGCATAAATAGATAGCGGGTGGTTGTCCCAAAGTACCACATCCGCATCCTTCCCTACTTTGATGCTACCCATTTGATCGTCTAGATGCAAAAGCTTCGCAGGGTTGAGTGTCACCAGTTTTAGTGCTTCTACTTCACTCATCCCACCATATTTTATCGATTTGGCAGCTTCTTGATTAAGTCTTCGGGCCATTTCCCCATCATCGGAGTTAATAGCCGAAACCACTCCTGCCATGGACATGAGCGAGGCATTGTACGGGATGGCATCTTTCACTTCAAACTTGTAAGCCCACCAATCTGCAAATGTGGATCCTCCGGCTCCATGAGCAGCCATCTTGTCTGCCACCTTGTAGCCTTCCAGTATATGAGTGAAGGTATTTACCCGAAAATCAAACTTTTCGGCCACTTTCATGAGCATATTGATCTCCGACTGTACATAGGAGTGACAGGTAATGAACCGCTCCTTATTGATGATTTCCAGTAAGGTTTCCATTTGAAGGTCGGTACGTGGAGCCGCCGTTTTGGCTTGTACCTTCTTACTCAGTGCAGCATAGCGCGCCTTTGCTTCCCCGTATTCTTTTGCGCGAGTAAAACCGTCCATATAAACTTGCTCTACACCCATCCGTGTTTGAGGAAATCTGGTACGATAGTCGCTACCCCAGTTGGACTGCTTCACATTCTCTCCTAGGGCAAATTTGATAAATCCATCAGCTCCTGCTATTTTCAATTTTTCAGGACTAGCACCCCACCGGAATTTGACCAGTGCAGACTGTCCCCCTACAGGGTTAGCCGATCCATGAAGGAGCTGAGCCGCAGTAACTCCCCCCGCCAGCTGACGGTACATGTCTATATCTTCTGAATCTACCGCATCATACATACGTACCTCCGCGGTGATGGCATGGCTCCCTTCATTTACAGACGACAATGCGATGTGAGAGTGTTCATCGATAATACCTGGCGTCAAGTGCATTCCAGATGCATCTATCACTTTAGCACCGTTGGTCTCTAGATCTGTCCCTACAGCAGCTATTTTCCCATTTTCGATGAGCACATCCGCATTTTCTAGTTTTCCGTCATCTTCCAATGTCCACACTGTAGCATTTTTAAAGAGTATGTTTTCCTGCTGTGGGGCAGTTTTCCAGCCATAAGCCACAAAAGGATAAATAACATCTCCCAATTCAGGCTTCTCTTCTTCATCTTCTTTAGCTTCCTCAGACTCTTTTTCATCCAGATCTCCCACCCGCTCAGCTTTCCAGCTAATCCAGGTATCGGAAGGCGTACTTCCATTTCCAGAAAAACCTGCATCCGTAACCCATCCACTCAACCGTGTCTCAGATTCATCATCTTCCTGCTTATAGGTAAACGACACCTGCGTATCTGTAAACTTGGATTTTACTTTCACGGATGTGGAATCATTGATTACCAGCTTTGCTGACTGGCTTCCCGGTTTTCCTGACACTTCCATCACCCACGACTGTGCTCCTACATTGAGCTCATATTTGCCCGCATAATCCGGAAGTTGCGGTTTTTTGTATTCGTGTTGTACACCTTGCACCCAGGTTTGCTCTATGCTGGCGTCCTCTTCGAAAATGGATTTATCTGCCACAAAGAAATTAGCCAACTTACCTGATTTCAAACTACCCACCTGATTGTCCACTCTGAGCATACTGGCAGGTGTTTGAGTCATTGCCTTCAATGCATCAGTTTCTGAAAGGCCATAGGAGACAGCTTTACGCACATTCTTCCAAAATGTCGAACGATCTTTTAAGCCATCCATTGTAAGTGCAAATTCCACACCCGCTTTAGCCAGAAAAGATGGGTTTGCCGGAGCTAACTCCCAGTGTTTCATATCGGCTAGTGACACATCCAGTGCATCCAATGGATCTGAAACGTCATAAGCTGCAGGGAAATTTAACGGCAAAATCAACCTTGCATTTGTCTTCTTGATTTCATTTAGTCGTTGATATTCGTCACCATTTCCTTTGATGATATACTGAACACCAAACTCATCCCCTACTTTGTCTGCAAGTAAAACTCTGAGTTTTCCACCATTCGCCTCAAAAACCTGCGGTAAGTCTTGAGCATCATTAAAACTTTGCAGGCTTAGGTTTACCTGCTCAGACTGATTCTGATACCATTTGGCATCATAGTAGGTCTGTCGTAAAAGAGCCACTTTTCCCATAATAGAATTGGGATATTCTTGTTGGCTAGTTCCAGTTTGGAAAGAGAAATGTACAGCACCCTTTTCTTTCACAACTACTTCCTGTGCTGGCAAACCTGCAAGCGTAGCCACTACTGAGGTTCCTCTCATGAGTCCGTTTGCACGGAAAGCGTTTACGGTCCCAACTCCCAACTTTCGAAGCTCATCGGCACTATCATCATTAGGAGCAAACTCACTCACCGCATGGTAAGTACTCTGAATGGCATCATTCCAGCCATAAGGCCCTTTACGTTCACTTTCATATTGCGGACCATTTCCGTTTTTCTTTTTGCTAGCTGCCGGCACGCCATAGTTGGTGTATGGCTCCACGATGGCCGGGTAGATATATTTTCCAGACAAATCCACAATGGTATAGCCTGAAGGCACGGAAATATCCGTCCCTACACGTTCCACTTTACCATCTGTGATGAGCAAAGTGGCATTTTCAAGAGTTGTTTGATAGTCCACAAAAATTGTGGCATTGGTGAGTGCGAACCTTCCAGGCCGCTCATCTTTCACTCCATTTACAGGAAAAGTCTCCTGAGCATAGGAAAAATGAGCTACCACCATCAGCATCGCTAGTAGTAGTTTATTCATATTAAGTAGTAGTTTGTTTTTAGACTATTCTAATTATCTGACATAGGTAAAAATAAAGCTAGAAACACCCAGCCGATTTTATACCAACGGCGTTTGGAGGCGATTCTAGCTTTAAAAAAGTATTACCCAAATGCCGGAATGCCGGTGATCTTGTGCCCCAGTATGAGCAGGTGAATGTCATGGGTACCTTCATAGGTCACCACAGATTCGAGGTTCATCATATGTCGCATCATGGGGTACTCTCCTGTGATCCCCATCCCTCCATGAATTTGGCGAGCTTCACGGGCAATATTGAGTGCGATCTCTACATTGTTGCGTTTGGCGAGAGATATCTGTGCGCTGGTGGCCTTACCTTCATCCATTAGCTTGCCCAACCTCCAGTTTACCAGCTGAGCTTTGGTGATTTCGGTTAGCATCTCGGCCAACTTTTTCTGCACAAGCTGAAACGATGCAATTGGCTTCCCAAATTGCTCGCGTTCTAACGCATATTTTCTAGCAGATTCATAGCAATCCATAGCGGCACCTACCACTCCCCATGCAATTCCATACCTGGCTTTGTCCAAACAGCCCAGGGGTGCTCCCAGTCCATCCTTGTTAGGCAGCACATTTTCTTTGGGCACCTTTACATCGCTAAAAACGAGCTCTCCTGTGCACGAAGCCCTCAGCGACCATTTGCCATGTGTCTCTGGAGTAGTAAAACCCTCCATACCCCTTTCTATTATAAGTCCTTTGATCCTGCCATCTTGATTCTTGGCCCAAACCACAGCAATATCAGCTTTGGGTGCATTGGAAATCCACATTTTCGCACCATTTAAGAGGAAGTGATCTCCCATGTCTTTGATATGTGTCTCCATGCCTCCAGGGTTTGAGCCATGGTTGGGTTCGGTAAGCCCAAAGCAGCCTAGCATCTCTCCTGAAGCTAGCTTGGGAAGGTATTTTTTACGTTGCTCTTCACTGCCGTAAGCATAGATGGGATACATCACCAGGGACCCTTGCACGGAGGCAGTAGAACGCATGCCTGAATCTCCCCGCTCTATTTCCTGCATGATTAGTCCATAAGAGGTGTAATCAAGCCCACCTCCACCATAGTCCACGGGTACCGTTGGCCCGAAGGCACCAATCTCTCCAAACTTGGATACAATATCAGCAGGAAATTGATTGTTCTCGGCCCAATCTTCGATGTAGGGGGTGATTTCTTTTTTTACAAAATCTCGAATCGAAGACCTGATGAGTTTATGTTCGTCAGTCAGCAAGTCATCCAGCTGATAAAAGTCCGGAGACTCAAAATCATCTGTAAAACTCCTTTTTGCTGCCTGACCATTTTGGGTTAATGTGTCAGTTGACATAGAGTTGTTTTGGTTAATCAGTTTAATTGGATCAAATTTACAACACAAAGAGAAGTAACGAATGGGAAACAAGCACTTTAGTGAGGATGTTCTGGCACAACTAGAAAAGCTGGAAGAGAAATTTGATGCAATGGGCCAGGATTTATCGGCCTACCTTGATGGACTGTTACACGCTGATTATTTAACGTATTGGAATTACATCCGATTAGATACGCTGCTCAGTCTCCAAACGCCTCGCACGCACTTTCCTGACGAAGAAATTTTCATTCTTTACCATCAGATTACCGAATTATATTTCAAGCTTATCCTAAATGAGCAAAATCAGCTCATACTTGCCGAAGAAGCTCCCGATCGAGCTACTTTTCTAAAACGTATAAAACGAATCAACCGCTATTTTGAGCACCTGGTGGATTCCTTTGATGTGATGATAGAAGGTATGGACCATGAGCAGTTTCTCAACTTCCGCATGTCACTGCTACCTGCTTCAGGTTTCCAATCGGGGCAGTTTAGACAAATAGAAATCGGGGCTACTGATTTTCACCTGCTAGCCGATGCAAACTACAGAAAAGAAGCATCAGCAACAGACAGTCTGGAAGAAGTGTATGAGCACTTGTACTGGAAAAAAGGAGCAACTGAGCTTGCTACAGGCAAGAAAACGCTGACGTTAAAGCAATTTGAAAAGAAGTACACGGAGGACTTTTTAGCAAGAGCTAAAAACGTCAAAAGTTCAAACCTTCGTCAATTGTATTTGACAAACTTTGAAGGCGATCAGGAAATAATTGAAGCCCTGAGGAAATTGGACCATAAAGCCAACGTAGAGTGGCCTCTAATGCACTACAAATCTGCTGTACGGTATTTACAAAAAGACCCGGCTATGATCAAGGCTACAGGTGGCACCAACTGGCAAAAGTACCTTCCTCCCAGAAGGCAGCAGATCGTTTTTTATCCCGAGCTGTGGTCTGAAGAAGAACTTGCTAACTGGGGTGCTCGAGAGCACCTGGATTAAACCTAAGCATGTCTAAGTGGTGGACCATAGTATTATTTGCACTCGCAACTCCTGCAGCTCATGCGCAGGATACAGTACTGCTAAAAACCTACTACGACGAGGGTAAAACACACATCAAAGAAATTATTTCTGTACTGAAAGCAGACTCTACACTGCATGGCTTGTATCAGGCGATGTACAGCAATGGATCCCTGTCTGTAACGGGCTATTACCACCTGGGAGCTTCGGACAGTCTCTGGGTATATTATTACGAAAACGGGAAAATCAGCACTAAAGGCTATTTCTCAAACAATAAAAAGCATAAATCCTGGGAATACTACTTCGAGAATGGCAACCCTAAAGCCAAAGGATCCTACCAGTCTGACATTCCACATGGCCAGTGGACTTACTATTTTGAGAGTGGACAGGAGAAAAGCATTGGCATGTATTTTCAAGGCAAGAAAGAAGGCATCTGGAACTATTTTTATGAGGAAGGTTCGTTAAAAGCACAAGCCTATTTTACAGCCGACAAAGGACTTTACAAAGAGTTTTATCCAAATGGTAAACTCAAAATAGAAGGTTTTATACAAGAAGGTAAAAGTGTAGACCAGTGGACCTACTACCATGAGTCCGGTGCTATAGAAGCTGAAGGCGTCTATCGGGATGGCTTAAAGGATGGAAAATGGACCTATTATCACGAAAACGGTCAGCTGGCAGGCCAGGGAGAATACAGCCATGGAGACAAATCCGGAGTATGGAAATACTACTATGATGATGGCTCACTAAGCAGCCAGGGTCCAATGCTCGAAGATCATAAGAATGGATTCTGGAAGCTGTATTACCCTACTGGTGAGGTAAAAGGAGAAGCCAACCTGAATCTAGGCACCGGTACGCACACCGAATACTATGCTAGCGGCAAAAAGAAAGCTACAGGCCCAATGAAAGCAGGCAAAAAGCATGGTCGATGGACATATTTCAATGAAGAAGGTGTAGAAGACGGAACCGCAAAATTTGAAAACGGTACAGGTCACTACTCGGGGTTTTACCCCGATGGATCTCTAAAGATGACCGGTACAATAGAAGACAACAAACGCGTAGGTGAATGGACATTGTATGAGCCAGATGGCTCGGTAGCCGGAACTTACAAACCCGTCTACGAGGAGGACAAACCAATCTTTCGCACCAGCCAGTCCTTAAAGCTCAAAAGTGAAAAAAGAAATAACGAAAAACCTGAATACCGTTACAGAAACAAAAGGCTCAGGTATTTCAACCCACGTATCAATGAATACACAGGCTTTATTATTGGTACCAATCCTGTATGGTCGGTGATTGGCCAGATCCCCATTGCCTTTGAGTATTATATCCAGGAACGGCAGGGTTACGAAGCACAAATTACCCTACATAAAAAACCCATGTTTGCATCAAGCAGCAATACGGATGTTACCTCTGTGGGTGCAGACCTGGCTTTACGCCAAAAGTTTTACCATCGTGACACCAACCTGGGCATGTTCTACTTCGGTCACCAAATTCAGGGAGGCTACTTGTACCATGAAGCTACTGCTTTATCTCCGAGCCCCTCACCTGCCCAAGCAGATGAAATGCGATTTGCTTATGGACTATTCATCGGTGATCGCTGGATGCAGCGTGTAGAAGACTCTGGACTTACCGTAGACTTTAATTTTGGCTTTGCTGTGGGCAAAAGACTATTTTCTAACAATTCTAAGTCAACAAATGACCCTTTCGGTGAACTAAATCAAGATGCCTTTTATTTACCAGTTGTGTTTACACTAAACATCGGATTTGCAGGACCAAAACGTAGAACCACTAGTTTCTAAACATGCACAACAACAAAAAAACCGTAATCATCGGAGCCACCAACAATCCTTCCAGGTATGCTTACCTCGCAGCTGAGCGACTGGCTGCTCACGACCACTCCTTTATACCGGTGAGCATCAAAAAAGGAGAAGTCCTGGGAGAACCCATTCTCAATCTTAAAAACCACCCCGAAATACCAGAGGTGCACACCATTACCCTTTACATCAACCCTTCACATCAAAAGCAATGGGAAGACTATATCCTGAGTCTCAGCCCTGATCGCATCATTTTCAACCCCGGCACCGAAAACCCTGACCTGGTAGAAAAAGCAAAAAACGCAGGAATCGAGACTGTTTATGGCTGCACGCTGGTTATGCTCAGCGCAGGAACTTACTAAAAATTCACAACGCATTTTCCCGCCAATTTTGGGCCATTACGAGCCACCCCATGACCGGTAATCAACCGCTCAAGTAAAACTCCAAATTGGGGTGCTCAGCTAGTATATTTTATATATTTTTGGGGTTTCAAAAAATTGCATATGGAACAAGAAAAGTCATTAGGCAAGGGCGACTATTCAGCCGGTAATATTCAGGTACTAGAAGGACTGGAAGCTGTAAGAAAAAGACCCGCGATGTACATAGGTGATGTGGGGGTTAAAGGTCTACATCACCTGGTATGGGAAGTAGTCGACAACTCCATCGATGAAGCCCTTGCAGGACACTGTGATACCATCAAAGTAGAAATCAACGAAGACAACTCGATCACAGTTTCTGATAATGGACGTGGGATTCCTACAGACATTCACCCAAAGCAAAAAAAGTCGGCGCTGGAAGTAGTCATGACCGTACTTCACGCTGGTGGTAAATTTGACAAAGACACGTATAAAGTATCAGGTGGACTACATGGTGTGGGGGTCTCTTGTGTAAACGCATTGTCTACACACCTCAAAGCCACCGTTCATAGAAATGGCACTGTTTTCGAACAGGAATATTCCAGAGGTATCCCACAGTATCCGGTAAAAGAAACCGGAAAGACAGACATCACTGGCACCATCGTTCATTTCAAACCCGACATGGACATCTTCACTGTCGGCGAATATAAATATGAGACTGTAGCTTCCAGATTGCGTGAACTGGCCTTTCTAAACGCCGGGATCAAACTGGAACTGATAGATCACCGCGAGCAAGATGAAAACGGCAACGACCTGCAAGAGTCATTTTTCTCAGAAGGAGGACTCAAAGAGTTTGTAATATATCTGGATAGTACACGCGAACGGCTCATTCCAGACCCCATCCATATCAACAATGAGCAGGGCGAAATACCTGTAGAAGTAGCGTTGAGTTACAACACCTCGTATTCGGAAAATGTCGTTTCTTATGTAAACAACATCAATACCATAGAAGGAGGTACTCACGTAGCTGGTTTTAGAAGAGCGCTCACTCGAACTCTCAAATCCTACGCCGATAAATCTGGTCTCCTGGAAAAAGCCAAGGTAGAGATTACAGGTGATGACTTCCGTGAAGGACTGACAGCAGTAGTATCTATTAAAGTGGCTGAGCCACAGTTTGAGGGACAAACTAAAACAAAGCTTGGCAACTCAGAAGCTAGCGGAGCAGTAGACAGCAGTCTTTCTGAAGCTCTCCTCACCTACCTGGAAGAACATCCCAAGGAAGCCAAGCAAATCATCCAAAAAGTAATCCTTGCAGCTCAAGCGAGACAAGCAGCGCGCAAAGCCCGTGAAATGGTGCAGCGCAAAAACGTACTCTCCGGAACAGGGCTTCCTGGCAAGCTGGCAGACTGCTCGGATAAAGACCCGGCAAAATGCGAGATTTATCTGGTAGAGGGAGACTCAGCAGGTGGTTCTGCCAAGCAAGGACGTGACCGAAAGTTTCAGGCTATCCTCCCACTAAGAGGTAAAATCCTAAACGTGGAAAAAGCCCAGGAACACAAAATCTACGACAATGATGAGATCAAAAACATCATCACGGCATTAGGTGTACAGTTTGGAAAAGAAGATGATCAAAAGGCGCTAAATACAGACAAACTCAGATACCACAAGATCATCATCATGACGGATGCCGATATCGATGGAAGTCACATCCGTACGCTTATCCTTACCTTCTTTTTCCGCTACATGCGCGAACTCATTGAAAACGGATACCTGTACATAGCATTGCCTCCGCTTTACCTTATCAAAAAAGGAAAACAAGAACGCTATGCGTGGACGGAAGATGATCGTGTAAGAATAGTGAAAGAGATTGCACCTGAAGGCAAAGAAGACACAGTAAATGTGCAGCGCTACAAAGGTCTCGGAGAGATGAACCCTGAGCAGCTATGGACTACTACAATGAATCCAGAATCAAGAGGATTGAAGCTGGTAACAATAGAGTCTGCAGCCGAGGCAGATCACCTGTTCTCCATGCTAATGGGAGACGAAGTGGCTCCACGACGAGATTTCATCGAGAAAAATGCTAAATACGCCAACGTAGATGTTTAAGCTTCTACGTTGGACCTAAAGGCCCCAAGGATCAATTGAAAAATTGCCTGGAAAAACTTCCAGATCATTGCAAATGAGAAAAGTATCGCTGATCCCAGTGCCAACACGATAAGCATTATTACTTCTAATAACTTGTCCATTTCTTTCAGCCGTTACATTTATATCATTAAAATAAACATTTAATTGAAATGTTTGCATAAAAGTTATCCACATGAAACAACATTTTAAGAAGATCACACTGATCTTACCCTTTATTTTCATATTCCTCAACAATTCAATAGCTCAAGGCTATTGGCAACAAAAAGTCGACTATAAAATTGCAATCGATTTTGATGTAAAAAAGCACCAATACACGGGCAGTGAGCGACTGGTATACACCAACAACTCACCCGATACGCTCTACAGCGTATATTATCACATGTATTTCAATGCATTTCAACCCAATAGCATGATGGACGTACGGAGCCGTACCATAGACGATCCTGACAAACGAGTGGGCGATCGCATTGCTGCGCTGAAAGAAGACGAAATTGGTTACCTCAGAGCTACTTCATTGCTTCAAGACGGGAAGCCTCTCAACTACGAATTATCAGAAACCGTTTTGGAAGTGCAGTTAGCCACGCCCATCCTCCCCGGGGAGTCTGCCACACTTGCTATGGAGTTTGAAGGTCAGGTGCCACTGCAAATTAGACGTAGCGGACGACACAACCTGGGCGGTGTAGACTACAGCATGGCTCAGTGGTTTCCTAAAATGGCTGAATATGATGAAATGGGCTGGCACACACCTCCTTATGTTGGACGAGAGTTTTATGCTCCATGGGGCAACTTTGACGTTTCAATTACTATAGATAAAGATTGGGTACTTGCCGGTACCGGCATATTGCAAAACGCCAACGAAATTGGGTATGGCTATGAAGATGAAGGCACAAAGGTTAAGCGTAAGGGCAAAACACTCACATGGAACTTTGTAGCCAACAATGTACACGATTTTGTATGGGCAGCGGACCCTGATTATAAGCAACTTACCGCACAGGTTCCAGACGGTCCACTCCTTCGGTTTTTCTACATTCCCGGACCTGAAACCAACGACACCTGGGAGCAACTCCCGGCTTATACGGTCAAAGCTTTCGAATTTATAGAAGCCAACTATGGGAAATACGGATGGAAGGAGTATGCTGTAATACAAGGAGGAGATGGCGGCATGGAATACCCTATGGCTACACTAATTGCCAATAAAAAATTGAGTGGTGTCAGATCGCTCAAATCTTTAGTTGGGGTTACCATACACGAGGCATTGCATAGCTGGTATCAGGGCATGCTTGCCACCAACGAAAGCTACTTCCCCTGGATGGATGAGGGATTCACTTCCTTTGCCTCTGCTTATACAGAAGACCATGTTTGGAAAAAGAAGCAAGACCTTCCTACTAGCAGCATGTACAAAAGCTACAAGAGCTGGGCCAAAACAGGTTTGGAAGAGCCTCTAAGCACCCATGCAGATCATTTCACACTAAACAAAGCCTACTCCATTGGCTCCTACACCAAAGGAGCAATTTCTCTGGAACAGCTGGCACACATTATAGGTGTGGAAAACAGAGATAAAGGACTCAGAGCTTATTACAACCAATGGAAATTTAAACACCCTGACCTAAACGACTTTATCCGTGTAATGGAGAAGCAATCAGGGCTGGAGCTAGACTGGTACTACGAGTATTGGGTAAACACCACTGCTACAATAGACTATGGAATAACTGATGTAGTGAAAAACGGGTCAAAAACACTCGTGAGTCTGGAAAGAATAGGTCAAATGCCAATGCCTCAGGATGTGGTGATCGAGAAAAAAGATGGCAGCAAAGTCACCTATCACATCCCACTCACCATCATGAGAGGAGAAAAGCCTGCAAATCAGACAAACTGGATTACGGCTAATGACTGGCCATGGACGCATCCTGAGTATCAACTGGAAGTAGAAATACCTCTGTCTGAAATATCAAAAATCACCCTCAATCCAGAAGGCAGAATTGCTGATATAAACCAGGACAATGACACTTACACTACCTCTGGTAGCGAAAACTAAACAAAGTAAACGAGCAGATAAAAAAGGCCGCTTCAGCATGCTGAAGCGGCCTTTTTTTATATTTAGCAGATTGATCAACAATCAATCACCGGGTCCACAACACCTATTAGTCAACAATGGCTTTGACGCTTATCATCTGAGTAGATGCTGTAGGGTCATTGGAAAACACCGTAATTGTCTTATACTGTCGTCCCCTTCTTCCTGAAGTATCGAATGTTACCTCCAGCTGGGCACTTTCCCCAGGAGCAAGCTCATTAGTCTCCAACTCCCCTACTGCACAGTCGCAGTTAGTTTTCACCTTCCTGATTTTTAATGATTGCTTACCAGTATTGGTAAGCTCAAAGGTGGTGGCTACTGCATTGCCCTGTGTTACCCTTCCATAGTCATGCTGAGTACGATCAAACGCCAATCGGGGCGCCAAAGCCAGCTCTTCATCACTCATAGGAGGAAAATACTCCTGTATTGTGGCCATTACAGTCAGGTCTTTTATAGAATCCTCAGGTTCGTCTGTCACCAACCTCAGTTCGTCTGTCACAAAGCCTAAATCATCCTTCAGTACTGGATCAAATATCAGGTCTAATGCTCCAAGGGTTTTGGGAGGAAGGGTATCAGGTGAGAATTGTACCCTCACATGCGCAGGGATTTTGCTTTTATCTACTTGAAAGATCACCACTGAGTCCGATTCATTGTACACCTGAAACGATTTCTTCACCACCGATTCATTGGTAATCTTACCGAGATTTAGTGCCTTATACTGCAGACGTATGGCCCCGATCCTGGTGGGCAGCTCATCTTCTATGGTTTTAGGTTTGGGCTGTACTATACCTTCTATATACAGTGTAGCTCCGTCGCTAATTTCACCTGTTTTGTAATTCATCGAAAGTGATTTCTTAAACTTTCCAGGTCGATTGTATGGATTGTACTGTGCCACAATTTTCCCCGTATCACCCGGAGACACAGCCTCCCGCGTCCAATCAGGCGTAGTACAGCCACAAGAAGCTTTTACTCCTGTCACCTGCACAGGTTCATCACCCTGATTTACAAACTGAAAAGTATAACTTATGGCTCCACCTTCTTCTTTAACCTCCCCAAAATCATGGGTCGTTTTTATAAACTCAACAGCCTGAGACCACACCCTGGTGATCAACAGCATACAACACATCGTAAACAGCGCTTTTTTCATGATTTCCATCTGGTAAATGTCAGCCTAACTTTTTACACTAACGATACTGGCAGACAAAGATTCAAATTATTTAGGTTTGCAACAAAAAATAACCAATGGCCAGAATACTCACCGGAATTCAAAGCTCAGGCAAACCTCATCTAGGCAATCTACTTGGGGCCATCCTGCCAGCTATTGAGTTGTCAAAAGACGAAAAAAATGAATCGTTCTTTTTTATAGCAGACCTCCACTCACTCACTACTATCAAGGATGCACAAACGCGCCAGGATAACGTAAATGCAGTGGCTGCAGCGTGGATAGCCTGTGGTTTTGATACAGATAAAAACCTGTTCTACAGACAATCCAAAGTGCCTGCTGTTTGTGAACTCACCTGGTACCTCAACTGCTATACACCTTTCCCCATGTTGGCCAACGCGCACTCCTTCAAAGACAAGGCTGACAGGCTGTCGGATGTAAATGCGGGGTTATTCACCTACCCTGTATTGATGGCTTCAGACATATTGATATATGATGCCGAAATTGTGCCTGTAGGGAAAGATCAAAAACAACACTTGGAAATGACCCGTGATGTGGCATCCAGCTTCAACCATCAATATGGAGAGACATTTGTATTGCCAGAGGCACGTATCGATGAAAAAATCATGACCATCCCGGGTACAGACGGCCAAAAGATGAGCAAGTCTTACGGAAACACCATCGACATCTTTCAGACAGACAAAAAGCTCAGAAAAAACATCATGGCAATTATAACGGACAGCACTCCACTGGAAGAGCCCAAAAATCCGGACACCTGCAACGTCTTTGCCATTTATAAATTGTTGGCTTCAGAAACCCAAACAGCTGATTTGAGAGCACGTTACGAAGCGGGAAACTTCGGGTACGGCCATGCGAAGCAGGAGCTATTTGAGCTAATCGTGGAGAAATTCAAAGAGCCCAGAGAGAAATTTGATTACTACATCAACAATCTGCCTGAGCTCGAAGAAAAACTCCAAAAAGGGGAAAAACGGGCTACCGAAATAGCTGCCAGTGTGCTGGATCGGGTTAAAACCAAAATCGGATTTTAACTAGCAACCCAGACTGTTTCTCTAAAGGGCTCTTGCTGTCCTTGTAAAATAAGGCGCGTTGGCCCCGGCACTAATACGAGCCGGGCTTTGATCCCGGGAAAGTCGTCTGCATCTACAGGTATACCTTCCTGAGGATCCACATCAAACTCTAATTCGTTATCACGCGTTTTGCGATAGCTTGTAGCCAAATAAGAAACCGGCCGTAAGACTTCATTGTCAGGACAGTATTCATCATGGACGTTAAACAAAGCTTCTTCTATATATGAACCATACGCATACTGAAATTCAGATTCCAGCTTTTCAATTTCGCGCTGTAGTGCTGCGTGTTTTGGATCTTGCATTTCTAATTGTGCCAATTCGCTTTTCTTTTCAGCTATTTCGATAAATGCCTGATCAAGATTTTTTAACTTCATACCCACTTTATGTTTGTAAAAGTATTCTGGTGTGAAACACCTATAAATTTTAAATAATTCAAAATTTTAGCAATTATAAATTTTAATTTTCACACAATTACTATCAATAAATCCAACTAGATTATCAAATCATTAATTTGAATATGGAAATTGTAGCAAAAGCTCAGAAGTGGCTGGATAGCCAAAAAGTGGATCAAGAGACCAAGTCCGCGATAGAAAAAATGATCAATGACACTGATCAGACCGAACTCACAGAATGCTTTTACAAAGACCTGGAGTTTGGCACAGGTGGCCTTAGAGGTATCATGGGGATCGGCTCCAACCGAATGAATAAATATACGGTAGGCATGGCCACCCAGGGCCTTGCAAACTACCTCAACCAAACATTTGCGGGAGAGGAAATCAGCGTGGCTATTGCTCACGATAGCCGAAACAACAGCCGCTTTTTTGCTGAAACTACCGCTGCCATTTTCTCTGCAAACAACATCAAAGTATACCTTTTTGAAGACCTTAGACCTACACCTGAGCTATCTTATGCCATTCGTAAATTAGGGTGTAAAAGTGGTGTAGTCTTAACAGCCTCTCACAATCCCAAAGAATACAACGGCTACAAAGCCTACTGGAATGATGGAGCACAGCTAGTGCCTCCACATGACAAAAATGTCATTACAGAAGTAGGCAACATCACCTCTATAGACGAAGTGAAATTTGACGCCAACCAATCCCTTATTTCATCCATAGGCAAGGAGATAGACGAGCCCTATCTGGACATGATCAAGGGCTTATCACTTTCGCCTGAAGCGATAGCAAAGGAAAAAGACCTAAAAATCGTTTTCAGTGCCATCCACGGCACAGGTACTACATTGGTTCGTCCAGTTTTAGAAAAATTTGGCTTCACAAATGTCACAGAAGTAGAGGAGCAATCCTCACCAGACGGCAACTTCCCCACTGTAGTCTATCCAAACCCGGAAGAAGCAGAAGCACTGAGCCTCGCCCTCAAAAAAGCTGAAGAAATAGACGCTGACCTGGTAATGGCCACAGATCCTGATTCGGATCGCGTGGGAATAGCAGTAAAAAATGATAAAGGTGATTTTCAGCTACTCAACGGCAACCAAACCGGCTCTCTCCTACTCTATTACCTGATCAGAAAATGGCAGGAAAACGGCAAGCTAGATGGTAAGCAGTATGTAGTAAAAACCATAGTAACTACAGACCTTATCGAGAAAATAGCTGCAAAGTATGACGTAAAACTATACAACACCCTAACAGGGTTTAAATACATCGCTGAAGTAATCCGTGAACTGGAAGGTAGCGAACAGTTTATTGGAGGTGGAGAAGAGAGCTATGGCTACCTGATAGGTGATGACGTACGTGACAAAGATGCGATCGCTTCTTGCGCTATGATAGCTGAAATGGCCGCCTGGGCTAAAGCCAGCAACACCACCTTGTACGAATTACTACAGCAAATCCACCAGGAGTTTGGCCTGTATCAGGAATCACTCAAATCACTTACTAAAAAAGGTAAAAGTGGTGCTGAGGAAATCAACGAAATGATGGTCCGTTTTCGCGAAACTCCTCCAAATTCATTGGGAGGCTCCAAAGTGGTGCAACTGATAGATTATAAAGCTGGCACTGCCACAGACCTGACCACCAACACATCCAAACCTATAGATTACCCCGCTAGCAATGTACTCCAGTTTTTCACTGAAGATGGCAGCAAAGTATCTGTAAGGCCCTCTGGGACAGAGCCAAAAATTAAATTCTACTTTTCTGTCAACGCACAATTTGACAATATCAATGAATACGATAGTGCGATTAAACAGCTAAAAGAAAAGACAAATAATATCATAAAAGACCTTGGAATTTAACTTTTTAGCCCATATTGTTTAAATCTTTTGATCTAGTTATCTTGCAGGGAATTTTAAAATTCGATCTGGATATTGTTATATTTAATATCATTAACTTAACCTGAAACCGCCTTGACAGTAATAATCAACTTATTATTAGTAGCAGTGGGATTTGTTCTCCTTATAAAAGGAGCAGATTTCTTGGTAAATGGTGCTTCCTCATTGGCTAAAAGATTCAATGTCTCCGACATTGCAATAGGACTTACAGTAGTAGCCATGGGCACATCAGCACCAGAGTTGGTGGTGAATATTATATCCGGATCGGTAACTACAGAAAGTGCCGGTGGTGCTGCTACTCACGACATTGTGTTTGGCAACATCATCGGTTCTAACATCTTCAATATTTTCTTAATTCTAGGGGTTTCCAGCGTTATTTACCCACTCACGGTGCAGCGTAACGCTCTTTGGAAAGAAATCCCGTATTCACTTTTAGCCACGTTTGTCTTTTTCATTCTAGTGAATGATCAGATATTCTTTGGCAAGGACCACAATGCACTCAGTGTAATAGACGCAGGAATACTCATTGTGATGTTCCTGATCTTTCTTGTATACATCTTCATGAATCTCACGAGAAACCCAGATGATAGTGAACTTGTAGAAGACATTGTGATTTTTGGAAGTGTAAAAACTACCGTCATGATTGTTCTGGGTATTGCCGGATTGATCTTTGGTGGTAAAATGATTGTAGACAATGCAGTAGAAATAGCTAAGGCTTTCGATGTAAGTGAAAAACTCATCGGACTTACTATACTCGCAGCTGGGACTTCTCTTCCGGAGTTAGCAACCTCTGCAGTAGCTGCATTTCAAAAGAAATCTGACCTTGCTGTAGGCAACATTGTAGGTTCCAATATCTTCAACCTACTATTAGTTATCGGTACCACTGGTTTCATCCATGCCCCACTGGGCTTTCCTCCAGCACTAAATCTCGATCTTTATTTCGTTATGGGAGGCACATTCCTGTTATTCCTATTCATGTTCACGTTTGCCAAATACAAACTGGACCGCTCAGAAGGCTTTCTGTACTTACTCGGTTTTGTAGCCTACATGTATATACTCTTTGAGCGTGAAGGCATGGGATTCGGGATTTTCTTTTAAAGCAGCTTATCAGCGCCAAAGATCATTAGCAGAATTCGTTCTATAGAGCGTTATTTATTGTAAATCCGACGGTTTTGAAGCATGTTTGCGTCAAACTTTACAACAGAACATGCTTCCTACTATCAATCCAACTAAAACTAAGGCCTGGAAAAAACTAACCGATCACTTTCAGGCCACGCATCAAACCCACATGAAAGAGTGGTTTGATCAAGATCCAGACCGCTTTGATAAATTCAAAGTGCAATTCGAAGATATCTTACTGGATTATTCTAAAAACCGAATCACTGAAGAAACTATAGACTTATTAGCTGAATTAGCTGATGAGGTAAGACTAGATGAAGCCAAACAGAAGATGTTTGCAGGAGCTGCAATCAATGCAACCGAAAACCGCTCCGTACTTCATGTAGCCCTAAGAAAACACTCTCCTGGTACTATAGAAGTGAATGGTAAGGATGTTATGCCTGACGTTCATCGTGTACTAGGCCGTATAAAAGATTTTACCACCAAGCTACACGATGGAACATTAAAAGGCTATACAGGTAAAGCCATCCAACACGTAGTAAACATCGGCATTGGAGGCTCTGACCTGGGACCTTTTATGGTAACAGAATGCCTTACGCCCTACCAGGTAGATGGTATCCAATCTCATTTTGTATCCAATGTAGACAGTAGCCATATTGTCAACGTACTGAAAAAGGTGGATCCTGAAACCACTCTGTTTATCATATCGTCTAAAACATTCACCACTCAAGAAACCATGACCAATGCGCTTTCGGCTAAAAAATGGTTTTTGAAAGCTGCAGGTGATGAAAAATTTGTCAAGGACCATTTCATAGCCATTTCTACCAACAAAGAAGCAGTAGCAGACTTTGGTATTGACCTCAACAACATGTTTGAGTTTTGGGACTGGGTAGGTGGAAGATATTCCCTCTGGTCGGCCATCGGAATGTCAATAGCGTGTGCCATAGGATATGACAATTTTGTAGCGCTTCACAAAGGTGCTGAAGCCATGGACCAGCATTTTCTAAATGCTCCAACCAAAGAAAACTTACCAACACTTCTGGCGCTGATCGGTATATGGTACAATAACTTCTACAAAGCGGAAACACAGGCCATCCTGCCATATGACCAGTACATGCACGCATTTGCGCCATATCTACAGCAAGGAGACATGGAGTCTAATGGCAAGTATGTAGCACGTGATGGCGAAAAAGTCACTTACGAAACCGGCCCCATCATTTGGGGAGAACCGGGCACCAATGGCCAACATGCTTTTTACCAGTTGATACATCAAGGTACTAAGCTGATCCCTTGTGACTTTTTGGCTGCAGCCCAAAGTCAAAACCCGCTAGACGACCACCACGAAAAACTAATAGCGAACTTCTTTGCTCAAACAGAGGCACTCATGAAGGGTAAAACCTACGACGAAGTGGTAGCAGAATTTGCAAACTCTGGATTGTCAGATGAGGAAATAGCTAAACTGGCTCCTTTCAAGGTATTTGAAGGCAACCGTCCTACAAATAGTATCTTGTTCAAGAAACTGACACCATATACCTTAGGAGCACTGATTGCTATGTACGAGCACAAGATTTTTGTACAAGGTGTGGTGTGGAACATCTACAGCTTTGATCAGTGGGGTGTGGAGCTAGGTAAACAACTTGCAAAACAGATCCTTCCTAAACTATCTGGAGATGAAGACGTGACCGATCACGATGCTTCTACCAATGGACTTATCAATGCTTATAAAGCTTTTAAGAAAAGTTAAATCTCATATGATGGCAGAGTATCCCTGTGGCGATAGCGACATTCAGGGACTCTGCCTCTCCTATTCTAGGAATGGTCACCTTCCCTTCCAGATGTTGGGCTAGTGAGCTTGAAATACCATGTGATTCGCTGCCCATCACCAACGCTACTGCCCCATCAGACTGCCAATCCGGAGCATTTACCCCATGGAGGTCTGCACCAAACGCAGGCAAAGGGCAGTCTGCCAAAAAGGTTGGAACATCAGTATAATAAGGAATCACCCGAGCAAAAGACCCCATAGTGGCATTGATCACCTTAGGGTTGTAAAAATCTGCAGTATCCAATGAACATACCAAATGCCGAATACCAAACCAATCCATTGTGCGTATGATCGTGCCTAGATTTCCTGGGTCTGACACCCCATCCAACACCACTACATGATCCTTAAAATCAACACGTTGCACATTGTCGGGCATTTTCAGTACTGCGAGACAGTCCTGATTGGTGGTAAACGTACCCAACTCCTCCAGAATTTTCTGGTCGACATTTAAAAGATTACCTTCAACAATTGACCGAGGTAGTTCGTTGTTATCGATAAATTGGTCAGTGGCCAATAGATATCTTAAATCCATGCCAGAGGCAATGGCTTCCAACACATTTTTGCGTCCTTCTGCTATGAAACACTTTTCCCTCGTACGGTACTTTTTTATCTTCAGCGATTTGATGAATTTTGATTGTTTTTTGGAAACCATAGGGTGAACAGGATTTGAAAGCAAAAGTAGTCGTATTCGTATTGTCAGTGGTCCTTTCCTCTTGTTTGGGTACAAAATATCTAAAAAAGGATCAATCGCTCCTCGTCAAGCAACAAATAAAATCTGAAGGAGAAATCTCTGCAGATGAACTAAACGGACAGCTCAGTCAGCACCCCAACTCACGTCCTATGCAGTTGCCCATTGCCCATTTGGTGCATTTGCGCAGACTAGGACTTTCTATGTTTGACACGGCTCAGCTCGAAAGCAAGCAACAGCGTATCGAAAAAAAATTTAACAAGAAAATAGCTCGTGCTAAATCCAGCAAAAGAAAGGCTACACTCAATAGTAAAAAGATTCAAAAGCTGGAGCGAATAGAACGCAAATTAAAAGAAGGTAATCAACTGATGCGTTGGGGTGAAAAGCTGGCTGTTTTTGACAGCTCTAAGGTAAAAGCATCAGCTACAAACCTAAAACAGTACCTATTTACTAAAGGGTATTTCAATGGACACGTGGAAGCAGAAGTAAATCGTAAAAGCGATAAAAAGGTAAAAACCACCTATATCGTTCATGAAGGCAAGCCATACGAGGTAGACTCCATGATTTACGTAATCAAAGACCCAAAACTAGACACCCTGTTTAAAGATAATCTGGAGGAGCAGTTACTGATAGGCGAACAATATGACCAGAGTTTATTTACGCAGGAGCGCGACCGGGTTTATGACCTGATGACCAACCATGGGTACTACAATTTTAAACGCCAATATGTGTTGTTTGAAGTAGACTCCACCATATTAGATGATCATCGTCTGGTGGTACGAGAAACCATAGCCAACCCTCCGGGCAAAAGTGGGCATCGTACTCATCGACTCGACTCAGTGATATTTACCACTGGTAGCAATGAAGGAAGATTCAGACGTGTCACAACACATAATGACATCACATTTAATTTCAGTAAAAACAAATACCCTGAAAGACTCCTAAGTTGGCGAGTGTTTTTGGAGAAAGACAGTCTTTACAGCAAAAAACTAACTCTCGAGACCCAAAAACAGCTTTCATATCTCGATATCTTCAAATTTGTCAACATCAACTATGACAGCACAGGTGGTAAGTTTATTGCCAACATTTTCACAAGTCCTCTAAAGAAATACCAAACCTCCACGGAAGTTGGACTATCGGTGTTTGATGAAGCGAATGGACTACCAGGGCCATTTTTTAATTTCAACGCAAAAAGCCGAAACATTTTTGGTGGCCTTGAAATCTTTCAATTCGATGGTACAGCCAGTATTCAAGGCATATCCAGTGTGAGTGAGGAAGAAAACAATTATTCACGCCTTCAGTATGGGGGTCAGCTCTCAGTGACTTTCCCGCAGTTCTTGTTTCCATTAAAAGAAAGTAAACGCTCTGCTATAGGACGCTACAATCCACGAACAAAAGTAGCTACTGGAGTGAACTTTGAAGATCGGCGGGGTGAATACGAACGTACGACATTCAATGGCAGCATGTCGTACATCTGGCAGGTAAGAGACAACTCTCAGTTTTCTTTTAAGCCCTTCGACCTTAGCTACATTAAGTCCAACAATAGCCAAAGTTTTAGTGACCGACTAGACTCGCTGGCAAGGCAAGGAAATCAGTCATTGGTGAGTGCCTTCGAATCCTCTTTTGTGAGCTTTTCAGCCTTTACGGCAAGCTTTAATAAGAATAAATATGGAGTAGGCAATGTAAATTCTATGCTACTGCAAGGGTATTTGGAGACGGGAGGCAATCTGAATAACCTGACCAAAGACAACATTTTTGGTGACTCTCTAGAATATTACAAATACATCAAAGCAAGTATAGAGTTTCGTCAAAACCACCGGCTGACCTCTAAGTCGGCGTTGGCATACAGGTTTCATGTAGGAGCAGCCTATGCCTATGGAACCAACAGGGCACTGCCGTATGAAAAGTATTTTTTTGCGGGAGGTAGCAACAGTATACGCGCCTGGAGACCCCGTAGACTAGGACCTGGAGCCTATGCTCCCTATGACGCATCTGTAGAAAACGAGAGCAAGCCCAATATAGACTATACTCGAGAGCAACCGGGAGACATTATTTTAGAGACTTCTGTGGAATACCGCGCAGATCTGGTGGGATTTGTAGACTATGCCCTGTTTGTAGACGCGGGCAATACCTGGCTTTGGAGAAGCCAAAACGTATCTTCAGCATCAGATGGTGACTCCAATGACAATGGTGTGTTTAAGTTTTCTGAATTTCCACAGGAAATTGCTGTAGGCGCTGGCTTTGGTTTACGGATGGACTTTTCTTTTTTGATTCTCCGCCTAGACCTTGCTTACAAAATGGTGGACCCGGCATACCCAAAAGGGGAGCGTTTCTTGCTAGACGACTACAAGCTCAAGTACCTTTGGGACTTCAACAACTACGGCGCATTTAATATCGGTATCGGATACCCTTTTTAAGTATGGAAAGAAAAGATTTGATTGAAACCTGGATGAAATCACTTCAGGGTAGCATTTGCAATTCCCTAATCTCATTAGACGGAAAATCATCATTTCGCGAAGACCAGTGGGAACGAGCTGGCGGAGGTGGTGGCAGATCACGAGTGATCACCAATGGCGACCTGATAGAAAAAGGTGGGGTAAACTTTTCTGCCGTGCATGGCGACTTACCTGAGAAGATTCAGCAGGCCTTGAAAATGGGAAAATCTACCTTTTATGCCACAGGAGTATCCATCGTACTTCATCCACAAAACCCCTGGGTACCTATTATCCATATGAATGTTCGGTATTTTGAGACCAAAGCAAAAAACTCCGACGAGGGTACCTACTGGTTTGGGGGAGGCATAGACCTCACACCTCATTATGTAGATCCAGCAGATGGCGGGTATTTGCACCAGCAACTCAAAATGGTGTGTGACCAAACGGACAGCTCTTATTACCCTCGATTCAAGAAGTGGGCAGACGATTATTTCTACATTCGTCATCGAAAAGAAACCCGGGGAGTTGGAGGCATATTCTATGACCAGCTAAACGAGCAAAAGGAAAAGAAATCATTTGATGAACTGTGGCAATTCCATCAAAGTGTAGGTGAGCGTTTTGTCCCAATCTATGAACACTTTGCCAATAAATACCGATCAAAGCCCTATACCGACGAGCATAAAAACTGGCAAATGGTACGCCGGGGAAGATATGTAGAGTTTAACCTGGTATGGGACAAAGGCACCAAGTTTGGGTTGGATACAGATGGGCGTACAGAATCTATACTCATGAGTATGCCCCCACAAGCCCAATGGCACTACGATCACCAGCCAGCAGCAGGTAGCGCTGAAGCCGAAACGCTGAAATGGCTTCAAAAAGACATCAATTGGATAGCACATGCTTGAAACCCTATTACAATGGGATACTGACCTGTTTCTAGCATTGAATGGTCTGGGAACACCCCACCTGGACCAGACTATGTCCTTCTTATCCAACAAGTATGTATGGATACCGATGTACTTATACCTGATATTCAGATTATATCAACGTCACAACAGGTCATTTTACCTTCCATTGCTTGCACTTATTTTGGTCATCGTGTGCACTGACCAGATTACCGCGAGCATTCTTAAGCCTTATTTTGAACGACTGAGACCTTGCAAAGATCCATTGCTGGAGGGTTTGGTCTACACAGTGGGAAAATGTAGAGGGTTCAGTTTTGCTTCTGGCCATGCCGCCAATACATTTGGTCTGGCTGCTTTTTTCTATTTTTTGGAAAAATCACCGTTAGCTATAGCACTACTTGTATGGGCTGCCCTGGTCAGCTATAGCCGCATTTACCTGGGCGTGCACTACCCCACGGACGTCACTGTAGGTGCATTGATAGGCATCACTTTTGGATACGTCTGGTGCAGAGGGCTCATCACCCTCTACCCAAAGTTTAGAGCATGTTGATGCGTTTTAAAAACTCTTCCTTATAAGATGCCCCTATAGGAATGATCTTATCTGTAATTGATATATTAAAATCTTCAATTTGATTGATTTTGCTGCGATTGATGATATAGCTCCTGTGCACCCTACTAAACATACTAATTGGCAATCGTTTTTCGATTCCCTTCATGGTGTGGTGCACGATAAATTTTCCTTTTACCGTGTTGAAAATCACATAGTCTGCCAGTGCTTCTACGAAGAATAAATCCTGATAAGGAATGCGCACAAACCGTGAATCAGACTTTACAAAAATATGGTCTTCCTGCTCGGCTAGTAACAACTCCTTTTCGCGATGTTCCTTTGCTTTAGTGGCAGCTTTGACAAATCGCGGGTATTCGATAGGCTTTACCAAATAATCCAACACATCACCTTCAAACGCTTCAATAGCATAATCCTTTTTGGAAGTGATGAAGATAATTGGATACGTATTTTGAAGTTTTTTAGCCAATTCAAGCCCTGACATTTCAGGCATCTCTATGTCCAAAAACACCAGGTCTACATCGTTGTGCTTCTCATTGATGAGTATATTCTGTGCTTCAAGCGTGTCTTCGAGCACGTGGCTCAAGTTCAAAAAATCTGTTTCCTTTACAAATTTACTTACGAGCAGACGTGACATTTCGTCATCATCCACAATCATGCAATTAAGGATCATTGGTGCAGCCGGGTTTTGGTTAGTTTTTGAATGTATTTCCCTACAATATCGTATTCGATGTTAACAATACTGTTTTTTTCTAACATATTAAAATTTGTATGCTCAAAAGTATAAGGTATAATGGCGACACTAAACCGATCATCAGAGACATCAAAACAAGTAAGACTCACCCCATTGATGCAAACACTACCTTTCTCTACCATCAGCTCTGTATGAGCCAGTTCGAAGGTAAACAACCAGGAGCCGCCTTCATCTTTTATATCTACCACCCGAGCAGTAGTATCTACATGTCCTTGTACAATGTGCCCATCAAATCTTCCATTCATCTGAAGGCAGCGCTCAAGATTGACCTGATCCCCTACCTTCACACCTCCAATATTACTTTTAGCTAAAGTTTCATCCACGGCCGTTACCCAGTGAGCGTCCCCTTCAACGGCCGTTACAGTCAGGCACACACCATTATGACTTACGCTTTGATCTACTTGTAACTCTGAACTAATATTCGAAGAAATTTTCAAATGCAGGTTGGTCCCTTCTCTACGAGATTCTGTAAGATTGCCCAATGATTCGATGATGCCTGTAAACATGGAGTTGTCGTCTTCGGTAAGTTCGTTTAACCTCATTTCTGCAATAATAAGTAATTGGAAGATAGTTATCGCCATAAGGGCATGCGCAAACAGCTGGTAAAAGAAATAGCCGCTAAAGGAATACGTGATGAGCGTATTCTCAAGGCAATGCTCAAGCTACCACGCCACTTTTTCTTTGACGAAATTTTCGTAACCCATGCCTACGAAGACAAAGCTTTTCCGATAGGTGAAGGCCAAACGATCTCCCAACCCTACACAGTGGCTTTTCAAACTGAGTTATTGGAAATTCAATCAGGGGACAAGATTTTAGAAATAGGAACAGGCTCTGGCTATCAGGCGAGTATATTGCTAGAGCTTGGGGCTGAGGTACACACCATAGAGTACAACCGCGTGCTGCACGACCGGACCCGACAGTTTCTTCCTCAGCTGGGCTATCGCCCACATTTTTATCACGGGGATGGCTCCAAAGGCCTTCCACAGCAGGCACCCTATGATGGCATCATAGTCACCGCTGGTGCACCTAGTCTACCGGAAGATCTGGTGAGACAACTCAAAGTGGGAGGCAAACTGGTAATACCTGTAGGAAACAACAAAAGCCAGGTGATGTATAAACTCACCAAAGTGGCCCCAAACAAAATCTCAAAAAAAACATTTAAAAACTTCAGCTTCGTACCTTTGCGAGGTGAAAAAGGCTGGAAATAACCCCATGGCAAAAAAGATAAAAACCTGTAAGGACTCTTTTGTGACTATGACCGAAATGGTCCTTCCCAATGATACCAATACCCTCAACAACCTCATGGGAGGTCGACTGATGCACTGGATGGATATAGTATCTGCCATAGCTGCGCAGCGGCATAGCAATCGCATTGTAGTCACTGCCTCTGTAGATAACATTTCGTTTTCAAAAGCTATTCAGCTGGGTAATGTAGTAACACTAAATGCTTTTGTAACGCGGGCCTTCAGCTCTTCCATGGAAGTATACATCGAAGTGACAGCTGAAGATATCCCTTCGAGTAAAAAAATAGAGACCAACAGTGCATTCTTCACTTTTGTAGCCGTAGATCAGACAGGCAGACCAATAGACGTACCTGAAGTGAAGCCAGAAACCGAGTTTGAAAAGGAGCTCTACGCAGGGGCATTGAGAAGACGTCAGTTACGCCTCGTACTAGGCAAGCGCATGAAACCTGAAGATGCTACAGAGCTAAAAGAAATCTTTAAAATAGGATGACAGAGGACCAACATTTACCGCTTTTTATCACAGAACCTATCTACCTGGTAGATGAAGGAGCACATACTGAAGAGCAAAGTCCTGCCGCTACTCCTCCTTCCAAAAACGAGGAGCCTGCCAAAGCTCCGGTGCCTGCAACTCCAAAAGAGGATAAGGCAACTCCGACACCTACTATCCCTAAGATTGCGCCGAAAACCCATGAATTGGCGATCTGGACGCCTCCGTTGACCTCTACAGACAAAGAGCTGCTCGTAAAGATTTTACTGGCCATCAAGAAAGACTTCAACGCAGCTCACCTCATGGAAGGCATCAACAGCTACGATCCTCACTACAAGCAACTGCTGTGCTTTGGCTATCATAAAGAGCTAGAGCTGAAACTGGGAGAAAGCATCGCTACTTATACTCCAGTAGAGACCAAAGGGCACCGCATTTTGGTATCGGTTTCACCAGCTGACCTTGCAGCCGATCCGGCACAAAAAAAGCGCCTGTGGGAGGCGCTTCAGAAGATGTTTTTATAATTGGTGCTTATCAGCCAAAAATCTCTTCGAGCTTGGCTCTGAGCGTTGCACCTCTGAGCCCCTTGGCAATGATTTTACCATCAGGACCAATCAGGTAAGTAGCAGGTATCGCTGAGATCTGATAAGTAGCTGCGGCCTCTGAGTTGAAATACTTCAGGTCCGACACATGCTTCCACGGAAGTCCATCTTGCTCGATGGCTTTTACCCAGGCATCTTTTGTTCTGTCCAAAGACACGCCCAAGATTTCAAAGTTTTCATTTTTGTATTGATTGTACAACCTTACCACATTAGGGTTTTCGGCTCTACATGGCTTGCACCAGGCAGCCCAAAAATCGACGAGCACATAGTTTCCTCTCAGCGAACTCAGCGAAATCATCTCTCCATCAGGATTTGGCAACTCTATCTCCGGAGCTTCAGCTCCTACAGCCAGCTTTCGGGCACCGTCCACCTTTGCTACAAGCTGTTTGGTAAACTCATGCTCAGGTAGCCCGGCATTCATTTTTTGAGCTACACTATCGTAAAACTCAAAATTCTCTTCAATGCTCAAATTTTCCAACCCATAGAATACGGCTAACGAAGGAGTTACATTCCAAATAAGCTCTTTGAGTTCGCCCTGACGCACGCGCATCAAGTCATAATATTCATTTGTAAGGCGCTCAAGGGTTTGCTGATCATTATCCATTCTAGCTTGAATGGCTTCCTGATTTAAGTCCTGTATGTCTTGTCGCTGATCGCGCACCATTCCCTCTATCTGCTTCAAATACTGCGTGTGCTTAGACCCTTTGACGGAAACTTCCCCTTGTGGATTGTCTCCTTCCAAAAGGATCTCTACTTCATCTTCAGTACCATCCAGGATCAGGTTCATTTGCTGTCGATTGTAAAAGTTCAAACGATAGAAGCTTTGCCCTTCAGCTGATACAAAAAATTCGAATGCTCCAGACATGTCTACAGTAGGAGTATCTAAAGGCAAGAGCCCTCCGTCTTTAAACTCACTGAAAACAACCTGCTCACCTTCTATGGGGTTTTCTACTTTACCAAATACCCGTACTCCATCACTACTACTCCCGCCATCATTACAAGAGCTTATAAAAATTGTAAGTGTGAGCACTATTAATGCTGTTTGTATCGACTTCATATTAACTATTTTACTGTCTCTAACGATTCTCTTAAAAGTTTATTCGCCACCTTGGGGTCTACCTTTCCTTTCGTCTTCTTCATGACTTCCCCCATAAACATGCCGATCAATCCTTTTTTGCCTTTTAGGTATTCTTTCACTTTAGCTGGATTGGCAGCAATCACTTCATCAATTATTGGCTGAATACTATCTGAATCCGAATCCTGCACCAGGTTAAGTTTTTCCGCAGCCTGATCTGGTAATACCTCTGCATGCTCCAATAAATAAGGAAAGAGCTGCTGACTGGCAGCCGAGAAACTCACCGTGCCTTTCTCCACTAGTGTAATCACTCCAGCTAAAGATTCTACAGAAATGGGCAGCTGATCTATGGTTTTACCGCTTTCATTCAAATAAGATTTGACTGGTCCCATGGTCCAGTTTGCGGCAGCTTTGTAATTGTTTGTGGCCTGACACAAGGACTCAAAGAAGTAAGCCATTTCTTTTCTATCTGTAATTACCTGAGCATCGTACTCGCTAAGGCCATAGCTTTTTCTAAACTTTTCCCTGAAACCAGCAGGTAGCATAGGCATGGCAGACCGAACAGACTCCAACCAGTCTTTTGTAATATGCAGAGGACTTAAGTCTGGCTCTGGAAAATACCGGTAGTCGTTTAGCTCCTCTTTAGTGCGCATACCCGTAGAATCTCCGGTAGCCACATCATAGGTACGCGTCTCGGAGATGATTTCTTCTCCATTTTCGGTCATGCGAATCTGTCGGTCCATCTCATGGTAGATAGCTCTGATCACATGTTTGATGGAATTCATGTTTTTGAGCTCCACTTTGCGACCGAGCTCGGTAGCGTCCACTGGCATGATGGACACATTGGCATCACAGCGTAGTGAACCTTCCTCCATATTGCCATCACAAATCCCCAAGTACCTTACAATTCGTCGAACTTCCGCCACAAACGCACCCGCTTCTTCAGGCGAGTGTATCACAGGCTCGGTTACAATCTCGATCAGCGGTACTCCTGCCCTGTTGAGATCTATCAAAGAATCAGGCTCTCCCTCCAGGTGAATGGATTTGCCTGCATCTTCTTCGAGGTGAATTCTATTGAGCTTTACAGTGCTGTGTTTGGTTTCATCATACACTACTGGCACTTCACCACCGACACATATGGGGGTTTTGTCCTGTGTGATCTGATAGCCTTTTGGCAAATCCGGGTAAAAGTAATTTTTGCGATCGAAATACTGGTATTCGGTAATTTCACAATTACAGGCTAAGCCCATGCGAACCGCGTACTCCACCGCTTTTTCGTTCAGCTTTGGCATTACTCCGGGATGCCCCAAAGAAATCACACTCACATTCGTATTGGGAGCGTCCCCAAAGGAATTATTGTCTGATGAAAAGATTTTCGTAGCTGTCTGCAGCTGCGCATGCACCTCCAGCCCTACTACGAGTTTATACTTTGCCCTTACTTCAGGTGAAATCATTTGATCTCTGTGTTCAGTTTTTCTCCAATAAGTTGTTTCCCTACTTGAAGTGCAGCAGCTAAACCAGCCACATTTTTACCACCAGCCGTGGCATAAAATGGCTGTCCGCCTCCTCCACCCTGAATTTCTTTAGCCATAGCCCGCACCATTTCTCCGGCATTGAGTCCATGAGCTTTCACCAGGCTCTCGTCCATTATGACGCTAAGCATTGGTTTTTCGTTCAGGTTGGCAGCAAGCACTACCAGTACATTGGAAACTTCATTTTTGAGTTCAAATGACAGTTGTTTTAGCACATTGGCGTCTGGCAACTTTACTTCCTGGGTGATTAACCGGACACCATTTATTTCCTGTGCAGCATCCAGAAGCTCCTTTTTCAGGGCACTTCCTTGTTGCAGGTTCAGTTCTTCGAGTTGTTTTTGCAGCTGATTGCGCTCGTCGAGCAGTGAAGCTACAGCCTTTTTAGGATCATTAGGGTTTTTCAAGAGCTCTTTAAGCTCAGCGAGTAGGTTTAACTGACCTTGTACATAAGCCTCAGCCTTGTCTGCAGTGATGGCCTCTACCCGTCTCACGCCAGCAGCTACCGAACTCTCACTGACTATTTTCAGCAAACCTATCTGCCCTGTAGCCGGCACGTGTGTACCACCACAAAGCTCTACAGAGTACTCAGGGTCAAAGGTAATTACCCGAACAAACTCACCGTACTTTTCACCAAATAAGGCCATGGCTCCCATCTCCTGTGCTTCAGCAATGGGGACGTTTCGCTTTTCTCCCAGTGCTATGTTTTCACGAATCTTGCGATTGACTATAGCCTCTACCTGAGCAATCTCCTCATCTGTGACTTTGGCAAAATGCGAAAAATCAAAGCGAAGCACTTCATCATTTACCAAAGAGCCTTTTTGCTGCACATGATCTCCCAGCACTTCACGCAAAGCTGCATGTAACAAGTGTGTTGCTGAGTGATTGTTCTCAGTAAGTTTACGCCTTGTTGCATTTACTTTTGCCTCAAAAGTAGCTTCCAGGTTTTTAGGCAAAGCTTTCGCATAATGCACGATAAGGTCATTTTCTTTTTTAGTATCAAAAATGACAACTTTTTCGTCCGCAGTTTCCAGCACACCTGTGTCTCCTACCTGGCCTCCACTTTCTGCATAAAAGGGTGTCTGATCCAGGACGATCTGAAAAAAGGATTTATTCTTTTGCTTTACCTCTCTGTATCGGGTGATCTTAGATGTAGCCTGTAGCTGCTCATAGCCTAAAAACTCAGAAGTATCTGCTTCGTGCACTACGATCCAGTCACCTGTAGATTGCTGTGCAGCACTTTTCGAGCGTGCCTTTTGCTTTTCCATTTCCTGCTGGAATGCCGATTCATCTACCGAAAGCCCGTTTTCACGAGCGATCAGCGAAGTAAGATCTAAAGGAAAGCCATAGGTATCATACAGCTCAAATGCTTTCTGACCGTCGATGACTTTGCCATCCATTTCAGCTTTTATCCCTTCGAAACGTTTCAGGCCTTTATCGAGGGTGCGTAAGAAGGAAACTTCTTCTTCACGAACCACCTTTGCCACAAATGCTCGCTGCGCATCCAATTCTGGAAACACTTCTTTAAACTGATCTGCAAGCAAGCTCACCAAATCTGTAAGAAATGGCTCTTTGAAGTTGAGGAAGGTATAGCCATACCGAACCGCTCGTCTAAGGATCCTGCGAATTACATAGCCCGCCTTGGCGTTTCCGGGCAGCTGCCCATCAGCGATGGTAAAAGAAATCGCCCTGATATGATCAGCTATCACGCGGATTGCGATATCAATTTTTTCATCTTTTCCATACGTAACACCTGCACGCTTGGCTACCATTTGGATCAACGGCTGAAAAACGTCGGTATCATAATTGGATTGTTTGCCTTGCACGGCCATAGCCAGCCGCTCAAAGCCCATACCGGTGTCTACATGCTGCTGAGGCAAGTTTTTCAAACTACCGTCAGCCTGGCGGTTAAACTGCATGAAAACGAGGTTCCAAATCTCCACTACTAGCGGATGATCCTGGTTTACCAGTTCACGACCATTTACTTTCTGCACCTCTTCATCAGACCGCAGGTCTATATGAATTTCTGAGCAAGGGCCACATGGTCCCGTATCTCCCATCTCCCAGAAATTATCTTTTTTGTTACCGTTTAGTATTCGCTCCTCAGGGATAATGGATTTCCAATATCCGCGTGCCTCTTCATCTGCCTTTAGGCCATCAGATGGATCTCCCTCAAATACAGTGGCGTACATGCGATCAGCAGGCAAGCCACAAACTTCTGTTAGAAATTCCCAGGCCCATTCGATAGCTTCTTTTTTGAAGTAATCTCCAAAAGACCAGTTGCCCAGCATCTCAAACATGGTGTGATGGTAGGTGTCTAGCCCTACTTCCTCCAGGTCGTTGTGCTTACCAGATACTCTCAGGCATTTTTGCGTATCCGCTACCCTGTTTGCCTCAGGAGTTTTGTTTCCCAAAAAGTAATCTTTAAACTGGTTCATCCCAGCATTGGTAAACATCAAAGTGGGATCATTTTGCACCACAATGGGAGCTGAGGGAACTATCTTGTGTGATTTAGAATTAAAAAACTCGAGAAACTTAGCGCGAATAGCTTTAGATTCCATGTAAGTAACTGAACGTTAAGTAGTTATAATCAATTATTTGGTTTTATTCTCATAAAACGCGTAATTTGCCGGATAGTCTTGCTGACCAGCCGAGCAAAGCTAAAATAAAATAACCTAACATCGACCTATGGCTAGAATTAAGTACTATTATGATACTGAGTCATGTAGATACGAACGAATCAAAGTATCTACGTGGGATATCATATGGAATGCTTTAGGCTTTTTGACACTTGCCCTGCTACTTTCTGTGGGGATTGTATTTGTATATATCAAGTACTTTGAGTCGCCAGAAGAAGCCCTACTCCGAAAGGAAAATGAAGAACTCAGGCTCTATTATGACCTGCTAAGCAAAGAGGTAAATGATGCCAATGAAATGCTGGCATCCCTACAAGAGCGCGATGACAATATCTACCGGGTTATTATGGGTGTGGAGCCTATTCCGGAAGAGATAAGAACCGCTGGATTTGGTGGAGCTAACCGCTATAAAAACCTTCTAGATCAAGGTTTGGAACGTGAGCAGCTCGTCATGGAAAACTATCAGCGTATAGACCAGCTCAAAAAGCAAATGTATATCCAGACCAAATCTTATGACGAGATCATGGCGCTGGCCAAAGACAAAGAATTGCTACTCGCATCTTTACCTGCCATACAGCCTGTGAGCAACGAAAACCTCAAACGCCTCTCTAGTGGATTTGGCTACCGAATAGACCCCATCCTAAAGGTAAGAAAACCTCACAATGGTGTAGACTTCTCATTACCTCAAGGCACACCAATCTATGCCACTGGTGATGGTACAGTAAAATTCACTCGATCTAGCTATACCGGATACGGAAAGCAAATAGAAATAGACCATGGTTTTGGCTACACCACCAAATATGCTCACCTAAGTGAGTTTGTGGTAAAAAGAGGCCAGAAAGTGAAACGAGGCGAGCTCATAGCTTACTCAGGCAATACAGGTAAATCCACCGCTCCTCACCTACACTATGAGGTGAAGATAGACGGCAAACCTGTGGATCCGGTCCATTATTTCTACAAAGACATAGATCCGGACGAGTACGAAGAAGTCCTTCGCTTAGCTGCCATCGAAAACCAGGCTCTGGGCTCATACTAAGCAGAATTGTTTGATCACTATTATATAAGAAAGCGACTCTATTGTGGGTCGTTTTTTTTATGCTCCGCTATTTTTTGTCTAAAAAATGTGGAAAACTCGTAGAAGGCTGCATGTCTTGAAAGACTATTTTTGCGATCAAGACATTTCCCATGCTCAAAAAGTTCTCACATAGTTGCTTCGCCGTATTATTGGCCTTACTGCTCAGCCAGTGTAAGGTAAGTACCCCCACAGCATCCTCTGACACTAAAGTGGTCAACCTCCCTGATACTACTCGGTTGGACACCCTGGAAAAGATAACAACTCCATTACTCATTACTCAAAATGGAGACACGCTGGACAGCCTGTTTCAAGAAGTAGATATAGCAGTTTACCGGCTTCTGCCTGACACGGTCACTTTTGCTGCGGTAGGAGACATCATGATGGGCACTAAATTCCCTAATACCAGCTACCTACCCAAGGCAAACGGCGAATACCTGTGGGATGACAGTCGTGAGCTGCTTAGGTCTGCTGACATCACCTTTGGCAACCTGGAAGGAACAGTACTGGATGGCAAGGGCGACCAGAAAAACTGCAGCAACCCGAAGGCTTGTTACTTATTCAAAATGCCGGTAAGGCTTACCTCCAACCTGGTAGATGCTGGTTTTGACTTAATTAGCCTTGCCAACAATCACGCAAATGATTTCGGTGCCCCGGGAAGAGCCAGCACCCTCCGCACGTTGGATTCTCTCGGGATAGCAGCAGCCGGATCTACTGAGCGACCCTATACTATTACGAAAATTGGACACCTCAAAATTGGCCTGGTCGCCTTTGCACCTAACAGAGGGACTTTAACATTTTATGACGAACAAAGGGCGAAAAGCATCGTTAATCACCTGGATAGTCTCACTGACATTGTAGTGGTCTCCATCCATGGAGGAGCTGAGGGATCAAAAAACATGCACGTAACTCGTGAGACTGAATATTACTATGGAGAAAACAGGGGGAATATTTATGCATTTAGCCACCAAATGATCGACGCAGGAGCTGACATCATTTTTGGCCACGGCCCACATGTGGTGCGAGGCATAGAAGTATACAAAAACCGAATGATTGCTTATTCACTTGGCAATTTTTTGACCTACGGTAGGTTTAATCTTAGAGGACCCAACGCAGAAGCTCCAGTACTGGAAGTAAAGACCAATGCTGAAGGAAAGTTTTTATCGGGGCAAATTCATTCTTTTCGTCAGTCCTATAGTTATGGACCTCAGAAAGATGCAGCGCTCCGTGCTATGCGGTCCATTCGTCAATTAACGGATGAAGATTTCCCTGAAAATCCGATAACCGTTGACGATACGGGTAGAATTATCTATATTCAAAACTGAAAATTTTCACCGTGCCTTATAAGGAAAAAGAAATCGAAAAAAAGTACTTCACCATAGGTGAAGTAGCCGAACAACTGGGAGTGGCTACTTCGCTCATCCGATTCTGGGAGGGTGAATTCGATATCATTAAACCTAAGAAAAACCGTAAAGGCAATCGGCAGTTTACCAAAGAGGACATCAAAAACGTAAAGCTCATTTACTATCTGGTGAAAGAACGGGGCTTCACATTGCAGGGAGCAAGAGATTTCATCAAAAACGATGTGGAAGCAGCCTCTAATAAAATTGAGCTGATTCATTCTTTGAAAAACGTTCGCAACTTTTTAGTTACCCTAAAACAACAACTGGACTGACCGATGAGCGAGCAGCTGTATCAGGTAGCCCTGGAGCTTCTGCCAGGAATAGGTGATGTTACAGCTAAAAACCTTATTGCTTACTGCGGTTCTGCCTCGGAAATCTTTAAGGCACCCAAACAAAAATTAGCAAAAGTACCAGGGATTGGACCCAAAACGCTGAGCTTACTTCAGTCAGAGCAACCACTCAAAGAAGCTGAGGACATTCTAAACAGGTGTGAGAAAGCTGGCATCAGTATCCACCATTTTACAGACAGCACCTACCCTACCAAACTCAAACAGGCCGTTGATGCTCCCAATATCTTGTATGCTAAAGGAAACATCAACGCCTGGAGTCGTGTGCTGGCCATAGTGGGCACAAGAAATGCTACGGAATATGGACGCACGGTAACCGAACGAATTGTAGCTGAGTGCAAGGATCTGGACGTAGTGATCGTAAGCGGTCTGGCCTATGGTATAGATATTACCGCGCATCGTGCTGCTCTTCGAGAGCATGTACCTACCATAGGCGTACTGGCCGGTGGGCTAGACAAACTCTACCCCTCAGCACATAAAAAGTATGCAGATGAAATGCTCGAAACCGGTGGACTAATCAGTGAAAATCCTCCGGGCATTAAAGCGGAGGCACATTTCTTCCCAGCACGAAACCGAATCATTGCAGGCATGTGCGATGCGGTAGTCGTAGTAGAAGCAGCCAAAAAAGGTGGAGCCCTTATTACGGCAAACATAGCCGACTCTTATAACAAAACTGTCTTTGCCGTGCCCGGTACACTCGAGCACACGTACTCCGAAGGGTGCAACTACCTCATCAGAAATCAAAAAGCACTGATTTATACCGGCATCAAAGACCTCAAATACCACCTCAACTGGGATCAGGTAAACGGTAACGCTCCGCAAGCGCCGGATTTGTCAGCATTACCAGAAGGAGACCGCCGCATCATGGAAATACTCCAAAACCATCCCGAGGGCATCCCCGTAGACGAATTGGCGTGGAGGACACAAATCAGCCTCAATCAGCTCGCCAGCAACCTGCTTGGATTGGAGTTTCAGGGGTTAGTCAAATCCCTGCCTGGCAAGCGCTACCGTGTAGCCTAAAACGGATAAAACAACGGAATGATAAATGTGGCTATCAGCCAAAAGCCCAGGTTGAGCCAAACACCAATTCTGAAAAAATCCCGAAAACGATACTGCCCTGCCGTATAAACCATAGTATTGGTGTGATACCCAATAGGCGTCATGAAGCTAGCAGAAGCAGCGATCATCACTGCAATCAAAAAAGGATATGGGCTCACATCCAGCTTGTCTGCTGTGGTAATGGCTATAGGTGCGATCAAAGCTGCCGACGCATTGTTACTCATGATTTCCGTGAGCAATGAAGTGGTCAAATACATACCTGAAAGTATCACCACCGGACCGTAGTTCCCGAGCTCATTGACTAGAAAATCGGATATAATAGAAGCCAGACCACTATTGACCATGGCCACTCCCAGGCTCAATGCTCCAGCAAGCAAAAAGATGATTTTCCACTCGATGGACTCATACACCTCACGCATGTTGATGGTTTTGGATAGCACCAGTACCATGGCTCCAAGCAATGTGGACATTACAATTGGAATAACGCCCGCTGTAGCCAGCCCCACCACTCCGGCTATCACGGCAAAAACGGTAAGAAACTTCTTCCGGTTAAAATCAATCACCCCTTCTTCGGACAAAACGATAAAGGGACTCTTTTGCGTCATTTCCTGACGCTTAAGGTTGGGCAAACGGTGCGTTTTGATTTCCGTAAGAATCACGTCACCGGCATTTAAGCGGACGCTGTGTAAGTTTTCGTGCACCACTTCCTCCCGATGCAAGATGGCCAAAGGAATAGCCCGATAGCGCCTCCTAAAATCCATTTCACGAAGGTTTTTACCTTCAAACTCCGATCCAGAAGTGATGATCAGCTCCAATATCGAGGTGTCTCCCTTTTGAATCTCATTTTCATTGATGCGTACGGCATCCGTATTGAAATTCACCTTCAGCCGATCTTTCAGTGCTTTGATTTTCTCCACATCACAGCGCACCTTCAGTACATCCTTTGGCTTGATCACAAAATCTCCCGGGGGCAACGTAAACAGTGTACCGCCATTTCTACGCACCTCGATGACATCAATTTCCAGCTCTGTAGCTAGTATAGAATCCATGATCCGCTGGCCTACAAACTCCGATTCGTCCAGTACCTCAATCTCCGTTAGGTAATCACGCATGCCAAACTTTTTGGAGAGGTTTTCTTCAGAGATACGATCAGGCAAGAGCTTTTTACCAAAAAAGTAAATGTATATGGCTCCAACCACGATAAAGACAATGCCCACCGGAGCACTCAAAAACATTGGAAAATCATCTAGACCGTTCTTCACGGCTATGCCACTCACCAACATGTTGGTGGAGGTACCGATCATGGTGCACATTCCCCCGAAAATGGAAGCGTAGCTCAGTGGGATTAGCAGCTTGCTAGGGCTATAGCCAGACAGGTTGGCTACAGATACCATCACGGGAATAAACATAGCCACAATGGGCGTATTATTGATAAATGCGGACACCACCCCTATGAACATCATCATAATGAGTATGCCCAGGTTAAAATTCTTTTTGAAGATCGGACCGAGGTAAGGGCCTATCCGCTGTAATGAGCCTGTCTTGAGCAATGCATAACTGAGCACAAACATGAAAGCCACGGTAATAGTGGCCGGGTTGCTAAAGCCAGACAAGCCCTCCTCTGTGCTGATCACCCCAGTGACTGTGAGCGTGACCATAATGAGGATAGCCACCAGGTCTATGGATAGCCACTCAGTAGCAAACAACACCACTGCAGCCCCAATGACCATCAAAACAATAATTGCGTCTGTACTCATAGAATCAAAAAATCACGCCAAGCTAAACGTTTCCAATTGTAAAAACCTCATTTGCTATTGCAAACGATCTATTCAACGCTTCCATATCAAGTCCCAACTGCACATTCTCTTCTTCCAAAGAAGCTATAATTTGCTCAGTAGCCATATTTCCTGTCAACTCATCTTTGGCCATGGGGCATCCGCCAAACCCTTTCAAAGCACCATCTATGCGCCTGCATCCAGATGCATAAGCCGCTTGCACTTTTTCTGCTGCAGCCGCAGGTGTGCTGTGCAGGTGTGCACCAAACTCCACATGTGGAAATTTTGGAATAAGCGCAGTAAACAACTCCGAGATAATTTTGGGCTCAGCCACTCCAATGGTATCTGCCAAAGAAATCACTCCTATCTCCAGACCATCGAGCCGCTCCACAAACTCCCCTACATAATTCACCTCATAGGGATCACCATAGGGGTTACCAAAACCCATTGACAGATACACCACCAACGTTTTATCATCCATCTGACAGATTTCCTGGATTTCGGCCAGGTTATCAAATGCCGTATCGATGGACCGATTAGTATTGCGCTGCTGAAAGGTCTCCGATAGTGACAAAGGAAACCCCAGGTACTGTATCTCTTCAAAATCACAAGCCGTCTCCGCCCCTCGCACATTAGCTACAATAGCCAGCAGCTTGCTAGTAGTAGCTGATAGGTCTAGCTGAGCGAGTACCTCCGCTGTATCGGCCATCTGTGGGATGGCTTTTGGCGACACAAAGCTTCCAAAGTCTATGGTATCAAACCCTACCTTTAGTAGCGAGTTGATATACTTTACCTTTAATGCAGTAGGAATCTGTTGCTTTATTCCCTGCATAGCATCTCTGGGGCATTCGATGATCTTCATGGGTATGTGTTGTTTGCCCACAAAGGTATCAGAAAAGCTCTTTCGCGATGCGGTACACCGAATCAGACTTACCCATGGAGTAATAGTGGAGCACAGGCACTCCTGCATCCATTAGTTCTTTGGACTGTTGGATCCCCCAGGCAATGCCTACTTCTTTTACCTCTTTATTGGTTTTACATTTTTCAATTTCTACATACAAGTCATCTGGAATGTCAATATGAAAAATGCTAGGAAGCACCGTCATGTGACCTTTTGTGGTGATTGGCTTTAGTCCAGGAATAATAGGAACAGTAATACATGCTGCCCTGCACTGCTCCACAAAATCAAAATACTTCTGATTGTCGAAAAACATCTGCGTTACGATATACTCCGCACCGCGATCGATCTTTTCTTTGAGGTACTTCAAATCAGACTTCATATTGGGAGCCTCGAAGTGTTTTTCCGGGTATCCGGCTACACCTATACAAAAGCTCGTAGGCACGGCATTTTGGAGTTCTTCGTCCAGATAGCGGGCATTGTTCATGCTTACCACCTGATTGACCAGATCTATGGCATAGGCATTGCCATCTGGCTCGGGTTTGAACGTCTTTTCTTCTGCAATGCTATCCCCTCTGAGGACAAGTACATTGTCTATTCCCAGAAAATTGAGGTCGATCAGTGCGTTTTCAGTTTCCTCTTTGGTAAATCCACCACAGATGATGTGAGGTACTGGATCTACTTCGTATCGGTTTTTTATAGCCGCACAAATCCCTACAGTCCCTGGTCGTTTTCGGATGGTTTTCTTCTCCAGCAGGCCATTGCCACGGTTTTTATAGACAAATTCTTCGCGGTGGTAGGTGACATCTATAAATGGAGGCTTAAACTCCATCAGCGGATCGATGTGTCCGAATAGGGACTCGATACTGTCCCCTTTTTTAGGAGGAATAATTTCTAATGAGAAGAGCGTCTTCCCATCGGCATTAGCTATATGTTCGGTTACTTTCATGGTTCTTGTTTGAAATCGATCGTTATGTTAATACCCCAGGTTTGGTGCCATCCACTGCTCCACTTCCTCCACAGTCATGCCTTTGCGCTGCGCATAGTCCGCCACCTGATCTTTGTAAATTTTCCCCAGTCCAAAATATTTGGATTCTGGATGTGCGAAATAAAACCCACTCACAGAAGATGCCGGGTACATGGCGTTGCTTTCTGTAAGCTTGATTCCAATGTGTTTTTCTGCCTCTAGCAAATCAAAAAGTGTGGGCTTTTCGGTGTGATCCGGACATGCCGGATAGCCAGGGGCTGGCCTTATGCCCTGATACTTTTCTTTGATGAGTGACTCATTGTCAAACGACTCACTGGTAGCATAGCCCCACAATTCCTTCCGCACCTTTTCGTGCATCATTTCTGCAAGGGCCTCGGCAAATCGGTCTGCCACGGCTTTGATCATGATAGACGAGTAGTCATCATGGTCCTTCTCAAATTTTTCGGCGATCTCTTTGGCCCCAAAAATAGATACAGCAAAACCACCCATGTAATCTTGCTTGCCTGTGGCTTTAGGAGCCACAAAATCGGAAAGGCTGAGGTTGGGCACGCCTTTCCCTTTCTTACCTTGCTGTCGCAAAAAGTGGAATTTGGTTCCATTCTCGAGCTGAACATCTTCTCCCTCCGCATTGGCAGGGAAAAGCCCTACTACTGCCCGTGCCGTGAGTGATCCATCAGCAATCACCTGATCAATCATCGCATTGGCTTCATCATAGAGTTTCCTGGCTTCTTTCCCCACAGTGGGATTTTCAAAAATCCTCGGGTACTTTCCTTTGAGCATCCAGGTGCTAAAAAATGGCGTCCAATCAATGTAGTTTCTAAGCTCGGCAAGCGACACGTCTTCAAATACCGTAATACCCTGTTGTTTTGGCACAGGCACCTCATAGTCATCCCAGTTGATGGCGGCTTTATTGGCTTTAGCCACAGCAAGGCTCACGTGCTCTTTTTCCGATTGCTTATTGGCATGTGCTTCACGCACAGCTTCATATTCTTCTCTCACAGACTCCACCAGGGCATCCTTTTTACTCCCCAGCAGGTCTGATGCTACGCCTACACTTTTGGAGGCATCCAACACATGAATGACTGTACCAGTAAACTTAGGGGCAATCTTCACTGCTGTATGCACGCGGCTGGTAGTGGCACCACCTATGAGCAAGGGCTTATCCATGCCTCTACGCTCCATCTCAGCAGCCACGTTGACCATCTCGTCAAGTGACGGGGTAATGAGCCCGCTTAGTCCGATGATGTCTGCACCCTGCTTTTCGGCTTCATCCAATATTTTCTCTGCAGGCACCATAACACCCAGATCCACTATATCATAGTTGTTGCACGCCAGTACTACACCTACTATGTTTTTGCCAATATCATGCACGTCACCTTTCACAGTAGCCAGCAAAATTTTGCCTTTGCTGCTTGCCGTATTTCCAGAGCGTTTTTTCTCTTCCTCCAGAAACGGGATCAGATACGCCACGGATTTTTTCATCACCCTGGCACTTTTTACTACTTGCGGCAAAAACATCTTACCTGCTCCAAACAAGTCTCCTACCACATTCATACCGTCCATCAGCGGACCTTCGATCACATGCAGGGGCTTGTCGTAATTTTGGCGTGCCTCCTCGGTATCTTCTTCGATATAATCAATGATACCCTTAACCAACGCATGCTTGAGACGCTCCTCTACAGTGCCTTCTCGCCAGGCCGTATCTTCTACTTTAACCTTCCCTTTTCCTTTGACTTTTTCAGCGAATGCGAGCAAACGCTCAGTGGCATCATCCCGGCGGTTGAGCAGCACATCTTCCACGTGCTCTAGCAGGTCTTTAGGAATTTCATCATACACTTCGATCATCCCCGCATTGACGATTCCCATGTCCATACCAGCCTTGATGCCGTGGTATAGAAAGGCTGAGTGCATCGCTTCGCGCACCACATTATTGCCTCGGAAAGAGAAAGAAACATTACTCACACCACCAGAAACCTTAGCTCCCGGAAGGTTGGCTTTGATCCACTTGGTGGCTTCAAAAAAGTCAACGGCGTAGTTGTTGTGCTCATCAATTCCCGTAGCTACAGGAAAGATATTCGGGTCGAAAATGATATCTTCACGCGCAAAGCCCACCTTATCTACCAGCAGGTCATAGGAGCGCTTGCAGATTTCAATTCTTCGCTCGTATGTATCTGCCTGTCCGTCTTCATCAAATGCCATGACTACTACTGCAGCTCCATATTGCCGGATTTTGTTGGCCTGATAGATAAATGGCTCCTCTCCTTCCTTTAGCGAGATCGAGTTGACTACACCTTTACCTTGGACGCATTGCAGTCCTGCCTCAATGATTTCCCACTTAGAAGAGTCGATCATGATAGGAATTCGCGCAATTTCCGGCTCAGAGGCTATGAGATTTAGAAATTTCACCATGGCAGCTTTGCCGTCCAGCATGCCCTCGTCCATGTTTACATCCAAAATCTGCGCGCCACCTCGTACCTGATCCAGTGCTACTTCCAGAGCGGTATCGTATTGTTCTTCGAGGATCAGGCGTTTAAATCGCGCCGAACCCGTCACGTTGGTACGCTCACCTACATTGACAAAATTGGCTTCAGGGGTAATCACCAAAGGCTCTAACCCTGATAGCTTAAGTGGTTTTATAGTATCGTTGGTTTGTATGCTCATGCGATGTGTACAAATAAAAAATTTGGTATCAGCACTGATTTAGTTTTGCAATACGTTTAGCTGACGGGGCTGGTATTTGGAGGCCACTGCCGCTATAGCGCTGATGTGATCTGGAGTGGTACCACAGCACCCACCGAGTATGTTCACCAGGTTAGCTTTCAGGTACTCCTCTACCTCTGCGGCCATTTCTGTGGCAGTTTGATCGTATTCACCAAACTCATTGGGAAGGCCCGCGTTTGGGTGGGCACTCACCAGAAAGTCACTGTGATCTGAAAGTGTCTGCAGGTAAGGTCGAAGCTGGCTAGCACCCAGTGCGCAGTTGAGGCCTACACTCAGTAGCGGCATGTGAGATATAGATATCAGAAATGCTTCGGCAGTTTGCCCGGAAAGCGTGCGCCCTGATGCATCGGTAATGGTACCAGACACCATGATGGGTACTGTTACACCCCGTTCCTGGCATTCTTCATCTATGGCCATCAATGCTGCTTTGGCATTGAGCGTATCAAAAACAGTTTCCACCAGCAGCACATCGGATCCTCCATCTAATAGTCCCCTAACCTGCTCGCGATAAGCTACCTTCAGTTCGTCAAAAGTCACTGCCCGATACCCGGGATCGTTTACATCTGGAGAAAGAGACGCAGTTCTATTGGTGGGCCCAATGGACCCAGCTACGAAGCGTGGCTTCTGGGGTTCTTTAGCAGTAAACTCGTCGGCTACTTCACGCGCTATTTTCGCACTTTGGTAGTTGAGTTCATACGCAAGGTGCTCCAGCTTATAGTCCGCCTGGGCAATGGTAGTACTGCTAAACGTGTTGGTCTCAGCAATATCCGCACCTGCCGCGAAATAAGCGGCATGTATTTCTCGAATCACATCCGGCCGGGTTATGGACAACAAATCATTGTTCCCCTTGAGGGATTCTGAATGATCCTTAAGGTCATCATTTCTAAAATCTTCTTCTTCCAGTTTGTAGCGTTGGATCATGGTACCCATGGCTCCATCCAATACTAAAATGCGTTGTTGCGCAATGTCTATCAGCTTGTTCATCTTCTGCTCGTTTAGACATTTATATGGAGAAAGGTACCAAAGAGTGGATCACTTATCTCTCCCGAACTCAAATTCGGGATGGGAAGTGGCACCGAAATCCTGACGGGGTATGTCAGGAAAGGTTGCCAAGGCTTCATAGGGCCCAGTCCCTCAGCCTTTCTCGATAAATGTGGCTGCAAATATACACGCCAATCCATAGAATAAAAATCTGATCAATTGAGTTGATGACAAATTGAAAAAAGTATTTTTACGGGCCGAGCAAAAAACTTCCTATCACCCAAACCAGAGGTTCTGAATGAGACTAGCAGCTATAGATATTGGCTCCAATGCCATCCGCCTTCAGATTACGAAAGTCATCGAATACGAGCAGCTGATAACCTTCAAAAAACTTCAATACGTGCGTTTTCCGCTTCGTTTGGGACACGATGTATTCACGCATAAGTATATCACCGAAGCTAATCAGGAAAAATTCCTGAAGCTGATGGGTGCCTACAAGAATCTAATAGACCTCTATGAGGTGGATCACTACTTTGGGTGTGCTACCTCTGCCATGAGAGAATCCAAAAATGGCAAAGAGCTCACTGCCCGAACGCTCGAAGAGACAGGAGTCAAAATCAACATCATTTCGGGTGCCAAAGAGGCCGAAATGATCAACTCAGTCATCAGCCTGGACCTGGATGATAAGACTTATCTGCATATAGATGTGGGAGGTGGTAGTACGGAACTCAACTTTTACTACAAACAAAAAAAAGTGATTTCCAAGTCATTCAAGATCGGGTCAGTACGACGGCTGGAGCATCATGACTCACCTAAAGTCTGGAAGGAAATAGAAGCGTGGGTGAAAGAGCAGCTCAAAGGCCACAAAGAGAAAGTAACCGCCATAGGCACGGGGGGCAACATCAATAAAATCTATGAATTATCGCCTCGGGCTGCCAAGCGTAAAATGTCACTCAATAGCGTAATGCGGGTACAGGATTACCTCAGAAACCTCACGCTAGAAGAGCGCCTCAACCGACTACAGCTCAACCCGGATCGAGCAGATGTGATCATTCCCGCATCCGAAATCTATGTACATGCTATGCTAGCTGCAAACGCTTCGTCTATAGTAGTACCAGATGTAGGACTAAAAGACGGTATCAACTACTACCTGTTCGACAAGTACTACCCGAGCAGAGGAAAAATCTTTGTAAAAAACAGTTAGGTTGATTATTTTCCCTTTCTAAGAAGAAACCTCTGACACCAATGAGAATACCTAACTACCTGAAGAGGGGTTTAATCATAGTCTTTGTACTATTTGCTTTTTACTTTTCACGCCAATACATCATTCACTTAATTGTTACCTTCTATGAGGATTATTCTATAGATGGGCTTATTTCTGAAGTAATTGGAGGAATTACAACTTCAGTAATCATTTTTATCTTTTACATCATTCTAACACCGATAATCGAAATATCTCCCAAAATATTACGGTATGATGATGGGAAATATCGCCTGAAAATTTACAATTCCAGCTTATTTGCAGCCTACGAAGTAAGGGCTATTTTCACTAAAGTAACCCCGATAAAAGCAAACAACGGCAAACGAAATGTTGAAGTAAACGATATCCCTACAACCATCGCATATCTAGAGTATTTACCATCGATGTATAACCTTGAATCTCGGAAAAATGGCAATACCTTTGCAATCGTATATACGATCGAGGAAGGTGAAGATATTTTTTCTGTTTTGTCTGATAAAAAGGACAGTTCTTATTATCGCCTCACCATTTCATGCAAAAATGGTTTTACTGGACTAAGAAAAATCAAAACAGAAAACTATACGTATAAAACGAGTGTTATCGACAAAAAGGAATTTGCCAGTGGTGCCACATTCAAACGAATTTGATGATCCACTAAATATTAATTAAATTACAAAAAAATCCCCTTAAAATTATGAAAGCTGACGTAACAGGAGGTAATGTAACTCCTCCAAAATAACTCGGTAACAAATGTAAAACCCAAGGCAGCGTAAGCTGTCTTTTTTATTGCTACACCCTATAAATGAACATCATAGAACTCATTGGCTGGCTAGGTGCCGGCTCACTCCTTGTAGGCTTTGTCCTCAACATTTTCCAGAAAATCACTCCAGGATCTTATCCTTATTTACTCCTCAACCTCATTGGCTCTGCATTGCTACTTTACAATGCTTATGTCAATGGAGCCTATCCTTTCGTAGTAGTCAACCTCTTTTGGGTGGTATTTTCTGGTTTTAAGCTGATACAAAAACTTTCGTCACCCCAGCAAGTTTAAATGCCATGAATAAAGACATAAATCTTGCCGTCTTAATAGACGGTGACAACATTCCCTCCGCTCACGTAAAAGAAATGATGGAGGAGATAGCCAAGTATGGCAACCCGACCATCAAAAGAATCTATGGCGATTGGACCAAGCCCAATCTTTCCAAGTGGAAGTCAATGCTGTTGGAAAATGCGCTCACCCCTATCCAGCAGTATGCTTATACTACAGGAAAAAATGCTACGGATTCGGCCATGATCATCGATGCGATGGACATCCTCTACTCCGGTAAGGTGAGTGGGTTTTGCCTGGTATCTAGCGACAGTGATTTCACACGTCTGGCCACTCGCTTGCGTGAGGCCGGCATGCTGGTAATGGGCATAGGCGAAAAGAAAACTCCCGAGCCCTTTATCGTGGCCTGTGATCGCTTCATTTACATCGAAATCCTTAAGAAAAACTCAGAAAAGGATACCGCTACTGACAAATCCTCAGGAACGAAGAAAAACGATGATGAAAAAATCACCGCTAAAATCATTCGACTGATTGGCACCACGATATCTGATTGTGCGGATGAAGATGGCTGGGCATTTCTAGGGGATGTGGGTAGCCTTTTACAGAAAAAACAACCAAACTTCGACTCTCGAAATTTTGGCTTTCAAAAACTTACTCCGATGATTCAGGCCATCAATAAATTTGAAGTGGAGCAGCGTGAGCAAAAAGGAAGCCGACACAAACTCATTTACGTGAGAAACAAAGACTAATCCTAAGCCACTTTAGACTGCCTCAAATAGATCAACCCTCCTACGGCTATAAGCAGGCCGAGAAGTTCGCGGGTGCCTTCTATCCACGGAGTAGACGCTTTCATTTTACCTACGAGATCTCCTTTATTGGAGCTGTCTAGAAAATCTAAAAAGCTGGGTACGTAAGTAGCTGCATAGACTAAAAATATGACAATGAATGTGGTAATAAGTGGCTTCAGGCTGATTTGTACCAAAAACACCTTCAATACAGCTACCACAGCTACCACTCCATACAACAACACCCACAGCAGTGGGTCGGGATCATTGAGTTGTAATGCAGCAAAAAGGGCAAACACTCCGGCAACCAGGTAATGGATCAGTTTTTGGCTCATGCCGTAAAAATAGAAAAGACACTGGATTTAGCCTTTTTAATAGCTCCTTTTGCCCAACCACTGATGTAAAATTTTCAACCACCCACACGGAATGGGTTTAACGTAATATGAAAAAGTATGTACTCATCTGTTGGATATTAGGGTTAAGCGCTTGTACCCAGGGCCAAAAACAAGCAACACCCTACCTTGTAGGTGGACCCTGCGAGGGATGTGAGGCCGTCCTGGAATTTTCCGAAAAGGAACTTAGCAGCACAGATACTTTACCTATCGGCAGTCAGGACATTAACCGTATCATCAGTGGACAGGTAATGAACGCGGATTAAACACCTGTCGCTGGCGTAATTATTTACATCTATCACACCAATGCCGATGGAATCTACCCCAGCAATCCCGATGACACGGGATGGGCCAGAAGACATGGAAACCTCAGAACCTGGGTGCGATCAGATGCTGATGGCCGGTATCAATTTAGCACGATCAGACCTGCATCTTATCCAGGGCGAAACGTCCCTCAGCACATTCATTTGACCATCTTAGAGCCTAATGGCCGCTATTATTACATAGCTGAAATTGAATTTGAGGATGATCCGCTGCTTCCAAAATCGAGATTGATGGCAAAAAACCCACGTGGCGGCTTGGGTGTCATACCACTATCTGAAGAGAATGGAGTCTATTACGGCAAGCGCGACATCATTTTAGGGCTTAACATACCCAATTACGAATAAAAGTCAACCGCCTGCCGAACGACAGGCGGTATACAGTAAGAGTTATTGCACCGCTTCAACTTACTGTTTGACAATCCGCTTAATCACCACTTGATTTTGATGCTTGACATGCAAGAAGTAAATACCCGCTGGTAAGTTTTCAAGATCTATAGTGGCTTTGTGTTTAAAGCGTTTGGTTTCCAATCGTGAGTCTATCACCGTTTTTCCATTGGCGTTCATTAGGCTTATCGCAACCGCTTCATCACGGCTATCCATTTTTACGATCAGTCGACCATGAGTTGGGTTTGGATACGCTTTGATTTCAGGTAATTTGTCTGGCTCTGTGGCATTTAGAATCGACTCCACGGTCAACTCAAATTTCTGTTCATAGATTCCGTTTTTAGGATCTTGGGTACGTACCCGAATGCTCAGCAAGGAATCAGCGGACGTTAGCGAACTCAAATCACCCGACCATTGTAGTGCCTGACCATCAAGTTTAAAGTAAGCATTGTGCTCGTCTCCGGTACCGGCTACCAGCCGATACGTATGCGTATCGTCATCCGAATCGGTAGTGGAAAGCACTCCTACAATATCTCCTGCTTTTACATTCCCGCTAACTACCTTGTTAGACAACTCAATGGCAGTAGGTAGCGCATTGGTCTCAGTAGATTGCTGAAAGAAAGCAATAGCTTGTACTTCTTCCTGCGGATAAGCATCCGTGTATGTGATAAACAAAGTATCAGCCGTACCCACTGCCAGCACTCCGTCCTGAGTACTTTCGCCCAATTGGTATGCACCTGAAAAGGTACCTGTATTCACTCCGGTTTCCATCAAAGTGAGCGTAAAGCCCTCTTGATCTTCTGTAGAAAATACACTCACAGTAGCTGACTCACGAGCTGTTACCTCTTGATTTAATCCCTGATCTTGAAGATTCACATTTACCTGAGCTCCTGTTCCGTAATATCTATTTTGATCAAAAGAAATCGCTGCTCGAGAGCTTTGCTCATCGATCACTGTCATATCAAATTCCAAACTATCAGCCACCTGACCATCGCTTACCCGTAGCTTCACACGATGCATCCCTACCTGTGATTGCTCAGGCGTCCAGCTCAATACCGAATTGGCCAGTGCCATACCATCAGGACCAGTTACAAGGGTTAGCTCCAGCTCATCTCCATCGGCATCTGATGCCACAACCTGCAGCTCGCTGGCTACTCCTACCTTCACTTCTCTCATGCCTGACACAGCTACTTGCGGTGTGTTATTTGCAGTCAAATACTGGAGGTTTAGCACATTGCTCAACTCTGACTCTACTCCATTCGCCACCGCACTGATTGCAAACTGGTAGTTGCGACCACCCGTAAGCTCTGGCATTACTACCACCGTATCATTGCCTACATGATGAGACCTGGACGATTTGGTGACCTCTCCTTCCTCTGCCAGGTACAGGCGATAGTAGGCTGCTTCAGCTACTTTACTCCATTCGAGTCTAACACCCTCTGACTCACCGGTGGCCGTTAATAGCTCCGGCGATTCGACTGCTGAAACTCGCTCGATACTTACAGGCTGCTGAGCATAAACCGTAACCGGCACATTGACTCCATCATCTATCACGGCATAGACATAATAATTGCCGCTTTCCAGAGCTGACACGTCCCAGGTGTAGCTGTCAGTTGGGTCATCTTCAGACAAGTCTGCCACGATCAACTGTCCATCAGCACCCTGCTCATCTGTGTCATAAAAGAGTGAGATTTCAGCATCGCTATCCAGATCCGAATCCGTCCAGTTGATGATCACTTCATCTGCTTCCTCCTGGTGCTCAGGATCCATAAGTTCTATTCCAGGACCAAAACTGGCTCCAGCAATGTCCAGCTGATAGTTTCCCGTGCCTTCAATAACAATTTCATAGTCTCCTACCAGAGTTTTACTCATCAGTATATGTGCTTGATTGGCAGGTTCGTAAGTCGTATACGCGTACCCCATCGCTTCTGCGTTGCTTGCTGTGACCTCCTGACCGGTTGGCAATCGGAGGCTAAAACTCGGAACTTCCGTTTCCCCTTCTACCCGAATAATGACGGCTTCATGTTCACTGGTCAGTGAAAAAGGAAAGACTGTTTCGGAAAGCTGAAGCGACCTACCCCGTGGATCTACCCGACTATTGATTGTTATACTTTGGCCCTCCAAATGATTTTGGCTCATCAGCTCCGCATCGTGCTCCATGGCGACCAGATATGGAAGCTCACCCACTCTTAAACGACCGTTACTTTTCCCACTTTCATTATTGAGCAGGGTAAATTCTGCGCCGAAAGTCAATTTTGGTTTATCGTCATCCAAAGTGATTGTAGCAGATAATCGGAAAGGAATTGGCGGATAAACTGCAGCACCTGTTATTCGTTTTTCATCAAAAGAAGTGCTCACCTCGGCCACTGTGATAGGTAGTACAGAATTCACCGCACCACGCACAAAATCTGGAAACCCTTCTTGCATAGCAGGGATCGTATAGGCTAAAGACGCATTGCCCGATAGGTTTAATTTTTCGCCGAAAGGCTCCATGCTTATGCGCGCATTTCCTTTAAAAACCCCGAGTAATTCCACGAAAGCCTCAGCACTAATTACCGTTTTCTTACCGGCTATTTTTGCATTGGCTACATCCATACCATAGAGCTGCATGGTTCCTCCTGCTTCTAGAGAGTTTCCAAAGGTGTACTCAAAGCCTACATTGTTGAACCGAACCAATTTGTGCAAGCCTGGAGCAACCGGGATAAGGTCTACCCCAAGCGCCATGGATACTGGAGGCACACGAAGACCTTTGATGGCTCCATTGCCACCTGCAAGTGCGAAGCCCGACTGACCAAGAGGTACTCCTGGCATGGTCTCTACTTCAAGTGCTACGCCATCCAGCCCTCCTTTTTTCAGGATCACTTCGGCATCAATACTCATTTCGAATGCTACTCCCTGGGTTGCCAGGGTGCCTTTGCCCGTAAAGCATTCTTTGAACGAATCAAAGGACACTTCTACAGATTCGAGTGAAAAGGCCTCATAAATAGTTACTGGAGACTCGAAATTGAAGGTGCCAGCAATGTCAATGCCGTCACTTTTCGAAATCAAAACATTGTCCAACTTAAAACCAGCATCCGGCCCAAATACTATTTCAGGCAACGACAAGCCTCCACCTGCACAGACCCCTTTTTCATTGATTTTCAGATCATTGATCTCCATGGTAAGTCCGATCACCTCAAAGAAATCCTTACCCTTCTTTTTATTGGCTGAAAGGCTTAGTGAATTGTCATTCCCATTTACATGGTAAAAGAACCCTCCTGTGCGGAGCTTTACAGTACCCCCTGCCAGGGCTCCATTAGCGGGCACTCCGGTCACTTGCACATCACCATCACCCGAGATGGTTTGATTTACCAGGTCTATAGCCACCTCTTCTCCAAGCTCCAGATCACCAACATGCACATTGCCCATCAGGGTCTTGATATTGCCCTCTCTGATGAACCGATCTCCCTCAAAGGTAAGCCCACCAATTTCCACTACGGGAGGTTCATACCCATTGCCACTCACCGGAATAGCTTCATAGATACGTTCATTACGAGCATCACGAATGACCACCTCTACATTTGACTCCACAAAGCCTATTTCTATCGGGCTAAATCGCACAATGGCTTGCTGGCTTTGCCCCTCAGGAATGGTCACAAAAGTGTAAGCATCCGGTGCAGTTGGTGTTTCATATCCCTCATAGTACAATTGGAAAACAGAATCCGGGTGAGGATAAAGAAAATCGAGCGTCAAATCCCCCTGCCCTGTGTTGGTGATGGTAAACTCCTTTTCAGCATACTTACCTACAAAGGCCGAATCAATCGTTACTGATGCTACATCATACTCCGCCTTTGGGCCTAAGACATTGGCGAGCAAATAAATAGTGGCAACATAAGTTGGTTGGTTAGTGCTGGCACTTTGATCGTTGGTTTCTATTTGAAGCACGCCCATATGAGTACCTGAATATGCTGGAGCAAAACGAACATAGATGGTATCCCTTCCGTCTCCAGGCAATGTTTTTGGCAAGCCAAAACCATCATTATCAGCACCCTGACTAAATGCTCCTGAACTGCCAGCAGCCAGTACAGCCGACTTAAGCTCAAGGTCTGCCGTCCCCCAGTTAGCAACAGGCACCGCAAGGGTGGTTTCCTCTCCCGCCATCATTTCCGCAACTATCACGGTATCTGACGGTGTAAAAAATTTAGGTGCATTTGTACCGGTACCTGTCAGCGTTGCCTCCAATGGGCCATTCACCGCATTTGTTACCAACTGAACCTGAGCTTCGTAGACCCTGGCTTCTGATGGTGTAAATTGAATCTCCAGGGTGTAACTCGTTCCTTCCGAAATGGAAACCGCTTCTTCCAGATTCAGTATTTGAAAATACCCGGCATCTACTCCGCTGAGCGTAGCACCCCTTAAAGTAGCCGTGTATTCACTGGTATTTTCTAACTCTTGCTGATAGATGAGGGTATCTCCTATGAGTGATTCGCCCACGTAGATACTTTGTGAAAATGAGAGTAACGGCTGGATACCTGTTCCAGTTAAGTTTAGTGTGATTTCACTGGGGAAATTATTACTACTGGATGTGATCTCTGCTGAGTGCACACCAGTGGTAGCCGGGTCATAGGAGATGATTAATTGTGCCGTATCCAATGGTTCCACCAGTGCTGGATCGGCCACTTGAAAAAATGAAGACCCGGCCACCGACCAGTCGCCCAACTTCCAATTTGAAGTTCCTTTATTTACCAGATACAGTGTGTCTGCCAGAGATTCTACCGTGGAGAGATCACCAAAGCTTAACTCATCAATCAAGACTCCATCAGCATCTATCAAGACCCCTACTGGATAGACCACTTCTGCGGAAAGAGGTATTTTGGTAGTTGTGGCCGAGGTACTATTACTTACTATGACCACATCTGAATAGATATCTGTATCTCCTGTGGGTGCAAACCGTAGGTTAATGGCTAATGAATCATCGCCAGCCAGGGTGAATGGAGTCGCTGGGCCGTCTACCAGTTGGAACTGAGTTGCATACTCTTCGGCAACTTCGAGTGATAAGGAATTGATGGTAAGCGTCTCAGAGCCTGAATTAGAAATGATTAACGTAGTATCAAGTTGCGTCATTCGCTCCAATGCTTGAATCGCAATTTGATTGGTATGAGCCTCGAGTTCCGGAGGATATACCGCATTGCCAGCGACAATGAACTCGTGAGGGCTATTGTCAGCATTGGAAGTGATTGTCACCTTGGCATATTTTTCACCTTTGGTGCCATTTTTAGGGAAAAAGCTAATTGGCCAATTCGAATCGGCAGAAACGGTAGCTGGTAGACTAAAAAAGTAATCGAAATAGCTCGCATCAGCTCCAGAAATACTTAGATCAGTAATGGTGACATCTGCACCACCCGTAAATTCAAGGGTAAACTCAGCCACTTCCTGCCCCGTACTTTGGGCGGTATAAACATCCCCAAAATCCAGCGTATCTATGGCAAGGACAAGCTCTCTGGTTACACCAGAAGCCTGAAAATCTACGCTCAGCGACACATTTCCCTCTACCTGTATTTGACCACTTTGAAGTCCCTGCTGCGCACTATAAGTCACGGAAACTTCCTGGCTTTCGCCCACGCCCAACGTAAAGGGAAATGACGTGGTAGACGAAAAGGCTGTACTGTACTGTCCAAAGTCCAACCCGTTGACTACCCAATCACCATCCATCTGGCTATTGGTGGCGTTGGTGATGGTAAATATCGCGGTAGTATCTTCTCCTACCAGAACACTCCCAAAATCCCACTCACCGCTGGTTTCGGGATTGGGTGCCGTTTCTATGAATTTTAGCTGATACTCCAGCGGACTGGTTTTCATAGTGTCATTATGCGTGATTTTTAGAAATGACGAAATGGAAGAAATTCCAGGAGAAGGTATGGATATAGGAGCCGTAGCATTCATTTGAACGCCAAGCACTACTGAATCCTGAACGCCAATGGTAAATGGAAAATACAAGGTATCTAGCAAAACAAACTGATCATTATCGCCCTCGGCAATCTCCAACGCATCAATTATCAAATCTGTATTTCCAGCGTTTTTTATCGTTGCGGATAGGGTATCTGGTACACCTTCGTTTACCCGATGATTGTCAAAAACCGTGGATGTTTCAGGTTGCTTAGTAAATGCAACCGAAATATCCGGCACGATGGGCACTTCGCTGGTAGCAGTCACGTCGAATTTATGTGGACTTTCAGGGCTGTCCGTTTCAAAAACGATCTTCACAAATCTGCTACCCTCCGATTTGGGTGAGAAATAAATTTGGTAAAAGGCTCGATCGCCTTCAAAACCTCCTGACGCACCTAAGGTATAGGGAGCATTGAAATTGGAGGCAAGTGAGAATTCTGAAGCCGTATCATCCTCCACGTACACATTGGTGACAGTAATGTCGCTCGTGGAGTTATTGACAAAATCAACAAACTCTGAATCGGTGCCATTTACATCAGCATCTAAATGAATAGCTGATGGGTCCATGACGAGATCTTGCGCTGAGGCAAAGAAGCTCAACAAACTAAAAGTGAATAACAGCAAGGTATGCGTAAAGCAATTGACAGGCCGTGGAGAGGCCTTTAAAAAGGTAAAATGATTTTTCATCGGTGCAATGGCTTGATTAGACTGTAAAATTCGACTGATTACAGCAAGTAAGAAATACGTATTACCTCGTAGATCACTTAGTGATACTTCGGAAAAAGTGAGATTTTCAGCTATTGTTGTTATTTTCACCGGTAAACCAACCAGTGTTATGCGTCGCCTGCTCTTCCTATTTGGTCTTCATCTTGGCATTTGCTGTCATGCCACTCAGCAGCTATCTGAGCAGCTAGGAGCGATCAATTCTGAGAGTGACTGGGAAACGAGAAAGTCGCTTTATACTGACATCTTCGACAGTCTGCTAGCCGCGGATATACATAGCATCAACAAAATCGTGGTAGATGCACGTGCAAACAAAGACTTTGATTTTGTCAGTTCCTCACTTTCAACTTTGGCCGAGTACTATTTATACAACATTTCTAAGCCAGACTCTGCGCTACTTATCATCAATGCAGCATTAGCTGATTCAGGGCAAATTTCCACCAGCAACCTGGCACAGCTTTGGCAAACTCAGGGAAATATTTATCATGCCATGCGTAAACTGGATAGCGCTAAATATGCTTTTGAAGCATCTGTAGATGCATTTGAAACTATTAATGACACCTCTCGCGCAAACCTGGGACTAAATTACCTCACCCTCTCTGGCATCTATTTGGATCAGGGAGACTATCTCACAGCAGTGACATACCTGGACAAAGCCCAGTCGCTGCCCGCTTATCAGTATGATAGAGATTACAAACTGCAAACATTGAACAATAGAGCCAACCTCTACAGTATGAATGGTATGCTGGACCAGGCTGTGGAATTTCGAAAGGAAATCATAGCTACAGCAGATAACAATGCAAATAAAATGCTGCTTGCCATTACCTATCTGAACTATGCCAGTGAAGCACGAAAACTTCAGGAAGATTCTTTGGAAATTCAGGTCATATTGGATGGGCTAACCTTAGCTGATACCACTGACTACACAGGCAAAATCATCACTTTCTATTTGCTCTACAAGCTTACAGAAGCCTATTCACGCCAGGATATGACCAATGCAGCACTTGAAGCTTATCAGAAAATGGATTTTTTCAGATCTCAGGCACTCAATGTACCCAGATATCAGATGATCTATGATCGTGCAGATGCAGAGGCGCTGTACTGTCTACAGCAATTCGATGCGGCTCTGACCAAAGCTCAATCGCTATTGACAAATGCTCTGCAAGATAAGGATGCCGAAACCATCATGGACATGCACCGGCTGATATCGCGTATTCAGGCTGCTCAAGGTAATTTTGAGCAGGCGCTCAATCACTATCAGACCTACAATCACCTCCATGATTCGCTTACCCGAATCAACAGATCTAATGCCGTGCTCTACATGGAGACACTGTATGAAAGTGAACGGAAGAAACGGATCATTTCTGACCAAAACAACAAAATTCAACTATTGGCTACTTCCAACGCCTTCAATACCAAATTACTCTGGGGAACTATAATGGCCAGCATCATGCTCATAGGCATGATCTACCTGTTTCGTTCCAGGCAATATGCACTGGCCAAAACCAAACTCCAGCAGACTTTTTCTCAAAAACTCCTAGACGCTCACGAGACTGAACGTAAACGTATTGCCAGAGATCTGCATGACGGAGTGGGACAAAGCCTGATCTTACTCAAAAACAATGCGAATACACAGGGTGATGAATCTTTGGCTCAGCTTGCCGGCCAAACGCTGGATGAGGTGCGTTCAATTTCACGGGCACTGCATCCTGCCCTCCTGACAAAACTCGGAATAAGCGCAAGTATCGAAAAAATGCTTACCGATCTGGACGAGAGCACTGATATACTCTTTAGCTACGAATTGGCTCCCATAGATGGGCTTTTACCTCCCGACATGGAAGTGCATCTTTATAGATTTTTACAAGAAGCGCTCAACAACCTGATAAAACACAGTAAAACCACCGCTGCAGATTTGGAAATGAAAGTTGAAGACCATTTCATCCATGTGATGATCGAAGATTATGGAGTTGGGTTTGATCCGGACATCACCAAACACAGTTTGGGTATGCGTACACTCTACGAACGAGCGGCCATACTCGGAGGTCAGCTACAAGTCAACTCAATGATTGGAAAAGGCACCTCTCTGTCACTGAAAATTCCTTTAGCGCATGCATAACCCTTCAGACATACGAATCGTCACGGCTGACGACCACCCTTTACTATTGCAGGGTCTTAATGACACACTAACACGGCGTGGATACGAGCTGGCTGGAACAGCCAACAACGGCACCGAAGCACTCCAACTAATTTTGGACAAGCAACCTGAAATCGCCATTTTGGATATAGAAATGCCCTACCTCACTGGTCTGGATATCGCAGAAATCTGCCTCGAACGTGGGCTGACCACTAAAATCATCATACTTTCTTACCATAAGGAAGTTGCTTTTATTCATAAAGCCCAGCGCCTCAACCTTTCAGGATACCTCCTCAAGGAAGATACCACCACGGAAATCAGTACGTGTATCGAAGCACTGTTAAACGGGGAAACTTATTACAGTCCGGCCATTGCTCAGTCCACTATGGAACAGTCTTCAGAAATTCAGAAAATGCTCGACCTACTGACACCATCTGAAAAGAAAATCCTGAAGATGATTGCTGAATCTCACAGCACAGAAGCAATCGCCGAATTGCTGCATGTCTCCATTCGCACCATCGAAAAGCACCGCAGCAACATCATCCGCAAGCTGGACCTCAATGGGCAAACGCATACCCTCTCGATCTGGGCTCATGAGCAAAAAGGGGTGATAAAAGGTCTATAAAAAAGGTCGCCCCAGGGGCGACCTTTTATAAGATAGGTCGATGATTGTACTTTAGTTCTTACTAAATCTTGAAACCAAAGAACCGCTAGAGTCACCTCCTATCAGCCTTAGTATATAGGTACCGGGTGAAAGTCCGGTGACATCAATCTGTGACGAGAACCCGCCCTGAAGGATCACCTTACCTGACAAATCGCTTATTTCATAATTCGCTCCTGAGAAGCCTGTTACCCACAAATAGTCCTGCGCCGGGTTTGGATAAAGTTTGATAGTTGCTTTTCCTAAACTCAACACTTCAGCAATTTCCACCTCCAAATCCTCTTGATACAGGTTGTTTTCGCCGTTGCCATCATCGGCAGTAATGGTGATCAACTGACTACCACTAGCGCCAGGTATAGCCGTTAGCTCGATTGCATTTCCACTGACCGAGGCATTCACCACGTTATCATCATTGGACGAAATGCTATAGGTCACCACCTCACCTTGCTCGTCTTCGGGTACAGCAGCAGGCAACAGATCGATCAGCACGCTTTCGGTGAAATCTGCCTCCAGCTGGATCAAAGATTTACTAAGTGTAAACTCAGGGGCATCATTAACCGAGATTACTTCTACAGCAACTGTGAAGCCAAGGGTCTCCTGCCCGTCAGTCACAGACAAATCGATGGTGCCATTCCCGTTTTTATTTGAAAGAGCATTTAGCGTAATCACATTGTTTTGATCGATGGAAACATTGACTGCTGTGTGATTATTGATTAGCTGATAGCTCAAAACATCTCCATCAATATCACGAAACATAGAATCCAAATCTACCACTTCAAAACCTGGGGTATCTTCCAGTATGGAAATATTGGGAATGGACTTTAAGAGCTCGGGTGCGTCATTTACGTTCACCACAGTGATTTGAAACTCATCTGCTACCGACCACTCACCGTCATCAGCGGTAATGGTAACTGTCACTGCCCCCACATCGTCATTTGTTGGATTACCAAAAAGTGTCCGCGTAAATCCGTCAAAAGTGAGCCAGGCAGGCAATCCGGTCACTGCGAGGTTCAAATCGGCATTGTCAACATCTGTGAACTGATCCAAAGGAAGGTTGTAGCTAAACCCAACATCTTCAGTGGCCAACAGATCTGCGACAGGATTAGTCACCTCGGGAGCATCATTTACCGAGGTGATCGATAAATCAAAAGTTACGCTAATTGCTGAATTCCCGTCATTAGCAATCAGGGTGATCTGAGCTTGCCCGTAATAGTCCCTGGGTGCTTCATAGCTCAATTCATTCCCTGTAAAAACTAAAGCAATGGTGTCATTGCTGGATGTAGCCTCAAATGTAAGTGCGTCCCCCTCCGGATCTGAAAAGAATACAGACACATCTGAAATCATTGTACGATTAGCGGCATCTTCCAAAAATGTCACATCCTGAGGTTGGGACACTACAAGGGGAGTTTGATTGTCTTGCACTTCCAAATAGAACTCCATGGAATAGGTACCATGCTCCAGCTGACCATCATTGGCTGTAATGGTGAATAGTTGGCTTCCAAATTGGTCTTGCTCTGCCAATATGGTGACTTCTCCTGTATTCGCATCGATTGCCAGGTTTGCCCAGGCTACGCTAGCCGGTTGCAATGCGTAGCTGATCGCTTGATCTGCTTCGTTCGCAGGACTCAGACCAGTGACAATTACGCGTTCGGTAGAAGAGAAATTTTTTCCTACCACTATACTATCTGTACTAATCTCAAATACAGGAGCGTCGTTTACTGAGTGAATAGTTAGCAAAATGGTGTCAGTAGCCATCAACTCTTGAGAATCTTTCGCAATTATTACTACCTCTACTTCGCCATAAGCATCAGCAATGGTCCCAAAAGTCAAAACATCATCCGAAAGCGCAATGGTACAGTTTTCACTTCCTGCCAGCACCTCAAAAGACAACTCCAATGCATCACCATCCACATCGGCAAAAGTTTCAGACAAATCGACCTGCTCGTTTACAGCATCCTCAGTAGCCGAAAGGTCATCCAAAGCCGATACCAGATTCGGAGCATCATTAACCGCTGTTACCTGTATATCCAACGTGTCTGTTGTGGTCCCAATTCGGTTGGTTGCAGAAAGGTAAAGTATTGCTGATCCATGGAAGTTCATGGATGTCTCTAGCGTCAGCTCAGTTCCACTGATGGTGACGCTTACCGAATCATTGGATGTTATTGCTGTATAGCTCAGCCCTTCACCTAAAGGATCAGAAAAAAGCGTATCCAGCTTCTCGGTAACATCCAGCTGACTATCTTCATCGAGTACAATCGTATTGAGGCTTACCTCCAGCACAGGCGGCAGCAATTCTATTACCCGATTTTCAATTAGCTGTACTCCATCTAAAGCTGTACCTATCAGAATATCCAAATCAGCATCTCCATCACTGTCCCCCAGGGAAACCGAATTGACCGATGATGCAGTAGTGAGCAAATGCTTTTTGGTAAAGTTCATTTCACCATCATTGAGGTGCGCGATCACTCGCTTGGTATATTCAGCAAATGTCACCAGGTCGATAGTTCCATCCCCGTCCACGTCGCCTGCAGCGATGGTTTTGGTATCAAAATTATCCCCATCACCTATGGCTTTATTGGTAAAACTGATTCCATTGCCTCCATTGAGTAAGATGCCAATCCCGTAGGCTTGAGTTCGTGCATAGGCAATGTCCATATCTCCATCCTGATCAATATCCACAGGATATAACTGAGAAGCCGTGTAGTTGCTGAGGGCTCGAGCCCTATACCCAAACGAGCCATCACTTTTTTGGCTGAGGATGTACACCTCATTTTTGGTACTAACAGAGACGTCTGGCAGGCCGTCTCCTGTAAAATCAGCTACAGTTACATCGCTTAATTCAGTATAGGCAAATGGAATTGCTAAATTGGTTTTGGTAAACGAACTGTCAGCATTTTGAGTAAAGAGATATACTTTTTTATCAGACATATGTGTGCGCACCACATCAATGAGCCCATCAAGGTTTACATCCGCCACATAACTTGCTAAAGCATTTGCGCTTTCATCAATTAATTGATGTGCCGTGAAATTGAGTTTACCATCATGATAAAATGCATATACCCCCGAGCCTTTGGAGTTTGCTATCAAATCTGAAACTCCATCTCCATTGACATCTGCCAACCACACATCACTGAGCTGGTAGGTGTCATTGATTTTTACCGGTTGGCCAAAGCTATGACCATCACCACGGAGGAGATATACCAGGTCAGTCCCCAGAGAGGAAGTAGCCACGATATCCAGATCACCATCACCATCCAAGTCGGTAAATTTTGCGCTAGTCACATCCAAAGCTTCATAAGCAAGTTCCTTTGTGGCAAACGCCAATTCGTTCACCCCCTGGCCCACTGCACATTCAAACTGGAATACCTGAGGAGCAACCAACACGGTATCACTTTCGGCTTTCACTCCTATTTGAATGGCGACCGATACCTGCTCTCCAGCTAAAAATGTTGTATCAGGTACAAAGACTGCTGTATCTTTTGTGTAGCTCCATTCACCTGGAATTTCGCCTCGCAAAGAGCTCCACACTGACAAAACACCATCGAGCGAGGTGACATCCAACTCCGTATTGTAGCTAAACCCGATTGATGCATCCGTAGGGACCAGCTGCTGACCATCTACCGGATAAGTGTGAGCTAAGCGCGCAGGATCTGTATACCTTACCGTAAACGATTGGCTCGTACTTGCTCCTTGAGGATCTGTAGCGGTGAGGTTTACTGTGACTTTAGTATTGTTGTAAAAGGAGATCGCCAGCAATCCTTCTGGTTCCAATCGAAGATAATAGTCTTCCGTATACGCCTCATTTACAGACATTGTCAGTTCTCCACCCTCAGGGTCAGTAAAAAGCGTTTCGATATTAGCCATTCTGAACTCACTTGCACCAATCAAGGTATCGGATATTACGGTTGCAATAGTAGGCGGCTGATTAGGAATTAAGTCTACCTTCGACAGAGTGGTTCCAGAGGTTCCAACGTTGGGGCCATAGCTTCCATCAATGAAGGACGCTTCATCGGTATGGTTACCCACAAGTGTAAAGCTGCCATTACCCCTGCTTTTGAATAGTACATTTTCAAACCCTGCATCTCCTGTACTGGAAGCCAGAAATCCACCAGACTGAAAATCGAGCGCAGGAGTCAATTCTGCCCAGAAGCTAGCAGAAGCCGTGTGGCCTAAAGTGTAGCTAGCAGTCCCAGGGTCCAAATCCATCGTACTATTGCCATTCCAGTGACCTGCGATCATCAGGTTTCCAGACATGGTATCTATACTGTGCACATAGTCAGTAGCGGTAGTTGTCGTTTTAAAGTATTTGAGTACTCCACCGTTTCCATTAGAGGCGTTGAATCGAAACACATACCCATGGCCTCCATTTGTGCCAAAATCTTTCTTCGTATCGTTGATAAAGTACCCGTTCGGAATCACTCCAGCCACATAGATATAATCGCCCAACCCAATTAAGTCATGCAATTCGTTAGTCGCTGTTGTGCCTCCCATTAGGGATTTATTCCATCCGATTGTACCCTGCCTGGTCAATTTGATGATATTGATTCCTACACCACGTCGATATCCTGTCCCTGAAATAAAGCGCTCGCTACCCACTTTAGTATGCCCTCCTACAGCAGCCTGATAGGTTGGGCTATACTCGAAAGTGACTGAGCCATCGTAGTTCTGTGTTTCAAAATTCCACCGGAGTACCATGTAAGCATCACCATGTCCATCAATCCCGATTTTTGTAAATTCAGACCCCTTGTTAGAAGACGTTCTTCTACCATATAAAAATGAAAAATCAGGTGCGTAAACACCCAAAACACCTTCTTTGTGAACAGTATTGACATATAGCTGAGATACGCCAGCACCTGGATCCATATCTGCCCCTGGATATTTGGAGTACCCTCCCACATAAATGGAGTCTCCATTGTTGACAGCAATGTCAAAAAATTCCTGAGGTTCCGCGGTTTCGCCTCCTATAGTAAAGTGGTTGAGGTAGGTTCCAGCCGTATCAAATCGAGCAACCAGTGCATCGTTTTGAGCAGTGACAGTGACGGTACCAGATCCCGGATCTAAATCAAAACCTGACGTGCTGCTACCCAAAAACCCAGTAAGCAAAAGGTTTCCAGAATGCGTAAGTACCAGGGCGTTAAAGCGCTCATTTGATGAAGATCCAAAAGCATGCACCCAATCCAGCCCTCCAGCTGCGTCGTAACGAGCCAGAAAAGCATCCTGGCCTCCTGCATTCGATTTGATATTGGCGACACCTGCTCCAAGTGAAAAATCCGCACTGGCACCAGTAAAGTATCCAGTGAGGTAAGTGTTGCCTGCTTTGTCTAAGACCATATCGGTAGTTACTACTCCCGCTCCCAGTCCTAGAGTCCAATCCGGTGTAAACTTCTGCCCCCATACCGTCATGGCGGTCAGGAGCCAAAAAATTGTAAAGGCGTGTTTCATAGTTGTTTCAAGATTTGTGATTGATCTCGAAACTATCCACTAATGAGGGCCCTTACAGGGGTGTTCTAGGGAACTGCAACTATGGCCTAGGGAACTACATAGCTACGGGCTACAGCTGGTCTAGCAGCTGTAAAAAAACCTCCTTTTTAAACCTGGAAAGGGGCACAGTGCTGCCATCCGATAGATGAATACTTCCACCATCCGCTTTATCAAATCGAAGGAGGTGCTTGAGATTGATCAAGTGACTTTTGTGTGGTCTAAAAAAAAGTCTGCCTTTCAGCAGCTCTTCATACTCTTTAAGCGTACGTGTGATTAGTAACTCTTCCCCACTGGTCAGGAAAAACAGTGTGTAGTTATTTTCTGACTGACACCGCACAATTTCATCTATCGCCACAAGTCGAACACTTTGATGGTCTTTCAGCACAAGCTTATTTAGTGCCTTTGGTGCTCCAGTGAAATCCCCCTGAAGGTTTCTAAACTGTTCTGTGGTTTGCAATGCCTTGAGCGCCCGAGCCACAGATTGTTCAAACTCCAGAGGGTCCACAGGCTTGAGGATGTAGTCTATGGCATTGTATTTAAAGGCTTTGATGGCGTAGGTGTCATAGGCAGATATAAATATCACCTTAAACCGGATGCGGTCTAGCCCCAGACGTGCCAACACATCAAAACCCAGCCCATCTGGCAGATTAATGTCTAATAAGGCCAAATCCGGCTGCCAATCATTCAAAAGTTCCAGGGCGGACGATACAGAATCTGCTTCTCGTATCTCCTCTGGGGGCACTTGAGTGTTTTGCAAATAGGACTTTATGGTGGCTCTGGCTCCAGCCTCATCATCTAATAAAAGCACCTTCATATCAGCTCGAAATTAGCACTTTGACAGGCAAGACCAATGCCACCCGAACACCCAGCACCTCTCCTGCTTCATTCACTTTATTCTCTATTTTCATCCGTGATGCCAGTTGACTAGATGCCTTAAATGCCGCCAATCTTTCCTGTGTGATTTGTGTGGCGAGGCTGCGATGCCCCTGTGAGGTCGTCTCTTCTGCCAACCCGACACCTGTATCTTCTATCACTACGGCAATTTCATCCTTTCCCTGAGCGGTCATGCTGATTTCGATATGATTTTTTTCGCTCAAGCCTTTAAACAAGCCATGTTCTAGTGAATTTTCAATGAATGGCTGGGCAAACATAGGTGGTAGGTGATGATAATTTTCGTCAAGCGTTTCATCGATATTTATCGCATAAGCAAACCGGTTACCGAATCGCATGAGCTGTAATTCCAGGTAATTTCTTAGCGTATCCACCTCTTCTCCCAGGCTAATAAATTCTACTCTGGAGTGCTCCAATATCTGTCGCATTAGTTTTGAAAATGTACCCATGTAATGGCCGGCTTTTTCCGCTCCATTTTGCAGCATGTAGTGTTGAATGGCCGTCATGGAATTAAAAATAAAATGAGGATTCATCTGGCTACGCAAAAGGCGTTGCTCTATTTGAGCCATTTGCTGTTTCTTTTGGAGGCGTTGCTGTCTCACAAACATGGTCCCAATGCCCACCCCGGCAATCACCAGGACAATAAGCCCAAAAATCATGAACCTCTGCTGATCTAGTTTAAGAGAAGCAATGCTTGCTTCTTGAGTTAGGCTGGCAATCTCATTATCCTTTATTTCTGATTCAAACTGTGTTTGTAGTTCACTCAGTTGATTGGACTTTTGTTCATTGAGCACTTCCTCACTTAATGCAATGTACTTTTCTAAAGCATCGAGGGATAAGCTCAGATTTCCCATGCTTTTCTGACCATTACTCAGGTATTTATAAGCCTTATAATACACCTCCTTTTGTCCTGTACTTTCACCTAGAGCAATACATTTTTGTGCTGAATTCACCGCCTGACTATAATCACCTATCTCCAGGCTAATGTTGGCTTGTTGAAGGTATAGCTGGATTTGGTTTGGTACCAATTCAGCCTTTTCGGCATTCAAAAGGCCCTTTTCAATGTACTTGAGAGCAGCTTGATGTTCTCCCCTTTTCCGAGCTAGCTCCGCCAATCCTTCCAGGTGATACACCTCCAGATCGATCCGCCCAATTTCATTGGCTATTTGTAAGCCTTCTTCATACTGAGCCATAGCCACATCCCATTTACCACTATCTGCTGCAGCACCTGCCGTAAATTGCAACAGGGTAGTTTGATTGGCTCTTAACTCATGTTTTCTACAAAGCTCCAGTGTAGCATACAGCTCAGCCAAATCTATGCGATCAGGGTAATGATCCGAAAGAATGGTCAGCCGGTTGAGGTAGGCGTTAACCTGGGCGTTAAGGTTCTTTTGATTCCGGGATATGCGCTCCGCCTGCAGGTAAGCATCCATTGCCTGCTCCAATTCGCCCAGATGTTGAAAAACAATTCCTTTACCGATGTATGTTGCGGGAAGAAAGGTAGAATCACCCGTTTCATTAGACACTTGCAAAGCCCTTTCAAAAAAGAACATACTGGAATCATAATCGGCTTTTAGCAAAAAGATATTTCCCGCGTTTTTGAGCATCTCTCCTTGCCAGTCCCAAAGCTCTTGACTCCTGGCGTGTTTGGCACCTTGCACGAACCAATAGGCAGCACTGTCCATCTGCTGAAAACAGTAGTATGAATAGGCGCGGTTTCTCAAAAAGGTCAAAAAACCCTCCTGATATTCCAACGTTTCAAACTCATCCTGAAGTGACGCTATTAGCGAAGCAGCCTTTTGTTTATCACTACACCCCTCCGATGAGAGCAAGGCATTTAAAGAATCTACTCGAACCGTACTAGCAGATTGAGCGAAGGAAATCAACGGCACAAAGGAAGCAGCTCCCAGTATGAGAAAAGCAAAAAAATAAGACTTCAAGCGGTTAGTAGGGTTAGTCCAACTCGAAGATAATCATTACAAACAAAACCTAACAAGCCAGCTGATAAGGCAAGTCTTAAGCCACTACTTTTCGATACCTTGCTCGATAGGCTCCGGGAGTCATACCTACCACTTTTTTAAACACATTGCGAAAAGCTTTATCATCACCATACCCCACTCCATACATCACCTCAGCCACCGATTTTTGCCCACTTTCCAAAGAGCGTTTGGCGGCTTCCATCTTTACCCGCTGAATGTACTCTACCACCGTATTGTTGGTGGCCTGTTTAAACCTTCTCTCAAAGGTACGCCTACTCATAGCGGCTGTATCCGCCAGCTCGTCTACAGAAAACCTATTTGCATAATGCGCTTCTATGAAAGACTGTACCGATTTTATCTGTTCGTCGGCATGTGCTTTTTGTCCTTCAAACATGGTGAAAGCAGCCTGACTGTCCCGGTCAATGTCTATAGCAAAGTACTTGGAAGCAAGAATGGCTACTTCCCTGCTGGTATATTTTTCTAATAAATAGAGCAATAGATTCCAATAAGAATTGGCGCCACCACTGGTATATATTCCGTCATTGTCGGTAATGATTTTGCCATCTTGAAGAATTACTTCGGGGTACCTGGATCTAAAAAGATCGTAATAGGCCCAATGGGTAGAGCACGGACCGCCATCTAGCAAACCTGTTTCAGCCAGTAAAAAAGCTCCCAAACAGAGCGATGCGATCTCCGCTCCTTGTTCATGTTGGTAGCTGATCCAATCGATCAATGGTTTATTCTGCTCAATCGCCGCTTCCACATCCCCAAATAATGCAGGAATGATTACCAGATCTGCCTTTTGTGAATTAGCAATGGTCACATCTACGCTGATATTGCAGTAGCCATCATGCACCCGTACCATTTCTTCCATCCCCACCAATTGCACATCAAACCCGTCTGGCTGCCCCTGACTTCTCAAAAATTGATTGGCTGTAGTAAAAATATACCGTGGGTTGGCAACTGCCTCCGCCACGGCTGATTGAGGCACGAGGATGTAGACTTTTTTCATTGTACTTCTAAAAAATGTTAGGTTTTTCGGTTTGCCGTCACTTTCTTGATTCGGCAATTTAATTCAGCCTAAAAATACCAAAAGCAATCAGATAAATGACACCCTTTCTCCCTCATCACCTTGAATCCTTAGATCTTTTTGACGTAATTAACCCCGCAACACGGCCTATCAGCACCAGCTAAATGACCGTTGAAAACACCATTTTTGTATCCACACTTAATCTTAAAATATCATCATGGCAAGCGTAAGCACATACCTTAATTTCGACAGACAAACAGAAGCAGCTTTTGAATTTTACAAATCCGTATTTGGTGGCGATTTCACAGCACCCGGAATCCAGCGAATGGGTGACATCCCTCCTCAAGAAGGAATGCCTCCTTTACCCGAAGCAGACAAAAACCTCGTGATGCACGTAGAGCTTCCTATTCTCGGAGGGCACTCTCTGATGGGCTCCGACATCCTGGATGGCATGGGGCATCAACTGACAGTAGGAAACAACACTCACATCAACTTACAGATAGACACTCGAACAGAAACGGACCAACTATTCGCTAAACTTGCCGATGGAGGCACAGTTACCATGGAGCTCGCCGATATGTTTTGGGGTGACTACTTTGGGAGCTGCATAGACAAGTTTGGCATTCAATGGATGATCAATTGTCCTGAAAAACCTGCTAACTAAATCACTAAGCATATGACACCTCAAGGCATCATACCATTTTTATGGTTCGAAAATCATGCGGAGCAAGCGATCCATCATTATTTGGATATCTTTCCGAATTCTAGCATTGAGGAGCTAACCTACTGGCCGGAAGGGAGCCCCTTCCCGGCCAATGCGGTCCAGAGTGACAGCTTTACTCTAAACGGGCTAAAACTGCATGCCTTTGATGCAGGACCGCATCATCATTTCATGATTCCACCATCTTATTTTAACGACACTGGGTAAAATCACCCCTAAAGCGTATTTGATTATTAGATCTTTTAGATGAGTTAGTGTCATTATAATCCGACCTTGTAGGATTATGGTACCTGTTAAATCGTTAAATTTGATTAATTCCCAACACAAAATGTACTACAATGACCGATTCATCAAAAACTCCTATATTGATTTCCGAGGAGGAAGCCAGTGGCAGGGTGGCTGAAATATATCAGCGTATCAAGCAGGGCTTTCAAATTGCTTTTGTACCCAATTTCTTTAAGGCCCAGGCCATCAGGCCAGACCTGCTAGAGAATACCTGGGAAAACGTTGAGCGTATTCTGATAAAAGAGGAATACCTTCCCAGAACCATAAAAGAAATGATGTTTACGGCCATTTCTAAAGCAAACCACTGTCAGTATTGCGAATCTGCCCACCTGGCATTTTGCAAGATCCTGGGAGTAGACCAGGCCACTCGAGACCATTTGATGGCAAACATCGAAGAACTCAGACCTGAGAGAACACGAGACATCATCAAAGTAGGTACAAAAATGGGCGTCACGCCTGTGACTGTCACTCAAGATGATTACGACCTACTGCGTTATCACGGTGTAGGTTATGAAGAATTACAGGAAATAGTTGCGATGGCTTCATTTGCTTCCTTTGCAAATATCACCGCCGATACGCTTCAGGTTCCTGTGGATAAGGATTTTCACGACATTCTCACCACCTAATGTTCGACCTTGTTAAGAACCATGCTTCGCAATATGTGCTGTTGACACAAATCTCAACAAAAATTCTAGAGGTAAACTCTCTTGAAGAATTAAGAAAAATCATTCCATCTAGCATCAAGTATCTACTTGACTTTGATCGATTCGTCATGATCGTAAAAGTGCCTGATGAGGATAAATACGAAATGTATCCGTTATTTGATCATCGTACGATTGTTCAGGGTACCGACAAACTGCTAGCCCCAAAAGAGCTCACTGAGCTCAATGGGCCGGCATTGCATTGTCTCACATGTAAAGCCCCTTTTGTTTACAATGACGATCAGTTTACTAAAGAGGAAGTCACCGATCCTTTACTAGAAAACAAACTATTTAATTCATACCTGTACTGCCCGCTCAAGTATAAAAATACCTTTCCCGGGGTGTTAGCTTTTGCACATCGAAAGCCTGACATGTACGAACATACTGATGTGGAACTAGCTACCATTCTTGCTAGCTGGCTGGGTATCTCTGTAAACAGGTGGCAGGTACAGCAGCAGAAAGAGCAACTCAATTTGCAACTAAAAGAAACCAACCAGGCGCTGGTGACGTTTTCGCATGCTGCTTCTCATGACCTAAAATCTCCCATCAACTCGGTAATGAGCTTACTCAACCTGGTAGAAAACAACCTCGTATCGGGTGCTGAGCGGGAAGAAACCATGAAACACATGCGTAGCACACTCAATCGAATGGCGCTACTCATTGATAAACTGCTACAATATGCGCTCTCTGGACGCAGTGATGAGTTTTCGAATGTAAACCTCAACACGCTCATGCAGGAAATCAAATCCGATCTCCATGACAGCATAACAACGAGTAATGCGGAAATCAACTATGAGGATTTGCCAGTGATTAAAGGGGTGGAAATAGAGCTACGCGTTATGTTTCAAAACCTCATCAGCAATGCAATCAAATACCAACCGACTGGCAATACTCCCGTCATAAACATACGCCATAAAAACATGGCTGAGCACCACATCCTGTTGGTGTCCGATAATGGCATTGGCATCCCTGAAAAGCACCTTAAGGCCATATTCACAGAATTTACACGTGTAAAAACCAATAACCAGTATGACGGTGCTGGCATTGGCCTGGCAAGTTGCCTACGCATAGCCAAAGGACATGGAGGGAGCATTCGGGCCGAGAGCGAGCCTGGCAAAGGCACTACCATGATCATCACCCTGGCAAAGGATCCTGCCCCTCCGGACAGCATCCTTTAGCCGGTTACATATGGTCAGTCTTCTTCCTTTTCCTCTTTTTGCTCCTCTTCTTCCACATTATCTCCATCATTAAGGCGCTTGGACACAGCCAAAAACGGACCTGAAATCACTTCTTCGCCTTCAGCTATACCTTCCAGTATTTCTATACGCTCAAAATCACTGATCCCTGTCTTAACAATAGTCTTTTTGGCCGCTCCATCTACTACCTTAAATACCACTTCGTCTAGCTCCTGATCGAGAAGTTGCTCTTCGCCACTTGCCTCATCACCCTCGCCTTCTCCACTCTCTGCTTTTCGAGTAGTCACTGCTGCCAATGGTACTGTAAGGATATCACGCTTAGTTTCAGTTAGAATGTCCACACTAGCCGTCATCCCGGGCCGAAACGGATACTTCATTCCCTTCTCCTGTACCAAATCCTGATAGGAGCTATTCAAAATCTTGATGCGTACTTCAAACTCCGTAACGGCATCAGCAGATGTCTTGTCATTGGCCGTATTGGCTATCTGAGTCACTACTCCTTTAAAGGTCTTGTCCATGTAGGAGTAAGAGTCCACATCGATGATTGCCGTATCGCCATTATTTATGCGAATAATGTCGTTTTCGTTTACATCCACACGCACTTCCATGTTGGTTAGATCTGCTATGCGGAGCATTTCTGTACCTTGCATCTGCGAGGTACCCACTACGGTTTCGCCTTCTTCCACATCCAGTTTCGAAACGATTCCGTTCATCGGAGATTCTATTTCAGTGAGCCTTAGATTCTCAGCAGCTTCATTTACCGATGCCTGAGCACTTTGTACTACAAACTTTGCCGCCTCCACATTTTGCTTAGCAGATGCCAGGTCTTGCTTGGCCACGTTGTAGTTTGCCTCTGCCAGCTGAAAGTCAGCCTCCGATATTACCTTTTCCTGGTAGAGTTTTTTCTGCCTGTTAAACTCCAGCTCATTACGCTTGTAAGTAGCCTCCGCTCTTGCTGTCCTTGCTTTTGCGTCTTCCAGGTTGGCTTTTTGCTGATTGAGATTAGCACGAGCTCGTTCCAACGCAGAAATGAAATTGTCGGGCCTTACCTTCACCAAAAAATCACCTTTGGAAACACTGTCGCCTTCTTCTACCGCAAGCCTGATAATCTCGCCTGGCACCTCAGGACTGATCTTCACCTCTACTACCGGCTGCACCGACCCGGACGCACTCACCTTTTCTATAATAGTAGCCCGCTCCGCTTTGGCAATCTCTACCTGTATGGCCTTTTTCTGACCTACCCAGCCTTGAGATTTTCCTACTACTGCTACTAAAATGAGTACGATTACGACCGCTCCAAGTATGTAGAGGATCTTGTTTGAACTGTTTTTCTTTTTAGCCATGGTGATTTGGATGATTAAAACTGTAAGGATTTGCCCTGATAGAAATCAAGAATTTTCTTTTTAAAAATGAAGTCAAACTTCGCTCTGACCAGATCAGATTTGGCCTGAAAAAGGTTGTTGGACGCTACCTGATAGTCCGTAAAATTGGCAGCTCCCAGGTTGTATTGGTTTTCTACCGATCGAAAGGTTTCTTCCAGTGCTTCTACCTGACGATTGGACGCCTGATAGGTTTTGGATGCAGCATAGGCATCATTGTAGGCGGTTTCTATCGTTTGACGTAAAATATTTTTTTGTTCGGTTACCGCTATTTCAGCTTGCTGCAAAGAGATTTTTGCCCGCTGCACATTGGACGAAGCACTTAATCTATTGAAAATAGGTACAGATAGGTTAATGGAGAGTTGATTGCTTAAATTTTCGCGAAACTGCTCACCCATGGTAAAATCCGGGTCTTCGCCCACGATATTGGGCTGCTCTATATCTGCGACTACCGTTTGAGAAGGGGCATCCTGCACATAGCCAATTGGTGTAGTAGTGGTCACTGTACCCTCAAAAATTGGTCGAGCTCTATCCGCCGCGTCGGAGTAGTTGGTACTAAAACTACCATTGAGTGACAAACTCGGTGCATAGCCTGCTTCTGCCACTTTTACTCCCATGGCTGCAGCCTGCACCTGTAGCTGTGCGCTCTGGATTTCAGGCATGGCTTTTAGCGCGGCCTCAAATACCTCATCAGATGATATGCCCAGTTCTTCCCCAGATTCTAATTCAAGTTCCGGCACTACCAGCTCTACCTCCTGACTTGCAGGAATAAGCATGGCTTGCTTTAGGCTTAGTAAAGCCAGGTTTAAGTTGTTTTCGGCATTGACCAGATTCACTTCATTGGTAGCTACCTGTGAGATGAGCTCCAACTCACTGGTACGTGGCAGTGCTCCGCCTGCTACTAGTTTTTTGGTACGGTCTAGCTGCTCCTGACTAGACTGCAGCTGGTATTCTGCATTTTCCAGTAGCTCCCGATTAAATATAACATTGAGGTAAAAGATGATAATGTTTAACGAAATGTCGTTTTTGGCTCGCTCTACGTCGTATTCTGCAGACTCGTAGCTCAGCTGGCTTTGCTTGATCGAATTGGTGATTCTAAACCAATTGAACAGCGTTACATTGGAGCTACCATTCAGCCCTGTGAAGTTGATCTGCTGCGAAATGAACTGGTTGGTTGTGGGGTCAATGGATCGCCCCCAGTTATAGCCATAGCCGCCACCTACATTTAGGTTGGGCAATCGCCCTGCACGGGCCTGGCGCAAGTCTACTGCCGCTCCCTCCTGCTGGAGTTGGCTGCGTTTTACCGAAAGGTTATTGTCAATGGCTATAGTGATACACTCCTGCAGGTCGAGTATACGCACTGAGTCTGACTGCCCGAAGCTGGTGAATGCTCCTAGCAATGTACAAGTGATTAGGACGGTTAATTTCATAAATGAATCAAATATTTAGTGCGGTCATTGATCGATATCTGGTATGTAAATGACTGACCGAACCCAGTTTAGGTTACGAATATATTCTAAAGTTAACGGCTTTAAGCCAGAGTCCATCTCAAAAACAAGGCATGCCAGATCGTTTTTACCTTTTCGAGACACCGTCATCGTAGCGATATTGCAATCGTCATGTGACAGCACATCCGAAATAAACGCAATGCTCCCTTTCTGATCATCTGCATGAACGATGAGCGTATGTGAGCTGGCAGTGAAATTGCAATCAAAGCCATTGACCTCTCGTATGCGAATGACGCCTCCTCCTCTGCTCTCTCCCACCACTTCGGTTTGACCATCGTCACTTTTCAGAAATAGCCTTACAGTATTGGGGTGTAGTGTATTGGCATTGCCTACTGAGCGAAACTTATAGTTTATTTCCTGCTCTTTGGCCAGATCCAGGGCTTCTTTGATGCGCTCATCATCCGTATGAAAATCCATGAGTCCACCCAATATTGCACGATTGCTACCGTGTCCCTCAAAGGTTCTGGCAAAGGAATTGTAAAAGGTAATGACCGCCTCTTTTGGAGCCGATCCGAGGATTTTTCTAGCCACTCGGCCTATGCGTACCACGCCAGCAGTATGAGAACTGCTCGGACCGATCATTACCGGACCGATCATATCAAAGACGCTACTTCTTTCCGACATTTTGGGGTGTTGTTTATGATCTTTCGAATTACGCTAACCGTTTGCTAAAAAGCAAACACTACACAGCCACAGCCGCTTTGATATGCGGATGCGGATCGTAGCCTTCTAGCGTAAAGTCCTCGTATTTAAAATCAAAAATACTCTTTACTTCGGGGTTGAGTTTCATAACGGGCAAAGGTCTCGGCTCGCGGGTGAGCTGCAGCTTTGCCTGCTCAAAGTGGTTGGAATAAATATGCGTGTCACCAAAGGTATGCACGAAATCTCCCGGTTCCAAATCACAAACCTGGGCGATCATCATCGTAAACAAGGCATATGACGCAATATTGAAAGGCACTCCCAAAAACACATCTGCACTGCGCTGATACAGCTGACAGCTGAGCTTTCCATCTGCTACGTAAAACTGAAACAGCGTATGACAGGGTGGCAAAGCCATCTTTTCAATTTCGCCCACATTCCACGCACTGATGATCATACGCCTCGAGTTCGGGTTGTTCTTGATGGTATCTATCAGCTGAGTGAGCTGATCTACCGTACTACCGTCTGACTTCATCCAACTGCGCCACTGCACACCATAGACAGGCCCGAGATCACCATTTTCGTCTGCCCATTCATCCCAAATAGACACCTTATTTTCATTCAGGTATTTGATGTTTGAATCCCCCTTGATAAACCATAGCAACTCATGAATAATGGAGCGAAGGTGCACCTTTTTGGTAGTCACCAGTGGAAAACCTTCCTGCAGGTTAAACCTCATTTGATGACCAAAGATGCTCCGGGTACCCGTGCCTGTACGGTCGCCTTTATCCACACCATGGTCCAGAATATGTTGCATCAAATCAAGGTATTGCTTCATTTTATGAGATATTTATGAGTTTGAAGCGCTGCAGAAGAAGCACTTGCTAAAATTCCTGAGAAGATCACTAAATTCATCCTTTGCTTACGCGCGGATCCTTCTTAGGTTTTTTACATTCGCTAAATTAAAACTTAAAAAATCAAACACTGAAAGCTTATCTCAATAAGTACTTTGAAAACTTCAGGAGTGGTAGATTCCGGTGGTCACTGGTAATACTATGGCTGAGTATATCGATACTGGCGGCGTGGCAGCTACCCCGCTTAAAGGCCGATTTTGAGTTTGAAAAGTTTTTCCCCAGAAATGACCCGGAAATTGCGTTCTATGAAAAACACCTGGATCGATTTGGGTACGACAATGACTACCTACTTCTGGTCCTGGAAAGCTCTCCGCTTTTCACCCCTGAGACCTTAATGGCTGCAGACTCACTCACCAAAACCATAGCAAAGCTGAAGGGAACCAAAAGTGTACTCTCGCCCACCACTATGCAGCACCTGATCAAAGGACCAATGGGCCTGACGGCATTTCCACTGATCCATATCAATGATCCAGAAAAACTACCTGCAGACAGTGCACGCATTTTTAGCCATCCGCTCTATAGGATGTTCTTCGGAGAGAATGGTCAGTCTATGCTCTTGCAGGTGCAGCACAACCACTTCACCACCCCCGAAGCGGCAGCACAATACCTGGAGCAAGTGAATGCTTTGCTCCAAACTACCGACCTCCGCTACCGACTGATAGGAAAACTCACAGCTCAAAACGAGTTCATCACCTACATCCAAAAGGACTTCTCCCTCTTCCTTATAGCGGCCTTAGCCATTAGCTTTTGTTTGCTGCTGTGGATCTTTAGGTCCTTAAAATCAGCGCTGCTACCGTACCTGATCAGTCTCACCACGTTATTGTGGCTTTTAGGCCTAATGGCTGGCCTTGGGTTTAGCCTGACCATTCTTGGTTCGCTCATACCACCTATCATACTGTTTGTGTCTTCCTCAGATGCCATTCATTTGCTGCATAGCTACCGCAAAGCACCTGCTCAGGGGCATATTGGTAAGCTTCAGCAGGGAGCGCAAAAAGTCTTTATCCCCACCTTTTTGACGTCCATCACCACTGCTACGGGTTTTTTCAGCTTGTTTACGATCAATACAGTGCCCGTTCAGGAGCTCGGCCTATTTGCAGGCATTGGCGTACTACTGGCCTTTGTGGTCACCTTCCTGTTTGGGCCATTGATTATTTCTGGTGATCAGAAAAAACAACAGACGCATTCTCCAAAAATGACATTCCTCGCACTCTTGACACTCCGACATCAGCGAGCAATTTCCGTAGGAGCTTTTGTATGCATAGCAGTTGCCGCCTGGGGGATCAGTGAGCTCAAAACCGATGCTTACCTGCTTGGCGACTTACCTGCGGAATCCCCTACGAGAATTGATTTTGACTATGTAGACCAGACTTTTGGTGGGTCCAAACCGTGGGAACTGGCCATATGGCCTGCAGACAGTACGCAAACGCTCTGGGAACAATCTGTAGCGGCAGAACTTGCCAAAATAGCCACGTACCTGCACGAAATCTACGGCATGGAGCAGCTGTGGTCACCCGTATCGCTACTCAAATATGGCCATCAAATTAACCTCGGGGGATTGCCGCACCACTTTCGTCTCCCTGAGACTAAAACCGACCATCGCCAGGCCGTACAAAACGCACGACGTTTGCTCAATAAAAAGCAATCTCCCGCTCTGATCACTGCAGATGGTAGCTATGGCCGATTTGCAGGATTTATCCCAGAGTATGGTTCGCGTGAGACCATCCAGCGAAACAACGAACTTCTACAATATCTCCAAAGGCAGGTTGATACCTCCGTGCTTCGCTATCAGCTTACTGGCACTACGCACCTCATAGACAAAAGTCACCAACTGCTGGCTACACACCTGCTGCAAGGGCTTGCCATTGGTATCGGTATTATCGGATTGATCCTTGGGATGTACTTTAGGTCTGTAAAAATCGCCTTATTGAGCTTGCTCCCAAATGCTCTACCCCTCATCATAGTTGCAGGATACATGGGAATCACAGGTATCACTTTGCAGCTCACCACGTCTATCATCTTTGCTATAGCATTTGGAATAGCTGTAGACGACACCATCCATTTTGTAGCCGTATATCAGAGAGCTCCGGTGAAGCACCCCGTTTGGCGTTTGGTCTATACCTACAAAACCGCCGGAACAGCATTGATCCTTACCACACTGGTGGTGGTAACAGGATTTTCCCTGTTCATAACATCCTCCTTTGGAGCCACACACTTTCTTGGGCTATTTTTATCGATATCTTTATTGGTGGCATTGCTAACAGACTTAACTTTGCTGCCACTTTTATTACATTATTTCTGTAAAAACAACCAGCGGTAGTAACAGTTGATAGAAGTATGGGCAAAATGCTAAGAGAAGGCGAAATGATTCCAGATGTTTCGCTAAAGGACCAGGACGGTCATTTGATCGACTTGAGAAGTTATGTGGGGAAGCAGGCATTAGTAGTCTATTTCTACCCGAAAGACGATACGCCGGGGTGCACTACCGAGGCGTGTGGCTTTCGCGATAAATACGAAGAATTCACAGATGCTGGTGCTAAAATCATCGGAATCAGTGCTGATTCGGTAGGGTCTCACAAGGCCTTTAAAAGCAAATACAAACTCAATTTCACTTTACTAAGCGACACCAATCATCTGGCTGAAAAGGCATTTGGGGTGCCTAGAAACCTACTGGGGCTACTTCCGGGAAGGGTTACTTTCGTATTCAATAAGGAAGGCCGGCTGGTCTCTACCTTTAATTCAGCTACCAGAGCATCCCGCCACATAGAAGAGGCCATGAAGGCCCTCGATTTGGTTAGCCACTAACACGGACGCCACGAGCAGAAAGCTGCTCTACCTGAGCATGCACTGCATCTATGAGCTTAGACACGTGCTCATCTTGCTCATACGTCACTGGTGCTCCTATCGCCACTTTCACGTGAGTAACCCCAAAGCGCCCTACATGATAAGTGTGATCCGGCATGTCTATACCTACTGGCACCACCTTCACTCCTGCATCTTTTGCCAACATAAACGGACCCTTTTTGAACGGAGATACCTGGCCGTTTTTACTCCTTGTTCCCTCAGGAAACATCAGCACACTTTTTCCTTTACTAATCAGCCTGGCAGCCCGTCTTAAACTTTCGATGGCCTTGTTTCTATTGGATCGATCGATGAAGATCATCCCTGTAGCCATCATATACCACCCCAGAAATGGGACTTTCTTTAGCTCTTTTTTTGCAACAAAATGCAGGTTGTGAGGAATGGCTCGAAACAACAGCGGAATATCCACATAACTCTGATGGTTGGCCACAAACACATAGGAGTCGTCCGTAAGCTGAGCGGCACTAGAAACCTCCAGCCGGATACCACAAACCCATAGCACCCCAGGTGCCCACATACAGCGAGCCATGGCCACAGGCCAGCGGGTGTTCCAGGTAAAAAGCAGAACCACCAGTGAGGAGCTTATCATCAATATACTCCAGATCACCACTCCTAATGCACGAACAACTGCTATCAAACTGATTTGCGTTTAAAAATGAGCCACGAAAGTAATGACTTTGTGCGAAACCTGCCGTAAAAGCCCCGAATTACACCCCCCATTTCAAAGGCATAATTTAACTTTGGCCACCTTACAAAAAAATGTGATATCCATGGCTGAATACAAGCACTTAGAGATAGAAAAAAAGTGGCAAAAAAACTGGGACGACCAGGGCGTCTACAAAGTAAAAACCGATCCCTCAAAACCTAAATTTTATGCTTTGGACATGTTTCCCTACCCATCAGGCGCGGGGCTGCATGTAGGACACCCGCTGGGCTACATTGCCACGGATATCATTTCCCGATTCAAACGGCTAAAAGGCTACAACGTACTTCACCCGATGGGTTTTGATGCTTTTGGCCTTCCTGCAGAGCAATACGCTATCCAAACCGGACAACACCCGGCCATCACTACAGAGACCAACATCACACGCTACAAGGAGCAGCTCACTAGCTTGGGCTTTAGCTATGACTGGTCGCGTGAAGTTCGCACCTCTGACCCATCCTATTATAAATGGACGCAGTGGATCTTCAAGCAGCTTTTCAATAGCTGGTACAATAAAACCGCTGACAAAGCCGAACGCATCGAGACACTTATTGCGGAATTTGAGGCCAACGGCAATTCGAAAGTAAATGCCGTGTGCGACGAAGATACCCCAGCCTTTACCGCAGTAGACTGGAAAAGCTGGGACGAGCAGCAACAGCAAAAAATGCTACTCAAATACCGTCTCACCTACATAGCGGAGACCACCGTAAACTGGTGTCCTGAACTAGGCACAGTACTCTCCAACGACGAAGTAAAAGACGGCTTTTCTGAAAGAGGTGGACACCCTGTGGTGAAAAAAACCATGCCGCAGTGGAGCATGCGCATCACGGCCTATGCAGACCGTCTCATAGACGGGCTAGACACTGTAGACTGGCCTGAGCCTATCAAAGACATGCAGCGCAACTGGATCGGTAAATCTCATGGTGCGGAGGTGGACTTCCAGATAGAAAACAGCGACAAGAAAATCACGGTGTTTACCACGCGTATTGACACCATCTACGGTGTTACGTTTATGGTGCTGGCGCCAGAGGCCGATATCGTAGAGGAGCTGACTACTCCTGAGCAAAAAGAAAAAATAGAGGCCTATGTGGCTATGGCCAAAAACAAGTCAGAGCGTGAGCGCATGAGTGATGTGAAAACCATCTCTGGTGAGTTTACAGGTAGCTACGTGATCAATCCATTTTCTGGAGAAAAGGTACCAGTATGGATTGCAGACTATGTACTGGCAGGATACGGTACTGGAGCAGTGATGGCTGTACCTAGCGGAGACCAGCGCGACTTTGACTTTGCGAAGCATTTTGACCTGCCTATCGTAAAAATCATCGATCAGCAAAAGGTGACTGGCACTGAGGCAGATCCCACCAAAGAAGGAAAGATGATCAACTCTGGCATGCTAGACGGACTTTCTCCATTGGAAGCCATCGAAAAAGCAAATGCCTACATCGTGGAAAAAGGCATTGGTACGCCTAAGGTAAACTACCGCATTCGTGATGCCATATTTGGTCGCCAGCGCTACTGGGGAGAGCCTATTCCGGTATACTTCAAAGACGGAGTGCCTTACCTGCTGGACGATGACCAGCTCCCGCTCAACCTCCCCGAAGTAGACAAATACCTCCCTACTGAAGATGGTGAACCTCCTCTCGGACGCGCCGAAAACTGGTCTTCTGCAGACGGTCATCCTTACGAGCTCACCACCATGCCTGGCTGGGCAGGCTCTAGTTGGTACTTTTTCCGGTACATGGACCCTACCAACGAAGAGGCTTTTGCATCGGAAGAAGCCCTCAAATACTGGAAGCAGGTAGATTTCTACATGGGTGGAAGCGAGCACGCCACCGGCCACCTCCTCTACTCTCGCTTCTGGACGAAGTTTCTTTACGACATGGGCTACATCGAAGTGGATGAGTATGCCAAAAAGCTCGTAAACCAGGGCATGATCCAGGGCAGATCAAACTTTGTGTACCGTGTGAAAAATGAAAATAAGTACGTTTCTCATGGCCTGAGAAAAGATTTTGACTGCTATGCGGTACACGTGGATGTCAACATCGTAAAAGACGATGTATTGGATATCGAAGCGTTCAAAAAATTCCGCCCCGACGCGACTGATGCCGAATTTGTGCTGGAAGACGGCAAATACATCTGCGGCTGGGAAGTGGAGAAGATGTCCAAGTCGAAGTACAATGTGGTAAACCCTGACGACCTGGTAAGCCGCTATGGTGCAGACACCCTTCGGATGTATGAGATGTTCCTCGGCCCTATCGAGCAAAGCAAGCCCTGGAATACTAACGGAATCGAAGGGGTATACAAGTTTCTCCGCAAGTTCTGGGGGCTGTTTCACGACAAGTCCGACAACTTTAGCGTATCGGATGCAGCTCCAACAAAAGACGAACTGAAGGTACTTCACGGTCTCCTCAAGAAAATCGAAGAAGACGTAGAGCGCCTTTCGCTCAACACCTCGGTTAGTAACTTTATGATAGCCGTAAACGAGCTACAAAGCCTCAAATGCAACAAGCGAGCGATACTGGAGCCGATGACCATTGCGTTGGCATCATTTGCTCCTCACCAGGCAGAAGAGCTTTGGAGTCTACTTGGTCATGAGTCTACCATTTTCGATGCTGAGTTTCCTGCTTTTGATGAGTCTCACCTCAAAGAAGACAGCTTTGAGTACCCGATCATGGTTAATGGCAAGATGCGCGCAAAAGTGCAAATGGCCGCCGACCTCAGCAAAGAGGAAATAGAAGCTACGGCGCTCGCCAACGAAAATGTGCAGAAGTGGACCGAAGGCAAAACACCTAAAAAGGTGATCGTGGTGCCTAAGAAGATTGTGAACGTAGTGGTGTAACACCGCGTAAAAAACAGGAAAAACTCCGCAGTTGATAGCTGCGGAGTTTTTTTATGCGCGAAAAGTGCAATATTTAACGTCATTCCCTGAATTCTCAGAGTGAAACGGAGAGAATTCTAAGGGAATCTTCCATATTAAGGATGTGCCTTACTTTCTTGGGATTCCCCTAGAATTTCTTCCAGAAATTCGGGGAATGACGTTTCGTTTACCGTCATTCCCTGAATTGGCGGAGCGCAGCGGAGAAAATTCTAAGGGAATCTCCGAATCACAGACGTGCCTTCTTTTCTTAGGATTCCCTTATCTTAAACAAGCAATGAAAGGTGGTTACGTATACATCATAACAAATAAGAATAACACAGTCCTATATACAGGTGTGACCAGTAACCTGTATGCAAGAATTAATCAACACCGTGATGGAGTCAACCCTGGTTTTACCAAGCGATACAATTGTAAGAAACTAGTTTATTGGGAGTTTTTAGAAACCATTACATCAGCCATTCATAGGGAAAAGCGGTTAAAAAAGTATACGAGGTTAATGAAGGAAAATTTGATTAACCAAATGAACCCCGAATGGGATGATTTATATGATAGTATTGAGGAAATGCAATGACACAATCAAATAGACCGTCATTACCGTCATGAGATTCCCCTAGAATTTCTTTCAGAAATTCGGGGAATGACGTCTCATTCAACGTCATTCCCTGAATTTACGGAGCGCAGCGTAGAAAATTCTAAGGGAATCCCCGTACTCACAGACGTGCCTTCTTTTTCTACCTCCCTTCCATTAAAAAAACCTCCAAAGCCGGCTGCTCTGGAGGTTTTTGTTCGCCTGACCATCAGGCTTCGTAAAGTATAGAAGTAATAGTAGAATACTTATCCTTAAATATTTGGCGACCAAACACTGTAGCTATTTGGTGGACACTGGATCTTTACCCACTTGTCACCCTGGGTAGTCGGGTACCACCCGGAGTGTCCGGTAAAGTCTTTGATTTGGGTATTGCTCCAGTTGGTAGGTACCCAGCGCTCTTTCCAGCTGTTGGAATTGTTGATATATACGACGAGTCCGGGGTTGCCACCGTATCCATTTCTACGCGCGATGTACTCATCCGAATCTGTGTAAAGAATACTGGTAGTTCCGGTCGCTTTCTGATTATGTATCCAGATCAGGTTATTGAGCTTGTTTTTATCCAACCATGACTCATAATCCTGGTAGAAAATACACGGGTAACCTTCGTGCGTCAGGATATATGCATAGGCCAGCATTTTGTTCCATATCTCATCGGTATCGTGGTTGGTTACGAAAGTCACCGCCTTGTAAGGGTTGCGCTTCCACATCATGTCGTCATTGAGCCTATTCAGATTATTACCGTCGAATGCATCGTTCATTCTATAGTATGCTGCAAAATCAAACACTGAACTATTCGCTTCATTAGCCCACCAGTTGAGGTAGTTGACATCTGAGTCCCACAGCTCGCCTACGGAGAAGCCGCCTACGGCGCCATTCCAGGTATTGACTACCCATGGCGCAAAGCCCTTCACATAGTCAAACCTCCAGCCATCAAAGCCCATCGTGTTTTTGTAGTACTTCGCCACGGCATCAGATCGGCCCCAGAGCCAGTCCTGCACGTAGGGCACTTCATGACACAAATCAGGAAAACCGCCAAACACACCTTCATCGTTGTTGTCCACCCAGTTTGGGTGAAAGTCATGTTGCGATCGGGTAAACTTACCAGAAGCCACACCTGTAAAATCCGTCCAGGTATAACTATTTGTGTACTGGTTGTACTCAGACTGCCCGCCGCTGTTGTGGTTGAGCACAATATCTGCATACACTTGTAGGTTTTCGGTATGCGCTTTGTTGATCAGTGATTGCAGCTCGGTCTTCGAGCCAAAGCGCGTCTCCACGGTTCCGTTTTGGTTATAGTTTCCAAAATCATAGTAATCTGTCGGGTCGTAGCCCATGGAGTAGGGTCCGTTTTGTGCCTTACTGGCGGGTGGTAACCAAATGGCATCTATTCCAGCGTTTCCCCAGGAGGTTACTTTACCTTTTACGGTGTTCCACCAGGTACCGCCTGCGGGCACATCCCAGTAGAAAGCCTGCATCATTACGCCTCCACCCGGACCGGCAGTGTAGCGGCCTTTGGTATGCTGGCTTTCGGGTAGCTGAAAGGGCCGTCCATCGTGTGTGGTAACATCTACCACCTGGATGTCATCACGGCTGGTATCGGGTTTCGAAAGGTCTTCATCGTTACATGAAAAGAAAAAAACTACACCCAGCATGGCCATGATAGCTGTCCATCGCTGAGCGTATGTAGTGAGTAGGTTCATCATTTTAGTAAAGGTTTTGAACTAGGTTAACAATTGATTCTCAACGCCAATTAACCCCTACAATTCACCAAATTCGCCTCATTTTATAAATTGAAACTTTTTTAATGAGATGGAAAATCATTATCAATGCGATAGGAAGTAACTTTCCTGCCGAACAGATATTTTCATTTTCATAATTTTTAGAAAAGCGGTGATCAGAAAACTATTCATAGGGATCGGTCTGTCATTACTGGTAGCTGTGCTCGCCCATGCGCAGTATGCCTACACCACTACGTTTGTCATAGAGGAGCTTCCTGCCAGCACTCCACACGATGCGGCACTCTTTATGGCCACCGACATGGATGGATGGTACCCCGATCTGGGCCACCGCAAATTCACCAAAAGAAGTGATGGGCAGCTGGTGCTCACTATCCGTCACAATGAGCCTACCTTTCAGTACAAAATCACACGTGGCAACTGGAAGTCTGTAGAGGCACGCGAGAATGGACGTGCTCGCCCCAACCGAACACACATAGCCACCCTACCGTCTGAGCGCGTAGGCATCTCCATATTGTCATGGGAAGACACCGCCTACCCTTCTTACACGCTCTACATGTATTTTCTGATCATATCAGCCATACAGGGCGTCTTACTCATCATCGCCATCAATACCATTCGCAACAAAAACAAAGTAGCCAACACCTTCCTCACCGCACTACTCACGCTCATCACTATCTCTTTACTCGGACGAGCATCTACCTTTGACCCGGAGGTGTTTAACTGGCAGCCGAAGCTGCTCTTTGTGCCCGAGCTCATCCTCTTTACGTATGGCCCCCTCTTTTACCTGTACATCCACAAGCTTTTGGTGATCCACTATCCTACACGAAAGGCCTGGCTCCACTTTGTACCTGCTGCCATTCAGCTCAGCATGTACCTGCCCTACCTCCCTATGGAGCGTCAGGCTTTTATCTACCGAGTCATAGACAAAGAGCTTTTCCCCTATTTTGCCATCACAGGCATCATAGCCTTATTTTTCAATGCCGGCTACTGGGTGCTTTCTCACCGCCTGATCACCAGGTACCAGCAGGAGCCCCTTTCTGACAAGCAGAAAAAATACACCTGGTTTTTGTCTGGAGTGCTTAAAATCAAAGCCGTGTACCTGGCGCTTTGGCTTGCGGTAGTCTTGATTTTCCTTGGCGGAAAACTGATGGAAAAAGACTGGCTTTACCTTTCAGAAAACCTCATAGATGTCCTGTGGCTCCTCTTTTCGCTGATCATCTTTGCACTGGCCTACTTCGCCATCAAGCACCCGGAGCTTTTGCGCCAAAAGCAGAAATACAAAGATGGCGCCATCAAACAAGACGAAATCAGCATCGTGATGAGTGGACTCTACAAGCAGCTGGAACAGGAAAAGGTATACCTACAACCCGACCTCACACTGGAAAAACTCGCACACCTCATACCTACTGCCCCTCATACCTTGTCTCGTGTGATCAATGAGCAGTACCAGCAGAGCTTTTCGGAGCTGATCAACTCTTACCGGGTTGAGGAATTTATCCGCAGAGTAAATGCCCAGGACAATCCCTCCTACCTGGAGGTAGCCTACAGCGTAGGGTTCAACAGCAAACCCACCTTCAACAGGGCTTTTAAAAAACTAAAAAACTGCACACCACGTGTGTACTTCAAATCACAAACAGACTCACCTGTAGCTTAGCTATTGGTACGATAATTGGCTGTACCAGCTGCAACACTAATTACTCAATCCATGCGTACTATCTTGCTCATAGCCATCATAGGCCTACTCGCCGCATCTTGCTCACGCCCTGATCAGGAGCCTGACTTTCGGGGTATCCGCCACATCAATGTGCACAAAGTAAAAGGCACAAAAGCCGAACTCACCGCCGAAGCCCACTTTTACAACCCCAATGACGTCCGGCTCAAGCTCAAAAACATAGACGTGGACATCATGCTGGAGGGCAAAACCATTGGAAGCATCGATCAGGACCTCAACATGAAAATTGAGAAAACGTCCGAGTTTGTAGTGCCACTGGAGGCTACTTTCAACATCGGGGAGATCGGCCTGCTCAATGGCATCATCAGCATACTGGGTGGCAAAAAGGTGAATGTAACCTACGAAGGCACCATCACTGCGTCCGTACACGGCTACCGCACCAAAGTCCCTGTGTATTATGAAGATGAGGTAAGGCTGTAGCTAAAAGATCAAGTTGTGTGTAATTAATATATGCCGTTACTTGTGTATATTTCCGCTGACTTTTAACACTTCATTTACGCACACATGAAAAACCTATTCTTTACAACCTTACTCACTTTGTTCCTAGGATTCACCGCTCAGGCCCAAATTCCACCAAAAACGAACTTTTTAACTGGTTACTTCTCTTATTCAAATTTCAACAGTGGGGACCAATCTCAAGACTCTAATCGGGAGTCCCTGGGAATAGGGATCGGTTATGGTCGCTTCCTATCGGAGAACTCAGCTCTAGGAATACAGGCTTCATATTCCTGGAATACACTAAACACTTTTTATTTAGCCATAGCCGAAAGGCAATACAAGTCATTCGGGGATAAATTTTACGGATTTATTGAATTCTACGCAGGAGCATCAAGAATTGAGGACATAGGGAATCAGATTTTTCTAGGAGCCAGGCCTGGAATCAGCTACTTTCTCAATGAAAAATGGGCTATCGAGGCGAATCTCGGTGGCATCAATGTGGGACGTCAGTTTAATAACGATGGCCCCAATTCCAACAACTTCAGTATCGGCCTGCTAAACGAGCTGGATTTTAGCTTGGCCTACTATTTTTGAAATTACCGTCCGATATCAAAAAACTGGTTGGGATCATAATGATAAGGTTGGGATCATCTTGGGAACCTGAGTTTCGTTGGTTAAGAAAACTAAAAGTTTGATGAGGCACGCTCTATGAATGCGTTGCTTGTGTATATTTTCGTGATTTTTTCACTTCTATTTATATACACATGAAAAACCTGATCTTTATTACTTTATTAACACTGCTCATTGGCTTCACCGCTCAGGCTCAAATCTCCGAAGGCTTAAACTACTTCTCCGGTCAAATATCCTATTCAAGTATTAATAGTGATAGTCAATCTAATGAAGACAATGAAGAGGTCTATGGAGCAGGCCTTAGTTATGGACATTTTCTTGGAGAAAAAACAGCGCTGGGCTTTAGTGCCTCCTTTACTCAATCTGATGAACTTTTTGTTTTTGGTGCACTAGCTGTGAGACGTTACAAACCGATCGATAACAAACTTTACAGTTTTGTAGAAGGGTATACTGGTGCTGCCAGATTAACAGACATTGGCAACCAGTATTTCATCGGGGTAAGACCGGGAATAAGCTACTTTCTCAATGAAAAGTGGGCCATAGAAGCTACTCTTGGGGGTATCAGTTATTCCAGCTTTCGCTATGATGATATTGAGGAAAAAACTACTCAATTCGAGCTTGGTTTGTTCAATGACTTAGCTTTCAGTCTTTCGATATACTACTGAGCAAGGTTCGATCATCCCAAAATCGAACTATCGATTCTTGAAATCTTACACTTTAGCGTAAAATCGGTAGGTCATAAATCCCCAAAATGTGGTATTGAACAAGCGGGCTGTGGTTGGTAATTTTATACCATCATTTTAACAAAAACCACCGCCATGATTAAACGCATTCTTTCCACCGCTGCCCTCATGATTATTTCGGGTGTCTTTGTACTCTTTGGCATCAATAAGTACAAAAACCCCAACAGACAAAGAGCTCAAGGAGAACTTTTCCTATAGTTTTAGTAACAATACCTTTTGTAAAAAACCGCAGCACCCCGATGGCACTGCGGTTTTTTTATGGCTGCTCGTGTATCTTTAAGCCACCAAATCCACCTCATGCTTCACACCACTGACACCCGGTTTCACACCGACCGACTAACCCTACGGCCAATCATGTTGCAAGATGCAGCGCTGGTCTATGCAGTGATGAACTCGCCGCTTTTCGTCCAATATGTAGGGGATCGAGGGATTGTCGATGAAGCACAGGCCCGCACGTATATAGCCGACAACATACTGCCCCTGCGTGAGCGACTGGGCTATTCGAGTTTTGTCATCCTACATACAGCTACTCAGGAAGCCATGGGAATCTGTGGACTATACGACCGTGCCGGTATCGATGGCATAGACCTGGGCTACTCCCTCTTACCTCAGTATCATGGCAAAGGCTATGCGATGGAAGCTGCCCAGAGACTGGTGCGGGCTGCCTTTGAAAACTTTGGGCTCACCAGACTCAGTGCCATCACCGATCCTGCTAACCTCAGTTCCCAGCGTGTACTTCAGAAACTGGGCTTTGAGCAAGTGGGCACCACCACCCTACCCTATGACCACAAAGCACTGCTGCTGTTTGAGCTCATGAAGCCGGGTCTTGAAGGCTGATGGTTGGTGGAAGGCTTATCAAAAATGAAGTCCGAAAGAAGGAAGGTGGGACGAACGATGAATGGGCAGAGTCGTGGGCCAGTCATGATGCGCTTTTAGTTAGCACTCAGACATATGCCGATCAGTTTTTGTTGGTTGCTTAAACTGTCCATCACGTTCCGCCAATTCATGAAGTTTTCAATCTTCGTCTGACAAAGGCGATTCCAGCACTGATAATTAGTAAATAGAAGCCAATATTCAATACTTGAAAGAAGAATCCAACTGACCTTCCTATTGAAGTTGTCGGAAATATTTCACTATATCCGAAGTTCGTAATCGTGGTAAGCGAGTATAAAACAGCATCAAAGTAGGTCGTTATTGCAGATTGGGAGTTGCTTCGCTCAGCGAGAAAAAGGATCAAGTCCAATCCAAGAACAACAAGCATACTGAGAGTTATAAATGTCACAGTTCTTGATTTAGAGAGTCTTAGGTTCATAGGGTGGTGTTTATACGAATTTAGATTATTATTTGACTTGTTGCTATTGTAATTTTGATCTAGCTCTGAAGGGTGGGGATTAGAAAACACCAACCTCTTGTTTCGCACATGGCCCCGCCTTGATTTAAAACCAAAACTTGTGGCGGACTTTCCAATCTCCACCAAAATATCTTGACTGATGAAACCCCATTCATACATAGCATTTGTCGGAGTGCGTCTAGAGTTCTTCAACCCAATCTTTGATACTATTGTAAACCTGTTTAACCTCCTGAATCCCATTTTCAGTCTTCTGTTCTGTTGCTAGTTTGGTAATGAGTTTCACTTCGTTCACTGGAATTTGAATGTTTGCTGAATCCTGCTGGAGATATATAAACTGAGGTGATTTGTACACAATTGTTCCTGTCATTGGTTCTTTTTCCTTCAGCTCAATTTTGGCTCGTTCCCTAGACAATCCGAAAACAGTGTAATTAATATCGTTAAGATAATATACTGAAGTAAACATTGGGATGAATAATGAGATAACCAAGGCCTTCAATACCCATTTTTCAATACCCTGTTTAATGCTGTGGATCACGTGCATTATCGCATATACCACAAAAAAGATAGTAAGAAAATTAACATTGAAAAAGAGCCAAATTAATATGGCAATAAAAACGTAACCAAGTTCCAGGTTCAAGTTAACTAGTCCTCGCCTTTCGACCATTCTTCGTTTTTTGGAGAAGCTAACTTTTGCCTTCTTTTTACCATCAACTTCATATAGAAATCCCAAATATTTCAATTGATAGTCAATAACAAGTAACAAGACGATTAACAAGGGGTTTAACCTTAAAAAATTCAAATAGCCAAGGGTTAATAATACTATTCCGAAACCCGGCTTTCGCTTGTTTGACCTTGGGTTATACAGAAGGATAAAAGCTATTACATTGTATAAACCCAAACCAATTATTGTGGGTAATTCAACTTTTTCGAAGGAGATGCCAGCCTGAGATGCAAAAGTGTAGAATCCAATATACCCTAATAAAGTCGGCCATAAAACAATGAATGGCCAGTATTTTGGAATACTTGACCAATCCACTGATTCTACAAACTTCTTAGTGGGTGTTGGTAGGTTTTTTATCATGATTATATGGCCAGCTAGTTCAGGTAACGCACTCCAACTCCAACGTCTAGGATGAGTGGGGATTAATATGCACTATTCTCTCCTCTCCCACATAGCCACGCCTTGATTTAAATTTAAAACTTGTGGCGGAATTTTCAATTCTCAAGAAACAATCTTGACCGATGAAACCCCATTCATTCAAAGCGTTTGTTAGGTGTATTTTATAGTGTTTTTTTCGCCTCATTAGCAATTTCACAGAAATACTTATACTTAGTTTCTTTGTTGAAAAAGAAGTTGCTCATCTGTCTAGTAACAATCACAACTCTATTTTTCTGTTGGTTAGAGAAAATTTGAAGTTTTTTGTTCGGTTGAGAATAATCTCCATCAAAACTGACCTCATACAAGCTTTCTATTTCTTCAATGGTTAAGTAATTCCCTATGGCCAGGATTGTACATGGAAAAGATTTGTAGAAAATGTCTGTAATTACTTATTTTCTTATTGGGTTGTTCTGATACCCCAAACTTCTTGGAGATACTTCGTGATTGACTTCTGTTATGAATGAGTGCAATAAAAAAGAGTTGTTTATTTCATTTTCAATAAGAGTAGGGTATATCACTTCTAATAACTGCTGATATTGATTCCAAGTGTTTCCTCTTTTGGGTTTTACTGAGTATGGGTGCAATGGGTTTTTGAAATGACCGTTTTGGTAAAAACGGTAATCTAATTCAAAAATCCCTTCAGTTATGATTTGATACCACTGTTTAGGATTATCAATGGATTCACTAAGAATCTGCTCTTGATTAGACTTCTCAATAGCCTTTTCTTGACCAACTATTAGGACGTCTGAGTTTGGGTTTCCAAATCCGATATAGTAAGGATTCTCTGTTGCATTTAAATTGCCTGCGTAGAACTTTTCACTGTTTTTTGTTGCCCATTCTACTAGATTTCTGAAAGTCTCTTTATACATAGTAATAATTCGAGATTACGCATTTGTGTAACCTCGATTTTTTTAACTATCCCATCTTAGTTACGTCAAAGTTTCCTGCACTTTCGTACGATTGAGCTTTGGCATCAAAGCCTAGGTTCTTAATGATCTTTTCGACCTCACTAGCATTTGGTTTAGGAGTAGTGCTCGATGGTACTTGGAATTCATAGCCCTTTGGCATGTCTCCATACTTGTTTTTGGCCTTTAACTTGTAAACTGGCATACTTTTGAATTTTTAAATGTGCTTACTCTGTTAATATTGGTTTTCAAGCTTCACCGTCTGATGTAAAAATGAAGGTTCACTATATCAAAAGATGTCGTAGCTATTTACTTTTTACACCTAACATCCAAACATAGCGCACTAACGCACCACATTCAAAATACCCTTTCAATATAATGGTTTTTAAGCAATCGCAAGCACCTAAACCGTCAATCCGAAGTAGGCCTAAACCCCGGTCTGTATACTTCATCTGGGATTACCGTAATCCAGGTAAAGTGCAATTAGGATTATCACTTATTGATGTAAACTAATATTAGCATTAAGTAAAAGCCTGTCAAGTAATTTTAGGATGGGTCCGACGGAAGGTCTGAACCCTAGGACGGAAGAAGTCAAACCTCAGGCGGAGGACTCCAAACCTCGGGCGGAAGACTCCAAACCGCAGGCGGAAGACACCAACCCACGCGCGGAAGACTCCAAACCACGGGCGGAAGCCTCCAAACCGCGGGCGGAAGCCTCCAACCATCAGGCGGAAGGCTCCAGCTAATGCAGGGTCGAGTAGATCTGTGGATTTTTGGTGGTAATCAGGGTGTAGACCGTAGCTCTCTTCACCTTTGATGGTCTGAAACAAAGCTTACTACCCCTTAACCGCATCTCGCTTGTTGGAGACAACTCCAATAAGGGCCATCGCCCTTTAGACCACACGAAGCCTTGGTTGTTATGAGCTTTCATTTTTTGCTAAATCTGATTTCTGCTTTTTCAGTTGCTGAATCTCTTCGTAAGTAAGTCTCAAGCCATCATAGGTTGGCTGAAGTTGTATATGACTGTCCAGGAATTTCTGTCTCATCAGACTTTCAAACTTTACCTTCTGAGATGGGGAATCTAATCTGAAAAAGATTTTACGCCTCCTGTCTTTGTGGTCAAACGAAACAAAATGATCAACACCTGCAGAGTATGCTGGGCCACCAAAAAATCGGTATCGAGCGTCTAACCCAACCCAAAGAGGTTCATTTAGAACTGGGCCAGTTCCGAATTGAAAGTTAGTTAGCTCATCCCAGGGAATTTCGTCACCATCAACGATAATGCTGTTGAGGTTGATCGATAGTATTCCGTTTAGCTTACCATGCTTTTTCTGTTTTTCGTGTAATCCCCAATAACTACCTACAATCATCAGCATGAATAATAAGACTGCTATTATTTGCATGTCGGACGAAGTAAGATGAAGATGACTGTCAAAAAGCACGATAATGGAAAGTGTTGCTAAACTGCCATAAATCAGTGTTTTGGAATTCAAACAAAAGGGAATTCCCGATCCAGGATTAAATATGGTAGCTTTAAATTCACTTGATTGCATAGAAGCTAATTGCTTATGATATCCAAAATATAATGCACCTACGCACTATCCCCTCATACCCTTCCAAGATAATGGTTTTTAAGCAATTACAAGCACCTAAACTATCTATCCAAAGCAGGACTTAATCCTGACCTGTATACTTCATCTGGGATTACCGTAATCCAGGTAAAGTGCAATTAGGATGATCACTTATTAGTGTAAACTATTATTAGCATTAAGTAAAAACCTGTTAAGTAATTTTAGGACGGGTCCCGGAAGGCTCCAAACCACACGCGGAAGGTCCCAACCCTCGGATGGAAGACGCCAACCCACAGGCGGAAGCGTCCAAACCACGGATGGAAGCGTCCAAACCACAGGCGGTGGAGTCGAATCCTCGGACGGAAAACGCCAAACCACACGCGAAAGCGGACAACCCACGGGCGAAAGTCTCCAAACCTCAAGCGGAAGCCTCCAACCGACGGACGGAAGACGCCAAACCACGGACGGAAGCCTACAAACAACACACGGAAGGCTCCAGTTAATGCAGGGTCTAGTAGATCTGGGACCCTGTGCATTTTTGGTGGTAATCAGGGTGTAGACCATGGCTCTCTTCACCTTTGATGGCCTGAAACAAAGCTTACTACCCCCCTAACCACATCTCGCTTGTTGGAGACAACTCCAACAAGGGCGGAGGCAATCGGCGATGACCCGGCACGTAAAAGGTCCTTTCAGCTGCACAACTACTGGAAAGTAGCTAAAAGCCAACCTGAGTTGATCCAGTTTATGAATACACTCGCCGCTCAAGTGCAGGCCAACAAGTCTGCATTGATAGCTGTAGGTGCCAGTGAGGGCTTTTTGGACAGTATAGTGATCAATGCGGAACACCTGGCAGAAGCTGACGCCATACAGGAGCAGAGCAAAGGTGGCCGCATGCAAGCCACCCAGGCGAGAGTGCTCGCGCTCAATGCACTGTATGAGCGCGCCCGCAAGCTCAGCAGGGCCGCAGACCTGGTGTTTGGAGATGCTCCAGCCGCAGCGCGGTTTTACAAGCTACCTCAGCGTGCTCCCGAGGTAGAGGACCTTGAAGAAGAACTGGCAACCGACTCCTAAAAACCAAATACTCAATGCTTAGAAAAGCCACCTCTCCCCTATGCGGTACGAGGTGGCTTTTTTTATGGGTAGGCAGTTCGGTCAAGAGCCATTTGAATGGCTCATTTTATGGAGATCAGTTAATTCAGGTAGTGGCATTTAAGGTAGTGTACATGGTAGAAAGCAGAGCAGTTACATGACCGATGAGGTGAGGTGAAGAACCTACTGAGGAATGCTTAGTGGCAGTTTGGCGTATCGCATAAGGGATTGTTACCTGTCGTTTTGACTAATATGATGTTCTATCCAGGTATTCCAGTAAAGTTGTTCAGAAATGATGTGTGCCAAACTATCAAACTGCGGATCTTGAACTGAGGCGTTCGTTGAGAACACCCTGTGATAGTTGCCATTCTTCCTTCCAACCATTTCAGTTTCCCCTCCATCACTTACACCAATGATCATAGGGATTTCTTCAGGTTTAGTCCAAAACCCACTGACCAAACTATCAATTGTGACCCAAAGATCAAGTTCATAGGTTGCTTCCATTACAGAATATGATCTTGATTTGATATCTTGATCAAAGGCAATAAAACTTACCTTATCACCATTAAGGATTAGAAAAAAATAGTCCTTAAGGGGCGGAATGTAGCTTTGAGTTCGGACATAATACCCATTTGAGGACTCAAATCTACGTTGCCAATTGTTCAGTTCTGTAGTTATTGAATCAATAGTGCGTACGTTCGATTCTATTGGTTTGGTGTAAATAATCCTAGAAACGACCGCTCGGGAACAAGCGGAGAAGATTGATAGTGTTAGAAGTACAAATGAAATGATTCCGAAGCTCTTCATGTTAAAAATGGCGTAGCCAGCAAGCGTGTCCCTAACGTCACTATGGAGTTCACACTGAGGCAGTTTGGCGCATTCGTGCACGAGATTGTTAGATAGAGTTATTACTCAGGCAGTTGAATGCCAATAGAGATCGCGAATGTTTGGAATTTGGTGTTCGGGAATGGGTCGCTGATGAAGCGATTATATCTAAGTTCCAGGTTCAACTTAGTTGATAAGATATCGCAAATTACACCTGTCGAGGCATTAAGTCCAAAGTTGAACGGATTATCAACAGATCCTTGTGCAACGTTATTCCTAAAGCCTTCAGGGTTATTCAGTTTGGAAGAGGGGTCAATTTTTGGCTCTCCAAATACAAAATCAAGAGAAGGGCCAATTTTAAAAATTGGCGCGATTGGCTTTTCCAAATTACCGATATAGCTGAGCATTACTGGAACTTTAACAGAGTTAACTGTAATAACCACATCCGTTCGTTCAGTATCCCTTCGGTGTTGAGCGTATTGCCTAGGCGGTATAAGGTGTTGAGTTTTGCATAAAAAGCAATGCAAAGAAACCAGGAAGATATGTTTGCA
>NZ_QREG01000016.1 GCF_003386095.1 Marinoscillum furvescens DSM 4134 | reverse complement strand
AGCTTCACCACGATGGATTCTAGTAAGATGTGAGATGTCTTGGTCTGATGCCAGTGATACCACCCTTGGCGGCTTTTGCCAAACAGTCGACAAAGAGTTGCTAGCCCCTTGTCTGGATATATCAATCGCATTATTTGGACTGCTTGGCCCCAAGCTTTTTTCTGATCTGGATGTTAAACTGGTCTTCGGCTACATCCACGAGCGTTTCCAGAGCAGACACCTTCAGCATGGCTAGCTCTAATGCTTTCTTCAACTCTTCGTTTTCCTTCTCTACAGCTGAAGTATCTTTCTTATTTGTATTACTGCCTTTCATTTGATTTAAAATGCGAAAATATCCCAGTTGTTCCAAGGCTTCCTGTCTAAAATTATGGACAGTTTGATGGCTCAGTCCATGTTTCCTGCCGATAAAGCTCATAGACTCCAAGCCCGTTACTAAATCTTCTAAGATCAAATGTTTAAATGCGGCACGATATAGGCGCTTACTTTTGTACTTTTTTTCAATGTCTAATTTTTCTGTTGTCTTCATAACTTGACGAATTAGTGTCAAGCTATTTCAGGATGGGACCTGGTTTATACAGGCAATAGGGCGTGTCTTATGCTTCGACAGGCCCATACTTCGACAGGCTCGGTATGACCCGCCATCACATCTATGGTTTGCCGTCTTTCAGCAAGGATTTAGTCTTGCTTTGGTTAAGCAGTATCGGTGCTTGCAATTGCTTAAAAACCATTATCTTCGAAGGGTACAATGCGGATATAGTGCATAAATGCACTACTATTTGGATGTTAGCTACAACAAGAATGAAAAAATCCATAAGACAACCAGAAAACTGGCAGGACTTTGAATCACTTTGTAAAAAGTTATTTGGCGAACTATGGAATTGTTCTCTTAAAATCAAAAAGAATGGTCGCTTGGGTCAACCTCAAGCAGGGGTTGATGTATATGCAATTCCAGAAGGGCAAAGCAAATATTGGGGAATTCAATGTAAGGGAAAAGACAATTACAAAAAGTCCAAACTCACAAAAAAAGAGATTGACAAAGAGATAGAAAATGCCAAGAGTTTTAAACCTGAGCTAGAAACATTTATTTTTTGTACTACTGCGGTTAAAGACTCCAAAATTGAAGAATATATCCGAATAAAAGATATTGAGAATAGAGAGAATGGCGGTTTTGAAATTCTACTTTACTCTTGGGAAGACATAGCAGATTTTATTGATGAAAATCGGAATACTTATAATTGGTACGTAGACAACATTCAATTCAAAGATCAGTTTGATACTCAAATAGATTTTTTTGGAGTAGATAATGAGTTAATTGTTAAACCAAAGTTTGAAAAAATCACTACTAAATATAGAATTAAGAAACCTATTGATAATCAAATAGAAAAATCCATTTTCCCGCACCATGCATTTTTAAGTCAAGTAGAACCAATTGGAATTTTTGGAGGATCAAATAAAATCAATCATAGTTGGTGCAGTTTTGAAACCTTGATTCATAATTCTGGAAGTACAGTTCTTGAAGATTGGAAGTTCTATCTATACTTTGATGAAAACGTACGAAAGATAGATGACGACTTTACAAATGATATTTTCATGTACGAAAAGTTGTCGAAATACAGAACCACATTCGCATATGACGAAGATAACATGATTTTATATTCACCACTTGACGACAAACCACTAATTCAAAAGGATAGCAGACAATTTAAATCCTATTTCATCCCCAAAATAGGCAGTAAAGAAGTATCTATTAGGTGGGAGTTACTGGCAAGAGATTATAACCGAGAGGGAACTATAACCTTTCAGATTGAACCAGAGTATGAAAACAGTACTAAAACCGCTTGGGTAGATTCAAAAGAGGATGAAAAGGAAGAAATTGAAATTATTGAATTTGTAGAAACTAAAAAAAGTAGCTAACACTCTGTATATTTCATGGCTGGTTAGTGGTGTTCGAGGCTTTGGTTCTTAGCAGAAACCCCGTCAATCTGCAAGATTGACTAGCATTGGAGGATAAATTTAGCAAGTCAATCTTGCAGATTGACTCCGTGGTAAACCGAAATTTCACTACCTTGAATTCAGCCACGAAAACATACAGTAACCGTTATATTTCATAAATGCCTTCAAAACCTAATCCATACCTAACCATCTGGACCAAGCCCAGGTCAACTTTTGAATCTTTTTTTTACGAACGTTTCAGTCAATCTACCTATGGACTTCCATTTATAATCTATGGAATCTCCTTCGGACTCAACATGGGACCTGAAATTTACCTGCTATTTGATGTTAACCCCGAACCACAGTACAAACTCCTTACTTACGTCCTAACATCGTTGGTTGGAGTCGGGGCAACATATCTTATTCTTGGCATTCTGAACCCTTGGTTAATGAACTTAATCGGAAAAATTTGGAAAGGTGAAGCATCAACATCAGAATTAGCCAATGTCCACTCGTTGGCCGGAATTCCATTTTGTTTAATGCTTACTTATCAGCTTTTCCTACTGCTGATTAGAGCTGAACCGACGCTAGCGAATATCAATGCGGGTTTTCAATATGTTTTATGGATTGTTGGATTTAGACTCCTGGTAATTGGTGTCTCGGTTGCTCAAAAATTTAGTTACGGAATGGCTCTGCTAAACATACTGATGGCTTATTTGCCTTATGTAATAATCAGACTATCACTTGGGAGCTAGACGAAAAGCTAACAGGAAAATGGTTAAGATAGCTGAAGTGCGGTATATGGGCAAAAAGGAAGTGCCGGTTACTTCTCACCATAGAGCTGCCGGGCTCCGGCGATATCTCCTGGCTGCAAGCCTTTATATGAAAATTTCGATCGGTCGGAAGCCATCACCTGGCCGGTGTTAACATGGCCTAAGCCCAATACATGTCCAATTTCGTGTAGGGCATTGATGTAAAATGCGCTACATGATTTTTCACGAGAGTTGGCATCAAACACCATCACACCACTGAGTGCATCACATGGGGCTTCCTCATAGTTGGGGAAAGCCACTGCGGACTGCACCGTGGCTGCTACGTAGATTTTGATGTCGGCCTTACTGTTGATGCTCAGTTCCTGAAAAGAGACATTGGTCTCACTAGACCATTCGGTAAAGGCTTCCCGAATGTTTTCCTGGGCACAGTCCAGGATTTCATCCCACGATTCGGAAGGGATATCTACTTGCCGATGGGTGCTGAGGGTGCCATTTTTCTCCTGAAAGGAATAAGTCAGTGTGCCACCAGCTACTTGTGGACCAGTGGATTCGAGTCCGGGTACAATGCTTGAAGCTTCGGGCCCCCACTTGTAACCAAAAAGGCAATAGGATCCCGGCTGGTGACCCGAACAGGCCACCAGTAGGTCATTGCAGATGGCATAAGTGTCCGACTCATTGATGATGGGCAGCTGTTTGTTGCAACCTGCCATGACCAGCACGGCCAGAATCCATGCCATATGCAAGCGCTTATTCATCAGCATAGTCGCTCAGCTGTGCTTTGACCCAGTCTCTATATGCCTGACTTTTGTATGCAAACCAATCTTCCCGGTAGGGGGAATGGTCTATGGTGCCTTTGAAATGCCGAAAAGGGCCTTTTCTGTTGAGTGCTTGAAGCAGCTTGTTCTTAACATCCTCATCGTCAAGATTTTCAGCAAAGCGCTCCATCATCAAATATCCCTCCCGACTATTCATGGGCTCGAACTGGATGAGCTGCTCTTGCTCCTGCTCGACTCTATCCATCAAATCTTCCCAGCCTTCGGATTCAAAGTAAATGTCGTCCGGGTTCGGCAGCTCCAGTATTTCACCAGTGGAGGTGTGGTAGTAGCAAACCATTCCGCATTCCAGTCCTTCGGCTATTTCTTTGATGTCCTGTTCGGTAGGTTTTTTTCGTGTTGCCATTCCTTTATGCTGGTAGTCTGTTTTGAAAAGTAAAAGTTACCAAAAATAGTGCATGTGGAAGGCGTGCTAAGTCGAAATACCGGAAGTGTAACCTGTGCTGACAGGTCACATTAGAAAGGAATTTTTACCAGATCCGTGTTGAATACCTGTCGGAAAATATGGTTTAGTTCAGATGGTGTGCCTTTGAAGTGATAAGTCGTTTGTTGGTGGGATAGGGAGTCGCCAGGATATAGCGGGCGCATAGCTGAGGTAGACTCCAGCTCATAAAAAGTAGGTGTTGCTGAAGGTAGATAGTCCATCGTGCCATTGTTATAAATAGGGATGACCTCACCATGATAGGGTTCTTTCTGGATGGAAACGTTTGAGTTAAAATAGAGCGTATCGGTAGTTTTTTGATAGGTGACTACAGTAAGTAGGTTGTGCTCCGGGCTATAGCTGGCAAAGCGATCCGGAGCCAGCAGTGGAGGTATGCCAATCTTACTTCGGTAGTTGCCATCTGCTTTGAAGTACAGCAGGTTGTTTTGCAGTAGCAGTCGGGTGCTGTCCAGCGGGCCAAAATAGGTGTAAATGGCGTCACGTGTTGTGGCGTCTTTCAGAGGAATGATCACTGTGGTGTGAGGTGTTCCCTCCAGCATGTTGGCACTCCATAGCCCGAGTAGTCCTGTGGTTTTTTTCCAGGGTGCCCATCCGGTATTGGTAAGCACATGTTCGGTAGTGTAAGCCACTAAGTCGACGGTGTTTTCCAGGCTGACAGCCAGGTTTTTAGTAACGGTACGTTTGTTCAGTAGGGTGATTTTTCGTTGGAGCGACACTTGGAAATTGGTGCCTATATAGTTGGTCAGCTCCATGTTCATACACATTGCTATACTGGATCTGCTGCGGTTTATCGTTTTAAAAGAACCTGTGGCTAGTGGTGGGGGTACGCTCCAGTTGTCTTCGTCTAGAGGAAAAATCTGCTGGTAGTACAGCGAAAACTGACTACCCAGTGGTCCTAGCCATATGCGTTCGAGTCCGCCAACTTCTCCTCCTGTACAGGGATACGATTTCAGCGCCTCCCTGTTGATCCAGCCAATGGTGCTGCCCGATGGGTAGTCGGAGTTGGCGATCATTACTTTGCCCTGGAACGCCGGTGCCACAGCTATAGTGGCAGCAGATCCTGGCACGGAAAGCTCTACAAGCGGCGTGTGATGCTGGATCAGGTTTTTGTCCTGAAGGGAAGTCTGTGCCGCCGTATCCTGAGACCATGCGCTCAAAATGCACGTGGCTGCTACTATGCCAAACGTCTGTATGACGCACATGCTGCCGGCTTTTCGCAGTAGTCGTTTCCATCCGGTGTTTGGGTACTTCATAGGGTTCTAGGGGCGTTTAACCGTCAATTACTCTAATCGGTTTACATTGGCGATCTTTTCTACTACCCATTCAGCTTTAAAAACCAACAGGAGGTTGTCTATCAGAGTCACCAACGTAAGGGTTCGGTGTAGAAAAGCAGTTTTGATAGTCATGGTTTTGCTCGTTAGTTAGGAGGTTTATTCGCTTTGTGACCAGGCACGAAAGTATTTTACCTTGTACACTCCATCCAGCCTGTTGTCATCTGGCAGGGCTCCAAACCACTTGTTGGATTCACAGTTGAGGTTGATCTCTAGCGGCTGATGCCAATGGGTGTTTTCAGCTTCGCGAAAGAGCACGCCATCCAGGTAAAACCGGATTACATCTTCATTCCACTCCAGTCCCCATACATGGTAGTCGGCTTGCAACTCAAAGGGTACGTAGTATTTCTTGTTTCGCGAAAAGTGTTCTTTCACATTGCCTTTATCCTCCGGAGCTCTGAATACATGAATGTTGGAATTGAGGTCGTGGCGGTTGTACGCCAGTCCGGGGGCGTTTTCGCAGATGTCTATTTCCGTCCACCACTCTTTGCCTACTTTACACATCCAAAATCCACTCACCCAGGGCGCATTCATCAGCTTAGCTTCTACTTCAAAGTATCCGTACAAAACGGTTTCCTTACTCTTGATAAACCCCGTGCTGTGGGTGTAGCCCTCCGGCAAAATATCTTTTTCGTGTTGGTTTACACGTATTTGTAGTTCGCCATCCTGTAAGCTCACATTGCTGCCATGGAAATAGGTGGGTTTACGACCTTTCCAGCCGGGATTGTTGGGGTGCCAGCGCCGGGTGTTGAGGGTTTTGCTGTCAAATTCATCCGAGAGGTCCTTGCGGAGCTTCCACTTACCCGTATTGCGTTGGTCCGAAAGTGGGAATTTGTGGTTTTTACGTTTGGGGGCATCCTTAAAATCTACTGAGTCGGCATAGTTCTTTTGGGGGATGGTCAGGTCCTGAGCTTTGACTGAAAGTAGACTTATAGATAAAAAGAAGTAACAAATAGTACGCATGCGATTGATGTAATTTTGCTGACAACAAACATAGTGCTGAGTGCATTTCCTACAGGAGCAAAGCTTTGATCAAGCAATAGGCGCATACTGATTTAGTAGATGGAGTTTGAGCGTGTGTAAAGAAGAAAGAGCAACCCCTTGCATTTAAAAAACTGGTTGAATTGATAAATGCGATAGGGTTGCTCCTTTTATTTTATACTTCCTAGCGTATGAGTAGTTTCTTTTGGTAGGAATTGTTGCTATCAGAAATACGAAGTAGGTACAAGCTCCTGGAATTGCCTGGGAGTTCGAACGTCAATACTCCTGATTGATTTTTATCGAATTGCTGTTCCAGTACGGTTTGTCCATTGATGTTGATGACCTGTACCTTTCCAGTAGTCCATCCTTCCGGTAAACTAATGTTCACCTTGCCATAGTTTGGATTCGGGAATATTTTAATTGCTTCGAGGTTCGGAGAGGTTTGAATGTTTCTCGAGCCACTGGCAACTTTTAAGTCAAACTCATCTCCATATGCTATATCACCAGTGGTAGGTACATAGAGATAGATTTTGGCCGATGTACTACTCGCACCTGTTGTAAACGAAAGCGAGCCCTGGGTGTAGGTGGTGCTTGTGATGCTTGTGCTTTGATCTGGATTTCCATGGTCTTTCACACCTAATCGTACTTCTGAGCTACCACTTGCTATTTTGGCGTAAGCACTTAAGTCATACGTGGTGTTTGATTGCAGCCCAGTTATTACTTGACTTGCCGAACCTGCTCCAGTTATTTTTACGCCGTATGTTCCCTGCTTAGGGTTAGTAACCACAGTTACGGTACCCCATGACGTGTCCCAGTTGGTGAGGTCTCCAGTTTCAAAGCCTGGGTTGTTTACAAGGTTTGATGCTGTAACAGTTACGTTGTTGATTTGATCGGTATCAGTAGCGTCTTGCCATGTGGATCCTACTGGGCGAATTTGAGCCTTCCAGATGTAGTTAGATCCAGGTGCTGGAGCCGTAGCCAGGTTGACCGTTAATGTTTGCGTGCCGGATCCGGAAGATACCGTCTGCACGTCACTGTCCAGCCAGGTGGTGCCATCCCAAAATTCCAATACGAGTTCTTTGCTGCCATTGGCAGTATAGACCATGTCTACACTGTATGTGGTTTGACTTGGCATGCTGGTAGCTGCATTTTCCAGACTTACAGCATCTACCAGGTTTTGTACCGTTACGTTGTTGATTTGATCGGTATCCGTAGCGTCTTGCCATGTGGATCCTACTGGGCGAATTTGAGCCTTCCAGACATAGTTAGAACCAGGTGCAGGAGCCGTAGCCAGGTTGACCGTTAATGTTTGCGTACCGGATCCGGAAGATACCGTCTGCACGTCACTGTCTAGCCATGTGGTGCCATCCCAAAATTCCAATACGAGTTCTTTAGAGCCATTAGCAGTGTACACCAGGTCTACGCTGTATGAGGTTTGGCTGCTAAGTATAGTATCTGCATTTTCAAGACTAACCAAATCATTTACAGATGAGGCATCCAGTTCAGTATTGAGAATCACGGAGCTTACATGTCCACCTCCATCTGTAAATTTAACGGTAATAGTATTGTTGCTCTGCAATAAATTTGCGTCGAATGGTATTTCAATGACACCAAAAAACTGATTACGGTTCCATTGATTGTATCCCATCCAGTCAGTAGGTACAGTTACTGTGGTACCGTTTACTTTCACTTCTGGACTGAGTGATAAGCCATGATCACGCCCAAGACCTAGTCGTAAGGTAGCATTGCCGGTTCCTGTACTCACTCCATTGATAGTGTAGGTAATGGTAGTATTGGCAGAAATTGGCTCTAATACGTTGGTCGCATAATAGTTAGATTCATTGATGGTTCCTGAAGGAGTGATTGCTGAGCTTAAATTGCACACCATTACCACGGTTTCTCCTCCAGCCAGTGTGAGGCTTCCTGGCAGTGCCTGAGTAGTGGTGGTGAGATTTGGAATTCCACTTGCATCTGTGAACAACCGACGTAAGGTGACATCATTGATGTTTGCGGCAGAATTGTTTAAGAAATTTAAATTGATCGTTTTGCTCGCCGTTTCCATGTTGTACACAGCCACATAGGCCTTGGTGCCATTCAAAAAAGCATGTGCAACCAGGTCGGGATCGCCACTGTTGATTTTGGTTCTTTCACCAGAAACGTCTTTCCATAGTTCAAAGAATTTTTTAAGGTGTGTCCAGGTATAGCCGCCGTTCCCATCTTTTCGTAGCACTACCCAGGGATAGGGGTATTCATTGGGGTTGTCGCTTTGATAAAAAAAGGTAGACTTTGCCGTTATGAAAGGAATGGATTTTAAAATTCTGTCCGGACGCTCCAGAAACTGAAACAAAAATGCATTGACTGCTTTTAGAATTTCACCATCTCTGGATTCAGAGTAGGGTTTAGGATCTTTGTTGCCATTGGCATCTTTTGTCCATTCTTTTACGGTTTTACCGTATTCGGAGATGAGGTGAGGTTTTACTACACCCCATTTTTTATAACTATAGGATTCTATCAGATCCATGATAGCCTCAGAGTTGCTGCCAGATCGGTTTTGATCAGTACCAGTTACATTCTTCCCATCGTAAAAGTGGGTAGAGAAAAAGTCCATAGAGCTGCCGGCTCGGTCCATAAAGGTTTGCATGCGCTCGGCCCAGTGGTTGAAATTACTGTCTTCCATTTCTGGCCATGCTGAGGCGTAACCACCCACCTGCATGCCAGGGATGTCCTGATGAATTTTGTCCGCTACAGTTTTCCACATGTCAGACATCTGATTGATGACTAGCTGACGGTCATTCCAGGGAGCAAAGTCCGATACATGTACGAACGGCTCATTAAGCATCTCGTAGTATTTTGGAATACTACCGGAAAAGGCGGCTTGCAAATAATTGGAATTATATGTTGCACCTGCATTGAAGTCACCATTGTAGAGAAATCCCAATTTAGGGTGGTCGGTGACCACAATCTCGTTGGTCCTTCTGGTGTAAAAGGTAGGGTTGTCATCCCATCCGTTAAGTTTATTAGTACCAATGGTTGTTCCTTCTGAGGCAGTAGGGAATGCGGTTATTTTTCCACCAGAAGTGTTAGGGTTGCCACTACCGGGGCCGTTGAAACCACGTCCATAATTTGCGCCAAGATTATCTAGCAGTTCTGCATCATAACCATTTTCGTTTAGCTCCCAGCTAATATAAGTATGATGCATGTTGAAATATTTGGCACGAGATAGATCCGAAACACCACCTATGTATTTTTTTGTGTTTAGATCTATGTCAATAGGTACCTGACCAATGGCAGGTAGCCATATTGTGGTAATGATTAATAGAAATAATACTTTTAAAAATTTGTGTTGGGTAGTTTGGCTCATCACTTTTTAGTTTTGGTTTAGGATCCTTAAGGTATTGAGTATTCTTGAGCCAGAAGAGGGGGGATTTCTAAGAAATTTACGGGGTATAATTTTGTGCTTATCGTTGTTTTTACAACAACTCGGAACGGATTCAGGTAGCCATTACAGCATAATTGTAATTGGGGAAAACACTCCAATCGGTGAGGTGAAGTGTGAGCTGTGTTGTTAGTAGTAATTGAATGAAATGTTGTAATATTCTAATTTTGAGGCGGTTCAATGTGCTATGGTGTCAACCGAAGATCAAGTTACTATATACCTCATCAATATGAGCGATTCACTGAAATATCACGTGAAGTTTTTCTAAAAAATAATTGCTGAAATTACTTTTTTCTCATAAAAAGGATTTGTGAGTGATAAATCCGTAAAAAAAACAATATACCCCTTGTGTTATTGCGATAATCTTAAATTGATAAACGTATTCACAGAAATTTAGAATCAAAGAGTGGGCAATAATCAGTAGTTGGATTCAAAGATCACTTGACAATATTTCATTGGTTTGCTTGCCGCAGCTCATTAAAGCGAGTAAACATTTTTTCAGCACGTGATGGCTGTGTTGTTAGCAGATTGTTTGATTCCCGGATATCCTTCTTTAGATGATACAGAGCCTTAGGGGTGCGCGTTTTATCAGTTTGGTCTTTTTTGTCAAACTGTACCACGAGCTTCCAGTCTCCTTCGTAGTAGGCCACTTCTCTGCTGGTGCCTCCTTGTATGATCAGGTGTTCGTGGATTGTATGCGATTGCTCTGGCTGTCGCGCTACGGATAAAAAGCTTTTAGCATCCATCGCCTGTCCCGCTCCTGTGGACTGACCCGTAAGCTCTGCAAGCGTGGCTAGTATGTCATACCCTGCCACTAGCGTGTTGGTTTTTCCATGGCTTAGTTCCTTCGGCCAGGAGACAATCAGCGGTACACGGTGTCCTCCTTCAAAGATTTGATTTTTGCCACCTTTATATATACTGTTGGGGCGGTGACCCGTTTCTAATGTCTTTTTTCGCATGAGGCCTCCATTGTCGGAGGTAAATACAAATAGTGTATTGTCATAGATGCCTTGCTTTTTGAGGGCTGCTACCATCATGGCTATCTGTTGGTCTAGCTCCACGATCATGTCCATGTGTTTGGTGGCAGTGGCTCCGGATATCGCCTTGCCATTTAGTGAATCAGGAGGTGTATGCGGTAGGTGTACAGCTTGTGAGCAGTAGTACATGAAAAACGGTTTTGAGGCATTTCGTTCTATAAAAGCCACTGCTTTGCCGGCCAGCAATGGTCCTATATGGTGAGGGTCCCAGTGCGAATCACCCAGGCCTTCAGACTTGTCCAGCTTTACGTTGAGCTTATCCATTTTCTCTTGTGAGATGTAGGTGATCTCTGAGTTGGCATGTAGAGGCATCCACTGGCTGTTTTCATATACGGCATAGGGCACATCTTGTACACCTGAGGGTAGGGTAAGTGAGTAGTCAAAGCCGTTTTGCTGTGGGCCACCACCTATGCGTTTGGTGATATCTATATCCAGTTCGGGCTTGTAGCGAGGGCCTCGGTAGATTTCATTGGGATTGCTTTTAAGCTTCCAGTCACCTCCCATGTGCCATTTACCCAAAAAACCCGTACGATATCCGGCAGATTTCATCAGCTTACCCAGTGTAAGGTCTGTGGGTTCCAATGGTGAGCGCTCATAAGCTCCCCATACGCCCCAGGGTCTATAGCTTCTGTGCGTGGCATTGCCCGTCATCACCGCATATCTGGAGGGTGCACACAGCGCAGCGGGTGAGTGTGCATTGGTAAACACCACACCTTCTGAAGCCAGCTCATCGATGTTGGGGGTTTCTACTACCACTTTTCCACCCGTAAGGCGCTGGTAGTAGGAGATGTCTCCAGTTCCAATGTCATCGGCAAGAATCACGATCACATTGGGCTTATTTTGAGCCACAAGCAAAGTGGCCATACACGTGGTAAGAAGTACTAGAAATAATGTCCGCATGGATTTATAGTTTGGTTACACGGATGTAGTAAGCGGGAAAGTGTTCATTTTTCTGAGTGAGGAATGAGGCTCTTAGCTGCGTTTTGCCTGCAGGCACTTCTATCTCCATGCTGGCATGTGGGGCGTCCGGCTGTATTTCTACCGACTGCTGAGTGCCCGCCAGCATTACCTGTGAGCTGGTAAGAACCACACGATTGCCTGCGCTGAGTCCTTCTCTGTGGGGAAGATCGGGTATAGCTTCCACGGTGCTGTTGAGCTTGAGGCCGGCCTCAAATGGCCAGCGCGCCAACTCAAACTGGTAACGGCCTGCTTCTGCTACGTTGATTTCGTAGTATCCTGGAGTGGAGATTTTACCCATGCGGACCTGATTCTGATTCCAGGGAATGGCCCCTGTGCTGTCTGGATGCATGTCGTGGATCGTGATGGTGGTAGGGTTTTCTGCTGCTCCCAAATAGATAGCTGAGTGTTCCCAGTCATCCACGGTGCTTGCCCACCACTTGTCGTAAAAGTTCTGCATGTCCTTTACGCGATCAGGGTGCTGATTCGCCAGGTCATTTTGCTGTTTAGGGTCCTCCTCGATATTGTATAGTTCCTTATGGTTGACCAGCCTCCAAGGGCCATCCATCACACAAGGGTTGCGGTATTTTTCAGGCCACTGGTTGCGCTGCGTGTCTACCACAAGCATTCGAGTGGGAGTAGTTTTCTGCCCGGTCAGCACGGGAGAGACATCCGCGCCATCTAGTGGCCGGTCGAGGGAAAGAGGAATTCCTGCCAGGGAGCTCAGGGTAGGGAGTAAGTCTACGCTAGCAGTAAGTTCATCAACCTTTTGTCCGCCAGTGAGTCCACCCGCTGGCCAGTGGATAAGAAATGGTACCCTGTGACCTCCGTCATAGTGGCTCCCTTTGGTGCCCCGTAGTGGGTTAAAGCCCACGGTTTTTTCAAGTTTTCTGTTATAGCCTATTCCTCCGGCCGTACCATTATCAGTAGTGTAGATGAGGATGGTGTTGTCCAAAAGCTTGTTGTCTTTCAGGTATTTTTCCAGCTTGCCAAAGTTGTCATCCAGATTGGTGAGCATGCCATAGAAGTTTTTCTGCTTCGAGTTGAGTTCACTGTCTGCATACATTTCGCGGTAAGCAGGAGGTACGTTGAAAGGGCCGTGAGCGGCGTTGGTAGCCAGGTACAGAAAGAATGGCTTTTCGTCCGCTCCACCGATAAACTTCAACGCTTCATCAAACCAAACATCGGTGCAGTACCCTTTGGTTTTTTCCGGTACGCCATTTCTAAAGTAGGTGTCGTCAAAGTAGTCGTTGTTCCAGTAGTCGGGGGTTTGCTGCACACCTCCACCTCCGAGGTAGAAGGTTTCTTCGAATCCCCGATCTTGAGGGCGGTAGGGGTAGTTGTCGCCGAGGTGCCACTTGCCTATCATCCCCGTACGGTAGCCGTTTTGTTGGAATACTTCCGCGATGGTCTGTTCGTCCGCATTGAGTATGCTGGCGCCCGCTATGGTGTGCCAGGCACCGTTTCGGTTGGAGTTTCGGCCCGTCATGATCGCCGCACGTGTGGGCGTACAAGTGGTGCCTGAGTGGTAGTTGGTGAGTTCTACAGCATTCTTTGCAAAGGCATCCAGTTGTGGTGTTTTTACAATTTCATTGCCATGAAAGCCCACATCACCCCAGCCCTGGTCGTCAGTAACGATCAGGATGATATTGGGAGGTGTACTGGGCTTACAGGCCAAAAATAGCCCCACTAGTGTGATAAGGAACAGATGTGTTTTCCAATGCATGCGTAAGTTCATTTCTATGCTAAAAAATAGACTTAAAATTACCTGCTAGCGGAGCATGCTCCCTGCGCAATGCATTGCTCTAAGATTCCTCTTCGGCGTGGGTTTTCTGATAGTCAGAAGGAGTGGTGCCAAATTCCTTTTTGAAGCAAGTCCGGAAATACTTGGCATCAATAAAGCCCACTTCGTACATCACTTCGTTTACAGAGTACCGGTTTTTGCTCAGTAGCTGAGCCGCACGCTTCAGACGTATCGACCGGATGAACGCATTGGCTGTTTGGCCTACCAGTACTTTGAGTTTTTTGTTGAGGTGGAGCTGCGACATGCCGCACTCGTGAGCTAGCATTTCTACGGTAAACTCCGTCATGCCTATGTTTTCCTCGATGTAGGAAAGTACGCGTTTTAGGAACTTCTCATCGAGGCTCGTGACTTTTACTTCGGAAGGCTTAAGCTCAATGTTTTTGCGCAGTTTGCTTAGGATTTTTTGTCTCCCGCTGATGAGCGCTTCCATGCGTGTTTCCAGCTCATTCATATCAAAAGGCTTGGGGATGTACGCATCGGCACCTTTTTCGTAGCCTTTTACCTTGTTGTCTGGAGAGCGTTTTGCGGTAAGCAGAATTACAGGTATGTGGTTGATGCGGTCATCTTCTTTGAGTTTTTCACAAAACTCCAGACCGTCCATTCCCGGCATCATCACATCACTCACTACCAGGTCCACATGCTTGTCCAGGCAGATATTGAGGGCACCTTGTCCTTCATTGGCTTTGTGGATGATGTAGCGGTCTTTAAAGTGTTCTTCCAGGTAAAAAAGGATGTCCTCATTGTCTTCCACGAGGAGTACGGTGGCCTTTTGCCCTGATGGGTCTACCTGACTTTCTCTGACCTGCGTGGAGGTGTTTTCGATTAGCCAGTCTACATCGCGAGTGGTGTTTGCATCCTGATCTTGATCGTCCAGGATGATGTCTTGACTAAAGGCTTCTTTTTTGAAAGGGAAAGTTATACTAAAGGTAGTGCCTCGGTCTGGAGCAGATTCACATTGTATTTCGCCGTGGTACAGCTCCACGAGGCCTTTGGTATAGGAAAGCCCAATACCAGATCCGTGCTCTCTTTTTACAAATGTGTGGGAAAAGCGGTCGAAGAGATGGTCCTGCACTTCTTTGCTCATGCCTATGCCCGTATCTACCACTTGCATCTTTAAGGCATCTCCTACGGCTTCCAGGCTCACCGTGATTTCACCTTCTTCGTTCGTAAATTTAAAGGCGTTGGAAAGCAGGTTAAACGTAATGCGCTCGATGATGTCTTTGTCGTGGTAGCCGCTGATGGGCTCTTCACAGATAAACTGAAAGTCTATATTTTTCTTGCGGGCCAGTTCGTTGAAATTTTCGCACAGGCCGTGGATATACGTGCCGATATCACCATGCTGTACTTTGACTTTCATTTTTCCTTGCTCCACTTTTCGGAAGTCCAGTAGCTGGTTGATGAGGTTGAGCAGCACCTGAGAGTTGCGGTGTATTTTGTCGTAGTATTTCTGGCGTTCGGTTTCGTCTAGCTTGCTGGCGGTGTTTTTTAGGCGCTCTATCAGCCCCAGGATCAGCGTGAGTGGTGTTCTAAACTCATGTGACACGTTTGTGAAAAAGCGCAGTTTTAACTGGCTCAGTTCCTCGATTTTTTCGCGTTCGAGGTGTTCGATGACCAGCTGGTTTTTTCGTGAGTTGGTAATGAGTGTGTATTTTCTAAAAAACCACAAAGCCGTAACAATGAGTATGATGTACGAGATCATGGCCAGGTGTGTGCGCCAGAAAGGCGGGGCTATTTGTACTTGAAGTCGTATGGGGTCTTCGGTCCAGTAATCGTCACTGTTGCTGGCTTTTACCAGTAGCGTGTAGGTGCCCGGGGCCAGGTTGGTATACTTGGCTATTCGGTTTTGCGCCGAGGTGTAGATCCATTCTTTGTCAAAACCTTCAAGCTTATAAGCGTATTTGTTTTTTTCGGGAGCCGCATAGTGGAGGGCCGCAAACTTTACAGAAAAGCTGTTTTCATTATGAAACAACTCCAGTGTTTGGGTGCGGTTGAGATCTGAACTGAGGATGATTCGTCCGTTGATTTCCTCTCCGGTGTTAATCGTGCGGTTGAGTATTTGCAGCTCGGTAAATACCACGTTTACTTCAGAGGTGTCCGGAATGATATCCTGGGGGTCAAATACATTGAAGCCATCTACACCACCAAAGATCAGTTCGCCAGAGGAAAGTCTGTGTGAAGCGATTTCACTAAACTCCATGTCTTGCAGCCCATCACTGATACCGTAGTTGGTGATTTGTTGGGTTTTTGGGTTGTATTTTGATAATCCTTTGTTAGTACCCAGCCAGAGGTTGCCCTGGTCGTCTTCCTGGATGGATTTCACCACATTGTTGGGCAGTCCGTCGCTGGTGGTTATGTGCTCAAACCGGTCGTTGTTGGGTGTGGTGCCGGGAATTAGTTTGTTGAGGCCGCCACCGAGGGTGCCTATCCAGATATCTCCTGTAGAGGATATAAAAATAGGTAGAATGTAATCGTAGCTGATGCTTTTTTCATGATCTCCCTGTTTGTATCGGATGATGTTTGGGGTGTCTTTTGTTCGCTCCTGACGTGTGATTTTGTTGAGCCCTTCATCTGTCCCTATCCAGAGGTTCCCATCTCGGTCTTCTCCAATACTACGTACGACATTGGATGACAGACTCGAGTAGTCTTCTGGTTCATGAGTAAAGTGCGCAGAAACAGTGATGTGCCCATTATTATCTTGTGTCATTCGATAGAGGCCATTGCTATAGGTGCCTAGCCAAATGTTATCGTCAGAGTCCTGTAGTATGGAGAATACATTGCCTTTGGCATTGAATGTTTCTACGATTTTAGGCGTGTTGGTATGGTTTGCGTCTAGTACATATAGAGAAGCCGGGTAGCCTGCACCTGCGAGCAGGTAGCCCTGTTTGGTGCTTTCCAGACTAAATACGAAATTGCCTGTGCCGCGATTGATATCGATTTGCTTAAAACCGGATTCAAATTCATTTTTTCTAGCGGCCGGCAAAAAGTTGAGTCCGCCACCTTCTGTGCCGATCCATAGATTGCCCTGAGGATCTTCCTCTATACCTCTGATTTTGTTGTATGAGAGACTACCGGGAGATACGTTTTTATGGTAATGCTTGAAGTTTTTTCGATCAGGGTTGTACAGGTTGAGGCCTCCACCGTTTGTTCCTATCCAGATGAGTCCAGAGCGGTCTTCAATAATCGCTGTGGCAATGTTTTTACTCAGACTTTTAGGGTCTGCCCAGCTATTGACAAACTGGTGATCTTTCATTTGGCCATTTTGTACATAATGGAGGCTCACGCCTGTGTTATTGATGCCCCACAGGTTTTGATGTTGGTCACTTATGATCTCTAAAAAAGGTTGGCTTACGATGACTTTAAGGTCAGGGGTGTTTGTGTTTATTTGGCTAAAGGGTAGTGCCAATACATTGAGGGTAGTAGCTATGAGCAGGCTGGTGTCATTGCTGGTAATATGTCTGATGTTATTGGAGGTCCCAACTCGATAGGAGAGAAACTGGTGGTTGGTGTCGTCTGTGCTAATATACCGATTTAGTCCATTGATAGTCCCTACCCATACATTGCCAAATTTATCTTCGAAGAGGTGGTAAATATGGTTGTGGCTGATGGAGTTTGGGTTGTTTTTGTCGGCAGTCAGGCGTTGGACTTTTGCCGATTTGCTGTGGTGGTCATATTCTATCCGGTTGAGTCCTGTGGAGGTACCAGCCCATACAATTCCCTTACTGTCTATAAATAGCGTGATTACGTGGTTGTTGGTAATGGTGTTTGGGTCTGCTGGTTCATGGCGTAGTTGTTGGAAAGACTCCGTTTGCCGATCCATGATCACGATGCCCTGATCATCCGTGGCGATCCACAGGTTTCCGTGCTGGTCTTCCGCAAGCGAGCTGATTAGGTTGCTGGGAAGCGATGTAGGGTCGTCAATATTTTTTTGATAGGTTTTGAACGAATATCCGTCAAATCGATTGAGTCCTCCATGAGTGCCAATCCATATGAAACCGTAAGAATCCTGGAACAAGCAGCGTACATCGTTTTGTGAAAGTCCGTTTTTTGTGGAATAAATATCAAACTTACCATGAAGCTGCATTGCCCCATTTTGGGCGTGTAAAAGTGTGGTTAGTGCAGTGCATAATACGATGCCTAAAAACAGTAGCCACCGTTTTGTTGAATGGTGGGGTGTATTGCTCCTAACTATGAAAAATACAATTTTACTTTTACTCATATAGTACCTGTCCAAATTGATTGCAGAATTCAAAGGTTAATAATGGGGATGTGTTTTATTCCTCTAATTTGTTGTATTTTGCTTTTTAAGTCTATTCCGTGAGGTTATTTGTATAAATACCCTCTGTAATTTCATAAAAATACCCCCGCCATTTAGAATTTCTCCCCGCTTTTGGACTGAAAAAATTCATATTGACGCTCAATAGCGAAAGTACATTTGTAAAGTGTGAAAAGCGGCTTTTGTCGCTTGAGTAATTTACTTAAATCCTTAACTAAACTAAAACATGAGAAAGAGTCTACCATTAAAACTTCCAGGAATGGTAAGTGCCACCAGGTGGCTTTGCGCTCTGGCATTGGTGTTGATACACTTGCCGGGGTATTCGCAGCAGACTGTGCAAGGGGTAGTTACATCAGAGGCTGGAGACGAGGGGCTTCCAGGGGTAGCTATTGTTGTACAAGGTACTAGTAACGGAACGATTTCGGACATAGACGGCAATTTCAAGTTGAGTGTTCCAAATGCAGATGACGCTATTTTGGAGTTCAGCTTTATTGGTTACAAAAAAGAGGTTGTATCTGTTAATGGTCGTTCGGTGATTAACGTAGAAATGTCTGAAGATGTACAGGCATTGGACGAGGTAGTAGTCATTGGTTACGGCGAACAAAAGAAGAAAGAAGTAACAGGTGCTGTAGCCAGAATCGAGACCGAAGAGCTAATCAAAAACGCAACGGTGGATATAGGTACAGCACTTCAGGGTCAAATAGCCGGAGTAAGCGTACAGGCTGTCTCTGGTGAGCCAGGTGCAGGGTCTAATATTCAGATTCGTGGACTTAGCTCTGTGAATGGATCTAGCAATCCACTTTATGTTGTGGATGGAGTTCCTTTTAACGGTGACCCTAAATTGAGTATGAACGAGATCGAGTCCATCGATGTACTGAAAGATGCGGCTTCCGCATCAATATATGGTACACGTGGATCTGGAGGTGTGATCCTGATTACGACTAAGAAAGGTAAAGCAGGTAGCATGAAGATTGGTCTGGATAGCTATGTAGGTGTTCAGCGAATTACTTCCGGAGAACATCTGATGAATAGAGAGCAGTCGCTCTACTCGAATTTTATTCATCAGTATCACCTAAACCCTAACCAGCATTTTCAAAATACCTGGTCATCACTAGAAACGAACCCTACTAGCTTTACCAATGATACCGATATTAGAGGAATCATTCAAAATGACAATGCCATCATTCAAAACCATGCATTGACAGTTTCTGGTGGTCGCGATGGACTTACCTACAATGTGGTAGGGTCTTTTCATGAAAACCAGGGAACTATCATCAACTCGGGATATGAGCGCTATAATGTTCGTGCCAACACCGTCTTCAAGAAAGATAAGTGGACAGTGAATACTGGTATGGGTGCCAGAGTAGAAAAGCAGCAATATGCTCCATGGCAGTTTTTGCTTGATGCTATCAAGTATAAACCACTTCAGCAGCCACTACATCCGGATGCATCTATTGTACAGGATGCAGGTAATGGAGTTCAAGCCGCGGCACTTGGTGGATTGATGGCAAAACTCAAACAAGACGATCGCCGACATGGAAACCATTTCAATGGAATGATCCAGATCAGCAATCAGATCACTAAAAACCTAAGTCTGTCCTCACGATTTGGAACAACCTTTACGGATGATACCAGGGTAAGAATTAACCCTCTATTTATTGCCTATGATGACGATGGAAATCGAATAGCATTTGATGGCAATGCAAGATCAGGAGTATACAACCAGAGCTCGCGTGCCAGTAGTTTGGCCTGGGAAAATATGATCAACTATAAAAAATCTTTTGGTGAGCATAATTTCAAACTGTTAGGTGTGTTCTCGATGGAGAACTATACATTCACTTCTTTCTTTGCTGAAAAGAAAGATCTAATCAGTAATGACGTTACCACGCTCCAGGGAGTTACCGCTGATCCTAATGTAGGTACTGGCAACAATTGGAATCAAGATCGTTCCAATTCATTGATCGGTATGTTGGCTCGTTTGCAATATGACTTTAGAGGTAAATACTTGTTTAGCGCGAGTGTTCGTCGTGATGGGTCTTCCAGATTTGCGAAAGAGAATAGATGGGGGGTATTTCCTTCTGTATCCGCAGGATGGAACGTGTCGGATGAAGCATTTTGGGCACCTGTAGCAGGTACATTATCTACTCTAAAACTACGTGCTAGTTTGGGTACTACAGGAAACCAGAACTTCCTTGATTACAGCAATGCAGCGACGATCGCCATTGGAAGAGATTATCCATTTGGGCCAGAGGATAACGTAATGCTTGGGCTTGGAGCTACTCAGTTAGACTATGCCAACCCTGAAGTGAAGTGGGAAACGTCACAGCAGTTAAACGTTGGTTTTGACATGGGATTACTTAGTGATCGGCTGACAGTGACTGGTGATTTCTACAATACCAATAAGATAGATATGCTCTTTCCTTACGTAGTGCCTCCTACTGCTGGTACTACTAGCTCAGTGATTCTAAACATTGGTGACATGACCAACAAAGGAGTGGAGCTGGCAGCAAACTGGAGACAGGCAGGTGAGTTGTCGTGGAGCCTGGGTGGTACCTTCTCGAAAAACATCAACGAAGTGACCAAAATGCAAGAAGGGTCTGAAATTATGTATCTGGACAACAGTACGGTAGTACAGGGCGTGCCTAACGAGGATCTTGTTACAGCAATTGCGCTAGGTTATCCTGCTGGATCATTCTTTCTGATCGAGACGGATGGAATTGTAGATGGAGAAGAAGAGCTGGAAGCTTATAAGAAGATTCAGCCTACGGCCAAAATGGGAGACCTGAAATATGTAGATCAAAACGGAGATAGCACCATCACACTGGATGATAGAGTGTACATGGGATCTGGTATTCCTGATTTTGAAGTTGGTTTAAACTTCAGCATGGACTGGAAAGGGTTTGACTTTTCTATGAACTGGTATGCCGCTGTAGGTGGAGAAGTGATGAACGGAAGCAAAGCGTATGCATATAAGTTTGGAAGACATATGGATCAGTACTATCAGTGGAGCCCATGGAATCCTAATTCGGATATTCCGGCACACCGCGGTAGAGATCATTACAATGCGCGTGGATACACCGACTACTGGTTAGAAGATGGTACGTTCGTACGTCTTAGAAACATTGCTTTTGGTTACACATTACCTAAGGCCATTACTCAGCCAGCTGGTATATCTAAGCTAAGAGTGTACCTCTCAGCTCAGAATCCTATCACACTGACCAAGTACACGGGTTATGACCCAGAAGTTGGTAACAACGGACTGTCATCGCGTGGCTTAGACCGAGGTAATTACCCGATCAGTGCCATTTACAGAGCTGGTATCCAACTTGACTTTTAAGAATAAACATACATTGTTATGAAAAAAGCATTTTATAAATCAATATTCCTGGCAATAGGCTTAATTCTTGGAAGTGTGCCTTTTGTCAGCTGCGAAAAAGATTTTTTAGAAGAAGTAAATCCCAATGAACTGTCTACGGATAGTTTTTGGAAAACTGTTGGTGATCTGGAATTAGGTATAAATGCCGTATATAATTCGTTCAAGGATCAAGGCATTTATCAGGTAACTTCTGAAATCAATAGAAGTGATTTGTCCTGGCCAGGATGGGGAAGACCCAATACGTCTAACGAATACTTCTTGCAAACATTTACAGAGTCATCTGGTGCGCCAAATGGTAAATGGCAGTCTTTGTATAAAGGTGTTTTTAGAGCGAATCAGGTGATAAGAGCCTATGAACGTCTTACGGGGACATTCGAGGGAGAAGAGAGTCAGGAGATTGCTGACCTGATCTATGCTGAAGCAAGGTTTTTTAGAGGATTGTTTTACTTCTACCTAAACACGTCTTTCAATGAAGGTGCGGTGGTATTATTTGATTTCATTCCTCAAAACGATCAGGAGTTTAAGCAACCTTTGAGTGAGTCTGAAGTAATAAAGGCCTTTTACCGTGAAGATCTGGAATATGCCAGAGAGAACTTGCCTCCGAGCTACTCTCCAAATCTTGGCAGGGTGACTGCAGGTGCTGCTACGGCAGTATTGGGTAAGAGTTACTTATACGACAGTGATTACACTACTGCTGCGGAGTACTTCAAAGATGTAATAGAAAACCCTGATTATGGTTATTCTTTAGTAAGCAACTTAGGTGATAACTTCACTTCGTTGAATGAGTTTAACCAGGAATCGATACTCGAAATAAGCTATACCACGCAGTTTAAATCAGAGGAGAGTGTATGGAGTGAGGAGCAGGTTTCTAATAACCTCAACTACTCATTTAGCCCCGTTGGTGGATGGAGAAGTGTATACCCAGCGTGTTGGTTGATCATGGCTTATAAAGAGGAGCAGGTGGATGAAAACGACCCTGACAACTATGTGACGGTGGTGGATGAAGAAGGTGAACCTTTAACTGCATCTAATGGTGAGGATTCGGTTGTGCTAAGGCCTTATTCGCATCGTACTTCACAAAGTATTGCGTTAGTGGACGACATTCTACCCTATTACCAGGCTACTCCAGCTCAGGCTGCTCCATTTAATAACGGTGAAACAGCTTACTGGAGAAAATACACTAACTGGGCTATCGTAGAAAGCGAGCGTGATTTCAATCCGGCGCAACGTTCAGGCATCAATATGCGATTGATTCGTCTGGCAGATGTCTACCTGATGTATGCAGAGTGTCTGATCAAAGGTGGTACAGATGACGCTGGAGTGGAAGAAGCCATGCGCTATATCAACCGTATAAGAAGACGTGCTAAAACTGTATTGCTTGGACAAGACGGTACTGGCGAATACCCTGCTAATCAACATGATGGAGTCACTTACAATGCCAGAACATTGATGGACCACCTTATGTATGTGGAGCGTCCGTTGGAGTTGTCTGCTGAAGGTCACGCCATTCGTACCATTGACCTCAGAAGATGGGGAATCACCAAAGAGCGTTTCGAAGAGCTATCTGTAGGACTTTACAATGCTGAAGACCATCAGTTCATCGATCAGAAAGGAAATCAAGCTACTCGTTGGGCTTCTTCTTTGATAAGAGTATCTACAGTGGATGAAGCACACAATAGGTATGTAGATCGATCTATGCCAGCAAGTAATTATATCGAGTCAGCCCATGCTTATTGGCCGATTCCAAACTCAGAGCTTACCACAAATAATTTAATCAACTCTAACTCTGATCAGTAATGAAAAATATTATAAAAATAGCAACGCTTCTTCTTGCTGTGGTTTTCATGGCTTGTGAAGAGGATTATGTAGCGCCCACAGACTTTAGTGATGTGGGCTGGTATACCACAGAGTTTCGTAAGGATTCAGCACTGTGGAGTGCAGGGATTAATGGGTATGTTTCCTTTTCAGATTTGTCTGTAAACGCGCTAGAGCATGCCTGGATCATTCCTGGAGGAGCATTTTTCCTTGAAGGAACCATCACTCGAAAGGATACGGTATATTCCGATAAGATCGTAAATAGAGGGGATACCGTTTCGGATGAAAAGACCATTCATGTATTGTTCACTGAACCCGGCCAGCAAATCGTGACGCTGAGAAACTACTTCAAAGATTCTGTAGCTTTTAGAGGGCTGGATACAGTAGCTGCTGTACAGCAACCAGACGGTAGATGGCTCTATGAAAAACAATTCATGGTAGATGTTTATGATTCTATCAAAGCTGAGGCCAAGATTTTCTACAAAGGTGCTGAGATTCCATTGAGTGAAGATACATTGGTAATTGAAGCTGGCGAATCCATTGATTTTGTAGATGTATCAACACAGGGTCGTCCAAATGACCGTGGCTGGAGTGTAGCAGGAAAGAACAGTGCTGATAGTATTTCGACAGTAACTTTTACGAGACTAGGCGTTTATAGCGCGACTTTAAGGTCTAGTCGTTCAGGTGAAAACATTCCTGGTGGATCGGATTTTCTACGTATCCCAAACCCTATCAAGGTAATACCGTCTAGTTTGCCATTTGAGCAAATTGGGACCATCACTGAGCGTGAAGACGAAACCATCGTGCTTAGCTTCAATGGTGAATTTGAAGATTTCGGTGGTCAGGAGTCATTCTTTACTGTAGATGTTGAGGCTGTTGGTGAAATAGCTGTGAAAAAAGTGGAGAAAAACCCGGCAGATGGAAGTCAGCTTCTACTTACTTTATCTGAGCCTATTTATCAGAATGATAACATCACAGTGTCTTACAGTGGAGGTAATCTGACTTCCATTGACACCAGATCTCTCGAGTCCTTTTCGAATGAGCCTGTTGAGATGTATCAAAACCCTAACCTGGCAGGACCTGATTCAGGTTTTGAAGTAGGCGGAGCAGGAGGAACAGCCGGATGGGAACCTACCTGGGATAGTAGCGGAAGCATAGAATACTCTACTGAGCAGGCTGCCTCAGGGTCTTATTCTCTAAAGCTTTCATACGAAGCAGGAGGTAATTTCGTATCGGCACAAAGTTCTACTACTAGTGAGTTCTTCCAATTGGAAGAAGGTGTTGTTTACGAACTTAGATTTAAAGTTTTTGTAGATCCTTCAAACGATGCTGCCGCACTTTCCCCATGGATACGTTCAGATACGCCAGGTTGGTTTGGGAAACAGTTTTGGACTTCCACTGGAGATGTTACCAAAGGAGAGTGGACAGAGCTTGTGAAAGAATATGAGCACAATAACAGTAATGAAGATTTCTACTTCATGTTTAGACACAACAGTGCTGCAGGCCCTATGTATATAGATGACTGGAGTATTGCAGTAAAAGAAGAAAGACCTTAAGGTCTGTACCCTAAATATCCGCGACCAGTTGGTCGCGGATATTTTTATAAAGTGTGCAACATTAACTAAAACACACTCATGAAAATCAGGATAATGACAGGCCTGGTGGTAGTGGTGATGAGCGCTTCCGCTCTCTTCTTCTTAAAAAGAGAAGATAAACTTGAATCAGCTAGAGAAAGGACTGAACACTACGAGCCCAATTGGGAATCTCTCAAAAAGTACGAAACCCCAGAATGGTTTCGAGATGCCAAGCTGGGTATATTTATTCATTGGGGGCCATATAGTGTGCCTGCACATGGGTCTGAGTGGTACCCACGCTGGATGTACCAAGACTCTGTAGTGTGGAGCCCCACAGGGGAGGTAATTAAGAAAGAGCCTTCTTTCGCGCATCAGTATCACCTTAAAAACTATGGACACCCCGATACATTTGGTTACAAAGATTTTATTCCACTCTTCACAGCAGAGCAGTTTGACGCTCAGCAATGGGTGGAGTTGTTTAAACAGGCAGGAGCACGATACATTGTGCCTGTAGCTGAGCATCACGATGCATTTGCCATGTATGATTCTAAAGTCACCCGGTGGAATGCCGTAAACATGGGCCCCAAACGAGATGTGCTCGGTGAACTGATCAAGGCAGGCAAAGCCCAGGGGCTAAAAGTAGGTGCATCGTCACATTTTGCTTTTAACTGGGACTACTTCAATAAAAAATCTGGATTTGATACAAATGACCCGCAATATGCCGGTCTCTACGGTAGAAAACATGAGCCCTATACGCCTGCAGACACCGAATTTTTAGAACTGTGGTGGGCACGCACCAAAGACATCATTGACAACTATCAGCCGGACGTATTATGGTTCGATTTTGTGATAGACAGAGAGGAGTACCGCCCCTATCATCCCAAACTAGCTGCTTACTATTACAACAAGGCCACTGAATGGAACAAAGAGGTAGTACTCCAAAATAAAAATTTTAACGGGTTTGAGTCTTATCCGCCAGGTACCAATGTGCTGGATCTCGAGCGCGGAAAGATGTCTGATATCAGTAAATATCCATGGCAAACGGACACTTCTATTGGGAAAAATTCCTGGTGCTATGTTACGAACTGGAAGTCAAAATCGCCCAACACAATTGTGGATGACCTCATAGATATCGTAAGTAAAAATGGTAACCTACTGCTAAATGTGGGCCCCAAAGCAGACGGCACTATTCCAGCGGATCAGCAGCAGGTTTTGCAAGAGCTGGGGAGATGGCTCCAAAAAAATGGGGAGGCTATCTATGGTACTAGGCCTTGGGTGGTTTTTGGTGAAGGGCCTACTGAAGTGGCTACCGGTCACCATACCGAAAGTAAAAACAAAGAACTTACCTCTCAGGATATTCGGTTTACCACCAAAGACGGTCACCTCTACGCCATAGCTATGGATTATAGTGAAAGTGGTGACTATACCATCACTTCCCTTGGAAGTGAGAGTATGTATTTGGGAGGCAAAAAGATCACAGATGTACAATTGGTGAGCAGTGTCGAAAAGCTTCGATGGGAGCAAACTCCAGAGGGGTTGAATATTCAGACTTCAGCCAAAGGAAACTACGCCTGCGCCTTTAAAGTCATCTTTTAATGCTTGTGATGAGTACACAAAAAACTGTAATATTTTCTTCATAGTGGTTTATTTCAAATAGCCTGTGGCAATTCATGCCATGGGCTATTTTTTTAAAATGGAATGATATGAAAAACCTTTTTCAACTGTTTGTATGCTTAATGGTATCTGTGCTGCATGCGCAGGAAAGTAATCTGATGGATTATAACGGAGGGTTTGAAGCGGGAAATCCCGGTTGGTCTTCCGTAGTGGATGACTGGCATTATAAACGCTGGGGAGATAGTAAAATGAATGTATCGCGTACTGAAGCTGCCGCCAGGTCAGGCGCGTACGGGGTGTCTATAAATATTGAAACCACAGGAGGGAAAGAAGTAGCCGGAATGGCCGGGCTCAGAAGAGAGGTCACGGGTATCAAGACTCAGACAACCTATGAACTCCGGTTTTATGTAAAAGCAGAGCAGGCAGGGAGTCAAGAAATTCTTTTAAGTATAGGAGATTATTTAACCGATCCTGTGGTGTCTATTGCAGATACTGCTATTGTCTATACAGGGGGTGATTGGGAGGAAATTGTATTTCCATTTGCTACAGATGTAGCCGGTACGGACTATAGTCAAATCAGGTTTGACATAGACTTTAGAGCCAATGTAGGAACCTATTTTGTGGATGATTTTGAATTGGTGCAAACTGTGTATAAAGCGCCTCAGGAAATAACCTTCGCTGATCTAGCCAACCGACAAGTAGGGGATGCTGACTTTGAGCTGACTGCCACTGCTTCCTCCGGGCTACAAGTCAGCTATGCCAGCTCCAATACCAATGTGGCTACTATCAATGGTAATGTGGTGTCGATTGTTGGCGATGGGTCCACGCAGATTACGGCCACTCAGGAGGGCGATGAGGAGTATGCACCGGCAGATCCAGTAGTGCGCACGCTCATTGTCACAGACCCCAATAAAGAAGATCAGCAAATCACCTTTCCAGCCATTACTGAAAAGGCCTATGGTGATCCGGCGTTTGAACTGCTGGCAACGGCGAGTTCAGGGTTAACAGTAGAATATGTTGCCCTTACGGAAAATATTTCCATTGAAGGAAGTGAAGTGACTATTACAGGAATAGGAGAAGCTTCCATTAGCGCTCATCAGGCAGGAGATGCCAACTACAATGCCGCTACTCCTGTAGAGCAAACGTTTAGCATTAGCAAGGCACATCAACAGATTGAACTAGGCCAAATTCCAGATCAGGGTGTGAAATCTCGTCCCATTCGAGTAGAAGCATCAGCTTCATCGGGACTTGAGCTAGCACTTGCTGTATCTGGCCCGGCTTCACTGGATGGCAACCAGTTGATATTAGACGGTATAGAAGGCACCGTGACCGTCACAGCCACACAAGCAGGTAATGAGTTTTACCATGAGGCCTCTGCTTCCACCAGCTTTGAGGTGGTGGCTTGCGGTACAGCAGGTGTTACTTGTTTCGAGGGTGTGTTTTATGTGGCTAAGTCAGGGTCTGATGATAACCCCGGCACAGCCGAAGCTCCATTTTTAACAATCCAGCGAGCGGCTGACGAAATGCTGCCCGGTGAGAAGTGTGTGATTGCTGAAGGGACTTACCGTGAGTATGTGAAGCCTGTTTCCGATGGTGTGACCTTTGAGGCAGTAGAGGGAGATGAGGTGGTTATCTCGGCTTTTGAGAGCTACAACGACTGGACTGTGCATACAGGTAAGATTTACAAAACGGAAATTGCTTTTTCGCTTGGAGAGCAAAACTCGGTAATGTTTGATGATCAACTCATGAACCTTGCTCGTTGGCCGAATAAAGAAAGCTTTGATCCTTTTGATCTGCAGTCTGCTAAGGGATTTGGCTCAGCCAGCACCATAGAAAATTCGAGTATTCCTGCTCAGGGGTTTGAAAATGGAGGGGTGGTTTGGTTTTTGGGCAAAAGCCGCTGGACCTCCTGGAGGCGTAAGATCACAAGTAATCCGGCTGGCTCTGTTGGCTTCCAAACCCTTCCTGATGACTGGTTTTTTAATGGGTCTCATAGCCCATCAAACGGAGGAGAGTTCATCCTGTACAACAGTTTTGAGGCGCTAGATACTGATGGAGAGTGGTATGTAAATGGTGCCACCAATGAATTGTTTTTTCAAGCTCCAGGAGGCGTGTCGTTAGAAGGAAAGTCTGTGGAGGTCAGGCAGCGTGTCTCTTGCTTTAACTTACAAGACCGAGATCAGGTGACCATTCGCGGACTGAAACTGAATGGGGGTAACCTACGCATGGAAGGCGCTACGAATTGCCTGATAGAAGATGTGGAAATACTTTATGGAACACACAGTTTGTCTGCAGAGGGCAGTGCTGCAAACCAGTCTTTTCGCCCGGGAATAGCTTCTATTCAGCTTAGTGGCAGCTCTCAAAACAATGTAATCAATCGCTGCAACATTCAATTTGGTTCAGGCAGTGGCGTGATAGTAAATGGTGTAGGCAATGTTGTGCAAAACAGCTACGTAGGCAATTTTGACTACAGTGGTAGCTATGCGGCACCTATCAGGCTCTCAGGCGCTAACAAGATCTTGCACAATGAAATATTCAATGCCGGTCGTGACCTGATCAACGGAGGAGGCAAAGGCGCAGAAATAGCGTATAATGATTTGTATGCTGCTAACCTGATCAATGATGACTGTGGAGCCATTTACATGTGTTGTGGCAATTACGGCAATACGCGCATTCACCACAATTGGATCCATGATATCAGTTCCAGAAATGAGCATTTCAATAGCTATAAAGCCACGGGAATTTACCTGGACAACTCCACAGTAGACGTAGTGGTAGATCATAATGTGCTTTGGAACCTGGAGTGGGCTGGTATTCAGATCAACTGGGCCGGTACAAACCTGCAGATCTACAACAATACGGTGTGGAGTATGGACAGCCCGGAGAGCTCCACCATGGGCAGATGGGTCAATGGTTATGAATTTACCAATGTGCCGGTTTACAATACACTTGCCAACAACAGTGAATACCATGCGACAGACCTGAAAAATAATGTAACCCTTGAGCTCGATGCAGATCCATTTGAAGATTTTGCCAATCGCAATTTTATGCCAAAAGAAGGAATCATGGCTGTAGATGCTGGTATGAGTATCGATGGCATTACAGATAATAGCTCAGGAGAAGCCCCAGATGCTGGTGCATACGAGCGCGGGCAGCCTTATTGGGTGCCTGGCCCAGATTGGCAGCCCTCTGGAGCAGCCCCCAGTGACGATTGTAATGGTGATGCCGGGGGTAGTGCCTACATCGATCGGTGCGGACGATGTGTGGGCGGAAATACAGGACTGGACCCTGCAGAAGGCGAATGCCCCAAGGAGGAAGAGCCAGTGCTCAATTCGAACACTCAGGGTAGTTTGATGGTCTACCCAAACCCAGTCAAGAGTAAGTTGTGGATTTCAGGGGCTATTTCTGGAAAATTTGTCCTGAGAGACCTGACGGGAAAAGCTTTAAAGTCTGGAGCTATTGATTCTTCCTTAGATTTTTCAGACCAGAGTTCGGGAATTTATCTGCTAGATCTGGAAATTCAGGCAGGTACATTACAGTATAAAATTATCAAAGAATAATAAGTAGTGCTGCGTGTTGCCCAGTCTGCCAGTTAAGATTGTTTATGACTAGTAGCCCATTCCCCCTCACACACAAGATTATAAAGTGATAAATACCTGTTCATTACTTCTGCAGAAGCCATTGAACACCAGTATATGATTAGATTTTGGCAGCAAATCCTTGTGAGTCTTTAGTAAGTGGTACCTCCTTTTCTTATTTTTTTAATTTAAAATTCATAATTACACCTGTAAAATGCGTGACGAAAATAGTAATTACGCATTTTATGGGGTGTATTTTGAGTATTTAGCAAAACCCCTTTTTTACGTTGATTAGGCAGGTTTTTTACCGAATGACCTCCCTCGAGAAAAGGAAATACCCCCCTGTACAATAACTGTACTCCCGCTTTTGTAATAAAAATGAACCCCTTCTCCCTTCGAGGGCTCCATAGTTTTGATTTACGTCGATTCCCCCATTAATCGTCATGATTGCAAATCATCAAACTATACTAACATGAAAGAAAACTTACCAGATGTAAAACGAACATCAATTCCGTATGGAAGGATACTGGCATTGATGGTAATGATGCTACTCTGCTATGGTGGTTGGGCTCAGCACATCGTTCAGGGTAGAGTCACGGACGAAAACGGCACCGAAGGGTTACCCGGGGTAGCCATTGTGGTACAGGGTACTGGAGATGGCACTATTACTGATCTTGACGGGAACTTTAAGCTTACAGTTCCTAATGAAAACGTAACGCTTGAATTGAGTTTTATTGGATACAAGAAGCAACTGATAAAACTGAATGGAAGGAGTACAGTAAATGTGACCATGCAGGTCGATGTGCAGGCTCTTGATGAAGTAGTGGTGGTTGGTTTTGGCACACAAAAGAAGCAAAGTGTAGTCGGGTCAATTGCCTCCACTGATGGCAAGAAGGTAACTCAGGCAGGTGGTGTCACGACCGTAAGTGAAGCCCTTGCAGGTTTGATGCCGGGGGTCACTACTCAGCAGAATGCAGGAATTCCTGGTGCTTCTCAATCGAACATACTTATTCGAGGGCTTAGTACCTGGTCTAATAGTTCTCCACTTGTACTGGTAGATGGTATCGAAAGGGATATGAACAATATAGATCCCAATGAAATCAAATCAATTACTGTACTGAAAGATGCATCTGCAACGGCGGTATACGGTTCACGTGCAGGTAATGGGGCAATCATCGTCACTACCAAAAATGGAGTAAAAGGTAGGGTAAAGGTAAACTATACAGCAAATTTTGGCTTCAAAGAGCCTGTAGCCAACGTGGATTACATAGCCTCTATCGGTGAAACGATGAGGGCTTTTAATGAGGCCAGCATGAATGACCGCCAATTCGGACAGATCATTCCAGACTCTGAAATTGCCAGGTGGGAGGACCCAAATAGAAATCCCGATTTATACAGCTACACCACTTGGGTGGATGATTTGATTGGTACAGGTACTGCACAAAGTCACAATATAAACCTTAGCGGGGGTAATGATTTTGTGACGTTTTTCACATCCATCGGCTACAATTATGATGGCGATGTATTTGATATCGACAAGCAGCCAGAGTTTGATCCAAGGACATGGCAAAAGCGCTATAATTTCAGACAGAACATGACCTTCAACCTTACAAAAACCACAAAGGTTGATGTAAAGCTGTCAAATCAAATTACCAACTGGAATGGAAACCCAGGCACTGCCTCGGGAGGAGCTAAAGGGTTTAATGAGAACAATAGCAACCTAACACTGCAAAGACTGTTCAGCTCAGCGGCCATGGTACCGATTCGGTACTCCACGGGAGAATGGACCAGAGAGGAAGGTTCATCTATTCCTACTAACTATCGAGGCTTGTTTGAACGAAGTGGGCAAATATCTAAAAAAGCTGCAAGAACCTGGACAGACTTAATTGTGAGACAGGACTTGAAGGCACTTGTTCCCGGTCTTTCTTTCAACGCAAAATTATCGTACAACAATTACACGCAGTATCAGCAGGCGTTGAACTATAGTCAACTCTATTACATCCGAAACAGAAACAACACTGTCATTAATGAGGAGACAGGAGAGGTGATTGAATTGGGGCTGGAGCCCTTTAATGGCCCGCAGGCGGTTCAGACCCCTCCAGTACTGCAGGGAGAATCGCTTACAAGCTATAGTCAGAGACTTTACTATGAAGGATCTTTTAACTATCAGAGGACTTTTGGCAAGCACAACCTGGGTGGACTGGCCTTGTTTTACAGGCAGGAAGATAGAAATGGTGCAGCCAGCTTTCCTACACACCGTGAAAGTTGGGTAGGACGAGTAACCTATAATTTTGACGAAAGATACTTTTTAGAAGCGAATGGCTCCTATATGGGTAGTGATAAGTTTGCTGCGGGCAAGCGTTTTGGATTCTTTCCATCCATGGCCGCCGGGTGGATACTCACCAATGAGCCATTTATGGAAACCATAAAAGGAGGTTGGCTGGATTTGGTCAAATTTAGATACTCCTATGGTCAGGTAGGAATTGATAAATCATTCCAGGCCTGGAGCTATCGAGCGACGTATACAGAAGATAATCGCGCGTTTTATCATGTGTTTTTTGGGCAGAACAGAGAGGTGCTCGGCGGGAAAATTACCGAGGCCAGAATACCAAACCTGGATGCAACATGGGAAAACAGTACCAAACAAAACATTGGTATTGAGCTTGGTTTCTTTAATAGTCAGCTGACTTTGACCACTGATTTGTTTGACGAAAAAAGAGAAAACCTACAGTTTAAAAGAAGTGAGACATCCAGTGTGCTGGCCGGATATCGAACGGACCCAATAGCCACTAGCGGTAAAACCAAGAATCACGGGATTGAATTTGACTTGCGATGGGAGCAGGTACTAAACTCAGAATTTAGATACTGGGTACGAGGTAACTACAGTTTCTCAGAAAACCGTGTAATTACCCGAGACGACCCTCAGGGCAGACCCGAGTATCAGAAAGAAGCTGGAAAACCAATTGGCGTACAGACCGGGTTGATTGTAGCAGATCATTTAAATAGTTGGGATGATGTTTACAACTCCACCGCATCTAGTTGGGAACCACAGCTTATACCAGGAGATTTTCGGTTTGTCGACTATAATGGTGACGGTATAATTACCGATCTGGACAGAGTGCCCATAGGTGTTGGGTATCAGGCCACTTCTTATGCTTTCTCAGGTGGAATCGTCTTTAAGGGATTTGCTGCTTCGGTAAATTTCACGGGAGTAGATGGTGTCTACAAAAACTTGTCTTTTAACTACCTGTGGTCAGATGAGACCTCTTCTACGTTTGGTTATCAGCTAAACAATACGGAAGCCATGGACAGCTGGACCCCCGACAATCTGGATGCAAAAGCACCTGTCCGACGCATCAACAATAACCATAATAAGGCAAACAGAAATCCTACAACTTACTCCATCCGAGACGCTGATTTCATACGCTTGAGAACAGCCGAGATTTCTTACGAATTGCCGGTTGCCAAATTCAGGTACCTGAGGTTTTTTGACAGATTTCAGGTCTATGTAAACGGTAATAATTTATGGACATGGACAAAGATCCCACCAGAGGTAGATCCTGAGTCTAGAAACCTTCAGGTATATCCCATTTCGAGAAGATATAATGTTGGGACCAGAATTTCATTTTAATACTTACGAAAAGAATGAATCATGAGAGTAAGAAAATATTTATATAAAATACTGATAGTGATGCTGGTCCTCTCCTCTTATTCATGTGAGGAGTATTTGGATGCAGTACCTGAAAACGAGATCACCAAAGATCGAGTGTTTACGAACTACGAGTCTGTAAATAAAGTGCTCGGTGTTACTTACTGGAGTGTACACAATTACATTGCTGGTAGAGATGATTGGAGTGGGCCTGTGGGGGTTTACAGCGACGAATGCCAGCCTGTACACGCTAACGGACCGCACTCTACCAATGCTCATACAGGAAACTGGCTGGACTGGACCTGGAGAGAAATGGGCTTTCAGTACAACGATGGCGGTGGTGGACAGTTGCGACGAAAAGGAGTAACCGTCGGTGGCCTTGCTGTTGTAGGAATACGGCTGGCCAACATTGCCTTGGATGAGTACGAAACCATTCGGGAGATAGAGGAGGTGCCGCAGTTACCCGGAGGCATTACCGGAGACCAGATCAAAGATTACATGGAGGGGGAATTCAGACTTTTAAGAGCCTGGTTTCATTTTGAATTGATTCGTAGATACGGGCCTTTGGTAATTATTGATGTGCCTATGGACCCCAACGAACCATTCCTGGCTGAGCGAGAGCGGTATGATGTGATGACCGACTGGATCGTGTCAGAGCTGGAAACTGCTGCTAATCTGCTGCCGGAAAAATGGACAGGTGATTTTGAAGGAAGAGCTACTAAAACCTCGGCTATGGCGATTAGATCTATGGCTTTGCTATATGCAGCTAGTCCTAATATGAACCTGCTCGACAATGGCGTGGAGGCTTACAATGACGAATACTTGCAGCGTGCAGCGGAAGCCTCTCTGGAGGCCATCCAAACTGCGCAAAACTCAGGCTATTACCGAATGTACCCCTGGTCAGAATATATGGAAAACTGGTGGAGTGACAATGATTTCATTAGTGATGAAGCATTATGGGGACCACCCCAGGAATACTGGGATAACCAGGGGAATGCCAATGTAGTTGGTGCTGGAATGTTTCGTCCGAGGGCCATTCCAGGTGCAGGAGGTTGGGCAGCTCATGCTGCACCTACTCAAAATGCGGTAGACAAGTTTGAGCACATTTATGACAATGGCAATGCCGCCAAAGCCATTGAAGATAGCCCAGAATATGATCCGCAGAATCCTTATGAGGATCGCGACCCCAGGTTCTATGAGTTTATCTGGAAAAATGGAGATGATTACTTCTTCAACAATGATACTAAAGTAGAAGCCTGGGTAGGGGGACCTCAATGGAATAATGCCAACCAACAGGGCAGATGGACCGGTTATTTCACCAGAAAACACCTCTGGAAAGGATGTAATAATGTAGATAATGTAGGGAAGCAAAGACGGATGCCACACATCAGGTTTGTTCAGTTGTATCTAGACTTTGCAGAAGCTGCGAATGAGCTCGTTGGGCCTAATGGAGCCATTAGTCATGCAGGCATGACCATGACTGCCGTAGAAGCCATTAATGTGGTGAGAAATAGGGTAGGAATGCCTGATATTCATGCTGATTATACCGTGAATGCTGATGTGTTCCGCGAGCGAATCAGAAACGAACGTGCCGTTGAGCTTTATCAGGAGATGCACCGTTTTCAGGATTTAAGAAGATGGAGAGCTTTTGATGAGCTACAGCATATTTATTACGCAGTGATTACCAAAGATGGTGACAATTTCACTTACGATAAAGCAGAAATTGAAAATGCCAGACAGTATACGGATAAACATTACTGGTATCCGTTGCCTCAAGCTGAAGTTCAAAATAACCCTAACCTGGCGCAAAGTCCTGGTTGGTAACTAGCGCAAAAAACAATGTATCTTATGAAATTAAAAGAATATATAGTAGCTGCTATTTGCCTCTTTTCTATGGTGGGTAATAGTATAGCTCAAGAGGGCGAAGCAATACAGGAAGTGGTACAACCGGAAGACACTTCTATTGTGGCACCCGAGGAAAAGGTAAGACTTCCTTTCAGTGAAATACCAAAGGACCGTCTTGTAGGGGCGGTTTCTACGATTACAAATAATCAGATTACTACGGCTGATTTAGACGTTAGAAATGCCCTTGTTGGCAGGACTGCAGGATTGAATATGAGAAAGTGGAATTCACGTCCTGGTCTTGATGGTACTACCATGTTGGTACGAGGAAACCATACATTGGGGAATAATGCACCCATGGTGGTGATCGATGGAATTGCCAATCGTGCATTGGAAATGCTCAATTACTATGAAATTGAGTCTATCACAGTGCTAAAGGATGTAACGGCAAAAGCACTGTATGGAGCAGCTGCGGCAAATGGTGTGATCCTAGTGACTACAAAGCGAGGTAAGTCTGGTCAAAAGCTGCAAACATTTAGTGCCGAACATGGTGTGAGAAGACCAACACATCTTCCGGAGTTTTTAAACTCAGCGCAATATGCAGAACTGTATAACGAGTCATTGACCAATAATGGGTTAAATCCGATATATACGCCTCAACAGATCGAGGCTTATCGGAATGCCGGCCCCAATGATTCATTGCCTAACGTTGATTATTATGATCGATACTTAAAAGAGTTTACAACTTTTAAGCGATTCTTTGGTACTTACACCAATTCAACGGATAAGACCAGGTATTTTATTTCTGCAGGTTATGTGAATGAAAATGGACTGGAGGCTGTAGGTCAGGAAACGCAGTATAACCGCTTCAATGTAAGAGGGAATCTTGATTTTGCGATGAATAACTTTCTTTCATTCAAGCTTGATCTGGCATCACGGATAGAGTTGACTACTTCAAACAGACTGACCTACACAGACTGGTCTGGGCTTGGGTTCTTTTCCACATTAAGTACACACCGGCCAAACGAGTATCCGATTTACATTGGAGAAGGTCGGTTAGGGTGGAGTCCCGAGCGATCCACAAATATCGAAGGGGAGCTGTTGAGAGCTGGATACGTAAAAGACGAATTTCGAATTTCTCAAATTAAGACTTCATCCTTGATGGATTTTTCGGCCATTGGAATCAACGGACTAACGTGGGAAAATTCCATTGGAGTAGATTCATACTCTATACTCAGGTATGGGAAACAAGAGCAGTACGCACGATTTGACACCCAGGGAAATCAATATGGTGCCAATGACCCTACATCCAATCAAAACGTAAATGGTAATCAGCTTTACAGGAACTATGGGTTTATTTCCACATTGAATTATGACCTCACAGAAGGCGTGAATGAGTTGAGTATACTGGCCAACTTTAATTTTCAGAACCGTGAGGCAGGTGGACTCAATCAGCCATCGAAGAACCTTAACTATGGAGCTAAAGTTAATTACAGCTTTGACTCGAAGTACGTGGCAGAGGCTACTCTAGCCTATATGGGTACCAATCGGTTGGAAAAAGGTAACAGGTTTCAGATGTTCCCATCAGCCGGAATCGGTTGGGTGGCGAGTAATGAAGGCTTTTTGAAGGCAATTGATGCTATTGATTTTCTTAAAGTAAAAGCCAGCTATGGTCAGATGGGCTATGACTCCAATATACCATTCTTTGGATATAGGACAGCTTACAATTGGGCTGGAGCTATTTTGTTAGGACCAGATCAAGCTACCAACAGCGAAGGAGCATTTGATGTATCTACGTACGGTAATCCAAACCTTGGGTTTGAAGTGGCCACTGAGCTTAACGTGGGAGTGACCTCTACACTATTTGATCACCTCAATTTGGAGTTTAATTACTTTAACGAGTATCGCTCAGACATACCTATGCAGGTTTCTGCAGCCTATCCGGATTATTTAGGCATACAGAATATTCCTACGTTGAATTTTGGCGAAATTAGCAATAGAGGAGTTGAGGTGGACTTGACTTACTTTGGTGATGCGGGAGATATAAACTATTCGCTGGGAGGGTTTTATAGCTATACCAGAGCTGTTTATGAAAAAACCGGAGACATAGTTTCAGAGCCTCACCTTCATAGAGACGGCCAACCAGTTGACCGTATTCTGGGCTATGTGTCTGAAGGGTTTTACACCTCATCAGCCGAGGTAAATGTGATCAGCTCTCTTGGTGGTGATGTGCAGGAGGGTGATCTGAAATACAGAGATGTTACAGGTGATGGTGTTATTAACAGTGACGATCGTGTAGTGATCGGCAATAGCTTGCCCCGTCATTTGTTCGGACTCAACTTTAACGTAAGTTATAAAGGGTTCAACTTGTTTGTGCTGGGCCAGGGGGCAGCAGGATTCAACCGACTGAAAAATGGTCTAAACTCCTATACAGGGCGTGGTGATCAAAAGTATGCGGCGAATGCTTTAAACCGATGGACCCCGGAAAACCCAAATGCCACTCATCCAAGGCTTACCTCTGCCACTGGTTCTGCTCATAGCTATGTGGGCTCTACCTTCTGGATGACGGATGCTTATTATTTCACAATGCGAAATATCGAGTTGAGCTATTCCTTTCCAGAAGCCGTGAGAAGCAAAATAGGAAATGCCTCGGGCCTTCAGATCTTTGTTCGGGGAACAGACTTATTGTCTATTTCTGATGACCCGGATTTCAATGCAGATAATCCATTTGCTGGTCTATCTCAAGGCTTTTTGATGAAGACCGTTTCCCTTGGACTTACTCTTTCATATTAACGAATGAACAGAATGAAAAAGATACTATACATGTCTTTGGCGCTTATCATGCTAAGTGCCTGCGACGAAGAATTTTTCGAACCGAAGTACGACAATGAGCGAACTCTTGAGCAAACGGTAAATGACCCAGCTCGGGTAGAAGGTATGTTGCTGCGGGCATACAGCCTGATGCCAAGCTCGCCTGATGCATACGGAGGATTTTTGGATTGTGCCACGCAAAATGCGGTGACAAATAATTTGACGAATAATTTGAACAAAACACTGGCAGAGCGATGGGAGAGGATCAGTAACCCTGTAGATATAGGTGGATGGACCATTAGCTATCGTGCGATCCAGGCTGTACATAACTTCCTTGAATTGGGGATCGATTCAAACTTCACCTTTTGGAAAGGGAAAAGTGAGTCAGATTCTACGATTAATGCCACCATACGGCAAAGACTCGAAGGTGAATCGTATTTCCTAAGAGGCTATTGGTACTTTAATCTTCTCAAGCGTTTTGCTGGTGTGGATGCATCGGGTGAAATGATGGGAGTACCCTTAATACTGGAAGTGCAGGATGCCAATGATTATGAGTTGCTTGAGCGAAATACCTTTGATGAAGTAGTCAATCAAATTGTCGCTGATCTAAATCAGGCGGCAACTTTATTACCAGAAGCATATACTCCGGGTGATGATTTTGCTTTGGGCTATAACTTCAACTATGGGCGAGCTACCAGTGTGGCTGCCAATGCTTTGCTATCAAGAGTGTATTTATACGCAGGGAGTGCTTTGTATAATGAAGGTAGAGTAGATGAAGACATGATGGCCAAAGCAGCAGATGCTGCTGCAGCTGCACTGGAAGTGTTGGGCACCAGTCTGCCTAATATTTACGATGATGGTGGAGAGGCATTCTATACAGACTCTGAAAATGATGAAGTCATCCTTAGGAAACTGGGTGGAATAAACAATGCAATAGAGCGTAATGAATTTCCACCTACCTATTTAGGTGGAGGCAGAACCAACCCGACGCAAAATCTGGTGGATGCATTTCCATTGGCAAATGGGTACCCTACTGATGATCCATTAAGTGGTTATGATGTAGATCAGCCTTATGCCGGAAGAAATGCCCGGTTCAATGCGACTATTCTTTACGATGGACAGGCTTTCAAAGGCAGCGTTATCGAAACGTTTGTGGATGGAAAAGATTATCCTGGTGGAAGCGACGCAGCAACGGTGAATAATTCTACAAGAACGGGGTATTACCTGAGGAAATGGGTTGCCGCTGCAGCGGATCTAAATACCAACTCCAATGCCCGGCACTACTTCCCGCTGATTAGAAAAGGAGAGTTGATGCTCAACTACGCAGAGGCAGCGCTAGAAGCATATGGTGCTCATAATGACCCCAATGGTCTTGGACTTACAGCCTACCAGGCTCTGGCCGAAATAAGAAGACGCGCGGGCATTTCTAATGACGAATACCTCGCAGTTGCTGCCAACGATGAGTTTACATTAAGGCAGATCATTCGCAATGAAAGAAGGGTAGAGCTTTGCTTTGAAGGACACTACTTCTATGATATCAGAAGATGGGGAGGTGATCTCGAAGACCTCAATGAGACCATCAACAGAATCGTGATCACTAAAGATCAATTGGGAGATAAGTCCTATTCAGTAGAGCCGCTAGTGACGCCACAGTTTGAAGCTCATATGAGGTTTGGTCCCATGCCGTTCAATGAGTCAATCAAGACTCCTACAATTTCACAAAACCAGGGATGGTAATAAATAGAAGGAACATGAAAAAATTACTATATATCACATTGGGAGTTTTATTAGTGAGTATGACTTCCTGTTATGAAGACTTTAAAGAAGACTTTGAAGTAAGTTCATTGTATTTCCCTCACCAAAAACCCCTTCGAACAGTTTTTACTTCAGATACTGATATTGAAGTGGGGATTGTCCTTGGGGGAAAGCGGCACAATGAAGTCACCGAGTTGGCATCATTTTCACTTGCTCCGGATTTGCTTCCAGATGGAGTTTCACTTTTGCCTGGCAGCCATTATACCATGCACGTTGGTGAAGACTCTGTTATTGAAGTGAAGTCTGGGGAGTTTCAAGGACAATTCAGACTGACCTTCACTGATGATTTTTATGTTGACGATTTGTCTTTGGGTAACAACTATGTGTTGCCAATCAAACTGACAGGGTTTACTACTGATCAGGTGCTGGCTGGCAAAGACTATGTTTTATTAATGGTGAAATACATCAATGATTTCCATGGTACCTACTATCAGTTGGGTACTGTGAATGGAAAGGTCTACAAGTATGATGAAGATGCCGGCAGAACCGGACTCACTGATGATCTTCGGATTTATGATGCACTCGAAGTGACTACTAGTGGAGTAAATCAGGTAGTTGTTCCGGCAATTGGTGATGGTACTGAAGTTACAAATTCACTTGAGCTCAATGTAGATCCGGAGAGTTTGGCGCTGAGTGCAGCGCTCGGTACTCCTGATCCAAATGTTCAGATACTGAATTTTAGTGGCAAGGTAGCCAGTAATAAGGCACTGGTATATACCTATTCCTATCAGATAGGTACGGAGGATCCAGTACCTGTCTATGATTCATTGGTGTTTAGAGACAATGGAGTGGTCTTCGAAACATGGTGATGAATTACCAACTAAATAACCTAATAGAAAACCTATGATACAATTTAGAAAACTAAAATATATGACGGTTTTTGGGTTGGCAGTACTGTCACTGTCTTGTGAAGAAGACAAGCCCAAAGATCCGGTCCTAATCAATCAGAGCACTGCTGTTTCAGTGGATAAGTCAGTGGTGGTAGAAGGAGGGAAGGTTCTTTTCAATGACCAGACAGAGGGAGTCGTGAGTAGGCTGTGGAATTTTCCGGGAGGAAATCCTTCAGAGTCTACTGAAGCAGAAGTGGAGGTGACTTACATGACTGCTGGTGATTATGTTTCTACTGTTCAGCTGACATTTGAGGATGGATCCGGTAAAATAGCAAGAGTTCCAGTGGATGTGGTAGGAGCAGTTGTGGCTGATTTCAGCGCAGAACCAACCACCGCTATTATTGATGCTTCGGTGCAGTTTACCGATGCCTCTACTGGCGAAGCGGATACCTGGAAGTGGATATTTGAAGGTGGTACGCCTTCCACTTCCGCAGACCAAAACCCGGAAGTTACATATGCCGCAGAAGGGGTTTATGATGTTACGTTGATCGCAACGCGCAGCGATGTTTCATCAGTGGATACTCTGGTGATGGAAGATTACATCACTGTCAATTCACTGGATGAGGCGATTATTAGTTTTACAGCCGATGAAACTACCATCGATGCAGGTGGTAGCGTTACCTACACCAACACCACTACTGGAGCGGATACCTACCAGTGGACCTTTGAAGGCGGTACGCCAGCCACTTCAGTAGAGGCCAACCCAGTAGTCACTTACAATGAGCCTGGTGTTTACGATGTAAGCCTGGTTGCGGTCAATGCCGGAGGCGCGGCTGATACAGTAGTTGTTGACTATATCATCGTCAGAGAACTTCAGCCAGCCAGTGTCATCAATGATAATGGTAATTTCGAACGTTTCGAACTGGATGGTGATCGATTGACTATTGATCCATGGAGGGAGTTTGTTTTTGCGGCAGATGGGGCAGATGGTAAGGTGTTGATTGAGTTTAATGGGAAGTCATATGCCGGAGGTGGTGGTACCTTCGATCTCGACGAATCGGTGACTGCCGAGACATCCTATTCAGGCAATGCGCATTATCGATTAATTCAGGCCGCGGGTGATGCTACAGACCCTAGAATAGATAATAATCCTGCAGACAATGCCATTCAGTTGGAGGTAGGTAAAACCTACAGGGTGTCCATGATGATCAAAGTATTGTCGAGTGGAAGCTGGACGCATCCTACGGAAGGAGATAAAGGACCTGCGATGATTCAGAACTTTGGGCAGGCACTTAACAATTGGTCCGGCCTTACAGCACCAGTCCGACTTGATAGTTTCACACCAAACCAATGGGTAGAACACACCTATACTTTCGAGTGTACGCACATTGGAAATGCGGCAGTTGCCTTTCCTGTATTGAGGGTAAGGGGTGAATGCGACATTCTTTTGGATAATGTATACCTCACCGAAGAACCTTAATAAAAGAATGGGATATCGGTAGTCCTTAGGGGCTGCCGGTGCCCTTTTTTGGTGAAATCATTAATCGAATTGGACCTTTAAAAAAGAAATCATGAAATGAGCATAAACTTTAGGCATCCTAATTTATACCAACCGAAGGATGAATAAAGTTTATCGCGAATTCCATGTGACCGTTGAAATAAACTTATACACATGAAAATATTTAGACATATTCTACCAGTGCTACTGTTAGGTGGGGCGGCTATCTTTTATGGATGTACTGAAGATAATGAGCCCGAGATCCTGGCAGGTGAGCTAGACGTTTTTGCCAACGCCACAGAAATCACCATTGGAGAATCCGTGACATTTACAGACGCTTCTACGGAAGCAGAAAGCAGAGTCTGGACATTCGAAGGTGGCAATCCAGCTACTTCAACGAATAGAACTGTTACTGTTAAGTATGGCAGTACCGGGAGTTTTACAGCTTCAGTGGAGGTGACTTTTAGAAATGGAGAAAAGAAGCGTGAAGAAATAACCATTCAAGTTTCTGCTGAACCCGTGGAGGTGCAAGCTGCTTTTAGTGCAGATTTGACTACTATCCCGGAAGGTGGACAGGTTGTATTTACGGATGAATCTATCGGTCTAAGGGAAGGAGATACCTGGGAGTGGACTTTTGAAGGTGGTACTCCCGCAAGTTCAACTATTCGAAATCCTACCGTAACATACGATAGATTTGGAAATTATGATGTGACCCTCAAAGTCACCAGGGCTTCTGATTCCGGCAATGATACTAAAGTGAAATCAGAAATGATCACTGTTCAGCAAGAGGCTGTAGAGGCATCTTTTACTACAAGTGCAACGACCATTAATCAGGGAATGACCGTTACTTTCACAAATACATCAGCCAATAGCCCTGATAGTTTTGTTTGGACTTTTGAAGGAGGAACACCTGCAACGTCTACCGATGAAAATCCTGTAATTACATATAACACTCCCGGAGTTTTTGATGTGACTCTAGTGGCTACCAGGACTCAAGACGGAAATTCGGACACGGAAACGCTGAATGATGTAATTGTAGTGGAGGAGGTGTCGAATCAAATTTTGGGACAGGCCGGGACCGAATGGGATTTTGAATCAGGCACGGGCTGGACGATTGTGCAGGGTGTTGATGCCGAAAATGTAACGTTTATCTCCGCTGATGGAGGAGGCGAAAGTGTCATGAGAGTTAAGGTTCCTCAAGGTGGCGATATGGCCTCAGGAGCAGTAATTAGCTCCAATAAAATCAGCTCAATACCAGCAGGTGACTACAATCTAAAAATTCGATTTAGAAATACACTGGGTGGTTCAGAAGCCGATGGAGGTCCATTAGAGATGCGTTGCTATATTCAGGATCATGCGGTATTTACACAAGGACCGGGAAGTGATGCTGAGACTGCACAGCAGGTTCTTGGGGTTTTTAAGTTGGGAGGAAAGTTCTCTTCAAACCTGACAACCTGGTCTCATTCTGAATTTACAGATACGGATGATGATGGAAATTTTGCAGATACTGATGAATGGGTAGAGGTCTCCTTCAAACTTACAGTTCTTGAAGAGCTCGTAGATCGTGCCTTTAAGTTTCAGATACGTATTGGAGCAGCACAAGCCTCAGATTCAGATGCTGCTTTCGAAATAGATTATGTTGACTGGCAGCCAATACAGTAGTCTAGAATGATTTTAACACGCATGTTTCGGCATGCGTGTTTTTTTTTGGCTGAAGTGAAACACACCTCCTTATTATATCTTTTTAAGGAGTACCATATCTGCGCAATGGGTTTCCATCAATAGTCTCCACTATTCTTAATTAGTTTGAGGTAATTCAAACATCGATATGAAATCTTTTGCATTTAGTTGTTTTATCATCTTTGGCCTGATACAATTGAGTTTTGCTCAGGACACCTCCAACCCAAATTTTGTCTTCATACTGACTGATGATCAGTCTTATGGCTATATGGGGTGTACAGGCAATCCCATAGTAAAAACTCCAAACCTGGATAAGCTGGCTGAGGAAGGTATATTGTTTACCAATGCCCATGTAACCAGCGCTATTTGCACACCCAGCAGAGCGAGCATCTTACTTAGTGAGTTTGAGCGAAAGCACGGTATCAACTTCAACTCAGGTACTAGCATGCGCGTAAATGCCTGGGAAGATAGTTACCCGATGGTGATGCGCAGAAACGGTTACTATACCGGCTGGATTGGTAAAAACCACGTGCCCGTAGGTGAGGGAGGCTATACCAGTGGGGTGATGGAAAAAAGCTTTGACTACTGGTATGCAGGGCATGGTCATTTGCGTTTTTATCCCAAACAACATCATGAGATATTTCGTGCGGCCAAATCCGACACGCAAGCAGAAATCATTAGTGAGGGTGTAAGTGACTTTCTATCCAATGAGCAAAAACTGGAGGGGTCAATAAAATTCCTCAATGAGCGACCTAAAAACCAGCCCTTTATGCTTTCAGTGTGTTTCAACTTACCACATGGTGCGGGCACCAGCTCTATGAAACAAAAACCCACTGACGATGAAATCTATAAATCGCTCTACCGTGATCAGGACCTGCCACTACCTACCAACTATGTGGCCAAAGCCGATATAGTGACCCCAAAACTACCGCCGAAGATTCACCATGTAGCAGACCGACAGACTGGTTATGACTATGTAGATACTCCTGAGGATACACGTGAGCGCTATACGCGTCAGCTACAGGCCATGACTGGAATAGACCGGATGGTAGGGCAGCTTCGGCAGACTTTAAAGGATCAGGGGTTGGATAAAAATACGGTTATCATTTTCACTTCTGACCATGGGCTATTTATGGGGCAACATGGCCTGGGCGGAAAGGCTTTTTGCTATGAAACTACCACGCATGTACCTATGATTGTATATGATCCCAAAGCTAGAAGATCGAGCCGCAGACGAAAAATAGATGCTCTGGTGCAGTCTATAGATGTGGCACCCACTATGCTAGAAATGGCAGACATTCCTATTCCCGATTCCTATCAGGGAAAAAGCCTGGTGCCATTAATGACCGGCCAGAGCAAGGCTGTCAGGGACTATTTATTTACCGAAAACCTTTGGTCTACCCAGTTTGGAAACCCTCGCTGCGAGTCAGTACAGGATCTGCAGTGGAAATACATCAGGTACTACAAAAACAACAATTTTTCGGCTCGCAAGAAAATAGCTACCGCCAAAGCTCTGGGTGTTCCTGTGAATGCAATGCTGTATAAAGTGCACGATCCGGATATTGCTATCTATAGATCCTATATAGAAGGGCCGCTTCAGGGAGAAGAGCCAGTATACGAGGAGCTTTATCATCTGGCCGATGACCCGGAAGAGTCAACCAACTTGATAGGAGACCAACGCTACACTGAACAGTATAATCGCCTGAAAGCTGCGTGGAAGCAATCAATAATAGCCGCCCGAGGCTCTGAAGCGCCAAGAGTACTCCGCTATACCTCAGACAGTGAGGCCGAACGTGGCGTGGCTATAGAACCTAAGTAATCATACAATGAGAAAGCTACTGACCCTTGCGTTACTGGTTTTTTTCCTGGCCTGCCTGATGGTAGGCGGGTTAGACAGTGATGATGAATCAGAAATAAACATTCGAGTAGAAACAATAGCTAAATGCAACGAAGTATAACGGTCATATTTTGCTTGTTTATTCTTAATTGGATCCAGGCACAGCCAAATATTCTCTTCATCGAATCTGACGACCAGAGCAATCAGGCATTGCAGGCATTTGGGTATCCCAATATGGTTACTCCTAATCTGGATCAGTTAGTGAAAGAGGGCGTTTCGTTTACTGCAGCATACAATATGGGGTGTTGGTCCCCGGCAGTGTGTGTGCCGAGCCGCACGATGCTTTTTTATGGAAAGTACCTTTGGGACTCCCAAAAAATCAATAAGAAAAACGCTCCCAGATCAATGCCTGAGGTGCTCAAGGAGAATGGCTATGCTACTTATATGACCGGAAAATGGCATGCCTGGGGAAAGCCCGTGGTTCAGTTGTTTGATAATGTGGGAAGTGTACAGCCTGGGCAGCTCAAGAGCTACTATACAGAAGATGGACATGTGACGGACATTACCGGACAGGAGGCCGTAAGCTTTATTGAGAACTATGATTCGGAAAACCCATACTTTCTCTATGTGGCATTCAACGCTCCGCACGTGCCCCGGCAAACAAATGAGGATTACTATGACCTGTATCCTGAAGATGAAATCCCGCTGCCTCCCAGTGTAAGGCCTGGTCCACTCAATCCAAATGTGGCTTACAACTACACGAATGCGCCGATGAGCTTGCAATCGATGAAAAAACGAAGGCAACAAAACAATGCAATGGTGACCCACATGGATGAGCGGATAGGTGACATCATAAAGGCTCTTAAGGCATCTGGTGATTACGAAAACACCATCATCGTGTTTATGTCTGATCATGGGATCAGTTTTGGTGAAAATGGAGTGGCCGGCAAAGTGTGCTTGTATGAGCCAAGTGTGACGGCCCCACTGGTCATCAAGGCTCCAGGACTTCCTGAGGGCAAACAATTGGGCGATCGGGTTTACTTACAGGATGTTTACCCGACACTTCTGGAGCTGCTGGGGATTCGTCAGCCAGAATACCTGGTATTTGAGAGCTTGCTACCGGTGATCAAAACGGGGCAAAACTCAAGGAAAAGTATCTACCTGGCCATGTTTGATGACCAGCGTGCAATTATTTCTGGAGATGACAAGCTCATCTGGCACCCAAAATCTGGCGACCTGGAGTTGTACGATTTGGGTCGTGATCCCTGGGAAACGACTAACCTCATAGAGCGTAAAGCTGCTCAGCAAAAAATAGAATCGCTGGTATCCCAATTTCAGACCTGGCAGCAGCAAACTGGCGATCAACTCACCCTAAGCCCATCATTAGAAAAATACCTCAGATAAAATGAATAAAAAATCAACCATAAAACGTGCATTATTGCTTCTCATAATGTTTTCAAGTGTGATAGCCTATTCACAAAGCAGGAAACCCAACGTATTAATCATACTTTCCGATGATCAGGGGTGGGGCGATGTAGGATTCAACGGCTGTACGGATATACCTACACCCCATCTGGATGCGCTGGCCCATGATGGTGTCATTTTTACGCAGGGATACGCTTCGCATCCGTATTGTAGCCCAAGCAGAGCTGGCCTGTTGTCAGGTAGATATCAGCAGCGCTTTGGGCATGAAAACAACCTGCCGTACAATGATGCGCAGGTGGATGACGGCCTTCCTGTGGAGGAGTTGTTGATTTCGGAGCTTTTGCAGCAAAACGACTACCAGACTTGCGCCATTGGAAAATGGCACCTGGGTGACTCAGCTCAGTTCTGGCCGATCAGTCAGGGCTTTGATGACTGGTTTGGGTTCATCGGTGGAGGCCTCAGCTACTGGGGTGACACTGGCAAGAAAGGAGCGATTCATGGTGTGCAGCGAAACGGTCAGTTGGTCCCTCAGGAGGAATTGACTTACCTCACTGATGATTTTTCCAGAGAAGCAGTAAACTACATTGACGGTTATGCGAAAAAGGACGATCCTTTTTTTATGTACCTGGCATATAATGCACCACACTCGCCATTGCATGCTACCAGGAAGTATTTGAAGCAAACCGAGCATATAGAAGATGGGCAACGTGCTGTATATGCAGCGATGGTACGCGCTATGGACGAGGGCATAGGGCAAGTGATCCAGAAACTCAAAGAAACGGGTCAGTATGACAACACGCTTATTTTCTTCTATAGCGACAATGGTGCTGCACTCAATGGTGCCAGCAGTCACCCTTTCAGGGGGCATAAAGGGATGCTGTTTGAAGGGGGCATTCGCGTGCCATTTGCTATCAGCTGGCCGGCGGCCATTACTGCCGGGCAGGTGTATGACCATCCTATATCAGCGCTGGATATCTACCCAACTATTTTGGCGGCAGCCCAAGTGAAGCACCCGGAGCCAAAAAAGCTGGACGGAGTGAGCCTTTTACCCTATCTAACCGGTAAAAAAGGAGGGGCGCCACATGAAAACCTGTATTGGAGGTACTCTGACGGAGCGGGCTATGCTGTGAGGTCTGGGGATTTTAAGTTGGTAAAATCCGGCTATAAAGATGCCAGGCTGCTCTTTGACCTGTCGCAAGATCCCTATGAGCAAAACAACCTCGTTGAAGAGATGCCTGAGAAGGTATCTGAGTTGGAGCAGCTTTATGCTAGCTGGAATGAAAATACCGTACCTGCCAAGTGGTATGATCCTCACGCCGAAAATGTGAAAAAGGAAGAGCAAAAGCGTCAAGAGTGGATAGACCGGGCGAGTAGAGGGGAAAAGTGAATTTAACTCTGTGAAGCAGGGGGTGTGCCTAAATCCCAACCTTAAATTAAAATCCTAACCACAAGAAAGAAATGGCTATGAAAAAACTCGCTTTTATGATTTGTCTGAGCGCCATGTTGGCTGCTTGTCAGAAACCTTGTTCAAACCAGGAAATTACGAGCAATACTGCAGTGACCAAAGATAAGTTTTATCACTACTCTATATGGTATGCTTTTGTAAACCGGATTTTCGATGGAGAATTAACTGCCGAGCGATTATACCAGAATGGAGATCTCGGACTTGGTTCCTTTGATCGATTGGATGGTGAGTTGATCATGCTAGACGGAAAGCTGTATCGTGCTACGGAGGATGGTAAGGTGACTATAGCACAACCAAAGGATAAAATTGCCTATGTAAACGCTACATTTTTTGAAGCTGACCACACCTTTGAGGTACAGGCTAGCAACTATGACGAACTGCGTGCCGCTATCAATGCTCGTTTACCTTCTCGAAACATCTTTTACGCTTTTAAAATTTCCGGTGAGTTTGACTACATGAAGTGTGGTGGATTGCACAAACAGGATAAACCGTTTGATACGGGCCTGGATGTTTTGATCCCAAATCGACCAATTTTCGAAAGATCAAATTTTTCAGGAACCATGGTCGGTTTTTTTAGTCCGGATTTTATCGGAGATATCAACGTGGCTGGATACCACCTGCACTTTGTGTCTGATGATGAGCAGTTTGCTGGCCATGTTATGGACTTTAAAGCATCTAGCTTGCAAGTACATGTAGACGAACTTTATGCTTATGAGTTCGAATTGCCTCGTCAAAAGGAGTATCTCGAAGGTGATTTTGATAAACGTTTCCAATACGAAAAGAAATGATGAGGTTAGTCACATATATTCTTGTAGGTCTCATCTTTGGTGCAGTTAGCGCCCAACCCAGTGTGTCGGGTGATACGGACTCGCCACTGGTGAAATTTGGGATAGCGGAGATAGCCTCTGCCCTTACTGCACAGCAGGAGAAGATAAGTGTACATTTCGAGGTTTCGCCAGCAGCAGATGAGCAAAGCTACAGGCTAACCTACACCGCAGGGCAAGTAAAAATATCTGGAGATGAGCTCGGCGTAATGTATGGGGCCCTGGAAGTGGCCGAATGGATTAACACACAGCAAGATTTAGAGCATTTAAATGGAAAACAAGGCACACCCTACCTGCATAACAGAGGCTTGAAGTTCAATATTCCTTTAGATGCACGTGCACCCAGCTATGATGATACAGGAGATGCTGCCCAGCGCAACATTCTCCATATGTGGGATATGACCTTTTGGCGTGCTTTTTTTGATCGCATGGCAAGGTATCGATACAATGTGCTTTCCCTGTGGTCTCCCAATCCTTTTCAGGTGATGACAAAATTGCCAAACTATCCCGAACTGGCTCTCGACGATGTATACGTGACTACTCTCACTCCTCAGGGACCTGTAGGGGAGTGGGGAGATGCTGGAGGACTTACCGAAAATGTGCTTTCCAATCTGAAAAAGGTGAAAACCATCACCATCGATGAGAAAATTGCGTTTTGGAATCAGGTGTTTGACTATGCGAAAAGCCGAGGGGTGAACATCTACCTGTATACCTGGAATATCTATACAAACGGTACATATGGCCAGTATGGGCTTTCAGATGATATAGATAATTCGGCCACTAAAGCTTACTACAGGGAGGCTATACGAGTGTTTCTTGAAACCTATCCGCAAGTAAAAGGAATAGGCATTACAGCTGGCGAGCGAATGGAAGTGGGTGAAGGTAAGGATGTAGCTGATGAACGCGAGCGATGGCTTTGGGAGACTTATGGGTTAGGTATTCTTGACTATAAAAAAGACCACCCAGAGCGGACAGTGAATTTTGTACATCGTGTATGGTATTCTAAGTTTGATCAGATCATGAAGTACTGGTCGCAGTATCCAGATCCTTTTGATGTCGGATTTAAATATGTCAAGGCAAGAATCTACTCGTCTCCGCAAGAGTCTCCGTTCATCGGAGGACTAAAAAAAGGACTTGAAGCCAGTAACCTCAAATGTTGGTGGAACTTGCGAAATGATGACATATTCGTGTATCGATGGGGTGATCCTGATTATGTTAGGACCTTCATCTCCAATCTCCCCGATGGAATTACCGCCGGGTATCATATGGGTGCAGATGGATATGTGTTTGGGAGAGTGTTTTCTGATAAAAATCCATCCATACAAGGTACTATGGAACTGGACAAGCACTGGTATAAATTCATGCTTTGGGGAAGGTTGGGGTATGACAACTCTATTCCGAATAAACATTTGGCTTCTTTGTTGAAAACCCGATATCAGGTGGAAAATGAACAGTTGTTGATGGATGTCTGGCAAACGGCTTCAAAGGTCATTCCTCAGGTTAACCGGTTTACTTTTCATACAGGGGACAGGCATTGGGCTCCAGAAATGTGTGCCTCACGCGAAACTTTCCGGTTCACCCCCTTCTTCCGCGTACCGCGCCCTATGCCCCACACAGGCATTTTATCCCCCAAAGACTTTGTGGCAGGTAAATCGGGAAGTGTAGGTCCATTACAAATTGCAGACAGCCTCATGCTTTGGGGAGATCAGGTGTTGACCAGAGTTGACCAGATCAAAGGTGTAGGCTATGATCTTCCTGAAGTAAAAAATGATATGAAGGCCTTTGCCTGGCTAGGAAAATACTATGCATATAAGATAAAGGCAGCCGTGCTGATGGAGCGCATGACAACTACTCATCAACCTTCTACTTTGGAGGTTCAACTACAGGAAACAATGCGTGAAGCTACAGAATGCTGGCTAAATTATGCCAGATTGTCTGAGGCCCATTATCGACCTCAGATGTATGCCAGAGTACAGAAAATGGACTGGCAAAAGCTTACGAAAATGGTACAGCTTGATGAAGAGTTGGTAGTCAACTATCGTAGCACGAATAGTTTACCATCGATGCTTCAAATGACTTCTCCAAAAGTAGGGTTGGAGTATCCAGTCCGAGGAAGTACAAAACATGTGCTCGCCACCATACCAAAAGCTGGAGAAATACACCTTGCCTTATATGATGACCGTGACGAACTGGTAAACTATTACGTTCATCAGGGAGTGAAAGGAGCTAATAAGCTGGTTTGGGAAGACCTTAGTCCCTGGTATCTAAAAAGCAACCACACATTGGTTTTACTTTTTGATGGTATGACTCAATCATTGAAGATTTCAAAATAAGGGTAGCGTTTAGAAATAGTTCAGTTCAAATAATCCACTTCCTGACGAGGATTAGTTAGTATGCAGAACGAAGCAAAACGATTATGAGATACATCAACATAGCACTTGTAGTGCTGGGGTTCTCTTGCCAGAAACATGAAAAAATATACGAGCCTACCTGGGAATCCCTTCAGCAGCACGAAACACCATCTTGGTTTCAGGATGCCAAATTTGGGATCTACTTTCACTGGGGACCTTACAGTGTACCCGCCCATCAGACGGAGTGGTATTCGCACTGGATGTACGTAAAAGATCATCCGGTGAGAGCTCATCATGAGGCTACCTATGGGCCACTGGATGAGTTTGGTTACAAAGACTTTATCCCCATGTTTACCGCTGAGCATTTTGATGCTCAGGAGTGGGCCAGGTTATTCAAAGCATCCGGAGCACAGTTTGCAGGCCCCGTGGCAGAGCATGCCGATGGCTTTGCTATGTGGGATAGTCAGCTTACCGAGTGGGATGCTGTAGATATGGGGCCTGGGCGTGACATAGTAGGCGAGATGGAAAAAGCCATAAGGGCTGAGGGTATGAAATACCTGGTGACCTATCACCGCCATTGGATGTATGCCTGGTACCCAACCTGGGATACCACCACAGATGCTGGAGATCCGAAATTTGCGGACTTGTATGGCCCTAAAGTACCTGAGGGCACCTTTGTGATGGCAAACAAACCGACGGACCCCTTGCCAGACGAGGCCTTCAATCAGGAGTGGCTAGACAGACTCAATGAGCTGATGGACAACTACCAGCCAGACATGATCTGGTTTGACAACAAAATGGACATCATCGGCGAAAAGTATAGGAAACAGTTTTTGGCTAACTATTACAATAGAGCTGAGCAATGGGATCGTGAGGTAGTTTGTACCTATAAGTTTGAAGACTTAGCGAAAGGTTCAGCTGTACTTGATCTGGAGCGTGCTCGCATGAGCGAAAAAAAGGACTTTCCGTGGCTGACGGATGACTCTATGGACTGGAAAGCCTGGTCGTATATAGAAAATCCACGCTATAAATCCACAAACCGGCTCATAGATTTTTTGGTGGATGTGGTGAGTAAAAATGGCTGTGTATTGCTCAACATTCCTCCACGGGCGGATGGTACTATTCCCGAGCCCGTTCGCCAACGCCTCATGGAAATGGGGGAGTGGCTAAAAATCAATGGAGAGGCGATCTACGGCACACGACCCTGGAGAATATATGGCGAGGGTCCACAAGAAATTGTGGAAGGGCATTTGAGTGAAAATCAAAATCCAGATGCAACTGCAGAGGACATTCGTTTCACACAAAAAGATGGCGTACTTTATGCGATTGTGCTTGCCTGGCCGGAAAATGAGCTGATCATCAGAATTCTCGGAAAAGATAAAGGCATGTTAGATAAAGAGGTATCGTCAATCTCACTGCTGGGACATGGGGAACTACAAGGCTGGCAGCAGGAAGGTGATGGGCTCCGCGTTAAACTGCCTACAAACCCGGTGGGTAAACACGCTTTTGCGCTGAAGCTTACCCTGGAAGGAAGCTAGACAAACGCTTGCTCAAATTTATCGAGGGCAAAGGCCTATTTTAAGCGCTGAAAATAGCATGTTTATGAGATTAATTTTAGCCCTACTCTTAGTGATATCGCTGCAAGCTACAGCGCAAGATCGTCCGAATATCCTCTGGATACTCACCGACGATCAGCGCATGGACTCCAATGGTATTTTTAATAAAACTACGACAGGAATTAGTGATAGCCCGCTAGGTATGGTGTCATCACCCAATGTGGATGCACTGGCGGCAGAAGGAGTGTTTTTTGTCAATAACTATTGCAATTCACCGGCATGTGCGCCTTCTCGAGGGAGTATGATCACTGGCAAGTACCCGCATCACACTGGTATTTATGGATTCGAGCAAACCCACGATCAGGTGGACTATTTCACGAAAACATTGCCTGAGCTGATGAGTGATTTGGGGTATCGCACTACACTAATGGGCAAGAGTGGCTACCGCATATTTGAATGGGGTCCGGGAGTCACCTGGAACGATCTCGGATTTTACGATTTCAAAATCGATAACAAAAACGATCTGGCTAAGCTTGGCTTTTCTGACTGGTTCTCTAATGTGTTTTGGGAAGGAGGAAAGAAGGTTGGTGTTCGCAATGAGTTTCATTTCCCCGATGGCAGCATGAAGTACTACTATACCGAGCGGGAAGGTGGGCTCACGGCTCAGGATGCGGCTGATAAGGCCGCCATTGTAGAGGAGCTAGACCTGCTCTTTTCATATACCAGATCCAATCCAAACCTAATAATCGGAGGAGTAAACTCCCAGGAATCAGGCAAAACGCTAGATGGGTATGTGTTGGATGAGTTTAAAAATTACCTTGAAAATCAGGACAAAACTTATACTACACTGGCGGGTAAAACGGTACAGGGAGCCAAGCCTTCGCAACCTCAGTTTTTGAGCTTGTCTTTTCATTTTCCTCACACCCCTGTGATGCCTCCTAAGGAGTACAGAGATAAGTTTAAAGACGAGATTTATGCCATTCCGGAGTTTGACCAGAGTGAGGTGGATAAGCTGCCTGCCCAGATGAAGGACCTTTACGAACAACTACAGATCGATGGGCTGAGCTATGAAGAAAAGCAACAAGCTATACGGGATTATTATGCGTTTTGTGCGTATGGCGATCATTTAGTGGGGGAGGCTATAGATGCTTTCAAAGCGTACAGTGAGCGCAATGGCCAGGAGTACCTCATACTGTACGTAACTGGCGACCATGGCTGGCATCTGGGCGAGCAGGGGATTGAGGCAAAATTCACTCCCTGGCAGCTCTCCAATCACGGAGCGGCTATAGTAGTGTCATCAGATAAAACCAAATACCCTCCGGGTGAAGTATACGAAGGCTTTACCGAATATGTGGATTTTGTGCCTACGATGCTTGCTGCTGCAGGTGCTGATCTTTCTAACGAAGCGTATGAATTTTTGGATGGTCAGGATATGGGCGCCAGACTGCAGGAGGATGATGTGCCCAAAGCATACATCATCGGAGAAATCAACAGCGTAGGTGGTCCCAGGGCTTATATGCGTACGGAAGATTTTGCCTTTTCTATGCGTACCCGCAAAGGTTGGGGTAGACCGGGCAAGCAATACGCCCCTAACGAAAATATTGAATGGGCGCTCAATGCCTCTTTTGAAGAGGCGAGCCTGGCCCTGTATGACTTGCGCGTAGATCCTGCAGAGCGAAGCAATGTGTCGTTTGATCCGGCTTACAAAGAACTGACAGAATGGTTCCGCCAAAAGCTTGGCAATATCGTACTGGGAGATGGGCGCATAGAGACAGACTGGAGTCAGCAAAATGTATGGAACCGCACTGATTTTGCACTTGGTGCTGATGATAAAAAGCTCAACATACCTGAAGAGATTGTACCTAAGGTAGCTCATGTGAAAATAGCTGAAAGCCGCATGGAGGTAGAGCCCGGCGAGCGCTATCAGCTTACAGCAGAGGCAGGAGCAGAACCCATTACCTGGTCCAGCAATAACCCCGAGGTAGCCACGGTGTCTGCTACTGGCGAAGTGACCTGTCTGGCTGAAGGTAGTGCTGGGATCCATGCTACACTGGCCAATGGGGCCTCCGATGTATGTGTAGTGTACACTGCTCAGGAGACACCAGAGGAGCCTGCCCTGGGTGCAAAAAAAAAGAGTAAACTAGCACACCCTTTTCCAAATCCATTTGAAAACGAACTCAACATCGAAGGGCTAAAGGGGCAAATTGATCAAATAGAGGTAGTAGATGAAGCGGGCAGGCAAATAGAGCAGATTACCGGCGTGCACAGCCTGGAGATGAAGTATATTGGTAAGGAATGGAAAAGCGGTACCTATTTTTTAAGACTGTACCGGGGTGACGAAGTGGAGGTTTTTAAAGTCCTAAAAAAGTAATATTTGAATGAGTTGTAAAACTATGGGGAAGTGGATGGTGCTCGTGTGCCTGGTTTGTTTGCAGTGGTCAGTAAGCGCACAAGAGCGTCCAAACATCGTATGGATTGTTTCGGAGGATAACTCCAAGCATTATTTAAAGCTTTTTGATGACAATGGAGTGGAGACACCTCATATCGAAAAACTGGCCCAACAAGGCGTGAAGTTTACCAGAGCATTTTCTAACGGGGCTGTTTGTAGTGTGGCCAGGTCGGCCATCATTTCGGGTTGTTATGGCCCACGTACAGGCACGCAGTTTCACCGGCATCAGGAGCCGGCGCCTATGCCCGATGGTGTGGAGATGTTTCCTGCATACCTGCGAAAAGCAGGATACTATACCGCCAACAATGCCAAGGAAGACTACAATTTTGTGAAAGGTGATAACGTATGGGACGAATCGTCTAAAAAAGCGTCCTGGAAGAATAGAGGGGCAAATCAGCCCTTTTTCTATGTGCACAACATAGGTACTACCCATGAATCCAGACTGCATTTTAGTAAAGAGGACATGCAGCAGCCTACTAAAGTAAATCCGGATGCCTATCAGGTACAACCCAACCATCCGGATACGGAGCTTTTTCGATATACCAATGCTTATTACCGTGATAAAATCCAGCAGATGGATGCTCAACTGGGCGAAGTGGTAGAAAAGCTGGAAGCTGACGGGCTGCTAGATGATACGTTTATTTTCTATTATGGAGATCATGGAGGCGTGCTGCCAGGCAGCAAAGGATACATTTACGAGACCGGGCTTCACGTGCCCATGGTAGTGTATGTGCCAAAAAAGTATCAGCATTTGGTGGCTGCTCCCACTGGAGGGGAAACCGATGCATTTGTGAGTTTTGTGGATCTCGGGCCCACGGTTTTGCATTTGGCTGGAGTGGAGGTGCCTGCTGGCATGGACGGAAAACCCTTTCTGGGGAAAGCTGTGTCGGCCAAAAAGCTAGCGAAGCGAAACATCACCTATGGGTATGCCGACCGGTTTGATGAAAAATACGACCTGGTCCGCTCAGTGCGAAAAGGAAAGTACAAGTACATCAGAAGTTATCAGCCATTTACCATAGATGGGCTGCAGAACAACTACCGATATAAGCAGCTGGCTTATGAAGAGTGGCGATCACTCTATTTGGATGGGAAACTGGATCATGCCCAGACAGCCTTTTTTGAGCCTCGGCCGGCAGAGATGCTGTTTGATGTGGAGGAGGACCCTTATGAAACCAAAAACCTGGCTAAAGACCCTCAGTTTGCGAAGACGCTTCGGGACTTGCGAGATGAGCTTCACGAGTGGGTGACCTCCATGCCCGACCTATCCTTCTATCCAGAACATGTCTTGCTGTCGGATGCGCTTACCGATCCCGTGACATTTGGGAAGCAAAATAAAAAGCAGATCCAACGCTATTTAGCGATTGCGGATTTGATGTTGCAGCCATTTGATCAGGTGCAGAGTCGTCTGGCCAAAGCGCTGGCAAGTGAGGACCCCTGGGAACGCTACTGGGCGCTCATCGCCTGCAGTACATTTGGGACAGACGCAGAACTATTTTATGATCAGGCTGAAACTATGCAACAGACCGATCCCGAACTGCTCAATAGAATTCGTGCCGCGGAGTTTTTGGCTGTAGCCAAAGGACAAAACCCCGAAAAAGCGATGACGGAAGCCTTGTGCAAATCAGAAAACCCTACGGAAGCCCTACTTATGCTCAATACTATCACCCTCATGAATTCCGCTCCGTATGGTTTTGCTGTAAGGGTAGAAGCATCCCGTCTAAACCCTGTTGTTCGCGATGATAATCAAGTGAAATGGCGGTTGGAATATTTGACACATTGAGTATAGGGTGGCCGTGACAGGAAATGGGAAAGCGCAAAAGTTATTTTTCAATCGAGGAGTGGTATGTGATGTAGTTAATTCTATTATTTTTAGGCCTTGCTTTTAATTACCGTCATGAGATTTAATATTCTTTCCTCAATACTACTTCTTTCGTTTGCAGCATCTGCCCAGAAACTTTTCGATCCTGGATATATCATACAAAATGGAGATACGATCAGAGGTGAGATCAAACGAACCTTAATTGGGGAGGTAGTAAACAGCTGTGAGTTTAAGGCTACACCTGAAGCAAAGCCAGTTACTTATCTTTCTTCACAAATTGATGGCTTTGGCTTTACTGAAGGCCTTCATTATGAAGCTGCCCAAGTTGATATCACTGGTGTGCCTAAAAGTGTTTTTTTGGAACGCATACTTACAGGGCCTATGAATCTTTATTTGCTGGATTTTGAGGTGCGCGACTATTTTTTCGTCACTTCGAATGGTGAAATTCTTGAATTGAAATATAATGAAGTCACTATCGTGGATAAAGAAACGGGTAAGACATTCAAGAAGTTTATGAGTGACTATAAAGGACTTTTGCTGTATTTGTTTCAGGATTTTGATCAGATGACACTTTATGTGGAAAGCGCTACCTATACCTATAACTCTTTGGTGCGCGTAGTAAAAAAGTACAACAAACTGGTGTGTCCAGAATGTAGTGAAAGTAAAAATCGCGAAAACGATTATCTAATGATCGAGCCGTCCGTGGGGATTCGCTTTTTTTATACTCAGTTGGGGAGGAAGGATGAAAGTATTTATACCTCCAAAATTCATTCGGATATTTTTGGGTTAAGGTTTACTAAAGTGAGAGCCAGGTCCAATTACCGGTTAGCAACTGGGGTTGGGGTGTTTTTCACACACCATGACCACAAGTTTTACCCAGAATTCTATATTCAAGGGCAAGATTACATTCTTCATCGATACAACTTGGTAGAAGTTCCTTTGAGTGTTGAATATTTCTTCGGCAAAAGGCAATTGAAGGGGGTAATGCGAGCACAGACCCAAATAGGGTATATGAAAGACGGATATAGTGCTACCGAACGTGTGTCAACCTTTACCGGGAGAAAACAAACAGAAACAACTTCTGGAAGTAGAGGGGTATTTCATTTAGGAGGAGCCCTTAGCGCAGGTCTGATTTTTATACCGAGTGAAAACATCTATTTCAGGATTGATGCAACGGGCTGGTATAACCAAAGCCTATATCAAAATAATATCTATGCAGAATATGCCGTGCCTAGTTGGTCTTTGACCGCAGGGTTGGGAGTTCGATTGAACTCAACTACCTGGTAGCCCTCACTCATCCACCAATGGCTCGCGGTGCTCGTCCATGCGTTGCAGTGCTTTTACTTCATATTCTCTGCGTAGCATAAAGAGCGGGCGCTCTAGTTGGCTTTCCCAGCTCCATAGCTGTTTGAAAAGCTCCCGTACTTTATCTGGATACTCATAGGCCAGATTGTTTTCTTCGGCAGCATCATCAGGGAGATAGTAGAGCTCGGCAGGCCGGTCGGGGTAGCGAATAAGCTTCCAGTCTTCGTGTCGGATTATTCCTCTGTTCTCTTTTTTCCAGTAGAGAGTTTTGTGCGGGCGACCAGTGGCAGTGTTGGTGAGGTAAGGGAGCAGATCTACTCCGTCTAGTCCATTAATCTGCTTAGCGTTGCCTCCGGCTGCATTTACAAAAGTAGGGAGCAGGTCTAGCGTACTGATGGGAAAGGAGAAAGTCGAATTGGCTGGTGCCACACCTGGCCATTTCATTACAAAAGGTACCCTGATGCCACCTTCCAGGTTGTTGGACTTGGCCCCACTGAGTGGGTAGTTGCTGGTCATAGTGCCTACGGGACCTCCATTGTCATTGGTAAACACTACCAGTGTGTTTTCTTCTAGTCCCAGCTCCTTCAGCTTAGTCAGAATCTGCCCACATGCACGATCCATTGCCAGCGTCATGGCGGCCAGCGTCTTTCGCTTGCCGGTGAGTCCTTTGATTTGCTCCAGGTCTTCGTCCTTTGCGTGGAGTGGTGAGTGTACCGCATTGAATGATACATACATGAAAAATGGGTTTTGCTGATTGCGAGCTATAAAATCACATGCTTCACGAGCTATTGCATCTGTGAGGTATTCCTCTGGTTCTTCGTGGTTGCCAAAACCGTGTTCCCAGCGATCCTCGGGACGCTTTTTAGCCTCTTCGTCGCTGAGCGCCCAAAAGCTTCTGGCACCACCTCTAAACCCATAAAACTCATCAAAGCCACGTTTTAAAGGGTGGTATTTATCAGCATTGCCCATGTGCCATTTTCCGAGTAGTAAGGAGCGGTAGCCCAGTGGGTTGAGGTGATCGGCTATGGTTTGCAGGTGTAGGGGGAGTCCCATTTCATCGCCCATTAGTTTAGACGATTGGCTCATGTAGCCTGGTACATTGTTTTCTTCAAAACCAAAGCGCTGTTGGTACATCCCCGTGAGCATACCGGCACGGGATGGCCCGCACACAGCAGCGGTGGTGTAGGCTTGCTCAAAAACCACTCCTTCCCGGGCAAGTACATCCAGGTTAGGAGTAGGAAATGTGTTGCTGCCCTGAAAGCCAAAATCATGGTAACCTGCGTCATCAGCAAATAGCAGAACAATGTTGGTGTGCTGCGCAAATACCAGAGTTGGGAATAGCGTAAGCACGAGGATCAAATGGAGCAGTTTCTTCGAAATGATTTTCATAGACTACACATCGGATTAATTGCACAAGATAATGTTTCGACTACTCTCATCATCCCCGGTTGAACTGAACAAAAACTGAACAGAGGTGCTTTGCAGAGCCTTCTGAGCAACCCTTTGCCTACAATCAATTGAACAAGCCACTTTAGCTTGTAGCTGATTAGAGAATTGCTTCAATCAGACTAAACAATTATTTATGAAAAAATCATTATCGATTACATTGATGCTGATGTGTACCCTTGGGTTTGCTCAGCAGCAAGTTTCTATAAAAATCAATCCGACACATACACGGGGTATCGAAGGGCACAAGGAGTTGGACCGCTCGAAGTATTTTAACCTGGCGGCAAACGTAAACGAAATGAAAAAGGTGCTCACCCCCGAGCAGGAAACTGAATACCTGGACAACCTGGACATGACACTTGGCCGAAGGCTGGGCCTGGTATTTAGTGAAAAGCGCTGGGGGAATAGCATTCAGGAAGATCCCAACCGCCCTGGTTATATCGATGTGGAGTATTTCATCAACAAACAGAATCCTAATGACAATGGTCTGGAAGCCTATAAAGCAAAGTATGGCTCAAAGCAGGGACTAGCCCTCCACGACCGACACAATGCTTATCCTGATTTCATGGACCTATATATTCCTGATGGAAGTGATCAGGCTATGCCAGGCAACATCGATGCTGCGGCAGAACTGGCAGCCTTGGCTTTGAAATACACCTTTACCGACTTTCAGCGACCAGATTTTTATGAGATTGTCAATGAGCCTGACTGGAGGTTTGGTGGTGAGCAGAGGTTTTATGACTTACATACAGCCGTAAATGATAAAGTAGATGAGCTGGGACTGGATGTGAAAGTAGGCGGACCGTGCAACTCTGTGAGCTACTACTACCGCAGAGAATATGATCGTTTGACCAATTTCACTGACTTCATAGATGGTACGAATGCTGAACTTGACTTCTATTCTTTTCATACCTATGACTACATGGGCTGGGATGGAAATGATTTCGTAGGGTCAATAAGCTCTGGATTGCCATTAGAAGGGGTGTTTGATGGGATCGCCGCGTTCATGCACAACAAATATGGAAAAGAATTCAAATTCGTTGGGTCTGAGCATGGAGCGTACTTTACCGATGCAGCAAAGAAAGAAGAAGTTTATGAAGAGCTGGGTTCTCAATATTTTCCGGGATCGGGTTTTGAGTACGAAATGGAGAAGCGAAACATTGATAATTTCATCATGGTAAATGGGGCTATTGCCAATACGCTTACTTTTATGAACAGCCCACATATCGTGGAAAAGGCCGTGCCTTTTATCCTATTGGAGTCATCGGGGTGGGATCCAAAATATTACTCTAGCCTATTGGTAAAAGAAAATTTCCAGAAATCCAGTTCGAAATGGGTGGAGTCCAGACTGATCGATTATTTCAAGTTTTTCAAAGATGTAAAAGGCAGGAGGGTAGAGTTTTGGAACGATGATCCAGATATTCAAAGCTTTGCTTTTGTAAATGATCACCAGCTTATCGTGGTACTGCACAACCAAAGCAATACCGAGGCGAACGTGAACCTGGAAGTAGATGAATTTTCTGGAAAGGTAAAAGATGTGCTGGTACGCACGCTCGGACGCAAAGTAGACTTTAGGCCTGAATTTAAAGAAGAAACGTATGCTACATTGCCCGAAGTGACCCTGACAGCACAGGGTTCTGGTGTGGTGTTTGTCAACTACGAATCTTCTATTCCTGAAGAGGAAGACCTGGATGAAAAAGTATACTACAGCACCACCTGGGGGCAGACCTTTACAGGTAGCAAGGATTTCGTCATCAACATCGACGACCTGCAGCAGGTGCGAAGTGCTACGCTGCGTGTGGGGGTGAGTAGAAATAAAGACAATCCTAAAGACGTGGAGATTACTCTCAATGGTAGCAAGCTCAATGTACAGCTAGAAGATTGCGCAGAGCGCATCACCGGTGATGACTATGCCACTACCAAAATCATTCATGTGAATCCAGCACTAGTCAAGGCTGAAAACAAGGTAACCGTAAACTTTCCTGATGGCAAATCTGGAGGAGTAGGAAGTGCCGTGCTGCGTGTGACATACGGAGAGCCTATAGCCACCAGCGAGGTGTTAGGCAGTTCTCCCAGTGGGTCGTTTGTGATCTACCCCAATCCGGGGAAGGACACCTTTGAAGTAAAAGCCAATGAAGTAGGCAGCATCAAAGTATACGATGCAAAGGGCGCACTGCTGCTAGAGCAGCCAGCCGTTGCTGGAGTCAATAAGGTGAAGCACAACCTAAATAAAGGGGTATACATGGTAAATTTCGTTTCGCAAAGGAATGATGCCATCTCGCGACAAAAACTAATCGTTCAGTAGAATTTCTTCTGCCACAAACAAATGGAGGTTTCCTGCACAAACCTTTGCATAGACAAAGGACGCACGAAATCTCCATTTTGCATTTTTATTGCTTTATCTCCCAGTCAAAACAACTTTTTATAATGAAAGCGCGATTTGTATTTATCCTGATCCTTGTGATTTTCTGTCTCAAACTTGCTACTGCTCAAGACCGACCCACCTTCAATGCTAATGAAGAAGTGGCCAGCCTCCAGTGGGAGCTCATTCCCGAGCTTTCGGACGAATTTGACGGTAAGTCCCTCGATGAAGATAAGTGGATCAATGCGGATCCCAAGGGCTGGCGTGGACGTCCTCCAGGTATTTTTAAAGCCAATACCGTAAGCCTGAAAAAAGGTAAGTTGGCGATCACCAATTATCAATTGAAAAAGCCTGAAACACTAAAGGGGAGAGAATTTACCCATGCAGGTGGACACATTCAATCGCGCAATGCGGCAAGCGTAGGCCAGTACTTTGAGTGTAGAATGAAAGCCAACAAGACCTTTATGTCATCTACTTTTTGGCTAATCAACAATAAAGGGCAACTTGAAGGATGTGACCGACGTGTGATTGAGCTCGATATACAAGAGAGTGTGGGGCACATCACTACTGATGCTGCCTGGGCTCAGGAGTTTAATACCAAAATGAACTCCAATACACACAGCCGACAGGTGACCTGTGATGAGCCCGAAGGTATCAAGGGCAATAAGGCACCACTCGGAGGCAAATGTTATGACGACTACCACGTGTTTGGTGCCTGGTGGAAAAGCCCTACTGAGGTGCAGTTTTTCCTTGACGGTAAGCATGTAGGCACGGTGGAGCCAGCGGCGGCTTTTGACCTGCCCATGTACCTCAAGATGGTGACGGAGACCTATGACTGGAACCCTGTGCCAGCAGACGGTGGCATGAACATGAGCAAATCAGACCGTACCACCTACTACGACTGGGTGAGATCCTGGAGATTGGTGAAGTAGACTCAGTACTAGTTAAGAAATGATAGGATTCCCAAAGTTTACCATATGAGGAAATCGATAATTTTAGGATTGTCGCTCTGCATGGCTCTTGGTGTATATGCTCAAGAGTCCACTGAAAGCATTAGCTGGGAAGAGCTCAAAACGCATAAGGCTGCACCTGATTGGTTTCAGGACGCCAAGCTGGGAGTTTACTTTCATTGGGGGGTGTATTCGGTGCCGGCATGGGGAAGTGAGTGGTATCCCAGGTGGCGCTATACGCCAGATCGTGTAGGTTGGGGTGAGGATATTTATGATTATCATAATACCACCTACGGTGATACGGCACACTACCATGATTTTATTCCGCTGTGGAAGGCGCCGCATTTCGATGCAAAGGAATGGGTAGATATGTTTGAAAACATGGGTGCCCGGTTTATTGGGGCCATTGCTGAGCATCATGATGGCTTTTCTCTTTGGGATAGTCAGGTAAACGAGTGGAATTCAGCTCAAATGGGGCCAGAAATCGATGTGGTAAAACAGATCGGAGATGAGGTAAAGAGCAGAGGCTTAAAGTACATGACCACCTTTCATCATGGCTTTCACATGATGTTTTATCCCAAACAGGAAAATACCTGGACACGGCCAGTAAGCAACTACAGTTTGGTATATGATTCGGTGCTGGTACCACAAGAGGAGCGCTACCGTAAACTGTACTGTAACATGCACTATGAGGAGGCCAATGACCTGTGGCTGGCCAAACTAGACGAAGTGATACAGGCACATTGTCCGGATTACATCTGGATGGATTTTGGGCAGCGTTTTGTCAAAGAGTCTCACCGCAAAGCTTTTTTAAAACACTATTTTGATGAGGCCAAGGCTCGCAACAAGGAAGTAGTTGTCAATACCAAAGGGCATTTTTTCCCTCAAGAACTGGCGGTGGTCAATGTGGAGCGTGCCACGATGCCCGATATTCAAGAGGAGGTATGGATCACTGATTTTATACTGGGCAGCTCGTGGTGCTACAATAAGGCCAGGCGCACAGCTATCAACCCCAGCAAAGCCATTAGAATCTTAGCTGAAGTAGTAAGTAAGAATGGTGTCATGCTGCTCTCGGCCGGCCCCATGGCAGATGGTACCATGCCAGCAGAGCAGGTAGCAGCTATGGAGGCTATAGGCGTGTGGATGAATAGATACGGTGAGGCGATCTATGGTACGCGTCCTTTTATAGTGTATGGGGAAGGTCCTACACAGATCCGAAAGCGGCCAAATGACAACTGGAATGAGTTTGGGGCGCTAAAAGGCGGGCTGGATGAGCTCAATGCCAAAGATGTTCGCTACACCCGAAAAGGAAATATCGTCTATGCCATTCAGCTTGGTTGGGATGAGGAGGAACCAAATAGACTGCTAACAGCTCTTAAACCAACCACACTGAAGGTAAATCAAGTAACCGTACTGGGAATTGATGAAAAAATAGAATGGAAGCAGACCAAAAAGGGGCTAAAGGTGCGCCAGCCTCAGCAGCAACCTGTGGCTGGCGATGCAGCACTAGTCTATAGAATTGTTCTGAAAGATTGATTCGCTTCAAAGTTTATACGGTGCTGTTACATAGCTTTAGAGGTATTTTTTCGATGATTTTGTCCAGTATTTGTTGAGTCTTCGAAGCAGTGTTTTATAAAACACCCCTGTTCTCAAACATATTTTAGGGTGGTACAGATGCTTGCATCAGCAGTAGATTTGATAGCAGTTCACCATTCATTTTACCTAAACCAAATGATGATAGTATCAAGCTTAAGATTTTTCTTCGTAGTGATTGGTTGTCTGTGTGCAATCAGTCTCTTCGCTACAGATTATTATGTCGCTAAGAATGGAGATGATAGCAATCCTGGTACTGAGGATGAGCCATTTCTCACTATTGGTAAAGCCGCTACGGTTTTACAGGCAGGAGATGTTTGCTACATCAAAGAAGGCGTCTACCGGGAACGGGTGAAAACCACCAACTCTGGAACGGCCGCAAGTCCAATTGTATTTAAAGCATTCGCCGGAGACCCGGTAGTGGTAACTGGCACCGAAGCACTTACAGCTTGGGAGGTGCATGACGGGCCTATTTATAAAACATCGGCTACAATGACACTTCCCGTGCGCTTTCGAGCACTCTATGTAGGGGGTAAGTCCATGGACGTGGCTCGATGGCCAAACAACACTGATCAGGACCCTTTTACCATTGATGCCGAACCGGTAGATAATGGCTCCAGATCACATATTGAGCGATCTACGATCCCTGCTGCAGATTGGTCTGGTGGCTATATCTGGTATCTGGGAGCACACTCTGGTGCCAGCTGGACCCGGCCAGTTACGGCATCTTCTGCTGGTAGGGTAGACTTTCCTGAACTTCCAGATAAATGGCCATTTAATCCACACAATCCTACAGTGATTCGCAATGAAAATAGGGGGCGGTTTTTTCTCTTTGGAAAATTGGCAGCTTTGGATGCCGAAGAAGAATGGTTCTACGATGAAGAGCAAAATGAGCTTTACCTGTATGCTCCCAGTGGTGCCGACCCCAACACATTAGCTGTAGAGGTCAGTGCACGAACAGAAACCTTTGAGCTCACGCATGATTACATCACCGTGGAAGACCTTCATGTGTTTGGTGGGGCAGTAAGAATTGCCGGAAACTACTGTGAGGTGCGAAACTGTGTAATACAGTACGGTCACAATGCGCTCGACGAGCTGGACAATTCGGATGCACAGGATGCCAGGGGTTCCATTACGATCGAGGGAAGTCACAACTTGATTGAGCAGAATTTAATCGAGTTTGGTTCTGCCAACGGAGTGGCATGCCTCTATGCCTGGAAAAACAGTACCAGCAATACCATTCATAACAACATCATCAGGTCGTTTAACACCGTTGGTATTCACTCGAACTTGATCCGGAGCAGTATCCCCCAGATGACCATTACCAACAATACACTGTATTTGGCAGGTAGAGATGGGATTTATAACAGTGGATCAAACGGTGAGATAGCCTACAATGATGTCTACGATGTAATGCGCATCAATAATGACGCGGGTATTTTTTATACAGTAGGGAAAGAAAGTGACAAAAACACTGTCATCCATCACAACTGGTTTCATGATTCCGCAGGGCCGGAGTATGCGGATGGGCGTGCAGCAGGGATCTATCTGGACAATCACAGCAAGGGCTATACGGTACATCACAACATGGTTTGGAACATTACCTGGACTGGTATTCAGATTAATTGGGACAACTGGAACATCGATATCTACAATAACTCAATCTACGAAGCAGAGTCTGCCATGGGCAGATGGGCTGGCCCTAATGGTACCAATTACACCATAGATGACATAGTGATCGAAAACAACTATGCGAATAGCGGAGAGTGGATCGGTACGCACGTGTCTACCGAAACCAATAAAATAGACCCGAACGATCCATTCGTAGACTACTCGGCGCAGGACTTTATGCCTGGCAACTCGTCTGGTCTTATCGATGGAGGTAAAGTGATAGCGGGTATTACTGATGGATATCAGGGTGCTGCCCCGGATATAGGAGCTTATGAGTCCGGTACCACTGCCTGGGTGGCAGGTGCTGATTGGGAAGCATATCCGCTACAGTTTTTTGATAGTGGCAACAAGGAAGAAGAGGAAGAAGAAAAAGAAGTGTTAAGTAGCCGTTCTGTCGCACTAAAAGTATACCCCAACCCAACGTCTGATCAGGTGACGGTCACTAGTGCTTACGGTGTAGACGCCTGGATGCTATCAGATGTGTTCGGCAGAAGGGTGAATGTGCGTATGCTGGATAGCGCTACTGATGAGTTGGTACTCGATGTTTCTGGCTTAGCACCCGGGTGGTATTTGCTCAGATGTCAGATCGGCAGAGGCAGTGTGGCAAGGCATATAGTTGTCAATAGGTAAGCTGTAGCTTAAGAAATCACAAACGTCACCGGATTTTTGGTTCGGTGGCGTTTTTTGAATCACTTTACTGCCATTTGATCGAATGCTAGTGTTTGATAGAGCTTTTTTCTCTGTTGTTTGGAGCTACGCCAGAAAAGCACTAGGTGTCAGCAGTTGAGCACCAATTACTTCACACATTCATGAATTGGCTCCATCTGGAAGATGAGCTTCATAAACACTGCTTCAGTACAGATTTCGTCAATTTTGTTGGTGGCCTGATAGCACGCCAGGCGCATGTTGCGGTATTCCTCTGTAAGTGGAAACCTCTTGATCAGAACATTTAATGGAGTAAGGGCTTTTTTATATTTCCCTTTAGTTATTAGTTTTTGAGCTTTACCAGCCAAAGACGCTTCTGAAGGCTCTTGAGCATGTTTGATGCTTGATGCAGTAGCTCCAGTGTTTAGGTTTTTCACGGTGGTTTTACTAAAACTTATGATATGCAAGGGAGGTAAAAAGTGGTCGGGAAATGACATTTCAGTTCGCTTGACTTTCGAGAATATAACCGGGAGAATAAAAGCCTTCTTGGTCTGGCTAGCAGACCACTTGTCACGTGTAGACGAAATCGCAGCGATCACTGACGAGTTTTGAGTTTTGGAAAGCGGGTTGGGGAGGTAGATGTCTTCGATCACTCCATTTTTCACCACCCAGACCAAAACTAAAACACCGGATTCATCATTAGGATACATCATTATTTGAGAGCTCACCGATTTATAAAAATCCGCAAACGAGCCTTTGTAAATGCTTTCAAGCTCTTGTTTTGGCTGAGAAAAGACAAGAAGTGGGCACCATAAGAGTAGGTAGAGTAAGTGACAGGTTTTCATACATGCGGTGATTTTTCGTGTGTATTTAATCAAGGGTAAGCTACCACTTAAGTGAAATAGAGTTGCGAGCAAAGGTTTGTCTTCTGGCTACTTGTTTTTCGAGATGCAAACCATTGCTCAATTTGGTTTTGCCGAATGGCGATACCTTAGAACTAATATTTTGAAATACCTATGAAAAAAATTTTGCTTGCAGCCCTGGTATTTGGTGTACTTGTCTCGTGTAGTCAGCGAGAAGTATCTCAAAAACCCAACATCCTATTTCTTTTCACCGATGACCAGACCTACAACTCCATTCGGGCATTGGGCAATTCGGAGATCTATACTCCCAACCTCGATCGTCTGGTGCGCCAAGGCACCTCTTTTACCAATGCCTATAATATGGGCGGATGGAATGGTGCCATCTGCACGGCTTCTCGCTCCATGCTCATTTCTGGCCGCTCGCTCTGGCGAGTCAATAACTTTCGTCAGCACTGGCAAAAGGGGGATTCGCTGGCGCAGACCTGGGGGCAGCTGATGGAAGCCAATGGATATGATACTTACATGACAGGCAAGTGGCATGTAGACGCCTCAGCCGGAAAGGTCTTCGGTCAGGCTGAGCACATTCGTCCTGGTATGCCAAAAGATGCCTGGGACCATTTTAAGATGGTAGACCTCTTTGCCAATGAAGTGGCCAATGGAGAGGTGACTCCAGAAGAAATTATGCCGGTGGGTTACAATCGCCCGCTCGATGAAAATGATACCAGCTGGTCACCTACAGATCCTAAGTTTGGTGGATTTTGGGCAGGGGGCAAGCACTGGAGCGAGGTAGTGCGTGACGATGCGCTTTCGTTTTTGGATAGTGCTCAGCAGCGTGAGAATCCATTTTTTATGTACATCGCTTTCAATGCTCCCCACGATCCTCGGCAGGCACCGCAGGAGTACCAGGACATGTACGATTTGGCGGATATTTCTCTGCCCGAAAGCTGGATGCCGGAGTATCCTTACCAGCACCTGATCGGTAACGGACCTTCACTGCGAGATGAGGCATTGGCTCCGTTTCCACGTACGGAGTATGCTACCAAAGTGCACATCAAAGAATACTACGCCATCATCAGTCACTTGGATGAGCAGATAGGGCAGATTCTGGATGCCTTAGAAGCCAGCGGCAAGCTGGAAAACACTTACATCTTTTTCACTTCAGATCACGGGCTGGCTATGGGTAGGCATGGGCTGATCGGCAAGCAAAGCCAGTTTGAGCATAGTGTGAAGCCACCGTTGATTATCGCCGGCCCTGGCATTCCGGCCAATCAGCAGCTAGAGATGCCTGTGTACTTGCAGGACCTGATGCCCACGGCACTGGAATTGGCAGGGATTAAAAAACCGGGCTATGTGGAGTTCAATAGCCTGGTGCCCCTGGCTACACGGCAGCAGACTGCTGGCAACTACCCCGCCATTTATGGAGCGTATGTAGATTCTCAGCGCATGGTGCGCAAAGGCGACTTTAAATTGATCGTTTATCCCAAAGCTGAAAAATTCCTCTTGTTTGACCTGAAAAATGATCCCGAAGAGATCAACGACCTGGCCGATGAACCGGCATATGCCGAAAAATTGCAGGAGCTAGCTACCGAACTGCTAAAACTTCAACAGCACTATGAGGATCCATTGGACATTAGCGAAATGCTCAAGGTAAAAGGGTAGACAGAAGGAGTGGTGAGATAGATGGTACATCTATTTTATTTGAAGTATAGCAGGGTCTTGTCGGCTATATCAAGGGCTTACTTGTTTATTCATTTAAGCCCTCGAGCCGGGCTGGCTCTTACCGCAGCGGCGGACCGTTTTCTTGCTTGATCAAGAAAGTAACCGAGTCCACGGTGGACAAAAGAAATCAAGGCTGTGAATAAATTCCTGAAATTCAGCTAGTTACTGCAATGAATCCAAATCGCACCGGCGACCCGGTCCCTGCGGTCAAACAGTGGATTCAGGTATGATTTTCTTAAGCTGAATTTCTGATAGAAATTTATTCGAGGCCTGTCACAAAACCTCAAAATCATAGATAATTAACGAAAACTGAGGTTTAATGAATTGGTTTAAATACCAAAAAGAGATTCATTTAGCTTAAACGGGTGTTCAAGCACAAAATCAATTATCAAGGACGCCCTATCAAAGTGTAAAGATTTCAATACGGAATCTGATAGAAGAGCAGGTAGTCTCGGATAATTTTAACTCGTACACCTTCGATATCGGTAGTTCGTCCGGTTTTAGGAATTTAGTAAGCTGATTGATTGCCTTGATAAAATTATCGAGTTGAGTTTTCTGCTATAATTCTTATTGCCATTACGCTCCTCCCAATTGGTGCGGATTTCTTTACGCTTTGCTGGGCGAATGGCGATCAGACTATTTGGAGCTTTCCTATTACCGAAAAAAGATTTCGCAATGGCGAACCACTGATATTCAGTGAACGGTGACGCCTGGTGGGGCCGTCTACTCGACCGTGCTTTCGTGTTTATATTTCTACGTTGAGCTTCAGGTGTCCGCCCAAACCTTCTCTGACGATTCGCATGAGAGTTGATAGACGAATATCGCTTGCGTTGTTCTCAATTCTCGAAATGTACGTCTTAGTTGTTCCGCACTTTTGAGCCAGTTGTTCCTGAGTCATGCCTTGGTTTTTACGCAGTTCTTGAAGCATAACCCCCAATCGAAAAGCCTCAAATCCTTCTTCAAAGGCTTCTCTAGATTCAGTCCCTCGTTCACCATATTCAGAATTTAGGTGATCATCAAAATCAATAATTTTAGTTTTGCTCATCGTAATACTGTTTTTGTAGCTTTTGAGCTAGTTTAATTTCGTTCTGCGGAGTTTTCTGGGTCTTCTTTTGAAACCCGTTCAACACCACAACCAATTTACCTTTGTCGAAAAAGCAGAAAATTCGGTAGATGTTCGTGCCTGATACCATCCGCATTTCATACAAAGTTGTTCCAGTAATATTCTTGAGATACTTTGTTGGGACACGTTCAACGGTTTTAATCAGTTTAATTGTCCAGTTTATCCGTTCCTTGATCTTGGGAGTTTGAGCGTTGTAAAACTCCCAAAAGTGCTCACCAAAGATTATTACCTTTCTGACATCACTACTTTCGCTCATACGAACGAAGTTAGCTAATTAGGTAACATGATGCAATGGGAAAAGGTTTCGGTAAGTGCATTTTCTACGTTCAGTATCTGAAACAGCAAACAAAGAATGAAAACTACCAGAATGAATTTTGTAAATACTTAGTGAATTAGTCTATTTGATCAGTCCTAAAAATGGGAAGGCTACAAGATCGATCCAATGAACAGGGACGCCTAGTCCGCCGTATACCTGCCTTTGCCGACAGGTCGGCGTGAGCTTTACACGCCGGCCGTACGTACGGTGATGTGACTGGGTTGGCACTCCAAAGGCGCACCCCATCAGTTATGACTGGTGGGGCCGTCTACTCGATTGGCGCCTTTTGATCATTTAGAGCTCTTCAGTTTGATTGTTTTCTCCAGTTCGTTGTTGAAGCGAGTTTCTAAAAACTTGGCTTTGAATTCAAAGTTAGGCGTTACAGCGGAATAGGGTAGTTCAACTCGACCACCTCCTGATATAATCGGTATATCTGAGCCGTTAATAAACATTTTCATTTTTTCTGATCGAGAAGTTGTTGCACCCATGTAGATTGTTCCCTTGACAGGTTCGTTTTTGTTTATCAGGTATTCATCCGGAACGAAGAAAATATCCAACTGGTCAAACATCATGTCAGTTGATCCGATCTGGCTAGTGTATGAGTTGAGTGTTTCTTGTTCCAATAATGCTATTTGGATTTTTATGTTCTCTACTGACGTTGTATTGGAAATTGAAAAGTATTCACTAATTCTATTTGAAGATGTTCTCAGCGTGTCAATATGGTCTTGGAGTTTCTTGATGACGGCTTGTTTGTTTCCGTTATCGAGTTCCGAAATGAGTTCAGATGTGACGTTCTGATATTTTTTGATATTGTCAAGTATCTCCAAGTCGCTATTTCTGTTGCCAGTTTCCTCTACAACCTGTTTTGCCATTGTGGAAATATTTTGAGTGTACGCTCTTATCCATTCGTGGTTCGTTTGGTTATCAGTTCCGCAACTAACAGTTAGGATTAAAATTGATATCAGATAAGAAATATGCTTCATATGAGTCAGAATTGACGCTAACATCTTGAATATAGCACACCTAGGCACAAAATCCGGCTTGAACCCTTCGAAGATAATGGTTTTTAAACAATTGTAAATACCTACACTTAGAAGCCAAAGCAGGACTACATCCTTGGCGGAAGACCCCAAACCTTAGCTGGTGAACTTCAACCCACACGTGGAAGGTCTCAACCCATGCACGGATGAAGCCAACCCACACGCGGAAGGTCCCAACCCTCGGACGGAAGACGCCAAACCTCAGGCGGAAGCCTCCAAACCACGGACGGAAGAAGCCAAACCACGGGCGGAAGGCCCCAACCCTCGGACGGAAGAAGCCAAACCTCAGGCGGAAGTCTCCAACCCACAGGCGGAAGTCTCCAATGCTTAGCGATTGTTGTCCAAAAAGCGCAACTCCATGTGCATATTGGTACGGTTTTGACCTTCCACATAATACACCGCCACAAACTCTGAGGATTCTTCCAAATGACGTTCGGAAAATACAGCCAGTGAATCTTCATTGGTAAAATAATCCACTAAAGACGTCAGGCCCATGCCGTGATTGGAGAAAAACATGTAGTGCCGCGTGTTGTTGGGGCCATCAAACCCACCGATCAGTGCATATTCGCTACTGCCTGTTGTGCTATTCAAATCGATGCGTTTGGGCTCACCATCATCTCCTGTGTAGGAAATAGCGAAAAGTCTTTCGGGCATCATCTGTACTTCCAGGTGTATGTTTTTCGACAGTTGATTAAACACCTCCACAAACTGCATTTGGATATATACCGGACCTGTGTAGATGGTGTTTTGCTCCCGGATCAGTTTGGTGGTAAAGCCGGAGGAAGGCCGCAGCGAAAAATCATAATCACGCTTCGTAAAATAGCGAGTAAAGGGTTTTACAATCGCTGAGTTTTCGAAAACTACATAGCTGTAGCCTCCCGGTTTAAGCTCTCCGTATACTTCCGGGTTAGTATTTACCAGTTCGTAAAACTCCTCCGTGGAATTGATGCGCGCATCACGGTGCCATTCGTAGGCGCCAAATGCCCCTGGCCCCCGGTATCCAAACACATCGCCTATGTACAGTGCGGTTTCTTTTTGGTTATTAATCAAGGAGGTCCACACCGCATCCGAAGGGCGGGTGTAGAAGTATGTTGCCGCTGCTATTGCCAGCAAGGCGATAGCGGTCACTATTGGAAGTGCATAGCGAGATTTGACCGGATCTTCAGACTTTTTTTTGGTAAAAGAGACCTGATACTGCCCCGGAGCAATGGACACAATGATGGGGTCAGACTGCCCTTCATCAGCATAGTACTTTTTAAGTCGTTTACGCAGGTGCGAAATGTTTACCCGAATGTTGACATCACTCTTTTCAGGATCATATTTTTTGCCGAAGAGTTCCATGCCAATGGTCACCGTGGTGAGTTCCTTATCCGAAAGCGTAGCATCAGCCAAAAGTTTGAGCAAGACATGGGTGGTAGTGGCCTTCTTGAAGGTCTTGCTATCTAGTATTCGTTGTAGTGCTTCGGTTTTTTGCTGGGAACTGATCATTCAATCATTGGTAAATACAACTCACTGAAAAACAAGGTATTGTCGGTTACTTTTTACGGTAAAGATAAGCGTAAAACTAGGTAAAAAGCAGTGAAATGCACAGTGAAGGGATAAGTTAGTCTATACGAATAAATAAGGAGCTCTCGAATGACAGCTCCACACGCCTCCAGACCTTTCAAAAAGGTGGGGGATAGCATAGAAACATTTACTTATAAACAATCATGAAAATAAGAAGACAAATGGTAGTCCTGTGTCTTTTGCTTGTGGTGCTCACCGCGGCACGGGCACAGTACAAAGAACAAGACCAACAGCCCATCACCTTTATGGAGGATGGAGGATGGTGCTGGTATGAAGATCCTCGGGTGATTATTCATGAAGGGAAGCTCATTATAGGTACCATCAGCGGAGTAAGCGGAGATATCCGTGTGGGTGTCTACGACCTGGAACAAAATGAACTTGAAGGGGTGGCAGTGTTGGATAAAGCATTTGAGGTAGATGATCACAACTCCCCGGTTTTTTATGTGCGCGAAGATGGCAGTCTGCTGGCGGTGTGGGCCAAGCATGGTCGGGAAAATAAGCACTATTACAGCATTTCTTCGCCGGACAATTACTTGCAGTGGAGCGAGCGCCAGGTCTACACGCATGACTTTGATCTGCCCGATGGCAGCAGCTGGGGAGGGGTTACTTATATGAACCTCTACACCATAGAAAAGCAAGGCCTGCTCTATAACTTTTATCGAAATGGGCCAGATCTAAACCCTACCTACATCACCTCTGCAGATGGTGGCAACACCTGGGGCCATACCACGCACCTGATCAAGGATGAAGTGGCAGGAAAACAAAGGCCCTATGTGCGCTACATGCAGCTCAACGATAACCAGATCGGCATATCGTTTACAGACGGACACCCGCGGGTGTATGGCAATAGCATCTACTATGCGACTTTCGATGGGGAGAGCTTTTACCGTGCCAATGGCGAAAAGATCAAGAGCATCGCTCAGGGGCCATTACAAACTTCCGAAGCTGAAAAAGTATATGTAGGCAGTGAAACCAAAGAAAAGCCGGAGGGCTCTGGTAGTGTTCCGGATGCAGCGTGGACCTGCGATCTGGAAAAAGACAAGAAAGGGAATCCACACATTGGCTATACGCTTTTTCTGGAGAATTCCGATAATCGCTTCCGCTTGGCATCCTGGACCGGCAAAAAGTGGGTAGACCGTGAAATTGCCTATGCCGGTGTAGGGCTATACCCTCGGGAAGCGAGCTACACCGGGCTCATTGCTTTAGATCCTGAAGATCCCACCAGGGTGATCATTTCCACCCCAGTGGACCCCAATACTGGAGAAGAGAAAGGCGTGCATGAAATCTACATGGCACGGGTAAAACCCAAAGATGATACCCAAAGCATAGAGTGGAAGCAGCTGACTGACAACTCCACCTATAAAAACATCCGGCCCATCATCGTGGCAGGAGACGGGTATAAGGTGGTGCTGTGGCTGGGCGGAAAGCCATGGACTCACTACCAAAGTTTTGAGACCAGCATCATGGGATATGTATTAGAAAAACCAAAAAAATGATCACAATGAATAGACTAAAACAGCTGAAAATGGAATGGACAAGGCTGATCGTACTGGCACTTTGCCTGTCGACAACAGGAGGGGCCTTTGCACAGGAAATAAAACCTGATGAAGTAAAACAGGTAATGCAAAAAGTTGCTGACTGGCAAATCGAGCACTTTCGGGAGCCTTACACTGCAGACAAGCCCCACCACATCGCAGACTGGACCAACGGAGCGCTTTATGTAGGGATGGTGAAATGGGCCCAAATGGCCGATACAGACAAGTACTATGAATGGCTCAAAAGCGTAGGCGAGGAGCAGGAGTGGAAACTGCACTACCGCAAGTATTTTGCTGATGACCACACCATAGGCCAGATGTACGTGGACCTGTACCGAAAATATGGGGACGAGTCCATGATGGAGCCTACCATCAAGCAGTTTGATTATATCCGCTTCCATCCAGCCAAAACGCAGCTCAACTGGAGGACACCTTTTCATCAGGACCGGTGGAACTGGTGCGATGCGCTCTTTATGGCGCCACCTGTATGGGCCAAGCTCTACAAAGAGACGGGTGAAGAGGCCTATCTGGATTTTATGATGAGCGAGTTTAAGGCCACTACAGACTTTTTGTTTGACAAAAAAGAGAGCCTCTACTACCGGGATGAGCGCTTCAAAACGAAGCTGGATAACGGCACGAAGGTATTTTGGGCGCGTGGCAACGGCTGGGTATTTGCCGGCCTGGTCAATATCATGAATGAGCTGGAAGAAGGTACTAAGGAGTACAAGTACTTTTTGAATCTTTATAAAAAAATGGCCAAGACCCTACTGAAGATCCAGACCGAAGAAGGACACTGGGCCATGAGCCTACTGGGAGCCGAGTTTTATCCTACACCAGAAACCAGCGGTACATCGTTTTTTACCTACGGCCTGGCCTGGGGTATCAATCAGGGCATACTGGACCGGGAGGACTATGAACCCGCTGTAAAGCGTGCATGGCAGGCACTTACCAGCTATGTCACCGATGAGGGGATGCTGGGCTATGTGCAACCCATAGGCGCTGCTCCCGGGCAAGCCTGGGCCGACAAGACGGAGGTGTATGGTACCGGAGCCTTCCTCAGCGCAGGGTCAGAAGTGTACAAGCTGTACCAAAACTGATCTGCCTGGAAAACCTTTGTTCACAACTTTAATAAACCTCTGGCTCAATTTTCAAGAAAAAGCCAGAGGTCATTCTATTTAGACTAAACCACAAATGATGAAAAACCTAATTCCTGTTATTTTGATGCTGCTTACGCTTTCGGCGAATGCCCAGGAGTGGCAGCCTTTATTCAATGGAAAAAACCTAAAAGGGTGGGAAACCCATGGCGGAGAAGCTACCTACGAAGTAGAGGACGGTGTGATTGTAGGGAAAGCAGTGACCAATACACCCAACACGTTTCTATGCACCAAAGAGCGATTTTCAGATTTCATCCTCGAGTTACAGGTTTTCCTTCCCAATGACCTCAACTCTGGCATTCAGTTTAGAAGCAATATCCGCAAAGAAAATGACCGGGTGTTTGGCTACCAGTGTGAGATTGACCCGGATGGCAATCGCGCCTGGACCGGAGGGATTTTTGACGAAGGCCGGCGCAACTGGCTGTATCCTCTGAGTAGAAATCCGATACCTTCAGCATTTCAGCTCGGGCGTTGGAACACCATCCGCATCGAATGCCTGGGCAGCGATATCCGCACCTATGTGAATGGCGTGCAAGCGAGCTGGCTCGCAGATGATATGACCAATGAAGGGATTATTGGGCTGCAGGTACACAGTATTGGTGATGACAAAGCGGGCTATGAAGTGAAGTGGAAAAACATTCGAATTCTTACTGAAAATGTAGCTGCTCACCGGCTGGACCCGCACCCTCAGGTGCCGCAGATCAGTTACCTCAAAAACCAACTCACCGACTGGGAAGTAAGCAAAGGATTCCGACTGCTATGGGATGGAAAAACCACCAATGGCTGGCGAGGAGCCAAACTGGATGAATTCCCTGAAAGTGGGTGGACGATAAAGGATGGCATCCTTACCGTGGAGGCTACTGATGGTGGAGAGTCTACAGGTCCCGGTGATATTGTCACCACTAAAAACTATGGGGACTTTGAGTTGGAGCTGGAGTTTAAGTTTACCGAAGGAGCCAATAGTGGTATCAAGTATTTTGTAGATCCCACGCTTAACAAAGGCGCTGGATCGGCCATAGGCTGCGAGTTTCAGATATTGGATGACAAGCGCCATCCTGATGCCAAGAAAGGCGTGATGGGCAACCGGACGTTAGGTTCATTATATGATTTGATTGCTAAAGAGGTGCATTCAAACTGGAGGCTGAAAGGCCCCAATACGTGGCAAAAAGCGCGCATCGTGAGCAAAAATGGTCGGGTAGAACATTGGTTAAACAATGAAAAAGTAGTAGAATACGATCGTTTTTCGCAGATGTTTGCTGCATTGGTCAACTATAGTAAGTATCAAAAATGGGAAAACTTTGGCCGCTGGCCAGAAGGCCTCATCCTGCTGCAAGACCATGGCAATGAAGTGAGCTATAGAAGTATTAAAATCCGAGAACTATAAGAAACCTAAACATGTCAACACGAAGAGACTTTATTAAAAAAGGAACACTCGCCACTGCAGGCCTGAGCTTTGCGATGAGTGCTTCCAGCTACAACAGCATCCTCGGTTCCAATGACCGCATCAATATGTGTTTTATGGGACTAGGCAGACGTGTGCCAGGCTACTATCCGGCGCTGGACGCTGAGTACAACACCAGGCTGCTCTATCTATGTGACCCTAAGCAGTCACAGGTAGCCAATGCACTCAATGCCATAAAGGATAAGATAGACTACAAAGTCAAAGCCGAGGAGGACATCCGCAAGGTGCTGCAGGACAAGAAGCTGGACGTGGTGTTTGTAGCCACTCCAGACCACTGGCACACCCCTGCTGCATGCATGGCGATGGATGCTGGCAAACATGTGTATGTAGAAAAACCCTGCTCGCACAACCCCAGAGAGGGTGAAATTTTGGTAGACACCCAAAAGCGCACTGGAATGCACGTACAGATGGGCAATCAGCAGCGTTCATCGGGCCATACCATAGGTATTATCAAAGACATCCATGAAGGACTGATCGGTAAGCCCTACAAGGCAGTAGCTTTTTATAGCAACCGACGAGGAAAGGTACCCCATCAGGTAAAGCAGGCACCACCGGCAGACCTCAACTGGGACTTGTTTCAGGGGCCTGCACCACGTCAGGAGTACTACCATGACATCTGGAACTACAACTGGCACTGGTATGGCTGGAAGTGGGGCACTGCCGAGACCGGAAACAATGCCGTGCATGAGCTGGACGTAGGGCGCTGGGCACTCGGGGTAGACTTCCCCAAAGCAGTACATGCAGACGCTACCAAGCAGCACTATACTGACGATGGCTGGGAGATGTACGACACCATGTACGCCACGTTTGAGTTTGAGGGTGACAAGACCATCTGCTGGGACGGCAAAAGCCGAAATGGCTACAATACCTACGGAGGTGGCCGGGGCACGATCATCTATGGTACCGAGGGTACGGTATATGTAGACCGTGGCAAGTACCGCGCGTTTGATCGTGGAGGCAAGCTCATCAAAGACAGTGGTCAGGTGAGCAATGAAAGCGGTGTGGCCCTGGGCGGTGGTGGAGATACTACCACACGCCACGTGGTGAATCTGCTGGAGACAATCAGAGGCAAGGAACAACTGCGTGCACCTATTGCAGATGCAGCTAAGAGTAACCACCTGGCGCTACTGGCAAACCTGGCCTACAGAAGTGGTAAGTCATTTGCGATAGACCCAAAAACGGGCAAGACCGATGATGCCAAAGTGAATGAAAACTGGAGCCGGGCCTACGAGCCGGGCTGGGAACTGAAATAGTCCAATGAAAGCCTCGGGATTATGCCTGGATAGATGGCATAGATGAGGCTCTTACATTCAATCTACCATTTAGCAAGACCGTTTGCGGAACACTTACCTCATTTTCTATCTCCTTAATGAGCAGTTCTGCAGCGGTTTTGCCTATTTGTGTGGTAGGCTGACTTACAGACGTGAGTGGGGGCTCTATGTAACTTGCTAGTCTGGATTCCGAAAAACCCACTACCCGAAGGTCATGAGGTATGCGGTAGCCATTTCTTTTAAAAGTCTTGATCGCACCAATGGCGCTTAGGTCGCTTGCCGCAAAAATGGCCTCAGGGATATCATTTTTATCAATCAGCTCCTGGGCAACACGCTCGCCTTCTTCCACAGAAAAGCCACAGTTGAGCGTAGGGCCAGGGTCTAGTCGGTACTTGTAATGGGCATCACGAAAGCCCTGAATTCTGTTTTTGGCAAAACTTAGTTTCTCATGAGAGGCCAGGTGCACGATTTTTTTTATGCCCTGAGTGATGAGATGCTCTGTAGCAAAAAAGGCCCAGTTGTAATCCTCAAAAAGCACTTTGGAGGCATTCAGTTCGTCAGCCACTCTGTTAAAAAAAACAATGGGCATTTTGCGAGACAAGAGCTCCTGATAGTAGTCCAGGTTTTGATCTTCCGATGAAAGCGAAATGATGAGCCCGTCTACCATGTTGTCCACCAGCATTTTCACGTTTTTGAGCTCTGTCTCCCACGATTCGTTGGATTGCATTACTATCATCTGGTAGTTGTGTGCTTGCAATACCTCCTGGGCACCCATGATCACTTTAGGGAAAAATGCCGTTTCAAACTCTGGCACGATCATACCTATGTTAAAGCTCCGCTGCTTGATGAGCTTGCGAGCTATTGGGTTGGGGCGGTAGCCCATGGATTCGGCCATATCGAGGATGCGTTTTCGCGTGTCGGGATGGATGTCATATTTGTCATTAAATGCACGCGAAACCGTAGATACTGAGCAGCCCATAGCTCGGGCTACATCCTTGATGGTGACATGTTTCATAAGCTTTCAAGAAGTCTGGTAGAAGCTAAAGATAGGTACTAAAAGTGTTTCCGGGAAATGAGAATATTTTCGGAAACGTTTCCGGAAACGTGTGAAGGCCATTTGTTTTTGCTTACTGGTCTGCCAGGTAGGAGGATTCGTTTGGGGCAAGTAAGACGGGGTGTTGCTGAGGAGAGGTGGTGTCTGTTTTTCTATACCAGAACCAAAATGAAGTAGCCCCTGCTGTATGCTACAGACAGGGGCAAAGGATAATCGTGGACGATTTACCGATTACCTATTCTTTTATGATCCTTACATAGCGATGCTCAAGGTCTTGTTTAAAGTTTACCAGATATACTCCTGTAGTTAGTTCTGCAAAAGATATGGAGTTTACACCCTGCCTTGGCTCATGTTGAAGGAGCAAATTGCCGGATAAGTCGTAGACAAATACCTTTTCCGTTTTGCCTTCATTGATGAAGTTTAAATGCTCATGTACGGGGTTTGGATACAAAATTACTGGTGATTGAGAAGTAGCTGAGAGTATTTTTGGGTCTTCTACATCGGCTTCTATGACTGTTACACTACATTCGTCATAGTTGCTGTTGGAAATGACGGCTCTGATGGTAGCTTCTCCTGGAGTAATCCCTGTGACGTTTCCTTCAGAATCTACCGTAGCTATGGATGCGTCCGAAGAGGACCAGGTTATGCCTTCTCCTTCTGGAGTAGTAGAGCTGGTAAGTTTGATTGATTGGTCTATAGCCACGCCTACTGAATCTTCAGCTATGGCTACCGTTGCGATCGTACTGGGGGAGGAGACCACATTGAAATACACTTCTTTTTTCGCGATATTGGTAGTCCAATCTCCACCCACTGGACGAATGGCAAGTATGAACCGATAGCCGTCTTTTACGTCTAATTTAGATTCGAAATTGATGATGATGGTGGTGTCATTTGTGCATGCGGGAACAGTGATGAATGAGTTGGTGATATATACTGCGTCCTTTACCTCAATATTTACATCTCTATCAGTAGTGGCTGAGTAGTTAATCCGTATTGGTATCTGTAGGTCATCGGTGGATATTTCTGAGGGCACATCCACAAAACTGATATTGTCTTCGTTAGGAGGAACTTCGCCATCTACTACATCAAATAAGACCTCACTCGTGGTAATATTGTCCTGAGATGTTCCTCCCGTTGGGCGCATAGCGGTTATTAATTTATAACCTTCAGCCACGGCAAGGTTTGATTCCAGTGTGATGGTTACCTCTTTAGAACCATAACCTCTCTCTACAGTAACCGATTGGTCAGTGATGTATGAGCCATCAGGTTTTTGAAGCTCTACGTTTAGCGTTCTTTGTTCATTGGCACTGTAATTAAGCGTAAGCTGGATTTCAAGCGCTTCATTAGATACGGCTTTTGGAGGGGAAGTAAAGCCGACTTTTTCTTTAATGGGAGCTTCGCTTTTATCTACACATAGCTCCAAAGCATGCCATCTTCCCCGGGCGGTAGCGGTTTTATCGCCTTCAGGGACCTTGCCATTGGTTACCTGATTGGAAGTAACCATGATTACGTCACCTGGCTTCAAAGGGGCTTGGGTTTCTATTTTTAGTTCTTCTATTGCATTCCTGAGCTTTTCATCAGCTATGTCATGGGTCTCTTCATAAGAGGAAGTGCTCTGTTTTTCTCCTACTTTGGTCCCGTTGATATAGACCTCATAGGTGCTTTCGCCATCAGGCTCCTGCATGGCGTGTACTATAAATGTGGCATTGCCCTGTGGAGTGCCATCGTACACTACCTCTGCTGCTGCAGGTCTGGTGGTCCCGTTGGTGCCATCACATTTTATGACTTGTTTGGCTTCACCGTCCCAGGTCACACTTACTCTCCACTCCAGTGAGGTCGGGTCATAGCCCTCTACATTTAGGTTGGTAAAATCTTTGGCCAGTATGGTTTCACAGCCTTCTACTACCAGGTTTTCACACGTAGGATCTATGGTGCCAGTTTCAGACCAGTATTTCTGAGCTTGAGCTTCTGTTTTTTCTGTATATGAGCCCCAGTTGTTGATGTTTTTGGCCATGACTATTTTGTCAATTTGATAGCCATGAGAGCGTCCGGCAATCTCCATAGTGTAGGTGCCTGGTTCGGTGATTTTCACATTCACCCAGTTGTGCTTATGGTCTTTCTCACCTATGCCATGTAACCAAAAGCCTGGATCGCTGCGACCGTAAAATTTGATGAAATCAGTAATCTGCGTAGAGCCCCAGTAGCCTATGCCATCCGAAAACCTGATCCAGGCATCATTGCTCAGATCAGTTCCCTGCTTGCCTTCAACCTTGCCGCGCTCCTCTTCATTTTGTCGAACGAACCACTTGAAGGTGTAAGAGCCGGGAGTGTTGATTTTGAAACTATAGGAAAGGGTATTTTTGGCTGCTTGATTTTGGTAGTTGTTAGGGCCATCGTAATAGATGTATTTTCCTCCGGAGGCATGTTCTTCATCTGTACCGAGCTTCCAATCGCCTTTTAGCGCTATTCTTTCTGCTTCAAAGACAAGGAGCCCATCTGTTTCATAGATTTCTGTGGCCGGGCAATAGCCATCGGGTTCGGGATTGCTTCCTGGCTTTATACCATTGATAAATTTTGTTTTCAGTTTGCCTGGGTTGCCATCCTGATCATCGTTTAATAGATACCAAACCATACCAGCGTCCGAAATATCAGGCTTGCTTAGGCTGGCATCTGCATTGAGCATGTCCCACAAAAAGACACAGTCCTGATCAAAATGATCGCGTAGAAAATGATAGGGTGACCAGTTTTTAGCACCGTTTACTTTAGAAGAACTCCAGCCATTATGAAGGTTTGAAGACTGGTTTTGGTCTTTGATCCGCGTATAGTTTACACCCTCACTTACTGGAAAGTCATTCAGTATATGTTCGATCCTTCGGTGATGCTCCCTACGTATATGGTTGTCGTTGTAGTTGCTGTGCGAAATGATGTGAAAGTGGTTGATAGACGATTCTTTGCCATCAGCTTTTACTTTTTCTAATGCCTGGTATAGAAATTCAGATGGCCCCATAGAAATGAAGTACAAGGGGTCACTTTCCGTTGATATTTTGATTTGGTCGGCCAGATGATTGATGGCGGCTTCATTGTCGGCTGAGACGTCATAGAAAACAGAAGCGTCAAAATCTGTCCAGCGCTCCAATGCTCCGTCTACACCTTCTTTCATGACATTGCGCGACGAGGTGTGTGGGGGAGAGCCGATAAAATTGTTGTACGAGTAGTGTACTAGTTTACTTTCCAACCCGGCATTTGCTAGCATGGCCAACGCAGCAGGTGTTGCACTCCAGTCATCTTCATCCCCTCTTTGCCAGGCAGAATTGTATGTGAACGTTTGGCCAGCATCAGCTGCTGGTGCGCTTGCAGTCACGGTGCCACCCCAGGTGTCAGGGTCTGGCTGATTGTTGCCATCTGCACTGATGGCTATTCTGTTTTGAGCATAGCCCAGCGCCTGGGAATGCGCCTGGGAAAAGCACAGTACTGCTAGAAAGCAGAGCATAAGTCTAATCATAGTATCATCATTTTTTGTTGATTGTAATGTTTAGCATTCCTTTTGTCCTACGAGAATCACAAGGAGTTTCAAATGTAGTCTGATGGTGTGCTGAGAAGCTCAAATTTCACTTTACAAGAACTTTACTGTGGCGCAAATCCGACCTTACAATTACTTAGTCTCCACGCAGATGAGGTAGTTTTGAATATTAGACTATTGTGAAGATGAAAGGACTCAAAAACTCCTGGAGCAGCGTGCTCATTTTTTCAGGATTTTGCATTTTGACTAGTTATACAAGAGTGGTTGCTTTAGCCAATGTGGTAGATACCGACCCATACGAGCTTTATAGGACCGCAAAAGAAATTCACGATCGATATCCAGATAGCGCTTTAAATAGCTACCGTCAGGCTATGGAACAGTTTCAATTTCTTTCTCGGGATGTGGCGGTGATCAAATGCCAGGTGAGCATTTCAGATATTTACAAAAATAAAGGGCACTATCATCGGGCGTTTGATGAGCTTTGGGACGCACAAATACTTGCTGAGGAAATAGCAGACACCATCTCCCTGATTACTATCTATGAAGACCTTGGTGGTCTTTATTCTATTTATGAAAAATATGATGACGCCATTGCAAATTTCGAAACCGCTCTGAAACTGAGTCAATTGCTTTCTGGTGAGAACCAGTTCGTAGCGGTTGATTTAAACCAGATCTACTATGCCCTGGCAGTAACACATCGGAAGGCCGAGTTTTACGAAAAGGCACTAGACTATTTGGATTTGTGTCTGGCCGTAAAAGTCAAAAAGAATATCGAAGCGAGCAATACCGCTTTCATAGATGCTGAAAAGGGAATTATTTATTTAAAACAAAATAAACTGCAGCTCGCCGAGCAATACTTGCGTAAGGCTCATGCGTTTTTCGTGCAGAGATCTCTGAGCTACAGAATTTTCACGAGTCTGTTTTTGGGAGATATGTATTACCAGCGAGGAGATTTGGAGGAAGCCAATCGGTACTATCGCTATAGTTTGGAAAGCCAGGAAAAGTCCAAGTCTCATGGTGACTCTAAAGTGGAAATCCTAAAGAAGCTGTCTGATACCTATCATATCCTTGGGCAGACAGACAGTGCGTATAAATACCAGGTGCAGGCATTAGCGATCACTGACAGTCTTTTCAACGCGAAAACGGCTGTCAACAATCAGCTTTTTGGAATAAGAGATAAGCATGATGAAAAAATACGCGCCCGAGATCAGTTCATCGCCCAGCAGCATCTAATTATTGAGCGCAACCAAACCACGGCGACCAGGCTAAAGCTACTGATTGGGTTTTTACTGTTTGCAGCCATAGTGACTATAGTGATCTTGAGGATGCGCAAAAAGTTGCGAAACTCCAGGCTAGAGCAAGAGCAGATTAAGATGGAGGCCGAGCATGATCGAGAGAAGGCACGAGCCATTATGGAAGTGAAAAGCAAAGAACTCACGGCCAATACTTTGCAGATGATAGAAAAGGATAGAGTGGTGGAAGAGCTGCTGCAGGAGCTGAAAAAAGAATCACCTGGCACTTATCGGGCTATGAAAGCACGGGTATCCAAGGGGAACAAGGATATGTGGGAGCATTTCAACAAGCGATTCATAGAAGTGGATACGAGGTTTTACGAAAGGTTGAGAGCCCGGCATCCTGACCTTACCCCCACAGAGCACAGGCATTGTGCCCTCATCAAGCTCAATTTTGATAGTAAGGAAATGGCCTCCCTATTGGGGATTTCGGTCAATAGCGTACATATATCCCGGCATAGGATCCGAAAGAAAATGGGCCTTGAAAGAGACGATAATCTCACCAGTCATATTGCTGGAATTTGAAGTGAGTTGAGATTGTCGAAAACAATAAAGGACCCCGGTTTTGTGGGGTCCTTTATTGTTGTTTTTAATTATGCGATCGTTTATTTACGGATTTTTACTCGACCGATCACCTCCTGATGATTTCTGATTTCCAGCAGATAAATACCAGCTGGTAAGTCTTGAACTTGAAGTTCGGTACTGGTATCTTCTAGCTTTTGATTCATCAAGAGTTGACCTGCAAAATTGAAAACGTTAATAAACGTTGATTCTTCTATTGCTGGCAACTCAATGTGCAAGACTTCAGAAACTGGATTTGGATAGACCCTAACAGTAGGCGTCATCTCTTGCTGGGTTTCCACTCCATTTCTAGATCCAGATGAAACCAGCTGAAAATCCCATTGCATAGAATTGCTTCCAGAATAATTGTACTGAACTACCTTTTCTCCATTTCCAGTTTTCCCATCCAGGACACCCAATGCCTTGAGACTGTTTTGATTGACTATTTTGTAGTAGCCATTACCCAAATCTGAGAGGTCCCATTTTTGATTATTGGAAGAGCTGTTACTACTTTGAACGGCCTCCATGCCATCGTCGGACTTGGCGTCTTTAATTTCCAGATACTTGTTGCTGTGTACGGCTTTAAGTTTAAATAGTCCTGATCCACCATCTACCAATTCCCATTGCTCATTGGTAGCTCCGGTGTATGGGTTTTGAACGGCCTCCACGCCATTTGCATTGCTGGCATCCTTTATTTCCATGGCCTTGCCTGAGTGTCTGGCTGTGATTTGATAGATAGATCCGACACTTAGTCCACTGCTACTATTTACTGTGATGCTTACAATAGATGAGGTGCTGGTTGCTCCCAAATCATCAGTAGCTACTGTGGTGAGGTCGTAGTTTCCAGCTCCTACTGTGTTCCAGGTATAGCTGTAAGGGGAAGTAAGGTCTTCTCCGAGTTTGGTAGTGCCTTGATAAAACTCCACTTTACTCACAGTGCCGTCAGTATCCGAAGCACTTGCAGTAATGGTAATGTTATCTCCATCTGTGAATGTTGCTCCGTTGGATGGTGCGGTAATTGACGTAGAAGGCGAAGCATTCCCACCACTGCCTGGTTTATAGGTGATCTGAAGTTGAGGTTCATTTCCTGCACTTTCTTTCGTGTAAAAATCTATACCAACATTGGTGAGCGCTGTGTCTCGCACGCAGAAGGTTACAGTTTGATCCAACCCATTTTCTATAGCAACATAGTCAGTGACATCCCACTCCACATAGGTTCCTCCCTGAGAAGTGGATAGGCTAATAGTAGCCAATTCGTCACCAAACAATGGTTCGTTACTGTGTGTAATTGTAGATTCAGTCCAGGAGTCGTCTTCTACCAGATAGACGGCTCGTATAGAGTTGCCCCCTATTCCTTTTATTTTTAGCCTCAAAGTAGCTGAAGACACAGCTCCATTGATAGATGAAAGATTGAATTTGTAGAATGCGTACCGATGATCCAATACACTCCATTTTGTTACTGCTGAGATATCACTACCGTAATTGGTGCCCGAATTACCAGTATGTACATAGCTATCGTCACTGCTGATCAAGGTGGAGTTTTGTGGAGTGGTACCAGAAGCGTTCACTGTTAGGTTTACAACGCTGGATGTATTGCTTTCACCGTAATTGTCAGTAGCGATGGCAGTGATGTTATGCGTGCCAGCAGGCAGATAATTCCACGTAGCTTCATAGGGAGCCACGGTATCTTCGCCTAGCTTGTAGGTGCCAACAAAAAACTCCACTTTATCTACCGTACCGTCACTGTCTGACGAAGTAGCTGTAATCACCATACTGTCGCCTTCTGTGGCGGAAGAACCTGTGGTAGGTGAGGTGATGGATACTGAAGGGGCCAGATTCGCCTGTACTAAAGTCGTAGTGAAGCTATTGAGCTTATAGGCATTGCTTGTTCCTCCTATATAGATTCGAATGACATTTAGGCCGGGCCCTAAGTTTACGCTGCTGGAAATCGTATGTATGGCCCAGGTGGTCATTCCTCCTGTGGCTGGCAATGAGGTTTCAGTAGTGATATCTGCACCATTTGACGCAAATTTGATAGTTCCTGTGCCGGCAGATGCCGCATACCTTACATCTATTTGATAGGTGCCTGGTTGGGCTACATTACAGGTGTAAGTTAGCCATTCTCCAGACTCAAGAGAGGTGAGAGCATAGCTACCCTCTGAGGCTACTTCAATGTCAACACCATCTGTCCTATACTCTGCACCAGTGTTGGTAGGTGTGAGGTCATGATAGGTGCGCCCTTCTCCATCTGCTGTAAAGAAGTCATAGTTTTCGGCCTCTACAGTTGCGGGTAGGTTATGAATGTTGAAATTGGGAACGTCATTCGAAAATCCACTGATAGGGTCTCCAGCAGCCCAGATAGGTCTTCTGAAGCAAAGTGCCCCCCAACCTGGGTGATCGAGGCTAAACCCTAAGCCTTCATACCCAGCTTCGGCAATGGCCACATCTCTACCTCGCTTAGTCCAGACAGCCGAATCACCAAGGCCCATGCGTACATCAAAATGTGCCCAAGCCTGCTCATATACTGGTCTTTTGCCAGGAAATACTCCACGGCTTACATCATTGAAATTGGAGTCAAAATAGGGATTGATAGCCTTAGAATACCATCTCCCTGTGCGATCGAGTCGCTGAATGAATTCTCCGCTGGCAACTGTAGGTTCCCATGGAGATGGCTGATCCGGATAGGATTCCAAATAGGATGTGTTGTACTTAGACATGTACTCAAATCCTTTGAGCATGCGGTTGTCCAGCACACTCCAGACATCATTGCCCTGATTCCAGGCTACATCAGCCACACCTGCCAGCATACCTAGTCCAAGAAAGGCGTGCTGCTGATCACGACTGGCCTCCTGACATTGTCCATTTTCAAAGATATAGTGCTCAATTGCTCCATTGTATCCATAGTTGTCTATGGTGCCTTGAGAGCCTACATAATTGTACAGTGTGTAGTATTGATTGTCTGAAATTTGGCTGCCAGAAGGTGATGGCCCTGTGGGCATAGGAATGTCATCAGTACGTCCAGGCTGGCTGGTGAAATACAGGTATGCCCGGTCGTACATTTTTCTATTGTCCAAAAAGACACCCATAACCAGCATGGCTCTGAAGGCTATCGCATCTTGATTGCCATGTCTTCCAGCATCACCATTAAGTATTCTCCAATAGAATGACCCTACCGTTGTAGAATTTACAGCGGCAGGAACACCCGTGTCTGAATATCCCGGATAAACCAACATGTCTTGAAATGCCTGAACGTCAGTGGCGAGCCATCCGCTATAGGTACTTTTGATGATTTCCGCTGCTTCTACCATTTTCCAGGCAAAGATTCCAGCATCTAGTGGTATGCCTCCAACAAAGGTGAGGTTTTTCCAGGCATTGAAAATCTCCACACATTTATCTGCATGACGAGTATCGCCAGTTATGGCCCACATCAGGGCATTGTGGTATGCGGCATTCGCATCACCATGGTAGGCACTACTGTTTTCCCCATTTCTAACCAGTCGCGTGAAGGATGGGTCACCTTGAACTACATAGTTGTAAGAGGCATAGGAATTTACTTTCAGTTCTTCAAAAGAAGTGGCGTAGGGTTCTATTCCGGCCTCCACCATATATTTCATTCTATCCAGGTCGGATTGCTTGAAGAGCCCGCCTGGATGAATGAATGCAGTGCCAGTTGGAGGAGGTGTGCTTCCAGCTGGTGTGACTGTAAGAATTGGAGCTTTGGTGCCATTTTCTTTGGTATAAAAATCAACTCCAGTTCCGTCCGCATTGGGGTCACTCACCAAAATGGTAATGAGTCCATCAGCCAGCACATTGGTATTGACATACGATGTGATGTCCCATGTGACATAATTTTCATCGTCCGAACCCGAGATACTGGTGCTGGCAATTGCCGAACCTATAGCTGGTTGATTGTTCCAGGTCAAGGTGTGTTCATTCCAGTGGTCATAGGATACCGTGTATATGGAACGAGTCGTGGTAGCAGATACACTTTTTACGTTTAGCTTAAGTATAGCCGAGGATATCTCCGTACCGGTTATGTCCCTGAGATCAAATTTGTAAAAAGCATGTCGGGTGTTTCCGCTGATTTTCGTCACCACGGAAGTATTCGAGCCGTAGTTCGTATTCGCAGAGGTACTGTTTACATAGGTGTCATGTGCCGCTACATAGTCGGTTTGTGCATGACCATAAAAAAGACAAAGATGTGTGAGAGCCATAGCTACCCACAGTTTGAATCTGTAACTTTTTCTCATAGTTATTTAATTAGGTTTTACAACATTATTATTCCGGATATTTAGCATCAAACACTGGAATAACGTTGTTGAAATTACGCTATACCTAAAAGGAAGGGTATAAGAGAAAGTGCAGATATTGTAAATATTAGGCACTATTTTGAAAACTCTTTAAAACGAAGGGTTAGAGCTCTTTTTGTAATGAAAATATGCTAATGATTGGTCGGATTTGTGCCAGTAGGAGGTTGGTTGGCTCATAGGAATCGTGTCCCATAAAGTCAATCCAAAATAGCGGTGAAGCCTTATTGTTTGATGAAAATTTTTGAGCGCTTCAAGCCAATTTTTAGAAGATACACACCAGTAGGTAAACCCTCTAAGTTTACCGCATGAGTTTCGGTACTTTCATCATAATGAGGGTTCTGAATTGAGATTAATTGACCAATAGAATTGTACAGGGTGACAGGAGCATCTTTGGCTGCATTACGGATGTACAAAGTTTCACTTTGTTTGAGGGGGTTGGGGTACACAAGAAGCGCTTGTTCAGTGCGTCGATCAGATTTCAAGGGTGCCGAATTGAAAAATGATTGGGCATACTTGAAAGCTTGAATGCCAATGGATTCTCCTATAATACGGCCGGGTAGGTCGTCAGCTGGTGGGTGGATGCCACCCCAAATGCGGGACAAGCTACATTGATCCGAAGCGTCTCTATATGTGGCCCACTCAAGCGTTATATCCTGGCTAGGCCCTTGTTCGAAAACAAGAAATTCATCTTTTTTAGCAGTAAATTGACCAAGACCTCCGGGAAAATATTCACTACCAGTGAGAAGGGTCAATACTTCTGCTGCCGCACGCGAAAAAGTGGAATGACCAGATACAAACCCTGCAAACGGTGGAGTTACAAATGATGGCCGCTGATACGGCCACCAGTTTTCTGCCAATATCCAGCCTACTCCTGCCTGGTCTGCTTGTGAATTCTGGATGTAATCATGTCCTCTCCAGGCATAGACTTTGATTTTTCCAACATGCTCATTATGGTGTCCGGCCAAAGGGTCTCCAGGTTTTACCGATTCTATGTAGTTGGGGATTAATGGGATGCCACCTACGTGATAGTTCGCTTGCGTAGAGTCTGTGGATTGGCCTAAATCTGCCATGAATCTAATGGCGCTAATAGGTCTAATGTAGTCATAAAACCCCTTTATGCTCCAGGCCGCGATGGCAGCATCATGCATGGCGCCACCAAGCGTGAAGTAGGCTTTTATATCCCACTCAAGTGGCGAAAGATCGGGGCCTTTACCTTCTAGTTTTCTGACAAAGTCAGGGTGGTCACTGACGTAATTTAAAAGCACGTACCAATGACCAGGGGGTGTTTCAGAGTCGGGGCCATCTGCCCAAAACTCGGCGAGCACTCTGGTGTAGTCACCACGCGGCACTAGCTGGGGCTCGTAGGAGCTGTTGGTTATTGGATTCATTTCATGTCCCGTACTCCTATCACCACCATCCAAAAGCTTATAAAAATTTGGATAGTCGGAATAGCTGCCAGGAAGGTTTTTCAGGTGAAGGTTGCCTAACCCGCCAGGAGAAATATCCCACATTACACCATCGTTTGGATCCAGGTGGGAGCTCCAGATAGCTACCAAAGCAAACCCCCACTGATAAGCTTCACTGCTCAGCGTTTTTGCTAGCGTGTCCAAAAGAGGTGGGCTGCTCGGATCAAAAAATACGTTGAAGTTTTGGCCGTTTCTTGATCGTTCGGTTTTTTGAATTGGCTGAAGAGCAAATGGCGAAACTTGGCCCCACTCAGGGCTCAAAAAATCTGGTGTCGTGCCTGAATGAGGGTTGCCAGATTGGTCTATGAATGCATCGAGTTTTAGCGGTTGCCAGCGATTTGGGTGAGTCAAAGTGCTGTTGCCGGGGGAGTTGGGTGTTAAGGGGGCGTTGACAGGAGTGTAGTACGTATTTTCATAATCTGTTGCTTCACTGGATCCATCTTGCAGGCCATAGGCAATGACCATTTTCCCGATGTAATTACCTAAAGCTGCAGGATCTCCCGTACTGTAGTCTGTTGATTCGAATGCTTTATCATAAGACAGCATAGCAAACAACTGGTCAAACATTTCCAATGTTTGAGAAGCATGTGGTGAGTTTTTAAACCTGTGCTGAAGCACTCGGTATGCCGCATAGCTGATGGTCATTTTCGCTGCAGTCTCTTGCTCTATACGTGAGTTAAAACCATCAAATGGACACCTAAACCCATGTCTTGTTTGGCCCAAAAGGTAGGTTTTTCCTCCATAAAGGGAGGCCCATGCATCATACATAGCTGCACTCACGTGAAATAAGTTGCGTGCATGTACTGTTGGTCTGGCATAGTCATTTCTGATGGCGTGCAATAGGGCTTCATTCCACAGTCGAGCTACGGATTTGTCATTAGGGATTGCTGTGTTAGACATGGTCACGTCCAGATGTACTTGCTGGCTGATGCATTCGCGCATCTCCGTAACACTAATACGCCCCTGATCGCCGATGCCCCATTTTACAGTGACTGTAGAAGTGTGCTGTCCACTAAGAATTTCTCCATTTATGATCTCCCAATTATAGGTGCTTTCCGAATGGTGGGGGTAGGAATAGACCTCTTCACGTAGGATTCCAGAGACTGACTTACCTGTAATCTTTTCAGAAGTGAGGTATACACATGTGCCATCCTCCAGCGTGGCATCTGGATTGTAATTGCACGAGTTAGGGTCTGTGCAGCCGGCTATTTTAGTAAAGCCATCTATTACTGCCACATAGCCGTCATCTTCCGTGGCGTAAATGCTACTATTGGCTGGGACATTGTTATACGTGTCCACCTCTCCCGATGGCCAACTGATTCGAATAAAGTCAGCTTCCGTAGAGTTGCCAAGACCAAAATGCTCAGGTAGTAAGCTCTGTGAAAGGCAGTTGGCCCCATGGTGAAATCTGTAAAGTGTATCACTACCCGTGGAGAGTTCAATTTTTGTACCTATTCCGTTACTATTTGACTGCACCCCGGTCAGGTGTATTTTCATCCAATTGGTACCGGGCTTCTCGTTTGTCATCAGGTCATTTTCATAGAAATGCAACCCGTCTAGTGTATTGGATAGTAATACATCCAGATCACCGTCATTGTCATAGTCAAAAGCAACGACACCTTTACTGTCTGATGGCTTGTCAATGTTTGCCTCACTGGTGATGTCAATGAAGCTTTTGCCCTGCTCTACATGCATGTTTTTGTACAGGAAATTGGCCGTATTTGTGCCGTATCCGTTCACTAGAATGAGGTCTTCGTCTGTGTCGTGATCAAAGTCAGCAAACTGAGTCCCCCAGGCCCAGCCCGCTTCGGTGATGTGGTACTCCGCAGCCAGGTCGGAATAATGGTTCTGGCCATTATTTACATAAAAATTACTCTTAAGCACGTTGGTGATATAGAAATCCCATTTCCCATTGTTATCAAAATCACCCATGGCTACACCCATTGACTCTTCTTGGGGGAGGTTGAGCCCGTAGCTGGCGGACTGCTCGCTGAAGGTTTTACCCTCATGGTTTATATAGAGCGCATTTGCCTGGTGGTAGTCATTGATTACAAACAGGTCTAGCCAGCCATCTTCATTGATATCTACGGGAAGGCTCATCCAGGAGGCATTATTGGCACTGGTTCCTCCAATTCCGGTTTCTTGAGTTACTTCCGTGAACTTGTTGATGTCATTTCTGTAAAGGCGATTCTGCTTGCACCCCTCTAGTTTTGTAATGAAAATATCCAGATATCCGTCATTGTTATAATCCCACCACAGCGCACCGGTATTCATACACTCGTCTGTGGTTTCAAACCCCATTTCGGCGGTAACATCCGAAAAAGTCCCATTACCATTGTTTCTGTAAAGTCGATTATAGAAAGTACTGGTCAGGAATAGGTCTGGGTAGCCATTGTTGTCATAATCTCCCCACGAGGCACCCATTTTTATACCAAAATCGGAGGTTTCATAATAACCCGTGTAGTCAAACGAATGATCGATCCCGGATATAGCGGTGGCATCCGAAAAGGAACCATCGCCATTGTTTTTGATTAGAAAGCTTTTTGCGCCGAAACCATTTTGATTGTCGTGCTGTACTACCGTAGCGAAAATGTCCAGATCCTTATCCAGGTCATAATCAGCTACCGCTATACCGTTTGTATGTTTAAACTGAGAAAGTTTTGATTGTGTCTGTATGTCTTTAAAATGCTGGGCTGTTACTGTACAACATAGGAGTGCCGAAAATAGCGTCAAGGTATTTTTGAAATATGAAGCGTTCATTTTGGATCAATTTTCGGATGGTCACACTCGCTACAAAAGTCTGCTTGATCGGTAGTAATAGACCTAGGGCTTGATTAGTGTCATCCTTTTCGCAGCCTTGTGTTGCCCCACTTCCAGGAAATAGAGACCTGATTTGAGGTAAGTCATGTTTAAATTGATTTTTAGGCTATCAATTTTTTGTCTGTGTTGCACTTTGCCGGCAGCATCGTAAATAGTCAGATATTCCTGCTGACCTTTCAAGTCTGCTATCTGAATGGTTAGTGAGTCAAAAAAAGGATTGGGATAGACTTTTACCTGGTCAGCAGTCTGGGCTTTCAGAGGAGTGGTAGGGTCCTTTACTGAGATTATAACTGAAGCCGTGTCGGTACCTTCATAGTTATCATAAATGATTGCACTAATTTCATAGTCTCCGGCGGGAGCGTTCAGCCATGTAGCAGTGTATGGTGCTGAGGTATCCTCACCGATTTTGGTGTTATCTCGAAAAAACTCCACTTTGGTGATATGACCATCCGGGTCAGAGGCATCAGCCTCTATTTTTATGTTGTCACCTGTTAAAAAGGTGCTGCCAGTTTTGGGTGATAGGATGCTGCCTGTTGGGTTATTGTTGGGTACTGTTTCTACGTGATAAAATGCAGCGCCCCAGTTTTTTAGCGGGTAACTTTCTCCATATAATGGAGCACCATTTGCTTGTTTTGGAGTGTAATCTTCTTTTTTAGCATTCGAAGAATCGTCGAAATAGGTATATAAAGCGTTTTTTGAATAGCTGTCTGCGAGGTTGCCGGTGCCAGTTACGGACTTACCAGCATAGCTTATTTCTATACTTCCCGATAAGTTTTCTGTACAGGTTATTTTTACCTGGCTTTCTCCAATAATTTCTACCTTTTCTATAAGGTTCGTTGATTGATTCTTATTTGTTACGAGGAAGCCGTAGTTTGAAACTTTTGGAGTGAGTAAGGTGTCAAAGTTCAAAGGAGGTGTAGGCACGTGAAACTGAATGGCCACTGTATTTTCACTGATGTCGAAACTTTCGGGGATTACTGGTTTGTATTCCTTCTGATCCACAAGTACATCATATAATATGTTCCCTACGATTTCACCATACCAGCGATAGCCGTTTGTAGACAAATGACCTCCATTGTAATCTGGCATAGCATAATGCGGATTTAGTAGGATCACATCGCTATTTTCCTGGGCGAATTCATATTGCGCCATGGAGATCTCCTGCTCTTCGTTGCTTACATACTTCCCACTTGTTTGGTAGATGAAGAATATTGGTTTTTCCGTCTGTCCGTAAGTGCTCATGATGTCATGCTGCATATTATCCTTTAGGATTAGTAGCAGACGCTTATATTCATCTTTATCTGTAGTGCCATTAGTACCTGGCGTAAGACCTTGCCCAGAGGCATCTACCTCTTTGTAGTTGTATTCTCCTTGCATATATACGATCGCCGGGCATTGGACGGTAGCATTTGAGCCCTCCAGAGCGGCAAGTGTGTTGTCAAGTATTTTTAGAAAAGTAGATTGATAAAAACCATCGTTGGTACACTCTTTTGATAGTCTTTCTATGGTGCGGCCGCCTTCTCCAGCTTGCATCCCAATGAATTTGGTTTGAGCATTTGTATGGTCACGGTACCTGGTGGCAAAAGCATTGACACAACTCACTACAGGTTGCTCACCGCCATGTTGCCAGCGACTGGCCACGAGTGGGTTCAGCGTAGGACTCTGATTGCTATAAAGCATAAGCGGTGATGAACCTAACATGAAATTTCCATCGATTGGCTGAGTGGTGATCGCCTGAGGTGCTTCCCATCCCATGGATAATGACTGGCCATAGAAAATAATCTGCTGGTATTCGCCATCCTCAGCTACGGGTCGTTCTGATGCTGTAGAGGTATCATTGAGTCCTGCTTCTACATTGGCATAGGTAGAGATCTTATACACTTCATATGCTGGAATGGCTTCTGATGAGGGAGCTACTATTAGTTTAAAACCAAAAATTCCGCGCTTCGAACCGGGAGTGGTACTTCCATTGGTCCAGTTTAGATTGGTAAAGGGAATAACGTTACCTTCATAGAAGTCATCACCCAATACTGCGCTTAAATCCCACACTATATGATGAAATGTCTGATCATTTTCTGATGTGATAAATTGTGTAGACGATGCACCGGATATACTGGCTCCTTCTGCTTTTCCCGATTGATTTACCTCTAGATCCAGCAACTGAAACAAGGCTTTGTCTTGAGAAAGCACTCCATCTGTGAGTTTTATTTTTAGAAAAAGGTAGGGTTCGGATTCGGATAAAACGACATCCTTGAGGATGGCCAGGTCTGCTCTGTAGAATTCTCCATTTGGTTTTAAGTCCGACACAGTAAATGTGCCTGATTCATTAAACGTAGTGCTTCCTCCAGACGATCCATTGGCGATGACTTGCCAGTTGTCGTTTTGCCAGCCAAGCTGGGCGAAAAGTGATTGAGATAAGATGCATATGATCAATGCTGTGAGCGTTCGCTTCATTATGTTGTCGTTGTGAGTGTTTTATGTCTTGGAAAAATCAGCCCGGTGAGCGGTTGCACTTTTGTATTGGCTGATCAACAAAAGTATTTGGGGTATGGGTGGGAGAATTTAAAAATCCAGTCAAAAAGCATAAATAAATGATACTTTTCCGATTGGGCTTGGAGGTCTCTTATATAGGTTTTATCGTTGTGATCTAACTGGCCACTTGACTAACTGATCATTAAGAATCGTGTCTTCTTCGATGCAGGACATTGGGCATGCAGCTGTGGCGCCTGGTATGGTATGGATTCACTGTCGGGATTAAATACTTATTTAAATTGGAGAAATTCTGATGATTGATAGATCAATGAGGGGGTTCAAACTAGTGATGTTGGTGGCTGGGTTCTTTAATCTGTTTGTGCTCAATGGCCAGGTACCTAGTTTGAAATTTGATAACTACAGCACACTGGAGGGGTTGTCCAGTAGTGTGGCAATAGAAATTCTTGAAGATTCTGAAGGGTATTTGTGGATAGGTACTCATGACGGACTCAACAAGTTCGATGGGTACGGGTTTGAAATCTATCGAAACATCAACGGGGATACCACATCACTTAGCAACAACAGAATCACCTCATTGATTGAGGATCATGTAGGCAGATTGTGGGTAGGTACCAATAATGGATTGAATTTCCTGGCAAAAGGGAAAAACACCTTTCGAAGAGTCGACTTTAACCTTCAAGATAATTCTGCTCAGAATCATATCCGGGCACTTGCTTTTGATCCGAAGACACGCTGGCTGTGGGTGGGTACCGAAGAAGGCCTCATTCGGTTTGATTTTGATAGTTTGGGCAATACAGTGAAACAGCTCAGGTTTACGGACTCTACAAACAAGATAGATGGTAGTGAAATAGATGATATTGTTATAAGTGAAAAGGGTGATGTTTGGATGGTGACAGGTAGGGGAATACTTCATCATTACTTACAGGCGGAGCAAAAGTTTGAAACATTTCAATTACCCGAAAAGACATCAACGGAGATTAATCAGTGGCCATTTCATTTGATAGAGACCATTGACGGAGAAATCCTAATTGGAAATGATCTGGAACATTTGATGAAGTTTGACCCATCGTCTCGCTCGTTTACTGTGCTGAATCTTCAACTGGGAAACACGGTGGCTGTGTCTCATATGCTATGTGATACACGGGGAAATATATGGTTGTCTTCAGATGGGTATGGACTATTTGTGTTGGATAGCGAACTCAGATTACGAGATCACATTACCCATGATCCGAAGAAGCCTTCCTCCCTGCCCAACAACCAACCCGCTTTTACCTACGAGGACTCTAATGAGATATTTTGGATAGGCACCTATAATAAGGGCTTTTGTAAGTTATCTGCAGCGCGCTCCGCCTTTGTCCATTTGACGCATAGTAGAGAGGAACCCAATGGACTCAGTGGACCGATAGCGCAGGCGGTAGTTGTGGATAAAAAGGATAGAGTCTGGATAGGTATAGACGGAGGTGGACTCACCCTATATGATGAACATGAAAACACCTTTAGACACTTTAGAAGTGATGATGATAATCCACATACCATCTCATCGGACAAAATAGTTTATCTGTGCGAGGGAAAAGAAGGGGGTATTTGGGCTTGTACCTGGGATAAAGGAATTAACCGGTTTGATCCCAAGACTGAAAAAGCCGTCCGATACCTAAAGGAAGAAGCAAATCAGCATTCGATTTCAGAAAACACGATCATTTGCGCAGCTCCGGATCGGTCAAAGGGCTTGTGGGTCGGTACTTTTGAATCCGGTATAAATTATTTTGATCCCGGCAAAAACAAGTTTTTCCGATTTACCAATCAACTGATAGAGCGTGCTGGTCTTCCAAATAGCAGGGTTCAGCATTTGTTTATAGATAAGCAGAATAGGTTGCTAGTCGGCTCCACATCAGGCCTGGCAGTTGTGGACCTCAATAGGTTCGATTACGAAAATCCTGAAGAATTACCCTTTATACCTTTTGACAAGGTGCCGTTTCAGGGTATGCGAATCACGCATATTACGCAAGGACCAGATGGGGATATTTGGGTAGGAAGCAATACTGGGCTGCATAGAGTAGATGAAGACTTTAGTAAGATTACTTCGTACAACGTATTGAGTGGGTTGGCCAACAATCTAGTGGTCGGGGTAACGGTGGAGCTGGATGGTACGGTCTGGTTTACCTCCAAAGGCGGTTTATCCCGGTTAAACCCGGAAAAGGGTCGCATAATTAATTTTAGTGAGCAGGATGGAATTCAAGGTGCCGAATTTCAAAGTAAGTCCATATTTCAAAAGCACGATGGTAGAATATTTATAGGAGGGATCAATGGTCTCAATATCTTTCATCCGGATGATGTAGTACTCAATCATGTGGCCGTAGATCCTATGATCACCGGTTTGCGTGTGCTAAATACAGAAATAGGCGTGGGAGACACGCTAATTGATCGGGTTTTGTTGGAAAAACCGCTCAATCAAACTGAGGGAATAAACCTCAAATACAATGAAGGATTCTTGACGATTGATTTCGTGGCATTGCATTACCTCAGCCAGGAGCACGTCAAGTACGCCCACCGGATGCTCGGAGTAAGTGACGATTGGGTCTATGTGGAAAATGAAAATAGATCGGCTACCTTTTCTAACCTTACTAGTGGAGATTACAGGTTTGAAGTCATGGCTACTTTAGATGACAACTGGGACAACTCCAGCGTGGCGGCTCTGGATATCCATGTAGCGACTCCACCGTGGCGCACGGTCTATGCTTACCTGGTTTATTGTCTGGTAGTGGCATTGATTACCTGGATAATCTTGCGTTATTATTCACGGACCATGAGAGAAATACGAAGACGTGAACTCGATCACAACAAGATGGAGTTTTTTATGAACGTTTCTCATGAGTTTAGAACACCGCTTGCATTGATATTAAATCCGGTGGACAAACTACTTGCAGAGCTGGACCCAAATGAAAAACCTTATGAATCTGCGTTGACAATTCAGCGCAGTTCGATGAAATTGGTCAACCTCGTCAATCAGCTTTTGGACTTTAGGAAAGTAGACCTTGGCAAATCTCCATTGGACCCAGTGAAAGCAGACGTAGTGCGGTCCGTAAAAGATTCCTACAGCATGTTTGAAGATTTGGCCAAACTGAAAGGGCTGGAGATGCACTTTGAAACGGAGCTAGCCTCCACAGATATGTGGTTTGACCCGGATAAGCTGGAAAAGATTGTGTCTAACCTATTATCGAATGCTATCAAGTTTACAGATCCTGGTGGTAAAATTATCGTGCGAATACTCCAGGAAAAAGGGAAGTCGAAAGCGAAGCGATTACTTGGTAAGTCGGATCCAAAGGATTTTGTCATCATTGAAGTGGAAGATACCGGTATTGGTTTGAAAAAGGAGGAGCTGGCTCTGGTTTTTGACCGTTTTTTTCATATCAGCTCTACCAATACAGGTACTGGGATCGGGTTAAATTATACGAAAAGCCTCGTACAGCAGCATGACGGAGAAATTAGCGTAATAAGTGAATTTGGTAAGGGTTCGAAGTTTGTGGTAAGGTTGCCATTGGTGACAGAAAGGGCTTCTTCTGCATGGGGTAACCATTCGAAGCATCGGTCCAAACACCTTGCAAGTAATGATTCTTTGAAATCACTTGAGTATACACTAGTAACCAGCGATCTTGTGCCGACCAAAAGCGAAGAGGCAGAAGCTGAACATAAAAGTGCCAAAACTGGCGAAAATCAAACCATACTGATAGTAGAAGACAATAAGGAGTTACGTGTGCATCTGAGGAAGGGGTTTGAAGATAAGTTCCGCGTGAAAGAAGCGAACAATGGAAAAGTAGGGCTGCAAAAAGCCATAAAGTTTTGTCCGGATGTGATTATCAGCGATGTAGTAATGCCTGAGATGGATGGATTTGAGATGTGTCGCGAGCTTAAGCAAAATGATCAGACCGTGAGCATTCCAGTCATCCTATTGACAGCAAGGAGCTATGAGGAAGACAAGATAGAGGGCTACGAACTTGGAGCAGATTCGTATCTGGCAAAGCCTTTTAGCATGCAAGTGTTACAAGCCAGGGTGCATAATCTCATGGAAACACGCAAGCAGCTCAGAAACAGGTTTGCTTCAGTGGCTAGTCTGAGCCCGGCAAGTGATTTTACTAGTAATTCACTGGATGAAAGGTTGGTAGATTCAGCCATAAAAATTGTCACGGAAAATATTAGCAATTCAGACTTTGGCCTGGAAGAGTTGGTCACGGAGTTGGGGATCAGCAGGTCTTATTTTTACAGAAGGATCAGCTCCATTACCGGCCAAAAGCCAAGCGCATTTATTCGTACGATTAGGCTCAAATATGCAGCCGACCTACTCAAACAAAATGCTTACTCCATAAAGGAAATTGCCTACAAGACAGGATTCAATTCGAGTGCATATTTTTCGAAAACCTTTAGAGAGCATTTTAACAAAACTCCCCGGGAGTTCATCGATGCAGCGGAAGAATGATTCTTCATAATTGACATTTTAGCCGCAGTACGGAAGTTAATGAAACTTAAAGTACCTGCATTTTATCGTTTTTGAAAGGATTTTGAAAGCGTCTCAGGAGCGGTGCAAATACTTTTGGGTAGTGAATTTTCAGTGAACCCAAAGACATTTTTTAATTATGCGAAGTATTTTATTTGCGATTCTGCTCACCCTCAGCATTTATGGACACTCCCAGTCAGTGGTGATACCCCTTTGGCAAGATGATATTCCTAATGCCGTTTCTGTAGCAAAAGAAGAAACTTCTTATGGGGATGATTATAGACGAGTGAGGAATATCGTAACACCTACAATAGAAGTGTATTTGCCTACGAAAGCACAGCGCACAGGTACGGCAGTCTTAATCATTCCAGGAGGAGGGTATTACTGTTTGGTATATGATAAGGAAGGCACTGATGTGGCCAAATGGCTCAACGGATATGGCATCACGGGGGTGGTCCTAAAGCATCGATTGCCTGATGAAGACTCCAATGAAGTTCCCCATTTGTCACCATTAATGGATGCCAAAAGGGCTATAACACTAATAAGAGAAAACTCAGAAGAATGGGGACTAGATCAGGATAAGATTGGGGTAATGGGATTTTCTGCAGGTGGGCATCTCGCATCATTGGTAGGCACCAGATATACTGATGCGAGCTCTCATCCAGATTTTATGACGTTGGTGTATCCGGTGATATCCATGCTCAATTCTGATTTTGTAGAACCGGGAACACGAGAAAGGCTGCTGGGGGATGCTGCAAGTGAGTCACTCTATCGTGAATATTCAAGTGAGCTTAATGTGTCGGAAGAGACACCTCCAACGTTCATCGCGCATTGTGCAGATGATCGAATAGTAGCTGTACAAAACAGCATAGAAATGTATTGTGCCCTCGAACGTCAACATATTCCTGCGGAGATGCACCTCTACCCAAAAGGTGGTCATGGATTTGGGTTGGCTGTCGGCAATGGTGAGGTGGAAAATTGGAAAGAACTATTTATTCGATGGGTAAAGAGTTTGTGACCACACTGAAATCTTATCTGGATCTTAAATGCATCTTATTCATATAGTCAAATGAAAAGCAGTTTTAATATGCTGATCTTCTTTTTAGGAATGCTGTACTATGGTGCAAATCAAGAGGAATCCATGGCACAGCCCGCCACACTGGTAAAGTCTGGCGAATACATCGCTGGATCTACTGCTTGTTCGGAGGATAGTGTTCGCTATCAAAAGGAATTTCACTCACTTTGTGAGATCGATAGAACCTCACGCTGTATACAGTAATGCCAATCCGCTATGTGGTGGCATGGCATCTTGAAATACTAAGTGAGACTAGCCAATCATTTTCATGAGGTCCACTAATTGATTGCGTCATATCATTTCATGACCATATCATATTGAGCGCAGCTAACAACATGGGATAAGCTATAGATGTTCGGTGCATAGCTCAGGCCAATTCCAAAATTGCCAATTCGCTTGTGATTGATTCGCTGTGTAATGACAATATAGGGCAGCGTATTTTCAGGTATTGATTGGGGTGGTTAGTTGCCGCATCTTTCCCGAGTAAGCGATGGTGGAACAAACTCAGAAATCTGTCAGGAGAAAGTTATCAAAAGGCTATAAAAATAAGGTAGAAAGGCAAAAGTGCATTATTGTTATCGTATTTGACCGGATATCTAAACTCCATCTATGCCTTACTCAATAGGTTTGAAATACGATTTGCACAAGAAAAGGTCATGGTTTACTAACCTACCTATGACGCCCAAATTTTCAATGCTTCTCACATAGGGGCATTGGGATCAACTAAAGTAAAACGGAAGACAATATGTATGAACAAACGAATCAACGGAAATTACGACCATTTATAGGAAGTGTAGTCCTATTGTGGGTGGCACTTTTTGGTTCTATCTCTGTAAACGCTCAAGAGGTGAGCATCAGTGGGGTAGTTACTGATGAGTATGGCGAAGGCTTGCCGGGTGCTGCAGTAATTGAAAAAGGCACCACCAATGGAATAACCACCGACCTTGATGGCCAATTTAAATTGAGTGTAAGTGAAAATGCAATTTTAGTAATCTCCTACGTGGGATATACCACCGAGGAAGTAGCGGTAAATAATAGAACTAATTTTGATATTCAGCTGCTTTTGGATGTGGAAGCCCTGGAGGAAGTGGTTGTTGTAGGATACGGAGAGCAATCCAAGCAAACGCTGACAGGGGCGGTAGAGCAGGTGACCGAACGGGCATTTAAAGATCGGGCAGTGACCAACCCAGCGTTGGCCCTTCAAGGGCAGACTCCCGGTTTGGTAGTAACCAGGACCACTCCCAGACCTGGTGGCCGGTCAGACGATGGTATAGACCTCCAGATAAGAGGTGCTACTTCTGTAAATGGAGGAGAGCCTTTAGTGGTAATAGATGGTGTACCCGTGATGAGTGCCCGGGAGTTCTATCAGATGAACCCCGATGACATAGCTTCTGTGAGTATATTGAAAGATGGGGCGGCATCCATATATGGGAGTAGAGCTGCCAACGGTGTGATTCTGGTAACCACCAAAAGAGGTGAAGGTAAAATGAAAGTTGGGTACAATGCAAACTTTCGAATCAATACAATAGGAATAAGACCTCCAGGCCCGTCTATGGTAGATTACGCTACTCTGTGGCTAGACGCGGGAGTAGAAGATGCACCCAATACCACCTATTGGGGGTGGCTCTCTAAAGAGAACCTGGAGCGAATGCAGCAGGGTAAGTCGGGGATATACCCAACTGTCTTCTGGGGAGATGTCTATATTGGAGATCATGATCGGTTTGATCAATTGTTTGGAACAAGCTTTTCGCATCAGCACAATATCAGTGTCTCAGGCGCCTCTGAAAAATCCCGGTACCGCCTATCTGGTGCATTTGCTGACAATCAAACAGCACTTAAGACGGCTTACGATGGTCAGAAACAATACAATATTCGGTTTAATTATGATTACGACATCAATAGCAGGCTTTCACTGACGAGCGGTATAACCTATCAGCGGACAGTTACCTCCGGACCTTCATCCGGGCTCAGCCGTGAATTAGGGGCATTTGACCCGCCATTTTTTCCAGCCAAAACTCCAGATGGCCATTGGTATGCGAATTTTAATGTGTCGGGAAATAGAAATGCCGTGGCATCCACTACCGATGGAGGTCGAGAAAACTTTACAGAAGACTTAACCAAAATCAATCTTGGTGCAGAATTCAAAATTCTGGAAGGACTGACGGCAAACGCTACCATGTCTTTTAACAAAAGAGTACAGCGAGAGGATGTCTACCGGTTGACCGTTCAGCCTTACACCTGGGATGGTAACCCGTCTGCAGAGCGTATCAATGGTACTCCATTAATAGCCGCCAGAAATTACGACAGAAACTATATGAACTATGGTTCATTCTTCAATTATGAAAAGTCTTTTGATAAGCACAACCTCAAGGCAATGGCGGGTATCACGGCAGACCTTCAGGAAGATCGCAATCTGTATGCAGAGCGTAAGGGAATTCAAAACCAGGGAGTCTATGACATCAATGTAGCACCTGTAGATGCGGTAAGCACTGCTGGTGGTCAGTCACATTGGGGGCTGCTTTCGTATGTCTCCAAGTTTAACTATGACTACAATGGAAAATATTTGCTAGAACTAGTTGGTCGAAGAGATGGTTCTTCCAGATTTTCTCCTGAAAACAGGTGGTCCAATTACGGAAGTGTTTCTCTGGGATGGGTGATCTCAGATGAAGCATTTATGAAAGCTGTGCCTTTTGTGAGTTTTTTCAAACTGAGAGGAAGCTATGGTGAACTTGGAAATTTTGTAGGTATAGGACTGTATGATTATGTCTCCACTATCAGTCAGGGTACGTTGCCAATAGGCGTGCCACCTACACTGAGGACTACAGCCAGAGTAAGTGGGCTGACCAGCGATACAAGAACCTGGGAGCGTGTAAAAATGACTAATGCGGGAGCTGATTTGACATTTCTGGATAACAGAATCACCGGATCATTGGACTATTACATCAAGGAAAATGACGGTATGCTGATAGAAGTCGTCTACCCAGATGTATTGGGCGGAAATGCTCCTAAGTCCAATAGTGGTAACCTACTGACCAAAGGGTGGGAAGCAGTCATAGGTTGGAAAGATCAAGTGAACTCACTTCAGTACAATGCATCTTTTAACATCAGTGATAGTAGAAACGAACTAATAGAATTTGAAGGATCTCCAATACCATCTGAAGGTAGAAATCAACCACTTGTTGGATATCCCCTAAACTCGTATTTCTTATACCCTACGGACGGATTGTTTCAGAGCCAGGACGAAGTAGATGCTTATTATGAAACTTATACGCAAGATGGACTGGGTGAGATCCCAACACGCGACGCAGACCCCAGTGTAGTAGCTGCTTCAGAGCTCAGACCTGGAGATACCAAAATTATCGATCATAATGGGGATGGTAAAATTACGATAGAAGACCTGAAATACATGGGAGATTCTGCACCTCATTACACATTCGGTTTGAATCTAGGCGCTTCTTGGAAAGGCTTCGATTTTCAGGCGATGTTTCAAGGGGTCATGGATCAAAATGTGGTGAGAACAGGCTTGATGAAGTACCCTTTCTATCGAATTTGGACCAATCAGACTACTGCATATATGGGGCAAACATGGACAGAGTCTAACCCTGATGCCTCTTACCCGAGACTTACGACCAATACACAGCGTGGCGAGTGGAATTGGGATCATAAAGATTTTATGATGATGAACAATCGATACGTAAGGCTTAAAGTATTGGTGGTGGGCTACACGCTTCCTACTCAGCTTGTCAACAAAGCCGGAATGGAGAAGGTAAGAATATACTTCTCAGGTAATGACCTGTTTGAATTAACAAGCCTGAAAGATGGGTATGATCCTGAGTTTGGAGAGAGTACCGACTCCACTTACCCATATAACCGCACCTGGTCATTTGGACTAGATGTATCCTTCTAACATAATATAAATAGTATACTATGAAATTGTATAATAAACTGATAGCCTGGAGTATGGTCTTCGTTGCCATGGGTTGCGAGGACAAGTTTCTTGATTTGGATCCGCTCGATCAGGTGACAGAGACGGTATATTTTACTGAAGTTGAGCATTTTGAAGCCGCAGCCACTGACCTTCATAGTGGTATGGTATCATTACGCTCCAACAGAGGTAGCTCTATTTTTGATTTTTTTGACTTAGGCAGTGATCTCACGGGTTATGACCCTGGAGATGGAATAGGCAATGGCTCCAATACCATTCCAAACGATGATAAGTATTGGACTAATGCCTATTACTACCTCAGAAATGCCAATATTCTATTGAGTAAGGCAGAAGAGTTTGCTGGTGATCAGGAAGCAATAGAACAGTACGTGGCTACAGCCCATTTTTTCAGAGCATGGCAACACTTCTTTTTACTCCAGCGATTTGGTGGAGTGCCGATTGTTACTACGGTTTTAGATCTGGATTCTCCAGAGCTGTTTGCCAGTCGCAATAGCCGATACGAGGTGGTGGACCAAATCATTAAAGATTTGGATATGGCCATTGCTTCGCTACCTACAGAGCAAAGCCTGGGGGATGAAAACAAAGGGCTGATCGGGCAATATTCAGCGAAGGCATTTAAAGCCAAAGTAATGCTCTACGAGGCGACCTGGGAAAAGTATGTGGGAACTTCTACAGATGGTGATGGCGAGTCATCCGGTGCGGGCTCTCAAAAGCCCGAGGGCTACATTTCTGTCAACGAGATGTTGACAGAAGCGATCGCTCAGGCCCGCGATGTAATGGATAATGGCGGCTATGAGCTGTGGAATTACAATGAGGAATTGGACAGTTTGAGTAATTGGTTTCTTTTCAATCTGGAGGATGCCGAGTCTAATCCGGCCGGTCTCACGAAAGCATCAAACAAGGAGTTTATCATTCAGTCAATCTATGACCGGAATTTGCGAACAGGAGGTACAGGTACTAGCCATACGGTTTATGATCGACTGGCACCCAGTAGAAAATTGATGGATTTGGCTTTGTGCGCAGATGGCTTGCCAGTAGATAAATCACCTCTTTTTGAAGGATATAACAAGACCTCTGATGAATTTAAAAATCGAGATTTCAGGTTGATATCTTATTTCGGAGAATTGGTTCCTGAAGACGGGTCAGTGTTTTTATCTGGTGCTCCTGGAGCCGCTAGTGGAGCTGGCGTAAAAGCCCGTAAATTCAGATCGTACAACTATGGCGTTTACAGGCTGTCTGGAGAAGAGTCTTACAACTGGCCGCATCTTCGTTTGGCCGAGGTTTATTTAATCTATGCGGAAGCACTCTATGAACGAGATGGTGGTATTTCAGATGCTGATTTGGACGCTTCGCTCAATCAAGTGCGAAATCGAGCAGGAGTGGCTCCACTCAGTAATGCATTGGCAGCTGCCAATGACCTGGACATACTGGAAGAAATACGTCGTGAACGGGCTATAGAGTTGTATGCCGAAAACAGTCGGTTTAACGACCTGAAGCGCTGGGGAATAGCCGAGCAAGAACTAAACGAAGACGTGCTAGGTCCGGTGATCGAGGGTACAGAATATGAGTCTAATGGACTCTATGATCCATCAGCTTATGCCTATGGTGTAAAAGCCGTAGAAACTGGTGTGGGTGTGCGTGAAGCTGTAATACTCAACCCTTCCTTCAATAGGAATTTCAGTCGAAAGAATTACCTCTTTCCGATACCGCTAAATCAAATAAAGCTTAATTACAACCTGACACAAAATCCTGAATGGTAGTCGATTTATTAATAAATGTATAACCTAACAATTTCGAAATGATGACAAATAAACTTAAGAAGAGGTGGGGTAAAGCCTTGATGCTTATTTCTTGCCTTGGGCTGATTGTGACTATTATCAGTTGTACTGAGGATAGCCCTGAGCCGCCCTCCACAGCGCCAGAAATCATCTCCTTTTCTCCTAATGAAGGCAGAGTAGGTACGGTGGTAACGATATTAGGAAAAAACTTTTCATCACAAACCAACTCGGTAAAAGTATCTTTCGATGGTGTAGAAGCGTCGGTAGAGCAGGCATCAGAGTCTTTGCTGGTAGTTAGTGTGCCAGCGGGTGCCACTACGGGTACCCTCTCAGTGGTCATCTTCGGTGAGGAGGCTGTATCTGAAGAGTCATTTACAGTGGCTACCTCACATTCGGTCACGGCGGTATCTCCAGAAGTAGGAGAGGCTGGTGATCAGGTGACCATTACCGGTTCCAATTTCGGGACTAGCAAGTCTGAGGTGTCAGTTTCATTTACCGGTACCGAGGAAGATGTAGAAGCCGTGGTGGTGTCTGTTACTGATACGGAGATTGTAGCTGTGGTGCCCGATGGAGGATCTACAGGCCCGCTGAAGGTACAGGTTGGACCTGAGGCTGTTGAAAGTTCGTTTGACTTTACCTTCCCATTCTTTGGTTTTGCTAATGAGTTCGTGGAAAGTGCGGAAGGTTGGAGCTCCGATGCATCCCTTTCTCTAGCTGATGAAGCGTTAGTTGTCGATTTTGGAGGGGGCAATCAGGCTTCCCTTGCTTACGAAGGAGAAGTAGTTTTCAATCCGGATAAATTTCCGATTTTGGCCATAAGAATGACCAGGTTGGCTGATTTTGAGTTGAGCTTGGTGTCTAGTCTCGGAACCTTTGGAGATGGAGCAAATACCTACACCGGCATAATCGACGGTGATATTTACTACTATGACCTCACGGAGGGTGATTATGTTACAGCTGAAACACTAGTTACCGATATAGAATTTCAAATTGCCAAGAGCTCTGGTGAATCAAATTTCAATGTGCAATGGATTCGTTCTTTTGAGAGCGTAGCGACACTCAAGTCTTACGATCCGTTTCCGGTAGGTAAATTCCTTTGGGAGTTTGATAATGAGCCGGGTGATGATGAACGTAAAAATGACTGGCTGCCTACGCATGGTGGTACCTACCAAATAGCGAATAGCCAAATCAAAGTAGAGTTTGCACAAACTACAGGCGATCGAAGAGCAGATTTATACCATTTGTTTATGAATACGTTCCCCGTACAGGGAGTAGGTGTAGATGATCCGAGAAATAACATTACTGGAGATCCTAAGCATCCGTATCATAGAAACTCTGTAACCATTTCTAAGGATTACCCAATTTTCGCTGTGAAGTTTGGTGAAAGAGACAGGCCTCCTGTAGGAAAAGTAGACGGGGAAGTTGTAGGATCTTTTGTTCGGGATTTTGCTTTTGGTGAGTTTCAGCTAAGTGATGCCACACAAGACGCTTCTACAAAGGCTGGTGATCGATTGTACTACTGGAATAACTGGGACAATTCTCACAAGCAAGTTCCAGAGGATCTGAATGAGGTAACCTATGAGATTTTTCAAATCAAAATGGCGGGCTTTGACCCAGACTATTATAAGGAGCAAACAGGCAATGACCTGACTGGCTACGACATAGACTGGATAGGGACATTTGAGTCTGTAGAAGCTATGAATGCCTACAATTTAAGATTCGAATGATCAAAAGGATTAAGTACACAGAAAAATACTAAGCATGAAATTATTCATAAAGAAATATACGTTAGTCGTTGTGATGCTTGTTGGTACTTTCCTGACAGCACAAGCGCAAGAGGAGCCAGCTTTGGCAATCAATGTCACGCAAGACGCCAAAGTTCGCACCGGAAATGATAACAATGAGGCTTCGAATTATGGGTTCGATAAAGCCACTACAGGCTTGAGCAGAAATGGTATCTACGAATTTGCCAGCATGATGAAGTTTGATTTGCCTGGAAAAGTTGTAGGTACCATAGATAGTGTGCACCTCAGCTTTACACTGCGTAAAAATGGCAGTTTGATAGAGTTTTTGGAATACCCGACGGATTGGGACGAGTCTACAATTACTTATGCCAATGCACCCAATAATGGCTTTGATACACTTACTGTAATCAGTTCTTTCGATGCGAATGGTACGACGAACAATACGGTAAGGTATTCGGTAGATATCACTGACTACTTTGTAGCTCATAAAGATGAGGGAAGTATCGGTATAGGGTCTAGATCCGAATTGGTAGAGAACGCTACGAATACCTTTGATATGTGGAGTAAGGACAATACAGAAGGCTATCCTGCTCCTCAGCTATTGATCTACGGAGATGTAGCACTTGCTCAATCTGTAGCTATTACGAAGGATGCCAAAGTACGTACCGGAAACGAAAACAACGAAGCTGCAAACTTTGGAGCGGATAAGGCCATCAGTGGATTGAGTAGAAATGAAATCTACGAATTTGCCGGCATGATGGGTTTTGACTTGCCAGGTAAAGTGGTTGGTAGAATTGATAGTGTACATATCGGATTCACCCTAAGAAAGAATACCGGCAATGCTATTGAATTTCTTGAGTATTCGTCAGATTGGGATGAAGAAGACGTTACTTATGCCAATGCTCCCAATAATGGATTTGACACACTTAGTGTGATTAGCACGTTTGATGCTAGTGGAGCCGCGAATAACTCGGTAAGGCATTCAGCAGACATTACTGATTACTTCCTGGCTCATATGGATGAAGGCAGCCTCAATCTGGCTGTACGATCAGAGCTGATCTCAGGATCTACTACAGAGTTTGATATTTGGTCTAAAGACAATGTGGATGGCTATGCTGCACCAGAACTTTTGATCTATGGAGATGTGTCTTTTGCCCAGGCCATAAGTGTTACTCAGGATTCTAAAGTTCGTACGGGCAATGAAAACAATGAAGCCTCAAACTTTGGGACAGATAAAGCTATTAGCGGCTTAAGTAGAAATGATATCTATGAGTTTGCTGGCATGATGAAGTTTGATATGCCTGGCAATGTAGTGGGTACGATAGACAGTGTCCAACTAAGCTTTACGCTTCGAAAGGCCGGTAGTAAAATTGAGTTTTTGAGCTACCCTACTAACTGGGACGAGTCTACTATTACATATGCTAATGCCCCAAATAATGGATTTGATACCCTGGAGGTGATTAGCACATTTGATGCAAGTTCGGCAAGCACCAATAGCGTGAGATATGCGGTAAATGTTACCGATTACTTCAATGCGAATCAGGAAAACGGCAGCATTGGGATAGCAGCTCGTTCGGAGTTGGTGTCAGGGGCTGTAAATACGTTCGATATATGGGCTAAGGAAAATGTAGATGGCTATGCTGCACCTGAGCTTTTAATCTTTGGAGATGTGACCATAGAAAACAGTGTTTCCGATAGTCTGCAGTTAGCCGATCTTAAAGTGAATGGCGAGACTCCTGCTGATTTCGACCCTCAGAAGACTGTATACAACATCGAAGTGCCTTATGCCGATCCCGTGCCTGCGGTTTCAGGTACCGCACTCGCTACTACTTCCACTGTAGAAGTAGTCAATGCAACCTCTATTCAGGGAGATACCACTTTGGTCATCGTAAGAGATACAGAAATGGACAGTGTGATCTATCACTTGATCTGGGAAGAAGGCGACCCCAACAGAGATGCTTCACTCGCGGAATTGCTAGTGGATGGAGAGATGATTCCTTTTTTCAATCCGATCAAGATCCTCTATACAGTTGACCTGCCATTTGGTACTACTACAGTGCCTACAGTGACACCAAAGGTGAATTTCGAAGGTGCGGTTGCTGAGGTAAGTCCAGCAGCTACTGTAAGTGATACTACAGTGATTACTGTTACAGCTCAGGATGTTACAGTGACTAAAACCATAAAAATAGCCTGGAATGTACTGGAGCCTAATGACGATCCTACCTTATCAATGATAATTGTTGGTTCGGATACCCTGGAGGATTTTTCATCCAATCAGTTTGCTTATAGCTATGAGCATGATGCACTGGATGTGCCCGCGATTGTGGCTATCCCTAGTGATACCAATTCAGTGGTGAGCATTCAACTGCCATCAGCGCTTACCCCCGGGGAAGTGGAATATGCACTAGTAGAAGTGGTGGCAGAAGATGGAGAAACCAAAAAGACCTACACAGTGGGACTGTCTACCACAGTGCTGGTCACTGGTGCAGACAAGCAAATAGACCTGGCCGTATATCCGAACCCATTCCTTAACAAGTTGACGATATCTAGTGACAAGAAAATCGATCGAGTTTACTTATTCGACCTGAATGGACGACTGGTACTGGAGACTACAGCTAAGTCTCAGCGCACGTTGGATTTGGATCTTTCGGCGCTACCTAAAGGGCAGTATTTACTGCACATTGGATCACAGGACGAGGTTAGATCTGTGAAAGTGATCAAATAATTTCTACAACTAACAATTACAGAAAAAATGAATCTATTAAGCATAAATCGTATCAAGTCATTCTGCGCGGTTATAGCCTGTGTACTGCTTTTGACCAGCTGTGGAGAAGATGATGTCGCTACTAGTCAGGGCCAGCAAGTGCTGGAAGCAATAGAAGGTACCTGGAGTTTTTCGACAGATAACATTCCTGCAGATGCAGGTATCACAGATCCAAGTATCACGGTATCCAGCTCTGTGGGTACCGGTACGGCTGGATTTGTACCAGATGCTACTAGCGGACTGGATAGCTATATCAGTGGCGGTTCTTTTAGTGTATCTGAAGACGGTACAGTATCCAATGCCTCTATCGTTGCTGCTACAGGAGCTAAACTGGACATTACGGGGGTCACTGTTACAGCGTCATTAGAGCAGCTGGTAATTAGCTTTTCTACTTCACAAGCCAGCAGCCGTGTGGATGGGATCGGCACGTGGACAATTACCATTGATCTAACCAGATAATTCGGTTTCAATCAATACTGCAACTAGAGCCGCCTCAAGCGGACTCTAGTTGCATAAGTTTCTATTGGTAAAAAAGTTGTATAACATAGGTTAAGAACCATTATTGGAATAAAAACGACTATCAAGAATTATATGCGGATTATTAATTACGTCATACTCATTGCAAGCTTCGTGGTTGCATGGCCACATGTAGGGGTTGCTCAAGAATTCATTCATCCGGGAGGCCTGTTTAAGCAGTCTGATCTGGATCGCATGCGCTACATGGTGGAAGCAGGGGTAGAGCCTTATGCCACGTCGTTTGAGCAATTAAAAGCTACTAACCTGGCATCTTATGATTATAAAGTTCAGGGGAGTTCATCCAATACTCGGGTTACTCGAAATGGCGAAAATAGTGGTGCTTATCACTCTGATGCCAATGCCGCATACCACAACGCCCTCATGTGGGCGATCACTGGCGATACTCGTCATGCAGACAAATGTGTGGAGATTTTCAATGCCTGGAAAAACATTACCTATGTGGGTGGTATCCCTCTCGATGCTGGAATTTTTGCGTGGAAAATGGTAGAAGCTGCCGAAATCATTAAAAGCACTTACGATGGATGGACTGCTAGCGATATCAAAGCATTTCAGGATATGCTGGTCTATCCAGGATATTCCTCTACAGCAATTCCTGAAGAAGTGAATTCGGAAACCGTTGGGTCATTTTACTGGCGTATACTCAACGGAGATTCGGGTCGGCATGGAAATCAGGATGCAATTTCATTCCGTGCCATGGCCATTATGGGGGTGTTTCTGGACAACAGGAAAATGTATGATCGTGCTTACAGATACCTCACTAGCCAGCCAGGACGCACGGATGATTTACCACTGCCCACGGGCCCTTCACCCTCAGGTAGGCTCATAGATGATAACCAGTACTTTTCAAGCTACGAATATGTAGGATCCGAAGGCACCATAGAAAACTACGGATACAATGGCGCAATAGAGCATTTTATCTGGGAAAATGGTCAGTGCCAGGAGGCCAGTCGTGATCAGCAGCACGCTTATTTTGGTTTGGGTATTTTATCAGGATTTGCAGAAGTAGCCTGGAATCAGGGCGATGATGCCTGGAATTTTTTAGACAATAGACTGCTGAAAGGATATGAGCACATGTCCAGATACAATGTGTCTTACATTAGATCTTTTGAAGACCAACCCACTCCGTGGGAGCCAGACCCTAATGTGGGGTCGGGTGAAAACGCTGAATTCATTCAGCGAATTGATAGAACGGGAAGATGGTACTCTAAGGCCATGAATCCTCACTTTTCTTCCAACTTTGAAGATGTTAGTAGAGGTGGGTTTCCGGGGAAAAGGCCTGTTTATGAACAAGCCTGGGCGCACTTTGATGTGAGAATGGGGATAGGCGAAGACGCCAAATGGACAAAAAGAGGCCTGGATGTAGCCATAGAAGAGGCAGGATATGAGCAGATCGGGTTTAGTCTGGATCATCCCGGGTGGGGAGCACTTTGCTTTAGACGCCCTGTTTGGGCTGCAGGTGATCCCATAACAGGTATTCAGAATGGCATTCCAGTATTTGGCTTTGAATCTGGCGATCCAATAATTATCCAGGCCGAGAACTACGATCATTTCCCTATCTCAGGAGAGGGCAGAACCTATCATGATCTTAGTGAAGGTAATTCTGGAGGGCAGTATCGTACAGATGACGTGGATATTCAGCTGGTGAGTGGTGAAGACTTTGCGCTAGCCAATTTACAAAATGGAGAATGGGTAAGTTATACCTTGAATATTCCGGAATCCGGAACTTATGGAATTTCCGTGAACTATGCTTCAGCAAGCGGTGGTGGAAAAGTAAAATTCGCCGGGGCAGGCCTGGACCTGACTGAGGAAGTTACCCTTCCAGCTACTGGGGGTGGTACTACCTATGTTGATTTTACCGTTTCGGAAAACGTTAAGTTGGCACCAGGGGTAAGCACCTTTCGAGTTTATATAGCAGGAGAAGATGATAGTTTCAGTCTGAATAGCTTTAGCGTGTTTTTCGTAAAAGGAAACGAGGCTCCTGATGTGTCCATCACATCGCCTACTACAGGCGCCGTACTTACGGAGGGAGCAAGCCTCCAAATAGCTGCCTCGGCCGAAGATTCGGACGGGAAAGTTTCTAAAGTGGAGTTCTTTCTAGGTGAGGATAAAATAGGAGAAGACGATACAGCACCTTTCGAACTGGACTTAGAATATCTCGCTGAAGGCACCTATGAATTCTTCGCAAAAGCTACCGATGATAGCAAGGCCAGTACACTTTCAGCAGGAGTGACTGTGACGGTAAATGCCAATCAACAGGCCAGCTCCAGCAAACAATTAGTGGCGATTGCCGATACGTATGTTCATAGCGGTAACTCAGGCCAAAATTACGGTACCGATGTGAAGACAGTAACCAAATGGAGTTCGGTGGATCACCGGTATGCCTTTTACAAGTTTGATATCAGAGGAGTTTTTGGACCTATTACATCAGCTAAACTGAAATTGAGTGTGAGGGCAGCATCGTCCTCTACTAGATCAGTTTATCGGGTATATGATGATTCCTGGGAGGAACTGGTACTCAACCACGGTAACCAACCTACGGTAGGTAGTGAAGTAGCCAACATTGCAATTACTTCGTCGCAGGCCAATACCTACGTGGAATGGGATGTAACCGACTATGTGAAAATAGAGAACAGTACTGATGGAATCGTAACATTTGTGATAGCAGACCCGGAAACCACCTCTACAGGGATTGATTTTCACTCAAGAGAAAGAGCAGAAGATCAATACAAGCCGCTTTTGGATATCTCTTTCAAAGGAACATCCAATCAAGAGCCGGTTGTGTCTATCACATCACCTTCAGCCGGTGACAGCTTTGTAATTTCAGAAGCCATCACCATTGAAGCAGAAGCCACCGACAGTGATGGTACCATAGAATTGGTAGCGTTTTTTAGTGATGATGTGAAAATAGGTGAAGCTACCAGTGCTCCCTATTCGATCACCTGGAGTGATGCTGAAATAGGCGAATATAGCCTGACAGCTGTAGCAACCGACAATATCGGGAGTAAGGTAACTTCTGAGGCAGTGTACATAAGCGTGACACCTCCACCAAATGAAATACCATCTGCATCTATCACTTCACCTGCCGAAGGTTCAGTATTTGAAATAGGTGAGAATATCAAAGTGGAAGTGTCTGCCACAGATACGGATGGCGCTATAGCGAGAGTGGAGATTTACCGGGGTGATGTCAAGCTAGGTGAAGACTCTTCAGAACCTTACTCAGCCGTTTGGCTCAATGCCACCGAGGGTGAGTATCAGCTGAAAGCTATTGCAATAGATGATGATGGTGATGTAGGTCAATCGGAGATCGTAAATATCACGGTGGGTGAAGTAGCTATTCCGCTCAATGCAATGAAAGAAGATGCGATAGTGGTGTTTCCCAATCCTGTCAAAAATGTGCTTTTCCTAGAGGGAGTTACAAGCAATATGGACTATCGGATATTAGACATTGCGGGTGCTGTTCAATTGCAGGGGACATGCCAGCAGAGCGGTGCAAAAATAGATGTAAGCTCATTGCGCACTGGTGTGTATTTCGTGGAGTTGTTAGCCGACGAAAGTAAAATCCAACGGAAAAAAATTATTAAACAATAAGGCATTGGTAAGCCGGAAGCATGCAAACCGCAATTGGCATGCCACTGAAGTGAAATTATATAACGCATGACCCAATAAAAGTATTGGGAGCCAAATATGTCTGCACCGGAGCAATTTGTCTGGAGCCGACAGTCGAGCTGTATTATAAATAACCGTAAAGGTGTGCTGATAATGGTCTATTGACTTGCATCAGAGTTGTTCAAAAATCAACGTAAAGTGATGAATCGAATATTGAGTATTTTTTTATTGTGGTGCCTTTTTGGGTGTGAGCAAAAGCAAGTGACCATTCTAAAAGTCGAATCTCCAAATGGTAAAAATGCCTTTGTATTATACCCTGAAGACGGTGACGGCATTTCTTTTCAAATCATGAGGGAAGGTAAGAAAGTCATCCAGCCCTCTGAGATCGACTTGCTGTCCAAGGATTTGGATTTTAGTGGTAAATATAAAGTTACGGCAGTGGAGGAACACGCTCAGAAATCTTCCTGGAACACGCGATTTGGTGAACGAAGCCTTATTCCAGACGTTTATAATGAGCTTACGGTCATGTTGGAAAGCCCCGAGGCTAAACTGAAAATGATCATCAGAGCCTATGATGAGGGGTTGGCGTTTGCCTACGAAATCCCCGAACAGCGCGGATTAAAATTTCTTAGATTGGATGACGAACTTATCAGTTATCAATTTGATCAGGACTATGAAGTTTGGTCTACACCTGAAAGGAAACCAGGACTGCTAACCGCTCAGGGTGAGTATCAAAAAATACCCATCAGTCAATTGAAGAATGGCGCGGAGAGACCCTTGCTCATAGAGTACGGACAGGACCTCAAGATAGCTTTAGCCGAAGCTAAACTAGTCGACTATGCACGGTTGAGCTATAATGCGAATCCTGGATCATCGCTAGCCATATTATCGTCATTGGATGGAAGACTAGAAAAAACCGAGCAGGATACGATCACCGGAGCATTAAAAAGTGGAAGAAGCAGCATCAACAAAGTCAAAAAAGAATTGCCTTTTCAGTCACCATGGAGAGTGATCATGATGGGGGAAAGTTATGGGGAGCTACTGGAAAATAATTACCTGATCCAAAACCTCAATGACCCTAATGAGTTGGAAGATGATTCGTGGATCACTCCTGGTAAGGTGTTAAGGGAAACAACCCTAACTACTCAAGGGGCATTACAAGCCATTGATTTTGTAGCAGCTCATAACATGCAGTATGTACATTTTGATGCTGGCTGGTATGGCAATGAAATGGACGATAATTCGGATGCTACCACTCTTACCCTCGACCCTAACCGATCCAAGGGGCCTTTCGATTTGGAAAAGATCACCGCATATGCTAATGAACGTGGCGTCAAGGTAATGCTCTATGTGAACAGGCGAGCACTGGAAAAACAATTAGATGATTTACTTCCATTATTCAAAGAATGGGGAATAGCAGGGATCAAATATGGCTTTGTGCGAGTAGGAGATCAGGATGCTACCGCCTGGCTGCATGACGCTATCAAAAAGACAGCACAATATGAACTCATTGTAGATGTACATGATGAGTATCGTCCTACTGGTTTTTCAAGGACTTACCCCAACCTGTTGACACAAGAAGGAATTGCCGGGGATGAAACCAGTGTATCTAATGAACATACACTGATTACCATGTTTACGCGCATGCTGGCGGGTGCTGCGGACAATACAGTGTGCTACTACAATAGTCGGGTAGAACAAATGGGGTCTCACGCCTCCCAGTTAGCCAAAACTGTTTGTTTGTTCAGTCCGCTTCAGTTTTTGTACTGGTATGACAAAGCCCCAGCATCTCCCGAGAAACTGGATGGACTGTGGGGCGACACCAAAACTATTGGCAATGAGCCGGAGTTGGAATTTTTTGACAATGTCCCTACCACATGGGATGAAACCCGAGTGCTGGTAGGTGAGATCGGGAAGATTGGGGTCATTGCACGCAGAAAAGGTAATGATTGGTTCGTCGGTGGAATTAACGGACCGGAAGCCAGAACAGTAACTTTTGATTTGGATTTCTTGCTTTCGGATACAAGCTATACTGCGAAGGTTTATACCGACGATGAGTCTGTAGATACCCGGACCCACGTGAGAATTGAAGAAGTGCGATGGACGCAGGAAGACAACTTTACCACGGAGCTTGGAGCCAATGAGGGGTTCGCTCTGCACATTGAAAAGGATAATACCGATATATAACAATTGTGTGTAAGCCCATGCGAAAAAGTTTGCGAAATTTTTCTTTTAAAAGTTTGGTGTTATTGATGCTTCTGGCGGTTAACATTAGCGTCGCACAAGAAAGTGGTATTGACTGGCCCGAATTTATGTCACAGCATGACCTTGTTTGGGAGGAAATACCCGGGCAATGGAATGAAGGAGCCTTTGTAGGGAATGGCATGGTAGGCATGATGATCTATGCCAATATGGATGAAAATCGACTAGATTTTCATGTTGGACGTCAGGATGTGACCGATCATAGAAAAGCACCTAATAAAAAGACATCAATGGCTACCAAAGGAGCGGATCTATACGATTTTTCACGGCTTGATATTGGACGTATGACGCTGCATCCTGCGGGAAAAATTAGAGATATTGACGTTCGTCAGGATCTTTATAATGCTGAAGTACGAGGTGTTATTGTCACTGATTTGGGACAAATCACCTTTAGAGCATTTACGCCCTATGAGCACATGATAAATGTCATTGAGGTACATTCTACCGAAGAAGTTAATGGGAGTCAGGCTGATTATATGTGGCGATGGATGCCTGGATTGCCTTTTTCACCACGAATATATACCCGAAAAGATATAGGGGACTATCAGCTCAATCCTAGACCGATACTAAAAAAAGTGAATGGTGTGGAGGTATGTGAGCAGCCCTTGTTGGCTGGAGGAGATTATGCCACAGCATGGTTGGAAAAGGCAGAGAATACGACTCAATCAATAATGTATGTTTCGGTGGCCAATGAGATTCCGGCCACCAATGTATCCGCTCTGGTAGCATCCAACACCGTAAACATAGTTGCTGCTACAGACTTTAATGTCCTGATAGATGCCCATCGTGAATGGTGGCACAACTATTTTCAGAAGTCATTTTTATCAATCCCTGATGGGCGTATGGAATCTTTCTATTGGATTCAGCTATACAAGATGGCGGCTTGCTCTCGGGAAGACGGTCCTGTATTGGATTTGCTTGGTCCTTTTTTTAAGAATACGGGTTGGCCAGGACTATGGTGGAACCTCAACGTACAGCTTACCTATTGGCCTTTTAATGCCACAAATCATGTAGATCTGGCAGAGAATTTCATAGCCCTTATAGATGACAACTTTGACTTTATGTTGGCAAAGAAGAGTGGTGCAGATCTTGGAGATTTTGCATGGGCTTTACATAATTATTGGTTGATTTATAGCTATCGTGGAGACTATGATGCCATAGCCGAGAAGTGGCTACCGAAAGCGCTAAGGGTCTTGGAGGTATATCAAACCAAAATGATAACCAATGAGCAAGGGCAGATTGAGCTAAGCGCAATGGGCTCGCCAGAATATCATGGTTTTAAGTCGTTTGTAAATACAAATTACAACCTGTCCCTGGTTCGGTGGCTACTCACTACGCTCATCGAAACCAGTAATCGTTCGAATACCAATCAAGAGCTTATCGGAGATTGGAAAGAATTGCTAGACGATCTAATCCCTTATCCCGAAGATGAAAACGGATTGATGATTGGTAGTGAGCAGCCAGTGGATATGTCTCATCGCCATTACTCACATTTACTAGGTTTATACCCACTATTTCAGTTGGATCCAGATCAACCAGAAGTGAAGGAACTGGTAGATAAGTCTGTGGTGCATTGGCACAAAATAGGTGATAGCAAAGGTCTGGTGGGATATTCCTATACAGGCGCGGCCTCTCTGTATGCCGCATTAGGTAGAGGAAATGATGCCAATAGCATGCTTCAGCAATTTTTAGATGGCAATATTCAATCGGCAATGCTCCTTCCCAATACTTTTTATATGGAAGGTAAAGGTCGAAACCCGGTGATAGAAACACCATTAAGTGCTGCTTCGGCGATCGTTGAGTTAGTACTCCAAAGTTGGGGAGGAAAAATCCGCGTATTTCCTGCCACTCCTGATGACTTTCAGGATGCAGTTTTTCAAGATTTGCGAGCGGAAGGGGGATTTCTGGTAAGTGCTTCAAGGAAAAATGGCCAAACGGAGTGGGTAACTATAAAAAGTCTCTCAGGAAACCCGTGCATGCTAAAGGTAGACGATTGGGAAAATATTGAACAAACGGATGAAGGAGAAACTGTTACCATTAGAAAAATCGAAGATGGTCAGTTTGAAATCGATCTTAAAAAAGGAGCTTCAATCTGTGTATCTAGAGCAGGAAATCATGTGTCACCTCAAATTCGGGTTATCCCTCACCCTAAAGAAGAAATTAACCTGTATGGTGTCAAGGAAGGTGAGAGCTATGATCAGGTTTATGAGTGGGAGGTGCCAGAATTTCCTAATTGGTAATCCAGCATATGTGACCACCATAAAAGTTAAAAAATTGTTTGGCGGTAAACTCGGTTGATATGAAAACCTACGGGACTATCCTGTAGGTTTTTTACATTATCAGGCATTATGTAGATTCAAAGTCAATAGCCTGAACTAGCTTATTCCAATCGCTCATTTTCACCGAAATCGTTTCCGGAAAAGGAAAACGTTTTCGGAAACGTTTCCGGTAATAAATTCTTTCCTTCCGTTTCTTCTTTGCCATCAAAAAGGGATTTTTACTGGAGAATTATTGAAAATGAGCGGATTAGATATAGGTGTTGTTCTGGTTTTTACCCTGCTGGTATTTACCTGCGGGATGAGTTTTTCCAAGTCGGGAAAGAACGTAAAGTCATTTTTTGCCGCTGGAGGAGCCTTGCCCTGGTGGATGAGCGGTTTGTCACTGTTTATGAGTTTTTTCTCAGCGGGCACGTTCGTAGTGTGGGGGTCTATAGCCTACTCCAGTGGCTGGGTGGCGGTCACCATCCAGTGGACCATGGCCATCGCAGGACTCGTTATTGGTCTTTTTATAGCTCCCAGGTGGCAAAAGACGAATGCCATCACAGCGGCGCAGTTTATCACTGAGCGGCTGGGGCCAAACACTCAAAAGATATATACCTACCTTTTTCTGGGAATCAGCATGTTTACCACGGGTGCGTTTTTGTACCCGGTTGCCAAAATCGTTCAGGTTTCTACAGGCATACCGATTGCCTCCAGCATAATCTTTTTGGGAGTGCTAATTTTAATTTATACCGCTGTGGGTGGATTGTGGGCGGTGATAGTCACTGATGTATTACAGTTTGTCGTACTTACTGCCGCCGTGCTTATCGTGATGCCTTTGTCATTAGACAAAATTGGAGGAGTCAGTGGTTTTGTAGCAGCGGCACCGGAGCATTTTTTTACATTGACCAACTCAGAATACACCTGGGGGTTTATGGTGGCCTTTGGCTTGTATAACCTGTTTTTTATTGCGGGAAACTGGGCCTATGTACAGCGCTATACGAGTGTTGGTTCGCCAAAAGAAGCACGCAAAGTGGGACTACTTTTCGGAGGGCTTTACCTCATTAGCCCGGTCATCTGGATGCTACCACCGATGATCTATAAGGCACTCAATCCCGAACTCACCGGGCTGGCTGACGAAGGTGCTTACCTGCTGATGTGCAAAGAGGTACTTCCCGTAGGTATGCTGGGGCTCATGCTGGGTGGGATGGTGTTTGCTACCTCCAGTTCGGTAAATACCACCCTCAACATTTCAGCAGGCGTATTATCCAACGACCTGTACAAAGCCATTTTTCCGGATGCTACCAATGCTCAGCTGGTTCGAGTAGGGAGAATCAGTACCGTGGTATTGGGGTTGATTACGATAGTAGTCGCACTGCTGGTGCCTAACATGGGCGGAATTGTAGAAGTGGTGATGGGCTTAGCAGCAGTGACAGGCGGGGCCATGTTTTTACCACCCATTTGGGCGTTGTTTTCCAGGAGCCTATCGGGGAGATCTGCGGTAACGATCACACTCCTATCATTGACTATCAATGGTTTTTTGAAGTTTATCATGCCTCATCTGCTGGATTTCAAACTCGATAGAGCTATGGAAATGACCGCAGGAGTTGGGATCCCCATTTTATTGCTGGTACTACAGGAGGTTTTAGCCCGTATGGGCTCCTGGTCCACTTCAGAGTCTCAGGCTTATGATGACTTTAGAGCTAGTCAGGAAATAGAGCCGGAAGTGGAAGCCAGTGGCAATAAACGCGGCGGGCGTGTGATCGGGATGGGCATTGCTGCCACCGGGGTACTGATGGTGGTACTGGCCATTATCAGTCTGCAACACTTGTTGCTCGTAGCAGGTATGGGGACACTCATATTGATTTTAGGAGCATATATCATATACAGAAATAGACACTAATTAATGATACAAGAAGCATTTCAATCAGGCACCAGAGAGCTGGCAACTGAGCACCTTCAGGGTGATTTTGTGATAGTAGGAGGAGGATTGGCCGGAGTTTGCGCGGCGATTACTGCTGCCCGGTCGGGTGCCCGGACCATTTTGGTACAGGACCGTCCAGTGCTGGGAGGCAATGCATCCTCAGAAGTAAGGCTGTGGATACTCGGAGCTACTTCTCATATGGGAAATAACAATCGTTGGTCTCGCGAAGGTGCCGTGATGGATGAGATCCTGGTAGAGAATATGTACAAAAACAAAGAAGGCAATGCGGTCATCTTTGATACCATTCTGCTGGATAAGGTCATACAGGAGCCAAACATCAAGTTGCTACTGAATACCTCCGTGTATGACGTTACCAAAAAGGATGATAAAAACATTGAAAGCGCTACAGCATTTAATCCGCAAAACTCCACCAAATACGTACTGGAAGCCCCGCTCTTTTGTGATGCCTCGGGGGATGGACTGGTGGCTTTCAAAGCTGGGGCCAGCTTTCGTATGGGAGCCGAAACCAAAGAGGAATTTGGGGAGCTTTTTGCTCCCGATCAAAACTATGGTGAGCTACTCGGCCACTCGATGTATTTCTACAGCAAAAGTGCCGGAGAGCCGGTGAAGTACATTCCACCTTCCTATGCATTGGATGATATCAAACAAATCCCACGCTACAAGCTGATTAGCAAAACGGACATGGGATGCCGCTTCTGGTGGTTTGAGTACGGAGGGCGCACGGATACCGTTCATAAAACCGAGGAAATCAAGTGGGAACTTTGGAAAGTGATCTATGGTGTTTGGGATCATATCAAAAACTCCGGGGAGTTTGAAGATGTAGATGATCTCACGCTGGAGTGGGTGGCTACTGTGCCTGGTAAGCGGGAAAGTCGCCGATTCGAAGGGTTGTATATGATGCGGCAGCAGGATGTAATAGAGCAGCGCACTTTTGAGGATGCCGTAGCGCATGGAGGTTGGGCGCTAGACCTGCACCCTGCAGACGGAATCTACAGCGATCAGTCGGGCTGTACCCAGTGGCACTCCAAGGGGGTCTACCAGATTCCTTACCGCTCATATGTGAGCAAAGACATAGAAAACCTCTTTCTGGCGGGCAGAATTATCAGTGCGACGCACGTGGCCTTTGGGTCTACCCGGGTGATGGCTACTTGCGGCAGTGGAGGCAATGCCGTGGGAATGGCTGCTGCCTTGTGTGCCAAAGATGGACTGAAGCCTAAAGACCTTCTGGATAAAAGTAGAATCAAAGACCTACAGAATGCACTCAATGAAATAGGGCAGGGGATTCCGGGAGTAGCTGTAGACCGAGCTAAAAATCTCATATCGGAAGCTAACGTCTCAGCGAGTTCTACATTGCAACTTGCTGAAATACCACAGGGAGAAAGCTGGCTCAATCTTCAAACAGCAGTAGCTCAACTGCTACCGCTAAAGGCTGAGCAAGCATATAAGTTTCAGCTAAAGCTTAAAGCCGAAAAGGACACAACCCTGGAAATACAACTGCGCTGTGCAGAAATGCCGAGCAACTATACTCCTGAAGTGACGCTCGAAACACAAATGATCCCACTCAAGGCAGGTGAGCAGGAAGTTTCGGTGGCTTTTAAAAAGACATTGCCAGGGGATCAGTACGCATTTATTACGCTCCTTTCTAATGATGGAGTATCCGTTTTGGAAAGCGATCATCGCTATACAGGTATTGTTACGGTATTCAACGGAGAAAATAAGGCGGTTTCCAATACGGGGAAACAATCACCACCCGAAGGTATTGGTATCGATGCTTTTGAGTTTTGGATACCGAAAAGACGACCTGAAGGTAAAAACCTGGCCATGCAAATTAGTCCGGCACTGGAGGTATTTGATGCACAAAACCTCTCCAATGGCATTGCCAGACCGTGGCTGCAGCCAAATGCCTGGGTGGCCGATTTGTCAGACCCATCCCCAACACTTACGATCAGCTGGGATGAGCCCAAAAAGCTCGAGTTGTTGAGGCTTTTCCTCGATACGGATTATGATCATGCCATGGAGTCTACGCTGATGGGACACCCTGAAAACGTGATGCCTTTTACACTGAGAAACTATCAGGTATTTGATCTCGATGGGCAGCTGCTGTTTGAGCAGAAAGGCAATTATCAGACCGTCAATACCTGGAAGTTTGAGGAAGGTTTCACTACGAAAGGATTGGTGATCAAGGCCGAACACCCTTCAGCACTTGTACCTGCTTCCATTTTTGAAATACTTATTAAATGATTAGCTGTGCCATGAAGATGTTCTATAAACTAAACGTATTTCTGGTTGTAGCTTTATTGCTGATAGGGATGCTTTTTGCCTCGTGCAAAAATGGCCAGTCCACCGCTTCTGTACCAGCTGCTGAGGAGGAAGTGAGCTTAAATGGCATCTGGAAGTTTTATACGATCTACGGTGAGGGCTCCAATTACATGAACATCCGACAAACCGAGAGCGATCTGGTGGTAGACAATGCGGATGACAATGTAGAAGTGCAAGGAACCTGGAAAGTCTCTACAGAAGAAGCCCGAGGCTCTAAGTTTCACGGAAAAGACTACCGGGTGCATTATTTCAGTGTCACCGATCTCAAGGGTGGTAATAAAGCTGATAGCTCCTACGTCAGGTTTTTTCCAAATTTCAAGAAATCAGGGTACTACGAAGTGTTTACCAAATACCCGTTTTCGTCTCACTTGACCGCACAGTATAACATACGTCATGCGGATGGCATCACCACCAAATACCAAAGCCAACGGGTAGTGTGCGGTGAATGGGTGAGTCTTGGGATTTATGATTTCAATCAGGTAGACAATAATTATGTAGAGCTTACGGCCATTGTGAGTGGAGCTGTGGCTGCCGATGCTGTGATGTTTCGTGAAATTTCTGAAGAGAAGTATTTGAGAGCCAAGTCAGAGCCGGATCAGGTTTATTTGAAAGATTTTGATGACTCAGAATGGTATGACCTCACCGTGCCAGGACACTGGGGCATGATCAATGGGTTTTCCAACTACACCGGAATCGGGTGGTACCGAAAGCATATCGATTTGCCCGCCAGCTGGCAGCAAGCAAGCGGCAAACGCTACTACCTCAAGTTTGGAGGTGTGTACCACTTGTCAAAAGTGTACCTCAATGGTCAGTATATCGGGATGAACCGTGGAGGATTTACGCCTTTTGAGTTTGATGTGACCGATGCGCTGAACTTCGACGGGGAAAATGTGATAGCTGTACAGGCTGACAACAGTGCCATAGTAGGGGCCACCTGGAATTGGGGTGGGATCATCCGCGATGTGACACTCACACAAGCCAATGACGTACGAATCGATTATCAGTACATGCATGCGGAGCCAAATCTGGAAACAGGTTCAGCGCTATTGACATTGAAAGTTACAATTGAAAATAGCGCCACAGAGAAACGATCTATTGATCTCAGCTCCAGCGTATTGGATGAATTAGAAATTGCAACCCTTTCAGGCTCCATTACTCTCGATCCGAACTCAAAAAAGGAAATCGAACTGCAAACTACTCTGACACCGGAGACTGTGGAACTGTGGCACTTCGACAAACCGAAGCTTTATCAGGTGCAAACACGCATATCTGAAAATGGACGAATGCTAAGCTCACAAACAGATCATTTCGGCATCCGGAAGGTTGAGCTTACGGATTCGCAGATGCTGCTCAATGGAGAGCCTGTCCGCCTGGCCGGTTTCAATCGGGTAAGCGAAAGCCGCTATTGGGGCTCTTCTGAACCTCTGCAAGTCCTGGAAAGAGACGTGGATCTGATGAAGGAGTCCGGCGCCAACTTTATGCGCATCATGCACGGTAATCAAAACGAAAAGCTCATCGAGCTCTGCGATAGAAAGGGTATCCTGCTTTTTGAAGAAATCAACGTGCGTGATCTGGACAATGATGAATTTAGAGCGAACTACTATCCAGTAGCTAAGCTCGAGCGAGAGAAAGGAGTAAAGCTCAACTCGGAAGAAGAGGAAATCCTAATGTTGGATGAGCCATACGTCATGCTGCGTGAAGAGCATAGCGTGGAGGTGGCTGAAAAAAACTACCTCCTGGCAAAGTACTGGCTCAAAGGAATGATCGAGCGCGATATCAACCACCCAAGTATTATTGGCTGGAGTGTGGGCAATGAGCTCAACAACCACTTTGAATATGGCCGGGAGATGATTGAATATGTGAAAGAGGAGCTGGACCCATACCGGCTAGTGACTTGTGTGAGCAACTCAGGACAAAAAGAGGAATATACGCCGGAGACCGACCCTAATACCTTTTCGGATTTGATCATGCACAACATGTACACCTGGCAAGGTCAACCTCAGGAGATATTGGATGCGCTAAGAACTAAGTGGCCTGACAAACCCATCTTTATTTCCGAGTTTGGATTTGGTCCATACCCTACCACAGGTCAGGATGTGGACGTGCCGGAGATTTCAGAGTGGATGAATCACTACCGTCACAAAAATGAGTATGTGATTGGAACCTCCATGTGGACGTTCAATGACTACAGAAGTGCCTATGCCGGTACTACAGCTGAAGAAAATCGAGTGTGGGGAGTGATCACCACCTGGAGAGAAAAAAGAAGACTGTTTGACCGGATACAGCGTGAGCACGCACCAGTAAAAGACCTGGAAGTATCTGATATAGACTTTACAAACGGGACAGTAAAAGTTCGTATGCCGGTTCGCGGGGCTAGTGATTACCCGAGCCATACCATACGGGACTATCAATTGGAATATGAGCTCCGAGATACCTCTGGAAAGATCGTTTATCAAAATGCTTTGGATTTACCGACCATTACTCCTGACGATGAAGAATGGTCTGGGGAGCTTACCTGGACTGATTTGCCGACTGATATTCTTGACCTCACGCTCCGATTAAAGACGCCTACTGGATATACGCGTTTGGCAAAGACTATTTCTTTTCAGCGCGCCATCACTCCGCAGATCAGGGAGGTGATAGCTGGCAAAAATGCAGCCAGGGTTTTCTTCGATCAGGTGCCCAATGCATCCGAATACTATGTGACGTATACGGAGGGTACAGAGTCAATGCAGTCAGAAAAGACGATTGCTGATTTTATCGATATCACGGGGCTCAAAACAGGTAGAGCATACGAAGTTGCCCTTGTGGCCGTCAATGACAAAGGAGATAGCAAGCCTTCGGAAGCGGTGAAGGTGTCCTTGTCGGAAAAGGTTTTGCCGCCAATCATCTGGGATGCCTTCATTACAGATGGTAAGCTAGTGATCGGATACTCGAGCGATTTTACTGACGGAGACTATACGGTGAGGTATGGTACGGATCCTGACAATCTGGATAAGACGTTCACGTCAAATGTCCGTGGGATGATGTCGATTGATTTAGCGGATGAGGAGAAGGTTTATTTTCAGATAAAACGAAATACCAATCAGCAGGAAAGCGAGTGGTCAACTGTATGGACGGCTCGTGCTTCAAATTAAGGAACTATGAAGGAACAACTAAGAAACATTGTACTGTTTTTGATGGCTATTGTGATGATTGCATCGTGTGCCCAAAAGCAACAGCAATCAGAAGCATCGAATGGCCAACCGGCTACCAGTGAGTTTAAATTGAAACTAGGCCAACCGGCTTTGCACTCAAAGTTTGAAGATGACATCTGGAGTATTTGGGGAGGATCAGTGATCAAAGGTGCCGATGGTCAATACCATATGTTTTACTCCCGCTGGGAAAAAGAGCTTGGCTGGGCCTGGGAAACCGATTCGGAGATTGCGCATGCTGTGGCAGACAGTCCTTTTGGTCCGTTTGAGCACAAGGATGTAGCCCTACCCGTGAGAGGTGCTGAGTATTGGGATGGCTTGTGTACGCATAACCCGACGATTCATCAGTTTGAAGGGAAATACTACCTCTACTACATGGGCAATACAGGAGATGGAAAAGTTTACTCTACACCTGGCACAATCAAATTAAACCCCGTCCATAGAAACAACCAAAGGGTTGGTGTAGCAGTGGCAGACGATCCCAATGGCCCCTGGAAGCGATTTGATACGCCATTGATAGATGTCAGTCCCAATGACGATGCATTGGATGCTTTGATTACCAGCAACCCGTCCATTACCAGAGGTCCGGATGGCAAATACCTGATGGTTTATAAAGCGGTGATGAAAAAGAAACCCGGCGTGTGGGGTGGACCAGTAGTGCATTGTGTGGCTACTTCAGATAGCCCAACAGGCCCGTTCAAAAAACATGATAAGCCAGTATTCCAGGCCGAAGGGCATGATTTTCCAGCAGAGGATCCCTTTATCTGGTACCAGGATGGCAAGTATCGAGCAATTGTCAAAGACATGCACGGTGCTTTTACGGATGCTGGACGTGCACTGGTGCTCTTCGATTCTGAAGATGGCTATGACTGGACATTAGCTGATAACCCTCTGGTTTCTACCTTAAAAATTAACTGGGCAGATGGCACGACTCAGGAAGTAGAGCATTTGGAACGACCTCAGCTATACATCGAAGATGGAAAACCTGTGGCTTTGCTCTGCGCATCAGATGTAAAAGACGAAAACGGTGTCTTGCATTCTTTCAATGTCCAAATTCCTGTGAAGACAACAGAAGATTAAACGGATCAAATCTCCTAATCAAGAGTATATGATAAGAATTACGATCTTTTTTGGCCTCATTTTACTTTTTGTTTCTTGTAATCAGAAAATACAGAAAGAGGATGTCAGCCAGGAGCTAGAAAAAGAAATTGACTATCAGATTGAGTTTGGGAAAGTAGCTTCAAAGTCAGTTTTTGTAAGTGATACTGCCAGCATTTGGGGCGGTTCCCTGGTAAAAGGCGAAGATGGAAAGTACCACATGTTTTACTCTGTTTGGCCAAAAGATATTGGCTGGGAGTGGGTAAACTATTCGGTGATTGCTCATGCGTTATCGGATTCCCCATTCGGTCCTTTTGAGCATAAGGACATTACCCTCCCGGATCGCGGACCAGAGTACTGGGATGGATCATGTACACACAACCCAACTGTCCACAAGATCAATGGGAAATACTACCTGTATCACATGGGCAATTTTGGTGATGAGAAAATTGTGAGTGTTCCGGGAAAACAAAGGATCAACTGGATGCACCGAAATAATCAGAGAATTGGAGTTGCTGTGGCAGACAACCCGAACGGCCCATGGACAAGGTTTGACAAACCTGTGTTGGACATTACAGAAGGGGATTCTACCGCGCATGATGCATTGATGACTTCCAATCCTTCGGTTTGCCAAATGCCAGATGGAAGGATTCTGATGGTTTACAAAGCTGTGGGCAAGCAATATGAGCTCCCTGCCGGAGGCCCAGTAGTACACATGGTGGCCATTGCAGATTCGCCTACAGGCCCTTTCAAGAAGTATCCGGATCCGGTATTTACTTTCGAAGGTGAGCGGTTTCCAGCTGAAGATCCGTATATCTGGTATGCTGATGGGCGCTATCGGGCAATCGTAAAACGAATCAAGCACATCGATCACAAACGGGTTTTCTCACTGGTTCATTACGATTCCGAGGACGGTATCAATTGGAATCAGGCAAAGTATTTTGAGATTTCCGATAGGACGGTCACCAATGAGGACGGCAGTAGCTATCAATTTGATCACCTGGAAAGACCACAAGTGTTTATAGAAGATGGCGAACCGGTGGCGCTGCTTTGTGCTGCAGACACCATTGACGCGAATAACGTTCGACATTCTTTTAATATTCAAATTCCATTGAAAATCACGAAGCATGCGCGTTAGTTTGATTTTCTTTTTGTTGGCTGCCTGGTTTGCTTTTTCCTGTGCTCAACAAGAGAAATCAAAGCCCAATATCCTATGGATCGTTTCTGATGATTTGAGTCCGGACCTGGGATGCTATGGCAATTCTGACGTTCAGACCCCAAATCTGGATGCTTTGGCACACCAAGGGGTTAAATTCACGAAAGCTTACGCGAATACGCCTATCTGTTCGCCTAGCCGGTCATCCTTCATTACGGGCATGTATCCTTCCACGATAAATGCTTTGCAGCATCGGACTATGACCATGCAGCCATTGCCTGATCACGTGTCCACCATCGTGTCGCTTATGCAAAAGGCTGGATACTTCTGCACAAATGCCAGTGGAAAGGGATTTGATAAAAATGGAAAGCGGGACTACAACTTTAGTACCGATATCAAGTACGATGGCACGGACTGGCGTGATGCTGATGGTCAGCCCTTTTTTGCTCAAGTCCAATTTAAGTACCCGCACCGCCCATTCGAAATGGATGAAGGGCATTTGATCCATCCAGAGCAGATAGGTGAGTTGCCTTGTTATCCTGATCATCCGTTGCTGAAGGCCGACTGGGCAGCCTATTTATCAGACATTCAGTTGCTGGATACAGAGGTAGGAAAGGTATTGAAGAGATTGGAAGAAGATGGTCTCGCTGAGAATACGGTGGTGATGTTTTTCGGAGATCATGGCCGCCCGCATTTAAGAGATAAGCAGTTTTTGTATGAAGGTGGACTCAAGGTACCCTTAATCGTTCGCTGGCCTCAGGGCCTTCAACCAGCAGTGGATGACCAGCTGGTGAGCCTGGTAGATGTGGCTGCCACTACCCTGGAGCTCGCAGGGCTGGACATTCCAGATTACATGCACGGACAGTCCTTTTTGGATGAAACTGAAAGGGAGTTTGTCTTTGGTTTTAGAGGCAGGGCAGGAGATGCGGTGGATGACATACGGAGCATCACGGATGGGGAGTACAAACTGATTTGGAACCGACTTCCCCAACAACCCTACATGCAGCTTTCCAGCTACAAAAAAGCCATGTACCCCGCCTTTACACTCTATCATTACCTCGATAGCTTGGGACAGCTATCAGAGCCTTACAATCAGTTTATGGCCGATTCCAGGCCGGAGTTTGAACTGTATCACCTCGATTCTGACCCTTGTGAATACCAAAACCTCAGCGGTCAAAAAACATATGCGGGCATTGAAGAAAAGCTAAAGCATCAGCTACAGGAGTCGCTACTGGAGTTTGAACAAAATGCTGTTGGTGAAACGCTGGCAGACCTAAAGAAAGCGAAGCAGGGCTCCTACAACTACTCCAAAAAGGTCATGGAGAGGGATGGCTTTGATGTAGATGCACCCTTGAGTGCATGGGTAAACTATTGGTACACTTACTATGGGCTCAAAGATGGATAGTAAGTGGACGATATGGATCACGTTTTTGATTGCTTTTTCCTACAGAGCTCAGTCACAGCAGTTAAGTGAGCAATCGCTTAGCGGAACGTGGCGGTTTTTGGCGGACAATTCTCTGACGGAAAAGGAAGTAATGGCTATGGACTATGCTGTCTGGGATACACTGCAGGTTCCAGGCAATTGGGATACCCGAGCACGATACAGCGAATACGTAGGTAAAGGCTACTACCAGCGTACTTTTACCCTACCTGAAGGATGGAATCAGAAGCAAATAAGACTCCACTTCGATGCGGTGTATGAGACCGCTAAAGTCTGGCTCAATGGTGAGTTTTTGGGAAAACATGTAGGAGGCTATACACCGTTTGAGTTCAATATCACAGATAAAGTCGATGCCTCAAAAGCCAATTCGTTGGTGGTCATGGCAGACAATACCTACAAACGAGGCGCCTGGTGGGCATGGGGTGGTATCAGCAGGGATGTGACGCTCAAGGTCAATGAAGAAGTCAGATTGGTGTATCAGTACATTTCCGCAGAGCCAGATTTTGAAGAAGAAATCATCCGCTTTGCCCTAAAGTTCAAACTAGAAAACAATGGCACCCGTGATCGTCAGGTACGGATTGATCCTTCTATCAAAGGGGTGGACATTAATCCTATCCAAGCTGTTCTTCCGGCAAATGCAACAGCTTTTGCACAGACCACTTTCGAAACCAGGCTTGCAGATTTTAAGCTTTGGGATACCGAGCGCCCAACCCTTTACAAGCTAGAGACTTCTCTTGTTTCTGGAGAAAATGTCATGGACCAGGTGGTAGATAAATTCGGCATTCGAAAATTTGAAGTACGTGGAGAGCAATTCTACCTGAACAATAATCCCGTTCGCATGAATGGTGTTAATCGGGTTCACGATCACCCGGACTTTGGCAATACTGAGCCAGATCATCTCGTAAGGCAGGACATGCTCGATATTAAGTACAGTCTGGGATGCAATTTTGCACGCCTCATGCATGCTCCATTGGCAGAAAACCTGTTGGATTTTTGCGATAGCATAGGCTTTTTGCTCGTAGAAGAAATACCCGTTTGGGGAGCTGATGACCCACAGACTTTTCCTGACAATCCATTGACCAAACAATGGTTAAGAGAAATGGTAGAGCGGGACTTTAATCACCCTAGTGTGGTAGCCTACAGCGTAGGCAATGAGCTAAGAGACCCAAACGTGCCCTGGCCGGAAAAGGTACTCACCACGGAGCAATTTGAGTATATCCAGTCCATGCTGGGTTATCTGGATATCCTGGATACAACAAGGCTTAAAACCTACGTTTCGCTCACCACCTACCGTAATGGGGCAATAGGCAATGAACCCTATGGAAAGGTGGATTTTATCTCCATCAACTCGTATGGAGATGCTTTGAAACATGCGAAGCTGACTCATGAGCGATTTCCTGGTAAACCCATTTTCATTTCCGAGATAGGGAAGGCTCAGATTGGGCCGGCACCAGATGCTGAGTTGGGCCCAGAGCTAATGGGCTACATACGAGCGCTTACGAATTTGCCTTACGTCACAGGAGTCGCTATCTGGAGCTACAATGACTACCGGAGCAATTATAAAGGAACGCCTGAGTCTGGGTTTAGAGAATGGGGACTCGTAGACGAACGAAGGAATAGGAAGAAAGCATACTACCAATACAAAAAACTAATAAAATCATGGAAGGAATAACGCATGGTATAGAGCAATGCAGGATGATATGGAGGGTGCTGATGTTGGCTGGGTTGCTTAGTCATACCGCAGCCTGTAGTGCAAAGCATGATGATCCTAAGCCTGAAGATGAGGAAGTAATAGATGAAACACCCAAAGACGAGGAACCAACAGACGAACCTGGAGTAACCTGCCCGGATACCACCTATGTTCACCAGCTTCCTATACCTGATCAGTTGATGGATTTGTCAGACTATACGTTGGTGTGGGAAGATGAGTTTGATTACGCAGATGCCGATCTGGATAAAAACTGGACCTCCCAAAATGGACCAAGTGGTCATATATCGTGCAGCAGGTGGCGTGAAAATGCCGTAGTAAAGGACGGAGTGCTGGAGCTTAAGGCCATCAAAGAAAGTCGTGGTGGTCAGGACTGGACCTGTGGCAACATCTGGACTAAAGAAGCTTTCAAATACGGGTATTTTGAGTGCAGATATAAATATGCAGGTGCAAGTGGTACGAACAACTCCTTTTGGCTTTTTTCCACTTCTGTGCCTATATCGGGTCCGGAACTGACCTGTGAGTTGGATGTCAATGAAGGCCACTTCCCCAATGAAGTAAACACCAATCGGCACCATTGGCAAAATGGAAAAACGGAGAATGACCAACTGGCCTATACCGAAGGGCTTTCCCCGGCGTACGCCCACACTTTTTCAGAGCCAGTCAAAACCTCTCGCATTCGTCTGGTATCGAATAATGCCTCTCACTTTCACATTCGAGAGTTTAGAGTTTATAGTCCAAATGAAAATTGCTATCCCGAAAATCTCCTTTCAAATACAGCCGACGCTGAAGTGGATGGATTAGCCAATATTGCACAAAATGACGATGTGACGATCAACGCCAGTGGAGTGTTACGAGATGATTTTAAGGTCGCTGATGTGGCCGATGGCAATACCGCTACCAGCTGGGTGTCTCAAAAAGAAGGGGAAAAGTGGCTGGAGTTTGCCTGGCCTGCAGAGCAGGAAATTGGCCACATACAGTTTGTTAATGGCTGGCAAAGTGGCAGCAACTGGAACGGGCTTATTTCAGATTATAAAATCGAAGCTTTTGTAGATGGAGCATGGAAAGAAATTGGAGGCTATGATGTGAAGACAGATTACAACTTCGCGGAAGACTATCATAGATACGGAATGGAGTGGACCGACGAGAACATCAGTTTTTACTTTGATGATAAACTGATACGCACCATTCCAAACACCCAATGCCACAAGGAGCTGAGCATTTGGCTAAGCCTGGCCATATTGGATCATGCTGGTGAAATCACTGATGCCATAGATGGGACCAGCATGAAAATAGATTGGGTGAGATACTATCAGAAGAAAAACTAATTCCCTGAACTAATGATGATTATGCAAAACAGAAAGTCCATAAACGGTCCGCTCATACTTTTACTTGGTACAATGCTCTTCCTGACCACTGTAAGTGTATCGGCACAGGTGCCACGTGTGGTGAAGAAAAAATATAAACTCGTTTGGGAAGATTATTTTGACTATCCAGATGCACAGCTAGACGAAAATTGGGAAGCACAGAATGGTCCAAGTGGACATATATTATGCAGCAGGTGGCGTGAAAATGCCGAAGTTAGGGACGGTGTATTGTACCTCAAAAACAAGAAAGAAAACAGAGCAGGACAGGAGTGGACTTCAGCAAGTATCTGGACCAAAAGGAAGTTTAAGTACGGGTATTTCGAATGTCGCTACAAATACGCCGCAGCTGAAGCTACCAACAACTCCTTTTGGCTGATGACAAAGGGAGCTCCACCAGCTGGAGGTAAGCGGTTTGAGCTGGATATTAATGAGGGGCATTATCCTAATATGGTAAATACCAACATACACAATCATACAGATCTGGTGCTGACGGAAAGTGGAAAGAAAATAAGCACGCGAAATCCAGAGGCTTTTACCTTCGAAAACATTGATTTCTCAAAAGAGTACCACACATTCGGCATGCTGTGGGACGAAGAAGAGCTGGTCTTCTATATGGATGGTAAGGAGCTCCGCCGGGTAGCCAATGAATTTAGTTTTAGTGAAGCTCCTATCTTTTTAAGCCTGGCAATCATCGAGTGGCATGGAACGGTGGCAGATGCCATAGACGGCACCAGCATGAAAGTAGACTGGGTGAGGTACTACCAGAAAAAATAATAAAGCTATGCATGTATTTAAAATATCTCTGACATCCTGGTTGTTGGTTTTGCTTCTTGTCTCGTGCAAGGAGGCGGTCGATCAGAATGAATCAACTGCTCATCAGGTGTTTCCTCATAAACTGCCCGAAGAGCGCCCAGGGTTTCCGTTGAGTACTGCGTCAGAGCGGATGTTCGATTATCCTGCACCCCGTGTGCAGGATAACGAACTGTTTAGCCAGTTTAAGTACACCCGCCTAAAGGGCTTTGATTACAATGGCGGTGATGGTACCATTTCACGCAGGGATCCTTCCAGACCCATAAAAGTGGATGGTAAGTATTATGTCTACTACACCAGGCGACACACCAAAGTACCTCCAATAGGATGGAGCAATGCGGCACAGGCTACCGATGAAATTCCGTCTACAGATTGGGACTTGGCTGAAGTATGGTATGCCACCAGTGAAGATGGTTTTGTCTGGGAAGAGCAGGGGGTGGCCATCAAGCGGCCGGACAAGCCCAACCCGGGTTGGAGATCGGTCTGTACACCAGATATTTTGATTTGGAAAGGGAAATATTATCTGTACTATCAGGCTTTTAATGAGCCTAGTGGTTTGCGTGGCGACTGGTGCCCGGTTTCCGTTTCTTCAGCAGATTCACCTGCCGGTCCCTGGACGCACGAGGCCAGTGAGGTGATCCCTTTCGGGAAAAAAGGAGCGTGGGATCAGGATGCCACACACGATCCACAGCCGATCGTTTACGATGGTAAAATATACCTGTACTACAAAGCCGCCTACAACAAGTGGCCCGATATCAGGGACAAATATGCCGTAGGCCATGGATTGGCCATAGCAGAAGATCCTTTAGGTCCATTCGAGAAGCATCCGTTAAACCCAGTGATGACCTCCGGGCATGAGACCACTTACTTTCCCTTCAAAAGTGGCGTAGCTACCATAGTCATCAAGGACGGCAATGAACGAGAAACCATTCAGTATGCTCCAGATGGGGTGAATTTTGAGATTGCATCGGTGATCTCTTTGCCACCCATAGCTGCAGGTCCCTACACGCCAGATGCCTTTACAGACACCAAAGAAGGTAGGGGCATCCGGTGGGGACTGAGCCATTTTATCAATGCAGGCAGTAAAGGCAAGCAGCATTCGATCATCGCCCGCTTTGACTGTGACCTGAGCCTCGATTATCATGAGCCAGGATTTAAGAAAACGGGTGTGTGGCACAAGCCTGAAGTGTACTTCAAGCAAGGACTGGGCAATCTTCGAGAGCATCCGGAAGGTAGGTGATATTTAGTTTTCATTTAGATGCATTTAATACCTTTTAGTCTTTCCCCCAGAAATCCAATACCAACAGATCGTTCATCAGGGGCTTGTTCTTTTTTACCAGCTCCAGATGGGCGGAGTGGGGGATGTAGGCATCGCGTGCAGCCTGATCTTCAAAAGTGATGATAAAGCAATGTGTTAGGTTTTTCGTAAAGCCTTCTACACTTACATCTTCGCCTCCTTCAAACGATAGAATCCCTGGGATTTGATTTTTTAGGGCTTTGAAATCGGTAATAGCCTGTTGCTGCCTTTCTGTAGTGATGCTATCCTTGAAAGTAAATGCCACGACATGGCGGAGTACTTCTTTGGGCTCACTATTGTCTGCTTCACAAGAGAAAAGGAGTATGCAAGTAAAAATAAGACTAAGGAATATTGCTTGATTAGATTTCATCGGTAAAACTGAATTAGTAAAAGGTGTTAGTTTTCAATTAGTTGGTAGGCTTTCAGGGTGTTGTTTTCCACAGACCCGGCAAATAGGAAATAGTCGTCACCAATTTTTTGGCCACTAAGCCCATAGTAGATGGGAAAGCCAGTTATGATGTTGCCCGCAGGTATCAGCCTTCCGGTTTCGTTTAGCATAAAAAGCTGGAGACTTTGATCATCTCTGGTGGCAACAGCTATGATGTCGTATTCATCATTATAGGATAGCTTGTGCAGTCGGGTTTGCCCTTTTGTGAGGGTTTGGGTATCATCAATAGTAGCTGATCTGGGCACGAGTTCTCCTTTGGGGTTCACCCAAAATACACTCACGGCATCACCATGGTAATAGTAGGAATACCGGTCCTTCACCCAGGGGGTTGGTTTGTAGTAGCTGTGGTGTCTGTGACCTACAATCACATAGTTCCACCCTTTTTTGGTAGCAGAAATCACCGGGTAGGTGCCGTTTAAAAACAGGGTGCGATCATCGCCAATATTAGAAAGGTTTTCAAACCGCCCATCTTCATACACCCTCCAGCTGCTCAGTCCATTGTCCTGAAAGCCTCCAGTGAAGAGGTATGTTTTATCTGCTATGGTATGGATGGACATACCAATGATCCCATCGGTATAGATCTTTTCTGTATCCGCTAGCGACTGGATGTGCGTGAGCTGGCCATCCGCATGAATTTTGAATGCGCTGAGCCCCGGAGTTTTTTCCAGTCCGCCTACAAAAAGGTACGAATCAGACTGCATGTGAACTACCTGCAAAGTAATGACAATGCCAAGATAGGTGGTATCCGTGTCTTGAAGTACAAAGACACTATTAAGTGTTCCATTTTTAGCGATCTCAAAAACTTCTACAGCATTTCCACCCTTCAATCCCGCAAATAAGAAATCTTTACCCTCCACTTGGGCCGTGGTAAGGCCTCGGACGGTTTTGGCGCCTCCGGTGACCACATAGCTTTTGATCAGGGCAAGTACTCCCGATTGGTTTACCTGAAATACATCTATTTCGTTTCCATCACCGGCAGTATATAGGAATATGCCCCCTCCTGTATCGTGTACGGTGGATGTGACAGTATTGTAGGAGGTGGCCACAGTAGACACTTCTTGAAGTTCGAATTGTGGCTGAGCGCGAGCGTAAATCGTGCAGACTAGGAGTAGAAGGAGTGTAATGATTTTGTTCATATGCTTATAATATGGATTTTGCAGCAGCAGCGGCTATCTGCTCATCCTGCTCAATGCTACCACCACTGATTCCAATAGCACCTATGATCACACCGTCGGCATTTTTGATAGGTACTCCTCCGGGAAAGGTAATCAACCCACCATTAGAGTGCTCGATATTATAGATATCGCCCCCTGGCTGGGTGATCTTGCCCAGATCACCTGTAGCAGCGTTGAAATACCGAGCTGTTTTCGCTTTTTTGATGGCTACATCTATGCTGCCCAGATAAGAGCCATCCATCCTAAAAAATCCTTTCAGATTAGCTCCGGCATCTACTATGGCGATGTTTACTGTGATTCCCAACTGCATGGCATGCTGCTCTGCGGCTGAAATAATCGTTTTGGCTTGCACCGCGGTGAGATCTCCTGGAAGTTGCCCACTAAGGGTGTCTTGACCGAACCCAGGAACTGCCAACAACAGCCAGAAACCTAATATACAGGTGAAGAGGGTAGCTTTCATGAGTTGTGACTGGTTATTGTTTGTTTTATAAATAGTTATCTCTAGCTCGGTTGGGCCAAGCCAATATCATGACTTGAATTTTGTACCTCAAAATTGCTAGAAAGACGGATCAAAAAAATTAAACTAGTTTAATTAATCGCCTACCCTGGTGATCCGGCTTCTAATTATGCTTAAGAAACCCTTGGTAATGCCCTGGTAGCTGGCCACACGTTATAAACTTTTGAGGATGCATGCGGCACTCAGCCTGTTGGAGAATTATTGAGCTAATGAGGGTTAATCGAAAACGCCCCTCATTTCTGATAGAATATACGTCCATAGCTCGGAGATGCTATTTTTAACTTAGCTGAACGAATACTATTTTGATTAGTGAAAACCAGAAAGATGCGAGTGATCATTTTTATTTGCCTTATTCTATCAACATTGTACGGAACAAGTCAGGCGAATTTTGTGCCTGATCCGGGTATGGAAAATGGGACTATTAGTGGAGCCAATAGTGACTACTATTACTACAATGGCAGTGTGCTATGGCGTGCCTGGCCGTTCATTGGTTTCGAAACGGACCAGTCAGTAAAAAATAGTGGTGAGCGCTCCCTAAAAATTGTCTATAAAAATTACGGTAGTACCAGTTTTGAACCAACCTTTCGGTTAGAGAGCTTCCCGGCATTAGAAGATGGCACATATAAATTTTCCTTCTATTATCAAACAGATATAGATCGTTCCAATGAGTCGATTACGGTAAGAATCCATGAGGGAGTTTCTGCCACAGGTAGCACTAAATTCTATGAGGAGAAAGTTCCCATTTTGGCTGGAGCCAAAGATGGCTTTAAGCTTGTAGAGGTAGAATTTTCTACAGGAAAAGCAATGGATGGAATCGTCCCTTTTATTGTGATCCCTTTTATATCAGAGGGTGCATACCTGCATATCGATGATGTCAGCCTGATAAGAGTAGTAGAATCTCCAAAATCCTGGGGTCCGAGTCCGGTCCATACTGCGACTGGCGTACCTACCAATACCCGGGTTAGTTGGCAAAACGGCAAAGGTGCCGTAAAGCATGATGTCTATTTTGGGACGAATACGTCTCCGCAGAATAAGGTCTTAAGCGAAACCTCAGAAAATCAATACCTACCACCCACTTTGGAAAATGGCACGACTTATTACTGGCGCGTAGATGAAATCGACAGTTTGGGGACGGTCACAGCAGGGGATGTATGGAGTTTCACTACCAAAACGTATGTGGAGGAGTTTGAAGATCAGGTGAAAACTGAACGTATGGAGTCCGGCAACAAGGTGGAGTGGGAGCAGTTTGGGCCGGGTAATTCGGGTTTTGTGAACTTCCTGCGGTATCACCCGTTGCTTCCGGATGTTTGTCTCACCTCCCCGGATATGGGCAATACCTATCAGACAGAAGACAATGGTAAGACCTGGACCACAGTAAAAGATGTGGATGGTTCTGGGGAATTTTTCAGAATATATGATGCCTTTTATTCCACCAAAACAGCAGCTTTTGCTATTGCCATTGAGAGTTCACGGTTGTGGGTCAGCCGGGATACGGGGAGGTCGTGGCAAAACATCAAGCACTGCCCCTGGTATGACGGTGATGGAGAAGGCAACGATACCCGGTCGTGGTATAGAAAAGTATCTACAGTAGCCATAGATCCATCAGATGACAATACCTGGTATGTAGGAGCAGGAAATCATTGCAGAGGCCAGCAGCACCTGTGGGGATCTGTCAAGGACGCCAACGCGAGCAATCCCAGAGGTGTGGAAAGCAACAACATGGGGGTGATTTGGAAGACTACTGATGCCGGACAAACCTGGCAGGAACTTTCTGATGGGATTCATGCCAAAGCACAGTTTGCTCGTATTATCGTACACCCGACCAATCCTGATGTGGTTTTTGCGGGCTCGCAGTATGGGCTGTACAAGTCTGTAGATGGAGGAGCTACCTGGACGGATATTGGTGAGGGAAACCTGGACAACAATACCGTCATGAACATGGATTATTACTACAATGCTACTTCAGGGAAGTTTGTGTTGTATGTGGCTGATCAGGTGCGTTACTATCCAGATGGGAATAGCACAAGGAATGATGGCGGTATTTTCAGGTCTGAGGACGATGGTGAAACCTGGATCAATATCAATGGTGATCTCTACCTGGATATCAATCAGCTCTCAGGAGGAGTTGCTGACAATTACTATAAATACATCGCCAAATGGTTTGGTATTACCGCGGCAGAGGCCAAGTCGCAGTATCCGACCAAACCCACAAATGCCCTGCAATATTTCAATTCGCTAAATGTAGATCCAAGCAGGGAAGATGTGCTGTATGTAGGGTTTTATGATGCGCAAATTCAGTATTCCATTACACCCGGAAGATTGTGGCAGACCAAAGATGGGGGCCAGCACTGGAAGAATATAGCCAGGGAGTTTCAGCCAGCATGGGAAGCTGATAAAGCCTATTGGGAATCGCGAGACAACCCCTACCATGACAATATGGTCATGGGGCACGCACCTTTTACACAGCAGTGGGGCAATAACTATCCCTTACGCTCGCTTAGGTACGCAGCGGTAAACAGCCGCGGAGATATTATGATCTTGTTTGCCCACAATACCTTGCTGAGCACAGACGATGGCGTATCCTTTGAGCAGGTGGATGAAACCTATACGGCCAATGGTAATATCATGGGGAATGGCAACAGTAACCTACCAGGTCAATGCTTGTGGCAGGACAAACGATTGGGCGAAGGGGTGTTGTATTTAGGCTCTGGAGAGCATCACCTATGGAAAACCACTCTCGATGGTGAAAATGGGAAACAAGCTGTCAAATACCTGGATGGTAGCCAGGAAAGTGTGTTTGCCGTGGTGACACATCCGTGGGATGAAAAGACAGTATACACGACCTCCATGCGTCAGAAACACCTGGATCGAATCTACAAGTCCACGGATGGGGGTGAAACGTTCGTGGATTGGGGCAAAGCTACAGAGGCTTCGGAATGGATGCGTACCAATCATTTGCGTATAGACCCCATCAACCCTGAATACATGTATTTTGGCGTGACAGAAGTAGCTGGTGCTGGTGGTGGAAGTGGTACAGATGGACCTGACAAAGACAAAGAAGGGGGCTTTCATAAATCTACTGATGGAGGTCGCAAATTTGCACCTTCCAACTCTGGTATGCCCGAAAAAGTATGGGTACGGGATATCGAGTTTGATCCGCGTGATGATGCTCGCAAATCACTGTTTGTTGCCGCACCGTGGAATGCAGAGGTGAAGTCCAATGGTGGGCTTTTTCACTCTACAGACAGAGGTGAAACCTGGCAGGAAATCGTGGTTTCAGACAAGCTGGAAGGTATAAACAACGTTCACTTTGACCATACAGGAAGGATGTATGCTACAGGTGGCAGACGTGCAGCAGGGCTAGATGGGGGTGGCCTCTTTTACAGTGATGACTATGGAGCTACCTGGCACCAGCTATTTGATGCGCCTTTCGTTGATAATTTTGACGTATCACCTTTTGATCACAACCTACTGGTATTAACCAATAGCAAGCTTACCAAAAACCCAGGAGTATACATCAGTTTGGATAGAGGTCAGACCTGGACCAAGAGCAATCATAACCTGGGACAGCCAGATGTCATCACTCAGGTGGAGTTTGACCTACATGACCCTACACGACTGTGGATGTCCGTAATGGGTAGTGGCTTTTATAAAGGCTTTTTCCCGGAAGGGCAGCAGGCCAGAAAACTAAAAATCACCCCGGGTGCTTCTCGCCTGGATGATGGAGACTCCCTACAGCTGGCCGTGGAACGCCTCAATGATTGGGAAGGGGATTTCGTTTTTAAAAGTGGAAACCAAAGCGTAGCCACGGTATCTGACAAAGGCATGGTAAAAGCCGTAGCTCCCGGAGCGGTGAAAATATGGGTTACTTCAGCCGATGGCCGATACTCGGATTTTGTTCACCTGGTTGTCTTGGAAGTGGCTGTCACAGGGGTGGAAATCAATGAGGAGGATTTTGTTTTGGACGTAGATAAGCGTGAAGAAAAACAACTTACCGCTACAGTATTTCCTAAAAATGCAACCAATCAGGAAGTAACCTGGAGTAGTTCTAAGCCTTCGGTGGCTTCCGTAAACGAAAGTGGGCTGGTGAAGTCAATTGCCAAAGGAGAGGCGGAAATTCGGGTAGCTTCCGTAGACGGTTCATTTACGGATGTAGTGAAAGTCACGGTTACCACCGAGGAGAAGTCCTTGTTGTCTGCAGAAAATCCTCAGTTCAGCGTTTACCCCAATCCGTCATCAGATCGAGTGAACATCACTGGAGTGGCGTCTGAGTATGTGGAGGTCAGCGTATATAGCGTCTCAGGATTGCTGGTAAAGGACATAGGCAAGGTTAGAGGTCATAGTTTCTCTATAGCCGATTTGGCAACGGGCGTATATGTCGCAAAAATCAGGGCTGATGGAGAAGAGGTTTCAGTCAGGCTCGTGAAGGAATGAGTGTGATCGACAGGACCTTGCCCGAGCTTTACACGTCTTTCACTTTGATGTAGGTATTACCTGTATAGGCGATCCTGTTCAAAGTTGATTGATAGGATATTTCACAGCGCGGACGGCCAGTCCTTGATCTTTTTCCTTAGGTTTTGGATCAAGCCAAAAAGTTAAGAGCGCGGACGGCTAGTCCCGTCCGGCTTGAGGACTTAAACCCGGAATTGTCATTAGATTTTCGTGTCGAGGGCTTAAAGTGCAAGAAAATCAGGTATTTAGGTGAGGAGGCATAATTCAACATTACGGTGACGAACCAACATAGTGGTAAATGTCTGATTTTGAAGTAATTTGAGTCCGTAGTAGAAAGGCTAATGACAAATCCGGGTTAAAAGGAATAAACAAGTGAACCCTAATTAATCACCTGATCTGGAGATACGCCTCCTAATGACACTTAAAAACTCCTTAGTAATGCCAAGGTAGCTGGCCAGCTGCTTGTTGGTGATATGTTTTGCTAAGTCTGGATAGGTAGCTAAAAATTGGAGGTAGCGTTCTTCGGCAGTCAGGGTATGGTAGTGAACGACCCGGCGTTGCCAGGCCGCCACAGCTTTTTGGGTCATCAGCCGAAAAAGTCGCTCAGCAACGGGTACATCTTTGTACAACTGCTCCTTCTGAGCATGCGATATCAAAAGCAAAGTACTGTCGGCTATAGCCCTTATATCAAGCGTAGATGCTTTTTGATTGGTGAAACTGTCTAGCTCCATCACCCACCAATCGGTACCGGCGAAGTAAACTACTTTTTCTTCTCCGTTGCTGGCGGTAGTGCTTATTTTCAAGCAGCCGCTAGTGACAAATCCCTCAAACCTGCAAATATCACCTCTACGCAAGAGGTATTCACCTTTTGCTATCGACCTGATTTGATAGGGAGCTACTAGTTGTTCGAGTTCATCCTGAGTCAGGTCCAGATGTTTGCTGAAATGATTTTTTAGAAGCGCGTGAGACATGTCGCTAATTTATTGGATCACGAACGGGTATCGGCCGGGAAGATAGAAAAAAGCACATGAACCTGAAGTGATAGAATGTCGAAAATGCGAAAGGCTGTGCTGCACTCCACCCGACCTGAAATGACTTTTAGTCCAATGTAAGTGACTGTTTAGTCTACTGTCCATTTTTTGTCTAGTTGTAAAGTCTCGGGCCTCTTGCAATCTCCGGTGTCTTTGTCGGTAGTTTTATCGAACGAATAAATCCCAACTATGCAATAGGTGACCTCACCTACCAGGCGGCATGCATTGCCATTTGCCATGGAGAGGCACTTTTTGGGTATATTTTAAAACCTAAACTTTATGTACATGAGATATTCGCTACTCGCTGTATTCGTACTATTGACACTGGAGCTTATGGCCCAGAAAGTAAAATTAAATGTCAACCTAAATGTCAAGCACCGAACTGGAAATATTGAATCCTTTGACCGGCATAAGTTTGTCAACTTTCACAGTACGGTCAATCAAAACAACTGGAATACCAATAACAAAATGGATAATGTAATTGGTGATTTGTTGCGGGACCGGGATGTACACATCGGTAGAAATACAGGGACTATTTCCTGGTACTTGAGAAACAGCATCACCGAAGATCCCAATAGGCCGGGGTATGCAGACCTTACCAGTATTGCTGCCTACGGAAAGCAAAATAGGGATAGCTATGCCCGAGCCACATGGGCCCATCCATACGAAGATCAGGACGAACAAATCCTTTGTACACAGGTACACCCGTTTTACCCGGATGGAAAGACCACCAATAAAGGGTGGGCATTTTCTCAAGCAGACACGGAAGAGGAGCCGTTTGGTACGGCCTCAGGAGAGTTTTTGGCTCATTATATCAAAGAGTTTTACGGTACAGGTGGGGTGACGGGTAAACCGAAGCCCAAATTTGTGGAAGTGACCAATGAGCCTCTTTGGGACCTGGTGACCACTGCCGAGCAACCCCATGACCTTACCAAAATTTTTAAGTTTCACGGTACTGTGGCCAGAGAAATCCACAAGCTCCACTCGGATGTACAGGTGGGAGGATACTGTGCTGCTTTTCCTGATTTTGACAAAAACAATTTCCAGCGATGGCACCAGCGCGACAAGCACTTTATAGATGTGGCAGGGGAGGATATGGATTTTTGGACCATCCACCTCTATGATTTTCCCAGCTTTGGGGGGAAGTCGCTTTACCGAAAGGGAAGCAACATGGAGGCCACACTGGACATGCTAGAGCAATACAGCATGCTAAAGTTTGGTGAGGTGAAGCCCACCATGATATCTGAATACAATGCGCAAACGCACGATTACAACAAACAAGGACACCTACCTTATGTCTACTGGCTAAAGGTAAAGTCATCAGTGGCTATGATGATGCAGTTTATGGAGCGTGCAGACAAAATCAACTATGCGATGCCTTTTTTTATGCTAAAGGCAGAATGGCAATACAATCCGAGTGTGGGCCCCACGTCGGTGCATGGGTCGCGGATGATGAGAAGGGAAAACGAACCCGAAAGCTACACGGGGGATTTTATTTATACGGAAGCCATCCTACTGTATGACTTGTTGAAAGACATTGACGGCACCCGCGTAGATACCTATTCTAGTAATCCTGACATGATGGTGGATGCTTATGTAGACGGCAATAAAGCGTATGTTATGATCCACAATCTGGATGTTGAGCATCACGAATTGGACCTAAACCTGGCAGGAATATCAGAGGAAGCTACGGATGTAGAGGTTCGCCATTTGTTTTTGAATGGGTCCACTGCTAATGACGCTCCGCTGCTGAACGTCACCAATAGCAGTGGGTTTGATAACGCTCTGGAGATTGCACCCGAGGGTTCTTACGTCTTGGTTTTCACTTATCCATCTGAGATCAACATAGACGAAGAGGTGGTAGAGTCCAAGTATTATGCAGACACCTACCTAAAAGAAATTGCAGCCGAAGATCCTATAGCATTCAAGATAGATCAGGTAGAGCTTGCCGCACATGGTGAAGCAGTGCTGCGTGTAGGCGTAGGGCGAGATCATGGTCGCTCCCTGAAGCCAACGATCACGGTGAATGGTACGAGGGTTGCTGTTCCAGACAATTTCCGCGGTTTGGGACAAGAGGATAGAGCTAATTTTTTCGGTGTATTGGAAATCCCCATTCCGTACTCAGTGCTTCAAGCGCACAATACGGTAGAAGTTACGTTTCCAGATGCGGGAGGCCACGTGAGTACGGTGACGATGCAGGTGTTTAATTTTAGTGCAGAATTGCGGGAAGTAGTGACGAAAACTAATGGCTTGGGCCTCAATATTAAAATTCAGCCCAATCCCGTTCAGGATAGGCTTTTAGTGACAGGTATGGACCAAACCAGAGCTACACAAATTGACCTGGTGAATATTCAGGGCAAATTGGTGTATCAACAAACAGGGATTTTTGATGAGCTGGTGATCAACACCCAATCGCTGGATGCTGGTATGTATTTTCTGAAAGCACAGATCGGAGACCAGGTGCAGGCTACAAAGGTGCTGATAGCTAAGTAAGGAGTGATCTAAACCCGGAATACGAGGAGTTTTTGATTGTAAAAAAGGAGAGGAAGCCATCGATGGCTTCCTCTCCTTTTTTGGTACTGGCATTTATTTTACAATCAATTTCATCATTTCAAGTTGCTGCCCGCTCTGGAACTGGAGCAGGTATATTCCGGACTGTTTAAAGTCACTTTTGTCAAGGATCAAGTCATTTTTCAATCCTGAATAAGCATTGATTTGTCTGCCTGTAGGATCGAAAATGGCTAGATCAAATGACTTCCCTTCGTCGGCAGGAATTTTTATGGTCAGGTTGCCACCAATCAGCGGGTTAGGAAATAGTGATAGCTGCTCAGTGGCGATCGCTTGTTTGTAGGTTGCAGTTCTAGCCGGGCTGCTTTCGGCTGTCACCAGCCACTGCTGCCAGGTGCTCACCCCTGGGCTTGTGCAGAGCATGTTGTTCCTCAGATATTGATTGTTGTTTCCTTTTAAGGCATAGATTCCGTTGCCATAGTCTACCATTTCGAATTTTTCCCAGCCTCCTATGCTGGTGCGGGTGCAAGTCAGCTCTTTCGTTCCATTTTCAGAGCTGACATAGAGCCCGTTACTGCCCTTTAGGGCTACCAGGCCTCCGCCCGCATCTATGATTTCAAATTTTTCGTTGTTGCCTACTGTACCTACTACAGACATTTTGTTGGGGTCCTGTATGCTCATATAATTGAAACTTCCCTGATTTTGGAAGGAAACAAAAGAAGTCGCACTGGTTACATTCAGGTTTTGGTCTACCACGAATCTGTTGGTCGTCCAGTCTCCGTTGACATCACGCAGCAGGGCACGCAGGGTATACCCGTCGGCTACAGCCCAGTCTGGCGACTGGTTGATCGTAAAGTTGGCGTCACCGGTACCCTGGTTTATTGTCACCTTTTCACTAGCAAGCCAGGTGCCACTCCCCGGGGCTAATACCGCTACGATGAGATCAGCCGATGATGCAGCCGAGTAGCTGACCGTTACATTCAGGGGGTCACCAGTTTGCACCGAGGAGGGAGCGTTGGTGATTGCTAACGAATCCGATGGAGTAGCTATCACATCAAAAAGGGTAGACTGGTAATCGATGTTGGAGCTAAAGTCTCCTCCTATGGGCCGAATGGCAATACCGAGTTTGTAGTCATTATCCACCGACCAGCCAGCACCTTGACTTACGGTTAAAGTGATCGTTCCAGAACCGTAAGCTACGTTTTTGATGTCATTGGCTAGCCAGGTACCAGTTGGCGAATCCACGATTGCAACTACCTCCAGGCTGGTAGAAGCGGTGTAATTCACCTCTACAAGAAGGTCTGCTCCGGTGACTACTGAGGTAGGAGCGTTTACAAAAGTGACCGTACCGGTAGGGGTATCGTCTGCCGGTGTCCAGTCAGCTCCAGGGATCCATTTTACTCCGCCTCTTTCATAGGCCCCAATGTCGGGAGCGGAGCCAGAGTAGCCATCGGTATATCCAGGGATGGTTGTCCCTGCGTCCACCAGATAACTGCCACTGGCAGGCACAAAGTCAAAGTTGGCAAGATTTGTAAATGGGTCACTGGCATTGATGGTGTTTTTGGCATGAATAGCAGTGCCAATCCAGGGACCAGCACTAGCGTAGTTATTTATAATCACTACACTGTCCATAGTATAGCCGTTTTCCCAGCGGCCCATACCTTCCGATACGGTATAGATCGAGTTGTTGTAAAACTCCAGAAACCAGTTGTCCCAGTTGATTTGCAACCCAGTCCAGGAGACATTATATACCACATTGTTGTATACCTTATATCCCTTGCTGTGATTGTCCAGGTAAATTCCCGCCACCTTGTAGCCGGCATGCGGCGCAGGAGTAGAGCTATGAAACCAGTTGTGATGTATTTCTGAGTTTTTACGGTCAGCATTCCCTACCGTGTAAAAGACCCCACCATCCGCGTTGATCTTCATTACATCGTAGACATCATTGTAGGCCACTACTGCGTCTTTCCCACTGACATATATACCGCTTCTACCACCCTTATAAATGGTGTTGTTTTCAATAATAGCTCCCGGGCAATTGATTCGAATGGGTTCGGCATGTATACCCAGGGTGTTGAAATTTCTGATGATGTTGTTACGAATGTCGATGTTTGTGGAGCCCTTCCATGCGGTAAGCATGGATATGCCATTTGCAGTGCCATTTTCGATCAGATTTCTTTCGATCAGCGTATTCGATCCTTCCACAGTAACGGAGCCTCTACCGATTTGTGCATCTGTATTATCCAACTCGTCCAGAATAGGGATGCCATGCCGGATGGTTGAATTTCTAATGGTATTGTGATTTCCGGTGACCAAAACAATACCGCCAAAAGTTTGGATACCATCGATCACGATATGATTGGTGGATAACTTGAAGGTATACTGCCTTGCTCTGTATTCACATTCACCCGCTGAAGGGTTTACCGTACCGGGTGCTTTAAAATATACAGTTTGCGTGGATGCATTGTAATAATACTCCCGTTCGATATCCAAAGCGTCCTTACTGTTGAAAAGGTAGAAAATACCCTTATGGCCATTTCTGGTAATGGTAGGGTTGTGCGGGTTGAAGGGCCATTTGCTGATATCTACGGCTGTGAAATTGACTTGAGAGGTGCTGGCTGACGTAATTTTTCGCGTCCAGCTTGTTCCAGAATGCCCGCCCAGGTACCATATGTAGCCATCAGACCAGTCATAGTTTGGGACACCTGAGTACGTGATGCTTGAAGCCGATCCACCGGAAATGTAATTGGCATCCGGTGTATAGGGGTCATTGTCTGTATTGTTTGGCCATCTGGCCAGCTCCATCATGTCTCCATCATAAAAGAGCGCATTGTCTTCTATGCCTAGCGGGAGCGTGACGTTTGCCCGATAGATCCCATTGCCATCGAGTGTCCAGGTGTTGATTTCTTCATTGGCAGAAACGATGACTTTTTCGCCTGCCGCCGCAGTGAATGTTATCGGGCTGCCTGAGCTTCCGCTATTGAGCGGCTCGACCGTTTCGCGATAAGTGCCGGCATGGATGATCACCACATCACCGGCCTGGGCCACGTTAGCTGCTTTTTGTATAGTCAAATAGGGACTTGCAGCACTGCCGCTATTGGAGTCATTGCCATTTTTAGCCACGTGTAGGTCTGTGGCGTATACCGTTGCGATCAGCATGGATAGCAACATGAATGAAAAAGCTTGTTTGATCATTTCTAGTCTGGTTTAGGTAAAGAATAATTAGGTTTTGAAAATGTGAAAATTGTAAATACACCCTCTTTTTTGCGCGATGTATTGCAGTACGTTTAATTCAATATATGTTTTATTGATGAAGTGATAATTAGGATTGTGATCTACACCCGATATTGAAAAGTATATACCCCTGATGCCAAAAACGGCCTGACAGGGGGTAAAACGGGTCATTAGATAGACGATGAAATAGACGAATGAAGCACAGCATTGGAGCTATCGTGTTCAGCGCATGGTTCAGTGTGTGTCTAGGCGGGTAAAGCACTTATTGGGCACTACAGACCTTATTTCTGGAATTGATTTCGCGAGTAATGTATCTTATGTTAAGCTGTGTTAGGTGGTGTTACCTAATGTTAACAAGACGAAATCACTCATCATCAAACTCGAAAAGTTGGCTGCAAGCGGCCGTAAGACGGCTGCAGAAACCGTAAGACGGTTGCAAAAGCCGATCAGATACATGTAAAATTCAATTTTGTTAGCTGAATTTTAATTTGACGGTGGTAGTCGGTCTTGAGATTTGAAGTGAAGGAATTTTAGGAGCTTGAATTAAGGGCTGGCCACTAGTAAATTGAAATTTGACGGTTGTAAAATGCCTGTAGATTTAATTTTACAGTGGAAAGTTGATAGAATTTACAAAAAGTCTGATGTCGTCTCGCTTCAGATAGAAATTGAAGCATTTTAGATGCAAGTATTTTTGAATTTGATGGTTGTAAACTCCCTTTAGGTTTGATTTTACAATTATAAGTCGATTGAATTCCCCAAAAGCCAGAGATTGCCGTTAATCAGATGGCCATTGGTGTCATTTAGAGGCCTGTCATGGCCGCTCAGTTGCTTGTAAATGGCTGTGAGATGGCTGTAAATCCTTTTCAGACGCATGTAAGTGGCCATAAGACGGCTGCAGAATGGAAAAGTTGGTTGTAAGCGGGCTTCAGACGGCTGTAGAATGAAAAAGACGGCTGTAAATGCGATTTAGACGGTTGCAGCGGCCGTAAGACGGCTGCAGAATGGAAAAGTTGGCTGTAAGCGGGCTTCAGACGCTTGCAGCATGAAAAAGACGGCTGTAAATCCTTTTCAGACGCTTGTAAGCGGCCGTAAGACGGCTGCAGCATGGAAAAGTTGGTTGTAAGCGGGCTTCAGACGGCTGTAGAATCAAAAAGTCGGCTGTATATCCCTTTCAGACGATTGCAGCGGCCATAAGTTGGCTGCAGTGAGTAAAAGTTGGCTGTAGGTAGCATGAAAAAGGCTACCTCAAATCAAATTGAGATAGCCTGAAAATGTTTTAAGGAGCTAGGTTGGTTGCGTTTTATTCGTCCACCAGCTTCCAGGTGCGCACCCAGTCGTATTTTGTAGTTCGTTTGTCTTCAGAGCCGGTTTTTAGGATGTTGTTCTCATCTATTGGGTTCCAGTCATAGGTCTCTATCGCCATGGTAATGTGCCCTTCCAGGTCAAAATCCGTTGGTGGCGTGATCGTATAAACGTATTCACCATCCAGGTAGAAGAGGATCTCGGTAGGAGACTTCCACCAGCATCCGTAGACAAAGAATCTGGAATGGTTTTTCTCCTCCAGGTCTTTCTTTTTAGGAGCACTTTCACTTTCTGCTACATCACAGCTGCGGGCATGCCTCCAGGTGTTGGAGTGGTAGGTAGCGTCCCATTTCTGAGCCCAGGAGTGCGTGCCCTCATGCACTCTGCCCACACATTCTTGTATGTCCAGCTCCAGTTTGCGTTTGGGGCCGTTGTTACAATTTTGGGTAAAAGCAATCCAAAAAGTAGAAGACATCACCGTAGCGTTGGCTTGCATGCGGCACTCATAAAACTGCCCAGGGACGGCTTTTTCTCTTGATCTCAAAATGGCCCCGCCATGCGTCCAGCTTTTTCCTTTAGCTGTTTTCGGTTGGTCATATTCTAGTACGGTCACACGGAGGTTGCCATCGGCTACAGCTACATTTTCGGGATCAAAGAGCGCCGGAGGTCTACCATACCACCCAAACGGATCGGTAGCAGGGTCGTTGTGCCATTTAGAACCGTCCAGTTCAGGGCCGTCAAACTCGTCAGATAGGTTTTCTACCAAAACCCACTTTTTTCCCTCCGGAGCGATGTTGCCATATACATAGGGTTTCGTGACATCATCTGTGGCTTCTCGGGTTACTGTTACATCAAAGCTGCAACTACTGGTATTTCCTGAAGCGTCAGTGACCACAAAGGTGTTCGTAGTGGTACCTTCTGGAAAGATTTCTCCTGATGCTAATCCTGCAGTTTGCTTCGTAATAGCACCTTCGTTGTTGTCAGTGCCTACTGGAGTGTTGTAATCCACGGTAGGTTCCTCATCCAATGCGCCAATCGAGAGCATGATGTCCTCCGGGCAGCTAATTTCCGGACTGATTTCATCGGTGATTTCCTGTTCCTTTTCAGGCATATTTCCATCGTCTTTACATGCTGTACATGTCATGGTAAAGAGAATGGTTGCCAGCAGGCTTATGTTTCTGAGTCGGTTCATGTTCATAGAATATTATTTGATAGTCGGATGTGATATTGACAAAGTAATGCCAGCACACTAAAAGGTATGGGTGGTAAACTATGGCTAAATACGGGGTGTAACAACAGGATTCGCATTCGATCCTTCAGCATTGCTAAAATTCAAAAGTCAACTCGATCACGATCGGATCATCGTCATTTCCAAAATAGTTTTCTGAATGACCCTGTGGACCCATGGTGATCGGATCTTGAAATTTTGTACCAATTGGCGGAATGTTTTTCAGGAATGATATATCTCCTTCTGGGAAATTGACGGTTGTTCGGTCCTTGTTGTCTTTGCTGGGTGGCTGAGGTGTAAGCATGCGCAAAAAAGTGTGTGGCGAGTGGCAGTAGACCGTAAAGCCATTGTCGTTGTTGCCTTTCACCTGTGCCCAGTATAAGCTGGAAAAATACCCTTTAAACTCGGGGTAAATGAAGCCAGACTCTCCAGTCACCGTGTTGTTGTAGTTGTTTTCCCACACCTGAAATCGGGTGCCTTTCATTCGGTTTCGCCACACCCGGTATGGTCCGTCTCCGAGCCATTTCATGCCTGCTACTTCACTTTCAGGATAGGAAAAGGTAATGCCTTTGAAGCCTTCCACTATTTTCTTGCCCTTGATCTCCACATGCAGGTCCAGCAATCCGTCTGGATAGACGGTCCAGCGGATAATGTCTGCGCTGAGTTCTTTGTGGCTCGCCCAGTTAGGGGACTTGTCGGTCATTTCATAGACGACTTTGATTTCCACTTGATCTTTTGTAGGGTTCACTTCCAGGGATTCTATTTGGTCAGTATGCTCCAATATGATGGGGCCATTGTTAAAAGGGATTTCATTGCCGTCTTTCTCTACTTTCAAAAGAATGCCGGTCTCATGGGAGAATGTGTATTGAAAATTGTCTCCTAACACCAGGATAGTGCCTCCTTTTACTTTAGATTTTATCTTGCCCTTTGCTTCGTGGCTGATCAATTCAGTATTCAGCTCCTTTGGCATCTGTACCGGGTAAGTCCAAGTGAATATCTCCATTCCGTGCTTGTCAGTGGCCGTCAGATGTAGTGCATCTGCAGCCTGCCAGTTGTGGGATAAGTCAACTTCGAATGTTCCTTTTTCCAAAGGCTCCAGTGCTGGAAGTTTTACCCGACTCTCTACCAGCACCTGTGACTCGCTATCTGTAGCTATACCAGGGTACTTGACCCACTGTGAAGTCATGGTACACTCGGAGAGGTTGGTGAAATGGTAGCGGTTTTCTACCCGAAATATTCCGGTAAAGCCTTCACGTATGTAGCGGTCTTCTATATAGATCGGTGACCAAACCTCCTTGATGGTAAAGTAGCTGGCTTCTTTTTCGCCGTATGGCCCCACTATCCCATCTGCAGCATGGTTTCCGTCTGTATCCAGGCGCCCGTCCTGATCGGTGCGTACCACAGCCTCATCAGCAAAGTCCCACAAGAAACCCCCAGCTCCATTGGGGAGGTCCCACATCTGCTGCCAGTAATCTTCCAGTCCGGCACCGTGTCCTCCATCATAGAGGCCATGAAGAAACTCCGTAGGGAAGTAGATCTTGTCTTTGGCATACGCATCATAGGCAAAGACGTGATACTGTGGATAGTGCATGGTGTTCATCTTGCCGAAGATGTTCCAGGGATGAATCACTTCACGCTGTTGGATGTCCCAGATGGCATAGTCATCATCCAGTTCCGTGTTCCAGCCTGTTTCGTTGCCATTGGCCCACAGCAGTATGGAAGGGTGGTTGACATCTCTTACTACCGTTTCTTTGACTATTTTTTCGCCTACCTCAGTATCCAGATGAGGGCTGTGCCAGGTACACACTTCATCGATCACAAACAGTCCCAGTGAGTCGCAAACGTCTAAAAAATGCACGTCAGGGGGGTAATGTGACATACGCACCGCGTTCATGTTCATGTCTTTGATCATGAGGGCGTGCGCTATACTTAGCGCCTTTGATGTCGTTCGTCCGGAAGAGGGGTAAAAGGAATGCCTGTTGACTCCTTTGAATTGGATGGCCTGGCCATTTACATAGATACCATCTCCATCTCGTACTTCCACCGATCTAAACCCGATGCGCTCAGTGGTCGTGTGCAGGGTATTGCCTTTTTTGTCGTGCAGTGAGATCACCAGCTGGTACAGGTTGGGGTTTTCTGCATCCCAGGTTTTAATACCTGTGGCAGTGGCTGACACAGTCCATTTGGTTGGTGTTTGTTCCGTTTTGTCTACACTCAGATACGGATGATCATTTCCGTGGAGGTCCTGCAGTTTCAGCTGTACGCTCCTGGCAGATTTGGCTGTAGTGAAGATGTCCAGATTTAGCTCCCCACTGGCTTGGGCATCTATAGCTACTCTACTGATATGTTGTTTGGGCAAAACCTCCAGGTATACCGGCCTGTAGATGCCCCCAAAGATCCAAAAGTCTGCTTGTCGCTCGGCGTGGTTGATAGACTCATTGGCTGAGGCCTTGTTTACTTTTACTTCCAGTACATTTTCTGCTCCGTAGCTGAGTAATTCCGAGATGTCATAGCTAAACTCATAGAAAGCTCCCTGATGGATGGGGCCGGCAAGTTGTCCATTGATCCTTACTTCCGCATCAGTCATCACCCCTTCGAAGGTGATCTCCACCACTTTGTTTTTCCAATCGGCAGGTACCTCAAAGCTATGTTTATATAGCCCATATTCATTTACGCGCTCTTCGAACGGATCCTTGCCATAGTTGTAATGACCATACCCTTGCAATTCCCAGCAGGAGGGTACTGCAATCGTGGACCACTTTCCGCTATTTCTGCCGTCCGAACAGAAAAACTCCCAGTTTACCGTGTGGTCTTTGCCAGTGCCTGATAAGTAATGCCTAAACGTTTGAGCATCGTGTATTTGACAAAATATAGTATGTTGGCCAAGAAATAGCCCAAAGGCAAAAAGGAGGAATGTTCGTGTAGATTGATGCATAGCTTAGCCTGGGTTTTGAAAAATGAAATTAACAGCACAAATGAATAAGATGAAGTTATTAGTTGGTGATTTTAACCCCACTTTAACGGTAGTTATAACCGTTCAAAAGGCTGTTTTTGATTGATACAAGAGGATATGAGTGTGTTGTCAGATGAATCCAAAAGAAGCCTGGTAGATAAGATTATCAGTAGTTCCGTTTTCAAAAACGCTCCGACTAGTTCCGGGTTGTTGCGCTATTTGGTGGAAGCTCATATTGGCAAAAGGTCACTGAAAGAAGGGATAATCGATATAGAATTTTTCAATGGACGACCGGACATAGACAAGAGCAATCCTCGCGTGCGAGTCAATATTTACAACCTCCGAAAAAAGCTTGGCGATTATTATGTGACAGAAGGTGCTGATGACTCGGTAAGGTTGGTGATTGAAAAAGGTCAGTACGATGTGACCTTTCAACACTCCCGTAAGAAAGGGTGGAGCCCGGTTGCGTTAAAGCGCAATGGGATATTGCCCTACCTGCTGGTAGTTGTATTAGGAGCAATGCTCCTGGTGGATGTGCTGCCTGCACATCAGCCACCGATCTGGAAGCCATTTTTTAGGAATGATCAACAGACAAACCTCTACATAGGCGATGCTTTTGGGGTGACGGGCAAGACCATTACTCAAGGGTATGGTTGGACGCGCGATTACCAGATCAACTCCCTGGAAGAATATTATGAGTTGGTAGAGCGCAAACCTGAGCTAAAGGGGCAGATAGAGCCTGTAGATTTCAATTATTCTACTCGAATGGCTGAGCACGCAACCCATTCGCTCGCCAGGTACTTTACAGAGGCAAATGCTGAATTTGAGATTCGCTATGCCTCCCGTGCTTCTTACGCCGACATCAAGTCAGTAAATGCTATCTACGTGGGCCGATTAAACAATCAAGAGAAATTTACAGAGATGCTACACAAGCATACAAGTAAGGTCAGAATAGCCAATGGTAAGCTGATGCTCAAGAATATTGAAGGACTTGGAGGACTTGGAGATACCACTATTTTTACTGCTACCAACGCCACGTATACCGACCATGCAGTGGTAGCGCGCATGCCCGGCCTAAATGGCACCGAGCAGTTTTACTTTTTTTCCAATCACGATATTGGGGTGATGGCTACTGTCGAGTATTTTACCAACCCAGATTCAATTGCGTCCTTTACCAATCGATACCTGAATGACGGACATTATTTTGTCGCTGTATTTAGAGCGAATGGTAGGGAGCGTGTCAATTTTGAGCTGACTCCTATCTGCGTAACACTCTTGTGATAGGTGCTCCTATCTTTATCTGCCTCAGGCTACTTCCTTTTTTGAGCTCTATAGACCCTCCAATTTCTCTGTGAAAACCTTTGTGTGAAAGGAATAGCTAAAACCTTCCAAATGCCACCACGAGCAGTATTGGTCAGACTTAACTCCCCGTTAATCCCAACTGCGAAAACGATTGCTCAACAGCTCCTTGTGTAAACTTATAAATTTCATTTTGTAAACAACTGAATCCAACAATGGAGATTATTCCCAATACTGTTTAGTCACAGTCAAGTTTGCTTTCTGAAATCTAACCAAAACCAATACACATATGAAAAATTATGATACACTAAAGTGCAATCAGAGGGGGCTTTTACCCGCTGTTCTTGTGCTATTTTGTCTTTTGACCTCCACTTTGTCTTATTCGGCAACAGTAAACTTAAATGACTTTTGGGATGGGACCGCAGGTAACTTAGCTGCAGCGTTCACTAGTGCGCAGAATGCGGCCGGAACTAACGGAACCATTTTGTTAGGAGCCCAGACCTACAATACGACAAATCAAATAACGATTACTAAAACGGTGACGATCAAAGGAGCGGGAAAAAACAGTACCATAGTAAAAGCGACAGGCTCTTTGCCGAACGGGCTAATTCAGGTTGATGCTGACGGAGTGACTGTTGAAGCCCTGACCATAAACTGCAATGGAAATGCGAAACATGCCATCAGGACTGGTAAAAATAATATTCCCGGATCCTCCAAAGACCTGAAATGCATCAACTTAAATGTCCAAAATCACAAGAGCAAGGGCATATTTGCAGGATATGGTAATATCCTAAATGGACTCTATGTGGACGGATGCGATTTTTTCTCGGATTATGACAATGCTTATCCCCACATTATGATTGCCAATAGAAAGTGGAACCAGGTACCAGCTCCAGAAATCGATCCTTTTACAATTAAAAATAGCACGTTCGCGGGTAAAGGGGGCGGAACGCTGAATGCGGCAAATAGTATCGAATTCGATGGAGGAAATGATGATGTCAACATCGCCACTGACTTAAAAGGTTCGTTGATCACCGGATGTACGTTCGAAAAAACAGATAAGTGGCAGATCAGCTTTGTGGAATGCATCAATGCGTCTATTACCAATTGTATATTCAAGGGCACTACCGGTGCTCAAAACTTTGCCCAGCCCATCCACCTGGAGCAACTGGTTGAGAATATTTTGATCGAAGGGAATCAAATCAATCAGAGCAACAGCGGAGGAGATCATATCTGGTCTGGTGGTAGTGACCAGGGCACCCCGATTGCTGGACCTTCCAACTGTATTATCAGAAACAATGTATTTACTGGGGTCGCCAGAAGTGGCTATTTCGACCGAATCTCTACGGCTGCTGACAACAACATCATTGAAGACAATGATTTTAGCAATGCGACATTCACCGGTTACGCAGTAGATATAAAAGGAAACAACAATGACGTGAACTGCAACGAAGGCTTATCAAGCTCGCAAGTTCGGTTTGAAGGCAATGGCAATTCATTTACTCCTTATTCGTCATCATGCCAGGGTGGATCAGGAGGCAGTACGACGATTACAATCGCTAGCTCACCTGCAAGTGTAGTCACTGGAGAAAGTTTTGACGTTACGGTAAATTATCAATCTTCTAGCCAAAATGAAGTGGTGGCCATCGTAAATGATCCGTCCGGAACCTGGCTTACTAACGATAAACAAACTGTATCAGCTGGTTCAGGGTCGGTAACCTTGACACTTTCTCAATCTACCGCTTGGGCGGTAGCGAACGATTACAAACTTGGAGTAGCTATACGTCCGGTAGGTGGGAATTTCGGATCAAATATTGACTATAAGTCCACGCTGTTCGATGTTGTCTCAGGGAATTCGACTCCAACAAATTTCGTAGAAAATCCAGGCCTAGAAACTGGAGATTTAACATCATGGACAGGGTTTGGTACCAGGACGGTAGTTACTAACGCAGCTAGCGGTACCTATGGGGTAAAGGTAGACGGGGCAGGAAGTCATGTTCAGGTGATCACTGGCTTAACACCAAATACTACCTATACTTACTCAGCCAATGCTAAAGTACAGAGCGGAAGTTCGGTGGGTTTAGGTGTGAAAGAGTACGGAGGAAGTGAAATAAGCAATACGATTACTTCATTATCATATACTCAATCAAGTGTAACGTTTACCACAGGGTCTTCGAACACCACTGCGAAGATTTTCTTCTATGTGGCTACTGCTGGAAACGTAGCTTATGGAGATGATTTCAGCGTGGTGGAAGGTTCAAGTGCGCGATTGGGGGATGAGGGAAAAACTGATCAAGAGATCATGGTTTCTGAAGTTAGTGCTTTTCCTAACCCATTGTCAGGTCAACATGCTAAGATTTTGCTTCCAGAAAACGTGATTTCTGAAATTAGAATATTCAACCTTTCGGGCACGATGATATTTAGCCAAAGCGCTTCTGGAAGTTTAATAGTTCCTTATAATACGTTTGGTTCAAGAGGGATGTATCTGATTCAAGTTCAGACTGAAAATGGCATTCAAAGCTTGAAACTACATGTAGAGTAAAGCTAGAAGCGGTTTTGTCACCCAGGATTGATCATCTTGCTCAATTCATGAATTTAAGGCCCGGAGCTGTTCCGGGCTTTTTTATGTGTGCCATGCACACTTTCCTCTACCTCTAGGGTGAGGTTGAGTTTTTTTTTTAAACCAAGTCCCGAACGAGCCCAGATGGAGTGGAATCGTTAGCTGAAGGCAAGGGTGTCCTGAGTAATTGGGAATCCAAAGGAAGCTTAAGGCAAA
>NZ_QREG01000015.1:69946-176598 GCF_003386095.1 Marinoscillum furvescens DSM 4134 | reverse complement strand
ATCATTTTAAAAACACGCTCTTTGCTGATGACCTTGGGCAGCGTTTCCTTTTTTATGGGCCGTTCCACCGAATAAAACCGATTGGGCATCTCCAGCACTACCTCATAATAAAACTTAATGGCATTGATCGACTGGTTGACAAACGAGTCTGACTTTCCTGTTTTAACCAAAGTCTGGAGGTATTCATTAATTTGGGATTCCCCCAACTCCATTAAATTGTTCACGTCCTTAAAGTGATTTATAAACCGCTCAAACATGGAAATATACACCCGTGCCGTATTGAGGCTGTACTTTCTCAGCTCCAATTTCTGATAAAAAGCCTCCGGACAGTATTTCCATCCAGCTCTTGGAGGACGCTTTCGGTAAGCATCCACAGATAAGGATTCATTGCCACCATTTACTGGCCTGTTGGCAAAAAAGTGACTGCAATTCACCCAGGCCACCCCTTTGAATTTCTCAAAAATAGCGTTCAGGTTCTCAGGAGTATTGGCCAGCACCACCATACCATATGCATTACTCCAGCGTGGATTGTCCAGCGTTTTGATCAAGGCCTGTATCACCTTGTCAGGGTAAAATTTTATGCCGATCATCCGCTCATTGTTAATGACCAGGTGCTTCAAAGTAAGCTGTCGCTGGCTCGTAGTAGGCTTCATGCAGGTAAACCAAGCGAAAATCAAACAAAAAGGGTGGTTTTTAAACGTATAGATACGTAACTATCCGTATATTAATACGGATAATAATGCTAGCCCTAATATGGAAAATCAAATTTTTCAGGGATGCGGAAGGCCTCTTACAGGTAGGATAGATAAAAAATACTGCAACGATCAATGTCGCGCCACTTACCACAATCAATCTAAGCGCAAACACGAGCGCATGATCCGTGCGGTCAACCAACAATTGAGAAAAAATCGCACCATTCTCAAAACGTTTTGTCCTGATGGAAAAGCCACGGTGAGAAAATCACGACTACTGGAGCACGGTTTTTCTTTTCAGTATTTCTCATCCATTTACCAATCCCACCAGCTCACCTACTATTTTTCTTACGAGTACGGATTTGCACCCATTGTAGAAACCTCCAAATCTGATGGCCAGCCAGTACAAAAAGTACTCATCATCCAAAGTCAAGAGCATATGAAAGGAGTGTTTGACCCCTGGGCAGCCTAGCTGATGGGCAGCCTGGCTGATTTTCCTGCATCGCACCAGACCAGCCAATGGCTACAAGGACTAATAGCATGTAAAGAAGATTTAGTACAACCATTTAAACCGTAAAGCCAATGTAGGATGAATCAATCAACAGTAAAACCAAAGCAGGACTTAACCCTGGCCTGTATACTTCATCTGGGATTAATGAAATCCAGGTAAAGTACAATTAGGATTATCATTTATCATTGTAAACCATTATTAGAATTAAGTAAAAACCTGTTAAGTAATTTTAGGACGGGTCCCAATGCATGGATGCAAAACCTCAATGCACGAGTGTAATACCTCAATGCATGGGTGTTAAAGTCAATTGCACGGGTGTAAAACTCGATTGCATGGATGTAAAACTTAATTGCACGGGTGTAAAAGTCGATTGCATGGACGTAAAACTCAATTGCACCAGTGTCAAAGTCAATTGCACGGGTGTAAGGGTTGATTGCACCAGTGTAAAAGTCAATTGCATGAGTGTCAAGGTCGATTGCACGGATGAAGAGCGCTATTCAGCAAGCCAGGGTCAGCTCAATCCTCTTCAGACTCTTCCTGAGGCTCTTCTAGTGGATCTTCGTCTACTGGCGCTATTTCATCATCGCCTTGCAGCTCATCGGTGAGATCTTCTGCTTCGTCGGCGGACTTATCCTTTTTCAAGCCACCAAACAAGCGCTGAAAAAAGCCCTCCTTATCGCCTGCTGAGGTAGTATCCGCCGCTGCGGGCTGCTCTATAGGTACCGTCACTTTTCTAAACAGATATTCCCCAAAGTACTTATTGTAATAGGCCTGCTCTACATTCAGCTCCTGATCTTTCGGGTCAAACCCATAGAGGTAGCGGGTTTCCTGGCGGGTTTTCGGCGGCTCTATCTGCGTGATAGACGGTAGTTCAAACTCGCTGGTATCGCTTACAGCCGTCTCCTCGGCTAGTACAGCCGCAGTATCCAGGGTTACTTCCACCGAATCAGAAAAATCACTAGCAACAAACTCACCCACATCTACCGACGTGGTGTCTGGCATCTCCATCGGCTCTGGCGTCAGGATATTCTCCATGGGCGCAGTGCGCAGCTGATAGTTTTTGATCAAAAAAGGCGGAGATTTCACAATCCCAAATTTCGTTTTTTCGGTAGGATAATAGGGCGCCTGAAACGGCTCCACATAAGCGAAGTAATCCACCCCTTCAGCGGCAGCCACCACAGGCCCTGCGGCAGCTGTAGTATCCAGTTCCACCTGAGGTTCGGGAGCTTGCTGACCTGCCAGATAGTTGAGCCGCTCTTCTTTCTCTATTTTCCACAAATAGGAATAATAAACCGAGCGCACTGAGTCATCCAGGATGTAAGCACTCTGAAACGCAGGACATATCACCTTGTCTACACAAGAGGATAAGCATAACACACAAGCTACCAATGCGGCAAAAAACCTCATAACACCAAAAGTAGGCGAATTTCAACCCTAAAATAGGATTATTTCGACTAGCATGAAAGAATAACGGAAATAAACCACCGACCGTATATCACTTGTTTAAGGTCTGGGCCACCCACGGAAAGATCCGACGCACCCATTCGGTATACATGACCCCCGATGGGTGCAGGCCATCACCCGCTACATATTCGGGCTTGTCGGTAGCCTCGCGTGAGATATCCGTAATATTAAAAAACATCACGCCTTTGGCCTCAGCCTGTGCCCGAGCAAAGGCATTGTAGGCGTCCAGCTCCTTTGCGATCTTGTCGCTATCGCTGTTTTCAGCAAAAGGCGTCACCCCATAGTCTGGAATACTCACCACGAAGACACGTGACACATCACCCCCGGCATAGGCTATAGCTGCCTCCAGCAGCTCCGGAAACTCTTTTTCATACTCAGCAAAAGGATACCCCCGGTACTGGTTGTTTACACCTATCAGCAGTGACACCAGGTCAAAGGGCCCTTTGGGTTTCTCTCGAGCTATCCCGCCTTGCAGATCGCTGGTAGTCCACCCCGTAGTGGCAATAATCTGTGGGTCAGCCACCTCCAGCTTAGTTTCGTTATTGAGGCGGCTCACCAGCTGTACGGGCCAGCGCTCGCTTTCTTTCACACTCTCCCCTATGGTATAAGAATCACCAAGGGCCAGGTAGGTCAATGCATCCATAGTATTGTCAGTGTTTGTAGTGTCCTGCGGCTCATCGCCCTCAGGCATCATCCCTCCAGTATCTGGCATGGGCTCATCGGCTTCCATACAGGCCAAAGGTATGATCAGAAAAAAAAGAAAAACTAATTTCATAAAACGTTCGATTTACTGGGCTTCACATGTTTTGGAGCTCTTCGCGAAGCTTTTTGGGCAAACCAGCCACTACCAGGTCATACGAATGGTCGATCCACTCATAGACGAGCTTATCCCCTACCGTCCCATCCATTAGCACGGTATTCCAGTGTTTTTTATTCATATGATAGCCCGGTAGCACAGCGCCATCGTACCGCTCACGCAGCTCTACAGCCAGCTCCGGATCACACTTTAGGTTTACACTTTCGAATGCATCCACATCCACCAGGGCAAACATCTTGCCCATCACTTTGAAAACAAGCACCTTGTCGTCAAAAGGAAAGCCTTCAGTCACACCGGGTTTTTGCAGGCAGTAAGCTCGGTATTGTTCTATGTCCATAGTCTGAAATTACCCAAACTCCGATAAACATACGCAAGCCACCCTACGAACGGATGATAAAGCGCGTGATAATGACAATTACACAAATCAGGAAAATGATAATCGACAGCTTGTTGATACCGTGCATCATCTTCAAGCTAAAGTTACGAGGACGTGAAGGGTCCTTCTTCCGAAAAAAATAGGTCAGCACTTCGCTAAAATCGAAGTAATAGCCTGCTCCTTTTTTCGCTTCTTTGTTTTGCTCTGGTGTACTCATTGCGCTCCTACTTTTTGTGGCTCGGTCCACTTCCCGTCTTCGCGAATAAGCTCTATCAGCTCATCCAACGCACGTTCAGAAGGCACGCCACGTTTCATTACTTCTTTTCCTTTATACAGGGTGATCTTGCCTTTGCCCGATCCTACATAGCCATAGTCCGCATCGGCCATCTCTCCGGGACCATTTACGATACAGCCCATAATGCCTATTTTCACTCCTTTCAGGTGGTCGGTACGCTTGCGGATCATGGCCGTGGTTTCTTGTAGATCAAACAGGGTACGCCCACACGAAGGGCAGCTGATGTATTCTGTTTTGGTGATGCGCGTTCGTGCCGCTTGCAGTACGCCAAACACGATGTTGTTGTACAGCTTGGCTGTAGCCAAAAGCGCTTCTTTTTCCTGCTGGAGCATTCCCAACCCGATCATGGCCCCATCACCAAACCCATCGATGAGCAAGCCACCCATATCTGTAGCCGGAAACATCATCATGGCATCCTCACTCATGGCAGCATAGCTCCGCTCGATGACCACCGGCACGTCAATTCCCTGATTCATCAGCTCCACAAAGACCCTGCGCAGGTCGGCCATGGCATGGGCATTGTCTGTGCCGAGCAGCAGCACGACATTGGTCCGCTCCTTTAGCTGACTCAGTACTGTTTCGGTCACCTCGTGGGTTTTCAGGCGCAGAAAGTTTAGCTCCGGATGCAGCGTCTCCGTCAGCTGTGCTGCAGTGAGTAGCGGGTATTGGTGGTCGTTGTTTTTCAGCTGTTGCCATGCGGCAAAATCAATGATCTCGCGCAAGCCATTGGGCAACATAAAGCCAGCTGGCTGGCTACCGGTATAGATATAGTCACAGCCCAGGTCATTCATGGTCCACTTATCCAGCTCAGGCAGGTAAAAGTGCCCTACGGCTTTCAGGTCTTTTACGGACAAGTCCGAAACACCCGACAGATCTGCTATCACTCTGGGCACATTTTCGCCCCCGAAGTTGGCTACCTCAGCAGATGCCCGCTTTTGATATTCGTAGGGGTTGTATTTAGAAAAATCCGTTTCGGGGATGGTGGCATGCCCTGCCCGATCATTGAGACGATCTACGAGTATGCGCCCCACTGGTGACTCCACTTCAGGTTCTTCCGTAAGTGAAACACGCACAGTATCTCCCAGCCCATCTTCCAGCAGCGTACCTATACCCACCGCACTCTTGATGCGGCCATCTTCGGCTTCACCCGCTTCAGTCACACCCAGGTGTAGTGGATAAGGCTTTAGCCCTTCCTCATCCAGCGATTTCACCAAAAGTCTATACGCCTGCACCATCACCTGAGGGTTGCTGGACTTCATAGAGATCACCAGGTCATAGTACTCCAGGCTTTCGCAAATGCGAATAAACTCCAGCGCCGACTCCACCATGCCCTTGGGAGTATCTCCATAGCGGCTCATGATGCGGTCAGACAGAGAGCCATGATTGGTACCTATGCGCATAGCTGTACCGTTGGCTTTGCAGATTTCTACTAGCGGAGTGAACTTTTCGCGAATGCGCTCCAGCTCAGCCTGATAGGTCTCGTCGGTATAGTTTATTTCTTCAAAACGCTTCTTATCGGCGTAGTTGCCAGGATTTACCCGCACCTTTTCTACGATCTGTGCGGCCAGTTCGGCAGCATTAGGGGTAAAGTGGATATCGGCTACTAGTGGCACGTTGCATCCCCGAGCCCGCAATTCATTTTTGATAGCGCTCAGGTTTTCGGCTTCTTTGATGCTGGGTGCCGTGATGCGCACATATTCGCACCCACTCTCCACCATGCGCAGGGCCTGCTCCACGGAGCCATCCGTATCCATAGTGTCCACAGTAGTCATGGACTGCACCCGGATAGGATTTTCACCTCCCAGTGGCACTCCACCTATATTCACTTCCAGGGTCTTGCGTCGCTGATACGCTGTGAGGCTCGCACAATGCCCGGCATTGGGGGTGAGCAGCTCGTCTGCAGAGTTCATAGTCTTTGAGTTTATGATCTAAACACCAGTTAAAGATAATAGTTGCAGCTATTACAAATCTCCTAGCTGCGGGCGAATCACCAGGTCTTCCACCACGGTACGGTCACTTAGCATGTAGGTGGAGTACACCATTTCCGCCACATCTTCGGGCTTCATAAACCGCTCCTCGGGTACATCTACACCTTCCCAGCTCGCTGTATAGGTTGCTCCCGGCATTACAGAGGTTACCCGCAGGTTGAAATCTTTAAGCTCTTCGCGTAGCACCTTACTCATGCCATACATCGCAAACTTGGAAATACAGTAGGAGCCACCATTGCTATAAGCCATGATACTGGCCGTGGAGCACATATTGAAGATGTGTCCTTTCTTGCGCTTTTTCATGTCTGGAATAATGCCACGGCTCACGCGGTAAGCACTGTAGAGGTTGGTTTCTATCTGGCTCTCCAGCACGCCTTCTTCTTCCTCATGCACCGTGCCCGGCACAAACTTTCCCGTGTTGTTGACCAGTACGGCCACCGGTTTGCCCGTCAGCCGGATAAACTCGATAAAGTCATTCACCTGCTCCTTTTTAGAAAGGTCCGCCACATTGATCAGCACCTTGTTGCCACAGCGAGCTTCTACATCTTGCTTGAGAGCATCCAGGTCTTCTTCGTTTCGTGCGCAGGTAGCTACTGTGTAGCCTTCACAGGCAAATCGCTCGATGATCGCCCGGCCAATGCCTTTGGTACCTCCTGTCACTACTACCAGTTCGTCCTTTTTTTCAGTGGTCGTCATACGTAATGGCTTCTTTTCGTTTGGTGCAAAAGTCAATTTCTAAAAACAATCAGCACTTTTTTCGCTTTAACCTATAATTCATAAGCGGTTTGCTGTGTTCTTATTAATTTCGGCAAAGCTAACACATCTCAATCAAGGAAAAACCGGATGAAGTCACTTGGTAAATTTTTACTGTTTACAGGGCAGCTTTTTGTGCGAAGGGAGAGTTTTTCTACCTACGTATCACTTGTTATAGATGAATGCATCAAAGTGGGCTACAACTCCCTTTTTATTGTCACCATCGTGTCGGTGTTTATGGGTGCTGTGACCACCATACAGACGGCATACAACCTGGTGAGCCCGTTTATCCCGGACTATGTGATCTCACTGGTAGTGCGAGACATGACGGTACTGGAGCTGGCGCCCACCATCATTGCCATCGTATATGCTGGTAAGGTGGGGTCCAACATTGCCGGAGAGCTCGGCACCATGCGGATCACCGAGCAGATAGATGCGCTGGAGGTCATGGGTATCAACTCTACCTCCTACCTGGTACTGCCTAAAATCATAGCTTCCATGCTTATGTACCCCATGCTGGTGGTACTGTCTGGCTTTTTGTGCATCTATGGTGGCTACCTCACCAGTCTGGCTACTGGCATCATCTCAGGACATGATTACATTTATGGCATTCGTTATGAATTTATAGAGTTCAACATTGCCTTTGCACTGATCAAAGCCTTTGCCTTTGCTTTTTTGGTGGCTTCCATCTCCGCATACAAAGGGTACTTTACCACGGGCGGTGCATTGGAAGTAGGCAAATCGTCTACAGCCGCCGTTACCAATAGCTGTATAGCCATCCTACTGGCTGATTATTTGCTCGCTCAACTTTTACTTGGATGATCGAAATCAACAACATCGCTAAGTCATTTCAGGACAAAGAAGTGCTCAAAGGTATCAGTGGCACTTTTGACAAAGGAAAATGTAACCTCATCATCGGGTCTAGTGGTACCGGTAAAAGTGTACTACTCAAAAACATAGTAGGGCTCATCAAACCCGATCAGGGCAGTGTGCTCTATGACGGCAGGGATTTTACCCATGCGGGAAAAGAGATGCAAACGGAGATTCGCCGTGAAATAGGGATGCTTTTTCAGGGCAGCGCACTTTTTGACAGCAAGAACGTGGAGCAGAATGTGATGTTTCCGCTCGACGTACTCACCAAAATGTCCAAAGAAGAGAAAATCGAACGGGTGAATTTTTGCCTAAAGCGTGTAGGACTGGAAAATGTAAACAGTAAAATGCCCTCCGAAATCAGTGGAGGAATGAAAAAGCGCGTAGGTATCGCTCGTGCTATAGTCAACAAGCCTAATTACCTGTTTTGTGATGAGCCCAACTCTGGCCTGGACCCGCAAACCAGTATGGTCATCGATGAGCTCATCAATGAAATCACCAAGGAGTACGACATTACTACCGTAGTGGTAACCCACGACATGAACTCTGTAATCGAAATAGGCGAAAAGGTGATGTTTCTCTACAAAGGAAACAAGCTCTGGGAAGGCACCAATGAGGACATTACCGACTCAGGCGTGAGCGAGTTGGACGACTTTGTGTTTGCCAACCGTATGATGAAAAAATTCCGCTAGAAATAGGCCGTAACTTGCACACTACCGGTGTGTACCGGCACTGCAGACGGTGAGTTTCTCCCATGATACTGCAAAGTAAGCTGGAGCCCTTTGCGCAGCGTTTGCTGCCAGTTGACCTGCCAGCGTTGGTTACTGCCCGGCTGTAGGGCTTCCAGTAGCTCATACCCCAGGTAGCTATTTTGCACACCTTCAAAAGCTATCGCCAGCCAGTTAAAACTCACATTGAGGTTGCCACTACCGGGCTGTACCCATGTGATTTCTCCTTTATAATCATAAATGGAAGAGTAGGCCTCTTCTTCAGCATCCTGATTTGCCTTGTGCCGCCTGCCTACTCCTGCAATAGCGCGAAACGATGTAGCAGGTTGCCATACTACCTCTCCCTCCCATAGGTATCGCTGCAGTTGAAAGTTGCGGCTTTGCAAAAAATCCGACTGATTCACCGTTTGGCCAATTCCTCCTTTGGCTCGCAAGCTCAGCGCTGCACCAAAACTCACGCGTGTGGCCAGTTTCAAATCTTCCCGATCTATAAGCTCAAAGCCTCCACTCAGCAGGTTTTTTTGGCGCTGAATGGAGTGTGAAAAGTCCCAGGCAAATCCAGGGGCATTTCTATTGAAAAACAGGGTGTTGCGAATCAGGTTTCGGGCAGAAAGCACAGTGGTATCCTGAACATCCAGCCCAAAAGGATTGAGCCGGGTCTTCAGCTGGCTATCGGTAGATTTAAAGTCATATTTGAGATTGGTACGAAGAGAAAGTCGGCCCATCACTCCAACCACGCCGGACTGAGACCGCCATTTAGCCGGGGCACGTACATCTACTGCATGCACATAGCTAGACCGAAAGGCACTAACATACGTATCTGTAGGCGTAAAAAGCTTGATGTAATTCTTTTCATCGGCATTTATGGCTTCATAAAATTCATTGAGGTCCTGTACGCCATCAGCATTCTCATCTCGCCAGGTATGGGTCCCCTCCCCTGTAGCCACTTGCAAAAACACGTATTCTCGCTGAAGCTCCCTCACGTTAGAAGTAGCATACATAAAACTGTTGGAGATCAGCTTATTGGCCAGCGTACCATTCCACTCGATCTGCCCCAGCAGGTTTTGATCTCTGGTGTCTGTACCACGCAGTTCGGTAACATCTCTAAACGTAATCCGGCCAGACAGGCGCTGACCAGGGATGGCATTGGCTGCTACCTGAGCGGAGTAATTGTGCGCTGCAGTATAGTGCTCCATCACACCTTCCTGTGGCAACTGATCCACCCGATACGTATAGTCTGCCCGAAAGGTAACTTTCGATGAGTCTCCAGATACCAAGTATCCATTGTGCGCGTAGTAGTGCATCACCGTTTGGCGTATGCTGTCCGCTATGGCGGTAGTGTTTTGCTCCAGCAAAAAGCGATATCCAGGGTTGACTAACCACGTCTTCGTCTGAAGCTGCTCACTGAGCCGAAACCATTTTTTTTCTACTCCAATGCCAGGCTCGTTTTTCATCCAATAATTTTCCGAACGAAACTCCAATGGTCCGAAAGTCTGATGAGCGGACCACTTATGCCCATACCCATCAATTACTTCAGATCGAGTTCTTCGCTCGGCTTCATAGCTGATGTGACTACCTCCCTTCTTTTGGACTTTTACCGCTAGCCGGCCAAGCAAATCGCGCCGGGATGTCAGGCTATCCTGAAACACATCATACCCCCAGTCACGGTCATAGTCCACAGGCCTGAAGCGATCGATAGCTGTGAAATGGTGATTGAGAAACTCAAAGTCGAGCTGAGCATACAGTTGATATCCCTGCATAAAACCGACAGAACGACCAGCACTAGCTAGCGAGGCTCTGTAAGCCCAGCCGCTGTTGTCTTCATCATCTCGCGCAGAATACAAATTTTGATCGCGGTAAGACCAGGCCACTTCCTGACCTATATGTTCATAACTTCCCAGTTTAGTGTTCAGTCCTGCTACGAGCATTTGACGCTGATTGGGAGTAGGTACTAGCTGCACAGGTTCATAAGCCCCCTGGTTTTCGCCTACATATTCATAGACCTTTCCATTGGCGGTAGTCCTGCGAAAGGCGTAGGCACCATTCCCTTCTCCTACATTGGAAAAGGTCACCCGATACAAGGCCTGGTCCTCATCAGTAGAAAACTCATATACCTGAATGCTTTCGTCAGACGTAAGCGTGGTATCCACCACACGATACAATACGGCATTTTCAATAAAACCAGTGGAGTCCACTCCGGATATCACTGCACTGCCCTGTCCATCACCTGCAGCCTGCAGCTGGTCACGATCCTGATCAGAAAGTTCAAAACCAAGAGTACTCGCAGGGTTGTCCTTTTCACGATAATAGGTCACATAAGCAGTAGTGCGATCGTTAGAAAATGACTGTAGGGCAGTCACATTGGAGCGCGCATAATACTGGTTCGCGTATTCGTAATCTACTCGTATCCGCGAAAAGCGTGTAATCAACACATTGGTACTAAAAGTAACTTCCCCCAAATTATAATCAATCACATAATCCCTGTCAAAGCCACGCTCCATGAGCTTTCCATCTACATAAATACGCTCCGAATTAGCCAGGATAATCACAAACTGTTCGTTGTTCGCTCCTCGCAGTTTGTATGGCCCCTGCACGCCTTCTATGGGGGTAATTGTCGTAGAAACAAACTGTCCCTTGGCCAGTGCTCCCGTTACTTTACTGGTGCTTTTCCATCCATTGCTTAGACTAGACTTATATCCCAGACTCAGACCCTGTACATTCTTATAATACTTTAAGAAATAGCTTTCTTCCGCAGGGTTGGTGAGCACGATATCTCCTGCTTGTATCTGAAATTTGTCGTTATATAGCTTAATAAATACATTGTCAAAATCTCGCAATTGCTGAGTGTTACCTTCAGGCTGATAGGGAATATTCTGATCAGTGATCACCGCACTTACACGCAGGTCCTCAGAGAGCTGACCATCCATCTGGAGATTTAGTGCGGAGTTGACAAAGACATTTTGGCGGTTGCCAAAGGTCACGCCACGAGTAATGGCCCCAAATGTATTGAGCTCACCAAAATCAAAAAGCTCTTCCTCTCGTACGCCTTTTATTCCTGCTTTTGCAGCGGTGGTGCGCTGGACATACGCCCCCCTTTCGTAGTAGCGCACATCACGTAAAAACAGAGGCTCATAAAATGCTCTGGAAAGTTTTCGGTAACAGACGGTAACGGTATCTACACCAGTGGTATCTGAAAAAAAGAGCCGGGTAGCAGTGCTATCCAGCTGATACGATATGGCTGGAGATATGGAAATACTCTCTCGCTCCACTGGTAAGCTATCCAGCACTATAGTGGCTGCCATATGTACATCACGACAGGTCAGGTGCTGGGCACTCCCCCAATAGCCCAGTCCTAAAAACAGAAGGAATAAATTAGCCTTGATGGATCGGAAGCGATATGTAGAATGTAGTGCCTTTTCCTGCCTCCGACTCAAACCATATGTTTCCTCCTGCGTTTTCAATTCCTTTTTTGGCTACGGCCAATCCGATCCCGCTACCTTTTGATTTGGTACTAAAATAAGGAGTAAAAATCTTTTCACGCTGCTCAGGAGATATACCATCACCATTGTCAGCTATAGACAATATCACTTTAGAACCGGCAGCCTTTATGCTCACTTCGATGTGTGGCACACCGCTTGTTTTAGACTGTATGGCATTGAGCAGTACGTTTGTGAGTATTCGGCTAAAGATTTTTGGATCCACAAAGACAAACGCCTTTTTGGCTTCATATCGCTTGCGAAGCTGTACCTCACTGCTGTAGTAAAGATTGATGGTGTTGTCTACCAATGCTACCAGGTCCACCTGCTCGTTATTTGGAGCCGGCATTTTGGCAAACTCTGAAAATGAATCTGCAATGCTACTTAGCGAATCTATTTGGGTAAGTAATGAACTAAAAGCCTTGTGCTCTTTGCTATCAGCTTCGGCAGACCTCAGGAGCTGTTGCACTTTTAAGCGCATAGGCGTCAGTGGGTTTTTAATCTCATGTGCCACCTGACGCGCTATTTCTTTCCACGCAGACTCCTTCTGGCTCACAGCCAGAGCGTCTTTACTTTCCTCCAGCTTGATCAGCATGGCATTGTACTCTTTCACCAGGCTACCGATTTCATCCTGTGCATCGTAGTGTATGGGCTGGTTGGTTTCCTCCAGACTTGTACGCCTCAGCTTGTCACCTATACGCTTGAGCGGCTGTACCAGCTGCCCTACGATGGCATTTCCACCCACCAGAGATATGAGAAAAATCACTGAAAAGATGACCAGAAGATTGTTAAACACCTCTACCTGTTGCCTTCTAAGGTGATTTTTTGAGTCGAAATAGGGCATGGCCAATATCGCCAACAACCTGCCATCCTGATAGCTCCTGAGGGCGGTATAAGATGTCTTGAAATCAAGAGCTCCTATGGTTTGCTCTGCTATCATGTTTTGCTCGCGCTTGTACTTGATCTGGTAGTAGGCATCATTATCCAACAGATTGGAGAGTAGCCCCAGCCGATATATCTCGGGCTGACTGGAAGTCACCAGACGCCCTTTGGTGTCGTATATATTGAGATCCGCCTGAGACAGGGCCGCAGCTCTGGATATCTCGTTTGCATACTCATCTATATTGATCAGGTTATCAAAAAATGATTCCGATTCGTCGATTAGGTTTTCTGCAAGGTTGTAACTGCGCTTCTGAAAGTTTCGATCTATTTCTTCACGGTAGGACTTGTTGAGCGTATTGATCAGTGCGATACTTACCACTGTCATGGGTAGCAGAAATGACAACCCAAGATAGAGCTGTATTTTAGTAGATAAGTTGAATCGGTGACTTTCGGTAAAAGCACGAATTATCAAAAAGCTCGTGGCCACCACAAAAATCAATATCAGAAATACAAAGCTAAAGTTGGAGAGAATTGACTGAATCTCATAGGTCTTAGACACGATCAAGATAATTCGGTCGTCCTGCGTTTTGAGCCCAAAATAATGATGCCCATCACGCTCAAGCCCTTGCTTATAGAGTTTTTCCCCACTTATATCTTTTGCATTCAGTTTATTTTCAAAACTATACCTCCCCTGCTTATACAGTATTTCTCCGTTTTTGAATACCGCGTAATCAAACTCATCCATGCTGCCCATGTGATATTTGCTCTCCAGCAAAAGCTCTGGAAATACACTCGAAGGAATGAATTTTTTAAGTGTAAGATCCAAAACGATGTAGCCCACCTGTCTGCCATATGCATTTACCTCCAAAAAACATACGTACTTATTGCGTACATTTTCCTTGCGGTCCTGCACAAAGAAAATGTTATCATAGTCCGTACTATATGTTGGCTTTGCATATTCGGATTGCCACTGGCCAAAACCCCAATCATTTACTTCGGGTTGTAGACTGGACCCGTCAGCATCAAACAAGTACACATTGATGTCATACTTTTTAAAATAGGACGACAAAAACTGGCGTTTAATTTTTTCTCTGATGTTTTGGCGGGCGAGCAGCCGACTCATCAACCGGGTTCTTACATACCGATCTTCAGAAATTTCATTAAGAATTTGGCTGAGATAAAACTCCCCCAGAATGTCATTTTTGATCAATAAGCGATTCGCAAACTTCTCCTTGGCTACAAGCTCATCCTTTTCACTATGCTTGTATACTCCCAAAGCTGCTATAAACGCCACTGCCGAAAATACCATCACCAGATATATAAATGTTTGGTATTTGAGTGTCCCAATCACCTTGTTTAGCCCTAATACCTGTACCGTAACCCACAGCAAGAAGGCTACCCCCAGATAGTTAAAAGCAAACCCTCCAAACACCAAAAATCCCAGGGCATAAACCAGAACCAATAGTAGCGTTTTCCCTATACCAGATAGAGTGCTTTGCAACATTAACTGATGCCCGATACTGAATATCACCAAAAGCAAAAGCCCCATATTCACTATGCACATGTAGGCTACTCCTCTCAAAAAGGTGAAGGTAATGCTATCGCTAATATCAAGCTCTAATTGACTGTGCTCCAGAATCAACCAGACGGTTTCGTACAGCAAATGAGCTACTCCAAAATATGCCAGAACTACGCTTCCTATTAGCGCCCATTGGACCTTTAACTTTTGCTCTTTGATCGATAGATCGCGTAAAGCATAATACAGAGCCACGAGTGTTCCTAACCCCCACAGCGTATTTAACAATAAATCTCCAAGAGTAGGGTTGATAATGCTAGCAGTAAAAAATACGGGATTAAACAGTTCCCAAACATCTACATAAAGTCTGGCATACCCGTAAAGAACCAATCGCAAAATGAGTAGCCCAAAACCGATAACTACAAACTTTAACCAGGGTTTACTTTGCGGATAGCGAACAAAACTGCTCGCACCCCATATCAACAATAACCCGAACAATAATAAAGATAACAGCTGCATCACTTCCACCCAGCCTTTTTCCCTGTCTAATGTGACTGCATAAAACAGCACTTGATCTTTGAACGGGTAGGGTTCTCCTGACCGGTCTATTTCTACCGGGTATTGTTCAAATATTCGAGGATTAAAAGAAACGTCAAGGTATTGATTCTTTACTGGCGGTGTATTCATCACAGACAGTGAAGAAAACACCTCTATCACATCATGATCGGTAATTATCTCTTTGCGCTGTATAATCCTGATCCCATAGCTTCCCTTTAGTGTATATAAACTATCAGAAAGTTTGAGTGCGCTGTATTCAGGCCAAAAGCTATTGTCATTCCAATAGACCAATCCACCATTTACAAATACTCTTTTGCTAAAGCTGCCATTATCAGCTATTGCGAAAGGGTTGGTATAAACCCCTAGCTGCCGCTCAAAGTCAACCAGATCACGGTACTGCTCGTTTACCAGCGAGTTTAAATTCTCTGCAATGACCTCTCGTGCATTTTTGTCAGAAGTGCCTATCACACCTCCTACCACTATGCCTAGAAGGGATATGAGCAGAAAAGAATAAAACCCAATTTTAGATGCATTAGCTAGTTTCACGCCAGCCAAGATAAGTTATTCTTTGCGGTTTGGTTCATATTTCACGCCACTAAATAGATAGGTGAAAAAGATGCGGGAATACCTGAAATTTAATGGGTACAATAGCGCAGACACTACCCCTACAGCTATAACATAGGCTGTTACGGAAGGATTATTAAACAAAAGATAAACGAGAAGTGAAGTCACCAAAAATACCCCCACTGAGACCGCATAACTCACATACATGGCTCCATAATAAAAGCCCGGCTCCTGCTCAAACTGATGCCCGCAACTCGGACAATAGCGGTGCATAGCTCCAAACCCTTTTAGGTTTACAGGGCTATGCTTAAACATATCACCTTGTCGGCACCGAGGACATTTACCCTTTAATACGGCTGAGAATACTCCGTTTTGATTGTTTTGATTTTGCATGTTTGAACCAGAAAAAAGCCACAACGCCAATGACCAAATATGGCGTAAAAAATAGATACAGTATACCAAAATTAAGACCTGCTGCAAAGGAGGTCTCGCCATGACTCACATTGTTTACTACTTGCGTTCTACACATGGCACATTGCGCAGATGTAAGCAAAGGCAATGCCATCATTGACAGCCACACGATGGATCTTAAAACTAATTGCATCATAAATTCAACACGTTTTCGACCAGACTGGTTCAGGCATAGTATGGACTAATCAACAAATAAACAATCACTCCTGTAACAGACACATACAACCAGATTGGAAAAGTGTATTTCACAATTTTCCGGTGTTGCGAAATCTTATCATTCAGAGCGTAATAAAAGGCTAACAATACAAATGGTACTACCACTATAGACAGCCCAATATGTGAGAGCAGAACCACAATGTAAACGGTGCGCATCATGCCCGCCTCAGACAGTTCCATTTCACTGAGTTCACCATTATGATCCAAATCACCAAAAATTGTGGACGGTGAAGAAGCATGGTACGTAACATAGCTTACCAAAAATAATGCCCCTAAAACCAGACACGAAAGCATTAAATTTCTATGCAGAGCTACCTTCTTCTTTTTGATTGCAATCAGTGCCAATACAAGTAATACAGAAGTAGTACTGTTAGCAATGGCATTGAAAGTGGGTAAAAAGCTTACCCAGGTAGCTCCCTCCAAGTTCAATTTGAATGGAGCAAATAACAAAATTGCCACCACCAATGGTATGGCGATGGACACACCAATAATCACATTAATCAATCCCTTATTTTCCTTCACGCTTTGAATGATTGAGGTTCATTAAATAAATATCTATTTCTGCCAGCAGTCTATCTACTTCTTCCCGATTCAAATCATATATACCACGTACTTGATTTTCATGATCTACCAGCATCATGTCATCGGCCATTTCACAGGAGGTAAGTACCAACTGCAAATTTGATTCCTGATTCAGGCGTTCATCAATTCGGGCAAATTCGTTTGGGTAAGTTTTAGCCAGATCAGCATCTACCAACAATCCAGCTTTGTCAAAACTTAACGAATCGCAAGTAGATTCGTAGGTTGAAAGTACAGGTAGAGCAAATTTGTTTTCGCCAAATGCTTGTAAAAAAAGATACCAGCACACCGGCAAACCAAATACTACAATAAAGAAGAGAACAACTAAGGCTTTTCTTTTCATATCAGTTCAAAAAAAAATCATGCCCTATTACAGGCATGATTTTTTATTCAAGCTTAAATTCATATTAGTACAACACTTCTAAAAGTGCGGCTCCTTGATACATGAGTATAAAAATGAGGAATACTACAAACATCATTGGGAGCAGTATAGACCAGATCAATGATTTCTTTTCATGACCCAGGTGCATAAATTCTGCTACGATATAAAATGCTTTAACTATTGTAAGCAAGATAAAAACCCATGTTCTGAAAGCACCTGCTCCTACCGTAAAAGCTATGAGGAACTCAACAGCCGTTACTACTGCAAGAATCAATGCAACTCTCCAGATTTTTCTAATCTTAGCTTTATCTGCAGGTATTACCTGTACTTGTGTATTTTCTTGTTCCATGATTTCAGTTAATTAATGCTTTAGACAAGGTAGAAAAAGGTAAATACGAATACCCAAACCAAATCTACAAAGTGCCAGTAGAGTCCAACTTTTTCTACCATTTCGTAATGCCCTCTACGCTCTAGTATTCCTACAGTAGCCTGGTAAAAAATGATAAAGTTGATCACCACGCCACTAAATACGTGGAATCCGTGGAACCCTGTGATAAAGAAAAACAATGCAGCGAAGTTTGATGGGCCATACTGGTTGATACTCAAGTTAGCACCCTGAATGAGGTTACTTCCTACATTTTTGGACATATCTGCACCATGTATGAAGTGACTCCACTCCCATGCCTGACATCCCAAAAAGGTAATGCCACCAATAATGGTCCAAAGCATCCACTTTTCTACTCCTTTGCGATCCATACGGTGTCCGGCTTCCACCGCTAATACCATCGTCACACTACTCAAAATAAGGATAAATGTCATGATCCCCACAAACACCAACGGTGCATGTACGCCATGTAAAAATGGCACAGCCTCAAACACCATCTCCGGTATCGGCCAGTACTCTTGTGAAAATGCAAAATCAGAAATAGCACCTTCATAAGCCGGGTGACTGTATCTAATCATTCCATAGGTAATCAGTAGAGCTGAAAACGTAAAAGCATCAGATAGTAGAAAGAACCACATCATCAACTTTCCGTAGCTCGCTTTCATCGGAGCCACTCCTCCACCCCACGGGTTGGCTGAGCTTTCGTCTACTACAACTGCAGTGTTTGCCATAGTGCGTGTCTAGTTATTTAGGATCAAAAATAAGTATAAATACAACCAAAGTCCACCCAGAAAATGCCAGTATGTAGCACACATCTCTATCTGCACCATACTCTTTGAATGAACCTTATATCTAAAAGCGTTTATTAACACAATAATTAAAAATATGACTCCACCTACAAGGTGCGCCACATGCAGGCCTGTAAACACATATATAAAAGAGCCTGCCGGGTTGCCTACAAAAAACACATCTTGATTAACAAGCTGCCCCCACGACATGAATTGCCCAACAATAAAAGCAACCGCCAAAAGTGCTGTACCGAGCAAAGACGCTCTGACACCAAGTAGATTGTTGTGTTTGGCAAAAATATAGGCCATTTGCATAGAGACACTACTGATTATAATAATCGCAGATGTCCACTGAAACATCGAAGGAAACTCTATTAATAACCAGTTACCCTCCGCTCGCTTCACAATGTAAGCACTCGTTAGCGATACAAAAATCATGGTAACCGTAATTAGAAACAGCCACATGGCGAATTTCTTTGGGTGCATTGATTTCACCCTCACATTTCCTACTGGTATGTCTGCCGATCTTTCCATTTCACACTTTGTCTAATAAATAAGCTATCTGCACTATCGGAAGATAAATAAATGACCCAAACATTATCTTGAGCGCTGATCTTCTAGAATAATCTTTCATTAACGAGAATGTTTGGCTTAAAAACAACGCTCCACAAATAGTCACCACTACTCCACTTGTAATCCCCACCAACCCAAAGTAGGTAGGCAGCAGCCCTAAAGGCAACAGAAACAATGTGTAGATCATGATGTTGATCGCTGTATTCAGGTCTTGTTTTCCACCTCCAGGTAAAAGCTTAAATCCAGCTTTTTTATAATCTTCATCCGCTACCCAGGCTATGGCCCAAAAATGCGGGAACTGCCAAATAAACTGTATTCCAAAAATAATAAGTGCCTCATGCGAAATGGTGCCTGTAGCAGCCACCCATCCCAAAAGTGGAGGCAAAGCCCCAGGAATAGCTCCTACAAATACAGCAATTGGCCCCACCCTTTTCAGCGGAGTGTATACAAAACTGTACAATATCATTGACACCAATGAAAGCAAAACCGTCAAGGTATTGGTTTGCCATGCCAAAATTCCAAAACCAGCCAGAGCCGTTAAAATAGCATATTGATAAGCTTCGTTTACTGTAACTCTGCCTGTGGGCAAAGGCCTGTCCTTGGTGCGTTGCATGAGCTTATCCAAGTCCTTTTCTATAATCTGATTGAAGATGATAGAAGCACCAGAAATCAAAAAACCTCCCAGTACAAGCCACGCAAAATGCAGCCAATTTACGGTACCAGAATGTCCCAACAAATACCCAAAACCACAAGAAAATGCCACAAGAAAAGACAACCTGAACTTCAGAAGTTCATAGTAACACTTCAATTTGCTAGCACTCGTTACAATCCCTAAATCCATCGCTCGCATCAGCATCTGTTAACAGTAAATTTCGATGACAAAAATAGGTAAAAAATGATGCCAATTGCAGCAGTTCCGAAGAGCAAATGCAAAGGTTGTGCAAATGCCGGCACTCCGAAATACGTCATGATGATTCCCAGTACTATTTCAAAGCCTGTAATGGCTACCATTGCCCATATCAACGGGTGAACACCCCCCTTTTTCCAGTTTATATATGTTACCCATCCTATCACTCCACAAATCAAGAGAGAAAATGAACGATGCACATAAAACACGGCATTCATCTCATCGATCCAGGAAAACCGATCAGCTATTACATATTTGATGGTATCTATCTGCTCCCGAACCTGTATTCCCAAAAGTATTTGCACTAACATCATCACTAACAGTACAAAAATCATAGAGGTACCTACTACCTGTTTAGTAGTGACAGCCATAGCCCTCTGAGCTAAAAGCACACACACCAAAACCAGTGCTAACAACATATGGAAAGATATAAACCCTGGAAGTAAGTTCGTAGACACTACAAGTGAACCAATCCATCCTTGGAATATTACTAGAATAAAACCAACAACACCTAAAATCGCTAGTGTTCTATTGCTATTCCAATATTTTAAACTACCCAGCATGTTTGCAATTATTAGAAGTCCTATTACCACTCCTACCAGTCTATTGATGTATTCTATCCATGCTTTTTCCACATCAAAAACTGTCACCTCTTGAATCCCAGGGTCTTGCTCAACTTTATCTGCCAATTCTTCAAAGCCGAATGCCGAGAGCATACGAGCCAAACGATGATTTTTCTTTATCCTGGCTTCAACATACAACGCCTCGTATCCATCCGGCAATTCGCTAACCGAAGATGGTGGGATGTAAGAACCAAAACATTTAGGCCAATCTGGGCATCCCATACCAGCCCCCATACTACGAACAATGCCGCCTACAAGTATTAAAAAGTAGACGGCAATGATCGTATAGAGATTTACTCTTTTGAAAAAGTTATTTTGATTCATTTACCTGAGAGATCTCCTCTTTCTTAGCTAATTCAGCTTCATGAGGCAAGTTTGATTCAGGTGTTTGACTGTAAGGAATGTGCTGTGGTATAAAATCTGATTCGGACCCTGGCTTGCTGTAGTCATAAGGCCATCTGTAAACCTTAGGTATTGCACCAGGCCAGTTACCATGACCCGGCAACTCAGGTGTAGTCCATTCCAGAGTATTGGAATTCCAAGGATTCTTTGGAGCTTTTCTTCCTTTGTAAATACTAAAAAAGAAGTTGAACAAGAAGATAAACTGAGCACCAAAAGTCAAAATTGCGGCTAAACTCACAAATGAATTCAGGTCAGCAAAAGAGCTAAATGCATCAAAGCTTGTGAATGAATAATATCTTCTTGGGAATCCAGCTATTCCAATGTAGTGCAACGGGAAGAACACAAGGTAAACCCCAACAAACGTAGACCAGAAGTGGATGTACCCTAAACGCTCATCCATCATGCGTCCAAACATCTTAGGGAACCAGTGGTATACACCTGCCAGTAGGCCAAAGAAAGAGGCACTACCCATTACAAGGTGAAAGTGTGCCACCACAAAGTATGTGTCGTGTAGTGTAATATCTACTGCAGAGTTACCTAAAAATAGTCCGGTAAGTCCTCCAGAAATAAAGAACGATACCAGGCCAATTGAAAATAACATCGCAGGTGTGAATACAATGTTTCCTTTCCACATCGTAGTGATGTAGTTAAAGGCTTTTACAGCTGAAGGCACCGCAATTATCAAAGTTAGGAACATGAAAATAGATCCAAGGAATGGATTCAGACCAGTCACGAACATATGGTGAGCCCATACAATGAATGACAAGAATGCAATCGCTAGAATCGAACCTATCATCGCTCGGTAACCAAAGATTGGTTTTCGAGAGTTCGTAGAAATAATCTCTGATGTGATTCCTAAAGCTGGAAGAATAACGATGTATACTTCAGGGTGTCCCAGGAACCAAAACAAGTGTTGGTATAAAATAGGGCTACCTCCTACATTTGGTAGCGCTTCACCATTGATATAAATTTCTGACAGGTAAAAGCTAGTACCGAAAGAACGATCAAAAACAAGTAATAAAGCAGCTGCTACTAGTACTGGAAATGAAAGCAGTCCAATTACAGCAGTAATAAAGAAAGCCCATATGGTTAACGGAAGCCTTGAAAAAGACAAGCCTTCTGTTCTCATATTAATGACAGTAGTGATATAGTTGATACCACCAAGTAGCGTAGAAGCAATAAAGAATACCATTGAAACCAACCAAAGTGTCATACCAGCCCCAGAGCCAGCAATCGCCTGTGGAAGTGCACTTAAAGGTGGGTAAACGGTCCATCCACCACCTGCAGGACCAGTCTCTAAGAAAAGAGAGACAAACATGATCACACTAGAAAGGAAAAAGAACCAGTATGAAAGCATGTTCATAAATCCTGATGCCATATCTCTGGCACCAATCTGAAGTGGTATGAGGAAGTTACTAAAAGTACCACTCAACCCAGCCGTAAGTACGAAGAAAACCATAATGGTTCCGTGCATGGTTACTAAAGCCAGATAGAATTCAGAATCTAATTTGCCACCTTCAGTAATCCATTTGCCAAGAATAGGTCTTAACCACTCCAATTGCATTTCAGGAAAACCTAACTGAAGTCGGAAAATTACCGATAAAGCTCCTCCTATGATTGCCCAGATAATCCCTGTAATTAGGAATTGCTTGGCGATGGTTTTATGGTCAGTACTAAAGATATATTTACTGATAAAGCTTTGCTCGTGATGATCTCCGTGATCATCATGTGCTAAGTGTTCTTCTACTTGAATGTCTGCTACTGACATGTTATTTCCTTTTAATATGTACTGCTAACTACTGATTTACCTTCACTTTCTATTTGCTCTGCTTCCATTCCAGAAGCTATTCGAGCCATTTCCTGTAATTCTTCTGGTACTTGAGCCAGATAATCAGAATTCTGCTTCAACCATGCATCTTGACTGGCATACCACTCATCGTATTCCTCTGGTTCCAGTACTTCTATCAGGTATTTCATAGCAAAATGACCCTTTCCGCATATTTTGTTGCAGACTAACTCATAATTAAAATCAGGATTACCAGTTTCTGTGCGCATTTCCTGAGTAGTCTTGGTCGGTACGAACCAAAACCTTGTAGGCATACCAGGCACAGCATTCATTTGCAATCTGAAATGTGGCTGATATACACTGTGTATCACGTCTCTTGCTCGAATCTGCAATAACACTGGTCTCCCCTTTGGTAAATAAAGTTTTGTAGGGATAAAATCATCGAAAGAGGCTTTGTCAGAGAAATCAATTCCAGACTGATTTACCACATCAATTTTTCGATAATCATAATCGCCCAATTTCTTATCAGCACCTCCGTAACGAACTGCCCATGAATACTGATAGCCCATTACCTCGATCACTTCAGCATCTTCTGGTGCAGGACCGGTGATATCCACCCATGCTTGCCATCCTGATATGATAAGGACTGCCAATACCAATGCCGGAACAGCTGTCCATATATACTCCAATTTGTTATTGTGAGGATAGAAATAAGCCTTGTTACCTTCCTTGTATTGGTATTTGTATGAGAAGCCAAAAAGGAATATTTGAGTCACGATAAACACGAATCCGGTAATAGCCATCGTGATCCAGAATAAACGATCCGTTACCACGCCATGCTCAGAAGCTAAAGGTTGCGTGTAATCTTCACTTAACCCACCGAAAGAGTAGTAGAAAAAGCCAAAGATGCCAAGCACCATAAATACCACTAAAAGAGTTGCTTGTAGCTTATTACTTACGGGTACCTTTTGTTTACTATCACCTTTTACTATCCCCACTAGAGTAGCCACTCTAAATATGGACAGTAATAAGGCCAGAACGAGGATTACCGCTAATACAATGATGAAATCCAACATATCGTTTTAATTAACTATCTCTTTTTATTAAATGTGATGATGTAAACTCTCCTCCAACATAGGGTGGTTTTTCGCAAACAAAGGAGCTTTTGCCATTTGTTTTAGTACCACGAAAATAAATGCACCTGAGTATATAAACATTAAACCAAGTTCTAGAGCACCAAACCCTCCGTTTGACTTAAGTGTTCCAGGAGTTATCATCAAATAGAAATCCAACCAGTGTCCAACAATTATCATCGGTGCAATCACCTTAATAAAACGTGCATGTCGTTTTGCATCTCTCGTCATTAACACTAAAAATGGAAAGAAGAAATTGATAATTAGGTTGAGGTAAAACAACGGTGCGTAATGTCCATTTTTCCAACGCTCTACGAAATAGATAGTCTCTTCTGGAATGTTGGCATAGTAAATCAACAAGAACTGAGAGAACCAGATATATGTCCAGAAAATACTGAAGGCGAACATGAACTTACCAAGATCATGGATATGGTTTGAGTTGACAATTTTCAGGTAACCCTTATCTTTTAGCAACACTACAATAAGTGCAGTCAAAGCCAAACCAGACACCCACCAGCTAGCAAAATTATACCAACCAAACATGGTACTAAACCAGTGTGTATCTATCGACATCACCCAGTCCCATGAGGCCATAGAAGAAGATACTGCAAAGAAGATGATGAAGAACGCTGAAAGTTTACGTAGTTGATACCATTTCTCTGTTCCAGAAATAGAGTCTTCTTCATAAGCCACTTGCTTGAGCTTATTGAAAAGCAAGTACCAAACAAGGAAGAAAATCACCATTCTGCCCAAAAAGAATATTGGGAAAGATCCAGCTTCTAAAGGCCAAAAGAAGTACGCACCTTTTCCAGCAATTATTGAGTCGTATCCTGGAGAGTCTACATCATACAAATCGTGATGAGTCCAGTGGAAAATATCATGACCAGCTACAAAATAGGTAACCAGCATAAGTACTGCGGCAAAAGGAATCCACGCTCCAAATGACAAAGGAATTCTTTTAATACCAGCTGACCAACCTGCCTGCGCAGCATATTGAATAGCAAAAAACAATACACCTACCAGGGATAATCCAGCGAAGAAGACGTTATTGATCCACAAATTGGCAAACACACGTTGATACCAGTGAAATGCATGATGACCTGCGTCACCTTCCAACTCATGATGACCACCTCCCATGGAGACTGAAATGATTCCTATGATCGTAAGAAGCACTCCCACTCCCATAAAAATGAAGAGGTTCTTCTTGGTCTTCGCTGTAAATTCAAATTTTTCTTCAACCATATCTCGAAGGATAAAATCAGTTTTTATTGTTTTTGAAGCGTTTGTACGTAAGTCACGATTTTCCAGCGCTCATCTACACTCAATTGTGAAGCATGAGCTCCCATGCGACCTTTACCATTGGTTATAACCCAGTAGATGTGACCAGCTTTCTTGTCTTTAACAGTAGCTGAGTTATAGGCAGTTACACCTTTATAAACTTCACCAACCAAGCCATCTCCAGCACCTTTCTCTCCGTGACAGTGCTCACAAAACCGTAAATACAACGCTTTGCCTTCTTTCAAAGCCACATCAGAATCAGCAAAAGGATTCGTAAGCAAAGCCTCGGCTGACGCATAATCAGTTGCATCAATACCATAGTCCGCTATATACTCTCCTCTTTTTATCGTATTTGCTACTGGCTCACGCATTGTCATGTTATGCGCATTGTATGGATTCGAATTATAAAACTCTCCGTGTTCATCCTCAGGGTTCGAGTCTAACCAGCTCCCAGAATTTTCATCCTGAATCTGTGAAAGTGGCTCATAAGGAGTAGAGTGATACATCTGAGGCGCATATTCTAAACCTGTGTCATCCACGCCAGCCGTACAAGCTCCAAGGGTGACCAATACACCTAATGTCAATATTTTGTATGTATTCTTGAGCATTGTTCTTAAAGTGTTTTCTTGTTCACTTCTGAAGCACCACTATCTTGAAACAATTTGCTGATAGCTACTTCATCTACATCATTTTTACCTAAATCAACAGCCACGATGTGCTTATCATCAGTGATTCTTTTGTCGAAAAGTTTAGGCTTACCCCATGGCTTCAGATTGCTGATGATCATGAATGTACCAACCATCCCAAAAGAAGCTAGAAGTACTGTAAGTTCGAAAGTCACAGGTATAAATGAAGGTACCGGTGCATAGTCCTTACCTCCTATAATCATTGGCCAGTCGATTGTCATCATACCAAACTGCATGGTAAGTGCCAGTGACGTTCCTAGCAATCCAAAAAGGAATGCAACAATAGACAATCTAGACCTTCTATATCCCAGTGCATCTTCTATACCATGTACTGGAAACGGTGAATAAACTTCATGGATCTTCACGCCACCATCACGTACGTGCTTGATAGCTTTGAGGAGTACATCCTCATCCTCGTATACACCGACTAAATAGTTGCTTTCTTGAGCCATGCTTATTTCTTTTCGCCAGTTGCTTTAATAATACTTTTTACCTCAGCCATGTTGATCACAGGGAAGAACTTCGCAAATGCAAAGAACAATGTGAAGAACAAACCAAATGTGAATAGATAAACTCCCATATCGTAAACTGTTGGATAGAACATTGCCCAACTAGATGGTAAGAAATCTCTATGAAGTGATGTAACGATAATTACGAATCGCTCAAACCACATTCCAATGTTTACAATAATAGAAATGATAAAAGTCGCTGCCAGATTGGTTCTGATTTTCTTGAACCAGAACAGCTGTGGTGAAATTACATTACATGTCATCATAGACCAGTAAGCCCACCAGTATGGTCCTGTTGCTCTGTTGATAAAAGCATACTGCTCTGCCTCTACGCCAGAGTACCATGCTATGAAAAATTCTGTGATGTAAGCTATACCTACTATAGATCCTGTAATGATAATTACAATGTTCATCAGCTCTATATGCTGAATGGTGATGTAGTCCTCAAGCTTGTAAACCTTACGTGTGATCAAAAGTAACGTAAGTACCATAGCAAAACCAGAGAAGATCGCTCCCGCCACAAAGTATGGAGGGAAGATAGTGGTGTGCCATCCAGGGATTACAGATGTAGCAAAGTCAAAAGATACAATGGTGTGTACTGAAAGTACTAGTGGTGTAGCCAAACCTGCAAGGATCAGAGCTACTGTCTCGTATCTAGACCAGGTTTTAGCTGCTCCGTCCCATCCAAAACTCAATGTACCATAAATGGCAGCAGAAATTTTGTTGGTAGCCCGGTCTCTTATGGTAGCAAAATCTGGAATCAAACCAATGTACCAGAAAACAAGCGATACAGAAAAGTAAGTAGAGATTGCAAATACATCCCACAGTAGTGGTGAATTGAAGTTTACCCAGAGTGACCCAAATGTATTGGGCAAAGGAAGTGCCCAATAAAAACCAAGCCATGGTCTACCCATGTGCAGTACTGGAAACATCGCCGCACAGATTACAGCAAAAATAGTCATCGCTTCTGCTGCACGGTTAATTGACATTCTCCATCGCTGGCGGAATAAAAGTAGAATTGCTGAGATCAACGTACCCGCGTGACCGATACCTACCCACCATACGAAGTTGGTGATATCCCAGGCCCATCCTACGGTTTTATTGAGTCCCCACATACCAATGCCTTCCCATACGGTCATGGCAACGGCATATCCGCCTACGGCAAGCGTAGCCAGGGATACAGCCATGGCCAAAAGCCATGATTTAGCGGGTTTATCTTCTACTCTTCCGGCTATATCCTGAGTGACATCATGGACGGTTTTTCCGCCGGTCACTAAGGGTTCTCTAACGGCTGATTCTGCTATCATAGGTTATTATGCTTCTGCTTTTTCAGTTTTAGACTCCTCATCTTTATTTCTGACTTTCGTCAAATACCAAACATTTGGCATTACTCTCAATTCTTCCAGTACATGGTATGCACGTGGTTCCCTGGCTTCTACGCTCTTCTCATTTTGCTTGATTTGCAGCATTTGAGAAATTCGACTTTCAGGGTTTTTCATGTCACCAAAAACCAATGCTTCTGAAGGACAAGATGCAGCACATGCTACATTTACATCCTCATCAGTAGGTCTTCTACCCTCTTTCTTAGCGCTTAGTTTTCCTGACTGGATTCGCTGTACGCAGAAAGAACATTTCTCCATAACCCCTCTAGCTCTTACTGTCACATCAGGGTTAAGCACCATTTTACCCAGATCATTGTTCATGGACATGTTCTTATCGAACTGCTTGTTGTCATGATACTTGAACCAGTTAAAACGACGCACTTTATAAGGACAGTTGTTGGCACAATACCTTGTACCAATACATCTGTTGTAAGTCATTTGGTTTAGACCCTCACTACTGTGTGTAGTTGCAGCTACAGGGCACACCGTCTCACATGGAGCGTTGTTACACTGCTGACACATCATTGGCTGGAAGGTAACTTCAGGGTTTTGTGCAGCCTTTTCCATGGCTTTCAAATCCCCTTCTTCTGCATCCGAACTGTAGTATCTGTCGATACGTAGCCAGTGCATTTCTCTTCTATTTAGTACTTCCTGTTTTCCTACAACAGGTATGTTGTTTTCTGTCTGACAAGCAATCGTACATGATCCACACCCTGTACAAGAGTTGAGATCGATCATCATCCCCCAGTGGTGGTTGTTGTACTCGTGCCCTTGCCATAGCGATACTGCATATGGCTTTTTGTAACCTTCAGAGGTAGCAATCTTAGGGAAGTGTCTTCCTGCCTGAGGATCTTTCTGATACTTGTTAAGTACTGTCTCCTGAATCACAGTCTCACGCCCCATGTACGTTTGGTGGGTTTGAGTCTGAGCAATCTGATAGCCATTACCTGTCGGAGTAGCGGAGACACCAGAAGTTACAGCAAAGCTTGTTGAACCGTTAGCAACGCTGGCAAACTGATAAGCGTTAACACCAACGCCATTTGCTACTTTACCGGCCTTTGTTCTACCATAACCTACAGCCAGTCCTACGGTACCATAAGCCTGTCCGGGCTGTGGTAGCACAGGGATTTCTTCAGTCACTCCATTTGCTGTAAAACTTACAGTCTGCGTGGACATATCACCAAGTTCAATGCCCCACTCTTCTGCTTGCTTAGGAGAAACTGTCAGATAGTTATCCCATGTTGCTTTGGTGATAGGATCAGGCATTTCTTGCAACCATGGGTTGTTAGCCTGTGTACCATCGCCTACACTGTAGTTGGTATAGAGTATTAACTCCAACTCAGTGCTGTTTACTTTGTATTTCTTACTGATAGCAGCAGCTGCTCCAGTTACATCTACATCTGGACCAGAAACGGTAAGTGCTGCACCCTTAAGCTCATATACACCATCGTGGAGGCACTTATTCCAGAATCCATCAGCTCCAGCTAACTCTCCTGACTTTTCGTAAACGTTCTTATTCCAGCTCGCTCTTACATGATCATAAGCTGACACTTCTTGACCTGCCCATTTTAGGAATGATTCCTGTGCCTGACGTGTATCAAAAATGTTCTTAATGGCTGGTTGTGATAGAGAAAACTGCCCAGTTACAGGCTCGAAATCATTCCATGATTCCAGGTAATGATGGTCTGGTGCCTGATACTTGACCAGAGAGGAAGTTTCGTCTGAGCGATCACTGGTTGAAACTGCAAATTTGGCCTTCTTAATACCAGCCGCAATTTGACTTCCAAGTGCATGGTCATACACCGGGTTACAGTTGTAGAATATCACTCCGGAAATTGCTCCCGAATTCAATTTTTTAACAAAACCTGCAAAAGCAGCATCATCGCCTTTTCTCAGGTTAACTGATTTTGAAGGGTCGATCGTATTGCCGTAGCTTCCTAGCAATTGATTGATAGCAATGACTAGTTTTTGTACTTCAGAGTCATTAGATCCACTGATTACAATGGAAGCACCTTTTGCACTTACAAGATCGTTTGCTGCCTTTTGTAGAACTACATCATCTTCTACTTTGGCAACCTTCACTTTAGTGCCGCCAAGCTTCGCCGCAACTGCATTGTAAAGGTTTGCTACATACAATCCTTCTTGTGAAGGTTTGATTGGTGTTCTATAGTCTGCATTAGCACCTGTCAGTGACAGATTTGATTCAAATGCATATAATCTGGACATTTCCTTCTTCTTGGAGTCCAGTTTTCTAGTCTGTGCAAACTGTTTGTTGTTTCCTGTATGATTTGGCCAGGAACCCAGGAAGTCTGCTCCGAAAGAAACAATTGTTTTTGCTTTAGAAAAATCGTGGCTTGGTAGCATGCGTGTACCAAAAGCACTTTCGTAGGCCGCTAATAATCCACTAAAAGAAGACTGGTCATAGGCTACGTGTGTTGCTCCATATGCAGCTACAAGTGCATCGATAGAAGCCTGAGTGGCAGGCGAAGCAATTGAATTCGTAACAATAGCTACTTTACCATTTGCTGCTGCAAGCTCCTTTGAAACAGCGGAATCAATCTCATCCCAGCTTGCCTTCTTGCCATCAATCAATGGCTGCTGAAGTCGTTCCTGATCATAAAGAGATAGCACTGAAGCCTCCACCTGTGAAGAGGTTCCTCCACCGCTAAAAGTAGACAAACTGTTGCCTTCAAGTTTGATAGGTCTTCCTTCACGTGTTTTTACCAAAACGCTGCAATAATCACTACCGCTTACAAATGTAGACGCGTAGTAATTAGGCATTGTAGGATCTACCGACACTGGCTTCTTCACATAAGGAATAGCTTTCTTAACCGGTGTTTCGCATGCAGCCAATGATACAGCCGCAATACCAAATCCCATCAGTTTTAGGAAATCCCTACGTGAAGGCTCCTCACCTTCGGCACCCCCTATTGGCAGATACTCAGGAAATTCCTTGTTAGCATGCTTTTGGAACTCATCGCTATTCTTGAGCTGCTCTAATCCTTTCCAGTATTTCTTAGTTTCTTTCATATTGCTGGACTATCTCCTTTTTCAAGCTAGAATTAATAGTGACATTTTGAACACTCCAAACCACCTATGTCTTCAACTTTCATAGGTTCTTTACTATGTTCTGCATGCAACTCAACCAACTTGTTATAGTATTCATTGTCTTTAGTATTCACTTCTGTTTCTCTGTGGCAATTGATACACCAACCCATGGTAAGCGACGAGTATTGATATACCACGTCCATTTCTTCGATCGGTCCGTGACATGTCTGACACTCTAGCCCACCCACTTTTACGTGTTGAGAGTGGTTAAAATATGCCAAATCTGGTAGGTTGTGAATTCTCACCCATTCTATTGGTTTGGTGTTTTCACCATATTCTCCAGTAGATGGATCGTAATCTATAGCTGCGTAGATTTTTTGAATCTCGGGCGACTCTGTTTTGATAGCCGTATGGCAATTCATACAGATATTAGCTGAAGGGATGTTTGCCGCTTTGGACTTTCTCACTCCTGTGTGGCAGTAGTTACAGTCAATCTCGTATTGACCTGCATGAATTTTGTGAGAGAAAGCGATAGGTTGTGTAGGCTGATAGCCTTGCTGTACCCCTATAGTAAAGGCTCCATCTATAGCTGTCTTAAGAAGTAAAGCTACGAAAAGGAACACCACGGAGCCGATTACAAAGTCACTTGTAAGTACCTTCTGAAGGTTTATGCGCTGGTTTACGATCTCCTCATCAGCACCATCCAGGTCTTTCTGATCTTTCAGGTATTTGGTGAGAACTGAAACGATCAGTCCAAGTACTACCAAAATCAAGACCAGAACCACAATCAATACCACCAGGATAGCCGTCACGTATCCTGACGACACAGAATCACCAGAGGCTGCCGTACCAGTCTGTCCCGCTCCAGCATCCGCTGCTACTGGCGCCGCTTCAGGCTCTTTGGAAGACTCTACCTTTACATAAGAAAGTAATGAGGTGATTTCCTCATCAGAGAATGGGTAAGCCGGCATGGCCGTCTTATTGTACTCCTCCCACAAGGCTACAGCTGTTTCATCTCCACTTTGAATAAGCTTTTGAGAATTGCGTATCCAGCTGATCAACCATTCTTTAGATCTACGCTCGTGTACATCTTTAAGCGCAGGGCCTATTACCTTTTCATTGATGGCATGACACTGCGTACAGTTTGCCTTAAATAAGCTTTCACCTGCCGAGACCAACGCGTCATCAGTAGGGATACCATCTGCTGCTTCGTCCTGTGCCAGCGAGCCAAAGGAAATAAATAAGAATAGTAAATAGGTGACTGAGGTTAGGACAAATCTGGGTGCTATGGACATGGATTGTTTCTTTGTCAACATGTATTTTCTACCGTTCTAATCAAACGGGTACAAATGTAATGCTGGCATAACGTATTTCAAAGGGGCTTTTGCAACCCGAAACCCGCTTTCACGTATGTGGATAACTTATGTTGATAAAGCACTCTGATAATCAGTGAATTAGACAGCATAAGGCAAAAAAAAGGGGTTTATTTAGAATGATTATAAATAAACCCTTTTCGGAACTCTTTTGATTTCGAGTTATTCAACGATTTTGTCAATATAATTAGAATTTAACAATCCTAACGCTCCCATGTATTTTAATTTGAATTTTACCCAGTCTCCAACTTTGTAATTTCTCTTAGTACTGCCCAGGTCTATAACGATCATATCTGAGCTGGCACCAGTCACCTTGATGGCCTTATCCATGGGTATTAAAAAATCTGTGGAAATATCGAGTAGGCCCAGATCGAGAATAGCTCGATAACTAGTCTTGCCATAATCGTCTTCATTTATTTGGAACTCGTCCCCTGATGGATTTGTGGCTAGTTCCCCAGTAGGCACTTTGGGCTTCTCAATTAGTTCTATGATTTGAGCATGCAAGGTAAACACATCAGATTTCATGCCTCGTACTTGCTTATCAGTAAACAGGTTGTTGCCGAAGTACAGCATCTCCCCTATCCTAAAGTGGTTGATCCCTCTGGGAAGTTGCTTGTTAAGTAATAGTGGGAATACTACCGATGTGCCTCCAGAAACCCACTCAATCTTTCGATCAAACTTTGCTTCGATAAGCTGTTTATAAAGGCTTAGTTGAATGAGTTTATCTTGAGAAGGCATCACACCATACAGACAATTGAGGTTGGTACCCAGTCCTACAACGGTGATATTTGGTAATTCGAATATCTTACCATAAAAACCAACCAGCTGATCTCCCAGCACACCCTCACGCAGGTCTCCCATCTCTATCATGATGATGATCTTGTGCAGCTTATCTTGTCTTTTGGCTTCTTCTGAAAGCAAACGTATTGTTTCGAGCTCTGTATTGAAACTGACGTCTGCATAGGCTACCACGTTTTTGATGGCTTTTTTGGCAGGAGGTTTGATATACACGGTTTGTAAGCTGGGGTCCATTTTCTTGACCGTCTTCAGATTACTGATCCTGCTATCGTGTATTTCTTTTACACCCAAATTGATAAGCTCTTGCAAGTAAGTTTTGTTACCGCAAAGCAATTTTGAAACGACTCCCCATTCGATTCCTTCTTTGTCCAGGTGTTTGGCAATAAATTGGTAATTGTGTTGTAACGATTTCTTTTTAAGCTTTAGATAAGCCATTGTTCGTTGTTTGGTTAAACTCAGTTTTTAACGACCGTACGAGGAATGTTCCTCGGTAGTCGAGTAAGCAGTTCATAATTTAGCTGATCACTAAGCTCACTAAAAGAAGCTACGGACACAGCCACATCTCCCTGCTCTCCTATTAAGACTACTTCATCTCCCGGCGCAGCCTCTGGGCACTCGGAAACATCTACGATGAGCAAGTTCATATTGACAATCCCGACTACAGCGAGCCGCTTTCCATGGATGAGTACACGCCCCTGATTGCTCAACGAACGTGAATAACCGTGGCTATACCCTACGGGTACAGTAGCGATCTTCATGTTTTCGGTAGCCATAAATGTAGTGCCGTATCCGATAAATTCTCCGGTGTCTACTTCTTTCACAGCCATCACTCGACTTTTCCACTTGATTACCCTACGCAGAGGGTCTTCTCTAGACTCGGAGTGTTTGATACAGTCAATAAATGTCTCCTTACTTGGCCAGAACCCATACTGTAAGATACCGATTCTCACCATGTCCATTCTACTCTTAGGGTATGAAATGGCCGCAGCAGAGCAAGCAGTATGTTTAAATTTGGGCGTTATGCCCTGATTGCGGATCCAGCGATCCATTTTATTAAATTTCTTTATCTGGTTTTTAATGCGCAAATAGTTGGCAATACTTTCTGCTCCTGCATAATGCGTACAATCTCCCAAAACCTCAAAATAATCCTTTTTATCCTGAATAAAGCTTACCAGCTGATTCAACTCAGATTTGGAGAAACCTGTTCTGTGAAGGCCAGTTTCAAACTCTATATGTATACGTGCCCGGGTGTCAAATTTCTTTGCAATTTCATAGGCTTGCTTGAGCCTGCCCATCTCAAATACAAAAAACTCCACATCATTGAGCACGGCCCACTCTAGTTCGTCGGGACCTACATAGCCCATGATCATCACCGAAGACTTATTGAGGCTAATATTGGTTACCTCAAGTGCTTCGTCAGCACTAAATACCGAAAAGTGATCTACGCCTTGAGCCTCTGCCATGGGGACAAATTCAAAAATCCCATGTCCATAAGCATTCCCTTTCACTACTGACGACAGGCGAACATCGTTACCAATAATTGATCGAATAAATTTCAGGTTTTGAGCCAGCGCACTTTGGTCTAGTTCAATCTCAGATGTAGCAAACATTACCCTTGCAGTTTGTAGATTAATTGATAAAACATGTCTGCTCCAGTCTGCAGGATTTCATCTGGGAAATCATAATCTGGATTGTGCAGTGCGGGAGAATCCTCTCCGGCTCCCAGGCCAAACATGGCTCCGGGAAACTTATCGGTGAAAATCCCAAAATCCTCACCCCATTTAAAAGCTGTGCTACGCTCTTCGAGTGGGTAGTCTCGCTCAGCAGCCACCTGTTTTACGGCATCTATGATTTCATCATTATTTTCGTTAGCGAAAAAATGTTGGGTCCAGTCCACTACTATTTTCAAGCCGTGCTGTTCGCCTATTTCTTTGGCTTTGGATTCGCAAAACTCCTCAAACTCCTTCATCACATCATTGGTCCAGGCCCTCAATGTAAAGTGGAGTTCACCATACCCAGCCGACACGCCATAGGACTTTTCGCCCAGCGTGCTATATATAGGTGTAGCTATACGGAAGTCATTGCTTTCCAGGTCTGGAATATTTGCCTTTAATATGGCTTCAGTGATTTCGGCCATGGCCAATGCGGGGTTGATTCCCGCTTCAGGTTCTGCAGCATGAGATGTTTTACCTTTTAGCCGAATGATAATACTATTGGCTGCTGCTGTGAAGGTTCCTTTTTTCCATACCACTGTATGTTTGGGGTATCCTGGCAGGTTATGAAGTGCCACTACAAAGTCTGGCTTCAACTGGGCAAACTTTGGATCATTGATCATTCCTTTGGCTCCTTCTCCATTCTCCTCAGCAGGCTGAAAGAGCAATATTGCTTTCCCCTTGCTCAAGCCTTCTGATTTGAGTCTGCGAGCTAACGCATACAAAATAGACGCATGACCATCATGTCCACATTTATGGCTTACTCCTTCATTTACTGATTTGTGTTCAAAATCATTCTCCTCCTCTATGGGCAAAGCATCAAAATCTCCGCGGATCATTATGGTCTTACCTGGCTCCTGTCCCTGATAGACAGCAGCAAGCCCATACTGCTCGAAAACCAATAGTTCATCGGGCTCACAGTCCTTTTCTAGCATGGTTTTCAAATGTCTGGAGGTCTCCCGCTCTTCACAAGAGACTTCTGGGTGTTGATGCAAATACCTCCTAAGCGCAATGGCGTCTTTGATGATATCGTCTGACATGCACTCTTATTTGTTTAAACGCATTTCCAAATACTTATTGGTAAACCCGAGCTTTTCGTACAACTTCTTGGCCGGATTATCTGGCTCCACGTGCAGTGCTATGTTACCTTCTGCAGTATCTATTGCCTTTTGCATCAATGCTTTGCCATATCCTTTGCCACGTTTTTCGCGATGAGCGGCAATATAAACCAGAATATTTTCGGGAATATACCCTTCCATACCTGTTTTGTTGACTACTACTGCTCCTACTATCTCGCCTTCATCTTTCCCTACTACTACAAAACCTCCCGGCGTAATGCCTTTGCTGAGTGCGTAGTTTATGGCCTTCATAATATCTTCCCGCTCATCTCCGTACTGATCCAGGTGATCATAAAGAAAGTCGCGAATTTGTTCTAGTTGGATCAGGCCAACGGTATCTGACGGTTTTAAAACTTCTATCTCTAACATGTTGGTTTATTTGCTTTTAACTTGATTTAAAATTAGGAACGTAATTAAAGAAATACTGATTCCGAAAATGTTTGCATCCAGGCCAAGCGGCAATTCTTCTACGAGCAGGATCAGCGAAATGGTAGTACCTCCACCCAGAAGCATCGACCAAAAAGCCGCATTGGGGTTGGGTTTTCTGGTAAACAAACCTCCAAGTACTGGTACAAACAACCCTGAGACCATAAAAGCATAGCTGTAGAGCATCAGTTCCAATACACTCTGCATCACTGATGCCAACAACAACGCTAGTGCACCTATCACGAGCGTCATCAACTGTGAAAGACGTAAAAACTTCTTTTGGTCAGGGTTTTTGTATCCGATAATATCCGTTACCAGATTACCAGAAGAAGCCATAAGACAGCTGTCGGCAGTAGACAAGACTGCCGAAAAATAAGCCGACATCATAAGTCCCATTAAACCAGCCGGCAAAATGGTGCGTAGCAACATTGGCAAGCCGGTTTCAGCATCCATCCCTTCTGCAGACTCATAGCCCATGTAGGCAAACATGCCAGCTTCAGCCCCTACTCGCGCAAACATCCCGAGTAGCACTCCCATAAAAGCCATCACAGGCCATTCGAAAGCACCAGCTATATACCACGCTTTTTGAGCTTCCTTTTTACTCTTGCAAGCATATATCCGTTGGTATAAGGTCATCCCTACAAACCAAATGGGTATGATAGTCACCCCCCAATTGACCAGATCTTGCCAGGTGATGTTTCCAAGCGATAAAAACTCATTGGGCAGTATTCGTTTGATCTCGCTATAGCCACCTACTTCTATATAGCCAAGAGGCAAACCAATGAACACCAGGCCTGACAGTAATAGTGCCCACTGAATAGTGTCTGTATAAATAACAGCTTTTAACCCTCCCATTACAGTATACACCACAGCAATCACGCCCATTATTATGAGTGCGTTTTGAAGGTTAAGTCCAGTAAATGTAGAAGAAGCCAGTTTGGCACCGGCTAGCAATTGGCTACTCGTAAATCCAGCATACCCTATAGCCGAGATGATGCCGGCAAGTAGTGCTGTTTTTTTATCATAGAAAATGCTGAAGATCTGAGGAAATGTAAATAACTGCTTGAATTGAGGAAGCTCACTCAGTCTTGGAATTAGAATCACTGCAGCTAGCCAGGCACCCAGGAGTCCAGTAAAGAGCATCCATGAACCAGATAGCCCCATGGTAAATCCCAGTCCTCCAAGACCTATGGAGAATCCTCCTCCTACATCTGTGGCCACTACCGAAAGCCCCACATGCCAGGAACTCATCGAGCGTCCTCCTACATAATAATCGTCTGTACTTTTGTTTTTATTGAGAAAAAAGAACCCAACGCCGAGCATTGCTATCATATAAATAACGAATACCAGCAGGTCTATCCAGTGGATGTTCAAAACGGGAATACGTGGTTTTTAGGTTGTTTTCGGAATTTAATTCTTCTAAAACTAACTCAACAGCCCCATTTATGTTTGGGATTATTTAGAATCACCCGCTGCGCTACTCAGGTAGTCATACAAAAGTTGGTGTATCGACGGTCTTACGTTGAGTTGGTATAGCGCTCTTTGATCCCGGGACGGATACACTCTGTTGGACAAAAATATAAAAAGTAATTGATTCTCCCGGTCTGCCCACACTAAAGTGCCCGTGTAGCCGGAGTGTCCATAGCTGTATGGCGATGTACTTTTTGCCACGCTGCTCTTTGCCTGATCATACTGGAGCAATGGTTTATCGAAACCCAATCCCCTTCGATTATTCTTATTACCGTATTGATAGCTCGTAAATAAGTCTACCGTAGCTGGATGTAAATACTGTACACCATTATAAGTACCATCCTGAAGCCACATGTGCCATAGCCTGGCAATATCCGTAGCAGAGCCAAACAAGCCTGCATTACCAGAAATCCCTTTCATCAGAATGGCTCCTTCATCGTGCACTTGTCCATGAATAGGTTCATAGCGAAAAAACGAATCTACTTCTGTAGGCACTACACGATCTAAACTATAATAGGCCCCAGCACTGAAGGACACTGTAGACATACCCAAAGGATCATAAAAATGCGTACGCAAATAGGTCTCGAAGGCTGTTCCTGTTAGCTCTTCTACGAGTTCGGGCACCAAGTAAAAAAACAATCCTGAATACACATATTCTGGATGTTTTTGAACCTCGGCCTTCCGTATCATTTTCTTGATTTTGTTATAAAAATCTTTGTGAAGGTATTTTCCTGTAGCAATTTGGAAAGGATACTCTGAGGATCGTTCTATCGATATCGTTTTACGCTTATACCTTCCATCTGATTTCTGAATTTCATCATAATATTTGATCCAGCTTTTGATTCCACCCTGATGTCCTAGCGCTTCTCGAATCGTTACTTTTCGTAGTTTGCTCCATCCAAGTCCATCGATATAATCTCCAATAGGCTTTTCCAAATCCAGCAACCCATCATCATACAGTTTCATCAATGCCAGCGTAGCTGCCATCACCTTAGTCACAGAGGCCAAATCGTAGATATCAGCAGCAAGCACTTCATTAATACTGTCATAACGGTGATATCCATATGCTTTATGAAAAATCGGACGGCCAGCAAGTGAAGCATACACCACACACCCAGGAAATGCCCTTTGCTGAATTGCATTATTTACAATAGAATCTATGTCATTTTGCGTTTTTTTCAACAAACTCAAGGAGTCATATTGACCAAAGGACACATTTTGAAAAAAAATTGATAATAAAAAGAAAATGATTGTTCTATATGCCATGTAGGTGCTTAATTTTAAGCCTTCAGAGAAAGCGAACTTATGGAAAATCAGAAACATTTTGTCATTGATTTTGATAGCACCTTCACCAGAGTAGAGGCGCTAGACGTTTTATGTGAAATATCTCTTAGGGGTCAGTCCGATGCGGAAGAGTCCCTTCAAAAAATTAAAGACATTACCGATTTAGGAATGGAAGGCAAGATTTCTCTGAGCGACTCTCTAGAGCAGCGCCTCCAAATCCTAAAAGCTCATAAAGACCATTTACCGGAGCTGGTAGCCCGGTTAAAAAATCAGGTCTCTGAATCATTTCAGCGTAACAAAGAATTTATCAAAAAGTACGCTGACCAAATATACATATTATCCAATGGCTTCAAAGACTTCATAGTACCGATTGTGGCTAGCTATGGCATCAGTGAAGAGCGGGTTTTTGCAAACGAGTTTATCTACAACAAAAACGGAGACATCATTGGCTTTAACAAAGACATCATTCTTTCCAAAAATAACGGTAAACCAAACACCATCAAATCCCTAAACCTCGAGGGTGAAGTGTACGTGCTGGGCGACGGGTACACTGACTATGAAATTAAAAAAGCAGGTATCGCCCACAAGTTTTATGCATTCACAGAAAATGTAAGACGTGAAAACGTACTGGAAAATGCGGATCATGAAGCACCCAACCTGGATGAATTTTTATATGTAAATAAAATGGAAAGAGCCCTCTCCTATCCGAAAAACAGGATCAATGTATTGTTGCTGGAAAACATACATGAACATGGCATCAACAAGCTAAAAGAAGAAGGATACAATGTAAAAGTGCATCCAGCGGGAATGGACGAAGATGAGCTGATCGAGGCGATCAAAGATGTGTCCATACTGGGAATCAGATCTAAAACCCAGGTAACCAAACGTGTGCTGGAAAATGCTAACCGCCTTTTAGCTGTTGGAGCATTTTGTATAGGCACCAACCAAATAGATCTGATCACCTGCCAGCGCAAAGGAGTGGCGGTATTCAACGCGCCATTCAGCAATACACGTTCAGTAGTAGAGTTGGCAATAGCCGAAATCATACTACTGATGAGAAACATTCCCGACAAGACACAAGCCATGCATACTGGCAAGTGGAATAAGTCTGCAAAAGACAGTTTCGAGGTACGAGGAAAAACACTCGGTATAATAGGGTATGGAAACATTGGCGCCCAGCTTTCAGTAGTAGCCGAATCATTGGGTATGAATGTGCAGTTTTATGATTTGGAAGAGAAACTGGCTCTAGGGAACGCTCACCAGTGCAAGTCCATAGAAGAACTACTGTCTACCTCAGACATGATCTCTTTGCATGTAGATGGTAGACCGGACAACACCAACTTTTTAACAGATCGACATTTTGAGCTGATGAAAAATGGTGTGATCTTCCTGAATTTGAGTAGAGGATCTGTAGTAGACCTGGCAGCGCTTAAAAAACACGTGCTCTCTGGCAAGGTAAAAGGTGTGGGTGTAGATGTATTCCCTGAAGAGCCTAAAAGCAATGACGAGGAGTTTGTCTCAGAACTGCGCGGCCTGCCAAACACCATTTTGACACCTCATATAGGAGGTAGTACACTGGAAGCTCAGCAAAACATCGCTGATTTTGTACCTGGAAAAATAATTGAATACATCAATACTGGATCCACGAGCAACAGCGTTAACTTCCCTAACATCGTATTGCCTAAACTAAAAGATGCTCATCGTTTTATTCACATACACATGAATGAACCAGGAGTACTTGCAAAGATTAACCATGAGCTAGCAAAGCATGACTTGAACATCGTTGGTCAGTATTTGAAAACCAATGAGGAGATTGGTTACGTAATTACTGATATCAACAAGGATTATGACGAAGAAGTAATAAAAAACTTAAAGTCAATAAAAGAAACCATTAGATTCAGAGTTTTGTATTAGTTTAGGAGATAATTCTTAATTATTTTGAAATCACGGAATCAGAATAACACGTGATTTCATTAAATTCGTAGAGATAGATTAATTGCCGATGAATTACCACTCACCGCTTTGGAAGCCGATAACAAGTCTTGAAGATCTCAATCAGGTGATTGATAATTCAAAGACTAAACCTGCTTTGGTGTTTAAGCACCGGCCGTCTTCTCCCGAAAGTATCGAGAAGAAAATAGAGCTGGAAAACACCTGGACGATTTCGAGTGAGGTTGTGGATCTTTTTATTGTAGATGACATGAAAGACCATGATGTTTCGCTGGAGATCGCAGAAATCGCAGGTATTCAGCATGAATTTCCTCAAATTGTACTCTTCGCTGATGGTGTTACCATGTACGATGAGTCTCTGGAGATGATCTCCGTCAAGAAAATAAAATTGGCACTAAAGATCGTTAACAGGACCTTTAAGTGGATGGAAACCAGAGCGTGATCTATTTCTGACTACTACACTAAAAACATTCTATTGATTTTAAAAGCATAAAAAAAGCTTTCAGCACTAGCTGAAAGCTTTATTACTATATCGGGTGTGTTAATAAACCCCTATTTAGTAAGGATTTGAGCTGTAAGGATGGGTCAAAGATCCACTGTTATCCTGAATCACCAAGGTGAGACGAGGACCCGCCAAATGACGAGTTGAGGCCCAATTTTGCCACCCCACTTGACTCGGTCTTGTTTTTAGTGTTAGGTTTAAAAACAATGAAACCCGATTAGTTTTGCAAACATAATTAGTAGAACCTCATTTATTCCATGCAACATAAAATTTATTTCACACCGGGTCCTTCTCAAATCTTCTACACTGTAGAGGATCATTTGAAATCAGCACTCAATGAAGATGTGATGTGCATTTCTCATCGCAGCGCTAATTTTCAGGCTATTTTTGCACATGCTCGTGCAGAGCTATCCAAACTATTAAACCTACCTGAAGGGTACGATATCTACTTTACTTCCTCTGCAAATGAGGTCTGGGAACGAATCATTCAAAACCTTGTAGAAAAACAATCCCACCACTTTGTTAATGGATCGTTTTCTAAGAAGTTTCATCAGTTTGCGCTAGACTATCAAAAATCATCTACTGCAACAAAAGTGGAAGATGGAGGAGATTTTAAGGACTTAAGTGTGCCGGATGAGGCAGAGCTTATATCCGTAACCCTCAACGAAACAAGCATAGGCTACACTTTTCCTATAGAAAAAATAAAAGAACTCCGAGCACAAAACCCAGACAAACTGATAGCTCTGGATGCTGTAAGTGCTTTTCCGGCCATTCCATTCGATCTCAACCTGGTAGACACGGCATATTTTTCAGTTCAAAAATGCTTTGGACTACCTGCCGGTCTTGGCGTGTGGATCGTCAACCAAAAATGTCATGCTACCGCTACAAACCTTGAAGCTAAGGGGCACATCACTGGGAGCTACCACTCTCTGGCACAACTGAAAGCACAGGGTGACAAATACCAAACCCCTGAAACCCCCAACATTCTGGGCATCTACCTCCTTGGTAAAGTAGCTGAAGACATGAATCGCCGAACAGCCAGGCAGATTCAAAATGACACTAGCTATAAAGCGGCCCTACTCTATCAGGCAATCTCTGAAAGCAATTCACTCGAACCGTTTGTAGAGTCCAAAGAATGCAGGTCTAAGACCGTGGTAGTAGCCAAAGTAAATGATGGCAATGAAGCTATTCTCAAATCCATGACCGAAAAAGGTTGGATAGTGGGAAAAGGTTATGGCAGCTATAAAGGTGATCACATTCGTATTGCCAATTTCCCTGTACATTCCAAGGAGCAAATCGAACAAATGGCAGACTTTCTGACCAAACAATAGCCAAGAAAATTTGCTTTCCAACAATACTTCTAAGGTGTTCCCGTATTTTATAAGGCGAACACCTTATTTTTTATGAAAAAATTCGGAAACTTTCTCCTATGTATAAGAATTAATAACTTAACGAAGGATTAATTTTGCGGTTTTAAACTTTCTCGATTCAAAGCCTAAATATGTACAAGTACAATAAAATAATTGTAGGTCTCGACCATACAGAAATGGACAAGGACCTTATCAGCGCTGCTTCTGACATCTGCACGCTATCAGGGTCCCGGGTGGTTTATTTTGTAAATGTGATCCGCGATGTTCATTTGCCTGAGAAAGTACAAAAAGAATTTCCAGATCTACTAGACCGGGCTATCGCTGATCGCAAAAAGGAACTAGAAACCATCATCTCTGAGGGGTTTTCCTGCCAGGATGTAGAAGTAGTGATCCATGTGATGGTAGACCAGGGTCAGGTGACTAAGTCTATTCTCAATTTCACTACGAAGGAAAAAATCGACCTGGTCATACTAGGACGTAAAAATGAACGAAAAGGAGGAGGAGTACTTATCAATAGAGTTGCCAGACGAGTGGGATGTTCACTACTGATCCTTCCAAAAGGCACTCGGATAGACATGAGTAATATTCTGGTGGCTACAGATTATTCTGAATACTCCAAAAGTGCCATGGAAAAAGCGGTAAGTCTTGCTAAAAAGTCAAAGACTGCAGAACACATCATGGTACAGAATGTATATCAGGTACCAGTGGGCTATCATTATACAGGCAAAAGCTTCGATGAGTTTGGTGATATTATGAAAGATCACGCCAAAAAAGATTATCAAAAATTCGTGAGCGATATCGATTTTGGCGAATTGAAAGTAAAAGAAATTTACAGCCTGGATAAGGATGATGATATCATCTCAGACATTCACCGGGAATCTAAAAGACGAAAGGCTAGCCTCATTGTAATAGGCGCCAAAGGACGAACAGCTACCACCGCTTTATTTATTGGTAGCAAGGCCGAAAAACTCATTCAGGTCAATTCAGCCATACCTATGCTTGTGGTAAGACCGAAAAACAAAAAAGCAGGCATCCTCGATTACATCAAAGAATTGTAAAAACCTTTCAGAGGGTAGCTGAGCTACCCTCTCATTTTATCTAATAGCATATTGAGCTGCGCACACTCTTCTTCAGACAGATTGCGTATGGTCTCTTCCCATTTCTTAAGTTCATCGTCTATCTGCCCAAGCAAGTCCAATCCCGCTTGAGTAATTAGCACATCTACGGCCCTCCGGTCATTGGCACATTGCTTCCGAGCCACCAAACCTTTTGACTCTAATTTATCCACGATCCTCGAAGCATTCGAACTTTTATCAAGCATCCGCTCAATGAGCAAGTTGACCGTTGCCGGGTTGGGAAATTGTCCACGTAAAATGCGCAATATATTGTACTGAGCTGTGGTGAGCCCATGAGGCTTAAAAAACGCTATTTGCTTTTGGTTCAACCAGCTATTGGTATATATAATGTTTATCACAGCCTTGTTCAGCTCACTTTTAAAAACTGGCTGTTTGATATCCTCAGAAATTCCCATAATCATAAAATTACAACTACATTTAATGTAACGACATGAAATATATGTAGGTTCAGCTCAATAAAAAAAATTAAACCTCAATTAAACTATCAGCTACCTTTAGCATCTAAAGGTGAAACTACCTGACAGACTATTGGAAGACAACTACATCGTTGACAGAATACGCGAACCATCTACCCGCAGGTATGGGTTTAATCTGCTGGTAAAAGCCTATCAAGAGCGAGTCTATTGGCACGTGAGAAAAATGGTCATCGACCATGAAGATGCCAATGACCTCACTCAAAACATATTTATAAAAGTCTGGAACAACCTGGAGAGGTTTAGGGCTGAATCAGGGCTATTTACCTGGATCTACCGAATAGCGACCAACGAATGCCTGAGTTTTTTAAAGAAAAAGAGGCGTAGCTATTGGGTAACGATGGATACACTCGAAAATGACCTGAGCCACAAGGTAGATCATGGCGCTTATATCAGTGGAGATGAAATTCAGCTCAAGCTTCAAAAAGCCTTGATTAAGCTCCCTGATAAGCAACGAATGGTTTTTAACATGAAATACTTTGACGAGCTAAAGTTTGAAGAAATCGCTACTATAACGGGCACATCGGTAGGAGCACTCAAAGCAAGCTACCATCATGCTGTGAAAAAAATTGAAAAAATATTGAGTGAAGATTAAACCTTCGACCTTCAAAAATATCTAAGAGCTAAACAATGAATACAAACGACTTACATAACGCCCCCAAAAAGCTACCATTTGAAGTGCCTGACGGGTATTTTGAGCAACTTGAAAAACAAATTCATGAACGCGTAGCTGAGCCCGAAAGCATGGTAAAATGGTTGTCGGTTCGATGGGCTGCTGTGCCAGCGTTTGTTTTACTTTTAGCGACTACTGTCTGGATTACATATCAAAAGACACCACAACAAAATGCCGCAACAATCATAGCTGAGGTGCCTACTAATGAGGTGATTGCCTATCTAGAAACAATGGAACTCACTGATGAGGAAATAGCCTCACTGAGCAGAACACCTGAAAAGCTCCTCCACGCCACTCCTCATTTGGAAGAAATGGAATTGCCCGAGGAAGATTTAGACTTCCTCCTGGAGCTATACGACATGAAAGAAACCATTTAAATTTATACGAACATGAAAGCACACTTACTCTTTACATTTATTCTTTTGAGCATTTGTATAAGTGCGAAAGCTCAAAGCAAGGCTACGATGGAAAAGCTTGAAGCAGCGCGTATAGCCCTCATTACTGAGCGTTTAGAGCTGAGCCCTGAGCAGGCAGAGAAATTTTGGCCTATCTATCGTGAATTTTCAGAGCAACGACGAACCCTGCGAAAAGAGTTTCAGCAAATGCGCAAAAACCATGATCCACGAACAGCCACTGAGGAAGAAAACCAAAAGCTCCTGGCTAGTGGCATGAAAATAAAAGAACGGCAACTGCAGCTGGAACAAACCTATACTGAACGCATGCAAAAGGTCATTAGTACCCGACAAATCATGAGTCTCAGAAAAGCAGAGGATGACTTCAAGGATATGCTCCTGAGACGAATCAGACAGGAACAACAACAAAGACGACAAATGCGAGACAACCAACAGCGCAACCAGGAGCATATGAGAAGAAAGAGAGACCAGTAACACCCCTATCCTACCTACCTGATACTTTTATGCTTAAAAGGCTCTCAATAGCTTGTGTAGCACTATCACTCACTTTAGTCGCCTACAGCCAAGAAGACTCCTTGTCCTGGGAGGAACAACTCGCCATGCTCGAGGCTGAAATGGATAGCATGTCCATTTTTAGTTTGATAGATAGCATACTGGCCATAGACAAGTCTGCTCATAGTGCCCTTTATGCCCGGCTATCTTATAACAGCACGGTAATGAGTGCTGGTCGCACCTACGATGTAAGTCAGAAAAGCGTATCTCCCGACATTTCTTACTATCACTCTTCAGGTTTTTATGCAGACTATTCTGGCTTTTGGAACACCGCCGCTACCCCAAAATACAACCTAAGCATGGTTGCTGTAGGGTACCTCACCAACATAACACCCAAAATCTCCATTACGCCGAACTACGAGCGTTGGATATATCACTCCAACCATACCAACAACACCCTCAACAATAGCCTGGGAACCACATTAGCCTACACCTCCAAATGGCACTACCTCACAGTTGATTACAGTTTCTTATTTGGAAAAGAAACTGCCCACCGCGTTGTAGCGAGCAGCTCGCTCAATTTTCACTTCAACAAAAAATGGTTTTTTGACCGCATATCCATTCTACCCTCTGCTTCCGTGATCTTTGGTAGTGATCAGGTTACACAATATAAATTTGCAGAGAGTCAGCGCAGCCAGCAATTGCTCACACTTATGCAACTGACCAGAGAGGACATAATCCAACTATTCCGCACTGGTAAAATCACCCGGGAAGAAGCTCGTAAAATGGAACGCACTCGTAGACTGGTTACCTCAGAAAATCTTACACCAGAACAAGAAGCTCGCCTTACAGAGCTACTCTATGACATCAAGCAAGAAAGTGCCTTTGGCCTAATGAACTATAGCTTTAGCATTCCTGTAAGCTTTACTATCAAGAACTTTTCGTGGATGATCAGCTATACCTACAGCATACCTGTGAGCCTGCCTGGCGAACAAATCACCCTCGAACCCCTTGGCTATCTGGGGGCAAGCCTTTCCTATCTTTTTCCTTTCAAACATAAATAGCACTTCGCTGGCTTAAATTGAATGGAAAAGTCTAACTTTGCCTCCCGTAACAATACGAACAGATTAAACAACCCTAATGTCCAAGGTAAAATACATTTTCGTTACGGGCGGCGTAACCTCTTCGCTGGGAAAAGGCATCATTTCAGCATCTTTAGGCAAACTTCTTCAGGCTCGTGGCTATTCGGTCACCATCCAGAAATTTGACCCATACATCAATATCGATCCGGGCACTCTCAACCCTTACGAACATGGCGAATGCTATGTCACTGACGATGGAGCAGAGACAGACCTTGACCTTGGGCACTATGAGCGTTTCCTAAACATACCCACATCACAATCCAACAACGTCACCACAGGACGTATTTACTACAATGTAATTAACAAAGAACGTGAAGGTGAGTTTCTCGGTAAAACCGTTCAGGTAGTTCCACATATTACCGACGAAATCAAAAACAACATCTACAAGCTGGGAGAAACCGGAAACTATGACATTGTCATCACAGAGCTTGGCGGATGTGTAGGTGACATAGAGTCACTTCCGTTTATTGAGGCCGTTCGTCAGGCACGCCTGGAGCTCGGCCCCACCAACTGCATTGCGATACACCTTACACTGGTACCGTACCTCAAAACCGCTGGCGAGCTGAAAACCAAGCCTACACAGCATTCGGTGAAGGAATTGTTGGAAGCAGGTATTCAGCCTGACATCCTGGTATGTAGATCTGAGTTTCCGCTTTCGAGCGAAATCCGCAAGAAGCTTGCCCTTTTCTGCAACGTCCCAATGAATGGCGTTATTGAAGCACTGGACGCAGAGACCATCTATGATGTGCCTATCCTGATGCGTAAGGAAAAGCTCGATGAACGTGTACTGGCCAAGTTTAAGCAGCCGCATAAAAAAGAACCTAAGATAGATGCCTGGAAAGAATTTCTTGGCAGACTCAAAAACCCTACTTCTCAGGTCAAAATTGGCCTGGTAGGAAAATACGTGGAACTAAAAGACGCATACAAATCCATAGCTGAAGCGTTTGTGCATGCCGGAGCCGAAAACGAATGCAACGTGGTACTCGACTGGATCCATGCAGAGGAAGTAGAAGAAAGCAATGCAGACAAACTCTTTAGTGAGCTGGACGGCATTTTGGTAGCTCCAGGTTTTGGTGAGCGCGGTATCGAAGGTAAAATCACTACAGTGAAATATGCTCGTGAAAACAAAACTCCATTTTTCGGAATTTGCCTGGGCATGCAGTGTGCCGTGATTGAGTTTGCACGCAATGTGCTCAAGCTCAAAGGTGCCAACAGCACCGAGATGGATGCCAAAACCAAGCATCCGGTCATTGATATCATGGAAGACCAGAAAAATATCAAAAATATGGGCGGCACCATGCGTCTGGGAGCTTATGACTGTAACGTCAAAAAAGGCACCAAAGCATATAATGTGTACGGGCATTCCAAAATTTCCGAAAGGCACCGTCACCGCTATGAGTTCAACAACAAGTACCTGCAGAAGTTTGAAGATGCAGGAATGATTGCTTCGGGTAAAAACCCGGATACTGATCTGGTAGAAATCATGGAAATCAAAGATCACCCATGGTTTGTAGGGTCACAGTACCACCCGGAGCTCAAATCCAGAGTGGTAAACCCTCATCCGCTTTTTGTGAAATTCATCAAAGCAGCTATCATCTACAGCCGCGAAAAGGAAAGCAACTAATACGTATCAAAATCTTATAGTACAAGTAGATAGATTCTTATGGACAGAAATCAATTAATAGGCTTGATTCTGATGTTGGTGTTCATCACCATCTATTTTCAGTTTTTCGCTCCCGAACCACAGCCGGAGCCGGTAAGCCAAATCACACAAAGTGACTCTACTCAGATAGCAGAAGAAGTAGCGCCAGAGGCCGCTGCCACTACTACCCTTTCTGATAGTGCCAGAGCCCGCCTCAATGAAATGAAGTTTGGATTGTTTTCGGTGGCTTCATCTGGTCAGGAGCAGGTCACCACCATCGAAAATGAGCAAATGATCATTTCATTTTCGTCACTCGGCGGTACGGTCAACAAAATAGTGCTGAAAGAATTTGAAGATTTTCGTGGCAATCCACTCGTTCTGCTCGATGAAGCGCATGCTGCTCAGCACATCTACCTGGATCACCTGTCTAGAAAAATAGACCTCTCTGAGCTCTATTTCACTTCTAATGCGAGCAACAGCCAAATCAGCTCAGGTGACACCACCACCCTTCAGTATACGCTTAGCCTGCCAGAAGGCCAAACCTTGACGTACACTTACACCATTCCGGGAAGTGGATATGAAATAGGAATGTCTATTGATCAGAAAGGACTGGAATCTGTCATTGGTCAGGATGTGCGCTTTGCGTGGAATCAGCGCATGAACCGTCTGGAGAAGGACTTTAAAGACGCCCGCAACAGATCTACGGTAAAGTACCGATACACTGACGGGGATGTAGATGAGCTTTCGGCTACTTCTACTGAGAAGGAAGAAGCCACTCTGGAACTGCCAGCAAACTGGGTATCCTTTAGACAAAAGTTCTTTACATCTGCCATTATTTCTGAAACGCCTTTCCCTTCTGGGCATGTGAGTAGCCACATCGATTTTGCTGATACCAATGCGGTGAAAAACACGCAGATGTCACTCACCCTTCCTTACGGTGAATTTATCGGCAATGAGCTAGACTTTAAATTCTACTACGGCCCGAATAACTATGCCATCCTGAAGGATGTAACGGCTGATTTCTCTCAAAACGTGGAGTTGGGCTGGTCGATCCTTGCATGGATCAATAAGTACGCAATCATTCCAATTTTCCATTTTCTGGAAAAATACATTAGCAACTATGGCGTCATCATCATAATCATGGTGATCATCTTACGCATCGTGTTGGCACCTTTGACCTACAAGTCACACATGGGCATGGCCAAAATGCGTGTGATGAAGCCCGAGCTGGACGAGATCAAAGAAAAGCATGGAGACGACATGCAAAAGGCGCAGCAGGAGCAAATGGCGCTTTATCAAAAAGTAGGCATCAATCCACTGAGTGGTTGTATACCAATGCTTTTGCAAATGCCTATCCTCTTTGCCATGTTTTACTTCTTCCCCAACTCCATAGAGCTGAGACAGGAAGGATTTCTCTGGGCCAATGACCTGTCTACATACGACAGCATACTAGATCTGCCGTTCACCATTCCGTTTTATGGAGATCATGTGAGTTTATTTACACTACTCATGACAGCTTCTACCATTCTGTACACCTGGTCCAACAGCCAGATGACTACTGTACAGGGTCCGATGAAGTCACTGCAGTATATCATGCCCATTATGTTCTTGTTTTTCCTTAATAGTTATTCAGCAGGATTAACATTTTACTACTTCGTGTCCAACATCGTTTCGTTTGGTCAGATTGCCCTTTTCCGTAAGTTTATAGATGAAGACAAAATCAAGCGGACACTCGAAGAGAACAAGAAGAAAAACGCCAATAAAAAGAAGTCATCCTTTCAGCAGCGGCTGGATGAAGCCATGAAAGCACAGCAACAAAAGAAAAAGAAAGGAAAGAAAAAATAAGCAAAATAAAGGGCGGCTCATACGGGTCGCCCTTTTTCATGTTTGGCGAAAAGTAATTCACCAATTATACACATTATGAGTGTTAATTAGTTGATTATTAAAAGGATAACATATCCATACTATAGACTTCTTTTTTTCTTTTCCACGGTGCACTTTAACTTGTCTTGATGTTAGATATATTTGTGTCCTTGTCCTAAAGGGAAGATCAAAAATTTTTCGACTGTATTATGGGTAAAATCATTGCGATAGCAAACCAAAAAGGAGGAGTTGGTAAAACAACCACAGCCATAAACCTGGCAGCAAGTCTGGCAGCGCTTGAATTTAAGACGCTGATAGTGGATGCAGATCCTCAGGCCAATGCCACTTCTGGTGTGGGGTTAAACCCAAAAGAAGTAGAGGTAAGTATTTATGAGTGTATGGTAGATGATGCTGATGTAGAAAGTAGCATTACCACTACAGACATTAAGTACCTGGACCTGCTGCCTTCGCACATCGACCTGGTAGGTGCCGAAGTAGAAATGGTCAGCATCTCTCAGCGTGAAGAAAAAATGAAATTGGCTCTGGCCAAAGTCAGTGATCGGTATGATTTTATCATCATAGACTGCTCTCCATCCCTTGGACTTATTACCGTAAATGCACTTACAGCTGCAGACTCTGTGGTAGTCCCTGTGCAGTGTGAGTACTTTGCCCTGGAGGGACTGGGCAAGCTCCTCAACACCATTAAAATCATCCAAAACCGTCTGAATCCAGATTTGGAGATCGAAGGCATCCTGCTTACCATGTATGACCTTCGCCTCAACCTTTCCAATCAGGTAGTAGAAGAAGTGCGGACACACTTCAAATCGATGGTTTTTGACACCTTAATTCCTCGTAACATTAAACTGAGTGAGTCGCCTAGTTTTGGGCTACCAGCGATCTCCCATGATGCTGAAAGTAAAGGTTCTCTAGCCTATCTAAACCTGGCCAGAGAAATTATGCAGCGTAACGAAGTAACAGCGGTTTAAGATATTAGAAGATAGCATGGCAGAGAAAAAGTGGAAGAAAAAAACCGGACTTGGTAGAGGGCTTGGTGCCTTATTGGAAGATTCGGAAGAGAAAGAACAGATTAGTGGTTCGGGTGCCACGATCAAAGGGGCCATCAATGAAATACCCGTTGCATCCATAGAAGTCAATCCCTTTCAGCCACGTACGGACTTCAACGAACAGGCACTGGAAGAGCTAGCCGAATCCATAAGGGTACAAGGCATCATCCAACCGATCACAGTCCGTGCGCTAAGCGAAAATGAGTTTCAGCTCATCTCTGGAGAGCGTAGACTACAAGCCAGCAAACGTGCAGGTTTGGAAATGGTACCGGCCTACATCCGTACTGCGGATGACCAGCAGATGCTGGAAATGGCCCTCATCGAAAACATCCAGCGTGAAAACCTCAACGCCATTGAAATAGCTTTGAGTTATCAACGTTTGCTGTCTGAGTGTGACCTAAAGCAAGAACAGCTCGGAGATCGTGTAGGTAAAAACCGCACCACTGTAAACAACTATTTGCGACTGCTGAAATTGCCACCAGACATCCAAATAGCGCTTCGAGACGGAGACCTCTCCATGGGTCATGCAAGAGCTATCATCAACATAGAGAATGTAGACCAACAGCTAGACATCTTCAAAAAGATTATCAAAGAAGGGCTTTCTGTAAGAAAAGTAGAGCAACTGGTACGCGAGTTGGTGCAAGGCAAAAAGGAAACCGCAAAACCAAAGCCTCAAGTAAATCCTGAGATCACTAAATTGCAGGACAAATTAACTTCTCATTTTGGAACGAAGATTCAGATCAAAGCAGACACTAAAAACAAAGGCGAGATCAAAATACCGTTCGTCAATGCAGAAGAGCTGGATCGTATCCTCGAGCTCCTCAATGTGTAATACGCGAATTGTCCTTGCTACCCTTAGCATTTTGCTATCTATAGCCGGCTTTGCTCAGCAAAACCGTGCAGACTCGGTATTTCTTAATTCTGACCAGATAGAGACCATAAAGATGGTCTCTGACCTGGACCCTAACAAAGCCGCCCTCCTATCTGCTGTTCTTCCAGGACTCGGGCAGGCATACAACAATCAGTACTGGAAAATACCTATCGTCTATGGTGGTGGTCTGCTGATTGGCCATTACATCAACTACAACCACAAAATCTACCATGAGATGCGCAATGCACTCATAGCAGAGCAGGACAATGACCCCACTACCGAAAACATCTTTGCCGAAAGGTTTCAGGAAAGTGCGCTGACCAGAAACCGGGATGCCTTCAGACGCAACCGCGACCTGCTCATTATCATCGGCGCTGCCTTTTACCTACTCAATATTGTAGATGCACACGTATCTGCTCACCTGCACGAGTTTGAAGTAAACGACAACCTTTCCATGCAGGTAAAACCGTCGATTCAATCAACTGCATTATTTTCGCACTCAGTAGGTATTTCACTATCACTAAATCTTAAGTAATGAATATAGCCGTTGTAGGATATGGCAAAATGGGTAAATCAATAGAAGCCATTGCCAAATCACGTGGACACCAAATAAGTTTTATCATCGATCAGGACAACCCGGAAGACATTTCGAAAATCTCTCCTGATAACACGGATGTAGCCATTGAGTTTTCACAACCGGATGCAGCATTGGACAACATCATCACATTACTCAACCAAGGAGTAAAAACACTGGCTGGTACCACTGGCTGGCTAGACCGATATGAAGAAGTCACGCAGCTTTGCCAGGAGAAAAACGGCACCTTTTTATATGCCTCAAACTTTAGTGTTGGGGTTAACCTGTTTTTCGAACTCAACGAGTGGCTTGCCAAAAAAATGAGTCAGCTAGAAGGGTTTGAAGCTGCCATGGAAGAAATTCATCACACCGAAAAGAAAGATGCGCCAAGTGGCACGGCTATTACACTAAGTGAGGGCATCATGAAAGAAAACCCTACCATCAGCAAGTGGGTAAACGAGCCAAGCAAGGAGGACGGTGTGCTAGGTATCGTCTCCAAGCGAGAGCCAGGTGTACCAGGAACCCATACCGTAACATATGCCTCCCCTCTGGAGACTATAGAGATCAAGCATACAGCACACGATCGAAAAGTTTTTGCCGAAGGTGTAATAAAAGTAGCTGAATGGGCGACTAATCAGACCGGTATATTATCCATTAAAGATTTCTTAAAAAACGAATAAATGTATCTCAACGACTTTAGCCTGACCTTTACGATCATATTTGTTCTCGGCTGGTACCTGCTACAAAGCCTCTCCTACTATAAGTTTTTCGAAAAGGCAGGGCAGCCCGGATGGATCGGATTTGTTCCTTTTTACAATTACTATATACATCTAGAGATTGTAGGAAGGCCAAAATGGTGGATCATTTTGTTTTTTGTACCTGTTGTGAATTTTTTCATAGCACTCACCATTCACCTGGATTTGCTAAAGTCTTTTGGGCGGTACACCTATGTAGATCAAGCTCTGGGAGTCATTTTAGCTCCCTTTTATATGATGTATGTGGCGTGGGGAGATACTTCCTATCAGGGCAAAGCTGCGGAGATGCCCAAGCGCAAACGTACGGTTGGTCAAGAGTGGTTTGAGGCCATCGTATTTGCGGTATTTGCCGCCACCTTTATTCGTTGGATCTTTATGGAAGCCTATGTGATCCCTACTCCAAGTATGGAGCGCTCACTCCTCGTGGGTGACTTCCTCTTTGTGAGTAAGATCAACTACGGCCCACGAACGCCAAAAACACCCCTGCAGGTGCCATTGACTCATGCTAAAATTTGGGGCACGGAAATCCCTTCTTACATTGAGTCTGTTAAACTTCCCCAGTTTCGGCTACCATCTCTGAGCAAGGTAGAGCGCAACGATGTAGTCGTTTTTAATTACCCGGTAAATGACCAGTACAACCGACGACCTGATGGAGACTACCACCCGCTGGACTTAAAAACACATTACATCAAGCGATGCGTGGCTATACCTGGTGATGAAATAGAAGTACGAAATGGACAGGTGTACATCAACGGCGAAATGGGTGAAAATCCTGAGCTCATGCAGCACCGATACTTTATCGAAACTGATCAGGTAATACGTGACCGGGTGTTTACCAACTATAAAATATGGGAATATGGACCGGCAGCTACTCCCGATGGCCGAAAAGGCTATGTAGCACTCACCACAAGTACAGCTGCTAAACAACTCGAAGCCCTGGACTTTATAAAATCTGCAGAGCCTATGTTTATGGACAAAGACAATGCAGAACCCCGAATATTTCCAGATTCCAGGTATTTCCGCTGGAATGCAGACCATTTTGGACCACTCAAAATTCCAGGCCGAGGTTTTACCATCGATGTGGATGAATACACACTGGCCAAATACGGCAGCACGATCAAAAACTATGAAGACCTGGACGATGTAGAGATTGACGTAGACAAACTGATCATTGATGGTCAGGAAGTTAGCTCTTACACCTTCACGAAAGATTACTATTTCATGATGGGTGACAACCGTCACAACTCTGAAGATTCCAGGTATTGGGGTTTTGTAAGTGAAGACTATATTGTAGGTGAAGCATCATTCATCTGGATGTCTCTCGATGACAAAGGTTCATTCCTGAGCAAAATCAGATGGAGCAGATTATTTCAGCCTATTGAGTAATTTCTAAACCAATACCCGTTATATTGGTTGAAAAGTCTGGTTTTATCACTTAAACACACCATATGCTTGAGTTAGCCAGTATATTCGTTTTAGGAATTTTTGCCCAATGGCTGGCATGGAAAATTAAACAGCCAGCCATTCTACCATTGATATTGATCGGGCTAGCTATAGGCCCGCTCTCTACTTTTTTCACTGAAGACGGCTCCAAGCTGATCGATGGAGACGCCATTTTCACGGGTGACTTACTCTTTTCTTTTGTCTCCATTAGTGTAGGTGTCATTCTGTTTGAAGGTGGGCTCACTCTCAATATCAAAGAAATCAGGAGTCTGGCGGGCACGGTAAGAAATCTGCTCATCATCGGCGCTCTGGTGACCTTTGTAGGTGGAGGATTTGCTGCTCACTATATCATGAACCTTAGCTGGGAGATTTCCTTTTTGTTTGGTGCCCTGATCATCGTTTCAGGTCCTACGGTAGTCATCCCAATACTACGCAACGTCCGACCCAATACCAACGTCAATACCGTCCTGAAATGGGAAGGCATACTCATAGACCCATTGGGAGCACTTGTGGCAGTATTAATGTATGAGTTTATCTTGTCATCTAAGCATGGTAATGGCTATCAGCTAGAGGTTTTTCAAGATTTCTTCATCACCATATCAGCAGGGATCGTATTGGGTGGTTTAGGAGCACTATTCCTCTATTACCTCATTAAAAACAATTCACTTCCGAGTTATTTACAAAATGTATTTACGCTGGCTTTAGTCATATTCACTTTTGCCTTTTCTGAACTCATACACGCAGAAGCAGGACTAATGGCAGCCACGGTAATGGGAATTGTTTTGGCGAATGTAAAACTCGAGGAACTCAAAAAAATCCTCTCATTCAAAGAGGATGTTAGTGTTATATTGATTTCTGTGTTGTTCATTCTGCTCTCATCGCGGATAGACATAGCGCAGATCGAAAAACTAGGATGGCCAAGCATTGTACTCTTTTTGATCGTAATCTTCCTAATCCGCCCTATCGGGGTGCTGCTCAGTACGAGAAAGGCAAACCTCAACTGGAAAGAAGTAGTATTCATAAGCTGGATAGGACCAAAAGGAATAGTAGCTGCAGCTGTAGCCTCACTGTTTTCTATTGATTTGGTACGTGAGGGAGGTTATGTAGATCCTCGAGAGGCTGAGTTGCTTTTGCCATTAGTATTCCTCATCATAGTAGGCACTGTGGTATTACAAGGCTCTTCAGCCAAATGGGTAGCATCACTCCTAGGTGTTCGGCGCAAAGAGCCACATGGTGTACTCATCGTAGGGGCCAATGAACTTGCGAGAAAAATAGCCAAAATCATCGCCAGCCAGGGAATCTACACGCTAATGGTAGACACCTCCATCCCTAATGTGAGAGAAGCGAAGAAAATGGGATTGCGTGCTATGCAGGCCAACATCCTGTCGGACAATATTTTTGATGAGATAGACCTTTCTAAAATTGGAAAACTTGTAGCAGTTACTTCCAACTCTGGACTCAACGACCTGGCCTGTTCTTGGTTTGAAAAAGAACTAGGTGAGCACAACTGCTTCAGACTGGCAAGTAAAGAGGAAAGCGAAAACACAAACATTCCACTGCCTAAAAATGTGCTTTTCAATACGAGAACAGATTTTGTCGCTTTGGTACAACTGCTGCGTAGTAAAGGAGCCGTAGAAGAAATTACTTTTGAAAATACGGTGCACTATGAGGAGTTCATGGACAAACATACCACTCAGGTAATCCCACTGTTTTACAAAAACGATGAGGACCAAATACAGCTTATCTCCGGTTTTTCAAGCAAATCTGACAAGTTAGACACCCTGGTATTTATCAAGAAACCAAACTTTGCTATTCAGGAAGAAGATGTTGCCTCCGACAGTGACCTAAACTAATCACTGCTACCGCTTTCCTGGCATAGCCTTTGCATCTCCGTTCATGAGGATTTTGTTGAATTTAAAAACAGAAACTTATGACGTGGACAACACAAATGAAACGGTTAGGATTTATAGTGGAACTGCTTACTGTTGCTGTGTCTTTTACGGCCTGCAATGACGATGAAAGTGAGCAGATTCCTGTACCAGAAACTGCATATGTATCGCTGTATCATGCCAGCCCCAACGCTACTGGCCTGGATGTACTGGTAGATGGGCGTCAGATCAATTCGTATTCTTTTGACTATAGCGAGAGTACAGGATACCTACGGTTCTACACCGGCGAACGTACCCTAAAGTTTACCCCATATGATGCGAACAACACAGTGACTGACACCACGGTAAATTTTGAGCCGAACAATGCTTACAGTGTATTTGCAGTAGGCGAATACCCCAACTTGCAAACGCTCATATTGGAAGATAATAGTGAGGCACCAACTGCAGACCATGCCAAAATCCGTGTAGTACACCTTTCGCCAGATGCTCCGGATGTAACAGTAAGCTCCAGTCAAAGCAGTGAAATAGCTATTGGAGCCCAGAGTTACCTCACTGCTTCTGAATTTCAAGAAGTAGCGGCTGGCACATATTCTCTGGCAGTGGACAATGCACAGTCCGACAGTACTGTCCTGGATGTAGAGGACCTTTACCTCTCCCCTGGCATTTTCTACACACTGGTGATCAAAGGCTATGCTTCGCCACCTGCCGGTAATAGCAATCACCTAAGTGCCGAACTTTTAGTGAACTAGGTAGAAATATTTGAAACATAAAACTAAGCCTGAATTGATCGTGCATTGGTTCAGGCTTTCGCTATTGAAGTCATGCAGGTGTATCTGCCATAAAAGTATTCACCATGATCGCAACCTGACTAATCAACCAGATGGAAAAAATGATAAAACCTACAAGTATCAAAAATCCGGGAAGTTTATGCCGGCGCTCTCTACGACTCTCCAGCTGGTTATAAAAGCTCATAAGCGAATGTTTAGGGAATTAATATCACCAATCTATGATTTTTTTGTGATATTTCAATAAATATTCGTTGGTTTTAGAAAACGGTTTACTTCCAAAGAAACCTCGATGTGCTGCAAATGGTGATGGATGTGCAGATTTTATCACCAGATGTTTATTGGTATCGATAATAGCTCCTTTCTTTTGAGCGTAAGCTCCCCAGAGAATAAACACCAAATTATCCTTTTCCTCTGCCAGGGCTTTTATAGCGGCATCTGTAAATTGCTCCCAGCCTTTTCCCTGATGTGATCCCGGTGTGGCCGCTCTTACCGTGAGTGTAGCATTGAGCAGAAGTACGCCTTGTTTTGCCCAGCGCACCAAACTACCATGCGGAGGCAAGTCCGTACCAATGTCATTATTGATCTCCTTGAATATATTTTGAAGGGATGGAGGCATTCGTACTCCTTCGGCCACTGAAAAACATAGTCCGTTAGCCTGCCCCGGACCATGATACGGATCCTGACCTATAATCACGACTTTTGTATCATCCACAGGACAGTGATCAAAGGCGTTGAAAATCTGATTACCGGGAGGATATACTGTATGTGAAGCATATTCAGCCTTTACAAATGCCACTAAATCCTTAAAGTACTGCTTATCAAATTCTTCTGCCAGAAGTGCTTTCCAACTAGGTTCTATTTTTACTTCCATTTGTTACGGGTGAAAACTTTCTGATGAATGTTGGCAAATTAAAGTGAATCTTCTAAATTTCTCCACTGAAAGCAGCTTCGATGATAACAGACACGACCAAAGGGATCAAAGTGACAGTAGAGACTGAATATCAACAGGAATATTCCAATCCTGTGCAGAAGCATTTTGTGTTCACCTATCAGATCACCATTGAAAATTTGAGTGACAAAACCATACAGTTGCTTTCTCGCCATTGGAACATCATAGACCTCACTTTTCCACGGCGAGTAGTAGATGGAGATGGCGTAGTAGGCAAACAACCAATATTGGAACCTGGGCAAATGCACCAGTACGTCAGTGGTTGCAATCTCAAATCCGGCTTTGGCAAAATGTTTGGCTCATACACCATGGAGCGTTTGGTGGACGGAAAAACCTTTGAGGTAAATATTCCCGCCTTTGATATGGTGGTACCCTTCAAGATGAACTAAGCTTGCAGCAGCTTTTTTTTCGAATCAAAGCCTACCTACTGTACAGGTGGCACGCTCAAAATGCGCACGATCTACACTCCCCTTTCGTGTATACCTTGTATACGCAATTAATTCGTAGATCCAACCGTAGCCTTTCCCGAAAGCTAACCAAAATCCGAAAGGAGCTCTATAACGACAAGCAAATCGTCACGTTTGTAGACCCACGCACAGGCGAAAAGATTGCCGAGCCATTTGGCAAACGAGCAAGGCGTATCAGTTCTACGCATAAGTTTTCACTTTTCCTGGCTCGGCTAATCGATCACCAAGGCTATTCCCGAGTTTTGGAAACCGGAACAGGTGCTGGAGCCACTCTGGCCTACCTTAGTTACACCAGCGCTCAGCGCGTCCTTTCACTAGAAGGTTCAGACGTGTTAGCCACCCATGTGGAACACCTCCTCCACCAACTCTCACCTGGCAATTATGAAATCATCAGAGGTCAGGTACAGGATACTTTTATCCCGACACTCCAAAGCCTCGCTCCTGAGGCTATCTTTTTGGATGCAGATCATCGCAGTGAAACCATAAGGTTTTACCTAAAAGCCATCGAAGAGCACGCACCCAGCACAAAATGCATCATCATCCATGATATCTACTGGTCAGAAGACATGGCCAACGTGTGGAGTGAAATCGTCCAGAATCCGGTCTATAAGCTGACAATTGATCTATTTCAGGCTGGTATGGTTTTTCCTCACCACCCAATGCGCAAACAACATTTTTGTTTGAAGTTCTGATTTGGGCCTAATTATTGTATTCTCGCTGTTTACCCTATTTTTGCACGCAAAATTGAAGAAGCGATGAACGAACAAACCGAGAATAACTCTACAGAAGCTCGTAAACCGAAAGACAGAACCCCACTTTTTATAGGTATAGTAGTGGCTCTGCTAGGAGTCATTATATTTTTCTATTATGTAAACACTAACCTCAAAGAAGAAAAAGCGGCGCAAGCACTGGAGCTCAACAATACCCTCCTGCAGCTAGACAGCATTTCTTCTGAACTAGACAACAAAATCCTCACCATTCAGCAGTTGGGTGGAGAAGTTGATACGCTCGTCAAAATCCGCGAAAAGCTACAATCTGAAAGAAAGCTGCTGCTTACTGAAATTGACAATAGAAAGAACATGATCTCTGAATTGCGAGCTCGTGTGGGTGGCTATCAACAGCTCTTACTGGCTAAAGATGAGGAAATAGAGCAACTTACCCTCATCAATGAACAACTGATGTCTGAAAACACAGAGCTCAAAAATGAAACGCAGGAACTGAGTGCCAGCATACAAGAGATCAACCAGGCAAAAGAAGAGCTTGCTGAAAAAGTGGCCTTCGCTGCCCGGCTAAAAGTAGAAGGCATGCGTATATATGCGGTGAACGAAAATGGACGCGAACGAGAAGGAGAATTTAGAAATCGGCATATCGATCAGATCAAAATAAACTTTACAGTAGGCGCGAATGAAGTGGCCCCTATTGAAGGAAAAGAACTTTTGATCAGAGTAGTAGCTCCTGATGGACAGGTGCTTTTTGATGTAACCAGAGGCTCAGGATCATTTATGTACGAAGGCCGAGAAATGTTCTACACCGCAAAGCAGGAAATCCTGTATGATAAAAACAGTCAGGAAGTCACAGTTTTTTATGACAAAGGATCTGAATATGCCGAAGGCAAACATTTGGTAGAAGTCTACACCGACCAGTATCTCATGGGCAAAGGAACCTTTATTGTAAAATAGAGATCTTCAAGAATAGCTAAAGGCCATTGCCTATTACACATTCTTTGGCTACTTTTGCACATCGAAAAATTTTAGTTCTTTATTTAATCTATTATGAAACGAGATTACGAGACAGTATTCATTTTAACTCCCGTTTTGTCTGAAGCTCAGATGAAGGATGCTGTCGAAAAATTCAGAGGTGTCATCAAAGACGCTGGTGCAGAGATCGTCAATGACGAGAACTGGGGTTTGAAAAAACTTGCATACCCAATCACCAACAAGACTACTGGTTTTTACCAACTCTTTGAATTCAAGGCAGAACCATCCGTAATCAACAAGCTCGAGACAGAATACAGAAGGGATGAGAAAATCATGCGCTTCTTAACTACAGCACTTGACAAGCATGCTGTGAAATACAACGAGCGTAGAAGAAAAGGAGAGTTTAACAAGAAAAAAGAGGAGGTGGCGTCATGACATTGCAGAACGAACCTATCAACAGAGAGCAGAAAAAAGACAAATACTGCCGATTTAAGAAAAGTGGTATCAAATACATCGACTACAAGAACCCTGATTTCTTGCTAGCCTTTGTAAACGAACAAGGTAAGCTTCTTCCTAGAAGAATCACCGGCACTAGCCTGAAATATCAGCGCAAAGTTGCTCAAGCCGTAAAGCGTGCAAGACACCTGGCTTTGTTACCTTATGTTACTGACTCTTTAAAGTAAGCGATCGATGGATATCATATTAAAAGAAGACATCAAAGGACTGGGGTATAAAAATGACGTAGTAGCAGTAAAGCCTGGATATGGCCGTAACTACCTCATCCCTCAAGGAATGGCGATCATTGCTAGCGAAAGCAACAAAAAGATGATTGCTGAAAACGTAAGACAAGCTGCTCACAAAGCAGAGAAAATCAAAAATGACGCTGAAGATCTAGCGAAAAAGATTGGTGACCTTACGCTTGAAATCAAAACTAAAGCCGGTGAGTCTGGCAAAATCTTCGGTGCGGTAACAGCACTTCAGATTGCTGATGCACTTAGTGCAAAAGGTTTCGACATAGACCGTAAGAAAATCACGATCGTAGGATCTATCAAAGAAACTGGTGAACACAAAGCAGTACTTGACCTGCACAAAGCAGTACACCACGAAATCACTTTGAACGTAGTGCCTGAATAATAGCAGTCACTTCTCAATTCTTAAAAGCCCTGGTTTCTTCAGAAATCAGGGCTTTTTTTAATAGAAATACCGACTAACTTTGGCACGTGTTTACGCTGCCCTTCACACCGGAACCCTCAACGCTTAAAATCCGTCTGAAAGACACGCTGTTCAGTATTGGCTCTTGCTTTTCTGACAACATTGGTCAGCAACTGAAAGACCATAAGTTCAACATACTTACCAACCCTCTCGGGGTGATATACAACCCCTACTCCATTTTCAAAAATCTTCGCCTCATACTGTCAGAAGGTATTGACCCTGAAAACTTCATTCAAAATGATGGTGTGTACTTTCACTGGGACACGCATAGTGCGATATCAGGCACTGACCTAGGCACATTCAAAAACTTACTAGCACAGCGAAGCCTGCATGCCCGCCAAAGCCTCACCAATGCCAATTGGATGATCCTTACCTTTGGCTCCATCTATGTATACAAATACCTGAAGACTGGAAAAATCGTAGCGAACTGTCATAAAGTACCCAGTCAGCAGTTTGAAAAGATGGAGCTTTCAATTCCGGAAATAATCGAAGATTACCGCCAGACTATGGAATTGATTCGAAGTATCAATGGAGATGTAAAGGTGATCCTGACGGTAAGTCCTGTACGCCACATACGAGAGGGACTGGTAGCCAACAACTACAGCAAATCGGCACTGCTTCAGGCCGTGCACAAAATCACAAATCAAGACCCTAACGCCTACTATTTTCCCTCGTACGAGATCATGATCGATGAGCTCCGAGATTACCGCTTTTATAAAGAGGACATGATCCATCCCTCAGAACAAGCCATCACCTATATCTGGGAGCAGTTTGTCAAAACCTACATGGATACAGATAGTCAAAAATTCATCCAGGAATGGGCTAGAATCAAAAAATCTTTAGAACACAGGGCTTTTCACCCCCAGGCAACTAACCATCAGAAATTCTTAAAATCCACTATCCAAAAACTTGAAAAGCTTGGCACAAGAGTGGACGTATCTAGCGAGCTCGAGCTTATAAAAAAACAACTCTTATAATGCTAAACAGACTCAGCGTTTTACTGGTTCTCACTTTGGTAATCAGCTGCCAGCAAAAACAATCTATGACTTCACAAGAGAACGCCAAACACACGAATCGACTGATAGACGCCACAAGTCCTTACCTACTACAGCATGCCCACAATCCTGTGGACTGGTATCCCTGGGGTGATGAAGCATTTGCAAAAGCTAAAGAAGAGAACAAACCGGTTCTTCTTAGCATAGGCTATTCGTCGTGTCACTGGTGCCATGTGATGGCACACGAATCCTTTGAAAACGAAGAGATCGCTGCCCTGATGAACGAAAAATTCATCAACATCAAGCTAGACCGGGAAGAAAGACCAGACATTGACAACATCTACATGGAAGCTGTCCAGGCCATGGGGCTCAATGGTGGCTGGCCGTTAAACGTTTTCTTGACCCCAGACCAAAAGCCATTTTATGGGGGCACCTACTTTCCACCTGAGCAGTGGACTAAACTGATAAACGCCGTAGATGAAGCCTATACCAACAACTATGATAAGCTTTATGAATCGGCCAGCAAGTTTGCAGCGAGTATCCAGCAAAGTGAATCAGAAAAATACGGACTGAGCGAAGTTGGTAAAGAGCTTGAAAAAGCTGACTTTGACAGTTTATACGACCAGCTAGCTAAACGCTTCGATTCGGAATGGGGTGGCCTAAAGAAAGCGCCAAAGTTTCCAATGCCTGCCCTTTGGAACATGCTCCTCACCTACAGCCATGCTTATGACCATCAGGAGGCTCAGTCACATTTGCTCTTCACACTCAACAAAATAGCCGACGGTGGCATCTACGATCATATAGGTGGTGGGTTTTCCCGCTATTCGGTAGATGGCGAATGGCATGTACCACACTTCGAAAAAATGCTCTATGATAATGGGCAGCTCCTGAGTCTCTATGCACAAGCATATAAACTCACCAAGGATGAGCGATACCTGGAAGTAATTAAGGGAACTACAAACTGGATCAGCAGGGAAATGCTCGACGAGACGGGTGGATTTTACAGTGCACTGGATGCCGACAGTGAAGGTGAAGAAGGTAAGTTCTACGTATGGACGTTTGATGAAGTAAAAGCACTTGCCGGTGATGACTTTTCAGTGATCGCTGAGTACTTTGACATCCAACAAAATGGAAACTGGGAACATGGAAAAAACGTTTTGAGAAGACTCGAACGACACCAGGACCTGGCCAATGAACTCAATCTGTCTTCGGCAGACTTACAACAAAAGGTGACAGATTTCACAGCCAAAGCACTTGAAGAGCGAGCCAAGCGGGTACGTCCGGGACTTGACAGCAAAATCATTTCCGGATGGAACGGACTAACTCTATCTGGACTTTGCGATAGCTACCAGGCTACTCAAGATCCACTATTTGCTGATTTAGCGAAGAAAAACGCCGCATTTCTAAAAAATGAAATGATAGAAAATGGACGGCTGCTCCGAATACACGGTCAGTCCACGCAAGGGTATATGGAAGATTACGCGGCTGTCATCCAGGCATTTACCGACTATTACGAAACGTTTTTTGATGTATCCTACCTGGATCTGGCTCGTGACCTGACCAACCAGACACTCGAACAGTTTTTTGATGAAAAAGAGCACTTGTTTTATTTCACTGGAGACCAGGCAGAAAACCTAATTGCCAGAAAAAAAGAAGTTTTTGACAATGTCATCCCTGCCTCTAACTCCATAATGGCCAAAAACCTCTACCGTCTAGGCTTGATGTATGATAACGATGAGTATAAAAAAACGGCACTAGGAATGGTCCTTCGAGTCAACAAACTCATCAAGCAGGAAGCTGAGTACTTGAGCAACTGGGCGGCAGTTTCGCTTATGGCCTCAGAAGACACCCCTGAAGTAATACTCGTAGGTGCTAAAGCCTTAAACAGAGTAAGCGCTCTTCAAAGCACTTACCTGCCCAACAAAATATTGATGGCGACAGAGCAGCAGACCGATCACCCTCCATTACTGGAGCATAAGTCTGACCTTGGTGATGGCGTTACTTATTTCATTTGTTATAATAAAGTGTGCAAACAACCCCTATTCGAAATCGAACCAGTACTGTCTCAGCTTCAATCCTCAAATTGATAGATTCATGTGCATGGATGACTGATTCATCCAAAAAAACATCACAAGAGTCTTCAATATTGATTAGATTAATACCATCAATGACCAGCAAACACCATCAACCGACCGACACATGAACTTGTATCACGAAGAAAAAGCGTTTTTGCAAGCCTTTAAGGAAAAGGTGCTTGCTAACCAGGAAATGACCAAAGAAGAGCTTTTAGAAGTGGCAGAAAAATTTGAAGACATGGTGGAAATGACCACTGTCACCGTAAAAATCATAGATAGGCTCATGCAGAACTACGACAAATTAAAACAACAAATACCCACAGACATGGCCGATGCCCGGCGCCACTGATATCATTATCAAATGAGCTTGTTTTCAGGGAGGAATGTAAGTTAGATTTGCCTCCTTGAGTTTCCTAGAAGTCATATTACCCCTTCCCCTGCCTGGCACGTTTACGTACCGATACTCGCCAGTGCTTTTCCCCAACCCACAAATTGGTGCCAGAGTAATTGTCCAGTTTGGCAAACGAAAAATCTACACAGGCATCATCCATCATGTGCATGACACAGTTCCTGACCAGTACCACCCCAAGGAAATTCTGGATATGGTGGACCAAACTCCTGTAGTAACCGCCGAACAACTTTCTTTTTTCGAGTGGGTAAGCGACTATTACATGTGCAGCCTCGGAGAAGTAGTAAATGCGGCCGTGCCTGCAGGATTAAAAATCTCTAGTGAATCCTACTTGTCTATCAACCCTGATATAGACGTGGAAGAGCTGGAGCTCACCGAAAAAGAACGCATCATCATCAACCATCTTCAATCTGGTGATGTCACCATGAATGACATGGGCAAGCTACTTGATATAAAGTCGCCCTATGCACATGTGAAAAAGCTTAAAGAAAAGAATGCTATACAGGTTTTCGAAAAGGTAAAAGACAAATACACTCCCAAGCAGGAAACGTGGATACGCCTAACCGGGCACTACGCTCAGGAGGACCAGCTGAATCTACTGGCTGCCCAGCTCGAAACCAAAAAAAAGCAGCTTGATGTACTACTCACTTACCTAAAAATGGTACCAATACTGGACGACCCCAGCTCCAATGATGAGGGCATCAGCAAAAAACACCTCACCAATACAGGCATCAGTATAAGCTCCCTGAAAACCTTGACCAAAAATGGTGTTTTTGAAGAATGGAAAAAAACTGTATCCAGGCTTGACACACTAGCTGACACCTCTCAAATAACCGTAAACCTTTCTACACAACAGCAGCAGGCAAGAGATGAGATCTTTCAGGCGTTCGAATCAAAAAGCACTGTACTGCTACATGGCGTAACAGGCAGCGGCAAGACCGAAATCTATATTTCGATCATCCAGGACATACTGGAAAGTGGTGGGCAGGTACTTTACCTATTACCAGAGATAGCCCTCACTACACAAATCATCAAGCGGCTTACGAGAGTATTCGGAAAAACCTTTGGTGTATTTCACTCCAAATATTCGGACAATGAGCGCGTAGAGGTTTGGCAAAAGGTATTACAAGGCGAGTATAATTTTGTGGTAGGAGTTCGGAGCGCTGTTTTCCTACCTTTTAACGACCTGTCGCTAATCATAGTAGATGAGGAGCATGAACCTTCATTTAAGCAATACGAACCTGCTCCCCGCTATCATGCTCGGGATGCGGCCATCTACCTGGCCGCAAAGTATCACGCCAAAGTGCTGCTAGGCACCGCCACCCCAGCGCTAGAAACGTACAAAAATGCCCTCGAAGGCAAATACGGGCTGGTAAGTCTGGAAAGTAGGTTTAGCAATGTAGACCTGCCAGAAGTAACCTTTGCAGATCTCATAAAGGAAAGAAAGCAACGTAAAATAAAAGGCAACTTCAGCTCAGTGCTCTTAGGGGCATTGAAAGATATTCTAGAGCGAAACAAACAAGCCATTTTGTTTCAAAATCGAAGGGGCTATGCGCCCTACCTCACCTGTGACAATTGTGGGTATATTCCCAAATGTCCGCATTGCGATGTAAGCCTCACCTTTCACAGCTATCAAAACCTCCTCATCTGCCACTACTGTGGCTATAAGTCTGAAGTGCTCAGCGAATGTGTGCAGTGTCAGTCTACAGAAATCAAAACGATGAGCTATGGCACAGAACGCATCGAAGAAGAACTGGAGCTGTTGCTTCCCACCGCTCGGATTCGTCGCATGGACCTGGACTCCACACGCAGTAAGTACAGTTATCAAAAGATTATCGATGAATTCGAGGCGGGTGACATTGACATTCTGGTGGGCACACAGATGGTAAGCAAGGGGCTCGATTTTGGAAATGTGGAGCTTGTAGGTGTGTTTGATGCGGACCGTATGATTCATTTTCCTGACTTTCGCTCCCATGAGCGTGCCTACCAACTCATCCACCAGGTAAGTGGACGTGCTGGTCGCAGGGATGTGCGTGGACAAGTAGTCATTCAGACAAACGACCCCATGCAACCACTACTGGCTTACCTGCGCAGGCAGGACTATATTGGCTTTTACCGGAGTGAAATACTGGAACGTGAACAGTTTCGCTACCCTCCGTTTTACAGAATCATCCAGATCACTTTCAAAGACCCTGACAAGCAGGTAGTGGGCGATGCTGCAAGATACTATGGTGGAATTTTGCGCAAACAGTTGGGAGACCATCGCGTGATGGGCCCTGTAGAGCCAATGGTGAGCAAAATCAGAAATCAATACTTATTTGAAATCACCGTGAAATTTGAAAAACAAGGCATCAACCTGCGTGCGTTAAAAGAATTCCTGCTTAATTCGCGTAATATGCTTCAAAGTCAGCGTTTGTATAAAAGCGTGCGCGTATACTTTGATGTAGACCCAGTATAAATGCAAAACAAATTTTACATCCTTCTATTTTGGCTGTTGGTAGCATGGGCATGTGACCCCTGCGACGATTGTGGTGAGCCTTTGGTTTATGACCCAAAGGTAAAACTGGTTTTTATCAACCAGGACAGTGCAGCACATCTTGAAGATAGTATCAGCAGGGTTACAGACTCTATAGACAACAATAAGCTTACACTGGCACTGTTAAAAGATACTTCAGTGTTTTTTGCTGACTCTCTAGAAACCATTGACAGCCTGGTAGAAGCGGGCGAAACAGAATACCTGGACAAGCAGGAGGCTCTTAACCACACCATAGATAGTCTGGATACCAGTGCAGACTCCCTATCCTCCTGGAACCGACAACTCAACACCCTCAAATCGGACCTAAATACAATCGTGAAGGTAATCAGTGATGGAAAAGTACAGCTTGATGAAGTAATACTGGTAGAAGCCAATAAACAGGTGGTATTCGAGGATACATTGAGTTCGTTTGGGTTTCCTTTACTTCTGGCCGATGGGCCGGGTGTAAGTAGTTTCGAAATCACCCTTGCTGATGAACAGTATACCATCGCTTTTGAATACACTACCTTTGAGGAAATGGGAGCTGATCGGATATTGCGGGTACTCGCCACCGATGTAAACGTTACTAACTATACTGGATTTGACTCCTTGAAGATCAACTGTGAAACGTGCCTAAGCAATGAAACGACTGTCACTGTATATTTTTAGTAGCTGGATTAGCCTGATAGGACTAGCCCAGGTGGCAGACACCACACAGACTGCACCCTCAGACTCAGTGGCCACACTTCCTGTAGAGCAAGCACCTCCTCAGCTATTACAGCCTTCTCTGCTTTGGGACTATGGCAAGTCCATCACCACTGCTGCAGGCTTTGATCAGAAATACGAAGGGTCACTTACGCTGTTGTTTTTTGAAAGGTATTACCTCATAGGCGAAGCAGGAAAGGCAAGTCTTAGTCCCGAAAATGCCATCGAAAACGGCTCTTATACCTCGGAAGGTGAATACTTTAGAGTAGGCGGTGGATATATGGCACCTATCAATGCGACCAGTAGGCTGGGAATAGGTGTAAACTATGCCATTAGCACCTTCGAAGATCGTGGGTCGGCATGGATAAAAAGTAGTGAAGGGGTGCAGGACGACTATCAGTATAACTTTGGCCCACGCCAGGGAGAAGCACGATGGATAGAAGCGGCAATAACTTCGGAGAGCAATCTAAGGCTAAACAAAAAAGAACCTGAGGCAAAAATCAACCAACTATTTTCTATCGGTTTTCAGTTTAGAATGCGCTTCATGTCCACTTATGACCGCTACAGTGTAATCGATGTATACAGCGTGCCAGGCTATGGCCGTGTGGTCAACAACCCCAACCCGGCACTTAATATCTACTTACGGTTTCACCCTTTCTGATCAAATATCCCATTCGTCATTGAGCACACGGATGGCATGATGGCCCGTAAGGTCAAACTGGCATGGTACCACGGAAACATAATTGTTTGCAATGGCCCATTCGTCATTGTCTTCTCCCTTGTCATGGTTGACAAAATTGCCCACCATCCAGAAATATTTCCGACCATTTGGGTCTACTCGCTGATCAAAATCCTCCTCCCAGCGTGCGTTGGCCTGCCGGCATACCTTTATGCCCTTGATTTTTTGTGACTGGCTGGCCGGGAAGTTCACATTGAGTGCTATGCCCTTTGGAATGCCTTTATCCAACACTTCCTGAGCTACTTTCAGCAGGTATTCGTCTACATGATCCATCTCAGCATCCGGGTCATAATCGCACAAACTATAACCAATAGCCGGTGTACCCTCTATGGCCGCCTCTATAGCCGCACTCATCGTACCTGAGTACAGCACGCTGATGGAGCTATTGCTACCATGATTGATACCACTTACTACCAAATCAGGCTTTCGATCTTTTAAAATATGGTGCTTGGCCAATTTCACACAGTCAGCAGGTGTACCACTGCATTCGTATGACCTCACCTCCTCACCAAACAAGCGGTTTTCTTTGATCCGTAAGGTATCCCCTACCGTGATGGCATGCCCCATACCAGACTGAGGACTATCAGGAGCTACTACGATCACTTCTCCCAGTTGCTTCATTAGCTCTACGAGCTTTTTTATGCCTCGGGAAGTGATACCATCGTCATTAGAAACTAAAATCAGTGGCTTAGCCATAGTGTTTTTTATAGTGAGTTGTAAAATGCTGTAATTCTAATCAGATCGGGTACTTCGTCCGTTTTCAATCGGTTTTTCTTCACAAAACTTTTCACATCATGCTGATGCTTTCTCATGATCTGCAAGAGGTCGTTTCGCTTGCCGGTAAAGACATCTATATTCCCTTCTTTATCCAAAAAGTAAAAGGTGTAACTGACAACATCCCGAATATAAGTTGATCCCCAATAAGCAGAACTGTTGGAAACAGTTTCCTGTACAATTTCCTCACGCGCCAGAAGTGAAAGCGGCCCTTCATAGAGCACTTCAAAAAGTATCGGGATTTTGTAATTGTAATTAACGTTGTAGGGAATAGAGTAAAACTGACGATAGTTTTCGAGCAACTTATCATAAATCTCAAAATAGAAGAGCTTATGGCTACTAAAGGTCTTCACCACGTTGCCCTGTTGAACTTGCACGATGTTGGTCTCCATGTCGTACTTGATGGATCCGTAGATAGAATCCTGATCTGTACTCACCAGATAGCCATCATGCCACAGTTCGCTCGAAAACTCCTGAGCACTGGCACTGCTCAGTAGCAGCACCAGACCAAATATCAACATTAATTTATTCATCAGTTGGGAGCCCTTATTTTTTCAAAATATTGTGCCCCATTTTATCACGTTTGGTTTCCAGATACCTTTGGTTGTGAATGTTGGGCACCACCTCTATCGGCACATTGTCTACAATTTCCAGGCCATAGCCCATGAGTCCAACTCGTTTTTTAGGGTTATTCGTAATCAGGTTGATTTTGGTTACGCCCATTTTGCGTAGTATTTGAGCCCCCACACCATAGTCGCGCTGATCCATTTGGAAGCCCAGTCGTTCATTGGCCTCTACGGTATCTAGACCCTCTTCTTGAAGCTTGTAAGCTTTTAGTTTGTTGACCAACCCTATACCGCGCCCTTCCTGATTCATGTAAAGCACGATACCTTTGCCTTCTTGCTGTACCATTTCCATGGCTGCATGCAGCTGTGGTCCACAGTCGCACCTACACGACCCAAAAATATCACCCGTCATGCAGGAAGAGTGTACACGTACCATCACAGGTTCGTTTTCCTCCCATTCGCCTTTGTAGAGCGCTAGATGGGTTTCTCCGGTATTCTTTTGCTTAAATGCGCGCAGTTTAAAATCGCCATGCTCGGTGGGCATGTCTACGGTAATCTCCTCCTCTATCAGCGACTCATGCTTCATCCGATATGCAATGAGGTCTTTGATGGCTACCAGTTTGAGGTTAAACTTATCTGCAATCACTCTCAGGTCAGGGAGGCGAGCCATCGTACCATCTTCCTTGAGGATTTCTACTAAAACCCCTGCTGGTTGTAGGCCTGCCAGCCTGGCAAAATCTACAGCTGCTTCGGTGTGACCTGTGCGGCGCAGCACGCCACCCTGTTTGGCTTTAAGTGGAAAAATATGCCCGGGCTTACCGAGTTCTTCTGGCTTTGTGTCGGGGTTTACCAAAGCCTGAATTGTCTTGGCCCTATCGCTCGTACTGATGCCTGTGGTAGTACCATGACCTATGAGATCTACAGATACGGTAAAGGGGGTTTCATAAGCAGCCGTATTTTTACCCACCATCAGTTCCAGACCCAGCTCTTCACAGCGCTCCTCCAGCAGAGAAGCACAGATCAGCCCTCGTCCTTCCTTCGCCATAAAGTTGATGATTTCGGGAGTGACCTTCTCTGCCGCACAGATAAAATCACCCTCATTTTCTCGATCTTCATCATCTACTACTACGATAATCTCACCTTTGCGAATCGCCTCAATAGCCTCTTCTATCGGGTCTAGCATACGCTCTTCGTTCATATATCTTCTTGTTGTTTATTGCTTTTGCTTCTGATAATTATTTGACAGTCACATTGCCCAGACTCTGAGCGATGCTCATCTCTATCTTTTTGTATTCATGAATTTCGTCTAACAACTGATCGATTTCTTCAATATCTGTAGCCTCTTTAAGCTTTTTATTTTCTTCCGCAATCAGATGTTGCACGATTCTAAACTTCAACCTCAATATATTCGAATAAGTTATGTCTTTTAGATGATCCTGCTCTTTTGGGATATAAATCTGAAATTTTTTCTCCCAGTTTTCGCTCACCTCATAGCGAGAAGTCATCAGGTTTACAACCTCACGTTTTACAGCCTCCGACCCATGATCGAGCAAATAATCACCATCTACAATCACTCCTTCTGACAGCTTTCGCTTAAAAATTTCCAGAATCTCTTTGTACACCGGGTTGGTAAACTGAATCTCCTCAACTTCAGCCAGGAAATAGGACAACAGCTCCTCACTCACCTCCTCTTGCGTAACGATACTGCTTTTGCCGTAGTTCACCAGCACCCGGGCACTTTCGCGCTCTTGTAGCTCTATGACCTTCACAATATCCAGCTGATCTGCCTCCTGACCATCGGCTATCAGCATATCCTGTGGCTGCACCGGCGGAGGGCCATCAAACCGATCGTTTGGCTTGCGCTGCTCCTGGCTTTTCTGAATGAGCAGCTTGTTTTGCTCTGCTACCAATGCCTGCTCACTAATCCCCAGCAGATCACTACATTCCTTGAGGTATACAGTACGTTTTACCGGATCATCAATTTTGGTAATGGTCCGTACGATATCCTTAATAAGCGCCGCACGCTTTACAGGGTCATCACTAGCCTCCTTTAAAAAGAGCTTGGTCTTAAACCGAATGATATCCTGCGACTCTTCATCTATGTAGTGGCTAAATGCAGTAGCTCCCAGGCTTCGGGCATAGCTATCCGGGTCTTCTCCATCGGGTAGTGCCACAGCGCGTACGTTGAGGCCACCTTCCAGCAGCATATCGATACCTCTGATAGAAGCTCTGATACCAGCAGCATCACCATCAAAGATCACCGTAACATTGTCGGTGTACCGCTTAATAAGCTTGATCTGATCCGCTGTAAGTGCGGTACCCGATGACGACACCACATTTTTGATGCCCGTTTGATGCATGGAAATCACATCCGTATATCCCTCTACCAGATATACCCGGTCTTCCTTACGGATTTCCTGTTTGGCCTGAAAAAGCCCATACAGCACCCGGCTTTTGTTGTAAAGCTCGGTTTCTGGTGAATTGAGATACTTCGGTTGCTTTTTGTCTTTGCCCAGCATTCGAGCTCCAAATGCCACCACCTTACCGGAAATATTGTGGATCGGAAACATAACCCGCGCCCGGAAGCGATCATATACCTTACCGCCTTCTTTGGTTACCACAAGTCCGGCTTCCTCTAGCAAATCCCTCTTGTACCCTTTAGCTTCAGCCGTTTTCAGCAAGTGATCCCAGGCTTCTACACTATATCCTAGCTCAAAATCTTTGATAGACTCATCGGTAAAGCCTCGCTCGCGGAAATAGGTAAGTCCGATGGACTTGCCCTCTTCTTCCTCCCAAAGCAGATGCTGAAAGTGGTCCTTGGCAAAATTCATAAGGATGAAGAGACTTTCCTTGCGGTTTTGAGCCTCCAGTGCTTCATCACTCTGCTCTTCTTCCTTGATCTCTATGCCATACTTCTGCGCCAGGTATTTGAGTGCCTCTACATAGGTGAGCCCATCGATCTCCATGAGAAATGTGATGGCGTCCCCACCTTTTCCACTACTAAAGTCTTTAAAAATCCCCTTGGAAGGGACTACATAGAAAGACGGTGTTTTCTCAGTAGAAAACGGGCTAAGTGCCTTATAGCTAGAGCCTGACCGCTTGAGCGTGACATAGTCACCTACCACCTCGATGATATCGACGTGGTTTTTGATTTCTTCTATGGTCGCGGGACTAATCATAAGACTTAAGACTCAAGTGGTGCAAAACTACTGCAACCACTTAAAAAAGGTATCAGACATCAGTAAAAACAAAAAAACGTCGGAGCAGATACCCCGACGTTTTCATCTAACACTAACCTAACCTAATAAGTGCCCCGATAGCGATGATCAAACCGCTTGCCATGGTCGGGCTTTAGCGGCATAGACTCGCCTCCTGTTTCCTGCAGCCAATCAAAGAGCGCATCTCGTAGCCCTTTGGCTACATCTGCATATTTAGGATCTCGTATGAGGTTTTTCATCTCTTCAGGATCATTCTGGATGTCATAAAGTTCGTTGATATCCCAAACACCGTGATAGCGAATAAACTTGTACTGAGACGTGCGTACAGCATGTACGGTAGGTGTTTGCGGGAAAGGGCGCTCCCAGAAATACTCATAATACACGGTATCTCTCCACGCAATATTTTCCTGATAAAGCAGTGGCTTAAAGGAGTTGCCATCCATGTGGCTTTTGGTGGACAACCCCGCAAAATCCATGATGGTGGGCCCTACATCTACATTTTGTACAACTTCTGTGAGTTTGGTGCCAGCGGGCAGCCCGGCGCCCATCGCCAAAAACGGCACCCTCATGGATTCTTCATAAGCTTGCCTTTTGTCAATAAGTCCATGTTCTCCAAAAGAAAAGCCATTGTCACCCATATAAATGACCAGTGTATTTTCCAGCAATCCTTCATTTTCCAGGTAGTCCAGTACCGTCCCGATGCTTTCATCTACAGCCAGCAACGTTTCGCAGTAGCGTTTATAGAAATCTTCGAAGCTGATATGGCCATGGTACATATAGTCTACTCCATGCCAGCTATGGCGTTGAGCTTTTACCCAGTTGGGCAGATCCTCATAGTTGTACTCATCCGATGAGACAGTGCTTCGATCATGGCCTGGAGGAAACATACTCGGAGGATAGGCTACCTGCTCGTTTTCATATTTTCCTAAATGCCTTTTGGCTGGTTTAAAATCTGCGTGCACTCCTTTATGAGACAGGTAAACAAAGAATGGCTTTTCCCGGTCACGGTTTTGAAGGAAATCAAGGGCATAGTCCGTAAGTACATCAGACACATAGGCCGAATCGGGATGCTTCACCTCCGAACCATTGAAATTGATGGTTGGATTATAGTAAACCCCCTGACCTTTAAAGCTCGCCCAGTAATCGAAGCCTGGACGGGGAGCTGCATGATGCTCGCCCATGTGCCACTTACCTATAAAGGCTGTCTGATAGCCAGCCTCACCTTGTAAGTATTCTGGAAAGAAGGTGGTACCCTCAGGAATGAGTGACTGATTATCCACCACCCGATGATTATGAGCATATTGCCCAGACAGAATACTTGCTCTACTAGGCGAACATAGCGAAGTACTCACGAAGGCATTCTCTACGTGCACTCCTTCGGCCGCCATGCGGTCCATATTGGGTGTCTCGAGAAAAGGCACCTTGTTCATGAATCCCATAAAATCATATCTATGGTCATCACTGAGAATAAAAATGACGTTTTTCTTTTCCGACTGCTCAGCTACTGCAGCTTGCTCTTTGGGTGAGCAAGCCGCAGCGAGCGTGAGTAGTGCGCCGATGAATAAAGTGTTTTTCATAGTTTCTATAGTTACTTACTCCAGGTGATTTCTACTTTTTGCACGGCATCACTGCTACCTCCTACCATCAACTCAAACACGCCAGGCTCCCAGGTGTGAATGATCTTCTGGTCTTTGGCAAACTGGTCGTAGGTATAAAACTTCAGGTCATCTGTAGTTATTTCGAAGGTTACTTCTTTAGTCTCCCCGGCATTGATCGCTACTTTTTGAAATCCTTTAAGTTCCTTAACCGGACGTGTGGTGGAGCCTACCAAATCCCGAATGTAGAGCTGTACCACCTCTTTGCCTGACACCTTGCCGGTATTGGTTACGGGCACCGTGAGCTTCACCACATCCGACGCACCTGGTGCGGTGTGACTCACCGATATTTCGCCATACTCAAATGTGGTATAGCTGAGCCCATAGCCGAAAGCATAAAGCGGCTCATTGGATACATCCAGGTAGTTGCTGCGGAATTTCTGAAACCACTTGCCTTCTGGTAGTGGACGTCCGGTGTTTTTGTGGTTGTAAAAAATAGGCACCTGACCCACATTTTGAGGAAACGTCATAGGTAGCTTACCTGAAGGGTTTACCTCTCCTGAAAGCACATCTGCAATGGCCAGCCCGGCCTCCGTACCTCCAAACCAAACATTTAGTATAGCAGGCACATGCTCAGCCTCCCACTTAATGGCGAGTGGCCTGCCTGTAAAGAGCACCAGCACTACAGGCTTTCCAGTCTTTAGCAGAGCATTCAGTAATTTTTGTTGCGTCTTAGGAAGTCCGATATCCGTTCGACTGGAGCTCTCACCAGACATCTCCGCAGCCTCACCCAATGCGGCCACCACCACGTCGGCTTTTTTGGCCACAGCCACGGCCTCACGGATCATAGCCGCTTCTGAGCGCTCATCCCGGTAGGTGGGTTTCCCAAAGATGCTTACACGTGCTTCCAGCTCTTTATCCGCATAGATATTGGACCCTCGAGCATGTAAGATACGTGCGTCGGGCATTACTTGCTCGATTCCTTCTTTGAGCGATACGGCCTGATCAAAATCTGCCGCTACACTCCACGTGCCCGCCATATTCTCTTTATTGTCGGCCAGTGGCCCCACCAAAGCAATCGTCTGGTCAGACTGAATGGGTAGCACGTTGTTTTCATTTTTCAAAAGCACAAAAGACTCAGCAGCAATCTTTCTTGCTTCTGCTCTGTTTTCAGCCGTAAACACTTCCTTCTTTGCCCGCTCTGGATCTGCATACTGGTATGGGTTTTCGAACAACCCTAATCGGAACTTAGCTTCCAGAATACGTCTGCACGCCTGGTCTATAGCTGCTTCTGTTATTTTGCCTTCCTCCAGACTTTTTTGGAGAGTAGTCAAAAACCCTTCGCCAACCATGTCCATATCTATTCCAGCTTTTAGAGCGAGCGCTGAGACCTGCTCCAAATCACCCATGCCGTGAGCGATCATTTCATTGATGCCAGTGTAGTCGCTAACCACAAATCCATTGAAATCCCACTGATTTCTAAGCACCTCGGTCATTAACCAGCGATTTCCTGTGGCTGGAATACCATCAATTTCATTGAATGAAGCCATAACAGACCCTACGCCTGCATCCACGGCCGCCTGATAGGGGTAGAAATATTCGTTGTACATACGCAGGCGGCTCATGTCTGTGGTGTTGTAATCTCGACCTGCTTCGGAAGCGCCGTAGAGCGCGAAGTGCTTCACACAAGCCAGCATGGTGTTTGGTGCCGTAAGGTCATCGCCTTGATAGCCACGCACCATCGCTTTGGCTATTTCCCCTCCCAGGAAAGGGTCTTCTCCTGCACCTTCGGCTACCCTGCCCCAGCGGGGATCGCGGGCGATATCCACCATGGGTGAGAATGTCCAGGCAATACCGTCAGCGGTGGCTTCATTGGCTGCTATACGTGCAGACCGCTCGATGTTTTGCATGTTCCAGCTGGCTGCCAGGCCCAATGGTATCGGAAAGACAGTTTTATAGCCATGAATCACATCCATGGCAAAGATCAATGGGATCTTCAGACGGCTTTCTTCCACAGCGATGCGCTGCACTTCACGGATCTTCTCTGCCGTCTTGATGTTGAACAACCCACCAACTTTTCCTTCCTTGATTTTTTGGCCTATGCCTGAGCTGGTGGCCTCCCCCGTGCTGATATCTCCTGCCGAAGGCAAATTCAGCTGGCCAATCTTTTCTTCCAGGGTCATCAGCTGCATGAGCGAGTCTACTCGCGCACCTACATCTGATGGAGACTGAGGACGCTCAGTGCGCCCACAGCCTACCATACAGATCATCACTAACAACCAACTTATTTTCATCAATTCCTTCATCTCTAATTTCATTTGCTTGCCTCGCATGTCAATAGCTTTGATTTTTTAGAAATTCCATTTTCGTTAAATGCCTCTACCTGCAAGTAATAGTCCACGCCCTTGTTGAGGGCTCTTAGTGCATACTCTGACTGGTCGTAGATCATCACAGAGTTGTTTAGGCGGTCTGGAGCTATGCCCCAATAAACCACATAGCCCATGGCATCTTTTACGGGTTTCCAACTCAGGTCTGCATTGCGCTCATCAGATTGTCTGGCAGCTACAAAAGCGGCAGGCGTTTTCGGTGCTTTGCCATTTCCATTTCCAAACACTCTAAACTCCGCGATGGCCAGGTACTGATTAGGGAAATAGACGTTTTGATAGCGTACATACCTTGCTTTTACAGCCTCAGGCAGCTCTATGTAAGCGTGAGGTCTGTCCTGCTGGTTATCCGAAAAATCAACACTCGTCTGCCAGGTTTTGCCGTCTTTGGAGGTTTCTATTACAAACTGCTGACGCAAGGTGTCCGGCTTACCAAGTACGTATGCATTAAAATCCATAAAGTTGATTTGAACAGCCTTCACATCCATTACCTCCCCAAGATCTACTTGCAGGTATAGCGAATCGCTATTGTTTTCTGCCACCCAAAGGGTGCGCATGTTTTCGTCATTGGCACGACCAGCGGTATAATCAGGCTTTTCCTGATCCAGCATATATCCAGAGTCCGTTTCATCTACCACATTTTGCTTTACGCCTGTAAGCACACTATTAGTAGTAATGGGCTTGTCTTTAGACAAAAGCATCCATCCGGTAAAACGCTCTTTATGATCATCCACCTCAGTATCTGGTAAAAAGTGAGGATAATCGCCGTAAGCAGTGTTGACATACATCTGCCCGTCCTCCTCAAATCCAGCGGGAAACATACCAATGCGGCGCTCAAACTTGTAGTTTACGGAAATGGTCATGCTGGCATAGTGCCAGTATTGTCCGTGATTATCTCTCACCGTGCTGCCATGACCTGCCCCCGTGAGAAAACCTCCCGGCTTGTACGAAATGGGGTTGTAAGGAGCATACTCAAAAGGCCCCAAGGGGCTTTTGGCGGTATATACCCCATCCGCATAGACATTCCACTGGGTACCAGGCGCACTGTATTCGAGGTAGTAAGTATCACCATGTCTGGACATCCACGGTCCTTCTATAAACGGCTTCATGTCCGACTCATGGTTTTGACCAAAGCGTTCCCAGCCATGCACTTCGGGATGTAGCTTAAAGAGGTCTTTTTCTTCCGTTTTGGGTAAAAACCAGTTTTCAGCATCCAGTTCCACACCGCGAATCGGCCATTTGTTGGAAGATTCTTCGTAGAGGTACACCCGATCATCTTCATCCACAAAGAGGTTTGGGTCCTGAATACCTAAAGGAATGACACTATAGGTGGTTTTCCAGTCTCCTTTGATGGGATCATCGGTTTTGATCACGGCTCCACGCCCAGAGGGATCTCCAAGCACAATCACCTCGTCTTTGTACACGGCTGCAGCTGGCGCGTTGCTGCCATTGAAGTACCAACTCTGCGGACGCACAAACTTCCAATCGCTCATATCATCCGAATACCAGTAACCGTGCGAACGTGTGACAAACATGTAGTACTTGCCCTTGTAGTTGATCACAGCCGGATCTGCTCCAGAACGATACGAAACGCCGCGGTAAGCATAGTGTGACATGTAGGTATAATCAATATCCACTGGGTTGCAGTAGGTTTGTTTTTGAGCAAAACCACCTAAAGCCACTAAGCTTAAAAAAAGTATAATGAGGTATTTCATCTTCATTTTTTGGATTTAGAAAAAAGCCAGGGAAACAATTGAGGCTCTGCAAATGCCGGACCCCAGCTATTGTGGTTGGCATTTTTGTACAGGGTGTATTTCACATCAGCATCTGCCTTTTGGAGCGCAATGACCATGTCCGTACTGTAAGTAGGAAATACCACATCGTCTTTGGCGCCGTGAAACACCCACAGACTTGTATTTGCAGCATAGGCATCTACAGTGCTGGGGTTACCCCCTCCGCAAATGGGGAAAGCAGCCGCAAACATCTCCGGCCTCCGCCAAAGGATTTCGAAGGTTCCCAAACCTCCCATGGACAGTCCGCCAACATAGATTTGATCGTCTTTAGAATACTCCAACGATTGGATAGAATCCATAAGAGCCACCACCGCTTTCATAGGGGGCAGTGCCTTTCCTGAGTCTCTAAATGTGAACCTGTTGTTTCCCGGCTGACGCTCCACGTCCACAGTAGACCAGTAGCTCTCCCTTGGGCACTGTGGGAAAATTACGACTACCGGATAATCTGCTCGAAAATCTTCCGCCAGAAAAAGTTTACTTCCGTGTATGAGTTGGCGCTCATTGTCACTACCCCGCTCTCCTGCACCGTGCAGAAAAAGGACTACAGGATATTCTTTGTTGGCATCAAAGCCCTCTGGATAAAGGATACGGTAGTTTAGAGAAAACCCTTCGTTCTGGTAGACTTGCTTTTCAAATGTTGATTTATCAAGCTGAGCGCTGGCAACCGTACCAAAAAGCAGAAATAGGCTGAGAATTGAAAGCGCCTTATTCATAGCTAAAACCGAGTTTTTTGAGTCCTTCCTGTACTTCTGGTGCAGACATAAACAGGTCCCACAGCAATCCACTACGGTAGTTTTCGATCATGACCGGAATAGGTCCCTGATCGATGGCCAGGTAGCGAGGCAGGTACCAGTCATTTTCAAAGCTAAACGCATCATAAGGACCGTATTTTCCCACTAAAGAATCACGCTCCGGGGCGTAAAGAAATTCCATCATGGCCATGGTCTCTTCCGGTGTGTATGCAATGGAAGAAAGAGCTGCAGTTGGAGAAATGACCCCCAAATCCCTGTCTGGTCGGTGACCCGCATATCCTTTCATGGAGTAGCTGGAAGTCAGCCCCCAGCAGTTGGAGCCATAGCCTTCGTACCCTTCTGGATTTTCTACGCAGTAGGCATAGTGCGACTTGGCATGGGAGGTGTTGAGTGTCCAGTACTCACCATACTGATCTTTGAGCCCGCGGGGATCCAGCCCCAGGTACGAATAGTGTGCCCAAAACAACGGACCAACTTTACTGGCATCGTGCTCGTAGTGGTTGAGTACCAGGTCATAGCCATAGTAGGTCTCGTCTGTTTCGATGGCGCCATTTTTGGCCCAGCCTTCATGATAAACTTCCGGAGACACCCCATGGGTAGGTGATGATGCTGCCAATATGTACATGATCAAGCACTCGTTGTAGCCACCTACCGGAAAATCCATTTCCCAGCCATAATTTGGCGACCAGTGCCAGTACAACACATTTTCACCGCCTTTGGTGTGCCAGTCCCACTCTACATCTTTCCAGATAGCGTCGATGCGGCGAGCTATTTCTTTTTCGGCTTCATTTCCATCCTGAAAGTACTGACGAACAGCCAACAGCCCCTGCATCAAAAAGGCCGTCTCTACCAGGTCTCCACCATCATCCTTTTTGCTAAATGCTTTTACTTTTCCGGTATCTCCAAACCACCAGTGTGGGTATACACCGTGAAAGCGATCGGCTGTTTCCAGGAAATTGAGAATTTTTTGAAAACGCTCCACTGCCTGCGCTCGAGTAATAAATCCGCGCTCCACTCCTACCAGGATGGCCATCACGCCAAAGCCTGAACCACCAGAGGTGACCACATTACGATCGTTGCTGGGGTAAATATCATCCATGTGTATGCGCTCCCTTGCCAAACCAGAATTAGGCTCAGCACCTTCCCAGAAGTACTGAAAAGTCTGGTATTGTACGTGGGTCAACAATGAATCTTTAGAAACAGCTGTCGTGTTTGCTGCTTCATTCTGCTGTCTGCTGCTGCACGCTCCCGCCAGTAAGAGGCAGGCCATAAGTGAGATATATAATCCGTTCTTCATTGTATAGCTAAAATGTGATCTAAAGTTTTATCAATAAGTAAATCCTAGTATGTCTAACCCGTCTTGCACCTCAGGAGCTGACATAAAAAGCTCCCAAAGCAATCCGGTACGATAGTTTTCGATCATGATTACAATCGGCCCCTGATCGATGGCCAGGTATGACGATGCAGTCCAATTTTCCGTCACATTGAAGGCATCGTAAAACCCATATTCGCCCCAGAGCTCATCACCCATGATGTAATAGAAATGACGGATAGCCGCCATGCTTTCTTCCGGTGTGTAGGGTATAGAAGACACGGCTGCCGTGGGCGTAATTACCCCCAGGTCATTGTCTGGAGAATGTGCATTGTATCCTTCATGATTATCACTGGCAGTAAGGCCCCAGCAGTAGGATTTGTAGCCAATGTATTGCTTGGGGTTCGCGGCGCAGTATGCATGATTGATTTTGCTGTGGTTTACATTTTGGTCCCAGTAGTTAGCATATTGATCTATCAGGTTTCTTGGGTCCAGCCCAAAAAAGGAATAATGCGAAAAAAACAATGGTCCTCCTCTATCAGACCGTAAAGGCATCGTGTATCCAAAATGGCTCACCGACTGACCATTTACCATATTTCCTCCACGTGCCCAGCCCTGGGTGTATACCTCCTTGCTGATGCCGTGGGTGGGTGAAGCTGCCGCCAACACATAGGTGATCAGGGACTCATTCCACCCTTGAATCTTATGATTCATCTCCCAATCATACGTTTCACTCCAGTGCCAGTACAGTACATTTTCACCTCCTTTGGTGTACCACTCCCACTCCACACCATGCCACAGCTGATTGATGGTGGCAATGATGCTAGCTTCTTCGGTATCTGTCGCATCCAGGTACTGCCTTACCGTCAGCAGACCCTGCATCAAAAAGGATGTTTCCACCAGATCACCTCCATCATCTTTGGTACTAAAAGGACGCGTTTTACCTGTGGTGCCATTTAGCCAGTGAGGCCATACGCCGTGGAAGCGCTCTGCCTTATCGGCCAAAAAGTTGACGATGGTCTGAAGGCGCTCTACACCCGCTGCACGTGTGATAAACCCGCGCTCTATGCCTACCAGAATGGCCATCAGGCCAAACCCAGATCCTCCTGTAGTGACGGTTTCACCACTTGTATTGCGCTCGCGAGCCAGGCCACTTACCGGGTGGGCAAAGTCCCAGAAGTATTTAAAAGTCTGCTGCTGAATCAAGGTAAGCAATTCGTCATCAGTCATCTCAGGAAATACTGGAGTAGAATCCAGCTCCGTAACCAGCTCTAGTGACCAACCGCCAAAGGGCTCACCCTCCAGACCGGTAAAGTCATCACTCAACGAAAGCTCGTACAAGTTCCACTCTGCGAGTGTAGAACTCGATGCAACTGATGCCTTTTGTTCATTTTCTGAAATGGAAATACTAATGCTTGGGCTTCCTGCTCCACTCAGCTTAAGGTTTTGCTCTAAATCCTCCACGCTCACTGGCACGCTAAAATCAAAAACCACTTCAAGGTCACGCGCCACATCTGTTTGCCTAAACTCGTTGGTGAGCGATTGTCCATTGAGAACTACTTTCTGGATGACCAACTCACCTCGGATCGTTCTGAACTGTATGGTGGTAGGCGTCAGCTGCTGGCCTTCCGTGCCAGAAAATCCGTCCTGAATCTGTAGTGTATAGAGCGTGGCATGTTGCAGGCCTCCTGTTGGCCTGAGGGTAAGCGAATGTGGCGATGGGAATGAAAGCGTAAAATCGACTTCATCAATACCGGTTGTAAGCGTCAATGCATCTTCTGCTGAAGATTGATTGATAGCAGCCGAAAAAACAAGTGAAAGAGATCGATCTACTGGTGCGTCCTCCGTGATGGCCTCAAGCTTAAGGGCAACATCACCTAAGAAAGCGTTTTCCAGGCGTAATGCTTCCACCTCATCCTGTTGCTTGCAACTGGAATGGAGCAACAAAAAAAGCACCGTAAAGTAGACCAATGGTTTCATAGTAGTAGGTAGAATTGGGGTTGCCTTCAACAAGGCAACCCCGAGGAATTATGATAAATTGAACTGGTTGTCAATTACCGCTTGCTATCGCCTGCACTTCTGCCTGCGTTAGTGCCTTATCAAAGATGAACAGGTCATCGAGCTGACTCTGATCTGCGCCGTGGCCCCAGCCAGTGAAGCGAGGTGCTCCGGATCCGATAGACAACAGGTCACAGCCCGTCCAGTCTACACCGGTGAAATCACCCTGAGCTACCACTTCACCATCGATATAGACGGTGCATTGTGTAGCCGAAATGGTAAAGGCCATGTGTACCCACCCTGAATTAGCCGTAGGGTCAATGGTAGCTGCAGCGCCACCATCAAACCAGCTATCAGCTTCTCCAGAGCCTACGTTGAGCTTGAATATCTGGTTGGTCTCTCCTCCTTCGCGGAAAAAGCGGAATCCACTGGTTCGTTTGTTCTGGGCGTCAGGGTTATCCGTATCTTTGGGGCCCATGACCAGTATCCCTGCACGATCCGGCGTAGCATTCACTTTGTACCAAAACGTCGCACTGAACTCATCGCTTTGGAGTGAGGTAGCAGGCACACTCACATAGGAGTCAGCTGCTCCCTGATAAGCATTGGCTCCTACTTTACCACTACCAGCAAAGCCTGGGTTTCCTACCGCTGTGGCATTTAGGTCGCCAATGGTTTCAGTCAAATCACCTTCAAATGGCATGTGAAATACTTCGCCATACTGGCTTCTATCTACTGCATTTCCTGATTCATTTTCGATGATCGTTGCGATCTCCTGAGCAGATAGCTCTTTATTGAAAATGCGCAATTCATCCATGAAACTTTGATCTGACAGGTGCCCCCAGCCGGTAAAACGTGGTGCTCCAGACATGATAGACAGCACGTCACACCCCGTCCAGTCTACGCCTGCAAATTCTCCCTCTTTAGCAACAACACCATCAATGTATACAGTAGCCTTAGAAGCTCCTATGGTAAAGGCAATGTGCGTCCATTCGTCAGCAGAGGGATCTACATCCGCCGCAGCGCCACCGTCAAACCAGCTATCCGATTCTCCTGTTCCTACATTTAGCTTAAAGCGCTGCATTCCTCCGGCATTTTCTCGGAAGAGACGAAAACCACTGGTTCGTACATTTTGATTATCGGGGTTGGCACTGTCTTCGGGACCCATGACCAACACACCTGCGCGATCAGGAGTAGCATTTACCTTGACCCAAAATGCAGCACTAAATTCACTTCCTTGCAGTCCTTCTGTAGGGAAAGTAAGGTATGACCCTTCAGCACCTGCATAAGCATTTCCTCCCTGTATGCCTTCACCAGCAAACCCGGGATTTCCCACTACTGTGGGCTGTGTGATACTCACCAGCTCGATGTTGTCGCCATCGAATGGCATGTAAAACACCTCTCCATCGTACATAGGCACGTAGGCTGGCTCTTTCTCAAAGTTTACAGACTCGGAAGTCGATTTCCCTTCTATGTCTGTGGCTGTAATGGTCAGCACATGGCTTCCATCGTTTAGCTCTTCGTATAGATACTCTTCTTGTACGCGTCGGTAGTCTTTAAACTCATTGTAGCTACTAATTTCTGTACCGTCGAGGTTTACACTAATGGACGCGATTTCAATATCGTCCTCCACCTCAAACTTGATATTGATAGAAGTCACAGCCTCATTTACCTTGATCTTCGTTCCTTCCTGAGGGTAGTTGATCGTCACGGTGGGGGCAGCCTCATCGGCTCCGGGCTCCATCGGTGTGATGGGGTCTATGCCTTGCTCGCAGGAAAATGCGAACAAAGCTGCCACCGCCATAAATGTGATTTTATATATTGTTTTCATGTCTTTTTATCGTTTGGACTATTACTGATTGAGCTTAGGGAGCTGGTCTACCTGGTTTTGTGGATAAGGCAAGAATCTGTCGGATTCATCAAAAGTCCTGTCAGACTCATCCAGTTCACTTCCACGTCCATGGCGCACCATATCGTAGAAGCGGTTGCCCCATTCCATGCCCAGCTCTGCCAGCTTTTCGTTCAACACATCATCCAGGGTAACACCTGAAAGTGGTGTGGCAAACCCTGCTCGATTTCTCACAGCATTCACCGCTTCATCGGCTGACATTACGCTGCTATTGGCTCCATTGACGAGCGCTTCGGCATGTACCAGCAACATCTCCGCATAGCGAATGCATTGGAAGTTTTTGTTGCTACCATAGCGTGTACGACCAGGAGTCAGTTGGTTGGATGGCAGGTAGTGCTTACCGCTGCTAAACAGCGCTCTGGCGTTGTTGTTGATTTGATCTCCATCGCGAGTGACACTTGACACATGATCTGGCAGTGTGGAGTATGCCGGATCAGCCTGCAATTCCTCGATACCCGCGGGGGTAAACAGCACACTGGTTTCCAAACGAACAGATTCATCTCTATCCAGCATGAACTTTATGTACTCCAGAGATGGCTCATAAAAACCCCATCCGCCAGAAGCTGACTCTACGGCTGGAGTCCAGTTGGAAGGACCATAGGGGGCGTAGAGGTGATCAAAAGAATCGCCTTCACCTTGTCCAAAGTCTGAAAATTGTAGCTCCAGTATATTTTCATCATTGAGTTTTCCATTGAGTTTGAAAAGGCTATAGAAATCAGGCTCCAAACTAAATTCACCAGACCCAATGATCTCTGAAGTAGCATCAGCCACGGCCTGCCAATTGTTGATCTCAAGGTTGGCCAGTGCTTTCACGGCATAAGCCGTATATACTGTCATTCCTCCTCGGATATCAGTTCGCTGATTGGGATGCACTGTTGGCAGATTGGGGATAGCCAGGTCCATTTGCTCAGAGATGTGCTGCATCACTCCTTCAAATGAAGTCACATCTGCCTCCAGCAAGGCAATAGCTTCTGAGCTTTGGGGCACATATACATCTCCCCACAAACGAGCCACTTGCAAAAGCATATAGGCACGCATCACGCGGATTTCTGCAATATATTGATCTGCCAGTGCGGGATTAGGTGCAAACTCTTTGTATTTGGAGAGCTCTTCCATAGCTGCATGAGCATTTAAGATATCTCCGTAGAATCCCTCCCAGGTGCTGTTGTACAGCCAGAAGTTGGGGTCATATCGATACAGATCGGTTTCGGTCAGTGGCACCTGATCTCCCGCGGCATTTACATCATCACCACGTACACCAATCAGCAGGTGATTTTCCCATCCCCGGGTGTAGAATCCTTCGTATGCGCCGATGAGTACCGGCAGCATATTGTCCGAATTGGTATAGTCGGTATCTTCACTGAACACGGTGTTTTCATCCGGTTCTTCCAGACGATCCTCGCAGGCAGAAAACGAAACCACCGCCAGGGCGAGCATCAATCCATGTATTGCTTTATATAATCGTTGCATAATTCTTTCTGGATTAGTTGATTAGAATTTCATGTTTACACCCATGGTATATACAGCAGGTATCGGGTAGACCTGACGGTCAATACCGTTGCTTACTTCAGGGTTGAAACCATTGTAATCAAACATTGTAATTGGGCGTTCGGCCGTAAAGGTGATTTTGGTTTCTGGTGTTTTTCGTCCTAGCATTTCCGAAGCGGGTATTCGGTACGCTACACGTACATTTTGTACGCGGAAGTACGAACCATCTTCGATAAAATAGTCACTCAGCGCCTGGTTCCAGCCTTTGCGCAAGCCAGCAGCAGACGGGTACTTATTCGAAGTGCCCTCACCTCTCCACAGGTTGGTGGCCAGGTCAGCATCTATGTTGGCATCATTGGTAAAGATGATCTCTCCGCGCTTACGGTTAAGAATCTTGTTGCCACGCTGCCCCTGGAAGTTTGCGGTAAATTCCCAATTTTTGTAGTTGAGCCCTACATTGAAACCATAGGTAAACGAAGGCAGGTATGAACCGAGAATCACACGGTCTTCATCATCGATATCGCCATCTCCGTCCTGATCTTTGTAGATAAAGTCACCGGGCTCCAGGTTGGCATCCGCCAAAAACTCTTCACTCAAACCGCTATTGAGAATTTCTTCTTCGGTCTGGTATACACCCAGCACCTCTCTGCCATAGAAGGCCAAAAGTGGCTCTCCTACGTATGTACGCTGACGAAACTCTGCCGAGCCGCCATCGATATAAGGCTGGCCTCCCAGGTCAAGTGTCTCATTATTGAGTGTGGCAAAATTCAGCCCGAAATTGTAATTCAAATCATCAGACAAATTATCCGACCAGTTGAGGGCTACTTCTAACCCTTCGTTTCTGATCACACCATTATTTCTTCTTACCGAACCACCTTGCACAGGGATTTGGAGTGAGATTACGGCGTTTTCAGTATCTCTGATGTAATAATCTGCGTCTAATGAGAGTCGGTTATTGAGGAATCTAGCCGTCAGACCGATGTTGGTTTCTGCTACTACTTCCCACCCTAGTGAGTCATAGGTGTTGTCCACCACCAGGCCGGTTACGCGCTCTCCATCAATGGCTGTAGTGACCACTGAGGTAGTGGCTCCTCCAACACTTGGATTTACAGAGTCATTACCCAGCTTACCCCAGCTACCGCGAAGTTTCAAGAAACTCACTGGAGCCACATTTTGCATAAACTTCTCTTCAGAAATCACCCATCCCGCACCTATGGTAGGGAAATAACCCCATTTCTCCTGGTAGCGAGATGTTCCTTCTGCCCGGAATGTTCCATACAGGAGATAGCGATCATCAAAATTGTAAGCCAGGCGGCCAAAGTAAGAAACTCCATACTCACGGAAACCAAAATCGCCAGAGCTTGCCTGCACAATCGTGTTGGCCTGATCGATGTACCAGGTCTCTTCACCACCAAAATTATCAAAATCCGTTCCGCGGATGTTGATGGCCTGTGTAGACTCGTCACGGTAAGAGTAACCTGCCATAGCTACCACAGAGTGTTTGCCAAAGGATTCGTTGTAGGTTAGTGTGTTGTCCCAAATCTGGTTGAGCACGTCTTCAGCCTTTTTCTGAATGGCCGCATCGATTACTGTTCTGCCCGTGTTGTAAGGCAGGTCTACCAAACGCTCCTCTAGAGACTGAGTGTTGTAATTGTATGCGGTTCTAAACTTCAGCTTATTGGGTATCAGCTCAATTTCTGCATGAAAATTGGCCAACACTTTTCGAATCTTCAATCGGTTATCATTGAAGGCCAGTGTAGTATATGGGTTTTGGGCACTTCGGTATCCGAGATCCTGAGCATTCGCATAGTTGTTTGTTGCTTCTGTATTTTGCTCATCAAATACCGGCATGATCGGCACCGCATAGTATGCTCTAAACCAGGCAGCATTTTCTCCACTGTATCGCGTAGCATTGCTCACGTTGAGGTTACCTCCTACCTTGAGCCACTCCGTAGCATCAATATCCACCTTTGCCCGCATATTCAGACGGTCGTATTGGTTTTTTGCTTCCTTCAGAAGTCCTTCTTGCTGGAAATAACTAGCACCAATGGAATACACCGTATTGTCTGTACCACCACTTACATTGAGTGAGTGATTTTGAATAGGCGCTGAAGCTTTCATGATTTCATCGTACCAGTCTGTATTCACAGCCGGCACATTCGGGTTGATTCGGCTTCTGCCGTATCGCTGCATTGCATTGTCTATATAGCTGGCATCTGCAGCGCTGCCTGTTTCCAGTGCATATTGAGTAAACTGCTCTGCGTTGGCCATTTTCAGCACATTTTGCGGCACCTGTGTACCGTAGTACCCGTCATAGGTCACTTGAGGAGCAGAGTTATAAGACCCTGCCTTTGTTTCTATGAGCACCACACCATTCGCAGCCCGCACACCGTAGATAGCTGCAGCTGAGGCATCTTTGAGTACTGATATGCTGGCTATATCCGATGGATTTAGAAAATCGATATTGTCGAAAAACATCCCATCCACCACATAGAGCGGATCAGCATTGCCCTGTCCTGGATATGAACCAATACCTCTCACGCGTACCGTAGGTGAATTACCGGGTACGCCATTGCTCACAATCTGCACACCAGCCACTTTACCCTGTAGTGCCTGCATCGCCTGCCCCGTAGGAGTCTTGGCTATTTCGTCGGCTTTTACAGTAGTGATGGCAGAGGTGAGGTCCTTTTCTTTTTGAGTACCATAGCCGATGACCACTACTTCCTCTAGCTCAGAAAGATCCAGGTCCATGGAAATATCAAGCGAAGTACGTCCATTTACAGGAACCTCCCGAGATCCATAGCCAACATAAGACACCATCAGTACAGCATCTTCGGAAGCTACTGTCAGCTGATAGTTTCCTTCTATATCAGTGATAGTACCATTGCTGGTACCCTTCTCCACCACACTGGCACCTATCAGTGGTTCAGCATTTTCTGCATCCGTCACCTTACCGGATAGCGTAAAATCCTGCCCCATGACGTAAGTCACCATGAGCGAGAAAATCAGACTTAGTTTAAGCTTTCTCATATTATGAATTTGACATTTTAATAGGTTTTGTATGATGCAACTTTAGAGAATCTGCAATCGTTTTCAAAAAAATTCAAAAATTAATATCTTAGAATAATACAATATAAATGAAAACACAATCCACCAGCAAAAACACAACTGTATCGCTTTAATAACAAGCAATAATTTTTAATTAAAATTCAAATACACAAAAAAGACTAGTTGATGTAACGCTTGAGTGTCATTAAAAAACCCCTGAAAAAATTCTTCTTAAAATACAATCAGAAAAAATCAAACTTCTACTTGAGAACTGATGTCATTGAAGATTTCGTGAATATCTGGCGATTGATTGTCAGATTGTGATTTTATGCGTTTCTTAAACTCCCACACAGTGTTTTTGCGCAGATCCAGAATTTCAGAAAGCTCGTTGAGGGAATATTGATCCTTATTGGTGGTTTCGTAAAGGATATAAAAGGCCTTTTCCAAAGGAAATCGAATGCCGTGAAACAACGTATGAGTCGTGGGTGATTCCTGGTAGCCACATTTGGTACAGCGCCTGCTCATAGGCGAGCTACCCTTGCTATGGGTAGAGGCTCCACACTTGAAACATGCATACCCATCGCGCCATTTAAAGTTGCTCAGTGCCTTTAGGCATTCCTCCCTCGACCCAAACACTTCTTTAAACTCCTCATAGGTCAATTCTTTGTTTTGAATTCGTTCACGCTGAATCGATTTAATGTTGTTGCGCAAACGATAATTATCCAGGTCCAGCAGGGAATTAATCTGCGAGATATCTCTTTTTTGCTGCTCAAGCAGCTCATTCTTTTCGCGTAGTTCATTGGTTCTGAGCGCCACTTCCTGCTCTAGTCGCGCATTAATGCCGTCCTTGAGCCGCGCAGTTTCTTCGTGTTGGCTGATAATTCGCCTCAGCGCACGATCTCTGTTGGCCTTGAGGATGCGCACCCTGTCACTGAGGGCAAACGACAGAAAGAGCATCTCAAACACAAAACAAATGTGCAGACTGTAATAACTGAGGATATAAAAAGGAATGACCGAAAGCATCAGCAACGCTTTCAGAATAAATCCCAGGAAAAGAAAACCAAAAGCCACAATAAAAAAACGTGCCGGCTGGTAACCTCTACGGTACACCATTATACTCCCCCAGAATATAATGGTAAGTGGGACCAGCTCAATATTCCGATACTGAAATAGGTCATTATTAATAAACAGCGCATAGATAAACACCCCGATACGTGCTGCAAATACTACGTTGAGCACTTTATCGATTTTGGGTGCCCGTATTTTCAGGTTCAAAAACTTTTTGGAAAAAAGTATGGCCCAAAAAATCATCAAAAACAGGGAAATCCCATGAGCCACTTGATTAAACATCGGACTCTCCCTCCATATGTACTGAAACCCAACCCCGTCTACACTCATGGCAAATGCTCCGCCACTGATCATATAAAATGTGTAATAGAGGTATTTGATCTCGCGAATGGCCGAGTAGATGAGCAAGTTATATAGTGAGATGATCAAAATCATCCCATAGAAAATGCCATACAGGTAATACTCAGCCAGCGCATACTCCATAAACCACGAATAACTCCTGATCGCTACACGGATATCCGCATATTCATGGCTTTTCACTCTAAAATAGATGAGGTATTCTCCATCTCTCGGCAGCTGTATTTCAAAGTTTTTATGAGCAAAGGGTTTTTCCGTAAAGGGAAACATGTCGCCCATTTGGTAGCGGTCAAAACCTTCTGCTTCCGGGGATTGAATGTAGACATCCAAAGAATCAATCGTCTGGTCAAAAAACTCCAACAAATACCCTTTGGGCACGTCCGGTATGATCACTTTGAGTTTTACCCAATAGGCTGATGACGTATTGTAATCTTGAGGTATAAAATTGAGGTCCTTATTAAACCGCGGTTGAAAGTCTGGGTCAGAAACCTGCGCAATGGAGGCATCACCTTTCACATCCTCCCACAAATCCAAATCAGTCACCTTTAGCTCTACCTCCCGCGTATCCGGAGTGATCACCACTGGTGGCGAATAGAGCAAGATGAAAAGTGAAAGCAACCAGGTCATTAGCAAATGGGGTATTGGGTTTAGATTGGACAAATCTAAACCAAACAGACACCATCAATACCGGTTTTCTTTGGTTTTATCCCGACATATATGTAATCTGAAGAACCATAAGTTTGCTGTCGAGGTTACCTTGATTAAACTTGCGGTTCATATCGATCAAATGGAGATTACAAGAGAAAATATACTCAAAGCACTGAGCGAAGTACAGGATCCTGACCTCAAAAAAGACCTGGTAACGCTCAACATGATTCAAAACATTCAGACTGCCGACGGGATCATCCGATTTACCGTGATGCTCACCACTCCGGCTTGTCCACTCAAAGAGCTCATCAAGCGTGACTGTGAAAAAGCCATCGCCAAACACTTCGGAGAAGAGGTGGCTACAGAAATAGAAATGTCCAGCACGGTAACAACCATCCGCGACAATGCGCCCCTGCTCCCCGGAGTGAAAAACATCATAGCAGTGGCCTCAGGCAAAGGTGGGGTTGGCAAATCTACTACTGCAGCCAACCTGGCTGTGGCATTGGCCAAAACAGGTGCCGAAGTAGGTCTCATTGATGCAGACATCTTTGGTCCTTCAGTGCCTACTATGTTCAACTGTGAGCATGAACAACCGGGCGTTACGGATGTAAATGGCAAAAACATGCTCATCCCCATCCAGCAGTATGGTGTTAAACTGATGTCAATTGGCTTTTTGGCACCACCAGAAAATGCCGTGGTATGGAGAGGACCTATGGCCAGCTCAGCTCTTAAGCAATTTCTGGGCGATACACTTTGGGGTGACCTGGACTACCTACTGATAGACCTTCCCCCGGGTACCAGTGATATTCACCTTACGCTCGTACAAAGCGTGCCGGTAACTGGCGCACTCATAGTGACTACCCCGCAAAAGGTAGCTTTGGCAGATGCCAAAAAAGGACTGACCATGTTTCAGCAGCCCCAGATCAACGTTCCCGTGCTGGGCATCATAGAAAATATGGCATATTTCACCCCAGCTGAGCTTCCTAACAATAAATACTATATTTTTGGAGAAAACGGAGGACGAAACCTCTCAGAGAAATATGATGTTCCATTTCTGGGACAGATACCGATTGTTCAGAGCATTCGCGAAAGCGGAGACTCAGGATACCCGGCTGTATTGAAGGATGATGTCACCGCGGAGGCATTTAGAAACTTAGCTGAAAACACGGCGCAGCAAGTAGCCATTAGAAATGCTACAGCTGCCAAAACCAAAAAAGTAGAAATTAATACCTAAACATGGCCGACAAGGAACTTTTAGACAAAATAGAGTCAGCACTGAACAACATCAGGCCGTATCTGGAAGCAGATGGTGGAGATGTAAAGCTCCTGGAGGTTACAGACAATCAGGTAGTGATGCTAGAGCTGCTAGGCAGCTGTGGCTCATGTCCTATGTCTACCATGACACTCAAAGCAGGGGTGGAAGAAGCGATCAAACGAGTAGTCCCGGAAATCAAGGGAGTGGAAGCCATCAACATCACTTCTCCCGACGACCCCAACGCACGTCTTCCTGAAACGATGATGTAAACCCATGAAAGCCCTCATTGCAGTACTTTTTACCTTGCTGACTTTGGCCAGCTTTGCTCAGGAAAGATGCGCTACCATGCAGCTTCCGGCCAATAAGCTAAGATCAGAAAGTACTGCAGAATTTGAGGCCTGGCTGAGCAACCGAAAATCACAATTCAGCACCAGTCACAGAAGACAGCAACAGGTTTACGAAATACCGGTGGTCTTTCATGTGATTCACGATGGTAGCGATGTGGGTTTTGGCAGCAATCTCCCCGACGAACGCATCATTGAACAACTCGAAATCCTTAATGAAGACTTTAGGCGAACCAATGCAGATGCCAGTGATACGCCTAATGAATTTTTATCAGTTGCAGCCGACACAGAAATCGAGTTTGTCTTTGCGCGGCAAGATCCGGAAGGACTCCCCACTGATGGCATAGTACGCATTCAAGGTGCCAAATCCGAGTACAGCATCTCTGACGATGCTGCCCTAATGGCCGAAAGCTTTTGGCCTCACGAACACTACATCAATTTTTACATCACCAACCTTTCGGGTAACAATCTGGGCTATGCACAATTTCCCTTTTCCAATCTGGAAGGAATTGCGTCTGAGCTCGAAAACTACCGGTCTACCGATGGCATAGTCATCGACTATGTCTGGGTGGGGCGCAACACCAACACTGGAAGCTTTGATAGCCATGGCCGCACAGCCACCCACGAAATGGGCCATTACCTCGGACTTAGACACATCTGGGGCGATGGCGGATGCTCTGCTCAAGATTACTGTGATGACACGCCTGAGGCTGCCTCATCCAGTAGCGGATGTCCCACCAATAAAAACACCTGCGACAGCAAAGACATGGTCCAAAACTACATGGACTACACTGACGATCGCTGTATGAACCTGTTTACAGTATGTCAAAAAGAACGCATGCGTACCGTGCTGGAAACGAGCCCACGACGTAAAACACTGCTCACCTCTCCCGGCCTGCAAACGCCAGTACTTGTCGCAAACAACCTCGGCGCCCGATCAATCATTGCTCCTCAGCAATCTGACTGTGCAGAGACCACCACACCCTCACTACAGGTGCGCAACTATGGTACCAATGAAATCACTTCTTTTGAAGTAGCCTTATACCTGAATGGCAGTCGGATTGAAACGCAATCCAAAGAAGTACTCCTCGCTACAGGTGAAACCAGCCAGGTAAGCTTCTCTCCGCTTACTATCGACCACACTGTAAGCAACAATGTGCGCTTTGAAGTGATCAGCGTAAATGGCACTACGGATGCAGAGCCAGAAAATGACATCAAGGAAGTATTGCTGGCACCTTCTGCCCTCGACAACATCCCCTTTTACGAAGACTTTGAAGAATCAAACACCTATTTTCGACGCGCAGAACAGGGCAACACCTCCACCTGGACCTTTAGTACTGCACCAGACTCTACCAGTGGAAATCAGGCAGCCATGGCACCCTACTACAATCAGGAAGTCAACTTTGGCTTGCAAGACCGACTGATCACCAAAACCCTGGACTTCTCCGGGCTTACCTCCGCACAGCTGGAGTTTAATTATGCTTATGCCCCACGGCGTATACCTGGCACCTCTCACTTTTACCTGGACGGGCTCATAGTAGCCGTATCCACGGACTGTGGTCAAAACTTTCACCTGCACAACTATGAATTTGAGCGCTACGGACTGGGCCTAAACACCACACAAACCCAGGATAGCAGCTTTGCCCCATCGGTGCAAAGTGACTGGAGCCCGGTATCATTAAACCTCACCAAGTACGCAGGTCAGGAAAATGTTCAAATCGCATTTATAGGTGTAAACGGAGGAGGCAACAACATCTACATCGACAACATCTCCGTATCTTCAGGCGAATTGCTCGCAGACGATGTAGGGATACGAGGCGTGGATAACATCCCGGTGGTCACTTGCGACCAGTTTTCTTTTCCCAGTCTGGAAATCAAAAACTATGGATACGAGGATGTCACCTCGCTGCACATCAAACTACAGGTAAACGAAACAACGAAAACATTTGAGTATACAGACCTGAACATACCTAGCGGTGATGATCAAAACTTTACTTTCAACCTGTCTGACGACCTACAAGATGGCCCTAACGACATCACTTTCACTATAGAAACCGTAAATGGCCGAACCGACCTGCAGCCCGGCAACAACCAGCGCACTTTCCGAACACTCGTAGATCTACAGGAAGAAGTGATTCCTATTCAGGAAGATTTTGAAAACATGCAGTGGGTGACATTTAGCCCGGAGGGTGAAAACCTCTATTACACACAGATGGTAGAAGGTGACCTGGCCCTCACCACCAACAACTATGACAACCCTGTCACTGGTAGAAGCTATCTGGTATCCCCCACCCTTATCACGAGTGGATATACTGAGGCTGCCATTCGCTTTCGCTATTCTTACGCAGAGCGGACAGGATTTAACGACAACCTCAAAGTCCTGCTTTCGCACAACTGCGGACGAACCTTTGATGTGGAGCTCCTCAACCTAAACTCTGAGCAAATGGCCATAGTAAGCAGCTCAGCAGAATGGGATCCCGAAAGTGAAGATCTTTGGCGCACCGAATTTATAGACATCACTGAGCACCTTAAATACCCGGACCTGCGAGTGGCATTTGTTTTTACCAATGGCAATGGCAACAAACTGTATCTGGACGATATAGATATCCTCACCACAAATGACCCTAAACTACCCGAGTTTCAGCAAGAACTCGTCGTATACCCCAATCCCTCACATGGAGATTTCAGGGTGACCTTTAACCTGCCAGAGAAAAAAGAACTGGAAATTCAAATCATGGACATGAGTGGCAGAATCATCTACCAACAAGTACATGCTAATATCCTCAACCAGACGCTGCGCTTCCAGGCACCATCGCAGGGAGGCTTTTATGTTTTGCATGTCAAAGGTGATGGATATGAAAAAGTAGAGCGGCTCTTCATCAAACGCTAGCCATTAATCCCACTCAGCTCACTAGTTGCTTGAGGAATTTGCCTTAATTTTACCCGCTATGAGGATCGGAATACTTTTTGGAGGTCAGTCTCGTGAGCGAGAGATCTCTTTTGCCGGTGGACGCACCGTATATGACAACTTAAACAAAGCACTTTTCACCCCAGTACCCATATTTATCGATAGCCTGGGAAACTTTATTTTACTGGACTGGAAATACCTCTATAAAGGCACCATTCGTGACTTTTACCCAGCTGCCGAACAGCTCCCACCGAGTCCTCATTTTTTCCAAATCTATGCCGAATCCCTTCAAGATCAGGAAGCCATCGACAAGAGCATAGCGGCAATAGGTAAAAAACTTCAGCCGGACGAATTAAGCCAACACATAGATTTTGCATTCCTGGCCCTGCATGGCCCCTATGGTGAGGATGGAAACATTCAGGGAATACTGGAATGGTACAACATCCCCTATACAGGTGCGGGCATCCTTCCCAGCAGCATCGGTATAGATAAAGAAATCCAAAAGGCTGTGCTGGCATCTGCTGGTTTCGACACACCGGCTTTCACCACTACTTCGCGTACCAGTTGGGTACAGTCACCACAAGAAGTCATCTCATCGATCGAGAAATCCTTTAGCTATCCCGTAGTAGTAAAAGCACCACATCAGGGCTCATCTATAGGAGTGGCTATTGCCAAAAACCAACAAGAACTGATTGATGGCATCAATCGCGCCTTCTTCATCCAAAAGATCGCGCCTGGCATGTGGAAAAGCTGGTCGGACGAGCAAAAACGAAACTTCTTATTGCAGTTTACCGACATCCGCGAAGGGCTGGGCTTCCCTGTGCTGGTAGATGGCAAGCTCATCCATCATCCGGAGGAGTTGTGGCTCCTGCTGGATGAGTCCGAAAAAGATGAACTTTCGCTGGAATCCCCAAACGGAGAATCCGGCATTCTGATAGAGTCCTTCATCAAAGGCAAGGAGTTTTCGTGCATCGTGATAGCGGATCAGGACAACCAGCCACTGGCACTGCCTCCAACAGAAATCCGCAAGTCCAGCACGCTGTTTGACTACCGCTCTAAATACCTACCAGGCATTAGCCGAAAGATCACACCAATAGAACTGCCCGAAACGGCCATTCAGGAGATCATGAGCAAATGTGAACGCCTGTTCACATCGCTACACAGTCAGGTATATGCCCGTCTGGATGGGTTTTACACGGAAGATGGAGCCATCTATCTCAACGACCCCAACACCACTTCGGGAATGCTTCCGTCTTCATTCTTTTTCCACCAGGCAGCAGAGATTGGCCTCAACCCATCGCAGTTTCTCACCTACATTATTGCCAAAAGTCTGGAAGCACGCACTCAGGCTGGCAAGCACATTTACCAGCTCAACCAACTGCGCGCTAACCTCAACGGGCAGCTCAAAGCCATTGCCAATGCTGAAGAACAACGCACCAAAGTAGCAGTAATCATGGGTGGGTTTTCTTCCGAGCGCCACATCAGCGTGGAAAGCGGCCGCAACATCTTTGAGAAGTTGGCTTCCTCAGACAAGTACCTGCCCATCCCCATTTTCCTTACGGGAAATGAAGACCAACACGAGCTCTATCAGCTACCGGTAAACATTATGCTGAAAGACAATGCAGATGACATCCGTGACAAAATCAAAGCCAATAAAGCTGCACACCCGGTTATCGATGCGATCAGAACACGTGCAGCCCACATCACGGACACGTATGCCTCGGGAGAAGCCCTTCAGCTCGAAACGCTGGACTATGATCAGCTGGCAGCCCGGGTAGACTTTGCTTTCATTGCGCTACATGGTCGTCCGGGAGAAGATGGAGCCGTACAGCAGCAGCTCGAGCAAAGAGGCATTCCTTATAATGGCTCCGGAGTAGCGAGCTCGCAGGTGTCCATCAACAAATTCGAAACCAACGAACGCCTGCGCAAAGAAGGTATTTTGGTAGCAGATCACCTACTGGTCCATCAGGAGGATTACCAAAAAGACAAAGCTCAAACACTGGCAACCATTGCCGAGCGCTTCCCATTTCCTTTGATTGCCAAACCAGCGGACGATGGCTGCTCTAGCGCTGTAAAAAAGATCAAATCTCCTGAAGAGCTGGAAGCATTTTGCGAAATGATGTTTAGGGATACTGAAGCATTCCCGCAAGGCCCAAAAGCAGCGCTCAACCTCAAAGACAATGAAGAGTTTCCTCAAAAAAACTACTTCCTGGTAGAATCACTCATAGGCCCCGAAGGTGCAGACCGGTTTTTGGAAATCACAGGAGGAATGCTCACTCGCCTGGATAATGAAGGCAACTTAACTTATGAGGTTTTTGAGCCTTCTGAGGCTCTGGCTTCTGGTGAGGTATTGTCTTTAGAAGAAAAATTCCTGGCTGGAGAAGGACAAAACATCACTCCGGCCCGTTTTGGCGACAGCCGTGAAGAATACCAGCGCGTAGCTAAAGAAGTAAAGCAGGTGTTGGAAAAAACGGCACGAGTCATTGGTGTGGAAGGCTACTGCCGTATCGATGCATTTGTGCGCATCTACCCTCATAAAGTGGAAACAATCATTATTGAAATCAATTCCCTGCCGGGAATGACACCTGCCACTGCTATTTTTCACCAGTCGGCACTCAATAATATGAAGCCCTATGAGTTTATAGATGAAATCATTGCGTTTGGTTTTGCCCGAAAGCAATTGAAAACACCAATAAGCTAAGTGTGGATTTTATAGTTTGATTATCTTCGATCGTCCAAAGACCAGTTTTATAAACAACACCTATGTCGATTTTTAAAATCAATTCCTGGAAAGACCTCCTACTACACGTAGGTGTCATCGTCACCCTGGGAGTGCTTTTTGTTTTTATCTTTTTCTTCGTCTACCTGCCCATGAGCACCAATCATGGTGAAACCATCACAGTACCTGATGTTACAGGAGTTCATGTAGATGATTTGGATGAATTTTTGGAGGTGCGCAACCTGCGCTTCGAAGTGCAGGAAGACTCTGGTTTTTCTGCCGACCTTCCCCCGCTTACAGTGCTCCACCAGTTTCCGCTGCCCAGTGCTAAAGTGAAGGAAAATCGAAAAATATACGTTTCGCTAAATGCGGAAAAACCTCCTCTTGTGCGTATGCCCAAACTGGTAGGTGGATCGGTAAAAAACGCTCAGTTTGTACTGAAAACGTATGACCTAAACCTCGGAGAGATCAAATATGTACCGGACTTGGCCCTTAACTATGTACTGGAGCAGCGACTGGAGGAACGGGAAGTACTTGAAGGCGAACGCATCCCCAAAGGATCTACAATCAACCTGGTAGTAGGCGATGGACTAGGCAAGCAAACGCTCGAATCACCCAACCTCATAGGGCTGGATTTGGAAAGTGCTCAGTTTGCCATAGTAGGTTCGGGATTAAAAATAGGAGAAATCACACACGAGAAAGAAGGAGTTGCCGTTGTGAAGGTGGAGCTGGAAGATGGCACCTTCGAATATGAAGAGCAACCTGTAGCACCCGGCGCAGTATTCAAGCAGCGCCCAACTTCAGGTCGTTCCATGCGACTGGGGCAGATGGTAGACCTGTGGATCTATAGCCCTGATTCGCTCAACACCAGCCCAACCTTACTTGATCAGGAGTGAAACACCTTTTATTCACCATAGCAATAGCATTAGGCTGGCAGGCAGCTGCACAGTTTACCATTTTCGGTATCGAAGCAGAGGCGCCTCAAGCGCAAAACACATCGGCACGAGTAGCCACTCAGGCTGAAGTTCTGTTTCCTTTTTGGGAAGACTTCTCCACCTCTGGCAGCACTCCAGACACACTCAAGTGGGCATACGGCGCCAATGTATACATCAGCCCCAGCCTAGCAAAAAACCCTCCTACTTATCAGGCAGCTACTTTTGATGGCCTTCAGGGCAATGGTGCCGCTTACGACCTAACCAGTGAGTTCAATGCCCCCACAGATTCGCTGGTGAGCCAGCCCATACCTATGGGTACGGATGCCATTGATCAAAACTCCACCTACCTGTCGTTTTTTTGGCAGGCAGGAGGCTACGGCGAGCTACCCGATGATAATGATTCTATACGCGTACAGCTGCTGGATGTAGACTCAGTGTGGCATACCGTCTGGGGGCAAGTCGGTGGAGAAGAAAATGCTTTCGAAACTTTTCAGCAGGAAATCATCAAAATCGATGATCAGCGCTTTTTCCATAACAACTTACGAATCAAGTTTCAGGCGTTCACCAGCCGTAGAGGTCCTTTTGACACCTGGCACATCGACTATATCTACTTAAACGACAACCGCTCATCCGATGACCTCAGCCACTTCGACAGAGGCATGACCGGTGTATTGACCAACTTATTTGCGCCCTATCACGAGATTTCGATCCATCAGTTTAATGCCAACCCGGAGCGCTACCTCTCCCCACAGCAAACTCAGGTATTTAACCTGGACGGGGTTTTCCACACGTTGGAATATTACCAGCAAATTCAAAACCTCGCTACCGGCGAGTATTATACAGATGCTTTTCTCGACAATGGCGGTGGCGGTGGCCTGAAAGCTTATGAGATGCGTAGAGTCACAGGAGCCAGCAGCTTTGCCTGGCCTGAGCTCACTGAAGACTCACTGGTTCTACAGAGCACCTTTTACTACAAAACGGGAGACAAACACCTGTTTGAACAAGTAGTGGGCACAGACACGGTGTTTGAAGCGATAGACCTAAAAGTAAACGACACCATTCGTGCACAATACACGCTGCACAACCACCTCGCCTACGATGATGGCACCGCTGAATTTGCCGCCGCACTCAACCTACTACAAGGGCAGCTCGCTATAAAATTTGGCTTAGAAGCACCTGACACCCTTTCGCACATAGACATCTACTTTCCCAGCATTGCTCCGGATGCATCCAGCAAATCCATAGACATCAAGGTATGGAATCAACTTAGCGACCGTGGCATCAAAATTAGTCAGCCATTTACCGTACCAGCACCTACAGGGCTCAATGCCTTTACACGGATACAGCTAAGTGAGCCAATACTGGTTGAAGACACTTTTTACATTGGTTATCAACAAAACACAGACAACTATCTCGGAGTTGGCTTTGACAGAAGTAATCCTGCCGCCAGCGACATGATCTACTATAATGTAAGCGATGGCTGGGAGCAAAACACCCAACTGAAAGGTGCTATCATGATCCGTCCGGTGTTTGATGCCGACACGCTTATCACTACTGAGCTCAGTGCCCGGCACCTGTCCAATCATAAGGTCTATCCTAACCCGGGCAATGGCATCATTCATGTCACCAATGCTCCTGATCAGCTACAGGTTTTTGACCTTACCGGTGCATACATCACCAGTATCGAAGCGAGCGCCTACAAGTCAGACGTTTTTGATCTTAGTTTTTTGGAAGATGGAATATATTTGTTGGTAATAGACAACAACTCCCCACCCAAAAAACTGATAATTCGTCATGAATGACATTACCCCCGAGGAACTCAAACAACGCTTACTTCAAAACGAACCGCTTACCCTGTTGGATGTACGCGAACCGTGGGAACATGAAGAGTTTAACATAGGTGCTTCGTTGTATCCACTATACAACCTTCCAGATCGGCTTGAAGAGCTCACTCCTTTACAAGAACAAGAAGTGATCGTCCATTGCCAGTCGGGCAAAAGAAGTGGTCAAGCCAAGAAATTCTTACGAAAAAATGGCTTCAAAAAGGTCCGCAGCCTGATTGGTGGACTGGCATCATTTCATACCTCACCCCTCCAATCATGAAAGCATTATTTATTGGCTTTGCACTAGCTACTGCACTGATGACTGCTGCCCAGACCCCTTGCGAAAACGGGCTGGCTGGCGAATACCCATGCAACCAGATCGACCTACTGGCTCACCTCTTTCCTTCTGACCTAAAAGCTACCGAACACAATGGCTTTTACCTGAATGACTTATGGGGATGGACAGACCCTGACACCAATGCGGAATATGTCATACTTGGGTTAAAAGATGGCGTGGCCTTCATAGAAGTGACAGACCCGCTAAACCCTGTGATCATTGGTAAACTACCCGAACCTACTACCGTCGCACAGCGCACTGCCCATGTGATGCATGGCGAAAAATCGACCTGGAGAGACATTAAAGTGGCCAACAACTACGCCTATATCGTAAGTGACCTCAATGCCGACCATGGCATGCAGGTGATTGACCTTACCAGACTTAAAAATGAAACACCCGCCGTAGACAATATACTAGAGGCCGATGGCTGGTACCGCGGGCTGGGCTCTTCACACAATGTGGTTACCAACGAGCAAACAAACTACGTAATCGCCGTAGGCTTGCGAAATACCGCCAACTCCTGTAGCGGCGGCTTGCACATCATAGACGTCAGCGACCCTATAAACCCACAGTTTGAAGCCTGCTTCAGCGCAGATGGCTACACTCATGATGCTCAGTACGTCATTTATGAAGGTCCGGACAACCGATATAAAGGGCAGGAAATCGTCTTCGCATCCAATGAAAACACGCTAACGATCGTTGATATTTCAGACAAGAGTGACCTGAAAATGATCGGGCGAGAGACCTATGATCAGGTACGCTACACGCATCAGGGGTGGCTTTCTGAAGATCATCGTTTTTTCATCATCAATGATGAGCTGGATGAGCGCGAATATGGACACACCCCACGGACACTCATTTGGAATGTAGAAGATCTGGAAAATCCAAAACTGATCGGGAATTACTACCACAATGCTGTGGCCATAGATCACAACCTCTACACTCACGATAGTTTGGTGTATGCCGCCAACTACAAAAGCGGCCTTCGAGTGCTGGACATGAATGAAATAGCGCAGGGAAAGCTACGTGAAGTGGCTCATTTCGACACTTATCCCGAACTGGATGAAATCAGTTTTGGAGGAGCATGGAGCAGCTACCCGTATTTTGCCAGTGGCACAATAGCTGTCTCCGACATGAATAATGGACTGTTTTTACTGCGCCTCAGTCCGAAGGAAGACCCTATTGCTTCTCACCCAAAAGATTCAACCATATGTGAGGGTGGTACCGCTCGTTTTAGCATACAAACAGCAGGTGATGGACTCAGCTATCAATGGCAAAAATTCAACGGCAAGCGATATACTGATATAGCAGACGATGTAACAACCTCAGGTGCACAAACTGCCAGCATCTCATTTCCTGCCAACCGCTTCAATGAGGGCACCCCGTTCCGCTGCAGGGTTTCCACGGCTACAGATACGTATTATTCGTTCGAAGCTAGCTATACCTTATCTGGAAGCTTCCCAGTAGCCAACTATACCTATGAAAGCGGAGCGAACGGCACCATTAGCTTTACCAACCAGAGTGAGCACGCCACCGCCTATCTCTGGAGCTTTGGTGATGGTGAAACCTCTCAAGAACGCTCCCCGGTGCACGAATACGCCAGCAGTGGAGCATACGATGTGGCACTAATAGCTATGAATGACTGTGGTGGTGATACACTGACCCTACGCACTGCAGTGATTACCTCAATAGGTCATGCTAATGAAATACACATCTTCCCCAACCCGGTAAAAGATCAATTTCAAATGCAGCTACCTAACGCGAGCATGGTTCGCATCATGAACCTGGCAGGCCAGGTGCTCTATCGCAGTACGAGGGAATCGGGGATCACAACCGTAGACATTAGCCATTTACCGTCGGGACAGTACTTTGTTTGGGTGACTACAGGTGATACGCACATTAGACAGAAATTTCTGAAGCCTTAAAACGCAAAAGGCGAAGCATGTGCTTCGCCTTTTGTGGGCCCACCTGGGCTCGAACCAGGGACTTACTGATTATGAGTCAGTTACTCTAACCAACTGAGTTATAGGCCCTAATGCTGCGCTATTCGCACGGCATCTTTATTTGGGTGTGCAATATTAGAGAATTACCAACAATAATCCAATGGACTATCGCTCCGATGATTGGATTTTTTCTGCAACCGATTTGTGTCCCAATTACTACAGTGCCGAAACCACTTCTTGAAACCTATCACGGGTGTTGTCACCGGTAGCCATCGACCGATGAAATATCACCCAAAGCCGCAAAGCCGCTGCAGGTGTTGTCACCTGCAGCCATGAAACAATGGAACAACATACTAAGCCGCTGCTAGAACTATCACCTGCAAACAACAATACATCTAACTCAATCCGATTACCGACGGCTTTATTATGTACTGCTCCTTTTTTCTCATGTCGGTCACAAGACCACCATGGGCGGAGAAATTAACTTAATCCGCTGCAGGAGTTGTCTCCTGCAGCCATGAAACAAGAGGAAAAGCATACTAAAACCCCGCTAGAGCTATCATCAGCAAACAACCATACATCTATCTCAATCCGATTACCGACGGCTTTAATATGTTCTACTCCTTTTCTCTCATGTCGGTCACAAGACCAACATGGGCGGAGAAATTAGCATAGTGCCGAAACCACTTCTTGAGACCTATCACGGGTGTTGTCACCGGTAGCCAGCGACCGATGAAATATCACCCAAAGCCGCTGCAGGAGTTGTCTCCTGCAGCCATGAAACAGAGGAAAAGCATACTAAACCCCACTAGAACTATCAACAGCAATCAACAATACATCTATCTCAATCCGATCACCCACTGCTTTAATATGCGCTACTCCTTTTCTCTCATGTCGGTCACAAGACCAACATGGGCGGAGAAATATCACCCCGAGTCGCTGCAGATGTTGTCACCTGCAGCCATGAAACAGAGGAAAAGCATACTAAACCCCACTAGAACTTTCATCAGTAAACAACAATACATCTAACTCAATCCGATCTCCCACCGCTTTAATATGTTCTACTCCTTTTCTCTCATGTCGGTCACAAGACCAACATGGGCGGTGCAAGTGTTGTCACATGCAACAGCGAAAACAACACAATGTCGTGTGCTTTTATCACCCACTTAATTACCCACAATGATGTCTCAAAAAATCAAACCGACTTTCACTGGTATTATAGAAACTATAAGATGAATAGACGTATTCCCAGGGATAGGAACATAGCCCTGCCTCAACTGGATTATTGTGGATATAATCTAACTTCTGTTGAAACACCTGTTCTGAATAAAGCGGAATGCTCAGCGATTGCCTTTGCCAAATTTGATGTTTTCTATCTGATGCCCCGACTTCAAACCGGTTCAAGATTCCAGGGTTATGTTCTATCAAATAAAACTTAATTTTCTGCGCGGTGAATTTCAAAAAATCACGTTGAACACTCGAAGTACTAAATCCTTCTCGCATCTGCCAAATCAAATGAATATGGTGATTCATAATGACGAATCCGTAGATATACACTCTATTGTTCTTTGACAGAAAAGTTAGACTGTTTAAGATTATATCTTTCACCTCTTTATCAGCCAATATCGGTATCCAATCATGGATACTAGCCGTAAAAAACTGAGCATAATCATCTAATATTTCCACCTAACTAAATTACAACATTCTATTTAACCGTCACAATCCCTCGCCGCTACAGGTGTTGTCACCTGCAGCCATGAAACAGAGGAAAAGCATACTAAACCCCACTAGAACTTTCATCAGTAAACAACAATACATCTAACTCAATCCGATCTCCCACCGCTTTAATATGTTCTACT
>NZ_QREG01000015.1:68901-69847 GCF_003386095.1 Marinoscillum furvescens DSM 4134 | reverse complement strand
AGAGGAAAAGCATACTAAACCCCACTAGAACTTTCATCAGTAAACAACAATACATCTAACTCAATCCGATCTCCCACCGCTTTAATATGTTCTACTACTTTTCTCTCATGTCGGTCACAAGACCAACATGGGCAATTGACCTTCATCACGAGAATTCCTTACTTAGCTTACCTAAACCCACGCCTTAACGTTCAAATTCATTAATCTTGCGACCGTAAGCAAACCAAAACTTTACAACACCTGTGCAATACAATCTTTCACAATTAGACACCATCATTTTCGATCTAAGCCGCTGCAGGAGTTGTCTCCTGCAGCCATGAAACAGAGGAAAAGCATACTAAACCCCACTAGAACTTTCATCAGTAAACAACAATACATCTATCTCAATCCGATCACCCACTGCTTTAATATGTTCTACTCCTTTTCTCTCATGTCGGTCACAAGACCAACATGGGCTACCACATAGTCCTTAGCCGCTGCAGGTGTTGTCACCTGCAGCCATGAAACAGAGGAAAAGCATACTAAACCCCACTAGAACTATCAACAGCAATCAACAATACATCTATCTCAATCCGATCACCCACCGCTTTAATATGCGCTACTCCTTTTCTCTCATGTCGGTCACAAGACCACCATGGGCGGAAAAATTAACCTAAGCCGCTGCAGGAGTTGTCTCCTGCAGCCATGAAACAATGGAACAACATACTAAGCCGCTGCTAGAACTATCACCTGCAAACAACAATACATCTAGCTCAATCCGATTACCGACGGCTTTATTTTGTACTGCTCCATTTTTCTCATGTCGGTCACAAGACCAACATGGGCAATTGACCTTCATCACGTGAATTCCTTACTTAGCTTACCTAAACCCACGCCTTAACGTTCAAATTCATTAATCTTGCGACCGTAAGCAAACCAAAACTTTACAACACCTGTGCAATACAGT
>NZ_QREG01000015.1:61080-68804 GCF_003386095.1 Marinoscillum furvescens DSM 4134 | reverse complement strand
CCTTACTTAGCTTACCTAAACCCACGCCTTAACGTTCAAATTCATTAATCTTGCGACCGTAAGCAAACCAAAACTTTACAACACCTGTGCAATACAGTCTTTCACAATTAGACACCATCATCTTCGATCTGGGAGAAGTCATCGTAGACCTGGACGGACAAGCTGTAATCGACGCTTTTCACCACCTCACCGATGGACGTGGAGGAAATCTCCGCGAGCTAATGATTGGATCGCCGTTTTTGTTTGCATACGAAACAGGCAAAATGTCTGACGGGGCTTTCATCCGCGAAATCAACAATCTCTTCGATGCTCAAATCAGTGATGCAGATTTTCGACAGGCATGGAACCTCATGATCAAAGGCATCTCCACCAAACGGCTGGAGCTCATGGCGCAGCTGATGAAAACGCATCAAGTGCTTATTCTCAGCAATACCAACGCCATGCATGAGGAGTACTTTGATCAGCTAGTGAGCAAACAAACCGGCAAGCTCATGAAAGACTATGCGCATACTGCTTACTACTCCCACCAGATCGGCTACCGAAAGCCCAACTACGATATCTACGAATACATCATAGAAGAGCAAGGGTTGAATCCAGCCCGAAGCCTGTTCCTGGATGACAAAAGTGAAAACATTGAAGCAGCAAGAGACGTAGGATTGCACGCTACACAGGTAGCTTTCCCAGACCAGATATTTGAGACCCTAAACTATGACTAAACGCACCAAACAGCTACTTCTCCACCTGGGATTGTTTGTACTCACCCTGATCGCCACTACACTGGCAGGCACAGAGTGGATGTACTCCAAATACCTGTTTTGGGTAGAAGAAGACGTGCGCATGACCTGGCAGGACTTCTTTGGAGGACTACACTTTTCCCTCCCGTTTCTGCTGATCCTGACAGTACATGAGTTTGGCCATTACTTCACTGCTCGTTACCACAAAATCAACGTTACCCTACCCTATTACATTCCCATGTGGTTAGGATTTATCCTGGCACCTTCTTTTGGCACCATGGGGGCTTTCATTAAAATAAAAGACCGGATTTACAGCCTCAAACATTACTTTGACGTAGGCGTTTCCGGCCCACTGGCGGGCTTTGTCATTGCATTGGGAGTAATCTGGTATGGTTTTACGCACCTGCCCGAACCAGAATACATCTACCAGATTCATCCAGAGTATGAGCAATATGGTGCCAACTATGCCGACCATGTGTATGAAGAAGAAGGCATGGTTACTTTTCGCTTTGGGGACAACATCATCTACTGGTTTTTCGAAAACTATGTAGCCGACCCTGAGCGCATGCCCCACCCCAACGAAATCATCCACTACCCCTATCTGTTGGCAGGCTACCTGGCACTATTTTTCACCGCACTCAACCTCCTGCCTATCGGTCAGCTCGATGGAGGGCATATCCTTTTCGGACTTCTGGGTGCCAAAAACCACTGGAAAGTTTCCCAGGCGCTGTTTACCATTTTTGTATTTTATGCCGGCCTGGGAGTAGTCTCCATCGCCGACCTTCCGTCTACCGGCACTGGAGACATGCTCAACTACCTGCTGCTCATGGGCGCCTATATCTACTTTTTATATGCCTGCACCCACTCGATGTTTCCTGCCAAACAAAGCCGATGGCTTTTTGCCACAGTCATTTTCACAGCGCAGTTTGTTGTACATACAGCTTTTGACATCACAGGATATAGCGGATGGATGCTTTTCGCACTCATGCTAGGCCGTTTTCTGGGCATCCAGCACCCTCCAGTGATAGATCGCACACCACTCAGCTCCGGAAGAAAAGTACTGGGATGGATAGCGCTGATCGTTTTTATTTTATCTTTCAGCCCAGAGCCTTTCATTTTGGAGTTTGAATAACCTGTTAAAAAGTTAAGTGAAGCCGCATTTTCTTTATTTATTTCGCCTGAGTCTGACTTTATGTTTCGGCCTGCTTGCCATCAGTAGTACTGCACAGCAGCTCATCCCCAACTTACAAGCCCGGGGATTTGAAAACCTGCAATTGGAGCAGCGCAAAGACACCCTTGTACTTGCCTTCGAAGACCGCCTTTATCGCTACGAGCTGGAAGGCCTGGCACAAGTCATCACCCAGCTTCCGGAGGGTGTTCCTGTTATTCTGATTGCCAAATACCACAACATTCCTATGGTGGAGCTTCACTTCCCAGCCACATCCGTGGAAAAATGGCGCAGCGGTGAACTCACATCAGAAGCTCTAGTACGAGAAATGGGCATCAAACCAGGTCATCACTCGGCTTTACCAGAAAGCAGCATATCCAATGCTACCTTTTGGAAAGTAGATCTTGCTGCGGGGCCTGTGATCAGTGCCACACAGATAGGCAACTATGATGACGCCATCAAAACCGTAATTGACCTGGCTCCTACAGTGCACATGCAGCTAACAAACGGGCTGAGTATCACCGGACAGCTATTGATCCCAGTGTTTAACAATTTTACCGACGATGGTGTCCGTGCTGGGCTCATCACGCTCAACCAACACATGCGTCTGGGCAAAAACTGGGCTGGGACCTTACATGCAGGGCTTTTCCAGCGGCGAAGAGCTGGAGTAATAGGATACCTCACCCGTTACTTTTGGCAAAATCGATTAGGCGTTTTTGGTGAAGCCGGCTATCATACCTACTCCACCGTGTCTGGGTCCCTGATGAGTGAGTTTTTTGAAAAGTACAATTTTGGTCATGCCCGCATTGGAGTCATTGCTCGTCATCCTGTGTATGACCTCACATTCAAGGCTTCCTACGGCACCTTTATGATTCAGGACCGGGGCTGGCGTGTAGACATTTACCGCCAGTTTGGTCAGTCCATTATTGGTATATTTGGAGTACATACCCCGGATCTACCCAATGCAGGGTTTACCCTTCGGCTGCCGCTACCCATACGGAAATATCCCGCCTTTAAGCGAGCGCGAATCCGAACCTTGCCACACCTGCGCTATGAATACAAATTTACCGGCCAAACCTTCCGAGGCTTGAGCATCCATACTGGCACCACCATTCAAGAGCAAATCTGGAATTACCACCCAGACTTTATCCGTAACAACCTGGCACCTTTGCTCACTTCCACACGACCAGAGCAATAGGTACTGCCATCAAAATTACCAGGTGTACTTTGTCTAAAGTCTAACGTCTACTGTCTTGCGTCTTGCTTTTGCCAATTCCCATTGTAAGATTTTGTCTTAAACTTCGACAAGCTCAGTTTGACAAAATCAATTGATATTATTCCTTCTATTGTCTTCAATCTAATGTCTTTTATCTACTTAACATTGCCTACTGCTTTTTGCCTATTGCTATTTTGTCTAAAGTCTAACGTCTACTATCTAGCGTCTTACTTTTGCCAATTCCCATTCGATACTTTAAGATTTTAACTTCGATCGTGCCTACGTTCACTTCGGCAGGCCCGCCTATCGACGTGGCAAGCGGGCCCGCCAAAGGCGAGGTAAACACGATAACTGCCACCCACTTTGCTTATTGAATTTTGCCTACTGCCTATTTTGTCTAAATTCTTACGTCTACTGTCTAGCGTCTTGCTTTTGCCTATTGTCTATTGAACAGCAGTCTTATCATTCGACCATGCCTGTGTAAACTCCGGCAGGCCCGCCTATCGGCGTGGCAAGCAGGCAAGCTCACTTTAACAAAATCAATTGATATTATTCCTTCTAATGTCTTCGATCTAATGTCTTTTATCTACTTAACATTGCCTAATGCTTTTTTGCCTATTGTCTATTGAACAGCAGTCTTATCATTCGACCATACCTGCGTAAACTCCGGCAGGCCCGCCTATCGGCGTGGCAAGCAGGCAAGCTCGATGACCACTTCCCCATTTGTCTATTGTCTCATGTCTTTTGTCTTCTAAGCTTTGCCTATTGCCTATTGAAACTTGCCTATTGCTCTTTGAACTGCCTATTAGATCTAGTGTTGTAACTCATTCAGTATCAAATTGAAGAATATCAACTTAAAATTGCATATTATTTTTCCCATACAAATTCCAGTTTATCTACTATTTCCCTATGTTTGTTATTATTTACGTGGCATTAAGCTGCCTAAACTCAACTTTACTGACGTAATGATCACAAAATCTATCACCAAAAACCTACGCCTGGCCGCCATACTGAGCGTATTCACTGGAATTGCAACCATCATTGGTTGTAACAACCCAATCGAAGGAATTGAACGAGGAAACCCGCCACTGGAAGCTGGAAGCCAAAAAATTGTTGTTAACACTACGAGTGATGACGCATCGGCACTATCCAACTATACGGTAAAAGTGACGGATCCATCTGGCACTGATTCTGAGCTTGCTGCTACTTCTGGCACACTCGAAATTGGCAGCCTATCCACTGGAAACTACACCATTGAAGTCATCAAAGACGGATATGTTGGTCAGTCTGGTGACCTTACAGTAGAGCTTCCCGAAGACGAGTCTTCAGATTACGAAGTAGCGATTGATTTGGAACTGACCAAGCTTGCTGATCCAGTACCAGTCGACAACTCTACTGGAGGTCAAGTGGGAACCAACAGCGGTGGCCGTACGAATGCCGTAACCATGGTTTTGGACATCCCAGGTAATGCAATCCCAGGCACAGGAACTACTGACATTGGATTGACAGCTTTACCTGTGTTAAACACCAATCCGAATGATCCTTCTTCATTTGCATTTGCAATCACTCCACTAACACTTACACTTACACAACCAAGTACGATCACTTTTGACCTACCACAAGCACTGATCAATCTTGGTGTTAGCTTTATCTTGAAGGGTGTAGATGGCACTGAAGTTCCTGTAACTGTAGATGCTGCCAACAAGCAAGGTTCTGCTGACATCACCAAATTTGGTATATATGGTTTGGCACTAGATGTGAGTATCACTAAAACAGCAGACGTGCAGACAAGATCTGCACAAGGAAATTGTGGTGAAGACCTCAATACCACTGTAGAAGGAAAAGCAACTATGGGTGCAATCTTTGCTCAACTAAAAGGAAAGACGAACCGCTCACTATCAAAAACAGTGAAAGTACAAAAAAGCGGACAACCGTTTTTTCAAATCAAAGGTACCGCAAGTATTCAGCGTGTAGGATATACCATCACATCAGGTAACGCGACCATCGAATCAGGGTTTAGCGGATTTGGTGGTGCTAAAGTAGAATACAGTTCTAAAGAATGTCACGATTCCGGAGGGTGATCCCCGGAATTTTCCACTTCCAGCACAAAGTATTTAGCCTAACCCTTTTAGCATCAAAACAATGAAAAAATTAATACTGCCTATCCTTGTCATGCTACTGATAGCTTCAGTAGCCGATGCACAAAGCAGAAACAATTACCAAAGATACCGTCAGTCATTGCAAAAGACTGGCTTTAGAGGCATCGGCCTGGGAGCAGGTCTTTACTTCCCTAGCATGGACTATTACTCAGATTCAGATTATGATTTTGATATCACGCCGGCATTTATGCTTGGTCAGGAGTTTTGGCTCTACAAGCCATTGGCTGCACGCCTGGCGGTAGGCTACCAAAAGTCTAGTGGATCGCGTACATCTGGGGATTTCTCAGAAAGTCAGGAAATCACTTTTATACCTATCAGCATCGACGGGCTGTTTTACATGACCACAGCTACGCGCTTCTCCAAAACACCACAGCCGTCCTTTTATTTCGGTGCGGGTGTAGAAATCACTCAGCTAAACCTCACGTACAACAGTACAGGTGGCTCACCGCAAGAACTAAGCGGAGGCACTACCCTGGCTCATGGTATTGTAGGTATGGAATACCCTATAGCTGGTAATCTAAAAATCGGATTGGAAGCTCAGTATGTTTTTGGAAAGTACGAACAAACCTTCGTAACGGAAGGTAACAACACTTACTTGCAGGAAATCAGTGTTTCCGGACCGAAAGCGTTCTTCAGTGTGAAATATGTCATCAGCGAATACATCCCACGAAGAGGTAGAGCGTTCCCTCGAAGAAGGTAATAAAAACTTTACGTCAGTGAATATACGAAAGCCCGCATCCGCGGGCTTTTTTTTGCTCAAGAGTGCAGCGTATGCTCTCATAGTACCTCGCCCTATTCATGAAACCTTGGAGGTTTTGAAAACCTCCAAGGTTTATCTTCGCCTTTTTTGCCTACTGCTTTAGCAGAGAGTCTACTGAACAGCAGTCTTATCCTTCGACAGGCTCAGGATGACTGCTACAACTTTGCCTATTGCTTTTTGCTTATCGCCAATTCTGTCTAGCGTCTAGTGTCTAAATTCTGCCTACTACTCTTTGCCTATTCATTCTAGCATCTCTTGTCTTTATCTACTTCCATTATCCACTCCTGCTCCCCTCTTGAGAGGGGCCAGGGGTGTGTTATACGTCCAGCAAGCGCGCCCGGCTAGGGGTGCCCGGCTAGGGGTGCCCGACCAGGGGTGCCCGATCAGGGGTGTGTTTCTACGCCCAGCAAGAAACCCTGGAGGTTTTGGAAACCTCCAAGGTTTATCTGCGACTTCTTTGCCTACTACTTATGCATATTGTCTACTCAACAGCAGTCTTATCCTTCAATAGTGGCACAGAAGGCAGTCTTATCCTTCGACCATGCCTGCGGCAGGCAGGCTCAGGATGACTGCTGCCGAGTTTGCCTATGTCCCTTTCCTAATTGCCTACTTTTAATCTAAAGTCTAACGTCTAGTGTCTAAAACCTTGCCTACTTATCTTTGCCTATTGCCTATTTTTCCAGGGTGACGGCTACCACACTTACCAATTTCCGATTGTCTATCATTTAAAGTCTGCCTACTGCCCTTTGCCTATTGCCTACTTTTTCTTGCGTCTTTTATCTAATGTCTAGCCTCTGACGTCTTTTGTCTTAAATCTAAAGTCTAACATCTAGTATCTATTGTCTCTAAACCACTTTACCTATTTCACATCAGCTCTAGACTAGCTTATGCTTACAATTGCCTCAGCCGCCATCTACAAAATCTTGCCTACCAATAATTGCCATGATTTCTACCTGACCCTTTTCAACCCGATAATAAATGCTGTCAACTCCACAAACACAACGTCGATATCCAACCTTTATATGATCTACAGATTCAAAAGCAAAGGGTCTTCTTGCTATCAATTCAAATTGATCGAAAAAAGCATGAAAATATCTTTCTGCTTGCCTTTCTCCAAAGCGATGAGCACCATACAGATAGATACGGATAAGATCTTCCTTCGCGGTTTCGCTCAATCGATACTCAGCCATTCATCTTTGCTTTGGCTTTCTTCAATAAATCTTCTCTTGATTCTTCCGTGAAACCTCCTTCTTCCGCTCGCTCCAATTTCATACGTATATAATCCACCTGCTGTTGCTGATTTCGCGCTTGTCGAACGAGATCATTGACCAATTCACTTTTACTTGAATACTCTTTGCTCTCTACACGTTCCTTGAGCCATTGATCGTTCGGCTCAGTAAATGATATGCTTTGACGTCCCATATTGATGCAATTTTACACCAAATATACATCATCTTCGTTTTCTCTCCACTTCCAGCATTTTATCCGCCCCTACTCCCCTCTTGAGAGGGGAATAAAAGGGGCGCCCGGCCAGGGGTGTGTTATACGTCCAGCAAGAAACCTTGGGGGTTTTCAAAACCTCCAAGGTTTATCTGCGACTTCTTTGCCTACTACTTATGCATATTGTCTACTCAACAGCAGTCTTATCCTTCAATAGTGGCACAGAAGGCAGTCTTATCCTTCGACA
>NZ_QREG01000015.1:41662-60983 GCF_003386095.1 Marinoscillum furvescens DSM 4134 | reverse complement strand
TATCTGCGACTTCTTTGCCTACTACTTATGCATATTGTCTACTCAACAGCAGTCTTATCCTTCAATAGTGGCACAGAAGGCAGTCTTATCCTTCGACAGGCTCAGGATGACTGCTGCCGAGTTTGCCTACTGTACTTTGCCAATTGCCTACTTTTACTTTTTAATATAAAGTCTCCCGTCTAAAGTCTTGCCTGCTGCCCTTTGTCTATAGCCTAATTTTTCTTGCGTCTTTTATCTAATGTCTACAGTCTAGCATCTCAGATCTTTTGTCTTAAATCTAAAGTCTAGCATCTTCCGTCTATTCTCCCCATCTTTGTTCTTTCTTCCTAATTGTTCATTATATTCGCTTCGCTATAGATTAACTAAAAATTCGAGTACGCCAAACACTAACTTTTTGTGAGTAAATACCTACCTCTTCTAATACTTACGGGTATTCTAGCTTCCTGCATTCCGAATCATAAAGTCGTCTACTTACAGGACAAAGGCCTGGATGCCATCACTTACGATGAGCTCATAGACATCTCCTACCCTGACTATCAGCTTCAGCAAGGAGACATCATCAACATCGATGTAAAATCCTCCAACCCGACCATTGGAGAAATTTTCAGACCTGCACAGGTTCCCAATAATGTAGGCGGGCTTGCCAACAGTGCAGCTGACATCAACTACATGTCTGGCTTTCCACTCAACAGTTTTGGTAAAGTAGAATTACCACTTGTGGGTGGTGTAAATATCGAAGGCCTAACGCTTACAGAAAGTAAAAGCAAAATAGAAACAGAGATCCGCAAATACATCACCGATGCTTACGTGCAGGTTCGTCTCGGAGGCATTCGCTACAGCGCGCTGGGTGAATTCAACCGCCCGGGAAGATACTCCATACTCCAGTCGCATGTCACCATCTTTGAGGCCATCGCCAATGCCGGTGACCTTACAGTATTAGCGAATCGCGAAAAAGCCATCCTCATCCGCCAATACCCGGAAGGCAGCAAAGTACACCAGATCGACCTGACCGATCAAGCGTTGATGAGTTCCGAATTTTACTTCATTCGCCCCAATGACCAGCTCTACCTCGAGCCCCTACCCGTACGCCAGTTTGGCTCCGGCGTGGGCGTCACTGGATTTCAGACTTTTACCAGCCTGCTCTCCGTGGTGTCCTCCGTACTTCTTGTCATTGTTTCACTGAATAACCTCAAGTAATGGAAAAGCGTACCCCTGCACCTCAGCAGTTTATTCAGTTTGAAGAAGAAGAAACCATCGACATCAAAGGGTTTCTTTTCCGGCTGTTAGGCATTTGGAAATGGATCCTCTTGTCCGTTTTTGTTTGTCTGGCAGTAGCCTTTTTGGTCAACCGCTACCAAACACCTAAATACCAGGTAAAAGGCTCCCTCCTGATCGATGAAGATCAGCAGGACATGAGTGCAGCTGTCATGGAAGAACTCGACTTCTTCGCCAGCAGTGTCAACATCGAAAATGAAATTGCCATCCTCAAAAGCTACTCCCTCACACGGGCAGTAGTAGACTCCCTGGCCCTATTCGTAACCATCGAAAAGCTGGGTAACGTACGAGACAGTGAACTCTATGGGCCAGATGTTCCTCTATTAGTGGCATTCGCCGAAAGGCCCGCCGACCACCAGCCCATTACCTTGCTCGCAAAAGTCAATGAAGACCTGACGCTCACCCTAAAAGGTGGGCCAAAAGCCCTGGGCGACCAGGAAGAAATCACCTACCAACCCGGCGAACCTTTAACCACGGAAGAACTTACTCTAAGCATTCGCTTAAACCCGGAAACCAACTGGCAAGAACAGATCGGCACTACCTTCCGCATCAAAATCCAAAACACCGAAGAGTTCACCAAAGAACTGCAAGAAAACATAACCATTGCGTCACTCAATAAGGACGCCTCCATTGTAGAGATCAAACAAGAAGCGGCACAGGCCAAAAAAGCACAGGACATCATCGCCACACTCATGAACCTGTACATCCACCGCGAGCTGGAGCTCAAAATGGAAACAGCTACCAAAACCATTGCCTTCATTGATGACCAGCTCACCGACATACAGGATGCGCTGTACTCAGCAGAGATGCAACTGGAAAACTTTCGCTCCGACAACAAAATACTGGACATCAGCCAGGAAGGAGTAGCCATCTATACCCGTCTGCAGGAACTGGAAAAGGAAGCCGCCAACACAGATCTGCAACTGAGCTACTACGAATATCTGCTCAACTACCTCAACACCACCAACCCTACAGGCAGCGTGGTGAGCCCCTCTACAGCCGGCATCTCGGATGCCTCGCTCAACAGCCTGGTACTGCAGCTGAACGAGCTGGAAAACCAACTCATACTGGCGGAAAGCAGCGCCTCAGAGATCAACCCACAGGTCAAACAGCTCAAAGCACAAATACAGGCCGTGCTCAAAGCCATGCGCGAAAACGTACGCAACCTGCGCAACACCACCAACATCCTGAAGGAAGACCTGCAGCTACAAATAGAAGATACGGAGCGCGAACTCAACCGACTGCCCGCCAGTGAGCGCCAGCTGCTCAACATCCAGCGACGGTTCAACCTCAACGACGACCTGTACGTCTACCTGCAGCAAAAACGTGCCGAATCAGGCATAGCAAAAGCCAGTGCCGTGGCCAGCTCCAAAATCATAGACCCCCCACTCGTTTACGAACAGACACAACCAAAAAAACTGCTCAACTACGCCCTGGGCATTTTCTTCGGTGGGTTTATTCCCATCGTGGTATTGATCCTTCGTGACTATTTCGTCACCAGCGTGCAGAGCGCTCAAGAGATCGAAAAGAAAACCGACCTGCCACTGCTCACCACCATTGGGCTCAGCCATCACGACACCGAGCTGGTCATGGCCGAAAAGCCGCGCTCCGTAGTGGCCGAAGGATTTCGTACGCTGAGAGCCTCACTAACCTTCCTTACGGAAAAGCCCATCCAAACCATCATGCTCACCTCCTTCGGGTCTGGAGATGGCAAAACCTTCAACTCCATCAATACAGCCATCATGATGGCCAAGACAGGCAAGAAAACCATTCTGCTGGGACTAGATATGCGCAAACCCAAGATCTTTGATTCGTTTGGAGTCAGCAATGACGTGGGTGCCAGCAACGTACTGGTGGGCAACAAAAACCTCAAAGAGGTGATCCACCACACCTCGGTGGAAAACCTCGACTTTATCAGCTCCGGACCCGTGCCGCCCAATCCGAACGAATTAATTCTGCGTGAAGCATTTGCCGACATGATGGCCACCCTCAAAGACCGCTACGACTGTATCATCATTGACTCCCCTCCCGTAGGGCTCGTCTCTGAGGGCTTCGAGCTGGCCAAGCATGCCGACTGTGTGCTCTTCGTCGTACGCCACCAGAAAACCCCGAAAATAGCGCTAAACCATGTAGAAAAACTGCGTGAAAAGCAGCTACTTCACAACATGGGCATTGTATACAATGGCATAGACTTCAAAAAAGGCTCACGCCGCTACGGGTACGGATATGGCAGCTATGGTTACGGTAGCTATGGGTATGGGGGTTATGGATCAGGCTACTATCAAGAATAGATAAGTATGAGTAGAATAATCACAGTGTTTATCATAGGCTTGCAAAGAATTAAAGCAAGAATTCTAGCCATGTATTATTTTTTCCATCCTCTATTTGACATTAAACAACCTTTCCATACTCAGATCTTAGGGACTATCTCTATCAAACCTCGATACAACAAAAAAAGTAACTTAAAAATATCCATTGATGGAAAGTGTGTTATCAATAAAGGGTTATGTATTCAAGGCTGTGGTGAATTAAAACTGTCAAATGGAGTAAACCTTAATGACAATTGTTATGTAATTGTTAACGATTCAATTCTTATTGGTAGGAATACGATTATTGCTCCTCATGTCGCTATGATTGACACTTCACATAATTTCAAAGACCCTCAAATTCCGATTAAATCACAGGGATCAACGACCAAACCAATATCAATTGGTGAAAATGTTTGGATTGGAAGGGGAGCCACTATTCTTATGGGAGTGACAATAGGTTCTGGATCAATCATTGCTGCTGGATCGGTCGTTAATAAAGATTCTGCACCTAATAGCATCGTAGGCGGTGTCCCTTCGAAATTTTTGACTTTTAGAAATGCCTAAGTCCCTTAGAACAAATTCTGCAATATACATCTTAGGAACACTTTTTACCAAAGGATCGAAATTTCTACTTCTCCCATTATATATAATTTATTTAAATAAATCAGAAATTGGTTCACTAGCTGTTCTTGAAGCAATAATTGCATTGATGACTAACCTTTTGTCTTTTGGTTTGCCGGCTGCAATACAAAGGATAGGAATGAATACATCAAATAAATCATACTACAGCAACATTCTTGTTTATAAGCTAGTGGTAGGCATTTTGGTAATCCTTATAATTCTCCCTCTATGCTATTTTTTGAATTTTCAAGTGTGGTGGGTACATACGTGCTTAGCTGTACTAATTGGTTTTTTGCAATCCAACCTTCTAATAATTGAAAATAAGTTTATTGCAGAAGAATCCTCTTTAAAACATAGATCTTATACTTTTTTGCGTTTTCTAATTATCACGCTACTTATTGCCACTTATGTAGCGTTAATAGAGGGTGGAGTTACAGAAATAGTTGTAATACAATTAGTAGTCTTAACCCTATATAATATTCACTTGATTCTCAGGTTGAAGGTTTCCGAAATAAAGAAAATTAAGGAGGAAAAACAGTCGATAGCTTTTGGATTACATTCATTACCTTTTGGTTTAGCGCTTTGGGGTCTAAATATGGCTGATCGATTAGTACTTGAATCATTCGTTGATCTGGAGGCCCTATCTATATACAGCGTTGGGTATCAAATTGCTTCAATAATAATTGTTGTAGCAATGGGGATAAGAGACGCCTGGAGGCCCAAACTGTACAAGACTCTAGAAAATGAGCATAAGCACTATACCAATAGCAAGGTCTTCATATATTATTCATGGATCATTTTCCTCCTATGTTCCGGTATTCCTTTAATCTCACAATTCATATTTGATTCTTTCGAATCATTATCTCAATACACCAATTCATTAAGAATTACATCAATAGTAGTTATCGGCATGTATTTTCAATCTTTGAGTATAGCATTGATTGGCTTATTACTTTATCAAAACAGTGCCAAATTAATATCTCAAATAAGCATCATAATATTCTTGATTAACTTAGGTTTAAACATTGTTTTTGTGCCTAAATATGGTATTTATGCTTGTGCATATATCACTATAATAACTTACCTCCTCCAGTTTACGATAACAGGAATATTTGTTAAACGTGTTTTTCACAATATTTACATGAATGTATTTTACCTTGGAGTAACCATTCAAAGTATATTATTCATTCTTACTTTGAAGCTGATAACCAATTCTTGATATGGTCAAGCTAATTCGACTTGTCTATATTATTACTATCACAATTCTCGCAATCGTTGAATTAATATTCTGGAAAGGATATCCTTCTATCCTCCTCATATTTGCGGTGTTAATACAACTCACTTTAGTAATGTATTTAACTCCAAAAAGATTTCACTTTCTCAACCCAATATTCATTCTTTTTATAACTACCAACTTGTCAGTTTTAGCTCGGGCATATTATATGGTATACTCGAACTCCACAGATGTAAAGTCTTTTCTGTTGTTTGGTCATTCTTATGATACGTTTGTCATTGGTGCGTTGTGGATAGTATTATCTTTTATTCCTTTTATTGTAGGATATAGTTATGCGGAGAAAAACTTAAGTCAATCCACAAATTATTTATCAATTAACTGGAATGTAAAAAGACTCTGGTTTTCAGTTATCTGTCTTGTGATTTTAGCATTTATCGGAGTGTACTTTTTTCTTACCGAAATTGGCATAGATAATACCGAGGCAATAATGGGTGATGTGTCCAAAAAGAGGTACAAAAATTTAGACGACTCTAAGTACGCTTCGAGTATGGGCTACTTGAGACTTTTGGCCTCCTTGAGTGAAATAGCAACCTATTTAATCATAGTATACCGACTAAGTTCACGTCGCAAACTTGGCCCACTGGGAATCAGCTTATTGATTCTGGCCTTTATGACAAGTTCATTTTTTGCGTTTTTTGTAAGTAGTAGAACCGCATTAATTACGTTCGCCTTAAATATTGCTATAATTCTCTACGCCTATCGAAAGCTTTCTTTAAAGCTAATTGTCACTGGATCTATATCTATAATTCTTGTATTCTCTCTTATGACTAAACTACGTGAAGAAAAGTCAGGAAAGGAATCCACCCTCGCGAAATCTGTAGAAAAAATAATAGTGAATAGAAACCTCCTCGGAATTTCGAGAACAGGAATTGTCCTCAATGAAACTCCTAAAGAATTACCCTTTCAATACGGGAAAAGCCTGTTCCTTTGGCTTGTATCTCCAATTCCTCGTGCTGTCTGGAAAAACAAGCCAGCTATTAGCATTGCGAAAGATATAGGAAGTAACGTTTTTAAAATGGAAAGCAGGTCAGGGGTTCCTCCGGGAATTATCGCTGAGAATTTCATTAATTTTGGGTACTTAGGGTTTCTATTAATGTATCCGTTCGGTTACATCTTTGGAATTATTTTTCAAAAACATAGAATTAATAGAAATTTTGTGGAGCCAGATAAACTATTGATATATTTAATTCTTGCTGTGAATCTTTCAACTTTATTTTTTGGAGGTACCTTAAGCCAAACAATTGTGGGCACCTTACAGGTATTAATTCCGACGATAATCATTTCAAAATTTGTACTACGTAAATATCCAGTATTTACCGTTACATAATTCTTATTAAACCATAATGATTCAAAATCAACTTGACTTCATCGTAATTGGTGCTCAAAAATGTGCAACTTCTTGGTTGTATTATTGCCTAAGTGAACATCCTTCTATTGTAGTTCCGAGAAAAAAATATGAGCCGGGATATATTGGAGGAAAGGTATTTAATGAACAAGGTCCTGAATGGTTTTTTAATCGGTTCCCTGAATCAGACACCAAGGTTGGAACCCTTAAAGGTGACATTTCAGTAGACTATTTATATGATTCCCATTCTGCTAAGGCTTGTCGTCCATTTGTTCACGATCAAACTAAATTTATAGCATCTCTTCGACACCCAATCGAACGAGCGATTTCCTCGTATTACTGGTATGTTAGGAGAAAAGAGCTCCCTTTGAGCTCATTAGAAAAAGGACTTGAACCAATTTTAGATGCACGTCCTGGATTTCCAGATAAATTTGAAAACAACATTTACGAACAGATAGTCAAACGGGGTTGCTATTCTGGCCAAATTGAACAGTATACTTCAATATATGGCCCAGAAAGCTTTCACGTTACACTTTTTGAACTAATTCAAAACTCACCACAAGAAGTAATTAAAGGGCTTTATAAAACTTTGGCAGTAGATGATAAATATGTTCCTACCTCTTTAAATTCGAAACCTAAACAAAACGCCCATCTCTCATTACTACTCCAGTTCGAAAGAATTGCAAACATCAAACCTATTGCGAAGCTGGCCAATTACATGAATCAAACAGCTGTCTATCTAGGAATGTCCAAAAAACCTAAAATCTCAAAAAACATGGTTGATAAACTCCATGAGTTATACGCACCTGTTATTGAAGAAACAAGAGAAGTCCTCATTAAACTTCCTGAAACCAATAGACCAAAAGATGGTGAAATAAAGAACTTATGGAGTAAATCCACATATAGAATTAACACGAATGACTGATCAACAAATTGATAATGCCTTAAAAAATTCTATAATAGTCATCGGTGCACCTCGATCGGGCACTAGTGTATTAGCAAGAATATTGGAGGCACACCCAGCATCCGTTCACATCAAAGAACCTCGAACACTTTGGAAATTTGGAAACGACCGAAAAAGTGATTGCCTTTCTCCCTCAGATATTACCCCTCAGATTAAAAAACACATTCGAAAAAAGCTAGCAAGCTGGGTACTTGCAGAACAAGGAAGTATTTTAGTAGAGAAAACACCTTCTAATGCTCTGCGATTAGAGTTCTGTAAAGAAATTATACCCGAAGCGAAATTCATCCATATTATTCGAAATGGTTATGACTCCTCACTTTCAATTAGAGATTATTGGAACAATTTTCGGTCAGGAATAATTTATAATCGAACTGGTTCTAAAACAACTGTTCTTCAACAAAGATTGAAAGAACTATCTTATAACCAAGTACCATTCTACGTGTCCGAATTTCTAAAAAGGGCATTACCATTACCCGCACGATTAAAAGAGGTCCCTTGGGGTCCACGTTTCCCGGGATTGATGGCGACTAAGAAAGCTATAGGAACTTTAGGGGTTGCGTCTCTTCAGTGGCGTTATTGCGTTGAATGTGCTTGTCATGCTGGAGATCAATTACCTGACGATAAATATTTGGAAGTCCGTCTTGAAGACCTGGATGAAGATATGTTAGATCAAATTTTAAAATTTGCAGGTATATCAAAAACGAATGAAATCAAAACCTATTTTCATGAGAATTACCGCTCCGTTCGCGAAGGCCAACGATACCAATCAGCAACTCAAGAAGAACTAAAGGAAATGAATAAATGGATTGCCCCAACTATCGATTGGCTTAACAAAAGACGTACAAAATGAAAACTTCATATCAATTTAGAAAATACAATCCCATTTGGATCGGAGCAAAAGCCTATTTATGGGGAAGGAGTTTGGCTAGTTTAAATTCAGATGATCTCATATTCGCCTTTCACCCCAAAACCGGAAGCACCTGGGTTCGAATATTTTTCTATAACCTTTTCCGGGATAAATCAAACGATTTCACCTTTGATGAGCTTAATCAAACCATGCCAGAGTTCGGAAATAAAAGCTTATTCAAAAGATGGCCGTTTCAAAATGTCCCTAGAATCATCAAAACCCACCAACCCTATCGTAGCTTTTTCAAGAAAAATAAAAAAATACTCTTTGCTCGTGATCCTAGAGATACAATGTATTCCTATTTACATTATGCCAATGCTAAAAAAGCCTTTGGCTTTTCTGGTGACTTAAAAGACCTTGTGTATTCTCAAGAATTTGGCTTAGAGCAATACATGAGATTTTACCAGTCATGGGTAGATAAGGCTGAATTAATTATAAAATACGAAGAATTGATAGCTGACCAAACGGAAACATTCTTTAAGCTCGTTCAAACACTCGAACTTCCTTTTTCCAGAGAGGATGTAATAGAAGCTGTAGAGCTTTCCTCCATTGAAAAGACAAGAAAAGCACAAGAAAAAAGTGAAAAATACTTTCAATACGGATTTGATAACAAATTTATTTTTGCACGTAAGGGACAAGCGGGGGATGGAGTAGCCCAATTCAGTTCTGAGCTTAATATTTACTATTCTAAACTTAGAAATCAGTATAACTTCAATTTATATGACTTTTAAAGTTGAGGTAATCTATTGTGGTAGTTTAGGATTCTCTGGTCAAACAACTGCAATTGCCAAAATAAAAGAAGTAATTGATCACAGTCCTATGGACATTAATATCAATCAAACAGAGTTCCCAGCGATTGATAGATCAAATCGGATTACAGCATTCAAATCCCTGATCAAAATCTTAGTCCTTTGGGTGAAGATTTTTAAATCTGTGACCTCAACAACAAACATCTATTGTTTCGGGCATGGCCAATCATTCTTTTCATTAATACGTTTGGGAATTCCTCATTTAATAATTCATTATTTTAAAAAATCAAGCTATAAAATCACTACTCTACATGGGAATGAATTCTTAAACTGGTCAAATCAAAGCCTATTATTTCGAACATTTAAATTCTTTTTATTAAAATCGAACTTCATAGTAGTTACAGGACCTACTGTTAGACGAGCAATAATTGAAATGGGAATACCTTCCTCTGCAGTAAAAGTCATTAACAATCCATGCGAGGTTAATTATATCCCAAATAAAGAGTTCGCTCAGAAATGGAAACACACTACTCCTCTAAAAATTCTACATTTAAGCCTTCTCATAGAGTCTAAAGGATTTCCGCTATACTTAAAAGCATTACAAAAATTCGCGCAAGATGTGAAAGTTCCAGTCGAGGCGACACTTTGCGGTCCGTTAGTCTCCACTAAATTTTGCACTCAGTTCAAAGATGAAAGGGATAAAGAAGATTGGATTAAACGAACAATAAAAGACATAAATAAAAGCAGTCCCAACTTAAAAGTATCCTGGATAAATGGAGCAAAAGGAGCAGCCAAGGAAAAGCTCTTTAAAGAGGCCCATATTTTTGTGTTCCCTTCAACTTTTCCTGTTGAATCACAACCATTAGTATTAATTGAGGCAATGGCATCCGGTTGTGCCATTATTTCATCAAAAGTAGGTGAAATAACGTCATTTTTAAATCCACACAATGCTATACTCCTGGATAACGTGAATGTAGAATCCATATCAACTAAATTAAAAGAGCTAACAATACAACCAGATAAAGCTAAACTTCTTGCTCAAAAAAGCTTAGATGAAAGCACAACAAAGTTTAGTCTTGACAACTACCGAACAAATTGGCTTAACGTCATTAAACAAGCTGAGGTAAAATGAAAAAAGTATTAGTAACCGGTAATGCCGGACTTATAGGCCGAGCGCTCACCAAAGCACTTTTAAAAAGAGCTTATATTGTAATAGGTGTTGATTGGCACAAATGTGATGAGGACTTTAAACCAACTAAGCATTACCTGTGCGACATCAATGATCATGATAAATTCAACTCCATCCTAAGCACAGAAGACCCGGATTATATTATCCACCTGGCAGCTAGAATTGACCTGAACGGCAAGTCAGTGGACGAATATCAAACCAATACCACTGCTGTAAAAAACCTTGTGGAGCAAACCTCCACTCTACCAAATCTGAACAGGATCATATACACTAGCTCGATGCTCGTCTGCAAAGCAGGATATGTCCCCAAATATGACACAGACTACTTTGCAACTACTCCATATGGAGAAAGCAAAGTAATAACTGAAAAACATGTTCGAAACTATGAGCATACTACGGATTGGGTGCTGGTAAGACCTACCACAGTATGGGGACCTTATATAAATGAACATTACCTGAGTTTTTTAAGACTATTGAAAAAAAGACTTTACTTTCACAGCAGTAGCAAACCACTTTACAAAAGCTATTCTTTTGTAGAGAACATAGCTTTTCAATATATCAAAATTATGGAAGCTGAATCTTCGCAGGTGCATAAGAAAACATTCTACCTCGCTGATTACACCCCCCTTTCATTACGAGAATACACCACAAAATTAGCGCTGAGTGTAGGTGGTAAAAAGCCTATAACCTTACCTCTGTGGTTGGCCTCAATACTGGCCAAATTGGGTGATCTAACTAAGGTTCTTGGTTTACCATCCCCATTTAATAGCTTTAGGCTTAATAACATCCTGACAGAATATCAATTCAATACAGATGAACTGCAAAAAATAACAGGGCCACTACCTGTTGATTTCATGGAAGGCATCAATAAAACGGCGAAATGGTTCTCACAAGAAAAGCAGAATTAACGTTTTTTATTAGAACTTAAAGATTTTACAGTCTGTATTTTACAATTTGGTTTGACAAGATCACTTAATCGAGTCAAAAAATACTTCTCGACTAAAGCTCCAATTAACGACAATCCTAATAACGCAAGAATATTGATAGGAAATACAATTTCATGCAAGGCCGATTCCCTAATTAAAATAAAGTGAATAATATAAATTTCCAAAGTGTATTTTGATAGATTATCCGTAATGGCCACAAAAACTTCGGGTAGCTTATTGAAAATCTGCTGAAAAGTGACTAAAAAACTATTCAGAGTCAAGGTGAGAAGCAAAAATAGTACCGGTGTTAATAAGTAAGACTGTGTTTTAACAATGTAATATTGAAAGGTGATTACTGGGACAATTAACAACAACCAAAAGGGCGATGAAAGGAAGGATTTGTTACCATTCCCCGTGGCATGTATCGTACCTAGTGTAAATACCAAAAGATAGAACAGCCAGCTGGCTATAGGTGGAATGCTACCAAAATTTGTAATCTCACCATTTTGCGCTAGCAGATAAAAACATAATGGAAACAAAAATACCAATGCATTTTTGAGATACCTGAAATAAGTGGCATTGTTCTTTTGTCTAGCGATGACATAAAACACTACATAAAAAACCATTACTTTTTGAATATAGTGATATCCATCCGCAAGAATCAAGTAGCGAACATAGTCCATCGGTGCCCACTCGCGCCAATTAGATAAAAACAAAATACTGAATAGAATATGAGAAAAGATCAGTGTCGGATAAATACGTCGAAATCGCCTGGAGTAATAGTTTATAAAAGAACGCTTTTTGTTTGACCAGGACTTCATCAAACCGTATCCGGATACAAACAGAAATAATGCATTCCCAATCAACCCCCCCCCGGCAAGCCATGGAAATGGATAGTATTGTTCCAAATGAGAATTCACGATCAAGAGCATGGCCAAAACTAGAAGTAAGGACAAATCATTTCTCTTATGGGCGACTTTTTTAGTATCCGAAATCATTAAATTAATTAGTTTTGAAAAGCGTCTTGAAGATTCGAAAAATAGATATAAAAAATGATAAAGATATGAAAAAAGCAATCGTTTTAGGTGGAGGTGGTTTTATTGGCGGTCACCTTGGTAAAAAACTAAAAGAAGAGGGATACTTTGTAAGAATCGCTGACATTAAACATCATGAATATTTCCCTCATGAAGAAATTTGTCATGAGTTCATTAAATGTGATCTCACCGACCCTAAAGCAGTTGAACTTGTCATTTTTGAAGACTGTGATGAATTATATCAATTAGCAGCTGATATGGGTGGAGCAGGTTATATTTTTACTGGCAACAACGATGCAAATGTCATGCACAATTCTGCCATGATCAATCTAAACGTTGCTAAAGAGTCAGTTAAAAAGAAAGTTGGAAAGGTTTTTTATTCTTCTTCAGCCTGTATGTACCCTGAGCACAATCAAATGGATCCTGACAACCCCAATTGTGAGGAATCATCGGCATACCCGGCTAACCCTGATTCTGAATATGGGTGGGAAAAATTATTCAGTGAAAGACTTTTCTTTTCTTTTAATAGAAACTTCGGTCTCGATGTTCGCGTGGCTCGCTTTCATAATATTTTTGGGCCTCAGGGTACCTGGACCGGTGGCAAAGAAAAAGCTCCGGCAGCAATGATTAGAAAAGTAGCTGAAGCAGAGGAAGGAGGTGAAATCGAAGTATGGGGCAATGGAAAACAAACTAGAAGTTTCCTTTATGTCACTGAATGCGTTGAAGCTGTAAGAAGACTTATGAAATCCGATTTTCAAGGTCCTGTGAACATTGGTTCTGAAGAAATGGTGACCTTAAATCAATTGGCACAGATTGCAATTGATGTTTCCGGGAAAGATTTGTCTATCTATAATATTGAAGGCGAAGAATTCGAGCAGAAATATGGATTTAAGTGTCCTTTAGGTGTTCAAGGTCGTAATTCAGACAATAAACTATATCGAGAAAAAATTGGCTGGGAGGTATCGATGCCTCTGCAGGATGGAATGAAACTAACATTCGATTGGATTTCTAGTCAAGTACAGAACAAGAAGCCTCTTAAAGTTTGAAAATACTAGTACTCACCCAGGTGTTTTATCCAGATACAGTTTCTGTATCACAGCACCTTACTGATTTTGCCGTGTACATGTCCAAACAAGGACATGATGTAAATGTGCTCACAAGCAGTTATGCTTATGACGAAAATAGGTCCAGGTTCAAAAAGCATCAAGTATTTAATGGAATTCAGATTAGGAGAGTAAATCAAACACGCTTTGGAAAAAAAAACCAGATATCCAGGTTAGTTGATTTTGCTAGTTTCTATTTAAGCATCTTTCTCAAACTTCTTTTTCAAAAGAAAAATCACGATTTAATCCTCGTTACTTCTGTTCCTCCGATGTTGTCGGTACTAGGAATATTAGTAGCTAAAGTCAAACGCATTCCGTTATACTATTGGCTCATGGATTTACAACCCGAACTCTCGATTAGTTCAGGTTTACTTACAGAAGGATCATTTATTTCGAAAACACTATTACGATTAAGCAACTATAGTATCAAACATTCAAAAAGAACAATTGCATTAGATCGGTTTATGAAAGCTTACCTGGAGCAAAGAGGGATTAAACCTGAAACGATAGTGGTTCACCCGGTTTGGCCAGTCATGAGCAAAATTTATGAAGGAGATAGGTTGAATAACCCCTTTAGAATTGAAAACGATTTCGGAGACAAGATTGTCGTCATGTACTCAGGAAATCATTCGTATGTCCACCCTCTTGACACTTTGCTAGAAGCGTCATTGGCGCTTAGAGGTGACGACAGGTTTCTGTTTGCTTTCGTTGGTGGTGGTGTGAGAAAAAAAGATGTTTCGAGTTTTAGGGAAAAACATAACCTATCAAACATTATTCAGTTGCCATTTCAACCAAGAGAAAATATTCACAATTCACTGGGTTCATCTGATATTCAAGTGGTAATAATGGGTGATGGGCAGGTAGGATACACCCATCCAAACAAAATTTATGGAGCCTTATTTATTGGGAAACCGATTATTTACATCGGTCCGAAACCTTCACATGTTGAGGATATTTTAGAGAACTTAAAAGGAAACATAACCGTAGAACATGGCCAATCGGATGAATTGGTCGAAAAACTTTTGGAGGTAGTTTCATCGAAAGAATCAATACATGAAATCGGAAATAACAATAAGGAATATGCCCAAACCCATTTTAGCCCCGGAACACTGATGTCTCAGCAGTATGAATCGTTATTTACAGATAACAATTGTATCACATAGACCAGTGAGCAATGCTCACTGACGCTTCTGGGTTTGTAGCCACCCGAATGCTAGCTTCAGCTCCCTAGTTCAGATTCTATCAGACCACCCCTCTGCAAAACTAAGATGTGGAAACCATCAACGTTTTTAGCAACATGTCACCAAGTGGACTCAGTAATGAATCCTGGAAAAGTCGGCTATTACTCAATCAGGAAATTATTCGAGCATGTGCTGAGAATGGGATTACCACGAACCTTTTTAAATTGAGCCTGAAGTACTTCCAAAAAGTCTTCGAATACGTAAAAAGATAACTTTTTCACCAAATGACCATCCTCCTCACAGGCGCCTCTGGGTTTGTAGGCACCCGAATGCTAGCTACTGCCCCTGATCACGTCTCCTACCAAACTACCTCGCTACAAAACAAGGACGTAGGAGCCATAGACCTATCCGGTATTTCTACAGTCATCCACCTAGCTGGCATCGCTCACCGCATGGAGCCTACACCAGACGCGCTATACCATGACGTTAATCACCACCTCACCCTAGAATTTGCAGAACATGCCAAAACTAAGGGAGTAAAACACTTTATTTTTCTAAGCACCATCAAGGTTTATGGAGATGAAACTCTGCAAACCAATACCATCACAGAAGCAACCCCATGCCAGCCCAATGATGCCTATGGAGCCTCTAAACTTGCCGCAGAGCACAATTTGAAAGAACTGGAAGACGAAAATTTTACTGTATCCATCATTCGCCCTCCGCTCATCGTAGGACCTGGAGCTAAAGGCAACCTGCTTTCTTTGATGAAGCTAGCTAAAAAACCCATTCCCCTACCCTTTGGAGACATTACCAACGAGCGCGCCATGGTGCATGTAGACAACCTCATTGCTTTCATGTTGCATTTAGCTGAAAATCCGAAAAGTGGCACGTATCTCATCAATGAAGAACATCCTCCCTCCACCACAGCACTGATCTCACATATCAGAACAGCCATGGGCTATCGAAGACCTATGCTCGTACCTATCCCTAGCATACTAAGAAAATTGATAGCCAATAAAAAACCGGAACTCCACCAGCGGCTGTTTGGCTCCATCCGTATAGATGCCTCTGAAAGCAGGGAAGTCACGGGTTTCACTCCCCCTCATGATCTTCATAAGGGCATCCATGAAATGGTCCAGTCTTTTTTAGGCACTAAATAGCTAAAGACCCAGGCAACCTAAACCAAAAAAAGCCCGATTGCTCGGGCTCTTTTCTTCTCAAATAAAACAAACAATGTCACCGTCATACGGTCATTTACCTAGTCTACAATCATGCGTGCTGCCAGGTAGCCCTTGTAAAAGGTCGCATTGCGGGTAGCAAAGACCTTCATCACCTTATCCAGGCGTTTGTCTAGCAGCTCATGGGCCTGGTCAAACAGCGCTTCCAGACTTTCCGTAGCCTGAGACGAACGAATCCGGTACATCCGTGGCTGTCCGTGTAGTTCCAGGTAGTCATCCAGCTCATTCATCAGGTCCGTCACCATGGCCTCACTGCAGCCATACGGCACCAGCTCCTCCATGCGGTCATTCGCTGCAGTGATGATCTCCGAGATGGTTTTGCTAAAATCCTCATTGCTTACTCTAAACAGCTCCGTGGCACTGGCTCCCATGCGTTGTTCTAGCTTGGCGTCCCCTTCCACTCCGGCATAGGCCTCTATCACATCATTGAGCATGTCGGCCTTCTGGGCTACCACCTTTTTCAATTGGCTTTTGGTTTTACCCAAAAACACCTGCGCCTGCATCTGGGAGGCAGATACCGCATCTATAGCGGCATTGACATTGTCCAGCTCAGTTTTGAAAGTTACAATCATCGGAGTGGCATTCCAGATCGGTGCGTGTTCATTGAGGTAAGCAGCTACAGTTTCCTGCATTTCCTTTCGGTTGATTTGATTTCTAGTCATTTTGTAAAATGGTTATTAGGTGAATACTATGAATCAGTTATCTAAAATAGCATTTTTTATAAAATCCAAACAGTTTTATTCTAATTTTTATATCCATTTAATAATCAGCGCCTAGCAGCTGATATAAAACCAAAACATCCAAATGACTCATGTTGTGCATTGAGCGGTCCTTGCTAAGCATTGAGAGGTCCTTGTTAAGCATTGAGAGGTCCTTGCAAAGCGTTGAGGGGTCCTTGCTAAGCATTGAGAGGTCCTTGTTATCCATTGAGGGCTCCTTGTTATGCATTGAGAAGTCCTTGCTAAGCATTGAGCACCGCTTGTTGGTCATTGAGCAGTCCTTGTTATCCATTGAGGGGTCCTTGTTAAGCATTGAGAGGTCCTTGCTAAGCATTGAGCACCGCTTGTTGGTCATTGAGCAGTCCTTGTTATCCATTGAGGGGTCCTTGCTAAGCATTGAACACCGCTTGTTGGACATTGAGAGGTCCTTGCTAAGCATTGAACACCGCTTGTTGGACATTGAGCGGTCCTTGCTAAGCAATGAGGGGCTCGTAGTAATCGATCCTGTTGGTCACAAGACCAACAGGGGCGTAAAATTTGCTTATTGTCTTTGGTCTAATGTCTTTTATCTAAAATCTACTCTGCCAATGGTAATTTAGAGCAGGTGAAGTTGATCACACTTGAGAAAATAGCCAATTATTCATCACCACTCTTCACACCAAAACCCATCAATATCGTCAAACCCTGCACAATCAACTCCCCTCTTGAGAGGGGACTGAGGGGCGCCCGGCCAGGGGTGTGTCTATACGTCCTGCAATAGGCGCTCGGCAAGGGGCGCCCGACTAAAGAGGGTTACCGTTCATACTCCTCAATATACCCTTCAATGGTCCGCAGGACATTATGAATATCTGTGAACACTTCTTTGTCCTCAAACCTGAGAACCTTCACCCCGACGGATGCAAGCTCCTCCTCCTTAATCCGATCCTTCTCTTGTACCTCCTCAAAAGTATGTGAGCACCCATCCAGTTCTATTACCAGAGACAGTTCAGCACAATAAAATTCAGCGATATAATTGAGCAGCGGTTTCTGTCGATGAAAGTCATATCCTTTCATCTGCTTACCCTTCAGGTATCTCCACAGCATGACCTCCGATTTGGTGCTGTTATTACGCAGCAACCTGGCCAATTCTTTAAGGTGAGGATTGTATGGAATAATCTTTCTTCTCACACGGTAAGTGGGGTAGTGTTGATGAAAGATAGTGGTTTTATTTCATACCGCCAACACACCCCTAGCCCCTCTTAAGAGGGGAACATGAGTGCATAGTTAGTTTGTTTACTTCTAGCTTACAGGTAATCTAGATTAAGATGACATTGATCCGCTCTGGAGGAAATAGCCAATTGTTCATCACCACTCTTCATACCAAAACCCATCAATATCGTCGAACCTTGCACAATCAACTCCCCTCTTGAGAGGGGAATAAAAGGGGTGTGTTAATACGTCCTGCACCAAACCTTGGAGGTTTTCAAAACCTTCAAGGTTTATCGCTACTACTTCGCCTATTGCCTATTGTATCTTCTTATCATTCGACCATGCCTGCGTAAACTCCGGCAGGCTGACAGGCTCACGGTGACTGCTTCCCCATTTGCCTACTGTTCTTTGCCTATTACCATGAAATCGCTCCTGTTGGTCACAAGACCAACAGGGGCGTAAAATTTGCTTATTGTCTTTGGTCTAAAATCTAATGTCTAAAATCTTGCCTTTTGCTCTTTGCTTACTACCTATTATATCGAGCGCCTATTTTCTACGCTCCTCCTCCCCTCTTGAGAGCGGAACATCGGTACATAGTTAGCTTGAATACACTAGCTTTTACAGGTAATTCAGAGCAGGTGAAGTTGATCACTCTGGAGGATATTGTCAATTATTCATCAACACTCAGCACACCAAAATTCATCAATACCGGCAAACCATGCACAATCAACTCCCCTCTTGAGAGGGGAATAAAAGGGGTGTGTTAATACGTCCTGCACCAAACCTTGGAGGTTTTCAAAACCTTCAAGGTTTATCGCTACTACTTCGCCTATTGCCTATTGTATCTTCCAGCAGTCTTATCATTCGACCATGCCTGCGTAAACTCCGGCAGGCTGACAGGCTCACGGTGACTGCTTCCCCATTTGCCTACTGTTCTTTGCCTATTACCATGAAATCGCTCCTGTTGGTCACAAGACCAACAGGGGCGTAAAATTTGCCTATTGCCCTTGGTCTAAAGTCTAATCTCTGAAATCTTGCCTTTTGCTCTTTGCCTACTGCCTATTATATCGAGCGCCTATTTTCTACGCTCCTCCTCCCCTCTTGAGAGCGGAACATCGGTACATAGTCAGCTTGAATACACTAGCTTTTACAGGTAATTCAGAGCAGGTGAAGTTGATCACTCTGGAGGATATTGTCAATTATTCATCAACACTCAGCACACCAAAATTCATCAATACCGGCAAACCATGCACAATCAACTCCCCTCTTGAGAGGGGAC
>NZ_QREG01000015.1:0-41566 GCF_003386095.1 Marinoscillum furvescens DSM 4134 | reverse complement strand
CTCTGGAGGATATTGTCAATTATTCATCAACACTCAGCACACCAAAATTCATCAATACCGGCAAACCATGCACAATCAACTCCCCTCTTGAGAGGGGACAAAGGGGTGTGTCTATACGTCCTGCACCAAACCTTGGAGGTTTACAAAACCTCCAGGGTTTATCTCCGCCTGCCTACTGTTCTTTGCCTATTACCATGAAATCGATCCTGTTGATCACAAGACCAACAGGGGCGGAAAATTTGCTTACTGTCTTTGGTCTAATATCTAAAGTCTTGCCTACTGTCTATTGAATTTTGCTTACTTGCTATCTATTCTAGTAGATTTTGTCTTAAACTTCGACATGCTCAGCTTGATAAAATCTACCGACCATGCCTGCGTAAACTCCGGCAGGCGGGCACGATGACTGCTTCTCCATTTACCTATTTTCTTTGGTCTAATGTCTTTTATCTAAAATCTAATCTGCCTATTGCCTATTACCTATTGGGTAACTACCAGAAATTACATCCTGTTGGTCACAAGACCAACAGGGGCGTAAAATTTGCCTATTGCCCTTACACGGTAGTCTAACGTCTAAAGTCTAGTGTCTATAAGTCTTGCCTATTACCCTTTGCCTATTGCCTATTGGATCTATTGTCTCGCGTCCTAAGTCTTGCCTATTGCTCTTATTGCATATTATATCGAGCGCCTATTTTCTACGCTCCCATTCCCCTCTTGAGAGGGGTTAGGGGTGTGTCTATACGTCCTGCACCAAACCTTGGAGGTTTTGAAAACCTCCAGGGTCTATCTCCGCTTTGCCTTTTGCTCTTTGCCGGTTGATTTTCTCAAAAGTGTCTTATCATTCGACCATGCCTACGGCAGGCCCGCCAAAGGCGAGGCAAGCCCTCCTTCGGCGGGTAGACACGTTGATTCTTTCTTCGTTTGCTAACTATTGCCTTTTTTGGTGGCTCAAGCAATAATTCTGTAGGGAGATTGCATCTTTCTTCGATTTTTCTGTCAGAATTACTCGTTGTGCCCTTTAGCCGGGCGGGCTCTTCATTTTTGGCTTGATCCAAAAACGAAGCAAAAAAATCAAGGCTGTGAAGAAAATGACTAAATTCTGATATTGAGGCCGGAAAAACATAAACTTGCCCTCCTTTGTCGGTCTATACGTCCTGCACCAAACCTTGGAGGTTTTCAAAACCTCCAAGGTTTATCTTCGCCTGCCTACTGTTCTTTGCCTATTACCATGAAATCGATCCTGTTGGTCACAAGACCAACAGGGGCGGAAAATTTGCCTATTGCCCTTACGGTAGTCTAACGTCTAGTGTCTAAAATCTTGCCTACTGCCTATTGAATTTTGCCTACTGCTTTTGCCTACTGCCTCTTGCCTACTTCATACTGGACCTTCCAGCAGTCTTATCATTCGACAGGCTCACGATGACTGCTTCCTCATTTGCCTACTCCTCTTTACCTATTGCACCTTATATCTTTTGTCTATTGTCTCGCGTCTTAAGTCTTGCCTATTGCCTATTGAATCAATTGTCTTTTATCCAATACCCACTTATTTTGCAGCCTCATTACTAAAAGACAACCTTACTTTGATTACCTACCTCATCGCCGCCCTTCTACTGCTTGCCAGCTTGTACCTGTTTATCCGTTTGGCACGGCACTACCAGATTGTAGACAAGCCCAACCACCGGAGCTCTCATGACTATGAACCCGTGCGTGGTGGAGGCATCGTCTTCGTCATGGCTGGCATCCTATGGGCCGGATACTCCTTTTTTGGCGAAAGTGGCTCCCTCACCCTACCGTATTTGCTTACAGGCTTTTTGGCCCTGGCCCTCATCAGCTTTCTGGACGACCTGTATACCCTACCTTCCGGCTTGCGCATGATCGTCCACTTAGGTGCTGTGGTGCTGGCTGGCATCCAGCTGGGTGCTGAGCTGCCGTGGTGGCTGTGGGCCATTGGCGGCATCTGTCTGATCGGCTGGATCAACGCCTTCAACTTCATGGACGGCATCAATGGCATTACATCGTGTTATGCAGGCGTGACCCTCCTATCGCTGGGCTGGGTCAACCACCAGGTGGTCACTTTTGCCCCTATGGAGTTTTTAGGGTTTATGCTCCTGGCCCTGGTCATATTCTCCTGGTTCAATTTCCGCAAGCGAGCCATTTGCTTTGCTGGCGATGTGGGAGCTATTAGCCTGGCCCTTTTGCTTGGCTATTTGGTTATCAAGCTTATGCTCGTAACCGGCGAAATCAGCTACTTGTTGTTTTTGCTCATCTATGCCGTAGATGCTGTGGGCACCATCACCGAGCGGCTGATTAAGCGTGAAAAGATCTTTGAGCCACACCGGCTGCATCTTTACCAGCTCCTGGCCAACGAAAAACGCATCGACCACCGGGTAGTAAGTCTGGGCTATGCCTTCCTACAGCTCGCTATCAATGCCATCATCCTATGGAGCATCACCACACAGCAAAACTCCTGGCTTTTCGCGATCGGGTTGTTTTTAGCAGTAAGTTTGATTTATGCCTACATCAAAATAGTTCGATTTAAAGTTTTCGAATCAAAATAAAGGCATAGCAACAGGAAGGTTCCAACATCACCAAACCTTTGAGATTTTGAAAACCTCCAGGGTTTATCTTCGCCGAGCATACTGCTCTTTGACCTCTGCCTATTGGATCTTCCAGCAGTCTTACCCTTCGACCATGCCTACGGCAGGCCCGCCTATCGGCGTGGCAAGCAGGCACGCTCAGGGTGACTGCTTCCCCGTTTGCTAATCCTCTTTGCTTATTGAATCTTATGTCTTTTGTCTATTGTCTCAAGTCTTGCCTATTGCTCTTTGCCTACTGCCTATTGGGTTACTACCAGAAATTACATCCTGTTGGTCACAAGACCAACAGGGGCGTAAAATTTGCCTATTGCCCTTACACGGTAGTCTAACGTCTAAAGTCTAGTGTCTATAAGTCTTGCCTATTACCCTTTGCCTACTGCCTATTATAGCGAACACCTATTTTCTACGCTCCCACTCCCCTCTTGAGAGGGGAATAAAAGGGGTGTGTTAATACGTCCTGCAATAGGCGCCCGGCCAGGGGTGCCCGACCAGGTGCGCCCGACTAATGATGTGTATGTTCATATTCCTCAATATACCCCTCAATGGTCCGCAAGACATTTCGAATATCCTTAAACACCTCCTTATCCTCAAACCTAAGAACCTTTACCCCAACTGATGCAAGCTCCTCCTCCTTAATCCGATCCCTTTCTTGTACCTCCTCAAAAGTATGTGAGTACCCATCCAGTTCTATTACCAGAGACAGTTCAGCACAATAAAAATCGGCGATATAATTGAGCAGCGGTTTCTGTCGATGAAAGTCATATCCTTTCATCTGCTTCCCCTTCAGGTATCTCCACAGCATGATCTCCGATTTAGTGCTGTTATTGCGAATCGACCTGGCCAATTCTTTAAGGTGAGGTTTGTAAGGAATAATCTTTCTTCTCACACGGTAAGTGGGGTAGTGTTGATGAAAGATAGTGGTTTTATTTCATACCGCCAACACACCCCTAGCCCCTCTTAAGAGGGGAACATGAGTGCATAGTTAGTTTGTTTACTTCTAGCTTACAGGTAATCTAGATTAAGATGACATTGATCCGCTCTGGAGGAAATAGCCAATTGTTCATCACCACTCTTCATACCAAAACCCATCAATATCGTCGAACCTTGCACAATCAACTCCCCTCTTGAGAGGGGACAAAGGGGTGTGTCTATACGTACTTCAATAGGCGCCCAGCATGGGGCGCCCGGCAAGAGGTGTGTTAATCCCTCCATCACCAAACCTTGGAGGTTTTGAAAACCTCCAAGGTTTATCTTCGCCGAGCATACTGCCCTTTGCCTACTGCCTACTGGATCTTCCAGCAGTCTTACCCTTCGACCATGCCTCCGGCAGGCCCGCCTATCGGCGTGGCAAGCAGGCACGATAACTGCTTCTTCGTTTGCTAACTGTTGCCTTTTTTGGTGGCTCAAGCAATAATTCTGTAGGGAGATTGCATCTTTCTTCGATTTTTCTGTCAGAATTACTCGTTGTGCCCTTTAGCCGGGCGGGCTCTTCATTTTTGGCTTGATCCAAAAACGAAGCAAAAAAATCAAGGCTGTGAAAAAAATGACTAAATTCTGATATTGAGGCCGGAAAAACATAAACTTGCCCTCCTCTGTCGGTCTTCAAACAGTATGTTTTTATAACCGTCCTACAGTATCAGAATTCTTTACGCATTTCCTTCAAGGCCAGTTTAAAAAATTAATTTACAATGATACTGTTAGATTCAGCATATCAAGTTTTTATTGATTTGCAAATTGAACGAATTCCCAATACTCCCCAGGTTTTCGGATTGACCATTTATTACCCATTGGCTTTTGCTTATTGTCTTTGGTCCAATTATGTAAAGTCTAATATCTAAAATCTTGCCTACTGCTATTGCTTACTGCCTATTGGATCTAGTGTCTAAAATCTTGCTTATTGTTCTTTGCCTATTGCCTATTGGATCTATTGTCTCGCGTCTTAAGTCTTGCCTATTGCTCTTTGCCTATTGCCTATTCAATTCTCCATTCAATTACGTTATCACACACATTTCTAAAATCCAACAAATCCATCGAAAATTCTAATTATTCTTTAGACCTTATCAATCACAATTGTATATTTACCGTCCAGCCTCATTAGATCAGTTCATATATCACCGAAATAAAATGTAACTGCGAGTACCGCCACCTAACCATGAAGAAGAATTTGATTAACTATCTCTCCATGAAACATTTGGCTGTCTGGGTTGTCTTTTTTATCGACCTCACAGTAGTCTTTTGTAGTTTTCTGCTAGCCGCCACCCTTCGATTCAACTTTGAATTGTCACGAATTGAAGATCACTTTGCATGGCATGCATTTATCACCATGGGCATTTATGCGTTGGCATTTTATGCCTTCAAGTCCTATACCGGCGTGGTGCGTCATGCCTCCTTATTAGACATTCAGCGCATCGTTATTGCTTCCAGTGTAGCTGTAGCCTGCATGGTATTCTGCTCATATATGGCTCATCAGGTTTTGGGCTATTCGGGCACACTATTGGTATCCAAGTCCATAATGATCATCCAGTTTTTGCTAGCCACTTTTTTCATGGCAGCATTCCGCTTGGTGGTCAAGGCTACGTACGCCAGCTTTCTCAACAACTACTCTCAGATGAAAACCCGCGTACTCATCTATGGTGCTGGCCACTCAGGCATCATGACGCGCAACACCCTGGGAAATGGAGGTAAAACGAAAGTGTTTGGCTTCATCGATGACAATTCAAGTATGGTGGGTAAAAGGCTGGAAGGCGTGCCTGTATTCAATGCCCTCAAGGTATTGGAGACTGACTTCATCAAGAAATACAATATCAGCCAGCTTATAATCTCCAACAATGACGTACCTCATCCCCACAAGAAAGAGGTAATCGAGCACTGCCTACAGCAAAATGTAGAAATAAAAGAAGTGCCACCGTTTAGCCAATGGATTGGTGGTGAACTCAGAGCACGTCAGATCCGCCCGGTACGCATCGAAGACCTACTAGGGCGTGGTGAGATTTCTCTAAGTAATGAACACGTATCCAATGAGCTGTCTGGCAAAACAGTGCTAGTCACAGGAGGTGCAGGGTCCATAGGCAGTGAAATCGTTCGCCAGGTATTGCACTACAACCCCGAGCATGTAATCATCCTGGACCAGGCCGAAAGCCCCTGCCATGAATTGGAAATTGCGCTACAAAAAGAATTTAAAGGACGTGATCCACGCTTTACCACGGTAATAGGTGATGTCACCAATCTGCGACGAATGAAACGATTGTTTTCGACATTCCGTCCAGACGTGGTATTTCATGCCGCCGCTTACAAGCACGTGCCGCTAATGGAGCTCAATGCTTTTGAAGCCGTAGACACCAACGTAATGGGCACGAAATGCATTGCCGACCTGGCCCAATTTTACAATGTAGAGAAATTTGTGATGGTCTCCACCGACAAGGCCATCAACCCGACCAACGTGATGGGCACCACCAAGCGTGTGGCAGAGATGTATACACAAGCATTGAATGCTGAGCCACACAACAAAACTCAGTTTATCATTACTCGATTTGGCAATGTACTGGGCTCCAATGGATCGGTAATTCCTTTGTTCCGCAAGCAAATCGCTCAAGGAGGTCCACTTACGGTTACTCATGAGGAAATCACCCGTTATTTTATGACCATAGCCGAAGCCTGTAGCCTTGTGCTTGAAGCTGGATCTATGGGTACAGGTGGCGAAATATTCGTCTTCGACATGGGTCAGCCCGTCAAAATCATTGACCTGGCTCGTAAAATGATCAAATTATCAGGTTTGGTGGAAAATGAGGATATCAAAATCGCCGTGACAGGACTGAGACCAGGTGAAAAACTTTACGAAGAGTTGTTGGCCAACGAAGAAAACACGCTCCCTACGCATCATGAGAAAATAATGAAAGCCAAAGTACGTGATGTGAATGTAGACCAACTGATGGCCCAAATCGCTCGCCTCAATGAGCGCCTGGAAAACCATGACCTTACTGGTATGGTGGGCATGCTCAAAGAAATTGTGCCAGAGTTTATCAGTCGCAACTCGAAATTTGAATCATTGGATACGGCGCGGCGTGCAGTAGCCAGCTAATTGCTATGCAAAGATTAGCAGTTCTGATCGTTTTTCTGATAGCGCTTTGCCCTGGTGCATTGGGACAATCCGCGACCGGTCCGGGAGGACTACTTGTCACCCCTTCCGCTTATTTCCTGGATGACAAAACCATCGCCGTTGGCGGGAGCTTTTTCCAAAATGAGTACCTGGAATATGGTAAGTACGAATACAATGCACTGGCAGGCTTTGTATCCTTGACCTTTTTACCATTTGCGGAACTCACCTTTCGGTACACCGGGCAAATGCGCAAGATATTACCAGAGAATAGCAACTTCCCTGACCGTATGCCCAGCGCAAGAGTGCGTCTCATCAAAGAACATGACTATCTACCGGCCATTGCTGTAGGGCTCCATGACTTTTCTTCGGTAAAAGGAGGGAAGGCCAGACACTTTGCAGCTTCCTATGCGGTTGCTAGCAAGACCATCGAAGCAGGACCAATCAAAGCAGGTATACACGCTGGCTATGGAGCTGATTTTTTCAATGCCAAACACTATGAATTGCTTGGTGTGTTTGGCGCAGTGGACCTTGCGCTTAGCCAGGCTCCGTGGTTGAGCCTCATTGCCGAATACGACTCTCGTAATATTAATATTGGCACGAAACTACTTCTGTGGGAGCGCCTCCAACTGATAGGTACTTTGCGTGAAGCCAAAAACCCGGAAGCTTCCATCTCCTACCGCATCACTGTAAAATAAATTCTGAAGGTAATGGCTAGGCACGCTGGTCACAAGACCAACATGGGCGGAAGTCTTGCTTGCCTACTGCTTTTTGCCTATTGCCTATTGGATCTAATGTCTTTTGTCTACTGTATTATGTCTAGCCTACTTCTCTTTGCATATTGCTTTTTGCCTATTTAAGGACTTGTTGCCTCCAATAGCATTTTGACAGAGGTTACTTACATGTTGGTCACAAGACCAACATGGGCGGAAGTCTTGCTTGCCTACTGCTTTTGCCTATTGCCTGTTGGATCTAATGTCTAGCACCTATCGTCAATTATCTTACATTTCACTCACATCATTAAAATACAAATCAAGGTGTGTTTTTAGCCCATAAAACAGTGATGCTTATTAGATAAATTCATATTATTGTAAGTCAACCAAACATAACCTAACGAATGATCGGATTGAAACCGCTCGCCACCGTCTTATGCCTTTTTATGTTTTTGCTTAGTACTGGCCAGGAGGCTGAAAAGGCATACAAACAGGGGATGAAGGCGCTATACAATGAAGAATTTCAAAAGGCTGTTGATTTCTTTGAACAGGCATACGCGGCTAACCCTGAATATCAGGATGTAAATTATCGTCTTATACTAAGTCATCTCATGTCGGGCACCCCTGCTGAGATAGAATTAAATGATTATCTCAAATATGAGGAAGAAGCTGACTATTTTTTCCATTACTGGCTGGGACGCATCCACTACCTCAGGGGCAACCCCACCGAAGGAATGGAAGCATGGAAGACATTCCTGGCTACTGATGAATACAAAAGCCCGCAGATTGTAGCGGAAACGCAATATCTAATGCTTCAATCGGAAAACACCCTAAAACGTTTTGAAGCTGGTGCCAACATCGCAGTGAGTGGGCAAATCACTTCCGCTGGGTCTGGGGCACCATTACAGACTGGTACTATTTCCTTTCGTCCTGTAGACTACACCCAAAAGTCTTACCGTGAAAGTATCGAGGAGGGCAGCTACTCCCTCAAACTCGTAGCGGGCTCGACATATACAATTTTGATTAACTATATGGGAGAGCAGGTATTGCTAGACGAACTCATCATTGCAGAAGATGCATCTGCAGCCATTACTGCGGACTGGGAAGTATTTCTGAAAGAAGAACCTCAACTCGCTACTGCAGAAGATACTGCCCCAGTAGATGAAACAGCAACCAAAAACCTCGCAAGCACAGAAACCCTCAAGTCTGACACAAAAGCGCAACCATCAACCGATGATGAGCAGTCTAAAACCAACAACTACAAAACACCCACAAATGGTATAGACGACATCTCCATGCTGGCCAGCAAATACCGCCGTAGAAACAAGGTGATTGCTTCAAACATTTACTTTGATTTCGGTACAAGTACACTGAAGAAAGACTCAGAAGAGGTGCTCAATCGCATCTATGAAATGATGAAATCCAATGAGTCTATTCGCATTGAAATCGCCGGACATACCGACAATATTGGCCCAAAACAAGCAAATGAATGGATGTCTGTACGCAGAGCTGAAGCAGTTGTCAATTGGTTGGCAAAGAAAGGAATTTCGAAAGATCGATTGGTAGCGAAAGGCTATGGTGAAGAGGTGCCATTAGCTTCTAACGACGATGAAGAAAATGGCCGTGAGCTTAACCGCCGCATTGAAGTCCTGCGTCTTCAATAGACGATTTTAAGGTAAAGATCTAAAAAAAGGACCATCGCCCGGCGATGGTCCTTTTTATTTACATCCCACTTTTCAATTTCCTAATGAGATACGGGCTAACTGGTGGTAAATTGTGCTAACCGCCGTTGTTGGTGTTGTCACCAACAACTTTTTGACAGCTACCGGGAAATCAAGCCTGTTGGTCACAAGACCAAAATGGGTGAAAGATGACTTCTTCCCCGGTCGCCTATTGCTTTTTGCATACTGCCTGTTGAATTTTGCCTATTGCTCAATGACTACTGTCTGTTGTCTTTCGTCTTATGTCTAGCGTCTCCCTATTGCCTATTGGATCTATTGTCTTTCGTCCAGCTACTGCCTACTGCATTTTGCATATTGCCTTTTCTCGTGTCTTTTATCTAATGTCTTGCCTACTGCTTTTTTGTCCATTGTCTATTGAATCCACCCGCCGCTATTGGTGTTGTCACCAATAGCATTTTGACGGATGCTAACCTGACATGTTGGTCACAAGACCAACTTGGGCGAAGAACATCAGTCTTTTGTCTTTTATCTAATCTCTTACAACTATCACTTAAGCCTGTTTGCCTACTGCTTTTTGCATACTGCCTGTTGAATTTTGCCTATTGCTCAATGTTATTGTCTTATGTCTGAAGTCTAGCGTCTCCCTATTGCCTATTGGATCTAATGCCTTCCATCTAAACTCTTGCCTTTTTGCCAACTGCCTATTAAATTTTGCGTCTGCCTATTGTCTTATGTCTCACGTCTGGCTATTACCCCTCCTGCTGGTACAGCAACTCATCATTAAGAAAATCATACAGCGTAAGCCTGCGTAAGTCGAAATAGGCTATCCAAAACTCACGAAGCGCACGGATGTAGTTGCGTTTGGCACTGTCCTTTTCTTTCAGTGCTATGTTGAGATTCGTAATATCTATCTTCCCAATCAGGTACCGATTTTGGGTTACCAAATAGCGCTCCTGAGCCACTTCATCAGACTTTTTGGTGATCTCCACCTGCAGCCTCAACACCTCAAACCTGCTCACCAATGTCATAATCTCCTGCTCAAAGTTTTGTATGTCCTGAGCCAATGAATAGCTCGCCAGCTCCTGATTGGCGAGGGCTGTTTGTACGCGTGCTTTACTTCGTCCCCAGTCCAGTACCGGCATACTCAAAGTCACATTGAGGCGCTGTTGCTGATTGGGCTGACTATAAGTCTCTGAAAGCACTGGCTCTGCGTCATTGAGTCCGAAGGATGCTTGTATTTCAGTTCGGAAACGCTGTGATTTGGCCCGAGCCACATCTCGATTGGCTTCAATTTTTCGTCGCTCGTAGGCCAGGTAGTCTGATCGGTTTTGCTTGGCATAGGTCAGTGCATCACTTAGTGGAATGGCGAATTTCGGAAGCTCAGCCGGCATGACCAGCTCCAGTTTCACATTGCTAGAATCCTGCAAACCGATGTATCTACGCAAGGACAAGCGGGACGTCTGCATGTCCAGCTGAGCCTGCGTGACATCCTGGCGTGATTGCAACAGTTGCAATTCTACCTGGAGCAGTTTGTCACGGGTGGTTTTACCGATATTGTACCGTCCTTCCTCGATGCGGTAGATCGTGTCATTGTTAGCCAGGTTAAACTCCGCTATTTGCAGGTTGATCTGAGCATCCAGGTAATCAAAATACCGCCGCGTAGCCTCTTTGGAAATGGACTCCATTTCTTCTACAAAAGACCTTTTGGACTCTTCATATCTTAAAGGTTCAGTCCGTTTATCCCATTTAAGGTTGTTGAAGCCAAAAACGGGCTGCTCCAATTCAATATTGAAAAGAGTGGTATTGTAGCGCGTGAGGTCTTGCGAAAGATCATTAAACTGATTGACCCGGCTATTGACACTAATATTCCCTCCTGTGAGAGCAATAGGCTGAAAAAGTCCGAGGCTCAGCGCTGAGGAAATCTGCTGCCGGCTTTGAAAATCGATTTGACCATCATCGAGTCGGTTTTCGAAAAAATCTCGATTGTACCCGGGTAAATTACCATAGAGTTGTAGGGTGGGATTATAATCCGCCCGAAATCTGCGGTACTCCCAATAGCTATTCTTTTTCCGTGTCTCTGCAGCCTTAGCCATGGGTGATTGGGCTTTGGCTTGTTCGATTACATCGATGAGTGTAAGCTGGGCAAAAAGCGAACCTGTAGCCAGGATCATTGCAGCCAGCAAAAGCAAATATCTATTCATAACGTAAAGATTGGATTGGGTCTTGTGAAGCAGCTTTTTTAGCTGGAGCTATACCGAATATGAGCCCCACTCCGGCAGCCACACCGAAGGAAAGAATGATGGAGGTAAACGTCACCACCGTAGGTATATCAGCCACAGCACTTACCAGCAGGGCAATGGCTACTCCAAGCACCACACCGATTAGCCCTCCCGTTACGCTGATCATCATGGCCTCAAAGAGAAACTGACTAATGATGTCCAGCTTTTTTGCGCCAAGCGACAGGCGGAGCCCTATTTCCTTGATGCGCTCGAGCACGGAGGCCAGCATAATGTTCATGATTCCTATACCACCTACGAGCAATGAAATACCCGCAATAGCGCCCAGCACATAATTAAAAATATCATTGGTGCGCTGCTGCTGCTTCAGTAGCAGTTCGGGGATTTCGATTTCAAAGTCTACCACATCGTAATGTCTGCGCTGCAGCATTCTGCTGATCACATCGGCAGTTGCATTTATCTTTTCAGTCTCTGCTACCTGTACCACCAGGCGGTCCAGCTGGTGGTAGTTCACCACCCGATCGTTCGAGTTATTATTGTTGTTGCTGCCCCCGCGTGAATTGGCTTTGCGCAAAAGCTCTTTGGTGATCAACCCTCTGTTTTTGTAGCGGATCAGCATAGACTGAATAGGGATGTACACGTCCATATTATAATCGCGAATACCCAGATTCGAAATACTGTTGGTGCTAATGAGTCGTTCTTTCAGGATGCCAATTACCTTGAGCCAGTTATTACCACACTTGATGTATTTTCCGATAGGGTCTTCCGTGGGGAAAAACTTGGTTTTGATAGACTTCCCAATCACACAAACGGGCTCCCCATGCTGAAGGTGGTAGGCCGAAAACATGTCTCCACGCTCCAACTCAAAGTTGAACACTTCAAAATACCCAGGCTCCACTCCTACGAGTTTGGCTGAGCGCCGTATGCCATTGTTGATGATATAGGTATCCAGCGTGATTTCTGGGCTGAGCACCTGCACTCCAGGCACTATGTCTGCTATGGCTTCCCGGTCAGCTGTAGAAAGTCCTGGAGAGAAACGCTCAGCTTTGGAAGCTTCTTCCTCCTCCTCTTCCTCCAGCTTTTCTTCGGATTGTTTGACCACAGGTTTTATAACAATATTGTTGACTCCTACGAGCTTGATTTGCTCGAGTATTTCCTGTTGTGCTCCGTTTCCTATGGCTAGCATGGCGATCACGGCAGCTACGCCAAAAATGATTCCCAATCCCGTAAGTATGGAGCGCATCCTGTTGGCCATCACCGCTTCCACGGCAATGACAAAATTCATCAGCAACTTCTGATTCATAATGCCTGCTTTTTCTTACCAGCACCTTTTGCCCGCATCGGTTTAGGCTTTGGCTTAGCCTCATGCTGTGTTTTCTGATTGCGTTTTCCATTGAGCTCTGGCAGCAAGTTTACCGCTTCATAGCCACCATTGGGCACGCTAAGGTACACCGACTCACCAGCCTTTAGGCCTGCCAGTATTTGAGCTTCATTGGCATTGGTGAGTCCGACCTGTACTTCTTGTTTGCTATAGCCTATTCCGCTTTTGCGGTACACATAGGTGATGGAGTCGAGGTGATTGTGCAAACACTCCAGCGGCACAAAGAGCGTCTCTTCTTCCACATTGGTAAGGATCGTATTGCTGGTAGTCATTCCGGGGCGTAGTGTTTCGTCTATTTTATCGATCTCCACGATTACCTGAAACACCTTGGCGTCTGAGTTGGGTCGCTGTTCGCCTACATTGGCCACTTTGGTAACCTTTCCCGTCAGTCGTTTTTCTGGAAAAGCATCCAACCCAATCTCCACCTGTTGACCAATGGCAATACGGCGAATGTCCACTTCATTTACATAAGTGATAGAGTTCATTTCAGACAGGTCTGGCAAGGTAGCCACAGCAGGATCCCACGCGCTTATCTGACTGCCTTTTTGAATCTGACTTCCTCTATAGCCTTTAAGGTAAATGAGCATACCGTCCTCGGGTGCTTTCACCACAAACTGCTTACGCAGGTCCAGGAGTCCTTGTAGTTCATTGCGTTGCTTTTGTCTGCTGGCATAGGCCTGCTGCATCTTGGCTACGTTTTGCCGACGTTTGATGTCCAGGTTTTCGATGGCTTGAGACAGGGCGCGCTTCGCTTTTTGCAGCTCTATTTCTGCCTGTTTGATAGAAGCAGGCGGTTCATACTGCGACTGCTCCAATATCAGTTCTTTCTCCTCTACCGCATATTTGAGATTGATGAGCTTGTCTCGCTCCTGACGCATTTCCAATGTAGTGTCCAGCTGCGTTTGAATGTAGCGAGATTCGCGTTCGTCCAGACGCAACTCCGCTTCGCCTATTTTGGTGGAGAGCTCAGAGGGATCTAGTTTGGCTACATAGTCGCCTTTCTTTACAAAAACGCCCTCTTCAATAATATCTTGAATGGTAACGTTCCAAATGTGGTAATTGCGCAGCCCAGTTGGGCCCATTATCCGGGTTGAGTTTTTGGCTTCCAGCTCCCCTGTAGTGGTAACATCCACTACAAATTCGCCTTGCTTTACAGTGGCCAACAGTTCTGAAGTAGCAACTCCGCCGGCAGATCCAAATGAAAAATAGAGAACAATGCAAAGCACGACGATGCTTGCAATCGTTAGGAATCGTTTGTTTTTCAACATAGTGTTAGGTTATAGCGGCAAAATGCCCGCTAAATGTGACAATGTCCTTTTCACCACAAACAACGATCCAATATGCGTAAGAATTACGTGTTTATTAGAATAAATTAACATTTACCCCAACTTCACCCAAATATTCTTAGTTAAGTGCAACTATTTACCAACTAATTTCAGGCAAACCTTCTCCTTCACCGAATCACCAGCAGCTAGTATTTTCAGGCCCTCGCCATTCTCAAAGGCATTAACATTGCAAGTCATGGGCTCAACAGCCACCGCTGCTCGACCCGGAGGGGTAAACAACTGCAAATAATCCATAGCTTCACTTACTTCAAAGTCCAGCTTAATAGTACCATTTGCTAATGTGTAGGACCGGTTGGCTCCTTTGATCTGATAGGCATGATCGAGCTCGTGCTCGGCCAGCACAAAATCATTGGCATCCCGAAGCTTGCGCTCACCATTGGGCAGCGACCTGTCGGCCAGCACCACTTGTTCCAATCCATCACAGATGAACGTGCAGTTATTGATGCTTTCTCCATTAAACTGAAAATATGGGTGCCAACCCAGTCCATAAGGAAGGGTTCTATTACCGGTATTTTCCAGCTCAAACAAGACCTTAAAATCTGACTTGGTATGCGTATAAGTAACGCTTAGGCGAAAAGGGAATGGGTAGTAGTCTAAACCACCATCATATTCATGTACCAGTTTTAGAGACGCCTCTGATGGCGAAGCGGTGGTATCTACTACCTCAAAGGATGAATTGTAGACCATACCATGGAGTTGGTTGTTCGTTGCAGGTTCATTGATCGGAAACTGGAACTCCTCCCCCTCAAATGTGTATTTCCCATCACGTAGACGGTTTGGGTATGGAAATAAAATGCTCTGTTTGTACCAATCATTGGCTAGCAGATCGGCATCAGACGCAGGCCATAGCACACTATGGTAAGCATCAGCTACCTGCAGGTGTAGTTGGGTCACCTTTGCTCCAAACTGAGGCGCAACAGCCATCAATACTTCTTCCCCATCAATGAGTACTACGCGCTCGATATCGCCACTTTTGGCAAACTTAAATTCCATGTCTTTGAGTGTTTAGGAAATGATAAACGGGGCACCAACAAAATTGGGTAAACCGTAATTAGATCGAACGGAAAATTAGGAAAAACTTTAAACGTATACTGTACGGTTACATAAAATTTCTTTTAGGGGAACCTATACGGTAAAAAAATCAGGTTGGATCATGCGGTTTGTTCCTGTCCGTCTATTTTTGCGCCACCAAATAAGTGTAACCATATAGACCAATGAAAGATTTCGTAGCAGAACTACAATGGAGGGGTATGATTCAGGACATCATGCCAGACACAGCAGAGCACCTAATGGAAAGCATGCGTGCAGCCTATGTGGGCATAGACCCTACGGCCGACTCCCTGCACATTGGTCACCTGGTGGGCGTCATGATGCTCAAGCATTTTCAGGAGTGTGGTCACAAGCCCTATGCGCTCATAGGTGGCGCCACGGGTATGATTGGCGATCCTTCTGGAAAATCTGCTGAGCGGAACCTACTCGATGAAAAGACTTTACGGCACAATCAAGAATCGATCAAAGAACAGTTGTCCAGGTTTTTAGATTTTGACTCGGACGCCCCGAATGCCGCCAAACTGGTGAATAACTACGACTGGATGAAAGAGTTTTCATTCCTCGGCTTTATCAGGGACGTAGGCAAGCACATCACGGTCAACTACATGATGGCAAAAGACTCGGTGAAGAAACGCCTGTCTTCGGAAGCATCAGAAGGAATGAGCTTTACGGAGTTTACCTATCAGTTGGTACAAGGGTATGACTTTTTACACTTATATAAAGAGGCGGATTGTACCCTGCAGATGGGTGGAAGTGATCAGTGGGGCAACATCACCACGGGCACAGAACTTATTCGACGTATAGGCGGTGGTAAAGCATATGCACTCACCTGCCCACTCATTACCAAGGCCGATGGCACCAAGTTTGGCAAAACGGAAGGAGGAAACATCTGGCTCGATGCAGAGCGTACCAGCCCATACCAGTTTTACCAGTACTGGCTCAACACATCTGATGAAGACGCGGAGAAATACATTAAAATCTTCACTTTCCTGGAAAAAGAAGAAATAGAAAGCCTGATCGCCACCCACCGTGAAGCACCACACGCTCGTGCTTTGCAAAAACGGCTGGCAGAGGAAATCACCGTAATGGTGCACTCAAAGGAAGATCTGGAAATGGCTCAGAAAGCATCTTCGATTCTCTTTGGAAAAAGTACCACAGAAGATTTGGCATCACTAGATGAAAAAACATTGCTTCAGGTATTTGATGGAGTACCTCAGGCGGAGATCTCCAAAGATCAGTTGGCAGGCGCCGAAAATGTGACGGACTTACTCAGCGAACTCACCGGTGGAATGGTATTCTCCAGCAAAGGAGAAGCCAGACGCATGATAAAAGGTGGTGGTGTGAGCATCAACAAACAAAAGCTAGGGTCTGCAGAGGACAAAGTAACTCACGAACTCTTGCAGGACAAATACCTCCTTGCTCAAAAGGGCAAAAAGAATTATTACCTGATCAAAGTAGTCTAGCAGAGCATTAGGCTCGATCTTTAAAGCCACAAACAACCGATGGATTGTTTGTGGCTTTTATTTTTTAATTAAGCGTACTACCCGGTTGGAAGCGCCTCTCAATACAGCAAAGTAGCTTCCAGATATCAAATGCGAGACGTCTACCTGACGCTGCTCTTTCACCTGGATTGACAGCACCTCCACTCCTCTTGCATCTAGCAGTATAAAGTCCACAGGCTTTTCTCCTGCAACAGTGACATGGTCGTACATTTCAGTAGGGTATACCATAGGCATGGAATTAATGGATAAGACCGGTTGGTTGGGTAATGCATTGGTGACATGAAAGGTCTGGGTGTAAGTAACCCCGCAAGTCGATGTGAATGTAGCCTTGGCTACGCCAAGCTTGTCCATGGTTACGGTTTGTTCTAGCTGAGACTGGTCTGCCGTGCTGGTCCCATAGCCATTCCAATCCCAGCTGCCTGCGTCATCAGTAGCAACGCGAAAACTCACTTGTTCTCCTACATTGAGCGCAATCCGATTGCTTTCTTCCCAGTCACCATCCCCTATTTTCACATAAGCCTGAATCTCCGGCACCTCACAGGCTGCATCCCAGCCATATTCGCTTACAATATCTGGCAGCTCATCGTGTGTGACTACCAGGTGATGTTGGTAGTTATACTTCAGGTAGTCCTCATCTACCTGAGTAAGCCAGTCGGTATGCCAGACCATCCACCACGACCACATCGCTCCATCCACGATACACTCCTCTGGCTGTGGCAAATTTCCCGTCTCATGAAACGCAATTGGAAAATCAGCCTGACCAACAGCCTCTACCACTGCATGGTACATACCCGCATGCGAGTCATCCAGGTTGTCATACGTGTCTGCCCCTGCGATATCCACATAGTCATCTCCCGGGTACCAGCTGGAGTCCGGGGTGGCAGTGTAGCATAGTGTCCAAATCAGGTTAGAAAGCCCACGTTCATTCACAAGGTAGTCATACATGGTCGTCCATAGGAGTTTAAACCGCTCTGGCCCTTGCTTACTCCACCAAAACCAATGACCGTCTAGCTCATGAAAAGGCCGCCAAATCACCGGCACATTAGCATCTTCCAGCTTTTGCAGCCAGTCACCTATTCGCTTCAGATCGCCCCAAAAATCCTCATATTCTTCCGTCCCCTCTATAAAACAACGATCGATATCGATGGTAGCCTTACTGTTTTCATACCCTTCGCCTATTCCAGGCGCACCCGCATGCCACATGAAGGTGACAATACCTCCTCCTCGCCAGTAGTCAATAGCTCGCTGCGTTTCCAGCGCATTGGAGGGTTCGTTGATGTAATCAAAGCCCGCTATTGCGGGCTTATACCCTGTTTTTGTTTGGATGTATTCGATTTCGTGTATTCCCCAGGGTACCCACATCTGCCCCGAAAGCATCAGTTTGCCAGACATATCCTGCAAATAGCGATACAACGCCACAGCCTCCACCGACGGGTTGGGCGTGCTGAGCACTCTTCCATTGACAAAACGCAACGAGACGTTCTGCTTGCCAAAGTGTACTCGATCAGGCATATTTCCTAATATTTCTACTTCAGAAATGGAGCGTTTTTGGCCCAGTGCCACGTCGACAACACCAACAAATAAGACAAAGAATACTATGCGCATGAATAGGAATTTACCGACAAATTAACAGCCTAAACTCCATGCTGACCCCCCGCGATTGTGTGGGAAATGGGATGAATTTGTTCATTTCGCCAAAGATAGAGGTGACCATTAATCCCAATGTCAATAGCGCAAATTGTACTATTATTGCATAAAATTGAATTTACCTGCGATGACCAGATTTTTAAGACTAACAGGAGTGTTTTTGTTGATGAGTGTAGGCATGCTAGATGTAGCCGCCCAGGATACAGCAGAAGACCCTTATGCCGACTACTCCTACCTTTGGGAAGACCCAAAAGCCAAGGCTAAAGAAGCCAAACGCAAAGCTAAAGAAGAGAAAAAGCGGCAAAAAGAGCTGGAAAAAATGCGTAAGCAAGGTTTGCTGCCAGACACCACACGTCAGGCGGCATCCGCGGAGCCAGCACGATTGGACTCTATTCCAGAACAAACCATTCCTCTGGACAGCATGCAGGCTCCAGCTGATACCATACCAGATCCCGAGCCACAACAGCCGCAACCGACACCAACAGCTCCAGATACTTTGGATAAGCCTGAGCCGCAACAGCCAGAAATAGAGGAAATGCCTGAGCCCGAGGAAAAAGCAAAAAAACCGAAGAAAGAAAAGCGTGACCTCTCCGGCCCTCCTGTGCAGGACTTCAGGTCTGGGATGGCTTCATCATCAGGAGGTGGGTCATTCAATGGAGGATTTACCTTCACGCAGATTGATGATCAGTATTTTGTGGGCATGGTGCTCAGCCCTGAGTTTTCAATCGGTAAGGTAGGCGTTGGACTGAATGTCCCGGTACTGTATGGGTTAGATGACCAGTCGATACGAACCGAAATCTTCAAAGACGGTGTAGGCGCAGCTCGCTTGATTACCTACATACGCTATGGAGTACAGAAGGCTGATCCTGTGTATGTAAAAGTTGGACAGCTCAACAACACCATGATTGGGTTTGGCGGCCTGATCAACAATTACACCAATACCACGAGTTTTGAAAAACGTAAACTTGGTTTGCACTATGACTTTAACATCAAAGGACTGGCAGGAGTTGACGGATTGTATAGTGACTTTAATCCTGAGTCTTTCAACCTGTTTGCCATTCGCCCTTACGTAAGGCCGCTGGCTTGGACGCCTCTACCCATCATTCGAACGCTCGAAATGGGGACTACCATCGTCAGAGACAAGGATCAAACTCAGTTAATATCGAGTGACAGCACGTCCTCCAGCTACCTCTTTACCCGCGATGGCATAGGTGCATTTGGACTGGACCTGGGCATGACCCTGCTACGTGTGCCGTTCATCCAGATAGATTTCTTTGCCAACTATTCCAGGCTCAACGTAAGCTCCACAGCTCTCACGGACTCACTGGCAGCAGACTACACCCAAAATGGCGAACCTGAGGCCATGGCTGATAGTTTTCAGAATGGTCATGGCACCAGTGTGGGGGTTAATTTCCGCTTCCATTTCATTGCTGACATCCTAAGTACAGACATTAGACTAGAGCGACTCAACAACTCTGAGCACTACGTAGGTCAGTTTTTCGATGCTACCTACGAGATCAACAAAGACGCACGCATCTATTCGCTGGGTGAAGCCCAAAAAATGAGCGGATTTTACGGAAGCCTTACCGGGCATATTTTGCACAAAGTACGCCTGGGTGGTGCCCTGATGTTACCCGATGAAATCTCTGACGAAAACCCTGCTACTGTCAGGGTAAATGCCGACCTGGACCGTCTGGCAGATAAGTTTTCATTTCATGGCAGCTACATCAAAGGCAACCTAAGCACATTGGATGAAGCGTTCACCTTTGATGAGCGATCGCTGGCCAAACTCCGAGTGATTTATCATCTCAACAAGTTTTTGGCAGCAGGGCTCGACTACTACTGGGCCTTTACCCCTACTGCTGATGGCAGCTACAAGCCCACAAAGTATGTGTCGCCGTATTTTGGGCTGAGCATCGACTTCTAAAGTTCCAGAAAAACACCCAGGCTAAAGTTGGGAGATGCGAGAATGCGTCTCCCACTAGCCGCAAATCCTGCAGATGCCGCTACTCCAAACTGGTCGGTGAAACCATAAATCAATTCTGGAGTGATCGACACGTATTCGGTATTGTTGCTAAAAACCCCATTGGCACTGTTTGAGCCATCATTGGGCTGTCCATTGTATAGCGATTCCACGATGCCTAGCTTTACATTCGCCGCAATTCGATCATAGCCACCTCCTAGCTCTAAACCAATTCGAACTTCATCTGAAAAACCATTCGTTCGATTGTTATATCCCAACCCAACAGAGGCATAGAGTGGTGTTCCGGAAATGGAATGACTCGCCTCCAGCATGAGCATTTGATTAAACTCACCATCACCAGTTTGTAAAATTCGCTCACTTGAAACTTCCGACGAACCGAGTGGGATTCCCAAAATCAAGCTTGCGGCCAACACTACGGGTTTGTTTCTCACAATACCGTATTTCAATCCTATGTTGGTGTCACCAAATGAGCTGATAGCATCTCCCTTAATCGTGCTCCCACTTTGGCGAAACTCCACCCGATTTAGGGTAGACCTCACGAAAAAGGGCATATATAACACTCCGTTGAGTCGATCAGTAATCCCGTACTCTGCGTAGAGGCTGGAAGTATACAAGCTCACGGTGGGAATATCAATAACATTACCATCGCCATCATAGAAATGCGGAGACCGGATCACATTTTGGGCAAGCTTAAAGAAGCCTTTGTTTTTACCATATACCCAGCCACCTCCGGCCTGTGCCAGAAATCCAATACTTAGTGCCAGTGAAAAAATGATGAGTCTTGTTTTCATTTTATTTCAATTCAGCAAATCCAAACGTAATACTTGCGGGCTTGCAGAGCAGCACTACATACTTATAAGTGTCCAGTCCCACTGCTGCATCTTTTGCGGTGACATTATAGGATTGAGCTCCGTTTGTCGTAATCTCCGCAATTTCAAGCCCCTGTGCTGCTACAGCCGTGCCTGAGGTGTTGTTGGCCAGGTATAAAAAGGTGCCCAAAGCAAAGCTCGTCTCGAAATCATCGCTCAGCTCTATAATGAGGTCATCGGAAGCATCCCGAATTAATGTAGCGGTACCTTTAGCTTTGTATCCGTTGGCATCCTGAAAAGTACCTACCCGGCCTTCTACGCCTACCATTACCTTATAGGGTGCACTGACCACTTCATCTATAGTAGCCGTAATCTCAGCCGTACCATCCGCCTCACCTCTCACCAACCCACTGCTACTTACCGTCACACTGCCGGGGTTTGTACTGGCCCACAGCACCTCACTGTACGCCACCTCTCGGTCATTCACATCAAACGCCTGCGCCGTAAGCTGAAGCTCCTCTCCTACGGCCAAGGTACTTTTGCTTCCCACCACGCGCACCTGAGCCACGGAGGCATCGTTTTCCACCACACTCACGTTTACGAAAACCGTATCTTCTCCCGGATTCCAAATTTGAATATTCGTCTGCCCTTTTGCCCGGGCGCTCACCAACCCATCGTCGGTCACCTCTGCTACCTGGGGAGCGTTGGATTGCCAAAACAGATCTGCCTCCTCCGCTTTCCACATGTTGTAATAGTAGGTAGCTTCCAGCTGAAAAGTTTCCCCTACCAGTAAACTCAAACTGTCTACATTGGTCAGGATAGCCGGGTCTTTCGGGTCATCCAAATAGTCTGTGCCAATGCACTGAGTGAGCATCACACCAAAAATTAGAATCCACAGGTATTTTCTCATGTCCACTTCATCTTTCCAATGAAGATACAGCGCAAAGCCTTTTCACTTGCCCTTTCATCCGCACGTAGAAAGCAAAATGTCGGCACCGTGTCCAATACAGGCCGCTAATCTGAATTTATTCAAACGATTACCCTCCCAAAACACTTATATACTAAAACGATGTATCACTGCTGCGAAACCCTAAAACGCAGCATAAATGACAATATCAACACTATGAAAATTTTGATCATCGGAGCGAATGGCAAAATCGGCCAAAGGCTCACCAAGAAGCTCAAAAACACCAGTCACCCTCCCCGCGCTATGTACCGAGACGAGGTGCAGGTAGCTGAAGCGAAAGCTGCCGGGATAGATGCCGTATATGGCGATCTGGAAAAGGATTTCGAACATGCTTTTGATGGAGTGGAAGCGGTAGTTTTCACAGCAGGGTCAGGAGCACACACCGGACAGGATAAGACTCATCTTGTAGACCGCATAGGTGCTAAAAAAGCCATCGACACTGCTGTAAAAAAGCATGTGATGCGCTTCATTATGGTCAGTGCCTATGGAGCTGATGCCTCCCCAGACCAGTGGCCCGATAGTATGAAGCATTACTATGAAGCCAAGGCAGATGCCGACAAACACCTGCTACAAACTCAGCTGGATTTCACCATTCTGAAACCAGGCAGGCTTACTGACGATCCCGGCACCAACAACATTGCGATTGGTGATGACCTAAACCGTGAAAAAGGAACAATCCCTCGGGCCGACGTAGCCACGGTAATTGAAAAATGCCTCAGTGCTCCACAGACCATCAGAAGATCGCTGGAGCTACTTAGCGGTGACGACCCTATTGACAAAGCCCTGGCAAGCCTATAACGAAGCAGTTAGAATATAAATCCTTAAATGAGCCAGCTGAACGTTCATTCGGCTGGCTTTTTTGTGCGTTCTCCAGCCAATCCCCCGATTTCATACCGCTATTTTTCCAGTCATAAAAATCACCACCATGCAGCTATACAATTTTGGTTAGGTTTAGTGCTCAAAATCTACATACTACCCATGATCAAAAATCTACTACTTACCCTTACGATCCTTCCGTTTCTGGCTTTCAGCCAAAAATTGGAGATGGACCTACTTTCGGGCATGGAGCCCCGCAGCATTGGGCCGGCAGGCATGGCCGGACGAGTCACTTCCATAGATGTGGTCACCAACCAACCGGAAATTATCTACGTGGGCACTGCCTCCGGAGGGTTGTGGAAATCCACCAGTGGAGGCACCTCCTGGGAGCCCATCTTCGATGAGCAAACCACTGCTTCTATTGGTGCGGTAGCCATCCAGCAGTCAAACCCATCCGTAATCTGGGTAGGCACAGGCGAAGGTAATCCCCGAAACTCACTCAACGGTGGTGATGGCATCTACAAAAGCCTCGATGGTGGGCGCAGCTGGACAAAAATGGGGTTATCCAAAACCCGCCACATCCACAAAATCATCATTGATCCGCACAATCCCAATACCGTATATGTAGCGGCTATAGGTTCTCCATGGGGTATACACCCGGAACGTGGAGTCTTCAAAACCACTGATGGAGGCCAGACCTGGGAAAAAGTACTTTATGTAAATGACAAAACCGGAGCTGCAGACCTGGTGATGGACCCTTCCAATCCCAACAAACTCATGGTGGCCATGTGGGAGCACTATCGCCAGCCGTGGTTCTTTACTTCCGGTGGCGAAGGCTCAGGTCTCTACGTCACTCATGATGGAGGCAAAAACTGGGTAAAACGTACCGATGAAGACGGACTTCCCAAAGGCGAGCTCGGACGTATTGGCCTGGCCATTGCGCCAAGCGATCCTAATATTGTCTATGCGCTGATTGAGTCAAAAAAGAATGCCTTGTACAAATCCGAAGATGGAGGGTTCAAATGGAAGATGATCAATGACAAAAGTGAAATCGGCAACCGCCCTTTTTACTATAGTGACCTTTTCGTGGATCCCGTCAATGAAAACCGACTGTATACGGTGTTTACCTATGTGAATGTCAGCAACGATGGCGGCAAATCATTTGAAGAGCTAATGCCCGCATACAACACGACTCGAGGAGTACATCCAGACCACCATGCTTGGTGGATCCATCCCAATGATGCCAACTACATCATTGAAGGCAACGATGGCGGTCTCAATATTTCTCGTGACCGGGGCAAAACCTGGCGTTTTGTACAAAACCTACCGGTAGCACAATTTTATCACATCAGTGTAGACCATGAATATCCCTACAACGTCTACGGTGGCATGCAAGACAATGGCTCATGGGCAGGACCGGCCTATGTATGGAAAGCGCAAGGTATTCGCAACAGTTACTGGCAGGAGATCTCCTTCGGTGATGGCTTTGATGTGGTGCCTGACCTGGATGACAGCCGCTATGGCTTTAGCATGTCACAAGAAGGATGGGTAGGCAGATACGACCGCAAAACTGGCTACTTTGAGTACGTAAAACCTCTGGGACCGGACCTGGACACTAAGCTTCGCTACAACTGGAACGCAGCAATCGCTCAATCGCCACACGACAACAGCACGGTATATTTTGGCAGCCAGTTTGTGCATAAAAGCACCGACAAAGGCCAGACGTGGGAAATCATCTCACCTGATCTCACCACCGATGATAAGGAGAAACAGAAACAAGACGAAAGTGGTGGCCTTACCATGGATGCTACGGGTGCAGAAAACTACTGTACCATTTTGGCCATAGCCCCAAGCCCCAGAGATGAAAACGAAATCTGGGTAACTACTGACGATGGACTCATACAGCTCACTCGCGATGGAGGCAAAACCTGGAGCCGTATTTCTGACAACATCAAAGGGCTACCCAAAAACATCTGGATTCCGCAAATACAGCTGACCGGCAATGCGGGAGAAGCACTCGTGGTAGCCAATAATTACCGAAATTTTGACTACACCCCGTATGCCTACCGCACACGCAATTACGGAAAATCGTGGGAGCGAATTGTAGATGAAACTGATGCCGAGAGCTACACCCTATCGATTTTACAAGATCAGGAGGAACCACGACTCATGTTTCTCGGTACTGACGATGGCCTCTATGTGTCTGTAGATGAAGCCAGCACCTGGACCAAATGGACCAATAGCTACCCTACCGTCAACACCATGGACATGGTAATTCACCCACGTGAGCATGACCTGATCATTGGCACCTTTGGAAGAGCGGCGTATGTACTAGATGATATCCGGCCACTGCGGGCATTAGCCAAAAACGGGACAGACGTTCTGGAGAAAAAAGCACATTTGTTTAGCCCGCCCGCGGCTTATTTGGCGGCCTACCAGCAACCAAGCGGCACACGTTTTGGGGCAGATGCCATCTTTAATGGTGAAAACCGCCAACGTGGAGCATTGATCAGCTTTAGCATTACTAAACCTGAAGATGAAAATGACGAGAACCCTGAAAAAGAGCAAAAGGCCGACACCCTCAAAGTGGAAATTTTTAATGCTAATGGTGAGTTGATCCGTACACTGGAGCCATCCCTACCGGAGAAAAACGGCATCACTCGTATCGCCTGGGACTTGAAAGGTAAAGGACCACAGCGTATTTCCAGAGAAGCGATCGACAAAGACAAAGAACGAGCCGGGGCTACAGTTTTAACGGGCACTTACCGCCTAAAACTCAGTTACGGTGAGGCAGTTTCCGAAGCGACTTTGGAAGTAAAACAAGATCCGCGACTACCTGTGACCCGTGACATTCTTGAAGCAAAGTATGCACTGCTCAAAGAAATGGAAGAGGACTATGAACTGGCGCTGGGAAGAGTAGAACAGCTCAAAGAAAAATTGAAGATAATAGATCAGGTAACCGAACGTCTGAAAGCCATAGACGAAGACGGGTATAAGGAGTTGATAGAGCAAAACAAAGCTCAAAAGGACACCGTAAATACACTCCTGGACGGCTACCTGGGTAAGAAAGACGAACGGCAGGGCATTACTGCAGATCAAACCACGCACTTCACCTATCACTATGGCAATGCGCAGTTTTATGTGAGCAATGCCACCCACAAACCAACTGCTACAGAAATGGAACTGGTAGCCAAATACCGTGAAGTAATGGCAGAGGCCAACGAGCTGGCTGATGAGTACCTGGCCAATGCCTGGCCGGTGTATCAGGCTGAAATGGAAAAAATTGACCTAAGTCCGTTCGCAGCAAAATAAATTCTTCCTAAAATTTGGAACTATCGTATGCTTTATCGTATTTTCATGTTTGATACGATAAAGCATACGATTATGAAAGTCACAGCGATCATTGACGACAAGCTCATTGAAGAAGTCAAAGCTTACACCAAAGGCAAAAACATCACCGAAAGCATCACCATTGCTCTTAAAGAATACTTAAGAGCACAAAAAATGGATGCGCTGTTGGAGGAAATCGAGCAACATCCTTTAATCCTCAACGATGCTGCAGCCAAATATGGACGTGATCAAAATCGGAACCGATGATTCTGGTAGATACTTCTGTTTGGATTGATTTTCTCCGGCAGAGTGATCAGGATCTGGTGGACATCATGAAGTCTTACCTGAAGCGTAACGACGTTTTTGCCATCAGTGCCGTATTTGGAGAACTCTTGCAAGGAGCCAAAAACAAACGTGAGCAAAAAATCATCCAAGAAATCTGGCTCAACCTGCCCAAAATAAATGAAGAGGCACTATTTATCAAGGCCGGTCACCTCTCCAACAAACATCGGCTCTATGCCATGGACGTGGGCATCATCGACTGTTATATTCTGGCTGGCGCGTTAGACAATGACCTGGCGCTGTGGACCCTGGACAAAAAGCTCATGGCGGCTACAGAAAAAGTATTAACAGAGAACTAAACAAAACAGGCTGTCCTTTTGAGACAGCCTGTTTGTAAACCGAAGATTGATTGACTCTAAATCAACCAGTGTTTCTCATAGCAGATGCAATACCATTGATTGTAAGCATCAGCTGTGTTTGTGTTTTCTCCGCTTCCGGATCGTTATTCGCTTTTTGCTCTCTCCATTGCTTCAGCAACGCCACCTGGCGGGTATGCAGGTGATTCATGAGTGATGCACGCAGCTGATTAGAGTAGTAATGATTCTTACGACGCGACTCGATGCCCTCTTCTAGCAAGTCCATCAGCATTTCACGTGTGAGCTTCAACTCGCTCAAAAACATACCGAGGAATTTTTCTTTGATTTGCTCATCTGTCACCAGCGATGCATATGACTTCATGATATCTTCATCCGTAGCTGCCAAACTGGTATCCACGTTGGTGAGCACGTATCTGATAAACGGATCGTATTTGAGCATTTTCTTGAACTCATCATAAGACGCTCTATCGTTTTCACGCAAGTCGTTGAGTGCAGACCCAAGACCGTACCAGCTCGTCATATTGTAACGCGACTGGCTCCACGAGAATACCCATGGAATAGCTCTCAAATCCTCCAGTGAGTTAGCACCTGTACGTTTGGCAGGTCTGGAACCAATTTTACTGGTCTCTATAGCGTCGATCGGTGTAGCCTCACGAAAGTAAGGAATAAACCCATCCTCATGCATGAGGTTTTCATAATACTTCTTACTGTCTGTCGCCAGTTTTTCCAGCACATGGGCCAAAGGATGTGGCTTACGCTCGGTAAATTGGCTCAAGATTGATGCAGATGCTGTACTTGCCATGAGCAGCTCAATGTTGTACTCGGCATTTACTTTGTTGGCATATTTCTGCGCAATTGTTTCTCCCTGTTCGGTAAGTCTCAGATCACCAGCGATACTGGAGTGCGGAAGAGAGTTGATGAAGTAGTGAGTAGGTCCGGCACCACGGCTAATCGACCCACCTTTTCCGTGGAAGAATCTGATTTTCACATCAAACTGCTTTCCTGTTTCAAAAAGTTTCGACTGAGCCTTGAACAAGTGCCACTGGCTCGCCATGATTCCACCGTCTTTGTTACTATCACTATAGCCGACCATCACTTGCTGTACCGGCTTTTCAGTTTCTTCTTTCTCCTGCTGATATTTCAGGCTGCGCTGAGTAAATGGATGTGAAAGGAAGCCTTTCATAATCTCAGGACCATTTTCCAGGTCTTCGATCGTTTCCAGTAATGGAACTACCGGCAACTCACATACAATTCCACTATCGGTTTGCACAGTAAGTCCAGCCTCACGTGCCAATAGATAGACTACCAGAAGATCAGATACACTTCGGGTCATACTCACGATCAGTGAACCGAGTCCGCCAGTACCGTAGTTGGCAATGTGTGCTTCCAACACACGCAGGCAATTGACCACCGCTTCAGCATTTGGTCCGAGCTTGATCTTTTGATGCGTAAATGGTCGATTGGACTTCAACTCTTTGTTGATAAACTCGACTCTTTCTTCTTCGCTCCATTCTGCAAAGTTGGTCTTTTCAAACCCTGCAGCTTCCAGCAGCTGCTGAACGGCCTTGTCGTGGAAATCGCTATTCTGACGCACATCTACTCTGGCCAGGTGAAAACCAAACGTCTCCACACTTCGAATAGCCGTATGCACGTCATCTCGAGCGATGGTCTTTGCGCCATACTCCAGCATCGATTTTTGTAGCAACTTCAGATCATTGAGCAGCTCTTTGGATTCTACATAGCATCCTGGGTACTCCATTATTTCCGTAGCGTGCCCACGCTTAGTGTCTACGGGCAGCTTGGTGATGATCAGGTTGACAAACTGTCTGAATGCTTCTCCTCTGTTTCTTGAGAATGCTTCTTCGCCTCGCTCGCCCAGCTGTGATTGCATCTCGAGGATTCGGTTTTTCAGGTCACCATTTACTTCCTCTATATCAGCCGTAAAGCTCAAATGTCTTACCAGGTCGGTAAGTTTTCTTCGAATAACCACGATTGCATTTAATCGCAACGACTTCAACGTCTCTTCTGTCACGTTTTCTGTCACTAGCGGGTGTCCGTCACGGTCACCTCCTACCCAGTCACCAAAACTCAGCTTAGGCCAGGCTCCGAGCTCATGAATTGTATCCACATCGAATCCCTGATCTTCCCATGCCTGCAGCATCCGACGATCCATCACCGGCACCACTTCAGGGAATACATTGATAAGGTAGTGCATGATATTTCGAAGCTCAGAAGGCACGTCTGGCTTCTCCAAAAAGATCTCACCTGTCATGTACAGACGATACAGGCTTTGCTTAATATCGTGGCGAATGGCCTGCTTTTCCTTTTCGGTGTACATGGAGTTTTCACGTTGTACCAAAAGCAGGTAGAGCTCACGGTGGTGCTCCAGTACAGTTGCACGCTTAGCCTCTGTAGGGTGAGCAGTGAGTACTGGCTCCACACGCACATCCTTTAGACGTACGGCTATGTCCTTTTCATCAATATTCTGGTCTTTGAGCTTTTTAAAGTTATTGGCCCAAAGCCCGTTTACCGCTGCCAGGTCTTCGTTTTCTTTAGCACGTCGGTTTTGGACAGCTCCATTAACTTCTACCATGTTTACCAGCTGAAACACCAAAGAATAAAGCTGCACGTGCTTTTGAGTAAGCTCTTTAGATGCCATGTCCTCAATCTCATTGATCCATGGGATCTGAGCCGCCATTTCAGTCTCTCCATTTTCAAGAAGTATTTCCTTGAGTGCTTCCAGCAAATACTCCAAATCTTCGTAAGGCTTTCCTAAGGTACTTTTCAATAATTCTAAAGTCGCTTGCATTGCAATAAATGTTATAGATTGTCTAGAAAGATGGGGCTATTTACAATAAAAGCTAAAAATTGTTGAAAAATCAATAAATTAGCAACGCAATTTTAGGAATGCATTGAATAATTCGAAGGTTCTTAACTTTGCCCCACATTTCATAAAAAAAATTCAATAATGGACAACCGCAAATACCTCCCCCTTGTGATCACTCTAGCAGTGGTACTCATACTGCTCATATCACTCTCAAGCAATATCATTTATAAGGTAAAATCAGGTGAACGCGCCGTGATTTTCAACACGCTAACGGGTACGCTGGATAAAAACAACATCATTGGCCCCGGCTACCACGTAAAAGTGCCATGGAGTGACGCGTATATATATGATGTGACCGAAAACCAGATCGAAGAAACGATGGATGTTTTGGATAAAAACGGTCTAAACATCAACGTAGATATAACCGTGAGATTTCACCCTATGTACGACAGCATCGGTGAGATTTACGAAACTTTCAGAATGGACTATGTTAGGCGTCTGGTGATTCCGGAAGTACGCTCCACAGTACGTCAGGTAATGGGTCGCTATACGGCTGAAGAAATCTACTCTACTAAAAGGCCAGAGGTGGAAGGCGCTATAAAAACTGAAACGGATGCCATCCTGGGTGCTCCCGGCAACAACATCGAAATGCGCGCCTTATTGATCAGGTCCATTAAGCTGCCAGAGCAAATACGACTTGCCATTGAAAACAAACTCAAGCAAGAACAAGAAGCCCTCGCCTATCAGTTTAGACTAGATAAAGAGGAAAGTGAAGCAGAAAGAAAACGTATCGCAGCGGAAGGTGAAGCGCGTGCCAACAAAATTATCAACAACAGTTTGACGGATGAACTGCTCAAAATGCGCGGAATTGAGGCTACAACCCGATTATCCGAATCCTCAAATACGAAAGTTATCGTAATAGGTAGTGGAAAAGACGGACTTCCCTTAATTTTGGGAGGAAACTGATTTCGTCCAACACTTTTTAGGAGCGGAGAGTTATTGTGACGGGAATAAATTCATTTTTGTAAACACACATTAAAAAACGATTAACAGATGTCAAATACAGCCGAGATTAAGGTAGACGGTAAAAGTTATGAGTTGCCAGTAGTAGAAGGCAGCGAACAGGAAAAAGCAATTGATATAAGCTCACTGCGTGGCCAGTCTGGTGTGATCACCATCGACCCGGGATTCAAAAACACTGGGTCTACAAAAAGTGCCATCACGTTCCTCGACGGTGAGAAAGGAATTCTCCGCTACCGTGGATATCCCATCGAGCAGCTTGCAGACAAGTCTACATTTCTCGAAGTAGCGTATTTGCTTATCTATGGTGAGTTGCCACAAAAATCTGAATTTGAAACTTTCAAATCTCAGGTAACCAACCATACGCTAGTTCACGAAGACATCAAGAAACTATTGGATGGGTTCCCGTCTACTGCTCACCCAATGGGCGTGTTGTCTTCACTGGTAACGTCGCTTACAGCTTTCTACCCACAAAGTCTTGACCCAAATCGCTCCTGGGAAGAGGTCAACCTCAGCATCATTCGTATACTGGCCAAAATGCCAACGTTCGCAGCCTGGTCGTACAAAAACCAAATGGGACACCCTGTAGTATATCCTGACAACAAACTGGACTACTGCGGCAACTTCCTAAAAATGATGTTTGGACTACCTACAGAAGAATACGAGGTAGACCCGGTAGTATCCAGAGCTCTGGACAAATTACTTATCCTACACGCTGATCATGAGCAAAACTGCTCTGCATCTACGGTACGTATCGTAGGTAGCTCACAAGCTAGCCTTTACGCTTCTATCTCTGCTGGTATCAATGCCCTTTGGGGACCGCTACACGGTGGAGCAAACACTGCTGTGATCGAAATGCTAGAAGGCATCAAGGCAGACGGTGGCGACACCAAGAAGTGGATGGCTAAAGCCAAAGACAAAAACGATCCTTTCCGTCTGATGGGCTTCGGACACAGAGTTTACAAAAACTTTGACCCTAGAGCGCGAATCATCAAAAAAGCCGCAGACGATGTACTGGAGAAACTCGGCGTAAACGATCCGGTACTGGATATTGCCAAAGGTCTGGAGCAAGAAGCTCTTGAAGATCAGTACTTCGTAGACAGAAAGCTCTACCCTAACGTAGACTTCTACTCGGGCATCATTTACAGAGCGCTTGGCATTCCTGCGGAGATGTTTACTGTAATGTTTGCCCTCGGACGTCTACCGGGCTGGATTGCTCAGTGGAAAGAAATGAGAGAAAACAAAGAGCCTATCGGAAGACCAAGACAGGTATACGTAGGCGAAAACGAACGTGATTATGTAGACCTGGCCAAACGATAGGTCTCACACATGGATTTTACAGAAAAGGTGTCAAGCAATTGACACCTTTTTTTATTTCCGAGCTGATGAAAACCCTTACCTTGTTAACGCCAACACGCCCCAATTTTTCACTTTTCATTACGTCTTTATCACAAAGCGTATTAGATTGAAACCTAATCAATCAGCCCCACTGTTGAAAGGTATTTTTTTAACCATCTTGTGTCTACTACTGGCAGGCCACACTGCTCACTCAGCCAACCAGCAGCGCAGCCTGGATGAGCTGATCATACTTGCAGCTCCGCACCCGCAGGCACTCCTCCGCGACACGGCGGCAGTTTACAATGCATTGGTTTGCACTTCCGACCAACTTGAAGAAGAAGTGATGGACGCTATCCGTCAGAGGCTTACGCAAAACCACTTTGTGTTGGTACTGCAAGACAGTGCGCTTCAAACTCTTTCGCTGCTTCGAAAACATGGACTCGACACTCTGCTGACATCTACTGAAGGCACAACCCTTTCTACTCAACCTTCGCTGTTTGTTTTCAGCTATGGACCTGATTTCCTATCCATTACCCACCACATTTGGGCCGTTGACCATCAGGGTGATTCCAACCCCGCCAATGACCTGGCACTTATACATGACAACAATGATAGCACCAGCCTAAAGTACATTAGCACGCTGCTACGACGTACGGGAAAGCTACCAAACATCATCGTGAGCGATAGCCCTGAGGAACTGCTTCCACTCACGGACAGCCTCGGGCAGTTGGAGTTATACACTGCACGGGTGACTGAAAATGGCCAAAACCTACCAGAAGTTTCCTGGGCCAAAATAGAAGGGCTTACCACTTCCGGGAAGGTTCATCACTGGCAGCAGCGCGTGCGCCCCTACAAGCGTGGCTATCGCTTTTCACCAGATGTACTGAGCTTCAATGCCATTAATTCGGAAACTACCAAACGATTCATAGCTACCAGATTGAGTCTTGAAGACAATCAAATCCTGCACCTGACATTTGATAATGAAGCCGAACTCCACCCGGCTGTATACGCCAATGTCACCTTCATAGATGATCCGCAGCGGGGCACTTGTGTACAATTTGCCTCTACCAATCACTACATCGATTTTGGTCAGGTGATCCCTCAAAACCTCACCGAGCTCAGCCTCTCTGTATGGATACGACCAGACAGCTTGTCGGGCAATCACAGCATAGTGGGCGTAGGAGAAGATTTTTCGATAAAAATACAAGAGGGCCGGATGTGCTTCACCACACCCGACATCCTCGATCACATTGCCATACATGACAGCATTCCACTCAAACAATGGCATCACCTGGCATACGTCTACACCCAGAAGCAAGAGTTGCATTTCTACCTTAACGGAAAGCTGGTAGACAGCCAAAGCGCAAGTGAGCTGGAAAGTACTGCACAGTCCCTTTTGATTGGCAGCAATCTCTGGGAGGAATCCTTTTCGGGTAAAATGGACAACCTCCGCATATGGAACCGGGCACTGAGCACACGTGAGGTACACGAACTATACCACGCACCACTTCCAGAGCGCACGTTCAATTGGTGGTACCTGGTCCTTTTAGTAGTTGTACCAGTGTTTTGGTTGCTGCGCAAAAACAAGCGCCCCTCTGTCACCTATACACCACCTCCGCATGATGAGCTGCAGCTACAGGTTTTTGGGCAGTTTCGGCTTTCGAACCTTGACGGAAAAGAACTGACTCACGCACTGTCCCCCCAACGTCTTGAGCTCTTTTTGGTACTCCTTTTTCATACACTAGACAAAAAGGGGATCTCTACTGCTCGGCTCAATGACCTCCTGTGGGAAGGCTACAGCAGCGAGCGCGCCAAAAACAGCCGCAGCACTCAGGTAAGCAAGCTCCGGGAGCTGCTCAGCCAAAATACCGGCATCAACATCACCTACACCAACAAGCGCTGGCGACTCGCACTAGGGGCTCACACCCGCTGTGACCTCTTTATGGTCACAGCCTTGCTGGCAAAAAACAACCCCAGGCAAGACCTGTCTACACTCCTTCCACTAGTAAACTCAGGGCCACTCCTCCCCAACCTTCAGTTTGAATGGCTCGATGCCTTCAAAAGCAGCATCCACCATGATATCATCCGCTACCTCACCAATGCAATGAGCCTCTATGAAGATGCTGCTGTGCTGCACCAATGCTGCGATGTGGTTTTCAAAATAGACCCACTTAACGAACCTACCCTTAAGCGCAAACTGGCGCTCCATATCGAAGAGGGCAACCACGGCCTGGCCAAAAGCACCTTCGATCAGTTTTGCCGCACCTACCAGGCGTACTACTCCGAACCATTCTCCCACCACTACGCAGATTTTGTAGGCAAAGTGGGCCATTAATTTTACTTTTTTTTCGGTGTTACCCCTGGTGTTACCCCTCGCGTTATGCCCCTACAGCTACCTTGGGAGCATATTTCATTGATTTTTTTATAAACGCACTTACTATGAAAGACACCCAAAAAACCCGGAGAGGGTTTATCAAAAAAGCCGGTCTCGCCACCGCCTCACTAGCAGCCATACCTGCATTCTCTTCTGAGAAAATACAATCGGTTCAGCTAAGCCGAAACTTGTTTCGCAGCACTGGTGACACCATACGTCTTGCGCTGATAGGTGCCGGAGGCATGGGCGTGGAAAATGCCAAAACGGCCCTCAAGCACGAAGGTGTAAAACTCACAGCCGTTTGTGACCTGTATACAGGCAGACTAGCTGATGCTCAAGAGCGCTGGGGTGATGACATCATGACCACAGACGATTATAAAAAAGTGCTGGCCAGCAAAGAAGTGGATGCTGTGATCATAGCTACCCCCGATCACTGGCACAAGCAAATAGCCATAGACGCCATGAATGCCGGCAAGCATGTATACTGCGAAAAGCCCATGGTGCATAGTGTGGCCGAAGGACACGAGCTGATCAATACCTGGAAGAAAACCGGTGTAGTATTTATGGTAGGCAGCCAGGGCATGAGCTCACTGGGCAATGAAAAAGCACAAGAACTGCTCGCCAGTGGCGCCATCGGCGCGCTCAACTACGCCGAAGGATTCTGGGCAAGGCATTCTCCTATAGGCGCCTGGCAATACCACATTCCGGAAGACGCCTCAAAAAAGACCGTAAGCTGGAACCGCTTTGTGAGCAACACTACCAAAAGACCCTTTGATGCCACGCGTTTCTTCCGCTGGAGAAACTATACCGATTATGGTACGGGCATGTCAGGAGACCTTTTTGTCCACCTTTTTAGCAGCCTACACTTCATCACGCAGAGCTACGGCCCCAACCGTGTCAGTGCCATGGGAGGCCTGCGCTACTGGAAAGACGGGCGCGAAGTACCTGATGTCCTGCTTGGCATGTTTCAGTACCCCGAAGCTGAGGCGCACCCCGCCTTTAACCTGTCGCTGCGCTGCAATTTCGTAGATGGCACCAGCGGGTCTACTTACCTCAAACTGGTAGGTAGCGAAGGCAGCATGGATGTAAAATGGCGCGAAGTAGTGCTCAAGCGTAACAACAACTCCTCCGATGATCCTTTTGCGAAAGCAAAAGCTGCAGAAGGTGTAGCCTATGAAGGACGCAAGAAAATGCTTCCTCCCAGGGAAACGGTCTACAAAGCAGAGGATGGATATAAAGGGGCTCACTACGATCACCATGCCAACTTTCTCCATGCCATCCGAACAGGTGGTCAGGTGGCGGAAGACCCTGTTTTTGGCTTTCGCGCATGCGCCCCTGCCCTCCTATGCAACGACAGCTACCGCGAAAATCGCTTCATTGACTGGGATCCGGTAGCCATGAAAATCATCAATTCTTAACCATACCACATCTATGAAAACTATTTTTAAATCAATACTCATACTCACCGCCGCTGTATTGGCTGCGTGCGGAGGCAGCGAAAAGAAAGCTGCTACGGAAGAGCCGCCAGCTACCACCAGCAAAGCCGAGGAGTGGATCATACTTTTTGATGGCAGCAGCACGGATGGCTGGCGAGGCTACAACATGGACGTACTCCCTGCCAACTGGGTAATCGAAGACGGCACCCTCAAATCGCTAGGACAAGGTGGGGATATCGGAGGGGATATCGTATACGGTGTCGAAACATTTGACAACTTCGACCTCACACTGGAATGGAAAATCAGTGAAGGTGGCAACAGTGGCATTTTTTACCACGTGCTGGAAGGCGAGCAATACAAAGCTCCCTACGAAAATGCACCTGAATATCAGGTGCTGGATGATATAGGCTTCCCTGCTCCGCTGGAGGACTGGCAGAAGCTCGGCGCAGACTATGCCATGTATCCTGCCGACACTACCCAGAAGGTGGTAAAACCTGCAGGCACCTGGAACACCAGCCGCATCCTCTTTACCGAAGACCTGGCGCAGTACTGGCTCAATGGCAAAAAAGTAGTGGAGTTTGACCCCTGGTCTGACGACTGGCTCGCAAGACGCAACTCTGGCAAATGGGATCAGTATCCTGACTATGGCAAAGCCAAAAGCGGCCTTATAGGCCTACAGGATCACGGCAGTGAAATCTGGTTTAAAAACATCAAAATCAAAAAACTATGACTTCTTTGAAATACCTAAAATCACTTTTTGCTGTCGCTGCGCTACTGGCAAGCACCCTGACCTTTGGCCAAAAGGACCTTTTCAATGGCAAAGATCTCACTGGCTGGACCATCTATGGCACCGAAAAATGGTACGTAGAGGATGGACTGCTGGTAGCAGAAAGTGGTCCTGATGAGCAGTACGGCTACCTCGCCACCGACAAAAGCTACAAAAACTTTGAGCTGACGGTAGACTTCAAGCAGGAAGCCAACGGCAACAGTGGTGTATTCTTTAGGTCTAGCATAGAGGGAACTAAAATCACCGGGTGGCAAGCGGAAGTAGCACCTCCTGGCAAAAGTACAGGTGGCATCTACGAATCCTACGGACGCGGATGGCTCATCAAGCCCGACCCGGCTAAAGACAAGGCCTTGAAATTTGGGAAGTGGAACACGATGAAAATCCGTGTGGTGGACGACAAGCTCACTACCTGGCTCAATGGCAAAGAGATGATCACCCTACAAGATGAAAAAATAGGCAATGCCACTGGCAGCATCGCATTGCAGATTCATGACGGTGGAGGTATCAAAGTATACTGGAAAAACCTGCGAATCACAGAATTGCCCTGACAGGGTTTACACTTCGCACATCGACTAAATACTCAAAGGCGCTCGTTATCGGTTTATGGTAGACCAAAAACGGGCGTCTTTATTTTTTTAATATTTCCGATTAAGAATTTCACTCAGCACCACAGCTCGCTTGGCCTGGTCCTGATCCTGCAGCATGGCCAGCACATCAGCCGCCACTTCGTTACTTTCCGACTCCCGCTTGGCACGGCTTTTTAGCTTAGACTGGAAATGCTCGTCGCGTTTAAACTCCAGCTCCGTTCCTTCGGCACGTTTGATCGACTCTTCATATACCTTGCGGCTTTCCTCATCAGAAAAACGACGCGTTTTACCCTCTTCGTACTCTTTTGGCCGGTTTTCCTCCTGCCACTTGCGCTCTTTTACCACCTGTGTAGCTTCTACAGGTTCGGGCTTTTCTTCTTCTTTAGGCGTGCTCTTCCCTTCGGTAAACTCCTGAAGTAATTCTTCAAAAGTCACCGGTCGGTTGCGGCGTTGCGTAGATTCATCCGTCTGCTGCTGCGGCCTGGATTTAGGCTGCGGAGGATTCTTTTTCTTGAGGCTACGCGTGATAAAGTAGATCGCCCCAAAAACGAGGTATAACCAAAATTGAATATCGTCCATGTCCAGTAGTAAAATATAAATTTAATTCTAAATTTGTTAGCTTCTTTCGAGACCAAATTACTCGGGCTTACATGCAGTTAACACGTTTAGAAATCAAAGGCTTTAAAAGTTTTGCTGATAAAGTTACCATAAATTTCGATGAGGGTATCACGGGCATCGTGGGCCCCAACGGATGCGGCAAATCTAACGTGGTAGACTCTATCCGCTGGGTACTGGGCGAACAAAAAACGCGAGTGCTCCGGTCCGACAAGATGGAAAACGTCATTTTCAATGGCACCAAAGCTCGAAAGGCCACACAGCTGGCAGAAGTTTCGCTGACTTTTAACAACACCAAAAACCTCATCCCAACAGAGTATAGCCAGGTAACCATTACGCGTAGGTATTTTCGCTCGGGCGAAAGTGAATACCTGCTCAATGGTGTCCCCTGCCGACTCAAAGACATCAAGGACCTTTTTCTGGACACAGGGATCGCCTCCAATACCTATGCCATCATAGAGTTGAAAATGGTGGACGACCTGCTCAACGACAAGGACAACTCCCGACGGGCATTGTTTGAAGAAGCCGCAGGAATCAGCAAGTTTAAAATCCGTAAGAAGGAAACGCTGCGCAAGCTGAGTGATACGGATGCCGACCTGGACCGGGTAGAAGACCTGCTGTTTGAGATAGAGAAAAACCTAAAGTCACTGGAAAAGCAAGCGCGCCAGGCTAAGAAATACTATGAGATCAAAGAGGAGTACAAGAAGTACAGTGTGGCACTGGCCAAAAAATCCATCGATGATCAAAACAAGGCTTTCAAGGAGATCGAAAAGCAAATAGAGCAGGAAAGCGATCGTAAAAATGCCCTAAAAGCACAGCTAGCAGAGAAGGAAGCCGTAGTAGAAAAAACCAAAGCAGAGCTCATTAGCAGTGAAAAGCTTTTGGCATCACGCCAAAAAACGCTCAATGAGCACGTGACAAAAATTCGCAATTACGAAAGCGAAAAGAAAATCAAAAACGAGCGCCAGCGCTACCTTCAGGACAAAATAGACAAACTGCAAGAGCAAATCTCGCAGGACAAGCAAAGCAACGAGCGCGCACAGTTCTCCCTACAAAGCCTCGATAAGGAGCGCGACAATGCCCAGCAGCTGCTTTCTGACATCAGTCAAAAACTAGAAGAGCTCCAGGAAGACTATCAGCTACAGAAGAACAAGACACACGAAGCGCAGGAGATCCTCAACGAAACCAACCAGCAGTACAACACCAAGCGCGAGCAGGTCTACCAAATAGGCAAAGATCTAGAGATCAAAGAAGTGCAGGTTCGCACCCTCCAGAGCGAGCTTACCAAGTCGCGTGAGGACACCAGTGTGCAGAGCGAAAGCCTCAAAGACTTTGACCAAAAGCTGGAGGAAATCACCCGTGAAAAGGAACTGAAAACTGAAGAATATCAAAAACTAAAAGCACAGGAAACCGCCCTCAAAGATAAAATAGAAGCTTCGCAACAGCGCATTGACCTGATCCGCGAAGAACTTACCCAGGTCAACCGAAAGCTAGACAGCAAACAAAACGAATACAACCTCACCAAGTCGCTGGTAGACAGTCTGGAAGGATTCCCGGAGGCCATCAAGTTTTTGAAGAAGAGTAAGCAATGGCAGGATGCTCCCCTCCTATCCGATGTGATTGCCTGTCCGGAGGAGTACCGCATCGCTATCGAAAATTTCCTAGAGCCCTTTATGAACTACTACGTGGTAGACAGCCATACAGACGCCCTCAAAGCCGTAAACCTGCTCAGCGATGCCAGCCGTGGTAGGGCACACTTTTTCATCCTGGACAAACTAGAAGGCTACTCGGCGCGTGCTCCACACATGTTTGCCAACGCCCAGCCTGCCACCGAAGTGGTAGAGTATGACGAGCGCTACAAAAAGCTCATCGCCCACCTGCTAGACAATGTGTATATCTACGAAAACGAGCTACCTGCAGCACCTTCTGAGGACATAGTATTTGTCTCCAAAAGCGGGCAGGTAACGCAGCGTCAGTATGCCGTATCGGGTGGATCTGTAGGACTCTTTGAAGGTAAAAGAATCGGCCGTGCCAAAAACCTGGAAAAATTGGCTGAAACCATCAAGGACCTTACCAAAAAACAGGAAAAGGCCAAAACGAACCTCAACCAGCAGCAGGCAGAAATCGAGCAGCTAAAGCAGTCTACACAGTCGTCACTGCTAGAGGAGCTGCAGCAGGAAATCAGCCAGGTAAACGAAAAGTATGTGTCGCTGCAAACCAAGCAGCAGCAGTACACCGAGCTGCTCAGCAATGCAGAAACCAAGCGTGAAGACATAGAAGACCGCATCCAGGAACTCACCGACGAACTGGAAGCACTCCGGCCGGAATACGAAAACTCTACCGCGCTACTGAGCGAGCTGGAGCTACAGGTGACCAATCAGCGCGAAGAACTCAATGAGCTCAACGAGCTACTGACCCAAAAGTCATCGGCATACAATGAGCAAAACGTGCTCTACCACCGCCAGCAAAACAAGATCAACAGCATCAAGCAAGAGATCAGCTACAAAGACGAGGCGTATGTAAGCAGCGCTGCCCGCATAGAGCAAAATACCGAAGAGCTCCAAAAAGCCACGCAGGACCTCAACGACCTGGTGAAAAAGTCTGAAGAAAGCGATGACGACCTGGTGGAAATGTACGAGGAAAAAGAGTCTATCGAAGCTGGCGTAAACGAAGCAGAAAAAGCTTACTACGAAGTGCGTGGCAATATCGACGAGGACGAAAAGGCCCTCCGTGAACTCCAGCGCATGCAGGACTCTGCCAGCCAGGTACTCATGGAGTGGCAAAACAAACTCAATGAAACCAAAATGCAGCTCAACTCCATCAAAGACCGGCTTTCGGTGGAGTTTAACCTGGACCTCAACCAGATAGAGGCCTTCGAAGATGAGGAGATGCTGGACAAGCCGCAAGAGGAGCTGCGCGAGCGCGTAGACAAGCTCAAAAACCGCATCGACAACATGGGCCCCATCAACCCGATGGCCATGGAAGCCTATGAGGAAATCAAAGAGCGCCACGACTTTATTGCAGCACAGAAAGAAGACCTCCTTAAAGCCAAAGAATCGCTCATGGCTACCATCAGCGAGATTGATGAAGTGGCGCGTGTTACCTTCCTCGAAGCTTTTGAGAAAATCAGGGAGAACTTCATGAAGGTCTTCCGCACGCTCTTTACCGAGGAAGACGACTGTGAGCTCAAACTGACCGACCCAGACAGCCCGCTAGACTCCTCTATCGAGATCATGGCCAAGCCAAAAGGCAAACGACCGCTGACGATCAACCAGCTCTCAGGTGGTGAAAAGACCCTGACGGCTACTTCCCTCCTGTTTGCGATCTACCTACTCAAGCCGGCACCGTTCTGTATTTTTGATGAGGTAGATGCCCCGCTGGATGATGCCAACATTGATAAGTTCAACCAAATCATCCGTCAGTTCAGCAAGGAGTCACAGTTTATCATCGTGACGCACAACAAGCGTACGATGGCGAGCACCGACGTGATCTATGGCATTACCATGATCGAGCAGGGCGTGTCCCGCGTAGTGCCTGTAGACTTGCGAGAGTTGGCATAGACGGAGCTGTGTATTTCGGACTGTCGCGCTGCCTTTACACCTTATCTGATCAATTGAAAAAAGGTATAGAATTCCAGCTCTACACCCATTTTCCTGTCTTCCGCACACAATAACGGCTTCATACTAAAAAGTGTGTTTCTGGCTTTTGAGTAAGGTTTTTACTTGAAAAGTGACTGACCCAGCGTAATTTGTAGGCGTGTTTATACGTCAAA
>NZ_QREG01000014.1 GCF_003386095.1 Marinoscillum furvescens DSM 4134 | reverse complement strand
GCGAGTACGCCCGTTCCAACAGCTACAGTGTTCGTAGAACCTTCATCAAAGGTGTACGCATCTGCCACGGCTACTGGAGCGTCGTTTTGAGGAGTGATGGTTAATGTCACTGTTACAGTGTTTCCATCTTCTGTTCCATCATTGACTTTATAAGTAAAACTGTCGCTAGTGGTTTCGCTACCATCATGCGTATAATCAAAACTTCCGTCAGCGTTCAATGTCAGCGTTCCGTTTGAAACATCGCTCACCAGGATTGCAGTGATGGCGTCACCATCGGCATCTGAGTCATTGGCGAGTACGCCAGTTCCAACAGCTACAGTGTTCGATGATCCTTCATCGAAGGTGTATGCATCAGCAACGGCTAAGGGAGCGTCGTTTTGAGGCGTTATTGTGAACGATACAGTGACCGTATCACCATTTACAGTACCGTCATTGACGGTGTAAGTAAAGCTATCGCTGGTAGTCTCAGATCCGTCGTGAGTGTAAGAGAAGCTACCGTCGTTGTTGAGAGTTAAAGTTCCATTAGATACGTCATCTACTAACACAGCTGTGATTGGATTACCGTCCGCATCTGAGTCGTTGGCGAGTACACCTGAAGCTGCTACGATCGTGTTAGAGGCTCCTTCATCGAATGTGTATGCATCTGCAACGGCTACTGGAGCATCATTTACAGGGTCGATGGTTAGTGTCACTGTTACAGTGTTTCCATCTACCGTACCATCATTGACTTTATAAGTAAAGCTGTCGCTAGTGGTTTCGCTACCATCATGCGTATAATCAAAACTTCCGTCAGCGTTCAATGTCAATGTTCCATTGGACACGTCAGAAACCAGGATCGCTGTGATGGCATCACCATCAGCATCTGAGTCATTGGCGAGTACACCAGTTCCCACAGCTACAGTGTTCGTAGATCCTTCATCGAAAGTATATGCGTCTGCAACGGCTACTGGAGCGTCGTTTTGAGGAGTGATGGCAATGGCCGCAGTAGCTGTATCGCTATCCAGTGCTCCGTCATTTACTTTATACCTGAATTGATCGGAGGTGGTTTCAGAACCATTGTGCACGTATAAAAAACTACCGTCAGGATTTAATGTGAGTGTTCCTTCGGATGGAGTTTCAATAAGAATGATCGTTAATGTGCTGTCTTCAGCATCTGAGTCATTGACCAATACGCCTGATACGGCAGCTACATTGTTGGAGCTTCCTTCATCAAACGTATAGGCATCATCTAATGCAATTGGTGCATCATTTACCGGTAGGATAGAAATGGTAACTGTAGTAGTATCGGCTGCTCCTAATCCATCGGTGAGCCTATAAGAAAACGTATCAGAAGTGGTTTCCGAGCCGTCGTGTATGTATTCGAATGTCCCGTTCGGGTTAAGTGTAAAAGTACCGCTGTGGTGTGACGGGTCATTGATTTTGTTAGCAGTAAGTCCTGAGTTTGCTATGTCAGAATCATTAACCAACACTCCGAAATAAGCTGGATTTCCTCCTGACCCGTCAGCATCAGTAACGTTAAGTGTATCGCCTTCATTTACCGTGTAGGAGTCTGGAGTAGCCTGTGGTTTGTCGTTTAAAATATTGAGCGTCACACCCAGGAATGTGGTGTCACCGAGCTGATCGATGATGCGAACCGTAACTGTGCTGGTGCCTACGTTAAGGTCTCCTTCTGCCGAAACGGTAATTACCCCCGTTACAGCATCAATGCTTACACCATTTGGCAAGGTGCCAGACTGTACGGAAGCACACACAATTGGACCATCTGCGTCAGACGGAATCGCCAATGTGTCACTATCGCTCAATTGGTCGATCGTTTGATCTATGACGGTATAAGTGGCGTCTTCGTAACATTTGAGTTCAATGGGACCTACAGTTGCAGAAATACATCCGCCGATAGAAACTTTAATGTCTTCATAAACTTCCACGCCCAGTCCTGCTATGGAAAGTTTTCCAGACCCATCTGATGTAATGCTAACAGGGGGTTGTACACCACCACTGGTTGTGTAGATTACATCATAGGCTGTACTGGCCAAAAGACCTGTTAATTCAATAATTCCATCTGAAGCACCACATGTGGTAGGGTTTACTGTAGTTCCTAAGTTGAGCACGGGAGTTCCTACATCCACAAGGCTTACAATGCCTGGAAGCGGGTCGGAAGTACATCCACCTGTGGATACAGTAATATCCTGATAGCTGTCCGCACCTAGACCGGTGATAGTTAATACTCCGAGGGCATCTGTTACAAAACTTCCGGTTTGGGGGCCGGCACTGGTGACATAATTCACCGTGTAGGTTGTGCTGGCTAAAAGTCCACCTAATGTGATAGAACCGTCTGGTGTACCACATGCCGAAGGATTTACTGATGCACCCAAAGTAATGTTTGGAAGGCCAACATCTGTAAGTGATACTACATCGAGTAAAGTATTGGACGAACAACCTCCATTGTCCACACTGATATCGCTGTAGTTGCCAGCTTCCAACCCGGGAATGATCAGGTTGCCGAGCCCGTCAGTACTCAGACTCACGGTGGTTGCTCCAGCGTCAGAAACGTATGAAACATCATAAGTGGTAGACCCAAGAAGTCCCGCAAGAGCAATAGAGCCATCTGCTGCACCGCAGCTCGTAGGATTTACAGTAGTGCCTAATGAAATGTTGAGTAAGCTACCTAGGCTAATGTCTGCCAAAGGCTCAGAGGTGCAACCACCTGTAGTTACAGTAAGGTCTGAGTAAGTGTCAGCACTTAGACCCGTAATGGTTAGGGTGCCCAGTAATCCACTATTCACACCGAGTATGCTTTGTACACCATTGCTATCCCTGTAGGAGATGTCATAGGTTTCATTTATTTGAAGACCCAAAAGACTGATACTCCCATCACCAGCTCCACAAGCAGTTTCAGGAGTGACTACTCCTAATGTAAGGGCTGGTGCTTTGGTGAGGTCTACAGGACAAACGATCGTATTGGATTCACAACCATTTAGTGAAACCTGAATGTCTGAGTAATTATCTCCTAATAAGTTGGAAATCGTGATAACGCCACTAGCTGACATGATGGATTCCGTTTGAACACCCAAAGAATTAACATAAGTAATGTCATACAGGTAATCCGTAACAGGAAGTCCCAATAGGGTAATGCTTCCATCTGTGGTGGCACAGGTACTTGGCAATGAAGGAACACCCAAAGAAATCTCCGGGAGATCTATTTCATCCAACCCGATAATGTCGGTAAGAACATTTGACTGACAATTGCCCTGGCTTACGTAAAGGTCTGTGTAGTTACCAGCACCGAGTCCTGTGACTTCCAGGATACCACTGGCATCAGCAGTAGCAGATACAGTAGGCTGAAGTACGCCATCCACACTAAAGTGTACATCATAAGTATCAAAAGGTACCAGGTTGTCTACAGTGATGGAGCCATCCACTGCCAGGCAGTTGAGCGGCCCATCAGCAGAAAGTAGGCTAATGTTTGGGGTAGTGGCCGAAAGACTAATGTCGCCGAGTGTTCTGGATTGGCATCCTCCACCAACTACTCTTAAGTTTTTGTATACGCCTTCACCAAGCGTGGGCAAGGTAATGGTAGTGCCAGCGAGTGGTGTACTGAGCGTAGTGGTAAGCGTATTTCCATCAATATCCTCATAGAGTACGTCATAGGTGGTATTGAGCCCAAGACCAGTGAGCTGAATGCTTCCGTCTAATGCAGTACAGGTGGATGGAGGGGTGACCACACCTGTCGAAAATAGCGGTAAAATTGGGTCGAAAATGGTAATGCGATCTAACAACAAACCTGAGCTACATCCATTGCGAGTAACTTCAAAATCACTGTACACACCCGGTGCAAGTCCGGTGATGGTAATTGTTCCCAGTATGCTGCTAGTGATAGTAGTAGGTCCAACTGTGGTAGTGCCATCGAAGTAAGAAACCTCATAATCAAGTGTTTGCAATGGAGCACCGACAATGACAATCTCACCAGTGCCTCCACACAATAAAGGCTGCACCGGTACACCCAGTGATAAAGATGGTAAAATAGGGTCCAGTAGCTCAATCGAACAGATGGTATTGGACACACAACCGTTGAGGCTGGCATAGATTTCCTGAATTTCGCCTGCACCCAATCCCGATATGGTTACTTGACCAAGTGCGTCAGCCGTTACCGTCAGTGACTGAAATCCGCTTTCGTCTGTGTAGTACAGGTCATATTCTGTAAACGGCAAAAAACCGAGCAATTGCACGGTGCCATCTAGTACTCCACATACGGTAGGGTTGGAAAGCACACCCTGTGAAATGATTGGCGGTACCGTGACTGCTACTTCAGCAGATGGCAAACTAACCACCTCGCCAGAGGCTGTAGCAGTAGCTGAGAGCAATCCGGCTGAAACCGATAACCCATCGAGCGCCCATGTGCCGTCCGTGTTGACCGTGGCGGTGCCTAGTGAAACTTTTACATCCAGCTCAGAAACACGGATAAACACCTCGATCAGCGAGCCAGCTGGCTCAGTAGAGGTGCCTTCAATTTTCGTGAGAGCGGTGGTTTGACAAAAATCTGTCGTGATGACAGGTGTGTCTGATCTGGTGGCTGCGTTGGCCAGGGTGATGGTGGTCAAAAACAACACCAGGAAGAATTGGCGTAGCGAAATATTCATTTCTATTGTGTGGTTAAATTGTTTAAATCGAAGCTCGGTGCGTGGAGCTGCATAGCTATTAGAGTGCAATGCTTACCAGCTAGGTGGTGCAAGCTATTGATAGTGTTAAGTCCATGATGGCGATCATAATGCGCTCTTTTAATGTTGAATAAATCAACTCTCATGGTTGGGGATAAGAGAAATCTAACAGGTGACCTTAAGCGGTCGGTAGGGAAGGGAGACCGCTTGAGCAGTCGGGTTATTGGGGTTACCAACGATGCAAAAGTCCGCATCATATGCTTCTCAAATAAGGGTGATTTCCTGAAATTCAACATTTAGGTGTTTGTTACAAGGTCATTAGGTGAATCACCTATGGGCCTTCAAATGGGTGAATAGTGTGTTGAAATGTTTCATAGCTAATTGTGTTTTTGGGTTATGCTAAAGGATTCGGAAATTCCGAACCATAATGCAATGAAACATCCTTAGGCTGAGAAGAATAGAGAAAATCGTTAAGTGGTCGGTGCTATAAGTTGAAACCACCGTTTTGGAGGGTGGGAGAATTGTGGGTTCAGTCTGGAAGTGGCAGGAAGACGCTGCAAGCGGTACCATTGGGGGATAAAAAAAACGGCCTGAATTTGCATCCAGGCCGTTTTTCAATGTATGTGAAAGGAGGGTAATTATCCCAGAGCGATTTGCTTCATTGAAGTCATCGCTTTTCTGAGTCGTGCTCCTACGATTTCGATATCGTGTGTTCTCAGTTTTTCATTGATTTGGATCAGCGTTACGTTATCTACCTGACCGTCCACTGTTTCGTTGTAGTCTTTGCCTATTACGTCAGTGTCTACTTTGCTCATAAAGTCTGCAAGCAATGGCTTACAAGCATGGTCAAACAGGTAGCAGCCGTACTCAGCAGTATCCGATATTACGCGGTTCATTTCAAAAAGCTTCTTACGCGCGATGGTGTTGGCGATAAGTGGAGTTTCGTGCAGCGACTCGTAGTATGCAGATTCGCCTTTGATTCCTGCTTCGGTCATGGTTTCGTACGCCAGCTCTACACCAGCTCGTACCATGGCTACCATGAGGAGGCCTTTGTCATAAAACTCCTGCTCAGTGATCTCTACGTCTGCGATAGGCGTTTTCTCAAACTGTGTCTCACCGGTAAGTGCTCTCCAGTTGAGGAGGTTTTTGTCGTCCTCAGCCCAGTCTTTCATCATGGTAGATGAAAATTCGCCAGACATGATGTCATCCTGATGCTTTTGGAAAAGTGGACGCATGATGTCTTTGAGCTCTTCCGAAACCTCAAAACATTTGATTTTTGCTGGGTTAGACAGTCTGTCGAGCATACCTGAAACACCACCGTGTTTCAGTGACTCAGTGATTACTTCCCATCCGTACTGGATAAATTTGGCAGCCCATCCAGCGTCTACACCTTTTTCGATCATTTTGTCGAAGCAAAGGATAGAGCCTGTTTGCAGCAACCCGCAAAGAATAGTTTGCTCTCCCATAAGGTCAGACTTTACTTCTGCCACGAAAGAAGATTTGAGGCATCCGGCTCTGTGTCCACCAGTGGCTGCTGCGTATGCTTTGGCATATGCCCAGCCTTTACCTTCAGGATCGTTTTCTGGGTGTACGGCGATGAGCGTGGGCACGCCGAATCCACGCTGGTATTCGTGACGAACTTCTGATCCCGGAGATTTAGGTGCCACCATGATTACCGTGATGTCTTCACGGATTTGCATGCCTTCCTCCACTATGTTGAACCCATGGGAGTACGAAAGGGTAGCTCCTTTTTTCATCAGTGGCATTACTGCATTGATCACATTGGTGTGCTGCTTGTCTGGAGTCAGGTTGATCACCAGGTCAGCGGTAGGGATGAGCTCCTCGTAAGTTCCTACGGTGAAGCCAGCTTCTGTTGCATTTACATACGATGCTCTTTTTTCATCGATAGCTGCCTGACGTAGCGCGTAAGAGATGTCGAGCCCAGAGTCACGCATGTTGAGTCCCTGGTTGAGCCCTTGTGCTCCAGCACCTACAATGACGATTTTTTTGCCTTTAAGCGCTTCCACTCCGTCGTTGAATTCAGAATTGTCCATGAATTCGCAAACACCGAGTTGGTTGAGTTGCTCCCGCAGTGGGAGTGTGTTGAAATAATTGCCCATGTATCTGTTAGTTTAAAACGTGTCTTTTTTACCGATACAAAGGAGCAAAATCCCCGTGGGAAAATGGTGGTGATAATGTGGGTAGTTTAGGTACTTTTCAATGATTTGTCTCTGTACTCGTTTGGGGTGAGTCCTGTTTGTTTTTTGAAAAATTTACTAAAATAGGACGTATCGGAGAAGTTGAGGTGCTGAGAAATCTCTGTGGCTGTGAGGTCAGAATGTTTTAGAAGTCGCTTTATTTCAAGTATTTGCTTGTCTATGATGAGCTGTTTGGAGGTTTTGCCAGTAAGGTCACGTACGATGTGCGTGAGGTGGTTTTCACTCACATGTAGCAGCTCTGCATATTCTTTGATGCTGAGGTTTTGGTGGTATTTTTCCTCGATGAGCTTCCGCAGGCGTTTTACCATCATGTGCCCTTTTCCTTTTTCAATAGCACGGATGTCGTGCGGGTAAAGTCGCTCGCATGTGTTGAGGATCAGGTCGAGCAATGAGTTTGCAAATTCACCGATTTCGGGCTCCTGCATCAATGCTGCTCCTTTGCGAAAAAGGGCAGTCAGAAAGGCTACATCGCTGGTGTCTGTGAGAGCCAGAGGAGGGTTTTCCTGATTTAGATTAAAAAAGAAAGGGTACTCCAGGAGTTTGTTTTTGTTGCTGCGATCGAGTAGGTAAAACTCAGCGGTAAACAAGAATATATACCCGGCTATGTCATTCGAGAGCTCCAGCTTGTGGGTTTGCCCCGGGCTGAGGAAGAAGACACACGGTGGCTTGATTTCGTATTCGTTGCTATCGATCACATGGATGCCTGAGCCATGGGTGAGAAAAAGCACCTCGAAAAAATCATGACGATGCGGGTAGAGTACCTCAAAGTGGCGGTTGGCGTCAAACACCTCTATCTGAAAGGGAAGTGCAGAACCGGGTACGGGCTTAAACTTATCCAGGCTATATATGGGGATACCTTTCTGTTCGGGCATGGGTAAAATTAGGAAATATCCTGCAATGAGGTGAAGAAGGTGCAGCTCTTAACCGAACGGAGCTACCTTTCGTGTGAACGCCCGTCTTCCGGCGAGGCAGGCAGCTACCTTCCGCCCCAACGCGACTATCTTCCCTGTGAACGCAGGAACCTTCCGCCTCAACGCGAGTATCGTCCGCATGAACGCAACTATTGTCCGCTTCAACGCAACTATCCACCATATGAACGCGACTTATCCCCGTCCTAACGCAACTACCTTCCGCCTCAACGCAGCCACCTTCCGCCTCAACGCGACGATCGTCCGCATGAACGCAACTATTGTCCGCATCAGCGCAACTTTCCACCCTATGAACGCAACTCTCATCCGCACGAACGCAGAAGCCCACCGCTTCAACGCCCGCCTGCCGGCGAGGCAGGCAACTCTCATCCGCATGAACCTAGAAGCCCTCCGCCTTAACCTGGCTATTCACCAGCGGCAAATGCAGTTAGCGTACAGGTTAGAGTATTTTACCTGCAGACCCCTCAGGGGTGGGGATGAGTTCGAAAACGTGCTCGGGTTGCAGGCCGGGTTCATCCTGATGTGAAACGTATAAGATGGCTGTATTACTTTCATTAGCAATCTTATTGATCAGCTCGGTGATGAGTGCTGTATTTTCGTCATCCAGATCAGAGGTGGGTTCATCCAATATGAGTAGTGGAGGGTGTTTTACCATGGCGCGTACGATCAACACCAGCCGGCGCCAGCCAACAGGGAGGCTTACAAATGGTTTCTCGCGTTGTTTTTCCAGGCCTATGAGCTCCAGCCATTCTTTGGTGCGTCTGAGCTGCAGTTCGGATGGACGCTGGTAGAGGCCTACCGAATCAAAGTAGCCTGAAATGACCATGTACTCAATGCTCTGGTGTCTCCAGAAATCGTGCGTCATGGTGGAGGTGTAGTAACCGATATTCTTTTTGATGTCCCATACCGACTCGCCGCTGCCTTTTTTATACCCAAACAGCGTAAGATCTTGTCCATAACCCTTGTGATTATCCCCAGTGATCATGGTGAGTAAGGTGGTTTTTCCCGCGCCATTAGGGCCTTTGAGTTGCCAAAATGCTCCCGGAGCTATCTGCCAGGTGATGTCTTGTAGTATCGGTCGCTCACTATAGCTGACACTGACCTGGCGTAGGTCTATCAGTGGGTTGGCACTGGTAGGAGGCTCGCTGATGGGAGCTGGCAGGTCTTGCGCAAACCATCGTTTGGTCGGCTCATTACTTTCACCTGGGTAGGCTTTCAGTGTCTTGTTTTGGTAAATCAGGTGAGAGGAATCTAGTGCTAGAAAATCTCGTTTACGACTCACGATATTTACAATGGCCGTGTCCGTAGCCAGTTGCGAGATTTGCTCAATCAGTGCTGTCCTGCCTGCTACATCGAGACTGTCCAGGGGATTGTCCAGTATGAGGACATCAGGTTTTTGCTGGAGGATATGCCGGAGCAGGGCTTTTTTGCGTTCTCCGCTGGACATGGATTTTAGCGGCTGCCCCCGCTCGTTGGTGACCACATAGAGGTCATGCAGTTCTTCTTCACGGATGTACCTGGCTATGGCTGAGGCCGCATACAGTTCAGTCTTTTGGCCTGCGAGCTCAGGCAAGAGTTTGTTGTTGAGAATGTCTTTGATGAGCTGCTCTTTGCCAGCGCCATTTGGCACGAGGATGTTCCAGTGTGTCGGTTGATTCATAGCAGCGCAAAGATAGGGGAGGGAAGGAATTGGGACTATTGAAAATTGAATCTGAAGAACATACCCGCATGCTATAGAGCACCCTCAAGATCAAGCATTGCGAGGGAATGATCACCAAGCTTAAAGCCGGCTTCTCTTCAATTCAAGAAATGAGCCAGGAGGATGAAATCCGTTTTTTCAAACTGATCAAGCCTAAGTTTACCGCCGAGCTTCATTTTCAAATGGCCAACTTTCAATACTGCAAAGGCATGCCAAAAGGTACAATCAGGAAAAAGAAGAGGCACATCAATCAAAACATGGAAAAGGAACCTCATTTCATTTGGCATGTCGATGATAAGAGATCATAGCCATCCGGGGAGATATTTAAGGTATTTCGTCAGGTTATTCCCTTACTTTATATTTTATTTTGTCAGGTTATATACTTACTTTAGTGAGAAATTAGTCAGGCTATACCCTTACGATTATGAGCAAGCAAAGACTCTTGATTGATCAAATGAATGCCAAATTGAAACCATTTGAACCATTGGCCCAAGTAGTGCCTCCACCCACTGGATGGATCAAGGCGGTTCGTACGGCTCTGGGAATTTCATTGCAGCAGCTAGGCAATAAGCTTGCTATATCCAAACAAAGTGCTTCGGAGATTGAGCAACGGGAGAAAGACGGGAGTATTACGTTGAAGTCATTGCGGGAGGCAGCTAACGCTCTTGAAATGACTCTGGTCTATGGGTTTGTACCAAAAGACGGATCCCTTGATTCCCTGATAGAGAAGAAAGCCAAAGCCCTGGCCACTCGAATTGTGTCCAGAACCTCAAACACGATGAAACTGGAGGATCAGGAAAATTCTGCGGAAAGGATCAAAAAGGCCATTGACCAACGAACAGATGAGCTCAAACGAGAAATCCCGAAAATACTATGGGATTGAACCTGGAATACATCGATGGTCAAACACCGCTGGATGAGGAGGAGAAAGAAGGGCTAAAAATTCCGACGATCTCCACTCGCGAAGAATTGGATGAATTTGAGCAACACAATATTGAGGAATCACTTCAATGGTTGCTCACCAGGAAATTCAAACCTGAGCAGATTCTATCCGAAAAATTCATCAGGGATTTACATAAGCGCATGTTTGGGGAAGTCTGGAAATGGGCGGGCCAGTTTCGCTCCACTCAGAAAAACATTGGTGTAGATTATTGGCAGATCCCAACCCAGTTGAAAATGCTACTAGATGATGCAATGCTCTGGTATAGAGATTCCGTATTTGAACCCGATGAATTGGCGATCAGGTTTAAACATCGGATAGTAAGCATACACTGTTTCCCCAATGGCAATGGCCGACACAGCCGGTTGATGGCAGATGTCATTATTGAGAAAATTTACGGACAAGAAGTCTTCTCCTGGGGGGCAGGCGACCTCTCCTCAAACAGTCAGGCCAGAACCAATTATCTGAAGGCTGTGAAAGCAGCAGATCATAATGATTTTAATCTTTTATTTCAGTTTTCTAGAACTTAATGGATTTGATCAATAGTATTAAGTAATTTCAACGCTACCGAATATGTCAACAGACTTAGCTTTTTTACCAACGAGAAAAATTAATCCTTACTCGATAGGTTTAAACCTACCCTGAGTAACACAAGGTACTTTGATATTCTTGTTGGTTATTTCATGTATAGTGGTTTTTATCAGTTGTTTGAATCACTGGAAGATATTGAAAAGATCAGGATTTTGGTTGGTCTCAACGAATCACTTTGTTTCAGGATTGACCCAATCATTTAAAACACGAAAAGCCCACCTAAAAGGTGAGCTTTTTATGTTTTATGTGGAGTCGGAGGGATTCGAACCCTCGTCCAGCAAAGGAAATCATATACCCTCTACATGTTTAGTTGATCATTTGATCTCGCTAGCAAGCCGGAGAACAACACCCTACTTAACTAGCCAGCCACTGGAGTTTCGCATGAGCTTAGTAGCCTCACTCACACTAGTCCTGAAGGTCGACACCCCTGAGTCCGGATTACAGGACAGAATCCTGGAGGGATGTGGCAGGGGGAGGCTTTGGCCTCAACCCTGGTTAATCACAACATCTGAGTCGTGATTAGGCTGCCATGGCGTAAGATTCTTCGCCAAGTATAGTTCGAGCGAATTGATCACAGGTGTACACTCTCCACCTGACATGCAAGTATATCATTTACACTTCCTGTCGATTCCGGTCGACCCCAAGTGTGCCTCTCTGCCTGCTGCAAAAAGGTGTGCAAAGATAGTAACAACTTACCATCCCCAAATAATTCCACAAAATTTCTCTTTTTCAGGGGAGAACCACCCCTGCGCATCACCACCGATATCCGGGCTATTCGCTATATCCTGCTGCGCAGGGATGCCGCTGCTATCCCGTCCAGCTGGCCAGCGTTATTCCTTCGAGCCACTTGCGCCCTTAGGGGAGCCACTCGTAGTATTTAGCTGCATCTGGCTCAGTGTTTCACCACCTTTGATACCAAAGTCCAGCGTACGAATAGGGAATGGTATCGTGATGTCATTTTCATCAAAAGCCTTTTTGATAGCTTTTATAGCACGTGTTCGCATCGCTAAGAATCCAGGATGGTCGGGATAATCTACCCAAAATTTGATTTCGAAATTGATGGAGCTATCCCCGAATGCTGTGTAGGTAAATATCATATCATCGTGCCGGATAACTCCTTCCAGATTATGGATAGTCTCCAGTACCAGCTCTTCCACTTTTTCCAGATCATCGCCATAAGAGATGCCTACAGCAAGATCAATACGGTACTGCCCCAGAATCGAAAAGTTTTCGATAGGGCTTTGGAGTACATCCTTGTTTGGGATGTATACTTCCTGTCCCTGAAATGTTTTTACAACCGTCACCCGTAGGTTGGTGCGAGCCACCGTACCCATATAGTCACCTATTTTCACAATGTGACCAATGGTGAATGGCGTGCGAAACGCAAGTATTATTCCACTCACAAAATTTGCAGCAATGTCCTGAAAGGCAAAACCAAGTGCCAGTCCTACTACCCCTACACCGGCGAGCAAGGAGGTAACGGCTTTGTCTAGCTGTAAGACCTCCAGTATGATAAATAGGCCAGTACCCAGCACAATGTAATATACGATCGTCCCGAATAGGTTTTCCAGGGCTTTGTTTTGTGAAGATTTTTTAAAGAGCTTCAGAAAAACCTTCTGTACTGCTTTGGCAGAAATTAGGAAAAGTATAAAAAGCACTACGGCTACTGCCATGTTTGGTAGCATAGCTACTAGTGCATCCAGCCAGTTGTTAATTTTACTTGTGATGGTTTCCACTGGAGCTTCCATCTCTGCCTTTAGTTCTTTAGCTACATTCTTGGTAGCCTGAGCTAGTGAATCTGCAGTGCTTCCGTTATTCATTGTTTGTTGGTTTTATTTTTGTTTGACCCAAAAAACCAACACCAAAAACTATGGAATGTTTGCTGTAGGTGAGTTACTCTTTACTACCCCGGTAGAGCTCATATTTTTGAAACTTACATTCTAGTGCTCCATTGAAAAGCACGATCTTTTTAGAAGCACGCAGCTTCAAATGCTTGAAGGCCTGCATGTTGGAGCTCATCACCCAGGCATCATATCCTGTAAAATTGTTTTTGAGCACGTCACTGATCGTTTTGTAGAAATCATTGGTATTCGTTCGGCCAATGCGCTCCCCATACGGAGGGTTGGTGACTACCATGCCTCTACCGGCTACTTGTGGTTTGTGGTCCTCCAATGCTACGCGCCGGATGCTCACAGCATCTGTAAGCTTAAACTTCCTCAACGATTTGTTGGCCCGCAGCACGGTATCTCCATCTATATCTCCACCACTGATGTCCAGTTTCGCCTTGCGGATACCAGCACGTCCTTCAGCCAGCACCTTGTTCCAGAGCTCTGGATGGTAGTTGGTCCAGTTTTTAAATCCAAACTCACGTCTATTGAGGTTTGGAGGGATGTTTTGGCCCATCATGGCAGCTTCTATCAGGATGGTGCCTGTTCCACACATGGGGTCTACCAGCGGTATAGACTTGTTCCAGCCCGCAAGCTTTAGCAAGCCTGCCGCCAGTACCTCGTTCATAGGTGCCTCATGGCCAGGCTCGCGATAGCCCCGCCGATTGAGGGTATGGCCAGAGCTGTCTACAGAGATGGTAAACTGGTCTTTAAAGGCATGCAGGTCAAATTGCACGTCCGGGTTTTTGATATCTACAGATGGTCTGCGGCCCATTTTCTTACGAAACTGATCCACCATCGCATCTTTGGTTTTCAGTGCAGCGTATTTGCTGTGCTTAAAGTACTCAGAAAAAATCGTGTTGTCTATGGCAAAAGTTTGCTCCAGCTTGAGATACTTGGACCAGTCATGTTTCATTACCTCATCGTAGAGCTGCTGCTCATTGCGGGCCGTAAATTTATGTACAGGCACCAGTATTTTGAGTGCCGTGCGGAGATTGAGGTTTGCTCGGTAGAGAAACTCCAGATCACCCTCGCAGGAAACTGAGCGTTTGTGTGTACGAATGTTGCTGGCTCCGCCAAGTTGTTGGAGCTCTTCGGCTAGGATGTCCTCTAGCCCGTGCATGGTCTTAATGTGTATCTTCAATGGCCTCTTGCGTTACTTTTTCCAGGCTTTTACACCTGCTTTGATCTCCAAAGCTAAGTCATTCTCACGAGGAGGAATAGGACAGGAGTAATTGTCACTGTAAGCACAGTAGGGGTTGTAGGATTTATTGAAGTCCAGGATGATGGTGCCCGGAGTGTCTTGCATGCGTAGGTCCATGTAGCGGCCACCGCCATAGGATTCGTTTCCACTAGTCAGGTCCGTAAAAGGGGCGAAAAGGTAGTCAGCGTATTCTTCTGTGGTTTTGAGCTGGAGGTTTTGGTACAGGCTGAGTTGAAATGATTGGCCATCTATTTCAAAAGTAGCAATGCCGTATTTGACATAAATGGGTTTCGTGCCCGAAGTTGTAGGCATCATGAAAGGTTCCGCATCAGGAGTTAGCTCTAGTATTGCTTCTACACGGTATTTAGGGGCTATTGGAAAGTAATCCAATCCCTTGAATTTTTTCCGTGCTTTTTTGGGTAGTGGGCTTTCCTCAGGATCCTTATAAGAGTCGTTCAGTTCCTCTTGCCATTCCTTAATGGACTGTACATAGTCCTCGCTGTTGTCTGTTTGGGCAATGGTGACCTGGCAGGTGCTTATGATCAGGGTAATGAGGATATAATTTGTGAGCCTTCGAAGAGTCATGAATTCCATTTAGATTTAATCCAAAAATACGAAGACAAGATATGACGAAGCTATGGTTTTTCGCTGCAATGTGTGTTTTAGTCGGTTTTAAGACCCAGGCGCAGGATGAAGGTATCGTTTTTCGGGATATCTCATGGGATGAAGCCCTGCAGGCCGCTGCTGACGAAAGTAAGCCGATTTTTCTGGAAGGCTACGTGCATTGGAGCCAGCCATGTGCTGTTTTGGAGAAATATGTGTTCACCGATCAGGAGGTAGGAGCGTTTTTCAATGAAAATTTTGTGAACATCCGCCTCGACATGGATGATTTTCCAGGAGCGCAGCTTGGCGAACTGCATGGGGTAGATTCATATCCTACCCTTTTGTTTTTGGATGCAGAAGGAGAACTGATCCACAGAGGGTGTGGGGCAGTAGAAACCAACGAACTGATAGCGCTCGGGCGTCAGGCGCTTGGGGATAGCACTTTGCGGTGGTACCAGGAGCAATTTGCTGCTGGTGAGCGCTCCAATACATTTTTGGTCAACTTTTCGCTGCTTTTGGCCGATGCCTGTATGGAATCAACTTTTTTGGTGGATACTTTTTTTGCGGAAACGCCAAAAGAGCAATGGGTGGATGAAGTGGCGTGGAACATGATCAACTTAAATATCAGTGATGTCCACAGTGAGCAGTTTCAGTACTTGCTCACCCAGCAGCAGGCTTTTGCAGATCGCTATGGCAAGGACACCGTAGAGGCCAAAATCTACACGGTTTTGCTAGATCAGTTGATAGCCATCTATGAGGGGGAGGATCTTACTCTTTTTGCCACCCAGTCGCTAGAGAAGCTTATGCAGGAAGTAGACTTTGCCAGGCAAGATGAGTTGCTGTCACTGACCCAACTGAAAACTGCGGACCTCAAAGCCAACTGGAAAAAGTATGGTGCGAGTGCGGTGAAGGTGGTGGACGAGCAAGACGTCACTGATCCAGATCAGCTTAATGAATTTGGATGGAAGTTTTATTTGTTTGTGGAAGACCAGGCACATTTGGCGAAAGCCGCAGAGTGGATGAAGCAAGTGATCACCACCTACCCAAATGCGACCTATCTGGATACTTATGCTTCGCTCCAATACAAGCTGGGCAATAGCAAAGCAGCAGTGAAATACGGCAAGCAAGCGCTACAGGCCGCAGAGTTGGAGCTAGAGGACCTGATGCACTACCGCGAGCAGCTGGCTATGTTTGAGGCGGAGCTAGACTAGCTACTGGCCTAACATATTGGCAGTGCGCATGTTCTGTGTGTAAAAACAACAGAACGATGAAAGCTTTATTCCTGAATTGTACGTTAAAACCCAGCCCGGAGGAGTCCAACACCGCAGTGCTCAATCAAAAATGCAGAGACGTGCTGGAAGACCTGGGAGTGGAAACAGAAGAAATTCGTGTGGTAGACCATGAAATCCCGGCGCGCATGGAAGCAGATGCAGGGGCAGGTGATGAGTGGCCCGAAATATTCCAAAAAGTACTTGATGCCGAAATACTGGTAGTGAGCACCCCTATCTGGCTGGGTGAAAAGAGCTCACTGGCCACCAAGGTGATGGAGCGCCTCTATGCCAGCAGCGGAGAGACCAACGACAAAGGCCAGTGGATCTACTACAACAAAGTAGGAGGCACAGTGATCACCGGAAATGAAGATGGAGGCAAAGCTTCCGCCAGGTCTATTTTGTATGGGCTCCAGCACATTGGCTTTACGATTCCACCCAATGCGGATGTATACTGGGTAGGCGAAGGAGGCCCGGGGCCTTCCTACATAGAAGCTGGCCAAAGCAATGAATGGACCCAGCGCAACACCCGTATCATGGCGCATAATCTGTATCATTTTGCCCGCATGTTTGCTGAAAGGCCGATCCCAGCAGAAGGCAATACCATGGAAAGCTAGACCCTGAGACGATAGATGTAGTCGCGTTGCACTTCATCTCCCAGCTGAAAATCATGGAATCCGATACGCTCAAAGCCCAGTTTTTCATAAAAGGCAATGGCTTTAGGGTTGTGCTCCCAGACGCCCAGCCAGATGTATCGGAGGTGTTGCTGACGACAGATGGTGATTGCATGGTTGATCATTTGCCTGCCGATCCCACGTCCTTTGAGCGTGCCTGTCACATAGATGCGCTCGATTTCTAGTGAGTTGGGTTGATCGCTTTCGGTCTGTGCGGTGCCAGTATTGGTTTTGTAGTAGCCTATGATTTTTTCGTTTTGAAGGACGAGGTAGAATATGGACTCAGGGTGGTCAAATTCCTTTTGGAAATTTTGAGGGCCAAAGGCTTGCTCCAGGTAGATAGCCAGGTTTTCAGGGGTGTTTTGCGCTGCATACGTAGCTATAAAGTGTTCACGTGCAAACTGGCGCAATTGCTCAGCCTCTTCTGGCTGTGCGGCCCGAATAACTAGCTCATCGGCGATGACGTTTCCAGCGTTTGTCTTCATTTTTCATTCGGTTTTCAAATTTGGCAGGAAGTGCAATAGTCACTTCTAAATTGGCTCCGGTAATTGGGTGCTCAAAGGCGATGGCTGTGGCTGCCAGAAATAACCCTTTGTTTTGAATCGTATGCTCCGCATATTCCTGGTCTCCATAGATGGGAAAACCCGAAGCTGCACAGTGGATGCGCAGTTGGTGGGTTCTACCCGTTTTGGGCTGTAGCCGAAGGAGTGTCAGGTAGTCATTCATAGGAGATCGCACAGCGCTTACTTTCTGAAAGGTGCTCATGGCTTCTTTTCCAGCTATTGGCGTAGTGATAACACCCGAGGCGGGTGTTTCCCCCATGACCAGCGCGTGATAGGTTTTTTGTATGCTGCCTTTTTCAAACTGCTGCCCCAATAAAAATCGGGATTTAGCTGTTTTGGCCGCAATGACCAGCCCGGTAGTGGGACTGTCCAGCCGATGAACAGTCCGGGGTGAGAGCAGGGCACCGGCAATTTTCGGGAGCACATATTCATGTGCTAGAGCGGCTTCCAGGGTGCGATAATAATTGCCATTGGTGGGTAGCCCGGCAGGTTTGGAGACAACCACCAGATGATCGTCCTCGTAGACCTTTTCTATCTCTAAAGGGTAGGGGGTGAGTGAAATAGGCGGTTCAAAGAGGCTGATGACCATGCCCTCTTCCACATAGATGCCAGTGGTGGCTTGTTGCTCATTTACCCGTATTTGGCCGTTTTTGATGGCCTTTTTTACCGTATTTTTAGTGGGTAGCTCCTCAAAAATCCCAATAGCATAGTCGCTCAACCGGACAGGTTGGTGCAGCCTGGGGACCGTATGTTCTTTGATCTTCTCGATGACGCAAAGGTAAAACGGTAATCCTGCAAACCACCGATTGGGATAAGCTAAAGCATCAGGTCTTTACATCATCGAGGCTGATCTCGTATCAGCTGATGGTATCATACTCGCCGAGGAGTGTTTCTTCAGTGTAGAGTTCGCTATACTGGGCATTGAGCTGCTCGTATAGGCTCTGTTGCTCCTGCAAAAAGTCGTTGTAAGAGGCTTTGGAAATCCATTTGTCAATTCGAAGATAGCTGCCATCTCCAGCGTTTTTGATGAGCTCCAGGCCTAAAAAATCCTCACACTTTTCGAAAAAATGAAACCACTCACCATTGGGACTGTAAACGGCTTCAAACTGGTCCGTCTTGTCAGCAGCTGCCACATAGCTCCTGACGATATAATACATATTCATAGCTGTTAGGTTTATCCAGGGCCTGCTTAAAACCGCATTTCAACGAATAAAAAGGTGTCTAATACACCTGAAACTTCTTAAACAAGCCCTACCTAAAGCTAATCATATTTTTTTCGAACCTCAAGAGGCTAGCCGTGACCTCAGGGTTATCTGTTGGTAATTATTTGCGTTCTTCCCGTCCATCTGCGTGCCGGGCAAACCGTCCACTTTCTCGTGGATGTACATGATCGTCTGTGGGCCATGGCCATCCACCAAACTGTGTGCGCTGGTATTCCTGGTAAGCTTCCTGGATTTCCTGCTGGGTGTTCATCACAAACGGACCGTATTGAGCTACGGGCTCATTGATGGGTTTGCCTTGAAGGAGTAGCATTTTGGAGTCTTCGTCACCGTTTTCGATGATCGTTTCTCCAGATGTATCCAGCTTGGCCACATGCTGTAGGGGAAGATTTTCGCCCGCTACCTTAGCAGAGGATCCACCGTAGTAGTAGAGCGATCTGTTAGTGGCCTGGTCTGCTGTGGGTAGCGTCCAGGTAGCTCCTGCCTTCATGGAAATGATCCAAATGGCCACATCATTGGCTGGGTCTGCAGCCCATGAGTCGGGTGCTGGTGCCGGTGCAGTGGTATTCCCTATGCTTCCGGCTATCACTTTTACGCTTGTTTGTTGGTCTTCGGAGGTGTAGTGCGGGATGTCTTCAGACCACAGCATTTTAAAGTGTGGCTCCACAAACTTGCTCTTTTTAGGGAGGTTGAGCCAAATTTGAAACAGTACTAATGGGTTTTCTTCATCATCCTTGAGGAGCGGAAACATTTCCGAATGGTTGACGCCCTTGCCGGCGGTCATCCACTGTACATCACCATTGCCAAACCGACCGGCAGCACCTAGCGAGTCCGAGTGATCAATTAGCCCTTTTTCTCCAATAGTCACAGTTTCGAATCCTCTATGTGGATGCTGGGGAAAGCCCGGAACTGTGGTGCCGTGGTACATTCGCCAGCTATTGGAAGGATCAAAATCCTGTCCGAGGTTGCGACCTGCCAGTGAAGCATCTGGACCAAGTTTACCATTGCCTTTTGGATAGTCGTCCTTGTGATACACACAAAAAAGGAAGGGATCCTGTGTAGCCCAGGGAAAACCCAATGGTTCGATTGACTTGATGGAATTGTTCATGTAGTTATTTACGTGTAGCTACATGTAATTGTTTGGTGATTTGGAATTAATCGAACAAACCAGAGCTCAGATAGCGCTCACCAGTATCGCAAACGATGAAAACGATAATGCCTTCTTCTAGCTCTTGTGCCACTTTAAGAGCGGCCGTAAGTGCCCCTCCGCTGCTCATACCAGAGAGTATGGCTTCTTCCTTTGCCAGCCTTCGAGCCATGGTGCGGGCTTCATCTTCTGTGACATCTATGGTGCGGTCCACCCGTTCTTTTTCGAATATTTTAGGCAAAAACTCCGGTGACCAGCGGCGTATACCTGGGATGCTTGAGCCTTCGGTGGGCTGGGTGCCGACGATCTGTACGTTGGGATTTTGCTCCTTCAGGTATCGGGATACTCCCATGATAGTGCCAGTAGTGCCCATGGCCGATACAAAATGCGTTACTTTTCCTTCCGTATCTCGCCAGATTTCAGGTCCGGTGGTTTTGTAGTGCATGCCGTAGTTGTCGGCATTGGCAAACTGGTTGAGCATGAAGTAGCCTTCATTGGCAGCCATTTCCTCTGCCAGTTCTCGTGAGTACTCAATGGTTTTCTCCGCAGGCGTCAGGATCACTTTTGCGCCATAAGCTCTCATGGCTTGTATCCGCTCTTTGGTGCTGTTTTCGGGCATCAGTAAGGTCATGTGCAGTCCGGCAGACTGAGCGATCATGGCCAGGGCTATGCCGGTGTTGCCACTAGTAGCTTCCACGAGCTTGTCGCCTTTTTTGATATCACCACGGCGGAGTGCTTCGGAGATCATGCCATAGGCCGCCCGGTCTTTCACACTACCACCCGGGTTTTGACCTTCCAGCTTTCCAAAGATTTTTACGTTTGGGTTTTGGTAAATACTGGTAATCTCCACCAGCGGGGTGTTGCCAATAAGCTCTAATAATTGCATGCTGTATGTTTTTGGTTGCTCCTAACTAACGATTCTTTGTGAACGGGCGATGTTAGGCTTGCTTTACTACAATCATTTCTGATTTGTCCTCAGATTCGTCGTGAAGTGCAGCTTTGTAATATACCCGAGATTCGGCCGGGATACTTTTGGTAAGCCACACATTGCCACCTACGATCGAGTTTTTGCCGATGCGCGTTTTGCCACCGAGTATGGTAGCTCCAGCGTAGATCACCACATGATCCTCAATGGTGGGGTGGCGTTTTACGTTAGCGTCTTTTTTATCTACACTTAGTGCCCCCAGCGTAACTCCCTGGTAGATTTTGACATGCCGTCCGATGATGGTCGTTTCGCCGATCACGATGCCCGTGCCATGATCTATGCAAAAATGCTCGCCGATGATGGCATTGGGGTGGATGTCGATACCCGTTTTGCTGTGGGCGTGCTCAGTGATAATTCTGGGAATGTTTTTCACACCAAGTAGGGCCAGCTCATGTGCCAGCCGATAGGAAGCTATGGCATAAAAACCGGGATATGAGCGTATGATCTCTGCTTTATCGGAGGCTGCCGGGTCACCTGAAAACATTGCATCAATGTCTTTCTCTAAGCGCTCATAGAGCGTAGGCAGTGCCTCGAAAAAGGCCTGGATTACTTCCTCTTTCGTGTCACCTTCCAGTGAGATGTTTCGAGACAAAATGGTTCTTAACTTGCCTTTCAGGTCATCCAGTATTGATGCCAGTTGGTCTTCTGTTTTCACCCGGTGACTGGAAAAGTCTGGAAAAAGTACACCAAGTAGTTCATTGAAAAAATGGATAATCGATGACTTGGTAGGGGTTTTGGTATACTCCAGATGACTGTCAAATATCTTTTTGATGAACGACTCGTTCATGATTGCTTCGTAATTATGTTCTTAAAGATAGTAGGTACGTCCTCGGGGTGAAAGGGTTTGCAAAGTAAAGTCGTGCAGGACACTTTTCGACTGCTTTTGCAAAAAGAAAAAAGACCCTACATCCAATTTCAATGTAGTTTATTTATTTAAAATATAACGTATCGTAGTGAGGGTTGGCGTTCTTGATGAATGCGATTGCCCTAAAGACAGTATCGTCAGCGAAGAGATATATTTGCACGGCTATTTATTCATATTTCAGTTGATCCGCAGGATTGGTATTGGCTGCTCGAAGTGCATAGTAACCTATGGTAAACATGGTAATAGTTCCAATGATCAGGAGCACAAGAATAAATAGGAGGAAGTTGAGCTCCACGTGGTATTCAAACGACGCAAGCCACTCATTCATAAAGAAATAGGCCAGTACAAAGGCAGGCAACGCACCTATGAGGACCAGCACAATAAAATCCCTCACTAGCAAGCTAACGAGCCCTCTGGAAGTAGCACCCAGGACTTTGCGAATGCTGATTTCTTTGGTACGCTGCTCAGCAGTAAAAGAGGCTAAACCAAGCAATCCCAAAATGGAGATTAGTATCATCATGATGGAAAAACCGAGAAATAGCCTACCTCTAAGCTGGTCAGTTTCATAAGCCTCCATAAAATCCTGATCCAGAAAGGAATATTCGAACGGTGTATTGGGAAATGTGCTTTCCCATGCCTGGCGGATGGCTGTCAGTCCGTCGGAGGTAGAACCGGAGATTTTCACCAGAATGTTGGAGTTGTTGACGGAGGGGATAAAAAGTAAAGCCTCGATAGGGTCGTAAAGGGAGCGTTGATGAAAATCTTTCACTACACCTATGACCTTGTGAAACACGGTGCTGTCCTGATCAAACTGAAACTTTTTGCCGATGGGGTTTTCCCACCCCATGCGGGATACCATAGATTCGTTGACGAGAACGGCAGTAGCGGTATCACTGGGAAATTTCGGACTGATATTTCTCCCAGCGACTATAGGGATGCTCAGAGCAGTGAAGTAATCATAGTCAATGGCATAGGCATCTACTCCATATTCTTCCATGATACCTGTGTTTGTTTCCACACTCATTACATTTTTGCCAAAACCGCGCCCAGGTGATGTACTGGCAGTAGCTGCGGATTTAATTTCTGGGTGCTGAAGGAGCTTTTGCTTCAGTACGGGCCATTTGTCCCGGTTGTCAGGATTGTCTTGTACCAATCTGATCACCCGATCTTTGTCAAATCCCATGTCTTTATTACGCAGGTAGTTCATCTGGTCATAAATGATCAGGGTGCCAATGAGCATGAAGATAGAAATGGCAAACTGCAGGGCAACGAGTGTGCTTCTAAGTTTCTTATTTCCGGCCTTGCCGCCTTTTCCTTTTAGCACAGCTGCAGGTCTAAACCCAGACAGATAAAATGCCGGGTAACTTCCACTGGCTACTCCGGTGATCAGCAGGATAATGAGAAGCGCAGATAACAGCTCTAAACTAAACAAGTTAGCGAGGGAGAGGTGTGTTTGTAATGTGTCATTGAGCCACGGCACCAGTACCAAAAGCAGCCCAATACTCAATACCAGTGCCGCCAGAGTGAGCAAGATTGACTCAGTGATAAATTGTCGGATTAGGGTGCTCCGTTGTGCACCCATTACCTTGCGTATGCCTACCTCTAGTGCTCGTTTCATAGATCGGGCTGTAGCGAGGTTCATGTAATTGATGCTAGCGATCATCACCAGAAACAAAGCTACAGCCAGGAAAATGTAGATGTATTTCATGCTACCGATGGCTTCTGGCTCCCCTTCAAAAGTAGAGTGTAAATGGATGTTCCTCAAGTTGATAAGCTCGTAGCGGACCTTTATGCCAAACTGATCAAAAATTACAGCTACAAACTCATCTATGATGGTGTTGAGTTTTTGTTGTACCGCATCAGCAGCTTCCGGGGTATGGAGGAGGATGTAAGTGTAGATGCCAAAGCCGCCCCAGTTTTGAGATTGGCTACGGTCGGCCGTGCTGGCAGATATCATGGCCCTGGGTCGGATGTGGCTAGTTACAGGAGGATCTGCATAAACTCCCGTTACTTCTACGCTCTCTCCATCCGACTGGAGAAGCTGGCCTACAGGGTTTTGGTCACCAAAGATCTTTTTGGCCAAACTTTCACTCAATACAATGGATGAAGGATTGTCCAGTGCTGAGCCTTCATCCCCAGCGAGAAGTTGAAAGTCAAACACACTGAAAACTGTACTGTCTACCAAATAGATTTTTTCTTCTATAAAGCGGTTGTCCGCTTTCACCAGATGTGTGCGTCCATTGGGAATAAAGCGGACATAGTTCTCCACTTCAGCAAAATCCTCTGCCACTTTTCGTCCAAGTGGCATTTGAGTAACCGCCCATCGAAAAGCATTGTCTGGCTCAGTGATGTCTGAGGAGATACGAAAAATCCGGTTTGCTTTGGTGTGCTGCTGGTCAAAGCTGGTTTCGTGGTGAAGGTAGAGGATGATGAGTAAGCTGGAAGCTATCCCGAGGGTAAGTCCGAGTATGTTGAGCGCGGCATATCCGGGTTGTCTTTGGAATTGGCGAATGGTGATTTTCAGGTAGTTGGTAAGCATGGTGAGATCGTTGGGTGTTTCTTTTTAGATACACTCCGAATACTCTCCTGTGTTGCTGAAGTTACATGAACGGTCAGCAATTAAGAGATTTTAACAAATGTGTTTGTTTTGGCTGTAGAGATGCAGATAGGACGTGAGTAAGGGGGAAGATTGCTTATTATAGTTAAAAAAAGCAGGCAGGAAAAGTACCTGCCTGCTTACTAAGAGACGCTATACAACCACAACCTAGCATTCGCCTCTAGTGTCTCTAGTTGATTGATTGAATCTTTTTTAAAACGACTGAAATTCAATGTATTAACTATAGTCTATGCCGGACTGTTTAGAAAAATCGAAATTTACCGTTGCGGGATTAAATATGGTTTTAATACCTTGCTATCGATGGAACTCACAAAACGTAATTGCATCTTTTTTATTGGGGTTATGTCCATTCTGGGCTTTTCACAGCAGTTACCGGCTCAGTCTAAAGAATTGTTGGAAGCACAACTTGATTCTTTAATTGAAAAGGGCCGAGAGCTGGAAGTAGACGAACCCGAAATAGCTTTGGATCTATACAAGAGCAGCTTATCTCTGGCTAAGGCAAATGACCTACACATTTACCGAATAGATGCTTTAAAAGAACTAGGGTATTTCTACCGCTACCAGAACCCTGATAGTAGTTTATATTATTTTGAAGAGGCTTTGAGCGTAGCTCTAAGGTATGGTAAGCCAGGAGATATCATGCGAGTGTATGGAGCGACGGGTAGACTATATTCCGATCAGGGTAATCATGTAGCCGCTATTCAAGAGTTTGAAAAAGCAGTGCATCAAGCCGAGGTTGTCGGCGATCCGGAAATGCTGGCTTTTTATTACCTGGATATTGGAAGTTCCTATAGTCAGATAGCGGCTTATGATCAAGCACGTACTTATACCATGAAAGCTTTGGATCAGGCCACTCTGGTCAATGACAAAGAGATGATCATGAGTATATATGGAAATTTGGGGATACTTTTCAATCAACATGATAAGTACGAGGAGGCTTTGGCTTATCAACAGAAGGCACTTCAGGTGTGGCCAGAAGCTCCAGAGCTCCAGGTTGCTTATGCGAAGATCAATTTGGCTTTGACTCATAAGAAATTGGGGCAATTTTCGCAAGCAATGGTGTTGTTGAATGAAGGTCTTGACTTGCTGAAAAACAGCAATGACGCTTATGGTTCTATTGCATGTCATCACAATATGGGCAGTGTATTTTTTGCAATGGGAGATTATGCAAAAGCCAAAGAGCAATTACAAGTGAGTGATTCACTGATGAAATACCATAATCTTCAGTTTCCTGCGGTTCAAAATGAGCTTTTGATGGCACAAATCGCTTTCGCTGAGATGCAATACGCTTATGCCTTACAAAAGGCCAATAGTTGCATCAGGTATTGTAGAGAATTTGGTGTGCTCGAGACCTTATTTGAAGCGCTGGAATTGAAGTCTGAAATTTTGGAAAAACAGGGTAAACCTGTTGACGCACTTCTCACTTTCCGCAAGGCAGGGGAGATGAAAGACTCTATTCGAACATTGGCAAATGAAAAAAGCCTTAATGAGCTCCATGCACGGTTTGATCTCAGTGAAAAAGAACGATTGATACAGTTACTCAATCAGGAAAAAGCATTAGAGGCTTTAAAGTCAGCAGATCAACAAAGACAAAATCTCGTGCTCGTTATTATTCTATCGATGCTTTCGTTGATCACCGGTCTTATTGCATATGGCTACCGCAAAAACCTCCGATTGCACAAAAGGCTAAAGGAGAGTCATCGGGTAATATCGCAGCAGGCCAAACAGTTACAGCAATCGTCAGAAGAGAAAACGACGTTTTTCTCAAACATATCCCATGAGCTCCGTACACCGCTAACCCTGGTAAATGGCGTTCTGCATAGTGATCATTTGGATGAGGAAAATTTGCAAATGGCACGAAGAAGCACCAGACAATTGGAGCATATGATCGATGAGCTACTGGATCTGGCAAGGATGGAAATGACACCTGTTGAAATCGACTTGTTGCCACAGGCTGTATCTCCCCTGCTCAAACGAATAGTCTATTCCTTTGAGTCGCTTTTTGTAGAACATGAGATTCGATTTGAGGTTCGGCTTGAACTGACTGACACCATTGTAGCAGACCTTGACATCACCCGATTTGAACGAGTTATCAATAATTTACTCGTCAATGCACTTAAGTTTACTCCAAAAGGAGGCTGTGTGACATTTTTGGCTGAGGTCGAACAAGAACTGTTGCAAATTCATGTAATGGATACAGGACCGGGAATTCCAAATGATGAGCTTTCATATATTTTTGAGCGCTTTTATCAGGCACAAAATCAAGCACACACTTCACAATTTGGTACAGGATTGGGATTGGCTATTGCCAGAGATCTTACACACAAAATGAATGGGAAACTCCAGGTATGCAATCGGGCAGAAGGTGGAGCCTGTTTTACACTCACTATGCCTATTTATGAAAAGGAGCTTGAGGTACAAGAAGTGTCAGATAGTAGGCTGGTTTCATTAGAAGCTATCGGCAAAAAGCGCATTTTGATCGTAGAAGACCATCCAGATATGCAGCAATATTTGCAAAAGATTCTGGGAGCCCATTTCAAAACTACTGTGGTGTCTGGCGGAGTAGAAGCACTGGAGGTGATCGATAAGCAAAAGCCTGACCTGATTATCACAGATGTGATGATGCCAGAAATGGATGGGTTTGACCTTATTAAGCAGCTAAAAGAAAATGAAGGCTTGTATCAATTGCCGGTGGTGGTACTTACTGCCAAGGGATCCAAAGAGGACAAGTTAAAATTTCTTCAACTTGGCGTAGACGATTACCTTACAAAGCCATTTCACCCGGAAGAGCTGTGTACTCGTGTTTACAATCTATTCGAAAATCAACGGGCACGAGCACGTTGGGAATCGAAAGTGGATGAGTCTGAGAACGAAGAGTCTAGCCCGCCTGAAGCTCCAGATCTAATAGAGCGAATTAGTGAGTATGTGGTAGCTAGTATGGGAGGGCACGACCCATCAGTAGGGGATATTGCACATCACCTGGCCATGAGTGAGCGTCAGCTTTATCGAAAATTGGGTGAGCTTACAGGGTTGTCTCCGGCTAATTTGGTGCGAGAGATCAAGCTTACACATGCCATGAAACTTTTACAACGAGGTGAATATCAAAAGGTGGAGGCAGTAGCCAGGTATGTAGGGTTTAATAATACCAGCTATTTTTCTCGTTTGTTTTTTAAGCGATTTGGCAAACGTCCAATGGACGTAATTACCTGAAATTTGAAATTAGTATGGAAAACCAACATGATATAGCCAGATCACTGAGAGTGATCAAGAATATACTCGTGGTGTTTTTGGCGTTTCTCATTCTTTATCTGTTGAAAATACTGAGCGACTTGTTTGTTCCGCTGGCTTTTGCATTGTTTTTTGCCATTTTACTGCAGCCCCTTGTTGGGCTTTTTCGTAAAAAGTTCTCATTAAACCTCAGTGTGGTATTGACCACTGTACTATCAGTGATCGCATTTTTGGGACTGGGGTTCGTATTTTACAATGCCGTAAGTGGTTTTATAGCCAATAGAGATGCTGTCCTCGCTGATGTCACACGAGAGTTGAAGCCTATGGCTGATGAATTGGCTTCATTTCTGGGTACAGAGTTAAACGAAAAGGAGCTCAAAGACTATATCTCCAGAATCATACCCACAGATAAAGTACTCTCTCTTTCCAGCTCGTTTTTAAATACCCTGAGTGGATTTGCCACTGAGCTGCTCATGACCATTCTCTATTTTGCGGGATTGCTAGGCGCCATAGCCCAGTATGATAAAGTGATTAACTACATCATGGGCACAAGCGGTGAAAATGGTGAAACAGCTGCAGCAGAATCTTTCAGGCGTGTGAAAGAATCTATCAGTGTATATATAAAGGTAAAGACCATTGTCAGTTTGATGACTGGCACAGGAATCGGCCTGATTAGCTGGTTGTTTGGAATTCAGTACGCCCTCCTATGGGGGATATTGGCCTTTCTGCTCAACTATATTCCTTATGTGGGCTCACTCATTGCTATTGTGCCTCCACTCATTATTGGTGGGCTCCAGGCTACCAGTATTTCACAGTTTGTTTTTCTGTTTATAGCGCTAGAAGGTATCCAGTTGGTGATGGGTAGTATTGTGGAGCCTAAAATGACCGGAGACTCTTTATCTATCAATACTGTGACCGTCTTGTTTAGTTTGGTGTTTTGGGCTTTTATGTGGGGTACGGCTGGGATGTTGTTGTCTGTGCCGCTGACCTTTCTAATCAAGGTGATTTTAGAACATGTCGCCGATGCAGGCTTTTTCGTCCGGCTAATGAACAAAAAGAACGAAATTAATCTTGAGTAAATCCAAGTCCTGGTGTAGATTCGTATATCATAAAAATGATATTTTTTTGTACTTAAATGAGAAGTGCAGCGTTTAAGGAATTCAGCTATTGCTATAAATTACGAAAAATGACCAAAATTATGAAAGGATATATCTGGTACCACAAGGGGATTCAGTTTGGCTCAGAATCAGACTTCCTGGTTTATCAGGCACAGTACCCCAGCAGCAAAGTAGTAATGGTCTTTAGTGATGTGACCATGCACCACCTTCAAAATATCGCCAACAATCTGATGCGTTCCAATTTTCCAAAGGCGTTGGCGTCCCGCTTTTCTGATTAGCATTTTTAAGCTTCTAGTTTCTGAAGGAGTAGTTGGATCTGTTCACTTCTTTGGTTGAGTTCTTCAGCTGTAGTTTCAAAAGATTTTACCATTCGTAGGTTGGGAAACTGTAATCTACCGTGTGCCAAACTCATCGTACACAGCAGGTTGGGGTAGTTTAGCGTAAGGATTATCAGTTGAACTTCATTTTTAGAAATGGTTTTAAACCCTAGCCGCTTTAGGGTATTTTTTCCCACGATATGTGTGGTAGCCTGTATAGTGGTATGAGGTGGTAGCTCCCGGTAGATCAGCTGTTGTAGACCAAGTAAATACTGATGAAGAATGTGTCTTTTTCTTTCCGAAGCGTTCCATTTTTTGTCCAGATAAAACCAATATTCCACCAGCGTACCTCCATGAAGTATTATTTTGTCATTGCTCTTTTGCCAAAGCAAAAAAGGGGATAAGTAGCCTATGCGATTGTTTTTGACCAGGCTGGGAAGGTCTACAAAAGGTGCTAAAATAGAAAGTGAAACACTGCAACCTATTGCAACGGAGACCACCAATACCATGAGTGAACCGAAACCCCACCATGCCAACATGCTCAAAGCAAATACTCCCAAACCACAGGTCAGGGCACTTTTGCCTATAAAAATAGCCCGTTGTTTTTTCGTGAGCCGAAAGTAGGGGTGGTCATCGGGGATCATTACTGCAAGGATATAAAGCTGCTGGCAGTTATCAAAGCCGCATTAGCTGACTATGGTCCTAAAGGTAAGATTGATGCGAGGTTCTTTGATCTTTTTGGACTTTGGTAGACTGTGTAGCCAGTGACGCTGGGTCATGCCTTTCATTACCAACAGGCTACCGGGCGCCAGCCACAGCTCCACCTTAGTGTTCAGCTTTTTATGTTTAAAGACAAATTTCCGCTCAGCACCCAGGCTTACAGAGGCTATCGCTCCGAAAGGAAGCATTTCGGGTTCGTCATCACTGTGCCATCCCATGCCCTGGCTCCCGTCCATATAGTGGTTGAGTAGGCATGAGTTTTATGAGTGATCAGTGGTGGTTTCTACCTGCTTTTTGAGGTTGAGGAGCGTAGTAGTCCATGGCAGAGCATACCGTGTTGTTTTGGAATAAGTATAGCCAAAAGGCTGGTCGCCGTACCAGGCTTCTCGTCTTGGAGTGATGATTTCTTTGCCAAACATGACCACCCGGTCATGTTCCCAGGTTACTTCCTGTTCTAAATCCTTTAAAAATACCTGTTGCTTGTCCCAGGTTAGGAATTCAAAATAATAAACTTCTCCATCACAGGGGAGCAGGTTTTGTGACTGTAGATCAATAGGAAAGAGACTCACATGGGTGAAAAGTATCTGTGGTAGGAAAAAGTTTCCACTCGTATCAAAAAAAGAAAGGTGCCAAAACTACTATTGCTCAACAAAGCTATAGCGTTTGGCACCCTAACGGTTGGCTAGAGGTGTGGTTGGTTATGCTGGTTTTTTGTCCAGCATCAAAAGTTCATTCAAATTGATTTCAGTGATATACTTCTTTTCACCGTTGCTTTCATAGCTTCGGTTGATCAGTTTGCCTTGTACGGCTACTTCGCTGCCTTTTTTAAGGTATTTCTCCGCGATATCTACCTTATTGCCCCAGATTACGATGTTGTGCCACTGCGTGTCCTGTACTTTTTCTCCTTTGTTGTTGGTGTAGGACTCGTTGGTAGCGAGAGAAAAGGTGGCCATTTTTTTACCACTTTCAAATGTACGCACTTGAGGGTCTGTACCTAATCTGCCAATTAGTTGAACGTTGTTTTTTAAAGTTGTCATGATGCATTGAATTTTGTGTAAAACATGAAAGTCTCTGAAGGCAGATGACTTTGTGTCGAACTGACAATGCAAAAGTGTGAGCAGTAGAAACAGTTAGTCGTAGGTTAATCGTATCTATTCGGATACATCCGGTAATAACCGGTTGCAATCGAATAAAGTACAGAAAAACAATAAGTTATAATAAGATTTAATTCTGTAGTATTAATGGATTAAAGTTTGATTGTTTGGGTTATCTCCACCAGGCGGGTCTGGCATTGGTGACATTGCCTGAGCCTCTGTGTTGTCTGCAGTCATAGCAATCGGCTGGCCTTGGGCCAGGGGCATTGTTGATGCAGCTGGTAGAGTAGTCCCATAAACCTGCGAAACCCAGGTCTGTGTGGTTGGTAAACCATCGGTAATGGTTTTCATTGACTACAGTGAAAAAACCGGCCGTTCGCACGCCCTCACCGCCGGTTATATTTGTGGGCAGATTGTATGGGGGAGAATCGAAGATGGTTCCTCTTACGGTTTGTTCTTTTAGTCCGTCGAGGTACTCGTAAAATTCGGGAGATAATTTTTTCTGGGTTACAAATACTGTAAACTGGTGATCTAGTCTTGCATTGTCGACTGGAATGGCAAATATCTCTGTGACAGGACCTTTTGATTTCACGGTAGCCAAAGTGAGGTCATCGATGTAATATGCAGAATGTACGTAGCACCTTCTCACACTCGAGTTTTTACCAGCAAGCCATGCTTCGTATATCCAACTGGTGTGAAAATCCCAGGTGTAAAAGTCCGGCGTACTGGACTCATTGTCAGGCAATGTGGTTTTATATAAGAGCATTTCCGTTTCCAATATCTCTCGCTTACCGGTAGCAAAGCTGTATTCTGTTCGGGTTTGATAATCTATTTTAGGACGTGAGATGATGTTTTCACCTGAGGGGAGCGATTGCCACCCTGAGGTGAACGTTTGCTCGTCAAAATGGGCCACTACACGATATGCTTCACCCTCAACAGCTCTGAAGGTTTGGTCACACAGTTTATAGATGCCATTATCTGAATGCTCCAGGGGTATCAGCGCTCCACTTCCCGCTTCCAGGTGGACCGTAGCATAGTCTATACCGATCGGGGAAAACTCACCTATGGGCTTACTTCTGCGTACAGTGACTTCAAAGTATCGGCCATCTCCACTAGCGGCTATCACGTCCTGGTAGCTTTTATTGGAAATAAACCCATCTATGACTACTACGTCCTCGCTTTCGTCTATCTCAAAGGAGATGATTTCCTGACAGCTGGCTATCAATACTATGAGTGGGAGATATAGAAAGTTTTTCACAGAAATTTGAAGTTATAAGATATGGATGGGAAGATGTTGCCAAGTACGTATAGCTTTCGGGAGATACCTCGATCGTCAAAGTATACCGAAAACGCATTTTTTCTACCGTAAACATTGTAAATAGAAAAATTCCATTCGCCTTTTATTTTCTTGTTACGAATGTCCTTGTCTTCAACCTTCATGGATAAATCCAAGCGGTGATAGTCTGGTATTCGATAGTCGTTGCGCTCAGAGTAGACATTTACATAGCGTACACCATTGCTTTCAAAGGTGGTAGTTGGGATTGTGATAGGTCTGCCGGTTCGGTAATTGAAGTTTACTGAAAAGGTGACTCTGTTAGACTTTCGGAAATTGGCCACCAGAGTGAGGTCATGTGGTTGATCAAAGGATGAAGGGTAGTATCTGCCCATATTTACTTCAGGCAAAGCTCCTTTAGCTATTATTTGTTTTTTACTTCTAGAGAGGGTGTAGGAGATCCAGCCAGTAAAGCGTCCAGATTTTTTCTTTACAAGGGATTCTAATCCATATGCCAGACCTGTGCCCTGTTGCAGCGATTGTTCTACGGATGGGTTTTGTGTAATGTCGCCACCGTCTATATAATCTACAGCATTTTGTACTTTCTTGTAAAAAACCTCCGCTGAGAGTTCCCAGCTATCATTTCGAAGGTTTTGAAACAGACCTGCACTGACTTGATCAGCCAATTGGGGTGCTATGTTGGGACCAGAAGCTATGTAGTAATCTTGTGGAGTAGCTGCGCCCGTATTGGAAATGAGGTGGATGTATTGTGCACTGCGATAGTAGCTGGCCTTTATTGAAGTCTTCGGAGATATCAGGTAGCGCAAAGAAATTCGGGGTTCTAGCGCATGATGAAAACTCACCATTTCTCCAGAGGAGTGCCTCAGAGTGTCTTCAATAGAAGGTAAGTTGCCATCCGTGTTTTCAAAGTCAAACTTGTAGGTATTTGCGCTTCCCAAACGTGTAAATGATGACCACCGGAGGCCTGCGGCTATCGCGAATGATGGAGTGATATCCCAGTCCCCTTGCAAGAACAAAGCATTTTCAATGCCTTTATGAGGGGTAGATTTTACCGGAGAATCGGTACGTTCGTCCAGAGGTGTGAGATCTCCGGTTTTGAGGCTGTACCAGTTGCTTTCTATTCCGTAAGAGATGGCCAGGTGGTTGTAGTCTTCTGATACAGCTGCCTTGAGTCTCATATTGTCCACTCCGGATTTCGAAGCAAACCTTCCTGTATAGTTATTGCCAATGACTTCACTATTGTAGTCTGCTTTGGCTAAGGATACGCCTAAGGTGTGTCGGTCACTTAGTTGATGGTTCCAAAGCAATGAAAAATTTAGTGTGGACCATTGGTTGTATACACTGTCTTCAGAAAAGAGAAAGTCATCATAGCTATAGTATGTTGTAAAGTCGATCAGGTTTTTATTGTTGATTTTACTATGAACTTTCATCGTGAAATCGTGGAAGTTTGCCTGATTATCGCGCACGGATTTGTTTTGTGATTGGCGTATGAGCCAATTGGGGTAGGCTATACGTGCTCCAGCGATGATAGAGGTGTGGTCTTTAATGATGGGCTGTTCTAGCGTAAGGCGTGAGGAGGTAAGGCCCAGTCCGCCACTTACTTGCGTTCTTGTTTGGTTGGCATTTTTAAGTCCTACCTGTAAGGTGCTCGAAGCTCTTCCTCCGAGAGTGGCAGGCCCTCCGCCTTTATGAAGGTTCACCTCCTTAATAAGGTCCGGGTTAAAGGCCGAAAAATAGCCAAACATGTGTGAAGGGTTGACAATCAATGCTTCATCCTGCAAAATCATATTTTGGCCAGACTCTCCACCTCGTACGTTCATTCCTGAGGATAGTTCACTGGAGCGTACGCCTGGAAGAGCAGTGAGGCTACGAATAGGGTCTACTTCACCCAGAAAGGTGGGCAACGATTTTATGGAAGCAATCGACATGGTTTCGGTACCTGCTACTGCACTTTTTACATTCTCATCCGAACGTTGTGCCGTGATTACCATGGCTTCTAGTTCCAGAGTACTTTCTTTCAGGCTTAAGTCCTGCCGTCCGTGTTTTTGCAAACTGATCATGTAGATCATAGGCTCAAATCCAACGTATCGGTATTCTAATCTGTGAAATCCCCGTGGAATATTGATGCTGTATTCTCCAGCAAAATTACTGGTGGTGCCTATTCCGAGTTCCGGCAGGATAACCTGTACGCCTACCAAAGCTTCCCCTGAAGCTTTGTCGTAGAGTTTGCCAGTGAGGGTATAGCTTTTACTGGTGCCCCGCACATATTGGTCCTTATAGATGAGGTAGTTGTTGTCCTTCGCGCCAAACTCCTGGAACGTAGCTGCGTCCACAATAAGGTAGCTTCCACTTTCGTGACTCAATACTTTAATACCAAAGGGCTGGAAAAAACGGCGTAAATAGTCAATTACGGGCTCATTATCCTGAAAGTTATTGACGGCAATGGACGGGATTTTGTTAGACTCATAGACCAGCGTGAGGTTGTGTTCTTTCTGTACCTGGTTTAGAAAGGTGTGAATGTCCATTCCCTCATAGGAAGAATCTATGTTGGGAGATTGTGCCAGTGAGGCACTGAGACCAAAGACAAAGCAAATAGCGATGAGGTGTTTCAAGGGGATTGGGTAATTAAAAGCTGAAAAGGCAAATGTATTTAATCAGCATACATTACTGACCGGTATGTGGAGATATTCCATTAACGGCGCTTTACTTGAATGAACGGTCTTGCCTGTGCAATATTAATTAGTTTTTATTGCTGAATTTTCATAGTAATCAATCAGGTGTTGCGGAAAGTAAGGTGAAATGTTGATTTCTATGAGAAAATGGAAAATGGCCTATCAGTTGAGCCACTTGATCCATTCCACCAACTCTAGTGGCCAGGATGACAGTAATTCTTTGTCTACAGCCAAGCCATAGCCGTGCCCACCATATGGGTATATGTGCATGCTTGAAGTTATGCCTTGTTGCTGCAAGGCCTGGTACATGGCCAGGCTATTGCCTACATCTACAGCTCTGTCATCTGAGGAGTGCACTAAAAAAGTAGGAGGTGTGTCAGCGCTAACTTGCAGTTCATTGGAGTAGTAGTGAATAAGTTCTGAAGAGGGCGATTCACCCAGTAGGTTTCTACGAGATCCTCTATGGGTGAGACTATCCTGCATAGATATTACAGGATATATTAAAGCCGCAAAACTGGGGCGAGAAGTGCTATCAAAGTGTGTGGCCGCTGTGGCTGCCAAATGTCCACCGGCTGAGAAGCCCAGGATGCCTACCTGTGTTGGGTCGATGTTCCATTTTTCGGCATGCTTGCGTACCAATCGAATGGCTTGCTGTGCATCCATCAAAGGTGTTTTGTGAGGTTCTTTGTTGCTCGCATCTTCTGGAAGGCGGTATTTGAGTACGATACCTGCTATGCCGTGTCCGTTGAGCATTTTGGCTACATCTGTACCTTCATGAGTATAGGCGAGAATACGGTAGCCACCACCCGGGCATATGATTACCGCCTGACCTGTAGCATAGGTTTGGGCGGGTAAATACACCTCAATGGATGGATTAATTACCTTTCCGATTCTAACCGTATTGCTGGTATCTCTGGTTTCGATCAGGTCATTTGGAAGTGCGTTGGGGGGTTCTCCTTCATAAAGTGGTAGAAGTGCATCTTGCGCCAGGCCAAATTGTGAAACCAGAAGTATCAGAATAATGCAAAAGGAAATTCTCATCTGTTGGGATTTTTAGTGCCAAACTAATCAGATTTAACCTTTTGAGCAGGGTTTTAGCGCTTTATTACTCGGAGAGTCTGTGCGTTGGTTCTGATGTAGTAGACCCCATTTTCCAAACCTCTAAAATCAAACTCAATGTTCTCTCCTTTCACTAAGGATTGCACCTCGCTGTTTAGGTTGGTGCCTTCTGCATCAAAAATGGAGGTTTCTGCACCTGCTCCACTGAGGGTCACAAAGTCTGAGGTAGGGTTCGGAAAAACTTGTATGATTTTGGCTGGCGCTCCAGCTATTTCTACTCTTCTCATTTCGAAAACCTCAGTAGTGCCATCAAAATCTGTTTGCTTTAGGCGATAATACCAGAGTCCTTCACCAGGATTGGTATCGGTGTAGGTATAGCTCAGGGGAGCGTTATGTGTCCCAGCGCCTATCAGCTGAGCGACCGTAATGAATGTGATTCCGTCACGAGATTTCTCTATAGTAAAGTAGTCGTTGTTAAGCTCTGATGCCGTTTTCCAGGAGATCTCAACATTCGTAGCTTTTATTTTCACGTCAAAACTGAGCAGGTCTACCGGTAAAGAGGTTTGACTAAGGTCAGCTGAGCCTAGCGTCATTCTGCGCCCATCCACTACGCCAGTAACACCTGCAAACTCAAATACTCCGCCACCCAGGTCCGTAGCGCCGAATATAGCAGTCTCGTCAGCGAATGTGCCATCATTGTCTGTGTCGATGAGTAATGCCAAATCGCTGGCATTGGTGCTTGGAAATGCGCTAAGGTCCCATCGGATATCTACACTTCCCACGTCTACTGCGCTTCCTGAGGAGTTGGTTTCGCTCATTCTCCATACCCGATGTAATCGACCTTCCACGCCAGCAGGTACATCACTTTCGTTACCAGCCTCAAGTAGAGCATTGTTGTGTCCCCAGATCAGGTATTCGTCATCACCGAGATCAGATGGGTTACGCATGCGCAAAATACCTTCTCCCTGTCCATCATTTTCATAAGCCAGGGCATTTTCTCTTCCTATCCCTGCCACATCAAAGTCATAGTCGCCCTGCCCGGCACCATCTTCGTCGTAGAAGTCGTTGGTAGATAGTGCAATGTCAAACTTTGAAGATAAGTAGTTTTCAATCAATATCCGCTGTGGGTTGTTTAGGGCTACATTGTACGCGATGAATTCTCCTATAGCACCTGAAAAATAGTCTCCGTCATTATTACTTCCGCCATTTTCGTAGTAAGTGTCGTTATATTTCGCACCCAGGCCAATATCTCCAGTATGCTCATACAATCCTCCGATAGCAGGTATTTGTCCTATCTGTGCTCCATTAAGGTACATGGTGATTGTGCCGTCCAGACAGCTATTTCCATCAAAAATGTAAGTGACAATGTAGTCGGTATTTGCTGAAACAGTAGTGGCGGTACTCACAAATCCCCATGGAGCGTCAGCACCATCATCGTTTAGGTTCCATCCACCAATGTACAGTTCACCATTAAAAATGTATATGTTGAGGCCTCTGCTGGCACCACCTTCTTCGAAAATAACCTGACGGGTAATTACATCCACGCCTGTTGTAAATTGTACAACAAAAGACCTTTTATAAGCTGGGCCTCCCAGATTTAGGTCATTGTTGTTATTCATGGTATAAAAGTCATTTATACCATCGAAGACTAATTGTGCTACCCCATTTTGTTGGTTTTCGCGATAAAGAGGACGAGCGCTTACAGTGTTTTGAAAGAAGTTTTCGGCAGTGCCTCCTTTGTTTGTCCATGTTTGTACTGTAGTGTTGTCAGTCTGGCTGAGGTCTTCCACGTCAAACCAAAATCGGTTGATAGAATCGTCACCAACTCCACCAGGACCTGGGACAGTCACAAAAGAAGTAGGGGCTTTACCATCTATGCCTATTGTAAAGCGTCTACCATTGGCCATTATTGTCAGGTTGGTGATTTGATAGTCACCACCCCCGATATCCGTTAGTTGAATGACACCTCCACCAGATACCGTTTCATCGGCGAATGTGCCATCATTATCTAGATCTACGAGTAAAAACAAATTGTCTGCTGTGGTGACACATGAGGAATTGGAAATGCTCACTGTCAGATCGAAAGAGTTGATGGTTCCACCCATTGTTGGTCTCCATAGACGGTCCATTCTGCCACCAATGCCTTCTGCAGATGGGATATCTGAAGTATTGCTTGTAAAACTATCGTCACCATTGTCGTGTCCCCATCCGAAATACTCAAAGTTGCCCAATCCGCCTGGATTAGAAAATCTGAAAATTGAGCTTCCTTGTGAATCAGTGTGGTTGTCGCCTGCCGAAAATTGCCCCAATCCTGCTACCTCATAGTCATAATTACCATTGGCTACATTATCCATTGTATAATAATCATTGGCGATACTTAGTCCATATTTGGCAGCCAGGTAATTTTCTGTAGCTACTCGTTCTGTGAAATTGGGGACATCATTTTGGATGATCCATTCGGCGATAAGGCCACTGAAATAATCTCCGCTACCACTGCTCGAACCTGTTTCATATCTGGAGGAATTTACTTTGCCACCTATATAAGTAGAGTTATGATTGTAGAGCAGTCCCACGTTGTTGATAGTGCCAAACTGTGTGCCATCGAGATAGCCAGTAATGGTACCTGTCGAGGTATTATTGCCATCCATTACGTAGGTTAGGATGTAAGTTGTATTGGTGCTGATTGCTGTACTGATGCTCGAAAACCCCCATGGCGAACCGGCTCCGTCATTGGCTTCATTCCACGCGCCAAAATAGAGGTTGCCATTAAATATGTAAATGTTCAATCCACGGGTGCCACCACCTTCTTCGAAAATCATTTGTCGGTTGGTCACATTTGCTCCTGTGCGTATGACCATGTAAAACGTTCGGGTAGCCCAGGGTCCTCCATTGTTTAGGTCTGAATCATTGGCTATGCCCAGATTATCGTTGGTGCCATCAAAAGACAGTGCGGGAAACCCATTAATCTGATTGGTTAGGAAAGTAGGTTGTTCGGATCCAGTAGATTGCTCAGCGTTTTTAGTGTTGCCACCATCATTTGACCATGAGCTAACTGAGGTGCTATTCGCCTGATTGATGGAATTGGCTCTGTACCAAAAACGTACATTTGTATCGTTGCCAACACCTCCAGGCCCAGTTTGGGCATAAATAGTTATTGCTAAAAAAAAGGTGTAAAAGTAACTGAGCGCTTTCATTGTTTGGTTTGTAAATAAGAAAATACCCTTAAATCATAGGACTATTCCAACTTCACTACCATAAAATTGGGAAGATTGTTTCAATTTCAGACGGGCTAGTCGAGTAAAGCCAGAATTTACCCGATTAAGTGAGGCGAATTCTCGTTGACCTGTTTTGATCAATTGAACTTGTATCGAGCCATCAGTTTTATTTCAGATTTCAGGTTGCCATTGACTTTAGATAGTCCTGAGCCGAACTCATCTAAGTTTGCAAAATGAAACTGAGCATACCTGGCCCAAATAGTCAGCTGTGATGAAAAGCGGTATTGAGCGAGTAGGTAGCTACGTGAGCCTACACCTTGATAAGCAGGAATGGAGAATGCATAGAGGACATCTCGTTCGTACATATATTGCCTGTTTTCAAAGTCATCCGTGTCAAAGACTGCAAAACGCCCGCTGAGCTTCAGATCTTTTATTTTAAGGTTGATGTCTTGCACAAGTGCCAAGCCGTGTGATTTCTGGCCTGATAACTGGAAGTCTGAAGCTTGTATACGCGTTTTGAAGCTAATACTTCTTGCAAGTGCATAGTCCAGGTTAATCAAGTAGGTTCTTTTTATGGTTTCGGTGAGAACGGAGAGGTTACCTTCAGAGATCGACCGTTCCTTATTTTCTTGGCGAAATTGAGCATAAAGACTGATCATTTTTTTTGGCTTGTAGGTAAGTCTTGCCAGGTATTCAAATCCCTCAGACGGAGCATCGGTACGGTACCTGAGCCATGGAAACCGAAATTTGTCAAAGTACAGGGCTAGTTGCCATTTTCTAGAAGGCTTGTAGGCAAGTCCCCAGTAAACTCCTTTCTCATTGATATTTCTAGAGCTTTCGCCAAAGGCATTTCCATAAAAGGAATGAAAGTTTTTGTCGTAGTTTCTCAGCGACCAGCTCAGGTCAAGTTGAGGAGTGAGAGAAGCCAGCAAGCCAGCTACATATCCTATCCCGCCAGACCTAGAGCGTGCAGCTTCTCCAAAGAACATAAAGTTTTGCCAGTTGTAGTTTGTATAGATACTTTGGATGATGTTTTTCTTTCCTACAAATTCAAATTGATTGTAATTGGTAGGGCGCTTTTGGATAGGGTTGCTAAACAAAGAGTACAGTGAAGTGGCTCCCACAGAAAACCGGGGACTGATCTCGAGGTGAGCGGCAGTGCCCAGAGCAATTTCATTTGTAGAGTTCTTCGCTGCTAGTTCGTTTGGTGTGCGATGAAGCCCGGTAGCCTGTACGCTATTTACAAAGAGTTCAAAATCCGAATAGGTGGTGTCTCGTAGCAAGTTGGCATCCTGCTGGAGGTAGGAGCCAAATACAGTGATGTCCAGATTTCCTAGAGACACTGTGGCAGCACCTCCACGAAAAAAGCCTGATTCTAAAACCGAAGCATAGGGTTTTACGCCAGTGGTGTTTCTTTTGATAGTGGCGATAGGGTTAGCTCCCTTACCAGCACTGAAGCCAGCACCAAAAACCAGCCCCTGGCCAAACTGCAGTTGAAAATCCCCCAGTGCCAGGGCTTTGAGCTTGCCTTTGTTTTGGAGAAATACATGCCCTGAATAGTAATCCATGCCATATTGATTTCGGCCCGGGTTTAGGGATAATTGCTCTCCGGCATCCTTTTCGAAGGTAAACCCCAGGCTAAAATCCTGTGCATGACTTACTCTAAAGCGTCCATAGAGGGTGTTGGGATCTCCCAAAAATCCACTCCCGTCTGTGCGTTTGTATCCCGCAGACTGCTGCAGTTGCCGGGTATAGCGGAGGAGTAAGTAGTTGTTCGGTTCGTTGGCAATTCGCTCTAGCAGAGGGCGTGTATCTACCGTTTCATTTACCGAGACAAAAGGCAGCAACTCTTTTATTGTCTGGATGTCGAAGAGGGGAATGGCCTGCAATTCGTAAATGGAAATCAATTTGTCCTGTTTTGCTCTATAAGCCGAAAACTCCCGCAGTTGAGCAGGACTGAGTATATAGAGGGAGCCTATTTCTTCTTCGGTGGCAGTGTTGAGATTTAGTGGATTGGTATGATAAAGCAGCAGTGATTCATATAGGTCTTCATACCCTATATCCTCTTCTTGAATTTGGAACCGGTGCTCAGCAAAAGCTTCCAGGTCGAATCCATCCTGTGCATCTACCCAAATGGAGCACACTAGCCATATACCAGTAAGCAGAACCTTTTTCATGGCTCTTTGAGTGTTAGTCCTACCGAGAGCTCGTGCACTGCACCCAGTGTGTGGGCACTAAATGCATAATCCACAGTTAATTTTCCCGGGGTAACTCCAAAACCAAACGCTGGAGTAATCTGAGTTTTGGAGTGTTTGTGGTTTTGGATCATGATACCAGTTCGAATTGCCAGAAATTCTATTACCTGGTATTCCATGCCGGTTTTGATCCGTTCACGTGTGTTTAGCTGTTTTTCTATTTCGGTGTTGAGCATGATTTGCTCCTGAGGGCGAAAAGAAAATCCTGCTTTCATAGTAGTGGGGTAGATGGAGCCATGCTTCAGGTTAAATAGATGAACGCCCAGTAGTATTTGGGGAGTGATTTCTGCGGTGCCGCCTAGCTCCAAAGCCAGTTTGCGATGAGGCTGAAGCCCCTCGGCACGGGTTTGGAGGAGTGAAATGCCACCACCGAAGCTGACCATCTGCAGTCTGTTGGCGATGGTAAGTCCCATCATTTGTTCGCTGTAGTATTTGTCTCCAAACTTGTAATACTTTGCAGCAAGTGTAAACCACGGGTGACTATAGGTTGCTCCTCCAGCTATGGTCATGAGGTTACTGATGTTGTAGCGGTTTTGAAAGCCGGCAATTGCTGTGGACTGGTCATAAGATCCCAGGGCTCCGGGGTTGTTAAATGCTGCCCACGGGTCAGCCAGGGTTACAGAGGTGCCTCCTAGTGCCTGATGACGTGCACCAATGGTATAATTGCGCAGCTGAGCTGTAGAGAGTAATGGCAGTATGCAGAGAATAAGGCAGGTGACTCGCATACTGCAAAGTAGTGTTTTCGGTGAATTAAACCAATAGGTGTAACTTAAGGTCGTATATGAAAAAGCTGTTAATAGCCGGAATATTTATGTTTTTGATGCCTGTTCTTTATGCTCAGGATACACTCACATATGCCTCCGGAGAGGTCAAGGCCATAGGAGAGTTTGCTTCTGGAAAGAAGGATGGAACCTGGCTGTATTACTACCCTAATGCGCAGTTAAATGCAGCGCTCAATTATGTCAACGGAAGTTTACTGGGGAAACAGAAATATTATCATGCCAATGGTCAGCTAAAAGCTTACGAGCGCTGGGAAGTGTATGGTCCAGAGGATTCGGCTTATTACTATCATCCAAACGGGCAATTGGAGCGCAAGGGCAGCTACAATGAAGGGCTGTATGAAGGCTATTGGGTGTTTTACTACGAAGATGGCACGCTGCGGCAGGAAGGCAACTATCAAGGGGGAGTACCTCATGGGCTTTGGTTGAGTTATCATTCCAATGGTAAGGTCATGCAGGAGGGAATGTATACCCATGGTTTGCAAAGCGGGGAGTGGATGTACTATAACGAAGATGGGAGGCTCACTTACCTGGGGGCTTTTCGGCAGGGTGAGCGCTCAGGACAGTGGTACTACTTTAAGAAAAACGGGAAACGTAAAAAGTGGAAGTACTTTGATTAGAGCTCAGCCATAAAATTGGGCGCAAAGCGAAACTGTCCCTCCGAATTGTAGGAATACTCCAGCCTCAGCGTGATGTCATACAGCATGACTATGTCCAAACCTATGCCAGCACTGTACAATGGTTTGTTGGTAAGCCGAGCGTTTTGCTCGTAGTTTGGATAATTGTTTACATAACCCACATCCACAAAGGTTTTGGCATAAACAGCAAACGGTAGTTTTTTAAACTTCTTGATGGGCATAAACCTGCCCAGGTTAATGTCGGTTTTAAAGATCTCACGTTTTAATGAGTTTTTGGAAAGTACGTTATGCGGCCCTTCTACCAGAAACTGCTCAAAGCCTCTCACGTAATAGGTACCTTCGCCAAACTCTGTATAGTTGAAATACGCAGCGTCTGGAGAGGTGATCTGACCTCCAAAACTAGTGCTGAGGTACCATTTGTTTTGAAAGTCAATATAGTGCTGGTAAAAAGCTGTGGCTCTCCAGATGTCTACATCTCCGAATATGCCTAGTCCCAATTTTTCCATTTCTCCGAAGATCCGGTAGCCATCCAGAGGGTAGTTTCTATTGTCTCGGCGGTCTCTTACGTAGGAGTATGACAGACCAAAAGCTGCCTGATGAGTGGCCCCATCTCCGAAATAGTTGGGGTTGAGGTTAGCAATGTCATCAGAAATGGTCATGGTGTATCCTTGTAGCGTCAGGTAATGATAGTCGTAAAATGACGGGCGAAATTTATAAATAAGATATCCAGAATAGGCTTCACGATTGACCTGATCTACAAACTCTGAGGTATCGGTAATAAAATTGTTAACATGGTTTACCGTCTCATAGGGCATTTTTTTGTTGATCACTGAGCTGGCACCCAGTGTGAGTCCATGTTTTTGGTTTTTGTCTATGTATGGAAATGAATATTGAAAAATAAAACGTCTGTCGAACCCAAAAAAACCGATAAAACGCAAGCTTTCTTTGCGGCCTCTCACATTGTAGATATCCAGCTTTGGGCCAAAGCGAACCCTGCTAAAGTCTTTATCACGGTTTTTCCACCAGTCGATAAAGTTTCGGTCTATGGGTTTTAAAATAAATGAAGGCCAAACGTACCAGCGTTCTTCTAATTTGATCAGCACATCTATTTCGGTATCACTGATTTCCAATTGTTCAAACTCTACCGTGGAGAAAAGATTGGTATTGTAAACGTTGTTTCGCGAGCGGGTCATTACCTCATCCAGGTTCGTCAGCGCGATCTGGTCACCTTCTTTGAAACCTAACTCTCGTGTAATGATGTATCGCTTGGTTTTGTCATTCCCAAGTATGTAGATCTTATTGATGGTGATATAAGCATCAGCCACGGCTTGAGAGGTGTCAGCCTTGTGCTTTTGCGCAGAAGCTGTCATGGCAAAGCATGCCCAGGAAAATAATACCAATAAGGTAAGTCTTATGCCAGTTTTATTCACTTCTGTCGTTGTTCGGGTTTTTAGATATCGGTATTCAGACGGTGCATACTGTAAGCTAACTTGCAAACAGAGCGAATATAATTGTTCGTGCCAAATTTGCTGGGTACTTTTGATGAGTGAAAAACGTAATCCGCAAGCTTTTTATTCTTCCGGTACTGTTTTATCAGTACAGCATATCACCATTGTTTCCCAGCACTTGCAGGTTTACGCCTACCTGTTCACACTATGCCAAAGATGCCATTATGAAACATGGCGTCTTTAAAGGTACCTGGCTGGCCATTCGTCGCATTGCCAAATGCCATCCCTGGGGTGGTAGTGGGTATGATCCGGTGCCATAGCCCGGGAAACTGCGTCTATTTAAGTTTATCGAGCTCGTCTAGTTCTTCTTTAAACCCACTCGAAAGTATCGGAAATCGACACCATGTGCGAGGGTCCACATTGAAATCATCTAAATGAAAACTAGGCGCAATTCGTTCCCTTTTCCATTGATTGATGGACCACATTCTAAAAAACTTATGAATCCACTGCTTGAGGAGTACATGATCCGGCCATTTTCCTTTGAGCCTATTGTACACCTCCACGGGAGATTTTCGATCTCTGATGGCTTTGGTTTCAATGTCTACCAGCACTGCGTAGGGCATCAGGTCGATTTCATCTGTTTGGTGCTGATCCTGCGGTCTTAGCTCGGCAGTGGGGGCGAGGCTGTTGACTTTGGCCAGGCCATCAAAGCCTAGCTGGGCTTCGGCAAATTTTAGCCAGCTGAGTACAAACTGCTTATCCACTGCAGCAATGGGAGAGATGCTGCCGCTGGTATCACCATCCATGGTAGCGTAGCCTACGTCACCCTCGCTGCGGTTTGAGGTAGACAGCAGGAGGCAGCCCTGGATGTTGGCCAGCATCCAGATGATCGGAGATCTGGCCCGGGCTTGTATGTTTTGGAGTGCAATGTCGTCTTGTTGCCAGGTAAGCTTGCGTTGCAGTACCTCTTCTATAGACTCAGTATAGGCTGCTACTTCCCGGTCTATGGTCCAGTGATAAAACTGCGCGCCAATACTTTCTGCTAATGTCTTTGCTGAGTTGAGTGTGTCCTCAGAGGAGTTTTTTGTGCCCTGGTAGGCGGTATATAGCAGCTGTCCTACCAGACCTTTCCAGTCATCTGCCTGATGCAGCTGGCCGTGAAGTTTGCGGTTAAATTCGTCAAAGCCCAATTCTTTAAGGCCGTTTTTTACTGCAAGTGCTACTAGTGTGGCTATACTACTGGAGTCAGCACCACCGCTTAACGAAAGCACAAATCCTTTAGCCCGGCTTTTGCGCAAATAATCAAACAAGGCCAGAGAGGCGGCCTGGCCAAACTCTTCAGTGGCACCATCTACGTCTGGGCGAATGTCCGTATCACTGTTCGCGCCATCCTCAAAATCTATCTCGCAACCAAGTGTTTTAAAGTCTTTGAATGACAGGCGTGCATTTTTGGCTTTCAACTCGCCATTTTGAGCAATTAAAATATCTCCGTCATAGATCATTCTGCCAGACTCATTGCCTAATAAATTGGCATATACATAGGTACACTTGAGGAGGTCTGAGCTACGAATAACTAGGTTTTCGCGGTAGTTGGCTTTGCCAAATGCAAAATGGCTCGCAGATGGGTTGAGGATCAGGTCTGCACCGTGATTGATCGGGTGGACCCCTGGCCGATCTTCTCTCCAGGCATCTTCACAGATCTCAAAACCGATTTTCAACCCTTCATGGGTGATCGTAATATGTCCAAATGGGATTTGCTGCTCACCTACACTTACATTAACTACTTTGCCTGCTGGCCAGGGAGTAAACCATCTGGGTTCGTAGTGTACGCCATCATTGGCCAGTTTTTGTTTGGCATAGATGCCTTTGATTTCGCCCTGAGCTATAAATGCCGTGGTGTTATATACATGGCCTTCATATAGAAAAGGTATTCCCACCGCTACGGCAATGTCCGAGCAGTCCGGAAGTAGGGTGAGAAGCTTGTCTAGCGCTTTCTGAGGAAGCCATTCACTTAAAAAAAGGTCCTCACAGCCATAACCAGTGATGCAAAGTTCGGGTAGACAGAGGATTTTTATTTGTTCGTCACGTGCCTGGGCTATAGCAGATCGGATGTTTTGCAGGTTGTTTTCCCAGTTTATTGGAATCTGGTTGAGACATGCACCGCCTACTTTTATTTTTTTGTTTGCCACCTTATTCGAGGTTTAGCTGCTCCAGTGATTTTTGTGCAGCGTCTTGTTCTGCTTTCTTTTTACTAAAGCCAAAGCCTTTTTCGAGGGCTTCGTCATCAATGAACACCTGAGAGATAAACTGCTTGTCTCTGGCATCTTCATTGGATTGGATAATCTCAAACCGAATGGCTTTGTTTTCTTTTTGTGCCCATTCGATGATTTTACTCTTGTAGTTGGTAGTGGTTTTGGCCAGCTCTTCAAAATCGAAGTGAGGGCCTATCAGTCGATGCTGGATAAATTTTTTGCTGTATCTAAAGCCCTGGTCCAGGTATAAAGCACCGATCAGGGCTTCGAGTGAATCACCATAGACTGACTTGTGAGAAATTCCAGCACCGCCGTGCTTATGATACTTCACAAGTCCTTTGAGGCCTATTTTTTTCGAAAGGTTGTTGAGCGATTCTCTATTGACGATTTTAGACCTCAGTTCGGTGAGGAAGCCTTCCTCCTTGAATGGGAAGCGCTTATAGAGCATTTCTGCTACTATCATACCCAAAATGGCGTCACCAAGGTACTCCAATCGTTCGTAGGAGTCCTTGAGGCCTTTTTCGTTTATTTCGGCAGCACTTACGTGTCGCGTGGCCCGTTCGTACAACTTGATGTTGTTGGGCCTGCGACCAGTAATGATTTTAAACTTTTTATACAGGTCTTTTTCCTCGGAAGAAAAGAGGTAACGAAGATAGCCGTGAGACTTCCTAAAGACCGAGGGCACTACCCGTTGTATTTACCAAAAACAATAGAAGTGTTGTGACCACCAAAACCAAATGTATTGCTCATCACTACATTTACTTCGCGTTTTTGTGCTTCATTAAATGTAAGGTTGAGTTTCGGATCGATATCCGGATCATCAGTAAAGTGGTTGATGGTAGGAGGGATGATTCCTCGCTCCAGTGCCATCAATGATGCGATACTTTCCACGGCACCTGCAGCTCCCAATAGGTGTCCGGTCATGGACTTGGTACTGCTGATGTTGATATTGTATGCGTGATCTCCGAATACTTTTTGGATGGCTTTTACCTCACCAGAATCGCCCAGTGGTGTAGAGGTACCATGAGTGTTTACATAGTCTACAGCTGTAGGGTCTATGTTGGCGTCAGACAGTGCTTCGTTCATCACCAGTACGATACCGTCACCCTCAGGGTGAGGTGCTGTGATATGATGAGCATCTGCAGACATACCGGCTCCCAGTACTTCAGCGTAAATTTTAGCTCCACGAGCTTTTGCATGCTCGAGCTCTTCTAAAACGAGCGCACCGGCACCTTCTCCCAGTACAAATCCATCTCTGTCTTTGTCATAAGGTCTGGATGCTGTTTCAGGTGAGTCGTTTCGCTCAGAGAGTGCTTTCATTGCATTGAATCCTCCGATACCACTTTCGTTTACTGCCGCTTCAGAACCACCCGTAAGGATTACATTGGCTTTTCCTAGCCGGATGTAGTTAAGTGCGTCGGTAAGGGCATTGTTAGAGGATGCACAAGCAGATACGGTTGCGAAGTTAGGACCTCTGAAGCCGTATTTGATAGAAAGAAGACCTGGAGTGATGTCCAGGATCATTTTAGGAACAAAGAAAGGGTTGAAGCGAGGGGAGCCGTCTCCATTGGCAAAGTTCATCACTTCATCCTGGAATGTGGTAAAACCACCTATGCCGCTACCCCATATTACACCAACTCTATCTTTGTTGATTTTTTCCAAATCCATGCCTGAGTCCACAATAGCCTCATCACCGGCTACCATGCCATACTGAGCATTGGGGTCCATTTTTCGGGCCTCTTTTCGATCTAAGAACTGTAAGGGATCGAAATTTTTGACCTCACAGGCGAATTTGGTGCGGAATTTCTCCGCATCGAATCGAGTTATAGGAGCGGCACCGCTAACACCCTTAGCAAGTGCGTCCCAATAATCATTCTTATTGTTTCCTAACGGTGTTAATGCACCGATTCCCGTAACTACGACTCTTTTTAACTCCATAAAATTTCTAAAATGGGTAAGTGAATTATTTTACGTTTTCTTCGAGATATGATATTGCCTGACCTACAGTAGCGATGTTTTCTGCTTGATCGTCAGGGATAGAAATATTAAATTCTTTTTCGAACTCCATGATCAGCTCCACAGTATCCAATGAGTCAGCTCCCAAGTCGTTGGTGAAGCTCGCCTCAGTAGTCACTTCTGATTCTTCAACACCTAATTTGTCAATGATGATTGACTTAACCTTTTGTGCTATTTCTGACATTTTTGTAATATTTAGTTAAAAATCCAGTGCAAAGAAATACATTCTGATCATTAAAATCAAAACAATTTAAACCCTTAAAGAATGGTGCGAAAAACGCTGTTTTGGGTATTTTAGCCACACATTAATCATGAGGATGAAGAAGAGTAGGCTGACATCTGATTATCCAATAGATTTTGAGCTGATAGGAATAGTATCCAGCGCGAGGGAGTACAAGCTGGCCTGGCACATCAATCAGCTGGAGGATATTCACCTTGTAAAAAGTGAAGATTTGAAAATTGATTTTGCCGATAATCGACAGATACGGGCATCGTCTATGACAGATGAAGGCGACTATTATAAGGTGTGCCTTATCAAAAACCGCCTGGTTTCTTCTAATGTGGTGGGCAATCAACATTTGGTTTCTGAGCTGCAACAATTCGATTATCTTCTGAAGATAACTAATCAAACCAAAGAAAACTGGGCGAAAACGTTAGTTTTGGATCTCAAGCAACTACCAGTCATCGATTATTGTGTGCAAATCGATGTGGAACGAGTGAAAATGAAAGATAATTTACTGTTCTGATAAAGAATATCTTAAAAACGGGTGGATATACTGTCAGGTAGTTAGATATTTGCCCATATTTTTGAATCGACTGCAAATACAACACTTACATTTTAGGTATGAAAGAAGCGCTTTTTAAGAAGACTAAAATAGTAGCCACCATCGGGCCTGCCAGCCGAAATAAGGAGACATTGCGCGAATTGATTAAAGCCGGAGCCAATGTGTTTCGACTGAATTTTTCGCATGGTAGTCATGAAGACCACCAGAGTACTATCCAAATGGTACGTGAGCTCAATGAAGAATTGGGTGCTAATGTGGCACTACTTCAAGATCTTCAGGGACCAAAAATCAGAGTGGGTAAGGTAGAAAATGACGGGGTGCCAATAGCGCCAGGTCAGCCTCTTATCATCACTACTGAAGAAATGCTGGGGACCAGCGAAAAAGTGAGCACAGTATATGAGGGTATCGTAAATGATGTGAAGCCCGGAGATACTATACTGATCGACGATGGAAACATCGAGCTGAAAACGATCAAAGTAGATGGTAATAACGTGCATACAGAAGTAGTGCATGGCGAATTGTTAAAGTCTCGCAAGGGCATCAATTTGCCTAACTCTAATGTATCAGCACCTTCTATGACCGAAAAGGATATAGAAGATTTGGAGTTTGCTTTTCAGTTTGACCTGGAGTGGGTTGCCCTATCTTTTGTACGTAAAGCCAGTGATATTATAGACATCAAAGAACGTATCAAAAAAGCTGGTATCAATACTAAAGTGATCGCTAAGATCGAAAAACCAGAAGCCATTACTAATCTGGATGAGATCATAGAACAAACTGACGGCCTGATGGTAGCACGTGGTGACCTGGGTGTGGAGGTACCGTCGGAAAATGTGCCTTTGCTGCAAAAGCGAATGGTGAAGAAATGTAATGAAGCAGGTAAGCCGGTGATTATTGCTACTCAGATGATGGAGAGCATGATAGAAAACCCGCGTCCTACACGTGCAGAAACCAATGATGTGGCCAATGCCGTTTTTGATGGTGCTGATGCATTGATGTTGTCTGCAGAATCTGCTTCAGGTAAGTTTCCGGTGCAGGCTGTACAGCAAATGGCAAAAACAATCGTGGCGATAGAGTCGGAGGCCAATTCTATATACTCTAAGTATCACGACGAAAAAGAATCTTCTTCTACACGATTGAATGATTTGCTTGTTCGCTCGGCTTGTAGAATGAGTGACCAGGTAGGTGCTCAGGCACTGGTCGGTATGACCAAATCTGGATATACGGCATATAGATTGTCAAAGCATCGTCCTAAGTCTTATATCTTTATTTTCACCAATCAAAAGCACTTGCTGAGGCAGCTTAACCTTTTGTGGGGTGTAACAGGGTTTTACTATGACAAGACCGAAGGCATAGATGAAACACTACAACACATAGAAACTGTATTGGTGAATGATGGATATCTCCAAAAAGGTGATGTCTTTGTAAATACAGCTAGTATGCCAATGCACTGGAAAGGCCACACCAACATGATGCGTGTGAGTCAGGTAGAATAAGCTGATAGAGAAGGCTATATATGAAAAGCTCCGATCACTCGCTAGAGATGATCGGAGCTTTTTTGATTCACTACCTACTGTTTAATCACCCGGTAAGTTCGTCCCTGAATTTCCAGGAGGTAATGCCCCTGAGGGTGAGCAGAAAAGTCTAACTTCAAAAGACCTGAAGAACTCGACGACACTTTAGGTGCCACCAGCTTGCCTGTGGTCATTTCCCGAACAGTCACCCGTCCACTTTTTTCTTGAGTTTCTCCCAATCGTATGGTGAGGTAGGTGTCGAATGGGTTGGGATAAGCCAGCGCCTTAGGTTGGGCTTGCTGGCTCTTGGCCATTCGACTGGTCGACCCTGATGAGCAATCCGTGTCGAAAACCACTCCCTGATCTACATCATCTTGCCAGTTGTTTTCAGCGTAGGCCACGTCATCTACCTGTACACAGGAAAGGTTGTTTTCTGTGGCTTGAAATAGGTGGAAGTTTTCATTGTTGCCATTTTGGACATTGAGGGTACTAAGGCTGTTTTGAAAACAGCGCAGTTTTTTGATGTTAGGATTTGCGCTAATGTCCAGGGAAGTCAAGCTGTTTTTCTGGCAATGGAGCTGCTTTAGTGCAGTATTGGCGCTCAGGTCCAGAGTCTGTAGCTGATTGTTGTGTATCCGTAGGTCAGTCAGCGCAGTGAAATGCTCGATTCCGGTAAGGTCAGCGATATCCGCAGAATTGACATTGATTTGCCCACTGAATGCTTCGGCCTCTGATACCTGTATTTCACTATCCTGATTGGTGTTGAGCTCCGAGATGGCCAGCAGCGCATCTTTAAAGTTTTGATCTGGGATGTTCACAATTGCACCGTTACAAAAAGATTTAAAGGAAACACCAGGGTCTACGTGATTTTGCCAATTCTCTTCGGCGTGCGATACATTGCTCACGTCTATACAGGTGAGTTCATTGGCGGATGCATCAAATGCCTCTAAATGTTCATTTTGCCCATTTTTTAGATTCAGTGTGGTTAACTGGTTGTTGTTGCAATACAGTGTGTCCAAGAGCGTGTTTTCACTCAAAGTGAGTTCAGTGAGTTGATTAAACTGTATATCCAGTACTTCCAGTACTGGTAATGCGCCTGGCTCCAGGGAGGTGAGGGTATTGCTGTTGAGCTTCACCGTGTGTAGGTTGGAGTTGTCACCAAAGTTCACGCTGGAGAGTTGATTGGCCGCACCAATCACCACGCGTAGTTGGGTGTTGGACGAAATATTGAGGCTGGAAACGTTATTGTTTTTAAAGTCCAGTTTGGTAATTTCTGTAAAAGCCTCCAGTCCGGTAAGGTCGTCAATTTGTTGGTTTTCTACCACTAGCTCTCCGGAGTATTGCTCTGCTTCCTCATATTGGATTTCTCCATCCTCATTGGTGTCTATAGAGTGGTCGTTGAGCAAAGCTTGCTTGAAATTGGCATCTGGGATAGCGACTATGGCCTGTCCACACTGGGTTCTGAAGGTGACGTCCGGGTCTACATTATCACTCCACTGAGCCTCAGCGGCCGGTGCATCGTCCACCTGAATGCAGGAGAGCGCATTGTTTTTGGCCTGAAAAAGATCGAACTGGTCATTGTTCCCATTTTTGATGTTAAGCTCGGTCAGCTGGTTGTCAAAACAACGTAGCTTGGTGATGTCCGGATTCAGGCTGATATTTAGTGATTCCAGCATATTGTGCTGACAATGAAGTTGTTGTAACTTCTTGTTGCTGCTCACATCCAGCGAGGTGAGGTTATTGTAATGCACCCGAAGGTCCGTGATGTTTTTGAATGCAGCGATACCCGTTAAATCATGAATGTCAGCGGAATTGGCCTTGAGCTGACCGTTAAAATTTTCTGCTTCACTAACCTGAATTTGCCCATCACCATTGGTGTTTATCGAGGTGTCGTTGAGTAGCAGGCTTTTAAAGTTGTTGTCTGGGATATGCACGATAGGGTCACCGCTATAGGCTTCGATTTCTACAGGAAATGATTCATCCCACTGTCCTGTGGTTTGAGCTTGGAACTTGACGGAATAGGTGCCCGGCTCCATAACGGTGTAGTACCTTGAATCGGTACCCTCAAGGTCCTGACCATCTTTGGTCCATTGATAAGCTGAAAAACCCGCAGAAAAACCAAGTTTTACCTCTCCATGCTCGGTGATATACAAATTGGAAGTGTCTCCAAAAATGTGAATGTTACGTTTGTCTGCCCTTCGCATAAATGGAAAAAAGTCCGATTCGTAGTACGCTTCATTCCAGGTATTGTGACCATTGTCTGGATAGATAGTGAGTTTGGGTTTGCCACCTTTTTCTTCGAGGGTTTCGATCCACTGCTCAGCGGCCCCCGGGCTGGGGTTGGTGTCTTCACCTCCCTGAAACAGCCAAACCGGAGTAGTCGTCAGCGTTTCCGTAGTGGACTCCAGATCTGCTCCGATGCCTGACATGGGCAATATGGCAGCAATCAGATCCGGTCGGTAGTTTACAAAGTCCCAGGTGCCTTTCGCTCCGTTAGACAGCCCGTGCATACTGATGCGGTAGGGGTTTACCTGGTAGTGCTGGATCATGTGCTCGATGATTCCGGCGAGCATACGTTTTTCATCTGAATCCCATGCCGCATTGTAGCTGCTTTGTGCAAAAAGCACGATTCCGGGAAATTTCCCATTATTTACCGCATTTCGGTGCTTGCGCCCACCCCAGAGCAGGTGGTGGCCATTGTTGTCATACTCAGGGTCTGTGGGCTCGTAGTTAAAATATCCGGTCCATTTTCTGCCAGATTCACCTGCGCCATGCATCAAAATGATCATGGGATATTGGTCTGCGGATGTACTGTCATACCCCGGTGGAAATATGGCTCTCCAGTTCATAAATTCCATAATGCCCCCCTGGGAATTTTCTTTCCAATAGGCAAATTCTTTGAATTCGGAATCATCCCACCCTACCATCTTGTGGTAGTGGCTTTTCTCGTAATTGCGGATGGATATTCCTTTCTGAAAAAACGACTCTTGAGCCCATGCATTTGTCACAACTACACCTAAAAGCATGATCAGAAGTGCAGAGTGGAGGAACGAAGTTAATTTTAGGTCTTTGTTGTTTTTCATTTGCTGAAGACTTTGATGTTTGGTTGTTTACTACTACAAGACAAATCAAACGACTTCTTGGCTCCGTATTCTCCTTTTAAACTTCTTACAGGCATGTTATGAAACCCTTATGTCTCTGGGGAAGGGGGGTGGTCTGATGGCAGCGGTTATGTAGGGAAAAGGTGCTCACTCACCGATATTCTTTGCTTACTCACCTAATATGCCGGATGAAAACTACTGAACTACTGATCTTTAACGAAGATCAACACTTGAATCATGAAGTTTTTCAGTCCCGGCCAGCGCCTTCAGACCATTTTTCTAGCTGCTATCATCTTATTTGGTACTTTTTACCTGCCTTTTGTGCTCGACTACATGGAAGAGGCACAGCGTGAAAAAGCAGCCATAGCTCAAACGAAGGTACACCAGGAGGCTGTACGGTCTTTCCAAAATTCAGTAGACCAGTTTGCCATGTTTATGTCGGGCATACGGTCGTATATGGTCAACAGTGAGACAATGCCTTCTCAGGATGATTTGCAGTCGTTTGTGGAGTATCAACTCAAGGACCTAAATTATTCCGACTCTCTGATTCTTACTTATGTAGATACTGCTCACATTTTCAGGTATTCGTTTAGCCGAACTCAAACTGATCCGGGTAATCTGATAGGAACTTCTGTACGCGATATAAGGGATCAGGATGAAATAGCGCGACTGGATGCGGTAATGCAAGATGAGGAGTTTCACTTATTCACGCCCATCAATCTAGTGGAAGGCATGATAGGTGTTCCACTAAATTTCAATATAGTACGTCATGGTCAATCTGTAGGGTACATCGCTGCTATTGTAGATTTTAAAACACTCATCAATCCAATCTATGAAAATCCGTTAGTGAAAAATTACGTATTCCGGTTTGCGGTGAATGATTCTACTGATTTCGATCGGGAACAAATTCATGATGGATCGAGAGTATTTCACAGTAGAAAAGACAGCCAGTACTACGGTCATCTGGGCATGGCGTCCTCCGAATTTGCATATGAAGAACTGACGCTCTATGGTATGAATTTTAAAATAGGGATAGCTCCTTCGGCCAATATGCCAAGTGGAATCCCTTACATCAGCTGGCTACTATATGGTTGGTATGTTTTGCTCGTATTATTTGTGGTGGTGTCCATTCTACGTTTGGTGAAATTTGTGAAACTAAACAGTGTATTAGCCACTACCAACAGACAAGTAGCGAATCAGAAAGAGGAGTTGGAGAAGCAAAATAAGCAGCTGGAGAAACTCGTGGGTATGAAAGATAAGCTCTTTTCGATCATTGGGCATGATTTGCGCGGCCCGCTATCGTCTATCCTGACCATTATGAGTTTGGTAGAAAGCAATAAAATCAGTCAGGAAGAAACACGGCAATTTTTGAAGGCGCTTAACGATGCAGCGCGCAGTAATTTGTCACTCCTTGATAATTTGCTCAAATGGTCTATGATGAACACAGAAGTTGATTCATTAAATAAGAGTGACTTTGAGTTTAGCCGCCTGGTCAACGAGTGCCAGCTGTTGTTACTACCCACTGCGGCTAAGAAAGGGGTGAAGTTTGAGGTGGATGTTCCTGAAGACCTGCAAGTGCAGGCCGATTATGACATGCTGGGTACGGTGATTCGCAATCTGATGAGCAATGCTGTGAAGTTTAGCCATGAAGGTGGAGAAGTGAAACTTACTGCCTGGCAAAAAGGAACTCATTTTTACATGAAGGTGGAAGATGAAGGTGTCGGTATGCCAGAAGATGTTCAGAATAAACTTTTTGATCTGGGTAAAGATTCGGTGCGAAACGGTACGAACAACGAGAAAGGCACTGGATTGGGACTGTATGTTTCTAACGAATTTGTAGAAGCTCACAACGGTAATGTGTTTGTGGAAAGTGAACAAGGGGCTGGAACTTCATTTCTGGTGGTACTTCCTGTACCTGGTGCCTTTACTGAATCAGTTCTTGATCAGCCGATGGAATTGCGTGTGGCCTGACCGTGGTATTACTTCTACGAAATACAAGCCCGGCGATAAGCCAGCCACATTCAACTCGTTCACATCGCTTGCCTCCAAAATCAGCTGACCTGCACTGTTAGAGAGACGGAGTTTTTGGGCTGGTGCCGAAATGTAGAGCCAGTCAGATACCGGGTTTGGAAATAGCGCAGGCTCATCAGGTTGGTTATTGAGGATTACATTTCCATTTTCATCGGTTTGCACAAACCGATCAACTTTTTTAATGAGCCAGCCATTTGGGTCAAAGGTAACCCGCTCTACAGAACCTTTGGCGGCTATGAGAAATGTTTCCTTATTGGTTTGCTGTGTAAGTAAGATACGCTTGGTTTGCCCACTTTTGAACGTAATGTGAAACTCTAGCGGAGTAGTAAACAGTTCGGTCAGGTGTGACGTGCTTTGATCAATGGCGATGCTGATCGTGTTTCCGGGCAGTTTGGTCCATGCTATGTTAAATATCGGATATCCATTGCCATAGTACCACTGCTCAAAAAACTCTGAAAAGTCCCGTTGGCTTTCTGCCTCCAGTATAAGCCGAAAATCTTCGCCCGTAGCAGTACCGTTTTGGTGTGCAGATAAGAATTTACGAAGTGTCTCGAAAAACACTTCGTCATTGCGTATGATTTGTCTGATCATATTGAGCATAAGGCCCCCTTTCGCATAGGTCAGCTTAAAATTGAATATCCTTTTGTCTGTCAAAGGGTGATGGTCTGGGATATAGATGGATCCAGTATCTAGATTGATGACTGCTAACATGTCATTTGCTATGGCGGCTTTGGCACTGGAGGCTCCTAGCAACCGTTCTGCAGCCAGGTATTCGCAAAAGCGAGCAAAGCCTTCATTGATCCAAATGTCGTTCCAGGTAGCGCAGGTTACATGGTTGCCAAACCACTGGTGGCCGAGTTCGTGGGCATTTAGACCGAAGGTGAAAATGCCCATAGAGCTCATGGTTTGATGCTCCATACCGCCACTAAATGGTGCCATCATGTGACCATATTTTTCTTGTCTAAAAGGGTAGGGTCCAAGTAATTCGCTAAAGAGTTCGAGCATTTGAGGAATCATGTCAAGTTGATCCCGATAATAAGGCAGCGTTTCAGGGTTGTCATACAGATAATTTTGGATGAGAATAGAGTCGCCTTTCATATCCGCAGGATGGGCATAGTTGTTATACTCTACATAGGCACCTACGGCAAAAGCCATTAGGTAGTAGGCCATCGGGTATCGGGTAGACCATTCATACCTGACTTTGTTATTGGGTAGGTTTACCACGCTTTGAAGGACCCCGTTAGATCCTGCTTTCAAATGCCCGGGAATGGTGATGTGTATATCGGCAGAATCAATTTTGTCGGAGAGGTCTTGCTTGGCTGGCCACCACATTTTGGCGTTGAATGGCTCACTTAGCGTCCAGGTGATTTGATTTCCCCAGGCATTAGAGCTGGCATTGTTGATGCCAGAGAAGATATTGTTGTTGGCCGGTGTAGGCTTACCCGAATAGCTCACAGCTATGGTATAACTCCTTGGTTCAAAATTCCCACTGGGTGAGGATATGCTCAAGAGGTCGTTAGAATGAGCGTAGGTCGTGGGTGAATTGTTGACAGATACCTGGCTGACGGATAGTTCGTTGGTAAGTTCTAATACAATTTGTTGGGTGGTCGTTTTTACCTGAAAAGTAAGCTCAGCTCTTCCGCTTAACTGAGTGGAAGTGTTGGTGGCGTTTAGGTCCAGAAACACGTAGGTGAGGTCGGTGGCGGATGAGCTGCTTGGGGTGGGGCGTTGTTGTAAAACACTACTTGTATGGTAATGCTGAGCTACAAGTAGATGGGGAAGAAGGAGAAGTATGAGGAGGCGGTGCATTTCTTTTTTCAAACTAAACAATCATAACGTCTCAAAACCTCATAAAAGTTTGCTGATGCGTTGTTCTTTTCGTGTTAAGTTGAATTGGATCTCCACGGCTCCACCATGATGACTTCTTCTTTTTCTACTACCACTGCTCCTGGGGGATCACCTTTTCGCTTGCGAAGGTATTTCTTGGGTGTGTAGATAACAGGGCATAGGCTGTCAGTTTTTCGCTTAGAGGCTCCTGCTGCAAGCCGTGCTGCAAACTCGATAACGGGCTTGGGAAAGTTTTTGCCTGCCTGATGGCGGATTACCACGTGAGATCCGGCTACATCTTTGGCATGGAGCCAGAGGTCATTTTTGTTGGCTACCTTAAGGGAAAGCTCGTCGTTAGAGCGGGAGTTTCTCCCCACCATTATTTGATACCCCTGATATTCGTGTAAGTGATAGGGGAGTAATTTTTCGTTCTTTTTGGTTTTAACAGCTGGGATTTCTTTCCGGAGTTCTTTGACGCTTTCCGAAGCCTCTATCTCAGCGATATGCCGCTCTATTTTGTCTTGTTCTTTTTGTCTCGCTTTCAGGTTTTCCTCCAGCTGGTTGAGCTCTAGCTGTTGGTTTTTGGATTTCCTGTAGAGGTTTTCAGCATTTTTTTGAGGGGTCAGTTCAGGGTTGAGCTTTATCGTTATGTTTTCGTTGGTGTAAAAATCCTGTAGCGTAACTGCTTTTTGGCCTTTTGGGATTTGGTGCAAGTTGGCCATGATGATGTTGGCTATCTCCTCGTGGCTGCGTTGGTTTTTCAGCTGCTCCAGTTTGGCTTTGGTTTTGTTGAGGTAGCTTTTGGTCTTTTTTAGCGCCTGGCGTAGCGGCTGTAGTCTGCGCTGCTTTTCTGCAGCGAGGTAGTAGGATTTCGTATACTGCCTAAATAGGAATGTAGCAGCTTCAAGAGCACTTTCTATACGCAAAAGCACCTGCTCATTTTCTTCAAGCAAGCTCAAATAAGGAAGCCCTTTTTGGTCTTCATAAATGCTGATGGAGTTATTCTCCAGAGTGTCCAATAGTTCATTCATCAGATCCCACTGCTCGTTTAGAGTGAGGGTCGCATAGTTTTTCTTTTTGAGCCATTGTTTTGCTTCTTTGCCTAGTGCTGGTAGGAATTGCTGCGGATCACCAGCTGCTGCTTCAAAAGCTTCTTTGCTGAGGTCGGGGATTTGATTGAGTTCGAGGGGAACAATTTCTTTATCTGCTGGCATGCTGTTGCGGAAGAGCTGTGTGACTTTGCCTTCTTCACTTAGCAGAATATTGGAGCGGGTGCCATGCATTTTAAAAATCAGGGAAGCTGCTCCAAACTGAATCTCAATCGACCGCTCATAATTGAAGACGAACACACCCGTTACTTTTTGGTCCAACAAGGAATCGAAAAGGTCAATGCTATTTTTTTTTGCTCTATGGAAGTCCTCCGAAATGTCAATCAGAGCCACGGACGGCTCGAGATTAGCTCGTAGGTAAAGGCTCCTGGCATCTTTGCTAAATCCCAGAATGAGCTCATCCTTGTTTTGCGAAAAACATTCCAGTAGGCTGTGGCCTGCCAGGTGGTCATTTAGCTCAGTGGCAAAGCGTTTGAGAAAAAAGTAGTTGTGAAACATAGAGCAAAGCTCAATATAAAATTGGAGATCCGCTAGAGGGTTATTTTCAATCCATCAAAAGCGAATTCTACATTATCGGGTACTTCATTTTCAACTACCCGGTGTTTTCCCATTTTGTGGCTTATATGCGTTAGGTATGTTTTTTCTACTTCTAGTTCCTGAGCAAGAGCTACTGCTTCATCCAGGGTAAAGTGGCTTAGGTGGTCTGTTTTTTGTAAAGCGTTTAGCACGAGGACTTTAGATCCTTTTATTTTGGCTTTTTCTACATCGGAGATATTATTGGCATCCGTGATATAGGTGAAGTCATTGATACGAAACCCAAGGACTGGTAGCTTATGATGCATAACCTCTATGGGTGTAATGAGCGTTTCGTTTATTTGGAAAGCGCAATTATCGATGGGGTTCGTTTCTATGCGTGGGATTCCGGGGTATTTGTCGGCAGCAAATACATAGGAAAATTCCTGTTGGAGCTGCTCTATCACGGGTTTGGTCGCATAAACGGGCATATCCATTTTTTGCTTGAAGTTGAAACTGCGGACGTCATCCATCCCTGCAGTGTGATCTTTATGGGCATGGGTAAAAAGGATGGCATCTAATTTTTTGATGCGCTCTCGAAGCATTTGTGTGCGGAAGTCAGGACCGGTATCTATTACCAGGCTGAGGTCGTCTACTTCTATGTGCACGGAGGTGCGGGTGCGTTTGTCCCGATAGTCTACTGAGGTACATACCTCACAGTCGCAAGCTATCACTGGTACCCCTTGCGAAGTACCTGTGCCTAAAAATGTGACAATCAAAATGAAAGTTGAGTTTGGTTGATTTCTTGATACAGTTTCCTGTTTTTTTCGCTGAGGTCTTTGGTGTTAATGTCTATTTGCTTGAGTATTTCCAGTAAGCTGTTGATTTTGCCATCTAGAGAGTAATATTTATTGACAATCGCAATGCGCGTGTCTTTCAGGATGCAGTATCCTGACTGAAAGTTGCCTTTCTCGTACCTGAGCATATAGTCAGTTTCAGAAAAAATATCTTCCAGGCGGTTTAGAAAGTGTTTTGTGTATTTAATTTCCATCTACCAAATATCCATTTACTGTTTCTACCAGGCTGTCGTAATTTAAAGGTTTCGGAATATAATCGTCAATACCTGCGTCTTTAAAATCGTCCATGCTGTAGTTGTTGGCATTTCCAGTGATGGCAATGATCGGTACTTTACCGTTTTTGTCATCGGGCATTTGTCTGATGGCCCGGGCACATTCCATGCCATCCATGATAGGCATATGAATGTCTAGCAGTATCAGATCAAACACCTCTTTATTCAACTTATCCATTACCTGTTTTCCGTTTTTCACGGCACTTATTTCGTAATTCTGCAGCGACAGTATTTTCTTGGTAAGGTTTTGAATGACCGAACTGTCTTCGGCAACTAATATTTTCTTGGACATGATCGTCTTTTAACTGTTGATGAAGTTGTGATAGCTTTCTTTAAATTCTGCTAAATAAGTCTTTAATGAATCCATTTGCACATCCAGGTCGTGGTAATTTTTTTCTTTAAGTTGTTTTTCCATTTTCCTGACTACCGATGCCAGCCGTTCTACGCCAAGTGTACCGGCGTTGCCTTTGAGCGTGTGTAGTTCGGAGCGCATGGCTTCATATTCCTTATTTTTCAGGTGATTTTCCGCGTTGTTCACCTGCTCTGTGGCTTCTTTGTCAAAATCCATCAACACACTTTCTATCAGTTCTTTACCTCCATATTTATAGAGGTGGTTGAGTGTGTTTTGGTTGATTACGAGTTCTTCGGTAGAGTCTTCAAATACTTCGGAGCTCACCGTCTGAGGTTCAAAATGCAACCAAGATTTGACTTTTTCAATTAAAATGTTCGCTTTTATTGGTTTGGCCAGGTAGTCGTCCAGACCTTGATTGATAAACTTGCTACGATCTTCTTCCATAGAGTAGGCTGTCATGGCAATTATCGGGGGAAGGTGTTTCAGTCCCAGAGCTTTTATTTTTTGGGTGGCTACTACACCGTCCATGTCGGGCATCTGGATGTCCATAAAGATCAAATCGAAACGCTGTTTTTTTACTTTTTTGATAGCCTCATTACCACTTGCTGCTTCGGTCACTGTACATCCGGATTTTGTTAGAATGCTGCTCGCCACGTCTCGGTTTATATGGTTGTCATCTACAAGTAGTATGTTGGGGTTTGAGTCTGTAAACTGTTTGATGAAAACAGGGTCTTCCTTGGAGGCGGGAAGGTCAGAGGGGTTGACAGCATCGGCTTCAAATGTAAACCAAAAGGTGCTCCCAAATCCAGGTGTAGAAGCTACTCCTATTTTTCCACCCATTGATTTGACCAGCTCTTTACTGATAGCCAGGCCTAGCCCGGTACCTGCGTAGTTTTTGCTGCTAGAGCTGTCTATTTGGCTAAAACTCTGAAATAGTTTATCGATATCCTGGGCTGAAATGCCAATTCCAGAGTCCTTTATGGACACTTTAAACTTGTGCTTTTTACTTTTTTTATTGAGCAGGCGTATGCTCAGGTTGATGGTGCCTTTTTGTGGCGAAAACTTAATGGCATTGGACGTGAGGTTAGATAGCACCTGTATGAGTCTGGTTTCGTCGGCCAGTATGTACTCAGGCACCCTTTCGTCTACGTAATAGTAGAGTGAATTTTTGCTCAAATGTGCTTGCTGAGAGTAGAGGTCATACACTTTTTCGAACGTATCCATTACTCTCACCGGAGCTTTGCGAAGCGTCATCTTCCCAGCCTCAATTTTGGATAAATCCAAAATGTCATTCAATATGTGCATGAGACTGTCTGAGGACTTTTTGATGGTTCGGATGTATTCGGATTGTTCGCTATCGAGTGGCGTGGTACCTATCAGGTCTATCATGCCGATGATCCCATTCATTGGGGTTCGGATTTCGTGACTCATGTTTGCCAGGAAGCGTTCCTTTATTTGTAGGGAGCGTTCTGCCAGCTCTTTGGCTTCACGAAGCTGCCGGTTCGTGTCTTTGAGCTTGGTAATATCACGGGCTACACCTTCTATTTCAAAGTTGTTTTTACGTTTTTTGATCAGCCTTACATTGCTTAGAAATTCTATTTTTTTACCCTCGCGAGTTTTGATGATGCCTTCAAAGTTTTGAACTTGATTGTGTGTGTGCAGGTTGGTGAAGAGCTCAGATAGATTGGATTTGGAAATGAAAAAGTCCGTAATTTTTCTTCCGATGAGCTCTTGCGGTTCATAGCCCAATACCCTCTTCACAGAAGGGCTCACTAAAGAGATCATGCCTCGGGAGTTGCACCGAAAGAATATGTCCTGGAAAGACTCGAAGATGTTTCTGAATTTTTCTTCGCTTTCTTTAAGGGCCGTTTCACTTTCTTTTTTTTCGGTTACATCATTGGCTATCGCAGAGATCTCATGGATGCTGCCGTCTGGCATGTAGATAGGGTTTAGAAAAATGTCTCGCCAGACTTTCTTACCCCCATTTAGTTTGATGCTGTGCTGAAAATGGACGGTTTTACCTTCAAAAGCCTGGTCATATTTTTTCTTCCAAAAGTCAACTCCTCTTTTGCTAATGAGTTTGCCCTGCATGTCTGCGAGCTGAAGTCCCAATTTGGGTTCAAACCCATAGTATTCCTGAAAAGCATCTGCGTAATTGTGGTTGAAGGAGGTGAATTTATACTCCCGATCCAGAGACCAAATCTGGTGTGATGAGCTCTCAAAAATGGCATTGATCCTTGCTCCCTGGCTTTGGATTTTTTCTTCATTGAGCTTTCGTTCCATTGCCAGGGTGACCTGACCAGATACAAAGTCTAGTAGCTCCAGATCCTTATGGTTGTAGGCAGACTGGTCCTGGTAGGAAAATACCGATAGCACGCCAATGGGATTGTGGTCGAGATAAATGGGTACACCCAGCCAGATATTGGGTAGAGGGTCTAGTAGTCTTACACGTTTTTGATGGGCGATTTTTTCGATACCATCAGCAAAGATGATCATGGGTTTGCCACGCTCAAAGGTGTAGTCTGCCAGCAATTGCTCTACATCTTTTTTGAGTGTGACTCCTGTAGTTTTTTCATGCTCATTCACCCAGTAGGCGTAGTGATAAGACTTTCCCTGACTTAGTGCCACACTGAAGTTTCTTACTTTCAGGATCTCGTTAAGTTCTGAATAGATTCGTCCGTAAAAGTCTTCAAGGCTATTTTGCGAAAGCGTGATGTTGGCAATCTTGTAGTAGAGGCTTTGGGCGCGTTCTGCACGAAAGCGCTCTGTAATGTCGAAAAACACACACCTAAACTCAGTGGGCTCATCATTTTCAAATACGCAAGTGAGCTTGCCTATGACATAGATATTCTTGCCATACTTGGTTTTGAGTACAGTTTCGAAGCGTTCCAGGCGACTGCCCGCAGTGATTTTGAGTAGGTTTTGGAGGGTGGATTTGCGGTGATCCGGGTGAACGACCTCCACGAATTTAAGGTCGAATATTTCGTCTTCGAGGTAGCCGAGTTTGTTTCGCCAGGCTTCGTTGACAAATCGAAATTCGCCATTTGGCTTAAAAATCTGAATGAGGTCGTTGGAGGAGTCAAAGAGCTCTTTGAGATGGTGATTGGTTTTTTCTACCAGGCCATAGTAGTCACGCTGCGCCTGGTCGAGCTGCTCTTGTAGCCGCTTTATTTCTGCCTGTAATTTTTTTGTGTCTTTTTCTGCCACATCCATCTTTATAAAATTAGCTAAATAATGCTACTTTCGGGGCTGTGATGAGCGCTAAAACAAAGATATTGCTTTCGGTGGTGGGGCCTACCGCTGTAGGAAAAACGGCATTTGCTATACAGCTAGCCCAACATTTCAAGACGGAGATCATTTCTGCTGATTCACGTCAGTTTTATCGGGAAATGGAGATAGGTACTGCCAAACCTGATGCGGACGAACTGGCAGCTGCCAGGCATCATTTTATCAATTCGCATGCTATACAGGAGCACTACAGTGTAGGGATGTACGAACGAGATGCTTTGCTCTTGCTAGATAGACTTTTTCAGAAATATGATGTGGTGATAGCCGTGGGTGGGTCAGGCTTGTTTTTCAAAGCACTTTGGGAAGGGCTGGACGACATGCCTGAGGTAGATCTGAATGTTCGTGCTCAGCTCAACGCGACGTTTCAGAAAGAAGGTTTGGATCCTTTGTTGAAGGAGCTGGAAGCTGAGGATCCGATATATTATGATCAGGTAGACAGGCATAACCATCAGCGTGTGATCCGGGCACTGGAAGTGATCAGGAGCAGTGGTAAGCCTTTTTCTGCTTTCCGCAAAGGAGAGGACGCGGATAAGCCTAAGCGGCCATTTACCAATGTGAAAGTAGGACTTACCATGGATCGGGAAGTCCTTTTTGATCGGATCAACCAGCGTATGGATCAGATGATTGCTCAGGGATTGTTTAAAGAAGCAATGGATCTCATGCCGTATAAGGATCATAATGCATTGCAGACCGTGGGCTATACGGAGATTTTCAGGTATCTGGAAGGTGCTTACGATAAAGAAGAAGCTATTCGTTTGCTCAAACGCAATAGCAGAAGATATGCTAAACGTCAGATGACGTGGTTTCGGAGAGATGAGGAAATCAAATGGGTAAAACCGGATGACTTCCAAGAAGTCATCCGGAGTGTATCTGAGCTATTAGATGCTTAGTATCTCTACCAGGCGCATGAGCTCCTGGTTGATAGGTTTGGCTTTTGATATAGCCAGTTTAAAGCTTGTGTAAGTGATTTTGTCGTTGATCACACCTACCATTACGTTTTTCTCACCGTTGATGAGTCCTTCCACCGCAGCCATTCCCAGGCGAGAAGAAAGAATCCTGTCGTAAGAGGTAGGGGAGCCGCCACGCTGGATGTGCCCGAGTGTAGACACTCTAATGTCCAGGTCGGGTAGCTCTTTGATTACATGAGAAGCGATCTGGTGTGCATCGCCCTGGTCTCCACCTTCAGCCACTACTACGATAGATGACGTCTTCTGTTTGTCACGTCCTTCTTTGAGTGTGTTGATCACGTCTTCCATCGTGATGGAAGTTTCAGGTACTACCACGAGTTCAGCACCTCCACCTATACCACTTTGTATAGCGATATAGCCAGAGTGTCTACCCATCACTTCGATGAAAAACACCCTGTCATGGGAGTTGGCTGTGTCACGTATCTTGTCGATTGCATCGAGGGCAGTGTTTACCGCAGTATCAAAACCAATGGTATAGTCTGACCCGTAGAGGTCATTGTCGATCGTGCCAGGCGCTCCTACGATAGGAATACCAAACTCTTCATGGAAGATATTAGCACCTGTGAAGGTACCATCACCACCGATAGCCACCAGGCCTTCGATTCCACGCTTGGTGAGCTGCTCGTAGGCTTTGGCTCTGCCTTCTTTGGTCATAAACTCTTTCGAACGGGCCGACTTGAGTATAGTACCTCCACGCTGTACAATATTGGATACCGAATAGGACTTCATCTTGTAGATGTCCCCATCGATCATGCCATTGTAACCGTATTTGATACCATATACGTCCAGACCCAAAGATAGCCCTGTTCGCACCACGGAGCGTATACACGCATTCATACCGGGCGCATCACCTCCTGATGTAAAAACACCAATACTTTTCATATTCCTTCAATCAATTAAAAATTAGGGGCTATGTTGTTAATTTGCCTTTCGGGGCTCAATATTAGTGAAAATAAAAAAGGTATAAAATGGATTTGGGACTCACGTTGAATGAAATCGATAATAGAATGATGAATGCCAATAAAATATGAGTAAAAAACGGGTTTTAATAATTACTTATTATTGGCCACCAAGTGCGGGTGTGGGCGTTCAGCGGTGGATGCATTTTGCTCTAAACCTTGTAAAAGAAGGTTATGAACCAATTGTTTTTACTCCTTCTAACCCCCAATTTGATTTGACTGATCAGGGGTTGTGTGATAAGGTAGCTAGTATAGAAACTATAACAGCACCAATATGGGAGCCGTTTAATTTTTTTCATAATGTAACAGGGGGAAGAAATAAGCAAAACGTTAAGCAAGGGCTCGTACTCGAAAAGAGCAAAAAGAGCTTGTTGGATTCTATGATCATATGGGGTAGAGGTAATTTGTTCTTGCCCGATCCTCGGGTGTTTTGGGTGAACTCATCAGTTAAGAAACTTCAAAAAATAATCATACAGCGGGATGTTGACACGATAATCACGACAGGACCTCCACATAGTGTTCATTTAATAGGATTAAAGCTCAAAAAACTCCATTCTTTCGTTAGGTGGTTTGCAGATTTTAGAGATCCCTGGTCAGATTGGGATGTGTTGGATAAGCTCAAGGTAGGGCGCTTGGCCAGATCGTATCATCAGAAAATGGAGCGTAAAGTACTTCAAAATGCTGATCAGGTAATCACCGTCAGTAATCGATTGGCATCCGAACTGGCTTTGAAAGCTGTCACGAAGAAACCTATTGAAGTAATTGCAAATGGGATATCTGACCATCGAACTAACATAAATCATCAAACTTCTAATACCTCCAATAAGTTTGTGGTCGGCTATTTTGGGATGTTGAATGAACTTCGTGATCCTAGTTCATTCTGGGATGTTCTAGAGAGTTTATGCAAATCACATCCAGATTTCCATGATGCTTTAGAAATTCGAATAGGAGGGATAGTGTCCCAATCAATTAGAGAAAGGCTAGAGCAAAATGATATATTGAAAAGTAAGGTTCGTTTTTTGGGGTATTTGACACATGAAGAAGTGTTTAAAGAATATGCCAATTGTAGTTTACTCTTGCTACTGTTGAATAAATCCTCGAATGCAAAATGGATTTTGCCAATGAAATTTTTTGAGTATCTCACAGTGGCAAAGCCCATACTAGCGCTAGGGCCACTAGATAGTGATTTAGCTGAAATTATGGAGGGAAAAAGCATTGGTCGAATATTGGAATTTGACCAGCAATCAGAAATGCGTTCTTTCCTGCTCTCTATATTTTCAAACACACATCAACTTAATCAAGAGGATTATATAGGTTTGTTGAAGGCTTTTTCTAGGAGCCAACAGACAAAAGAACTTACCAGACTTTTAGATAAAAAATGACATCAGTGGTCAAATTTGGAATTGTAGGATGCGGAAGAATAGCATTTCGTCATGCAAAGCATATTAGTAATTTGGGTAAACTCGTGGCGGCTTGTGATGTAGATGAAAATAGGGCTGAGACTCTTACAGACAAGTATGGTGGTCGTGCATATGGATCCTATGAAGAAATGCTTGATGCTTGTGGCGAAATTGATGTGATTTCAGTTTGTTCACCAAATGGATTGCATTCAGAACATAGTATTACGGCTTTGAAAAGGGGATTTCATGTCTTGTGTGAAAAACCAATGGCAATTTCAGTCCAAGATTGTGGAGAAATGATAAAAGCTGCCGAAAAAGCTAACAAGCGATTGTTTATTGTTAAGCAAAACCGGTTCAATCCCGCAATCGCTGAAGTAAAACGATTAGTGGATGAGGGTAAACTTGGGCGTATACTATCAGTACAGTTAAACTGTTTTTGGAATAGAAACTTTGATTATTATCGAAACTCAGAGTGGAAAGGGACCAAAACTCTGGATGGAGGTACTCTTTACACACAATTCAGCCATTTTATTGACTTGCTTTATTGGATAGTAGGGGATGTGAAAGAGGTTCGAGCAATCACTGGAAATTTTATTCATCAAGATATTATAGATTTTGAAGATAGTGGAGTAGTTCTATTAGAGTTTTTTAGTGGAACAATAGGAACGGTGAATTACACCGTTAATTCATATGAGAAAAATATGGAAGGTTCCCTTACCCTCTTTGGGGAAAAAGGTACCGTAAAAGTTGGAGGACAGTATTTAAACAAGCTTGAATATCAGAACATTGAAAACTACACTATAGGTGAGCTCTCTGAGGGAAATCCAGCCAATGAATACGGCGATTATCAAGGGTCAATGTCTAATCATAATCAAGTGTATGAGAATGTCATTTCAGTTTTGACTGATAGTGGGGAGATAGCGACTAATGGTTTTGAAGGTCTGAAAACAGTGGAGATAATTGATAAAATATATAGAGCAGCTCATGTATACTCCCAAACAACTTCAAATAGGCATTAAAGATGTTCATTTTGGGCCGGATGTGACTGTGGTCAATCCTGTGAACCTGTACGGATGCGAAATAGGGGCAGAATGCTTTATTGGTCCATTTGTAGAGATTCAGAAGGGAGTTAAGATAGGGGCAGGTACTAAGGTGCAATCGCATGCTTTTATTTGTGAACTGGTGCGAATCGGGCAGAGATGTTTTATTGGTCATGGAGTGATGTTTATCAATGATTTATTTCAGAATGGCGGTCCTGCAGGAGGTGATAAGGCAATGTGGAAATCGACCAACATTGGAAATCATGTTTCGATAGGTTCGAATGCCACAATTCTACCTGTGGCTATTTGTGATCATGTGGTGATTGGGGCAGGAAGTGTCGTTACAAAGTCCATAGAGTCACCAGGGGTTTATGCTGGAAACCCAGCCAGGAAAATTAGAAATTTATGAAAATACCCTTTGTAGATTTAAAAGCTCAATATGAGTCAATTAAATCAGAAATTGATAGTGCTATCACGGAAGTTATCTCCAATTCTTCTTTTGTAGGTGGAAGAGTGGTTCAAGAATTTGAAGAGGCATTTGCTAGCTACATTGGTGTCGATTATTGTGTTTCTTGTGCCAATGGTACAGACTCCATGGAGATCATCCTTAAAGCCATGGGCATCGGGTCAGGTGATGAAGTAATTGTACCTGCTAATAGTTGGATTTCCACTGCAGAAGTCGTGAACAATGTAGGTGCTGAACCAGTCTTTGTGGATGTTTTGCCAGATGAGTATACCATAAACCCTGAACTGATAGAGTTAGCCATCACCTCCAAAACCAGAGCCATTATTCCAGTTCACCTATATGGACTACCGGCACGTATGCCAGAAATTATGAAGTTGGCCGCTCGATTTGGCCTAAAGGTTATTGAAGATTGCGCTCAGGCACATGGTGCAGAAATAGCAGGGAAAAAAGTAGGTGCTTTTGGTCATGCGGGATCATTTAGTTTTTACCCTGGTAAAAATTTGGGGGCTTATGGTGATGCGGGTGGTATTGTTACTGATGATCAGGAACTGGCTATTAGATGTAAGCAAATCGGAAATCATGGGCAATTAAAAAAGCATGATCATCAGGTAATTGGTCGTAATAGCCGCATGGATGCCATTCAAGCTGCGGTGTTAAATGTAAAGTTGACATACTTAAACGAATGGAGCCAAAAGCGAATTATTGCTGCCCACTGTTATTCCGATCTATTGGCAGAGAAGATTTGCTGTCCTACAACACCCAAAGAATATAAGCATGTTTTTCATTTATACGTGGTAAGGTTGGGGGATAGGAAACGAGTCATGGAGGCCTTTACAAATGCAGGGATTGGATATGGAATACATTATCCACGACCTCTTCCATTTGTTTCGGCGTATGCTTATCAAGGACATGAACCTTCGGAATACCCGGTGGCTGATGCTCTATCCAAACAAATATTGTCATTACCTATTTTCCCCGAGATTAGTGAGCTTCAATTGAAACAGGTTAGTGAGGCCCTTATCCATTCCAGAGGTGAATGAGTAATTTTTACAGAAAGGAAGTACACTATGGGTAGAAGAATAGCTATGATACTGGATATGCCTTTCCCTCATGACGCTCGTGTGGAGCGTGAGGCGCTAGCATTGGTAGAGGAAGGTCATGATGTATTTTTATGGGCATTCTCCGCAGGTGGATATCCTGAAAAATTCGACTGGAAGGGTATTCAGGTTACTACCTTTAAACCCTCTATTTGGGATATTAAGTTCTCCGCATTGGCCAACGATTGGCCCCTGTACCATTTTCTCATGAGAAAACACCTTCTAAAGTTTTTGAAAGTGGTAAAGCCGGATGTGACTCACGTACATGATATCGTTATTGCAAATGCTGTTTTCAAATTAAAGGCAAATGCTGGCAAGATTGTACTCGACCTCCATGAGAATAGACCCGAAATCATGAAGCATTATCCTCACCTTCACCGTTTTCCAGGAAATATCCTGATTAGTCCTAATAGATGGAAGAGAGTAGAACGTGATTTGGTGGCTGGTGCTGATGCCGTGGTTGTAGTTACTCAAGAGGCGAAGGAAGAATACAGCGAGTGGAACCGCAGAGTTTACACCGTGCCGAATACTCTGAGTATGTCTATGGTAGACGATATTTCTATAGATGAAGCTATTGTTGAGCGCTTTAAGAATTGTTTTGGTGTCGTTTATATTGGGGATCTTGGGCGGAGAAGGGGCATCATGGATGCCTTAAAAGCTATTAATGAGCTTAAAAGGGAGGTGCCAGAGATTCGATTGGTGTTAGTAGGGGACTCCAGTCAAATGGGTGATTATCAAGAATACATTGAAGCAAATTCACTTCATGAATATGTGTCCCTGGAAGGCTTTCAGCCATACGCTAAACTATTTTCATATATCAAAGCATGTCAAGTTGGTATAAGCCCACTCCACCGCAATGCTCATCACGACACCACCTTTGCCAATAAAATTTTTCAATACATGAGTATGGGTGTTCCTCAGGTAGTAAGTGACTGTCCAGCACAAGCTAGAGTAGTGATGGAGTCAAATGCTGGTTTGGTGCATAGGGCTGAGGATTATCATGATTTAGCTAAAAAGCTTCTTAATCTTTATAAAAATTCGGATGAAGCGAAAGCAATGGGCGAAAACGGGGAAAGAGCCATTCGTGATGAATGGGAGTGGGGTAAACAACAAAAAGACCTACTAAGGTTGTATACAGAGATATAAAATGAACTGCCTAACACTTCCAGTGAGAAAGGTTTCGCTCCGTAATGCTTTCTATAATTTCAACTTCTTCCCGAAATATGTCAATTAACTCGTTCCTGAATTCTTCTCTTAAAGGAGGTCTTTCTACTTGTTTTTGATTGAAGGAGTTCCACCAGGTAATCACAGCAAATTCATTTATATTAAATGCTTGTTTGATTGCAGTAGTTATTTTTTTAATTGGTGACGGCAGGTTGTGCAAGAATGCCTGAATTGATTTGAGCTTATAGGAGCGGTTTTTATTGTGTATAGTGAATGATTTTCTGCCATCATCGGGGATGTTTAGGAAAGACAAGGTGTCAAGGTAAAGGTCTCGAGGAGCTGATTTTAAGTCTTCGAAAAAAAGGAAGCGTACTCTTGATCTATCAACCATGCTGAGCAGGGTTGTAATCTGGGAGCCTACTTTAGCCAGATCATGGTATAAAAGTTCTTCCTTCATAGAGCAATTTTTAGGTATGTTTTTACCTTCTCTACGTTGCTCCTGTAGTCTCCATGCTTTCTCAAAATCTTGGATGTCTTCATCACCACTCCGCAGACGCTGTGAATGATGTGCCTGGGCTACCTCTATTAGATTTCTGATAATGACCAAAAATTTAGCATCAGGTCTATACTCCAAAATTTGTTTGATTGCCTCTGGAGAATGGAGATAGGAAACTGACCCTTCTACCAGTGTTTCACATTCCTTGGCATGCCCGAAGCATTGGAAGTACTTTTCCCAGGTATTGATTTTTCTGTACGAATCAGGAAAATGAGTAGCGAAAAAATTAGTTTCTTTTGGTTGGGAAAAACATATGTTAGGGTGCTCTCTGAGGTAGATGCTTAACGAAGTGGTGCCACTTTTGGGAACACCTATTAGGAAATGTTTGGGTATTCTGTTCGGATCGATTTCCAGACTCATGAATTTGATATTCGAAAATTAAAAAGGCTATTTGATCGGATGCTTTGATTAAAGGGAAATCCAATTGAATTTTAGTCCATATCTACGAACCAGGCTCCAGTAAATCATAAGTTTATCGATTAGAGATATTTCCTCCATTTTGTTGATTAGGGTGAATAACCTTTTAATGTACCGATTCATCTCTTTTGAAGCATTCGCTTGTGTTATTTTGGCCTCCTTATACCTTTCTGATTTAGCTTGTTTGGATTCTTTTCGGACTATCCGTCGATTTAGTCCTTGAGATAATTGTTTTATTTCCCCTTTTTCGGCCGTTTGATAGATGATCAAATTATCGAATCCTACTCCTTTGTGAAATTTTAAGTTGAGAAGTGTTTCTAGTTTGAAAATTCCATGAATTGAAGAACAGTCATACAAGTTTCTACTTATTTTATAAATCGCTTTGCCTCTGGAAAGCCCGATTGTGTCAATGTCACTTGATGGTATAGGTAAAGTGCCACTTTCATCAAAAAACACCGTGTTTGGGTAGGCCAATACCGATTCAGGGTTCTGTTCTAAATATTCAACACCTTCTTTGAAATAATGACTTTCGAATATGTCATGACCTCCGGCCCACATGAAGTATTTGCTTTTGGCTCGTTTTAAAACACTGATAAAGTTATCAATCACCCCAATGTTTTCCTCCTGCTTTACCACCGTCACCCGGTCATCTTTTTTCGCATATTCTTTGGCTATTTCATAGGTATAGTCTGTGGAGCAGTTGTCAGAAACAATAAGGTTAAAGTCTTTAAAACTCTGACTTAAAAGTGAGTCTAAAGTAGCCCTTATAAATTTCTCCTCATTGTAAACTGGTACACCTATTGTCAAAAGCGGTTGCATGTGAGTGAAATTTTACGACTACACCTTTAATAAATACCCACTAGGGGCTACAGATAGAAGTAGCTGATTGTCAATCTGCTCATTTATCACAAAGGTATCATTGCCCTTCAAAAACTCCTTTACCGCTGTTTTGGGGTTATTTCCTACGGCCCATGGGCGGTCGTGATTGAGCGAATCATCAAAGTCTTCCACCATTGTGTCCATGACAGCCAGGTAATTTCCCTTTGTTACCAGAGTGGAGTACAACTTCAGTTCGTCTAGAACATGCTCGTGGGTATGGTTGCTATCCAGTATTACCATCACTTTGGAATGGCTCTTTGCAAAGGATTTTATCTTATCAAAAATTGTTTGGTCTATGGACGAACCTTCAATCATCTCTATCCAACCTTCTTTATATAAGGGGTGCTCCATAATCGCCTCTTTATTATGGTTTCGAATGTCAATATCCACTCCCAGTACTTTTCCTTTGCCCGTGGTGAGTTTGAGCATTGAAGCACTAAAGATCAATGAGCCACCATGTGCGATACCGGTTTCGATGATCAGGTCTGGCTTAGTAGTCCAGATGATCTCCTGGAGTGCCATGATATCCTGTGGGTATTGGATAATGGGTCTGCCTAGCCAGGAAAAGTTGTAAGAGTACTTTTCCTTAATGCTTTCCAGCATAAAATCCTTTGCTGTTGCTTTTAGCCTTTGATTATCTTGATAAGATGCAATTCTGTTTTTTACTTCCTTCTTGAAGTTTTCAATTTGATCCATGTTTGTTCTATTTAGCCCAAAACCTCATTGGTTCATAATCTGGGTAATCATAAAATCCTAAATCTAATTTGATGGGAGAGTTTTGTCTTTTAATCTCCATCTCTACAAATTCTTTGACGGTCAGAGGCTTTCCTGAACCGATATTGGTGATTTTAGTTGTTTTTAGCTCGGCTAAACTAACTAATCTTTTGGCTACAGTCTCTACTTCTACGAAATCCCTTTGTTGATCCCCTTTTGACATTCTAAAGACGGTTTCTTTGGCATGAATGGCGCGTCTAAGCTGCGGAAGTAAAGAGGTTTTTGACTGTCCTTTTCCGTAGACGTAAAATATGCGTCCCCACTTTAGGTAACGAAGTGAAGGGTGATGCTCCAGGTATCTTCTGAGCGTATCTTTAGCCAGTCCATAGGGGGTTGTAGGGGCTGTGGGCGTGTTGGGCGAAATGGCACCCTCTACCAGTCCGTATTCTAGACACGTGCCTGTGAATACGATATTGTCAATACCATATCGGATCAGCTTTTCTAACACATTAATGGTTTGCGGTAAGGTTTCTGTGAGGTGTTCTACAGCTTTGAAGTTGCTGAGGTGAGGCCAAGTCAGGAAAATTAAGGCGTCCGCTTGCGCTATTAGGTGCAAATCCTCTTCACTACAGTCATATACATCTATTTTGAAGCTTTCCAAGTTCTTGTCTGAAAAGTTCAATCCGTTTCTGGAAATGGCTTTCACATGATGTCCTTGTAGCAAAAGCTCTCTCACAGTGTGCTGCCCGATAAATCCGGAGGCTCCTATTACTGATACTTTCATTTGACCACAGTAAGCTCAGGTATTGGAATTATAAATTGACCTCCCCATGACTTTATATAGGACAATTGATCTGTGATTTCAGTCTGTAGGTTCCATGGTAATATAAGTATGTAATCAGGTTGATCTTTTTTAATTTCACTTTCTGCCACCACCGGAATGTGACTTCCTGGTAAAAACTTCCCTATTTTATGAGGAGAAGCATCGATTACTTTTGGCAATAGATCCTGTTTTACACCGCAATAATTAAGTAGTGTATTTCCTTTGGCGGCAGCCCCATAGCCGTATACCGTTTTGTTATGCTTTTTGCAGTCAACTAAGAACTCCAGAAGCTGTAATTTTATATTCAGGACTTTTTTCGGGAACTCTCTATAGGTGGACAGTTTGTTTAACCCAAACTTGATCTCTTCGTCTAGTGTGTTACCTACAGAAGGTAGTGTTTTCTTAGATGTATCACCGTTATGGGCTATGTACAAGCGTAAAGAGCCGCCATGCGTTTTGAGTTGCTCTACGTCATATACAAATAGGTCATGAGCTTCAAAAACCGGAAGCAAGGCATATAATGAGAAATACCAAAAGTGTTCATGATATACAGTGTCAAATTGTCCTTCGCGCATTAAGCACAACAAATGAGGAAATTCGAGGTTAATTGTTCCTTTCTCAGATAGAAGGGTTTTCAGCCCCGAAACGAAATCGTTGATATCTGGTACGTGAGCGAAAACATTATTTCCTATGATAAGATCAGCTTTTTTATCTTCTGCTAGTTCGTTGGCTAAGTTCTTTCCAAAGAACTTTGTTATGGTTCGAATTCCAAGTTTTTCTGCTGCAGCTGCAGTGTTAGCTGTAGGTTCTATCCCAAGGCAAGGTATTTGTTTGGATACGAAATTTCTTAACAAGTACCCGTCATTCGAAGCTATCTCAACGACAAAGGAATCTTGGGTGAGATTCAGTGTGTCTACAATTTTTTCTACATATGTTTTGGCATGATCTAACCATGAAGAGGAGTATGATGAGAAGTAAACATAATCATGATCAAATATTTCTCCAGCTTTTTTATACTCTTCCAATTGCACCAAAAATGTGCGCTCACTAACGTAAAGCTTTAAGGGGTAAAAAACTTCTGGCTTATCTAAATCTTCTTCAGCCAAAAATGAGTTTGATGGAGGTGAATTAAATAAATCTAAAAACTCAGTTTCAATCGGTTTTTTATCAAATCTGCAGATCATATTATTTTAGTCAAAGTCCTTCAAAGTCTGATTGGATAAATGGCGTGTTTTTGTCTTTTTCTGAAATAACTTGAACGTCCTTTGGGAGTTGAATTTCCAATGCTGGATCGTTTAGGTTAAGGGCTCCTTCGTGATTCGGTGTGTAATACTCGGAGTGGAAGTAGATTAGATGGGTGTCTGGTTTTAATGTGAGGAAACCATGAGCAAATCCGTGGGGGATATAGATAGACTTGCAGTTTTCCTCAGTCAGGTTTACCATCAAATGTTTCAGGTAAGTATCAGAGTTTTTTCTAAGGTCAACCACTATGTCCACGATTGCTCCAGAAATACATTTCACCAATTTGTTTTCCATAAACGGGGGGTATTGAAAATGTAGCCCTCTGAATGTTCCCTGCTGTTTGTTGTATGAGTGATTCACTTGTACAAATTGAGGGTTAATTGAATTTAACTCTCTATGGCAGATTACTCGTTCAAAAAATCCTCTGTCATCTGAGTGTGCCTCGGATTCGATTATAAAAACACCTTCAAAAATGGTATTGGTAATATTCATTTTAAGTTTTTGAGGTGAGATTTTATGTCTGAATTAACCAGTTTGGTTACATCTGCCATTGCGTGGAAATCTTTATACCATTGAATCGTATGCTCAATGGCAGCCCACCCGTCATATACGGGTTTCCATGCGAGTAATTTGGAAGATTTGGAAGCATCTAGTGTGAGTAGTGAGGTTTCATGTTGCAGGTGGTCTTTAGGAGCTCTGTATTGCTCAAATTCACCTTCTCCCCAAATTTGTATGGCTTGTTTTGTGAGTTGCTCTACGGTAATATGTTCTGTGGACATTGGAGCGAAGTTCCATGCTTCAGAGAAGTGCTCTGGAGATTCCGAAAGCTTTGCACCTAGCAACAAATACCCATAAAGTGGGTCTAATACATGTTGCCAGGGTCTTACTGATGCGGGGTTTCTCAGTGTGATGGTTTTACCCTCCACCAATGCTCTTACAATGTCTGGTATGATTCGGAACTCAGACCAGTCTCCACCGCCGATCACATTGCCAGAGCGAGCTGTAGCTATCGCCGTTTGATGTTGTTTGAAATCGGGAACTGGAAAGAATGAGTTTCGAAATGAGGCTGTGAGGAGTTCACAGCAGGCTTTGCTAGAGCTGTAAGGGTCATATCCGCCTAAGCGATCATTCTCCCTATAGGGATATGCCCATTCTTCGTTGTGATACACTTTATCCGTAGTAATTACTACCACAGCGCAAGAACCTTTTATACCTTTTGTAGCTTCTAAAAGGTTGGCAGTACCCAGTACATTGGTGCTGTAGGTATCTATTGGGTCTTCATAAGAGCTTTTGACCAGCGCCTGGGCGGCTAAGTGAAAAATAATATCAGGTTGAAAATCATTGATCACTTTTTTTAAATTGGGTAGGTTCCGTATGTCACCTATCGAGTGCTGGCATTTATTTTCTAATTCCAGAAGGTCAAATAGGTTTTGCTCTTTCTTGGGAGCCAGGCTATACCCTGCTACTGTCGCATTTAACTCCAGCAAGTAGGACACCAGCCAGGAACCTTTGAATCCAGTATGTCCTGTAATCAGAACCCGTTTGTCTCTATAGAAATTATTAAGATCACTCATTACTTCCATGTTTTCCATGGGGATTTGTTTGCCTCCCACATTCTTTGTAGTTCCATTTTATCCCTTAAAGCGTCCATACATTTCCAAAAACCGGAATGCTTATAGGCCATGAGTTCACTTGATTTTGATAGATGAACTAAAGGGTCTTCTTCCCACATAACATCATCTGCATTCTCAGGTATAAACTCGAAGACACGTGGGCTCAGCACGAAAAAACCACCGTTAATCCATTTTCCATCTCCCTTGGGTTTCTCAATGAAGTTTTTGACCGAACTACCTTCTATATCCATGCCACCAAATTTGCCCTCAGGCTGAATAGCAGTTAGAGTGGCCGCCTTTTTATGGCTCTTGTGGTATTCGACCAGCTCGGTCAAGTTCACATCTGAAACACCATCACCATAGGTCATGAGGAAGTCCTCTTTCTCTGCTAGCAAATGTTGAATTCGTTTCAGTCTTCCGGCAGTCTTGGTGTTGAGTCCAGTATCTATTAAAGAGATTTTGAAGGACTCTGTTTTGCTTCCAAGCACCTCTACATTGTTTGTTTCCAGGTCTATTCTCAGATCGGAATTATGCATAAAATAATTAAAGAAGTACTCTTTAATATAATACCCTTTATACCCAAGACAGATAATGAAATCATTAAATCCATGTTTTTCATACATTTTCATTATATGCCATAGGATAGGCTTCCCTCCAATTTCTACCATTGGTTTGGGTCTAATGTCCGTCTCTTCACTGAGCCTGGTACCAAAACCTCCTGCTAATAGTACTACTTTCATGTCTTGCGTTTTGGGGGTGTCAAAAAATAGGATCCTAACAACTGTTTTCTATGGTTTTATTTTCTTAAGAGCTTTTTCTATCATTGACTGTATCTCTTCAGAGGGCTTTACTATGAATACATAGATCGAGAAAATTATAAGAAGTATCGATGATTTTATCAAAATTCCGATAAATGGATTTTCGAAACTCGGGTTTGCGAAATAAGCGCTGGTAATCAAAAGTACAGCTAATAGGATTGTCCATAGACTTTTGATTGTGAAATTAGTCAGTCTCAGTTTTGCGAAAAGCAAAGCAGAGCGGGTGACGTTGAACATCAAGAATGTGACTAAGGTAGCAATGGCTGGTCCCTCAAGCCCAAAATGGGGGATGAGTTGGAAGTTTAGCCAAACATTCATTGCACCAAAGATGAATAAAATAAGGGTGGAAAATCTGTAAAATTTGGACATTTGCAAAATAGCACCGTTTAAGCCAAAGCCAGCATCAATGATGCTAGTGCACCCCGCTATGTAGACTACCAGTGCTCCCGATGAATAAACGGTTCCATTTGGCATGATGGCGTAGATCTCGTTGAGGTTGAAAACAATTAGCGAAAAAATGAAGGTGGTTATTAGAAGTTGGTTTATGGAAGAGGATTTATAATACTTAGATACTTCACCTATCTGATTGTTGCTAAATGCTTTGGAAATCAACGGTGACGATATTTGCTCAATGTATCTAATCGGTATCAATATAACCGAAGTGAAATAGATGGCCGTTGTGTATATGCCCACTTCCTGAAGACCTATATATTCGGCAATCATCAAATTGTCTATACGCATGAAAAGTGCAATTCCCAGACTGTTGAGTATGGCAAATAGACAGTATTTCAGTATTTGTAGTGATTTGCGTCTGTTGAGTTTGAAAGGTATACCTAAAGTAAAGTAATGGCGAGAGCAGTTTTTTATAATCAAGATACTCACCATGATGGTGTAAATAATTAGTTGACAGTTGAGGTACCAATCGAAATTGATCAGGTCAAAACCATATAGCAAAATGATTAGGAGGTGAGCGGTCTTGTACACAACCTCTCGAACAAAATTTGGGGAAGTAATGTCTAGGTTCGCTTTATAGATGCTTTCCAGAAAGGTATAGACGGTCATCAAGCCTAAAAGGATGATGACATAATGGAAGTGGTTTTGAAAGACCTCACCGCTACCTTCCAAAACGATATGCAGCGTTGGTCTGAGCATTACGCCCCCGATGATTAATAAGCAAAAAGTGATGAAAACGTAAAAGAGAAGAGTAGTGACAAGTGTTTTTCTTTCTCTTTGACTAAATGATGGTAAGAAACGGGTAATGGCACTTTGAGACCCAATAAGGGACAGGGGGAGTAGAAACATTGCTGAGCTGAATAACGTGCGCCACAACCCAATTTCTCCAACGGTCATAAACTTAGGCATAAAAATCACCGCGTTCATGAAGCCTATACCAACACCTGCGTATCCGAGGATTGTTCCTATGATACTTTGCCTTATTACAATACCCATGATGAGAGACTAGGCTTGCTTAAAGTATTTTCGGGTTTCGAAACTGATAGCTCCTAAAAATAGTAGTAGAACCAATATATTAAAAACCAATGTCACCTTTGCACCCACATAGTAGGAGTTTGGCTCAAAAGATAGTGTAACTTCATGCTCTCCTGAAGGTAATACAATTGCCCGCAAAACATAGTTTACCCGTATTATGCTGGCTTCCTGACCATCGATTGTAGCTGTCCATCCCTCTGGGTAGTAGATTTCGGATAATACGCCGAGGGAGTTGCCACCCTGAGTGCTGGTCTTATATTTTACCATATTCGGAGTTTTATCTACTAGCGTAATACTCCCAGATCCGGACAGATTTTGTGAGACGTCAAATTGAGTAGCGTTGATAATGGCCGTTTCTTTTAAGTTAACCTCATCCAGGTTAGCGATTTCTTCGTCAGGCGTTTGCACTTTTTTGATATCATTCACAATCCAGGCCTCTCCATAAGCTTTCTTGTTTTCAAGAACTGCATTTTTGCCTTCTCCTGCCTTTAAAAAACGAGTGTTCAACATGTTGAGTGCAGGTATGTTGTCGAAAGTTCTCTCTCCTTCCTGTAGACCTGAAATGACCGAGGCTATTTCATTAGATAGATGGTGTTCTATCAAATCCTGATACCTCATCATCTTGGCGCCATGGTATCCCCCTATGGATTCATGAAAGAAAGAGGTACCAGCATCATTAAATGGGTTTTGAAGGTTTAAAACACGTTGGGCAGGTTTAGACTCATTCATTATAACCTGGTCTGCGGGTGTTGCCTGGAATGCCAGTTCGTTGGCAGGTTTTCGCTTAAAAACATTGTCTTTAAGAAACCTTTTGGAGAGTCCCACCACATCAAAAGTGAAGAGCAGCAGAACTGCCGCTAACAGAGCCGTTTGATTAAATTTCTCTTTAATTAATGCCCACAAAAGCCCTACGAGTACTAGAATCAAGATAATGGATCGCCATATATCCTGACGAAAAAGAGCAGCTCTGTCATCACGCAATGCTTCCACAAACCAATCAGCTCCAATTCGCTGATCAATAGCTCCTTTATATCCCAGGAAGGCAGAAAAAATCAATAAAAACAACACGAACCCACCTGAAATTGTGAAAGCAGTTTTCAGTTTTTTGAATTGGTTCTTATTCTCATCTGAAATGAACCGATCTAATCCCAATATGCTTATAAGGACAAGGCCAAACATGGCCATGATGATCGTAAAAGTTACGGATCGAAATTTATTATACCCGGGAACGGTATCAAACACAAAATCATTAAAACCAGCGAAATTGCTACCCCAGCTTAGGACAATGGCCAGGCAAACGAGTACAGAAATCCAGTATCGTTCTTTCTTGGAAGCATAAAGAAACCCTAGCACAAGTATGAGTAGTAGCGCCGAGCTGAGATAATAAGGTGCAGTAAGTGGTTGATCGCCCCAGTAGGTTGGGATGTTTTGAAGTTGTTGGTCTAGTTGTGCTCCATTATAGCCAGCATTTCGTAGAGCATTTCCTACATTAGAGTCTCTGTCTAGAGGAGTGGAGCTTGCACCTCCCAGGACATTCGGGATAAACATTACCAGGGGTTCAAATATCCCATTACTATATTGAAAAGCGTAACTCTTATCCAGACCAGTTTTATTTTCACTCACCTTTGTGAGTTCTTTTTGCCCTCGCGTAGAGTGTTCAGAATATTCTATGACTGTCCATAACTTCCCGAAATTTGCTCCGACAGCTAAAACTGCGCCTAAAACCAGTACACCAGCGGATTTAAGAAAAACAGGTGCATGCTTTTCACGAAGTGCAACTACAAACTCGGCTATTCCATATAAGATAGTAATGATCAGAAGGTAATAGGTGATTTGTAGGTGATCGGCATGTAGATTTAAGCCCAACCCTAAGGCAAAAACGGAAAGGCCTAAAAGCCATTTTTTGTCGAATGTAAGTTTCATGCCGGCAATGACTAGCGGCATATAAGCTACTGCTTGTATTTTGGCATTGTGCCCAGCAATAATCCCAATGACATTGAATCCATTAAAACCAAAGATCAAGGCTCCTATGAATGCGACCCAGGGACGCACACGAAATGCTAATAGCATCAAGTAGAAGCTCAAACAAGTGAGAAAAATGATTTGAGCAGGTCGAGGTATTCCTAAATGTAGAAGTTTTTGAACGTCATCCAGGAAATCCCCGGAGAATCGAACGCCGTTTAGATATGCGGGCATTCCACTAAACATATTGAACATCCAGAGTGCTTGCTCTCCAGTTAATTCCCTGTACTCTGAGAGCTGATGGGAGGCACCTTTGGCTTGCATAATGTCGTGAGCTGATATTGTCAGTCCTTTGCTGAACATTGGAAGGAATGCAATGATGACGATAGCTACAAATCCTAATAGGGCAAATAGGTGAGGTTTAAGAATTGACCACAGCTTTGAAATCATAGTTGAAATTGGGCTTTATTTGGAGTTCTAACGAATGTAGTATGCGTTTTTTCGAGGAGTGAAGTTAGTATTTATATTGCAATCTCTTATAGCGAAGGTAAAAGGGAACTGGTCAAAAAAACCACAGCTTCACAGCCATACCAAAAACGGTGATGATCAATATAAGCCGTATCCACTTGTCATCTTTGCCTACAGACCACCGGCTAGCGATCCATCCACCTGCCGAGTTGCCTGCAGCCAGTGTAAGGCCATAGTCCCAGCGGATTTGGTCTTCCCACCAAAAGATCCCTAATGCTACCAGTGTGTAAATCACTATTACAAAAGACTTGATGCTATTGGTTTTGGCCATATTCAAACCATGGATGCTCGTGAGAGTAGCAATGATCAAAAAGCCTACACCCGCCTGAATGAACCCTCCGTATAGTCCCACAAAAAAGAAAAGGAATATACTCAGTGCTTTTCGCTTAGGACTGAAAACCTCTTCCATTCCCTTTTTCATGAAGTAAGGTTTCAGCACCGTGAGCGTCATGACGATCACCATTACTACGGCCAAAATTTTATTGAAGAGCTCTCCTCGGATATCTACCGCAAAATAAGCACCTATTACACATCCTGCCAGAGCTGTGATGCTTACATACAGTGCAAAGGGAAAAACGGAAACTCCTTTGCTCTTGAAGCCTCCGACAGCCACTAAACTTGATAAGAATACTCCTATGCGATTGCTGGCATTGGCTTCAGTAGAGGGCAGACCCATAAAAATAAAAAGAGGCAGTGTAATCAGGGAACCTCCTCCGGCCAGGGTATTGATCACTCCGGTAAACAGCCCCACACCCAGTAAAATAATTCCGTCAGTCCAAGTCATGACATGATATCCAGTTCAGTAGCACGACATTCCAAAGTGTCTGGACAAATATTGAGCAATTCGGCCTGAGAAAGGTTGAGCAATGGGTGAGATTCTTTATCAGCAATTTCCACCATGGGCATCAGCGCAAACTTGCGCATAGGAATTCCCGGGTGAGGCAGTGTTAGCTCTTTGGTTTCCATCACATGATTGTCATAGTAGAGGATATCGATATCGATAATACGCTGGCCCCAGCGTTTGATGCGCTTGCGTCCCATCTGGTCTTCCGCAGCCAGGCATACGCCCAAAAGCTTTTCGGGTTCGTGAATAGTGTCTACACGCAGCACCATATTGAGAAACCAATCCTGATCGGGGTCTCCCCAGGGAGCCGACTCATATACCGACGAGTAGTCCACAATAGTCATTTCGTGAGACTCTAGTATCATCCGGGCGGTTTTCAGATTTGCCAACCGATCGCCCATATTGGTGCCTAAAAGCAAAAAGATTCCTTTCATCAAAAGCAAATAAACAAATTTGAGCTCAAGGCGTCTTTAAATTGCTGGATAATTAGTTTTGTAAAGCATCAAATTTTAAGATAAAAAATCACCATGGCGTTTTTACGTAATCTCCTTGCCACCATTTTGGGGCTATTTATTTTCTTTTTCTTACTCGTGATGATGGTGAGCGGAATAGCTGCATCGGCAGAAGCTCAGCCAGAAATCAAGTCCAATTCTGTACTTCACCTCAAGCTGTCAGGTGTGGTGGTGGAGAAGGCAGTGGACGACCCTCTACAAGAAGTGCTGGGTAACGGACCTGCTCCTATAAGCCTACTAGATCTCATCGACGCGATCAAAGCCGCAAAAGACGATGACAAAATTGAAGGTATCTACTTAGAGCCTCAGTTTTTGGCCGCTGGATATTCTTCACTTCAGGAGATTCGTGATGCGTTGCTGGATTTCAAGTCATCGGGTAAGTTTCTCTACGCTTATGGAGAATACTTGAGCGAAGGGGACTACTACCTTACTTCAGTAGCAGATTCTATCTATCTCAACCCCCAGGGATCATTGGAGTTTAATGGGCTCAAAGCGGGTGTAACCTTTTTTAAAGGGCTTTTTGATAAGCTGGATATAGAGCCAGAAATCTTTCGCGTAGGCGAATACAAGAGTTTTGTAGAGCCCTTCATACGAAAAGACATGAGCGAAGAAAATAAACGACAGTTATTGGAGCTCATTACTTCTGTTCATGATTCCTATCTGTCCAATGTATCAGAAGCTCGTCAAATATCAGTGGAGAATCTAAAGGCTGTTTCCGACCAGATGGAAGTTCGCTCACCAGAAGATGCCGTAAGCACTGGATTGATAGATCAGGTGGCCTACGAAGATGAAATGATGGATCTGATTAAAACCCGTATGGGTGTGGAGCTGGATGACAAAATTACGCTTACGTCTATTCGGAAATACATGAAAGTAGCACGTAGCAGGGCATATTCCAGCAATAAAATAGCGGTGATCGTAGCCAATGGAGATATAATAATGGGTGAGGCAGACGATGCAGTAGGCGGAGAGCAATTTGCAAAGGAGATCAGAAAGGCACGAGAAAGCAGCTCAGTAAAAGCCATCGTACTGCGAGTAAACTCTCCAGGAGGTAGCCTTACAGCTTCAGATATGATCTGGCGAGAAGTTATGCTCACCAAAGGAGTGAAGCCAATCATTGCTTCCATGTCCGACGTGGCAGCATCAGGAGGATACTACATTTCTATGGCTTGCGATACCATCGTGGCACAGCCCAATACCATCACAGGTTCTATTGGGATTTTTGGCATATTGTTCAACCTCGGAGACTTTTTGGAGAATAAGCTGGGTATCACCAATGAGACCGTGACCACTGGTGAGTTTTCCGACCTTATGACTGTCACGCGATCCCTTTCGCCTTATGAGCGCTCTATTATCCAAAACCAGGTAGAGGAAGGATATCGCACTTTCACTACCAAAGCTGCAGAAGGGCGTGATATGCCACTCAAAGAACTCATGAAACATGCCGGAGGCAGAGTGTGGAGTGGCGAACAGGCGCTGAGTAGAGGACTGGTAGATATGGTAGGATCTTTTGATGATGCCGTAGCTCTGGCTGCAGATAAAGCCGGACTAGACGATGATTATAGTATCCGGTATTACCCCAAGCAAAAGCCACTGGTAGAGCAGATCCTTTCAGAGTTGAGTGAAGCTGAAGCTCGGGTGTTTGGCGGGCCAGATCAGGTATTCACCCCGTATTTGGATCAGGTGAAAAGTTTGCAGCGAATGAAGGGAGTTCAGGCCCGATTACCAGGAGAAATTCAAATTCAATAATGAGGGTTTTCATTGGAGTAATCGTTGTACAGAAAAGTGATTACTCCAATGATTTTACTTGCCAACCTTTTTGCATTTCTAAGCCATTACGGTGTAGATAGAACTCCTACGTCTGAGCAGGGTATATCGGTGTTGTCTGCTGATGCGGCCATTTGTGAGTTTTTTGTTGCTATTGGCTGTGTTGTGATTCTAGTGGTGATTTTAAGACTTAGAAAGTCGAGTGAAAATAATTCAATCTAAGGGCAGTCTCTTTGCATAAACCCAGTCATTTGCCTTAAATCAGCCAAGAAATCATTAGTTTAGCCTCCGGATTAAATATGCTTTTAAACTGAGGATATGACCATAAGAAACGATTGGACGAAGGAAGAAATCAAAGAGATTTATAACAGACCTATCCTGGAACTTATCTATGAGGGTGCTACAGTGCATCGTGAGCACAACGAACCCTCTGAGGTACAGGTTTGTACGTTGCTTTCTATCAAAACTGGTGGATGCCCGGAAGACTGTGCATACTGCCCGCAGGCAGCCAGATACCATACAGATGTGAAAGTACACAAACTGCTGGATGTGGATCTGGTACTAGATAAAGCCAAAAAAGCTCAGGAAAGCGGGAGTACTCGTTTTTGTATGGGTGCCGCCTGGAGAGAGGTGCGAGACAATAAAGACTTTGACAAGGTGGTAGACATGGTCAAAGGAGTAAATGCCATGGGCATGGAAGTATGCTGCACCCTGGGGATGCTTACCGAAGATCAGGCTAAGAAACTTAAGGATGCAGGATTGTATGCTTACAACCACAATCTGGATACCTCCGAAGAACATTACGACGAGATCATCACCACCAGAACCTACGATGATCGACTAGATACTATTGAAAATGTAAGAAGTGCGGATATTTCTGTATGCTCTGGAGGGATCATCGGACTTGGTGAAACCAACGATGACCGCATAGACATGCTACATACTTTGGCTACCATGCGTGAGCATCCAGAGTCTGTTCCGGTAAATGCGCTGGTACCTGTGCCAGGTACTCCGCTGGAGGAGCAGCCAAAAGTATCTGTCTGGGACATGGTAAGAATGATCGCTACAGCGCGCATCATCATGCCTAAGGCCATGGTAAGACTTTCTGCCGGACGTGTGCGAATGTCAGTAGAAGAGCAGGCACTTTGCTTTTTGGCAGGAGCCAACTCCATCTTCGCAGGAGATGAGCTACTCACCACACCAAATCCCGAAGTAGATGCTGACAAAGAGATGTTCCAAACACTCAACTTGAAACCTCGCGAGTCTTTCAAAGGAGCAGCAGCTGAGAAATACATGGCATAATTGTCATGAACTACATTGACTTAAAAATCAGAAATAAGCTAGCCCTCATCATGATAGGGCTAGCGCTGATTTTGTCAACTATCCTATCCCTTATTTATTACCTGCAATTCAAACAAGCGTTACGTGAACGCGTGTTGTTGCAGTTGTCTTCCGTTAAGCAGCTGAAAATCACTCAGATCCGTCAGACCCTGGACGATCTGGTGGACACTTTTGAGGCTGGAATGCAGCTGCCAGTAGACCCAGACGTGGTGAGCTTGCTCCATTATGGACTAGTTCATAGTGATACCACCATAGGTGAATATGAAATTCGCCTTCCAGAAAATAAAATCCAGCGGGTTACACTCTTAGACTTATCAGATCAGGATCCATTGGGACGTATTACGCTGGGCATGCTTCGCATTCAGGCGGGCGAGTATCTGCTCGCAATCGTGCAGCCGGAGATTCAGGCCATTTTGATGGAGCGCACCGGATTGGGTGAGACCGGTGAATCCTACCTTGTAGGACCAGACCTGCGGATGAGGTCGAGTTCACGGTTTTTTCCCAGAAAGATCCCTACAGATATAATGGTTGATAGCCGGGGAGTAAGAGATGCTTTGAAAGGACTTAGTGGCTCCGGCCTTATTGAAGATTACCGTGGGGTGCGTGTATTTAGTGCCTATGAGCCTATTGGCATGCACGGACTCCAATGGATTATCTTGTCAGAAATCGATGAACAGGAAGCACTGTTTCCACTCAAGAGATTGCGCACTAATCTACTGGCCGTACTTAGTGTGGTATTGGTTTTTATCCTGATAGGTGCCTATGAGCTGTCACGGCAGCTGGTGAAGCCATTGGTAGATTTGGAGGCCAGGCTCAAAGAGATGGCAAAGGGGGTGTTTCAGCGAAATCAAAATGAGGAGTTTGGAGAAGACGAAATCGGGCAAATTTTTAGGGCATTGGATAAGCTTTCCATGGCATTGGAGCAGACGGTTACTTTTGCAGATCGGATAGGTTCGGGAGATTTTCAGGCCAACTATGATTTGCTCAGTGAAGAAGATAAGTTGGGTACGGCACTACTCAGGATGAAAGAGCGGCTTCAGCAGTATCAGGAAAACGAAAAACGGTTGAAACTAGAAAACCAACGATCTCTCATACAAGGTGCCGAAAAGGAGCGAAGCAGGCTTTCGCGTGAAATGCACGACGGGCTGGGGCCGCTGCTAACCCTGGCACGTATCCGCTTAGAAAACAGTGAGCTGCAGGCTACACGCAAACAAAACCTCACGAAGCTGATAGATGAAATCATCACCGAGATGCGCAAGATGAGTAATAACCTGATGCCGAGCGTACTTACAGACTTTGGTGCAGGTGAGGCCATTAGAAACCTCGTGGCACAGGTGGATAAAAAGCGTCTTGATATACGTTATCTCTATGATAAATCTGAAGATGTCGAAATTTCAGAAAATATTTCAATTGCCATATTTCGGGTAGTACAGGAAGCGCTCAACAATGTGCTGAGGCACGCAAAAGCTTCAAAAATGAGCATTTCATTCACTGAATTTCCAGACAGAGTGAGCTTATTTATAAAGGATGATGGGCAGGGATTTGATCCATCTATGACTTTTGGTAATGGAATTCGCAACATGCGTGAGCGTGTAAATGTAGAAAATGGTATTTTTGAGATCAGCTCAGGACCTCAGGGATCAACAATCGAAGTAGAAATTCCATTGAAATGAACAAAATCAAAGTTTTGGTCGTAGATGACCATCAGCTGTTTCGCGAAGGTATTAGCTCTTTATTCGCTGAAGACGACATGATTGCAGTGATAGGAGAAGCAGACTCTGGTAGTGCTATGGAAGCGCATTTTCAGCAAGAGGTGCCTGACGTGGTGCTGATAGACATCACGATGCCCGGTGAGGATGGTCTTGATCTGATCAGAAAGTTTAAGAAGGATTTTCCTGAGGTGAAATTTGTGGTGCTTACCATGCATGCCGATGGACAGTATGTGGTCAAAGCAGTAAGAAGTGGAGCTTATGGCTATTTGCTTAAAAATGCCGATAAGCAGGAGCTTTCTGAAGCCATTCGTACAGTAAATCGTGGCAAGAAGTACTTTAATGCCGAGATATCTCAGCTCATGGTGGGTAATATTGCTCTGGAAGGAAACAGCACACAGCGACTTTCAGAACGCGAACAACAGGTGCTACAGTTGGTTTCAAACGGAAAAACAACCAAAGAAATCGCCGAAGAACTGTTTGTGAGCTCACGTACCGTGGAGACACACCGAGTGAATATGATGAAGAAGCTCGAGGTGCAAAACACAGCTGAGCTTATCAAAAAAGCCGTAAAACTAAAGTTGATATAAGAGATGTGGCTAACATGAGGTAAGCTGAATTACGTATTTATACGGATGTCATTTTACCATTTTTTTAGGAACTTCTTCAGGTCGTAATCCTCGTTTATTTGGGTAGTGAAAGGATAATAATTAAACCCAAGTAAACATGAAACGATATATTTCAGCATTCTTATTGACAATTTTCGCTTTAGGAGTAATGGCAAGCACAGGTAATGACCTGAAAGGTCCTGAGTACAAAAACCGTAAGCCCTGGAAAAATCCACTTCCTAAAACCACTGTATACGTAAAGACTGGAGAGTCAGTAACTGGCCCAGAGGCTAAAAACCTAAGACCTCTAGAGCGTAAAGCAGGTGATGAAGTAGTGGTGAAAACTGTTACAAAAGAAAAGCTTACTGGCCCTGCATACAAAAACCGTAAGCACTTCAGATAAGCATAACCTTATTTAAGATTAACCTTAGCAGGTTAGGATGGTTACTAGTGAAGCCCGTCTCAGTTGGTGAATGAGACGGGTTTTTTATTTTTCAGAGACTTGTGGTAGCATTCACTGCGTTTAGCTACAGGTTGTAGTATTTCAACCAAGATCGGGTTTGCCTTCCCAACTGCAAAGAAGAAGATTTCAACATGCAAGTAGTATCTCATGGTTCAGAGGAGTCATACACCCAGCAGGCACGCCTCGACAAGGCAAGGAAAGATGTTGTCAATGCTAAAAAACATCAATTTTATTTAGGGAATTGGGGGATCCTGACCCACCTTTGAATGCGGAAAAGAAAGCACCGGAATAGTGAACCTGAGGGGCTTCCGGTAGGTTTATTTAAAGAAATACACGTAATCTATGGACGTAGAAGTCTTATCCCGCATTCAGTTTGCTTTCACTGTTGCTTTTCATTACATCTATCCTCCACTCAGTATAGGTCTCGGTCTCAACATGGTCATCATGGAGGGCTTGTATTTGCGTACAAAAGATCCTGCATATGAACGTCTTGCGCGCTTTTGGACACGAATATTCGCGCTCACTTTTGGTATTGGTGTGGCTACAGGTATCGTGATGGAGTTTGAGTTTGGTACCAACTGGGCCACCTACTCCAGGTATGTAGGAGATATATTTGGAAGTGCTTTGGCTGCTGAAGGGATTTTTGCGTTTGCACTGGAGAGTGGTTTTCTAGGCGTTTTATTATTTGGTTGGAACCGCGTAAGTCCTCGAGTGCATTTTATTGCTACACTGGGGGTTTGGTTGGGGAGTATGTTTTCTGCAGTGTGGATTGTGGTAGCCAATTCATGGCAGCAAACACCTGCCGGTTATCATGTGGTAGGTGAGGGTATGCAGGCTCGTGCCGAAATCACTGACTTTTGGGCCATGGTCTTTAATCCTTCCAGTGTAGATCGCTTGAGTCATGTATGGATTGGGGCATTTTTGGCTGGTTCGTTCCTGATTATGAGTGTTCATGCCTATTACCTACTAAAAGGGCGGCATCTCAGATTATCAAAAAAGGCTTTTAAAATAGCGCTAATTGTAGCTACCGTAGCTTCTTTGGCTCAGCTTTTTACAGGGCATAGGTCTGCTGATGGCGTTTCAAAAAATCAACCAGCTAAGCTCGCAGCTATGGAAGGGCACTATGATTGTCTGGGAGTAGCTGATATGTATTTGTTTGGCTGGGTAGATGATGAGACTCAGGAAGTTTACGGTTTGAAAGTACCAGGAGGTTTGAGTTTTCTGATTCATGGAGATTTCAACTCCACAGTGACGGGGCTCAATGCTTTTGATCGAAATGACCGACCCGGTCAGGTAAATGCCGTATTTCAGTTTTATCACCTGATGGTGATCATAGGCATGACGCTGATAGGCCTAACACTGCTGGCAGCTATCTTTTGGATACGAGGTACGCTTTTCGAGCAAAGGTGGCTGCTCAAGGTTTTTGTGTTTGCAGTGATCTTGCCACAAATAGCCAATCAGGTCGGGTGGTTTGCAGCAGAGATGGGCCGACAGCCATGGGTAGTTTATGGGTTGCTCCGAACTTCAGATGCCCTGTCAAAGGCGGTTACGGCCAATCAGGTTTGGTTCTCGTTGATTTTGTTTACAATCATTTATTCCCTGCTATTTGTATTGTTTGTGTATTTGCTCAATAAAAAAATCAAACATGGCCCTGATGATGGGGAAATGATCGATAAGCGACCAAGGCAGCGTCAAATTGCAGAGGTATATGCTTCTTAATTGAGTAATATGGAGACATTTTTAGGTGTAGATTATGCCACATTGTGGTTTTTGGTTATCGGTGGTTTGTTTACAGGTTACGCCATTCTGGATGGATTTGATCTGGGAGCAGGAGCATGGCATTTGTTTTTGAATACCGAAAAGGACCGCCGTATTGCGCTGAATGCTATTGGTCCTGTTTGGGACGGAAATGAGGTGTGGCTAGTCATAGCTGGAGGGGCCTTGTTTGCCGGGTTTCCAGTAGTTTATGCCACTGTGTTTTCGGCCATGTATGTGCCGTTTATGCTGTTTTTGACCTCACTTATTTTTAGAGCCATCTCTATAGAGTTTCGTAGCAAGGAGCCTATGCGCTGGTGGAGGCAGAGTTGGGATGTAGCTTATAGCTTGTCGAGTGTGTTACTGGCATTGCTGCTAGGCATTGTGCTGGGTAATGTGTTGCAGGGGATGCCTATTGGCGAAAACTTCGAATATGTTGGTAACTGGTTGGAGTTTTTGAACCCTTATGCCTTTATGGTAGGAGTATGTACATTGGGGCTATTTATGATGCACGGAGCTATATACCTCATTATGAAAACAGAAGGCAGGCTGTTTTTGCACCTGTCGGCACTTGTCCAAAAGGCCATTATTTTTTTTATCGTTAGTTTCGTCATCACCAGTGTTTACACATTGATTTATTTTCCCCATCTGTCAGATCGCTTCAAAGAAAGCCCGGCGTTGTTTGCTGTGCCTCTGGCTGCTTTTTTGAGCATAGCAAATATCCCAAGATTAATTACCAAGAAAAAATATGGCCTGTCGTTCGTTTTTTCATCCATTACGGTTTCTATGCTGCTGATCATGGTGGCTATAGAGCTTTACCCTGCCATCATAATGTCTACTTTTGACGCTGCATATACGATTACCGTGCATAATGGTAGTGCCAGTGAAAAGACTCTGGGTATCATGTTGTTGATGGCGGCTATTGGTGCTCCTTTGGTGGCGTTTTATACCGGGTTTGTGTACAAAACCTTTAGGGGAAAAGTACAGATGGATGAAAACAGTTATTAGCGGCTTACTTTATTTCGGTTGACATTGATCAGTATAGCACTCACAAGCACTACAGACATTCCAGAAAGTTGGAAAGCGGTGATCTTTTCATCGGCTAGTAGCCAGCCCAAAAACACAGCTACTACCGGGTTGATATAAGCATAAGTACCTACTATGGCTGAGGGTATCCGCTCCAGTAACCATGTGTAGGCTATAAATGCGGCAATAGAGCCTGCCAGTGCAAGGTATATCACTGCAGCCCACGACATCATATCTGTGCTTAGTGTAATATCCGGGTACTCCCCGCAGATCCCGCTGATGGTCATGCAGATAGCCGCCCCCATCAGTAGTTGCCATCCCAGGTTGTGCTGCATAGATCCAGGAGCAGGGTGAGAGCGGTGATAAAGTGTGCCACCCACCCAGCAGATACCTCCAGCCAGCACAGCTACCGATGCCAGTAGCTGAAGCATTACATCATCATCCTCCTGACCATTCACCAGTTGATCTCGAAATAGCATGGTTATACCCGCGAAACCAATGATAATACCCGCTAGAATGAATGGGTTGGAAAAATACAATGTCCAATGCCGGCGATCCATAACTACAAACCAAATGGGTAATGTAGCTATGAGCACAGAAGCATAGCCTGATGCAATATACTGCTCAGACCAAATGAGGAGGCCTTGCCCACCAGTAAGTACTACAAGACCGATAATAGCATTTTTTACGATAGAACTCCTGTCTGGTAGCTTCTCACCTTTGTATAAGCTAAACCCTACTAGCAACACGCCAGCAATAAGAAACCGCATGGCTGCCATGAAGAAAGGAGGGAAGCCATGCAGGCCTATCACGATGGCCAGGTACGTAGTGCCCCACACAAAATAGATGACAAAAAATGCCAGTATGACCAGTATTCGATCAGATGTATTCATGTTTTGTTTTTGCTAAACCGAAGCAAATGATAGCTATGAATCATCAGAAATAGCACTCCGCCGATGATAAGAGGTAATGCCTCAAGGTAGATGCCATAGCCTACATAAGAAATTGCTGAGAGCGCATGTAGCACCCTCAGCTTGATGATGTTGTTGTGTGCCATGGCCATCAGGCTAAAGCCTAGAGCCAGATACCCAATCCATTCTGCACTCATAGGCTGAGCTCCATTCGAATATTGCATCGCGTATAGGGCGAGTTTTCATTCGGAGTGATCACCTTAAACCCTGACTTTATGTATAAGTTGAGTGCTGGCGCCAGTTTAGTGTTGGACTCCAGCACCAGTTTACTCTTATCAGTAGTTCGAGCAAACGCAATGGTATGCTCAATGAGTTTTTTTCCTATTGAAAGTCCACGATATCTAGTGTCTACGCCCATTTTGGCGAGTTCAAAAGAGGCTTCATCTTCTACAATAAGGGCGACAGTGCCCACAATCTCTTCTCCGTATCTGGCAAAAAAGATATGGCCACCGCGCTCTATGATATATGCTTTAGGGGCATCGAGCATTTCCCGGTCATGTGGCTCCACCTCAAAGTATTGGTTGAGCCATTCGTAATTGAGTCGTGCAAAATCGGAAGCATATCGCTCTTCGAATGGGAGTATTTGCACAGCCAGGTCTGTTTTTGAAAGTGCGTTCATGAGTTTTTGTTAAGTTCTTCAATGGTACGTTCCCGGAAACCTTTTTCGCTAAAGCGTTGCTCTATCAGCGAAAGTATCTCCATAGTGTTGGTGCCTTCCAGGGCATTGATGACACCCCGTTCGCCAGCATTCCATATTTCTTCTAGTTGGGGTAGGGCTTCCAGGGCTTTGTCAGAAAGGTTGAGTAATCGGCGCCTGCTGTCATCTGTGCATTGGTTGCTGCTGAGGTATCCGGCTTTCATCATTTTGTTGGTGAGCGCTATTACAGATGGATGAGCCATGCCTATTCGCTCAGAAATTTCTGTGACTGACATTTCTCCCTCTCGCTTTAAGAGCCTAAAGATTACATACCAGTTAGGCTCTATATCTACCCCAAGTTCTTTATACATGCGCTTTCCGTCCTGGATCAGCGCATCTGCCAGGCGTTTTAGGCGCATGGTGAATCCAAGGCAGCCAAGTTCTAATGCGAAATCTTTCATAAGTTATGTAGTTAACTACATAAAAGTAGAGAAAATATATGTAGTTAACTACATAGTTGAGCTAAAAAAATCGCGGTAGGGCATTATACCGTCTTCACGGTATGTTTTTGCTTGTCTGCGAAATCTAATTTTACAGAGATCAAAACATACACTGCCATGAAAATCCAATTATTTGCCCTCATACTTTTCCTTTCAAGCACATTAGAAGCACAGCGTGTAGCCTTTCGTGACGATTTTCGCGACAACCGAAACCAATGGAGTATTGAGGCTCGTGAGGAGTATGCTTCCTATTTGAGTGGAGGTCATTATTACATATCAAAAAAGACGGAGAGCGGTGGCCGGCTTTTCTATAAAGACATATATACGGAGTATGATCATGATTATGATTTGGAGGTGGAGATCAGGCAGGTGAGTGGTGTAGATAACAACGGGTACGGATTGCTTTTTGCGACCAGTAGTGGGCAGGAGGCTAACTTCTTTGTCGTCTCCTCCAATGGATACTATCGTGTGGCGGGGTACAAAGCGGGGAAATATGTATCGGATATGGAATGGAAAAAGAGTGATTTCGTGAGTGGGATGAATGAAGTAAACAGTCTCAATGTGACTCGAAAGGGCGATGAAATCCTGTTTGCCATCAATACCCATGTAGTGCATAAAATAGATGCATCTGATTTGGATATTCGCGGCCCGAAAGTCGGGTTTATTCTCTTCAATGAAATGAAAATCAAGGTAGATTATCTGCAGGTACGCCAGGAATATCGCGATATTCGGCTGGTACCTGGGGCTGATACCGTTCAGCTGGTAAAAGAAAATATGGGTGATGCGATTAACTCACCATATGTGGAAAAAACACCCGTGATTTCAGCAGATGGTAAAACACTTTATTTTGTGCGTGAAGACCACCCGCAAAACATAGGTTCCGGAGAAATGGCTGATGTTTGGTATTCGAGGCGCATAGATGGAGTGTGGCAGCCGGCCCAGAATATCGGCGCTCCTATAAACAATGATAGCCATAATTTTGTGATCAGTGTGACGCCAGATAATAACGCCTTACTGGTAGGAAATACCTATCATTCAGATGGTAGCAGCGCGGGGGCGGGTTTTTCCTATGCTACACGTCAGCATAACTCCTGGAGCGTACCAAAAAAAGTATCAGTAGAAAACTATTACAACGACAATGACTATACGGAGAGTTGTTTGTCTTCATCACGAAAGGTGCTGCTCAGTACTGTAGAGCGTAAGGATACTCGTGGGTCTAAAGATATCTATGTGTCGTTTTTGCAGGAGGATAGCACCTGGTCTGAGCATGTAAATATCGGTGATGTGATCAATACTCCGGCCAGTGAAGCAAGTCCGTTTTTGGCAGCAGATGACCAAACCCTCTATTTTTCTACTAGTGGGCACCCAGGATTTGGAAGCAATGATATTTTCATGACCCGAAGGTTGGATGATACCTGGCTCAATTGGTCCGAACCGCTCAATCTAGGTCCTCAGATCAATACCCCAAATTGGGATGCATACTATACCATGCCTGCAAGTGGTGATTATGCTTATGTTGTCTCCGAATCCTATTACGAAGGAGACCTGGACCTGTTTAAGATAAAGCTACCACAAGCTGCAAAACCTAAGGCTGTAACGCTCGTGTATGGCAAAGTGCTTAATGCCAAGACCAATGAGGCTCTTGCTGCCGAAATTCGCTATGCAGACCTGGAAACTGACCGTGAGCTGGGTAGGGCTACTTCTTTGGCTGCTGATGGTTCCTATCAGATCGTATTGAGTTCTGGTAAATCATATGCTTTTTTGGCTTCAAAAGACAATTATGTGACGGTAAGTGAAAACTTAAGCATTGCAGAAGCTGATACCTACCAGGAGGTAGAGCGTAACCTGTATTTAGCCCCAATCGAGGTGGGGCAAACGGTGTTAATCAACAATATTTTCTTTGATTTTGGAAAGGCAACCTTGCGAGAAGCTTCTCACGCCGATCTCAATCGGCTTGTAGCATTGCTCGAAAAATACCCACAGATGCAAATAGAGATCAGCGGGCACACCGACAATGTGGGGTCTGAAGCTTCTAACCAACTGTTGTCACAAAATAGAGCGGCGGCAGTAGTGAGTTATTTAGCGAGTCGAAAAGTGGCAGCACAAAGGTTAAAGGCTGTAGGATACGGAGAGGCCAACCCTGTGGCCGAGAATGAAACGGATGAAGGTAGGCAAAGAAACAGGAGGGTGGAGTTTACCATTACCTCCATGTAGGGGCGCTGCATTACCTTTGAGATATGAAAAAATATAGCTTATTCGTTCTGCTAAATATAGGTGTATTGTTGGTGGGGTCTGCACAGGATCAACATATAGCTGCCGAGCCAACTACCAGTCAACAAATGATTCTTTATGGAATGACGGCTCTTGGCGTGGCGCTTATCTTACTGGCTTTTCGAAATAAATTTTTGAAAAGAAAGTAGCGAATTAGGTCTTTGATTTGATTCGGAAAAAGAGTCGGGATACCGGAATCATACCCAATCCCATCAGGAGCAGAAAAAGAAAAGCCATACGCAAGTTCATGGCATGGGCAAGGTAACCGATGATGGGAGGCCCTATGAGCATGCCGGAAGTAGCATAAGTGGCGATAATCGATACGGCTATTCCGGTGCTGTACTTTTTTGACTCTCCTGCCTGAAGAAGTGCCATGGGGATGATGGGTGCTGTGCCAAACCCTACTAGCGCAAAGCCTGCCATTGCTGGGTAGAGTGAAGGAAACCCCACGGCAATGCCAATGCCAAGCCCTATCAATAAAGCACAGCAAGTGAAGGTGCCTTTCATGCCAAGCCGCTCAATGACCCAGTCGGATATAAACCTTGAAATGGTCATGCAAATCATAAAAAGCAAAAAGCCAAACGTAAATATGTCGGTGCCAATCACTTCTTTAAAGTAGATTCCACTCCAGTCAAACATGCCGCCTTCACAAATGGCAGCAAATAAGATGAGTAGCCCCAGTGACATGATGTACGGGTCTGGTTTTCGAATTGTGAACTTATTGCCAGACGAAGATTGATCACCTCGGATGAGCCGGGTAAACGCCCAAAATCCAACAGGAAGGGTGACTAGCGTGAAAAACAACAAGTGGGCTTTCATAGAAACATCCAGCCAAATGAGTAGGGTAGTAATACCTACTCCGGTAATTCCGCCCAGACTCCATAGTGCATGAAAGGATCCATTGATTTTTTTGGTGAATAGTTTTTGAACCGTGATTGCCTGGGTGTTCATGGAGATGTTGACAATACGCATAAAAAAAGCGACCAAAAAAACCGAAATGACCAACATCGTGACAGTTTCTGCATAGGCGATGGTGTATAGAGAAAGGGCATAGGCCAGAAAACCGAGTAGCATAGGCCAGCGCGTTTCGTATTTGGTAACGAGCACTCCGGATAGAGGAAGTCCCAGAATAGAGGCTATCGGCATCACCAATAAGATAGAGCCGAGCTCTGCTTCATTGATTTGGAGGTTTTCTTTGATGGTGGGAATGCGGGAAGTCCATGTGGAAAACCCTACACCCGTAAGGAAAAAGTAGGCGCTAAGCGCGATGCGGCGTTTGGTTCTCTGCTCCATATAAGGGGGCAAAGATAGTAGAAGGAGCTAGATCATGATGGCCTGCCTTGTTATGTAGTCATGAAAAAACAAGGGTCGCTCCAAATGAAGCGACCCGGGAAATTAGGTTGGGAAATAGGTTTGACAAACAGGTTTTTGGTTAATTGTGCGAAACATAGAAGTCATAGACCACCACTTCTCCATAGTTGTTAGGGTTGTCTGTATCGCTTCCTTCTCTGTCGGCATTACTTTGGGTGTAATTGCCCACTTTGAAGTAAGCATCACCATAACTCCGGTCCATCACATGGTTGTTGCTTCCATCTTTCACCAGGTAGCTAGAAGCACTTCCATTAGCATAGGCATTTTTCAGGTTCCCATCTTCACTGTAGTAGCAGTAGTGCTTGCCATTGATCACCTCGAAGATCACCTCATGCGTGGTGCCCAGGCTGTAGTTCGTTTTTATGGTGTGGTCGCTTCTCAATTGTCCACCATTGAAACTTAAAAACAGATGACTGCCTTCAAGTCTCAAAACCATAGCATCATCAATTCCCTCTGATTTGTTGCCATGGATTTGTGTGGCTACCAGATGGTTTTTGTTCATAGGTAAGTGAGTGATCGCTTGCTTTACATACACTACGTGCGTTCCTGATGTGGTCCAGTAGACGTCAGAGCTGCCATCGGGTTTGCGTTCACGCAATTCTGAGCGAACGTAGCTGGAGTTTGGTGTAGTGCCATTGTTGCTTCGGATGGGCGCTTTAAATACAATGCCGTCTCCAGTGCCGTTTACGAAGAAGTACTCATTGTTTGGTTCGTTGCACAATGTCTTGTCTTCAGTGCCATCAGGGTATGTGATCTTCCATTGGTTACAGTTATCCATAAGATCTGATGGTACACTGGCAGATCCGCCGCCTCCACCGGAGCCACCGTCACCACCTCCTGAGCCGCCATCTCCGCCTCCAGAGCCACCATCAGTGCCATATATTTCCACTTCTGTGATCGAGTTCCAGGTGTTTTGGCTGTTGCCAAACCCAGTGATGCGCACATAGCGTGCATTCGTTGTAGTAAAGTCGTAAGTTTCAAGGTTGAGGGTAGATCCACTGCTGTTGCCTACGTAAACATCCGAAAGTGAGGAAGTAGTGTTGCCGAGCCTGATTTTAAACGAAGCTGATCGTTGGTCGCCTTTGTACCACGCCACCTTGAGACTGCTTACATCCTGAGAGGAGCCTAAATCAAAGGTAATGTACTGACCACTTCCATTGGCGGACCAGCGCGTACTCAGGCTTCCGTCTAGTGTGTTTTCAGGTACATTGCCATCATGTGCGCTGGCACTTACAGAGGCCACGGACAGTTGGCCACTGCCACTACCGCCTCCGGATCCACCTCCACCAGAGCCTGTTTCGATCATGGCAAAATCATCAAAGCGACCAGTGCCACCATTATAAGCTCCGAAAATAGTGACAGAAGAATTCGACCCTGAGTTGAAATTTACAGTCACCTTGGTCCAGGAGCTAAAGTTGCCACCATCACTATAAGTAGTGCCACCGGCTGTGACGCCTATGGTGCCCTCGTCTCTTACATATGCTGTGAGTTCATAGTCTGTGTTTGAGCTGACTGATACTGACTGTTCAAATCGCCCGCCAGACCCGGTGATCTTTGCAGATTTAGAACCCGAGTTGGCTACACCTGAAATGGAAGATGGATCTGTGTCATTCCACCCAGACCAGCTGCTTTCAAAGCCGGGGTTGGTAATGGGGACTGGATCATTTACGGCTAGTTTAGCCATTGGTTCTGTGAGTGGCTGTACGTCGGTTGAGTCCGTGCAGCCCAGCAGTGTAGTCATCAGAATGATGACTCCTGCGATGTGCTGGTTTACATTCGATTTTTTCATTGTTGTGTTATTGATTGGTTTGGAATTAAAATGTTGGTAAAAACGCTCGTTAAAGCTCCTATTACAGGTGTTCTTCGAAGAATGAATTGTTTGGTATTCCATTTTCTGGAGTACCATAAACTGGTTAACCAGTTACCAAGTAACACGATATCAATGACTTATCCAAATGATGTGTTATAAAAATTGCAAATGAAAACGTATGCAAGTTGTGTAAACTGTAATAAGACTCCTTAAAAGCAGTATGAGAATGCGAAAAAAATAATTTACTAGTGAATTTTGGTGTGAGGAAAGGTGTGAGGTGTTGAGAATCGCTTTATACGGGCTTTAAACAGTGTTTTTGTCTAGATGGTAAATGGCAAGGTGTGAATTGGCGCTGAATTGTAGATTTAGAAATTTATGACTCAAATTTTGATATTTTGTTGGATTACCCTAAATTGGTTGACCAGTTCATGGTTGACTAATGGAAATTATGAAAAAAGACTTAATACATAACTTTAAAGAGATAGTCATCGAGACTCCGGTTGACAAGATCATTCAGCAGATCAAAGAATTGATCTCCAGCGGTCAGCTAAAGCCTGGTGATAAACTACCATCTGAGCGAATGCTCAGTGATTTGTTCAATGTAGGCCGTTCGCACGTTCGGGATGCTATTCGAAAACTAGAGTTTTATGGTATTCTCCGGACACTTCCTCAGAGTGGTACAGTGGTGGCAGGTTTTGGTATCACCGCCCTCGAAGGACTTATTACAGATGTATTGCAACTGGAGGGGAACGATTTTCACGCATTAGTTGAGACTCGGGTATTGCTAGAAACCAACGCAGCTCGAAATGCCGCTATGCGCAGATCGGACGATGACCTGGTAGCCATTAGTAATGCACTCAATGATTTCGAAAAAGCAGTACAGGCTGAAAAAGACACGGTAGAAAATGACTTGCTTTTTCATTTGAAAATAGCCGAAGCAAGCAAGAATTCAGTGTTGAAATCACTCATGTTGATTGTAACACCGGACATCCTAACATACTTTAAGGAGAACAATATCTGTGGTGGAAATCGGCCGGTTTCTGCTTTAGATGAGCACTATAAGATTTTGGAGCATATTGAGCGCATGGAGCCAGACAAGGCTGCAGACGCTATGAGTACACACCTAAGTGACATTTTAAACTTTTCACTAACCGAACAACAACAAACGAATGGGAGTAACGGTAAATAGGTAAAAAAAATGGACTAGCGAAAAGCTAATCCATTGAGGGCAGCCCGCAGAAAATACTTTCAATCGGCAAACTGAAGCAGTATTTTCCAGCGTTCTGAACTGCGTTGCAAATATAGGCATCTCTGTCGCTATTCTCAATGCTTTCCCGCCCTTAGTACGTCTTTTTCCGTCATTTTCATTCACAAAATGATGTTATTATGAAGCAAAAATTACTAGCAACTTCTCAATGGAAGTCTATGTTTATGGCAGGACTTCTGGGGTGTTTGGCATTTCTGGCAAAAGCACAGGATGCACAAATCGTCTCCGGGCAAATTACCTCCGAAGAAGGAGATGGATTACCCGGAGTTACCGTGATTGTACAGGGCAGTACACAGGGGACTGTCACAGATATTGATGGGAATTTTCGAATTCAGGCTGAGGATGATGATGTTTTGATTTGTTCTTTTATTGGTTTTCAGACGGTAGAGGTGCCAGTTAATAACAGGTCTGTGATCGATATTACCATGGAAGAAGACCTTACCGAACTCGAAGAAGTAGTCGTGATCGGATATGGTACCCAAAAGAAATCTCACCTTACAGGGTCTATTTCCAAAGTAAAAGGAGAAAGACTCGAGCAGCTGCCGGTGTCCAGAGTGGACGATGCGCTTGTAGGTCAGGTTTCAGGGGTAAATATTCAGGCCACTGATGCTTCGGCTGGAGCAGCACCTACCATTACGGTTCGTGGTTTTGGGTCTGTTACTGCAGATTCAGGTCCGGCTATCGTGGTAGATGGTGTGATCGTAGATGCCGACTTCCTGGGCACGATGGACATGAACAACGTAGAGTCTTTTGAGGTATTGAAAGATGCTGCATCGGCAGCCATTTATGGTAGTGAGGGCTCTAACGGCGTGATCTTGATCACTACCAAAAGTGGTCAGGCTGGAAAAACCAAAATGAGCTATCAGACATTCATCGGATTCAAGGAAGCATTTGGAAGCGAAGCTTATAAGAAAGATTTGTACGCCTGGGCGGCAAAAGAAGAAGCTGAAGAAGGTGCGCTGAGCGATGGTACGCAGCAAGCACTGGCTCTTTCGGAGGCACTGGGAGGTTACAACAAAGATTGGCAGGACATTTTCTTTGATGGAGGAACTATCCAGAGTCATTCCTTTTCTGCACGTGGAGGTAACGCCACCACAGATTTCAGTGCATCACTGCGCTATGTACACGATGAGGGAGTAGTGCTTACAGATGATTATAAGCTGTACACTGCTGACTTGAAGTTAAATACCAAGTTGACAAAGGACTTGAAATGGGGCTTGAGCATGACGCCTTCTTATAGAAAGAGAAGACAGTTGCCTACTTCAGTGCATAACCCAATTCGTCAGTCTCCCTGGTTGCCCAAGTATCACACAGAAGCGTCTTTAGCATTTGTAAACCAGGACGATCCAGATGATAACTACTACTTCCCTGATCTAAAGCCAGGTGATTACTTCAGAGAGCAGCACCTGATGAATGAGGACTATGATGGTGATGGCACTCGAGGTAGAGCGCGTACCTCTGGTGATTCCAACCCATACGCTCAGTATGTAGAAAGAGAGCATTATGAGTATACAACTAACCTGCTTGGTTCTACCTACCTGAAGTGGGAGATCATTCCAGGCCTTACAGCACAAACGAGATTTGCCGCTACGTTGGAGAATAGAAAGCGAACCAGATACGATGGTACCAAGCACCATGCAGCTGGCAACAGTAGAGCAGAGTATAGCTTGCAAAATAGAATTCGTACACGCTTGATTTCTGATAACACGCTGATGTACAATAAGAAACTTGATAAGCATGATTTTGGCGGTATGCTTGGACTTACCGTCCAAAGACGAGGTGCTGAAAACAGTGTTGTTGAAGCAAATGGATACACCAACGACAGACTTAAAAACCTGGAAGGTGCTACGCAGATTGGAAGCTTTACTGAGACCAACATCGTACGGAAGAAAATTGGCTACTTCGCAAGAATTAACTACGCTTTCAATGATAAGTACTTGTTCAATGCTTCCTTTAGAAGAGATGGGAGTTCGGTATTTGGAGTAGACTCTAAATGGGGTAATTTCCCAGCGGTATCTGTAGGCTGGAATGCTCACAATGAAACGTTCATTTCCAATACAATCGGAGATGTATTAAGTACTCTGAAATTTAGAGCTAGCTACGGACGTACTGGGGCTGAAAACTTTGACGTAGGGGATGATATCGTGGATACCTGGCCATACCTGGCACTTTTAAATTCCTCAAATGCTATAGTGAATGGTGCGGTAGTTCCTGGCGTTTCGCCAAGAAACATTGCCAACACTTTGCTGCAATGGGAAGCATCTGAAGAACTCACAGTAGGGTTGGACTTTGGAGTGCTTTCAGATAGAATTTCAGGTTCGGTAGATTATTACCAAAGAGTTAGTGACAACCTGCTTTTGGAAAACCCAGTGTCTTATGTGACAGGATTTACCAGTGGGATTGTAAACCTTGGTGAGGTAGAAAATGAAGGACTTGAGTTTGAGCTGCGAACAAACAACATAGTGAAAAGCAATTTCTCATGGAATACTACGGTGGTAGCTTCTACCAACGAAAATACACTAACAGCTTTTGGAGATTCTGACGGTGCCCTATTAGAAGATTCTTACGGACGTAACTCTCAGTGGATCAATCAGGTAGGTTCTCCTATATCTTCATTCTACGGATATGTAGTAGACCGTACCAAAGAGGTGCCAAGACAGTATATCAACTCGCCCTGGTTCCCTATCAATGGACAGCCTGAGGATGCCATCGTTGTGGATTTGAATGGTGACGGCATCATCACGGATGCAGACAAAACGATCCTTGGAGACCCTTATCCGGACTTGGTTTGGAGTGTTACCAACAATTTCAAGCTTGGAAACTTTGACCTGTCTGTAATGATACAAGGTGCCAATGGATATGAAGTGAAAAACATCGGTGATCAGTATTTCTATACCTGGTGGCAAGGAGCTACTACAAGCCCTGCTCAGCTGGTAGAGGATGGTATCATTCCTCACACTTCTTTCCTAAAAGAAAAGGTGCTGACAGATCAGGTAGTACAAGACGCGAGCTATTTCTCACTGAGAAACGTAACCGTAGGCTACAACATGCCAAACGCTCTGACTTCCAGACTAGGATTGACAGATCTCAGAATTTATGCTTCAGGTCAAAACCTGATCTACAAGACTTCAGATGAGTACAATGGTTTCAACCCTGAGTTTGTCGACAATGACGACAATCCTAGAAAGTATGGAGAGCAAAGAGCTGGTACTCCGTTGTTCAGAACGATCACTTTAGGTCTGAATGTTAATTTTTAATTCTAAAGGAAAAGAAACTATGAAATCATTAAATTATATAGTCCTTGCCATTTCAGGATTGATTGCATTCTCCTGTGATGATGAGTTTTTGAACCCACTTCCTGATACAGCCATTACCGTGGAGTCATTCTTCGCTACAGATGCAGATGTAGAGCAGGGAGTAGTAGGTATCTATGATGCGATTCAGGGTGTAAACGAAAACACCAATACCAATACTTCTGAAGTAAACAGAGGAGTACAGTTTGAATACCTCCTGACTGAGCACAGAACGGACAATACACGAAGTGCTACGCTTGAGGGGTCTCGTGCAGACTTCCACAGGTATTTGGTAGACCCTAACAATGTACAATCTGAAGATTACTGGGCATCCATGTATGAGGTGATTTTCAGAGCCAACAACATACTTGATTATATCGATGTGGCCGATGAGGCAAATAGAGCAAAATATGCTGGGGAAGCTAAGTTTCTCAGAGCCTATGCCTATTTCAACCTGATTAGATTGTATGGTGATGTGCCATTGGTTACTGAAGTGGTGGTGCCCGACGATACAGAGAAATTGTTTACCAGAGTAGCTACAGCCACTATTTACGAACAAATAGTAGCGGACTTGCAAGAGGCTGTAACTGCATTGGACAATTCGTTTAAATCCAGAGCTTCAAAGGCTGCAGCTCAGGCGATGTTGGCCAAAGTATACCTTTCTCAGCCTTCGCCTAATTACTCTGAAGCTCAGCGTCTTTGTGAGGAGATTATCAATAGCGGTGAGTATGACCTCATGTCGAATTATAGAGACGTATTCTACAACGAGCTGAATGATGAAATCATCTTTGCGATCCAATATCAATCAGGAAACGCACAAGAGAGCCAGGGGTTTTCTGCTGAGTTTACTTCTGCAGTAAGAGCAGGTAGACAAGATGGTCTTAACATCCTAAATGACAATTTGATTGCTGATTTCCAGGCACATGGTGGTGATAGATCGTCGGTTTCTTATGTGACCATAGGCTCGTCCAACGAAGTGGCCAAGTTTCTGCCAGATGGATTTGGTGTAGCTGATAGTTACGGTCCAAACTCTAGAAACGCCGGCAATGACTGGATTGTACTGCGGTATGCAGATGTGCTCCTGATGCATGTAGAGGCCATTATGGCTGGTGGTAATTCCACTGGCAACACAGACGCACTGAGTTCATTCCAGAAAATCAGAGACAGAGCAGGGTTTACCGATGCAGTGACGACCATTTCAAAAGATGACTTGCTTACCGAACGAAGAGTAGAGCTGGCTTTTGAAAACCATCGCTTTTTTGATCTTCAGAGATTCGGTGTAGCAGATGCAGTGTTGAGCGCACATGCAGCCGAGATGGGGTATAGCGATTACAGCGCTCGGGCATTACTATTACCGATCCCTTCCAGAGAGATCAACCTGAGCCGTGGAGTACTCACCCAAAACCCTGGATACTAATTCTTAATTGATGATGATTATGAAAAATATAGCAAATAAATTTTTGAAGAAGATTTCGCTGCTAGTAACAGGGCTGATGGTTGTTGGTCTTGTAAATAGCTGCGATGACCTGGATTTGCCAAAGGCTGGGTCGATAGCAGATACGGAGCCTCCCGTGGCGGCATTTTCATATGCTTCAGATGCTGACAATGCGCTAAAAGTACAGTTTACTAACCTTTCTACTGAAGCGATTTCCTTTACCTGGGATTTTGGTGAGGAGGGAAAGACTGCTCCTGATAGTGTGAAAAACGCTCAGGATCCGGTGTATACCTACAGTGAACTTGGAACTTATACCGTTTCCTTAACTGCCACAGATGGATTGGGTGTTTCTACTACGTATTCGGAAGATATCGTGGTAGAGGAGGGACCTTATCAGCCTGTGATCATGGAGGCCGGCTTTGAAGACGGCATGCTCGGAGATGGCACAGGTGATGGTAGAGATTCCTGGAGAACTTCTTTTGAAACAGTTATCCAAATTTCGTCTAGCCCAGTAGTGTCTGGAAGTCAGGCAGGTAAGCTTACCGGTGACCCTAACGACCAACGGGTAGGCTATCAGGAAATTGTGGTTGGCCCGGATACACAGTATGATTTGAGTTTCATCTACACGCTTGTAGCAGCTCCTGCTGGATTCCTTACTGTAGATGTACTGGATGTATCGCGCTATGCCAAAGACAATGAAATCGAACCAGATGGTGATACCTTCGCCGATAATGGAGAGACCATTGAGTCTTCACAAGATTACGTATTGGGATCTATTACGGTAAACAACCAGGACGATCCACAAGAGTACCTGCCTGCGAGCTTTAGTTTCGAAACAGGAGAGAGTACTGTAGTAGCTATTTTATTCTACAACAAAGGGTCCGTAGAAGCACGTCTTGATGACTTTGCCATCAACATTGGTGCTGGTGGTGCTATACCTCCTTCAGTATCGTTCAGTGCAGAGCAGAGCAGTGAAAATTACCTGGAGTACACTTTTGTGAACAACACGAAAGGTGCGGACACTTACCTATGGGATTTTGGTGATGGTAACACTTCTACTGAAGAAAACCCTACACACATATATGAGACGCACAACGTGTATGAGGTGTCGCTAAAAGCAACAGCTAGCAATGGCCTCAATTCATCGTTCAGTACGTCTATTGACATACAGGCTCCGGTTACAGCAGACTTTACCTTTGAGGCTTCAGCTGATGATTACCAAACTATCAATTTCACAGATGCTTCGGTGGGTGCCGAATCACTTCTATGGGAATTTGGTGATGGCTTTCAGTTTACTGGAGATAGTCCTTCGCATACCTACATGTCCGATGGCTCATACGAAGTGAAATTGACCGCTACGAGCGTGACAGGTAATACGGATGTGAAAACAGCCACCGTGACGATTTCTAAAGTGTTTGTGCCGGTGATTCTGGAAGCAGGGTTTGAGGATAATTCTCTGCCGGATGGTACGGGCGACGGACGAGATTCCTGGAGAGTACCAAGTGGTTCAGATCTTGGTGGGGTTATTCAGATTACCAGTAGTCCTGTATTGAGTGGTAGCCAGGCAGCAAAATTCCCTTCTGACAACTCTAGAGCAGCTTATCAGGAGGTTACCGTAGAAGCCAATACCAATTATACGCTCAATTTCAACTATACCATGAAGACAAGCCCTACAGGTTCCCTCACGGTAAGTGTATTGAACGGTCCGGTGACAAGCAAGGCTGAAGTAGCAGGAGCTACGATCGCCTCAAAAACGGTAAATGATCAGTCTGATGCCAGCGCGTATATATCCGAGTCACTTGGATTCAATTCTGGCAGTAGTACTACGATTGTGATCTACATCACCAATACCGATGTGGAAGCCAGAGTGGACGACTTGTCAATCATGCAGACGAAGTTGCCTGAGGTTCTAGAAGCGAGCTTTGAGGACAATTCATTGCCTGATGGTACTGGTGATGGACGTGACTCCTGGAGAACGCCTAGCGGATCTGATCTCGGTGGTGTGATTCAGATCACAAGTAGCCCTGTACTGACAGGAAGCCAGGCGGCTAAGTTGCCTTCTGACAATTCCAGAGCAGCATACCAGGAGATTGAGGTTGAAGCCAATACCGATTACGTGTTGAACTACAACTACACCATGAAAACGAGCCCTACAGGTTCGCTTACGGTAGCTGTACTGAATGGTCCGATTACCAGTAAGGCAGAAGTGGCAGGTGCTACCATCGCCTCAGAAACGGTAAATGATCAGACTGACGCGAATACGTACATCGCCGAAACCCTGGCCTTCAATTCCGGAAGTAGTACCAAAATTGTGATTTATATCACCAATACAGATGTGGAATCCAGAGTGGATGATATATCTATAACATTAGGTAATTAATAATGACTAATACCATTATAAATAAATTATTCAGTTACCCAGGCTTTGTCCTGGGTAACTTTACCTTCGCTTTCATCCTTGCCGGGCTTTTAGCAGGATGTAGTACAGATGAAGTGTCAGCTTCAGATTTTAACGTTTCGAGACCTGATGAAGATGAGGTCGAAGACACTGACACAAACGATACTACGGATGATGGTGAAACACCCACTATAGATCTGAGTCACTGGAAGGTAACACTACCTATACCAAGAGAAGATGGAAAACCTCTTGAGGTACAACCTCCAGAAATCCTGGACTATGCTACCAATGAAACGTTAAAACCTTTTATGTACAATGACTCCACTGATGGATCTATTGTATTTTACACTTACCCTGCGGCATCCACTGCTAATTCATCGTATTCACGTACTGAGCTCAGGGAGCAGATGACACCAGGCAGTAATCATGACAACTGGACCTTTGAACAGGGTGGAAAGATGCGTGGCACACTTTCAGTGCCAGAAATTTCCAAAGATGGAGACGGTAAATTCCACCGCACCATTATCATGCAAATTCACGGAAGGCTTACCAACGAACAGCGTGATTTGATCGGGGAGGATGACAACAACGCACCTCCAATACTAAAAATATACTGGGCGTTCGGCAAGGTACGCGTAAAGACGAAAGTACTAAAAGACCTGGACGCCACCTACGAAGAAATGCTACACACCAGTGCCTGGGGAGATGACGAGGGTGTGTACTTTAAAGAAGAAGTAGGTCACGAAAAATTCACGTTAGAGGTGAATGTCACTAAAGGTAAGATGACAGTAACCCTCAACGATGATGAAACACTCGTTTATGAGGACATCCATATGGAGAAATGGGGAGTGTTTGAAAACTATTTTAAAGCAGGTAACTATCTGGTTACGAGAGATGAAGGTGCCTTTGCCAAGGTGAAATATTATGAATTAGAAGTTTCGCATTAAAGATAACGTTAGGAATCTTCTCATACTTTAAAGGGGGCTGCCTCTCAGGTGGTCCTCTTTTGAAAAAACATTTATGAAACGACCAAGCCTATTATATATAGCCCTTTCTTTTTGCTTAGCGCTGCTTACTTTTTCATGCAGCAGTACCAAAGATGGAGTGGTGACCAATAAAGAGGAGCTGCACCGGGCCATAGCCATAGCCAAACCCGGAGATGTCATTACCATGGCTGATGGAGCTTGGAAGGATATAGAGATTCGGTTTCGCGCTTCGGGTACGGCTGAGGAGAAAATTACTCTGACAGCACAAACACCCGGTCAGGTAACTATAGAAGGCCAATCCAACCTGTCACTCTCTGGAGAGCACCTTGAAGTTTCTGGATTGGTATTCAAAAATGGCTATTCGCCTACCAGCTTTGTGATCGCTTTTCGTACGGCTGATGATGAGCTGGCCTACCATTCCCGTGTTACCAATTGTGTTATTGACAACTTCAGCAATCCAGAGCGATTTGAGTCGGACATCTGGGTGACCATGTATGGCAAGAACAACCGATTTGACCACAACAGCCTGATCGGTAAAAGGAACCTGGGTGTGACCATGGCCGTGCGCCTAAATACCGAAGAAAGCCGCGAAAACAACCATGTAATCGAATACAATTATTTTGGCCCGAGACAAAACCTCGGCGCCAATGGAGGAGAAACATTACGAATAGGCACCAGTCACTATTCCCTCACTGACAGCAAAACCATTGTTAGAAACAACTATTTCGACAGATGCGATGGCGAGCATGAAATTATCTCGAATAAATCAGGGAATAACAGCTTTAAAAGCAATGTCTTTGACCAATGCAGAGGTACGCTGACCATGCGGCATGGCAAATACACCCTGGTAGAAAATAACTACTTTTTGGGAAATCGCAAGCCCAACACCGGAGGAATTCGAGTGATCAATGAATACCAAACGGTGAAAAACAACTACATGAGCGGACTCACAGGCTACCGGTTTCGAGGAGCGCTGGTGGTGATGAACGGCGTTCCCAACTCACCTATCAATCGCTATAATCAGGTAGTAGATTCTGAAATCAGTGGCAATGTACTGGTAGACTGTGACCATGTGCAGCTGTGTGCTGGAAGTGATGAGGAGCGAAGTGCTGTTCCGGTAGGCACCACCATGATTAATAATATTTTCTTAAGCCAGACAAACCCTAAGCCATTTACCATCTACGATGATATCACGGGAATTGAATTTGCTGACAATCTGATCAATAAAGAAGCGGAGCCACCACTTCAAACGGGTTTTGAAAAGGTCTCCTATGAAGTGCAAGTCAATGAAAATGGTCTCAAAGCCCCCGCTGATCGTTACCTCAGTCAGATTGGTTTTGGGGAGCCAAAACTACCAGTAACCAAGACTGATGTAGGCGCATCATACTATCAGCATGATATTTCTGAACCTACCTTTCGTACAGGTAAAAGTATATTGGTGCAGGCAGGGACTAATACCCTGTTGGAGGCATTGAGCAATTCTTCTTCTGGAGACGTGCTGCTATTAGAAAATGGAGCCAGATACCTCCTGACTAAGGATTTTGTGGTACCACACCTTGTGACCATTAAGACCCCTGATGGAGCAAAGGCTACCATATTTTCCAGAAAAAATACCTTCTTCAAAATTCATAATGAGGGTGGGCTTGAGCTCGAAAATGTACGTATGTCTGGCGCAGAGTCACCAGACATGGCTGGAAATACGGTGGTGAGTACCAGCAAGTACTCCATGAACCGCAACTATAAGCTGTTTGTCCGGAACTGTGAGATTGTAGATCTGGATATCAATCATTCGTTTGATTTTTTCAGAATCTATAGGAGTACGATGGCCGATACGCTGCTTATAGAAAACTCTACCTTCAAGAATATCACAGGGTCTGTAGCTACCATGGCTCGTGAAGTGGAAGACCTGGGCATGTACAACGTAGAGTATGTGCTACTGCATAACAATTCGTTTGAGCAGGTGCAGGGAGCTGTAGCCAATATCTACCGCGGAGGCACTGATGAGAGCACCTTTGGACCTATTGCTATCGTAGCAAATAATGAATTTGATGAAGTAGGAAACGGTAAAAGAAATAAGATAGGAGGGTCACTATACTTTCATGGAGTACAAAACCTGAAGGTGCAAAACAATACCTGGAGAAACAGTGCTCCGCTAAAGCTACACCTGACTAATGGTGAGCCTGTGACCCAACTCGAAGACTTGACATACATCAATACGCCAAAGCATGAAAGCAACAGTACGGCGTATTCACAACAAAATATAGAGGTGCGATGACTTTAAGATTCATAGTAGTTTTCTTGTGTGGGATTTCGGCTCTTTTGGTAAGTGGTCAACCGTCGTTGATCCTTACCGAAAAAGGGCTGAACGAAATCCGAAATCAGCTGGGAAAAGCACCATTGTTTGACGCTTCACTAGAGAAAGTGAGGGCACAAATAGATGCCGAAATAGCCAGACCTATCGACGTACCCGTACCTGTGGATTTGGCCGGTGGCTATACACACCAGCAGCACAAAGCCAATTTTTTCAACCTACAAAAGGCGGGAGTGCTGTTTCAGATCACAGGTGAAGAAAAATATGCGCAGTATGTAAGAGATGTACTCATGGCTTACAAAGAGCTCTACCCTCAACTGGACAGACATCCGGCGGAGCGATCCTATGCACGTGGGAAGTTTTTCTGGCAATGCCTCAATGACGCCAACTGGTTGGTATATGTCAGTCAGGCTTATGATTGTATCTACGACTGGCTGCCGGCTAAAGAGCGAAAAGCGCTCAATAAAGAATTGTTTCGACCCTACGCGGACTTTTTGTCTGTAGAGACACCACAGTTTTTCAATCGCATACATAACCACAGCACCTGGGGTAATGCTGCTGTGGGCATGATCGGGCTGGTGATGGATGATGAGGAGTTGGTACAGCGAGCGCTTTATGGCGCACGGGAAGCATCTGTCACCGGTCCTGCTCAAGACAATGACGGAGGTCAAATACTGGATAAGGACCAAAAAATGGGATTCCTCGCACAGGTAGACGAAGCTTTTTCGCCGGATGGCTACTACACTGAAGGGCCCTACTACCAGCGATATGCCATGTACCCGTTTTTGATTTTCGCTCAGGCACTAGCCAATAACAAGCCAGAGCTGGGCATCTTAAATTACCGGAATGGCTTGCTGATCAAAGCTGTATATGCTTTAGTCAATCAAACCAATGCGCAAGGGGAGTTTTTTCCAATCAACGATGCACAGAAGGGCATGTCATTGCTTTCGCGAGAGTTGGTATTTGGCGTGAGCATGGCTTACCACTACGGTGGCAATGACCCAGAGCTGCTATCCATCATCGAAAAGCAAGGAAGAGTGCCCTTGAATGATGCAGGCATGGCTGCAGCCAAAGGAATAACCGAAGGTAAAACTCAGCCTTACACTTTCAAGAGCATCGAGCTTACTGATGGTGCAGCAGGTGATGAGGGGGCTATTGGCATCATCAGGGCAGACAACCTAACGCTGCTGATGAAATACGCCAAGCATGGCATGGGGCATGGTCATTTCGACAGGCTGGGCTTTTTGCTGTACGACGCACACGGAGAGGTGATTCAGGACTATGGAGCTGCCCGCTGGGTCAATATAGAGCATAAAGATGGCGGTGGCTACCTCAAAGAAAATCACAGCTGGGCCAAGCAAACGCTGGCGCATAACACGCTGGTAGTAGATAAAGACTCGCATTTTGATGGGAAGGTAAAGGCTGCTGATCAGGTGGCCGGAACACCCTACTATTTCTTGCCGGGCGACGATGTGCAAATCGTCAGTGCCAAAGAAACTAATGCCTACAAGGATGTAGCGATGCACCGAACCATGGCAGTAGTTCGTGTGCCGGAGCTCGAAAATCCTTTGGTAATCGACCTGTTTGCCGTTCAGGCCCCTGAGGGCACGAGATATGACTTGCCGCTGTACTACCTGGGAGAGTTTATGTCATCTAATCAGGATTTTGAGACCAACGATACGCTGACCCCTATGGGGGCACACGATGGATACCAGCACTTATGGCAAGAGGCACAGGCTATTGCCAAAGGGAAAGTATTTCGGTTTACATGGTTTAACAAACGAAACTTCTTCACGATGCACTCCGCAGTACGAGAGGGAGATGAGCTTTTGCTCACCAGGATAGGAGCCTATGACCCTAATTTCAATCTCAGAAGAGATCCGGGGTTGATTCACCGTAGAACAAGCGGCAATACGCTTTTTGCTAGCCTCTATGAGCTGCACGGAAGCTACGACTACACTACTGAGCGTCCTTTAAACTTATTTACTGCTATAGCTGATTTTAGGGTTTTGCATGAGTCCGCAGACTATGTAGCCGTACAGTTCGAGCTAAAAAATGGGAATCGATACGTGTTTGCCTTTTCGCTCACAGATGATGACGAAAGCAGCAGACATCAACTACAGATAGAAAATAAAAACCTGGAGTGGACGGGTATTTACAATTTTTATAAAACAGATAACGAATAACATGGAAAGACAAAGCGAAAAATACATTTTGACAGAAGGTAAAGAATGGCAAGATCTGGGTGGTGGAGTATCCAGAAAGATGCTAGGCTATGACAATCAGATCATGATGGTACTGGTGAAGTTTGAAAAAGGTGCATTGGGGTCTCCTCATAGCCATTTTCATACACAGGCCACTTTTGTTGTTTCTGGAGAATTTGAATTTGAAATAGATGGAGTGAAGCAAGTGGTAAAAGGGGGAGATGGCGTCTATATAGAGCCTAACCTGCTACACAGTGCGGTTTGCCTGGAAGAAGGGATGCTGATCGATACCTTCAGTCCGGTGCGTGAGGACTTCCTGTCTGGTGACGGCCCATCGTATTTCGGAGACAAAGATTAACAAACCATAAATACCTTAGGTATGAAAATCAAAGGACTTAGATGGTGGATTATAGGGCTTGTATGCCTGGCCACCATCATCAACTATATAGATCGATCGGCACTTTCGATCATGTGGCCAGATATTTCTAAAGATCTGGGCATGACCAAAAATGACTATGCGCTTATCCTGAATGTTTTTTTGGTGGCGTATGCCGTAGGCCAATCGGTATCGGGTAAGATGTTTGACAAGATCGGGACGAAAGCCGGCTTTGTGGTTTCCATCACCGTATGGGGACTGGCTACAGCGCTACATGCCCTGGCACGTGGAGTGCTTTCGTTTAGCGTATTTCGCGTTTTGCTAGGACTTGGCGAAGCAGGCAACTGGCCTGGAGCTGTCAAGAGTAATGCAGAATGGTTTCCTGTAAATGAACGAGCCTTTGCTCAGGGAATATTCAACTCCGGCGCGGCGATGGGATCTATCGTAGCTCCTCCACTTATTGCGATCGTGTGGGTGGCCATTGGCTGGAAAATGACCTTCTTGTTGCTGGGCTTGTTGGGGCTGGTTTGGGTGATTCCGTGGTTGATATTCAATAAAGCACTGCCTGCCAAACACAAGTGGATTACAGATGAAGAACGCGCATATATACTGGCAGGTATAGAGCAAAAAGATGAAGACGATCAAAAACCCGGACTGAGCATGGGACAGATTCTGTCTCACCGTGAATCCTGGGCGGTACTGGTGTCGCGCTTTTTTGTAGAGCCCATCTGGTGGCTGTTTGTAGGCTGGATGCCTATCTACCTGGCAGATGTCTATGGCTTCAATGTAAAAGAAATTGGTCTCATGGCCTGGGTGCCCTATGTAGGTGCAGCGCTTGGAAGCTTGTCTGGAGGGTATTTTTCCGGACGCCTGATGACCAATGGTGCTTCAGTGGATCAAGCACGTAAAAAGACCATTTTGGTAGGCTGTGTGATCATGTTTCTTGGAATGATTGCGACGATCTTACTTGGAAATACGCCAATCAAATTTGTGGTCATCGTGGCGGGTGTCTTGTTTGGCTTCCAGTTTGTAATCTCCAATATCCAAACCATACCTAGTGATTTGTTTAGTGGCAAGTCCGTTGGGTCATTGGCAGGACTGGGAGGAACGGTAGGTATCTTTTCTGTGATCATTATGAACTTCCTGGTTCCTTTTATCACAGACAACTATTCATATACACCAATATTCGTGATGATTGCGGTATTTGTTCCTTTGGGATACCTCTCCATCAACTTTTTTGCTAAAGAAATAAAGCCTGTAGGCTGATTTAGTTATTAATTATTCAACTCAAAAATATTATCATGGGAAACGAACAAAAAAAGATAGCAATAGTCACCGGAGCAACCGGTGGAATTGGATTTGAAGTAGCCAAAAGCCTTGGAAAAAAAGGCTATGCGGTAATGCTCAATGGCATAGAAGATGACGCTGGAGCACAGCGTGTAGATGAACTTACTAAGGAAGGCATAGAAGCAGAATACTATGGATTCGATGTAACCAAAGAAGAAGAAGTGACGGCCAACATCAAAGCCATAGGAGAAAAATATGGCCGTATCGATGTGCTGGTCAATAATGCTGGAGGACTTGGCGGGAGATCACGTTTTGAAGAGATGACTACCGAGTTTTATCGTTTTGTGATGGCACTCAACCTGGACTCTGTTTTCTTTACATCCAGAGCAGCGATACCATATCTCAAGAAAGGTGAGAATGCTAGCATCATCAACTACACGTCCAATGCCGGATGGAATGCTGGCGGACCTGGAGCGGGTGTTTATGGTACATCTAAGGCTGGTGTGCACGCTATTACCCGAGCGCTGGCCAAAGATCTTGCCGAATACGGAATTCGCGTAAATGCCGTGTCTCCGGGTACGATTGACACGCCATTTCACGCTCAGATCAAGAAAACCAAGCCAGAAGTGTTTGCTTCCTGGAAAAACAATATTATGTTGGGAAGGTTGGGTGAACCAGAGGAAGTGGCGTCTGTAGTGTCGTTTTTGGCTAGCAAGGATGCTTCTTTCATCACTGCGGAGACCATTCAGGTAGGTGGTGGCCAGGCACTGGGCATCTAGTGACTGGAGGAGCAGAACTCAGCATACAGTATTTCAATAATCAAATCATTTAGTAAGATGAAGTTTAAAGGAAAAGTGGCGGTAGTAACCGGTGGAGCACGCGATATTGGAAAAGCGATCTGTGTAAAACTGGCGAAAGAAGGAGCTAAAGTGGTGGTAAACTATCACAACAGTGAAAAAGACAGTGAAGACACATTGGCGGCTATCAAAGCCGTGGGAGGAGAAGGCATCGCAGTTAAGGCTGATGTGTCGAGCCAGTCAGACATTGATAATTTAGTAGCTAAAACGAAAGAGGCTTTTGGTGATCATGTAGACATATTGGTCAACAATGCCGGCGGGTTGTTTGCGCGAAAGACGGTGGAAGAGTTGGATGAGGATTTTTACAACCTCGTGATGGACGTAAATTTCAAGGGTACTGTATTTGTCACGCAAGCCTTCAAAGCTTTGATGGGAAAAGGAGGAGCTATCGTAAACCTGGCTTCACAGGCAGGAAGAGACGGTGGTGGTCCTGGATCTGCCATTTATGCCTCGTCTAAAGCGGCTGTGATGACATTGACTCGCAACTGGGCCAAAGAGTTTGGCCCACAGGGAATACGCATCAATGCTGTTTGTCCGGGAATGATTGCTACCACTTTTCACGATACGTTTACCAAAGATCAGGTACGTGAAAATGTAGCCAATTCTACGCCTTTGAGAAGAGAAGGCCGTGCGGAAGAAGTGGCGGACCTGGTAGCGTATTTGGCCAGTGATGAAGCTTCGTTTATGACAGGCAACAATGTAGACATCAATGGAGGGTTAGCCTTCTCATAAAAAAATTACATTCGGGCCGGCAATTCCATGAGGCATCCGCTCCATACTCTGGTTTTTATTAAGCAGCTGGCTCGAATGTTTGTTTAGTGCTTTGGCTCCTGTTGGCTCAAGCAATGGAAGCTTCCAAGCCCCCATACGATATCAGTAGAGTCTATGCCAATCACCACTCGGTCGGTAAAGCAAGACTGGAGTATTTCCAGGGCTTCACCGTCGTGCTTTTTGTCTCTGTAAGTCGGCATTACCACACATTCATTCGCGATGTAAAAGTTTGCATACGAGGCTGGGAGGCGCTGGCCTTCATATACCACCGGCGCAGGCATCGGTAGTTCCACTACCTTCAGGGGTGTACCATCAGCTAGTTGAAAGCCTTTGAGTAGTTCCAGGTTTTCGGCCAGAGGGGCATGATTTTCATCGGCTTCATTGGGCTCCACTACAGTCACTACGGTATCATTGGATACAAATCGCGTGATGTCATCCACGTGTCCGTCGGTATCATCTCCTACGATACCATCACCTATCCACCAGATCTCTTTAGCTCCATAATAGTCCTTCAGGTAGGATTCTATCTGTGCTTGATTGAGCTGTGGGTTTCTGTTGGGGTTGAGCAGGCAGGCGGTAGTGGTGAGGATGATGCCTTCATCATTAAAATCCACAGATCCGCCTTCCATCACTATTCCCGGTTGGTATACCGGCAGGCTTAGGGCACCCCCAACTAGCTCCGGTATTTTGTTGTCCAAATCATAAGGTGGATATTTTTCGCCCCATGCGTTGTAGCCCCAGTTGACGATAGCCTTCTTTCCTTCACCTATGACGAAGGCAGGTCCATGGTCTCGGCACCAGGCATCATTGGTGGGGTGTTGATAAAACTTGATTTTGCTTAAGTCTGCGCCGACTTCCGTCAGGTAATTGCGCGCCTGCTTTTCCATCGTGGCATTGGCCAAATTGATACAGACCTCTTCCCCTTTGGCTACCTCTCTGATAAACTCACAATACGGCTTGTAGATACTTTCGATCTTGCCGGGCCATGAGTTCGTGTTGTGTGGCCAGCTCAGCCAGGTAGCGCGGTGTGGGTGCCACTCTGCAGGAAACCTGAGTCCATCAGCTTTAGGAGTACTCATTCTTCGTCGAGGTAGCGTTTTTCTATAGGGCTATAGGCGTCTATGCGTCTGTCGCGCAAGAACGGCCAATGTATGCGATAGCTGTCAGACTTAGACAGGTCCACAGGCACAACTTTTACCACTTCTTCGAGGTGTGGAGCTTTATAATCGAGCCATCCAAAGGCATTGGTAACGTAGGAGCCGCCCCAAAACTGCATGTCGCCTTCTACGCCCGTACGATTCACTCCAATCACAGGTATGCCATTGGCCACAGCGTGAGACTGTTGGATCGTTTGCCAGGCGTTGTGTTGTTCCTGGTTCGTTTGCTCATCCTGGCTTTTGTGCCAGCCTATAGCTGTTGGGTAAAAGAGCATTTCCGCACCTTTTAGTGCAGTGATTCGTGCTGCCTCCGGGTACCATTGGTCCCAGCATACTAACACGCCTATTTTCGCATATTTGGTTTGAAAGGTCTTAAACCCCAGGTCTCCTGGTGTAAAATAAAATTTTTCGAAATAGCCCGGGTCATCGGGGATGTGCATCTTTCGGTACTTGCCCAGATAAGTGCCATCTGCATCTATCACTGCTGCAGTGTTGTGATAGAGCCCTTCTGCACGCTTTTCAAAAAGTGAGGCTACGATTACCACGTCATGTTTTTTGGCTACAGCCGAAAATACCTCCGTACTGGGGCCCGGAATGGCCTCTGCCAACTGGAAATTATCATAGTCCTCCACATCGCAGAAATACTTGCTGCGAAAGAGCTCCTGCAAACACACAATCTGTGCACCCTGACTGGCGGCTTCTTCCACGCCAGCGATTGCTTTTTGCATGTTTTGGTCCAGATCATCACCACAGGATGTCTGTACGATACCGATGTTTACTTTTCGATCTTTTGTCATACCTCAATAGCACGTTTGTGCGATGCGAAGTTCGCGAAATGTTTGAGAATTTCTATAGGTCAGTTGATAACCCTAACTAAATAATTTTAAAGGTGTTTTGGCCGGGGAACTTCCTAAGCAGTAATGTGTGGTGGTTATCAAATCGTTCGGATCATGGACTGAAAAGTTTAGAATGTTGAGAACAGGACGCTAGCGGCAGAGTAATCGATTGATAAATCTTTAGGTTTAGGATTGAAGTAATAATCTTAACGTACATATGAATCGATTTAACGCATTGAATTTCTTTGTTTTGACCCTAATCATTTTGTCAGGCTGTCAGCCTGCCAGCAAGGAGGGGCAAACTGAAAAAAAGGAGGGTGCCTTGCCCGTAGGGAAAACGGATCCGTTGGTCACACATCTTTACACAGCAGACCCTTCTGCTCATGTTTTTGAGGATAAACTATACATCTATCCATCACATGATATAGAGTCGGGGATACCTGAAGATGACCTGGGGAGTCATTTTGATATGAAAGACTATCATGTTTTTTCTATGAAAGAGCCCGGTGCCGAAGTGAAAGACCATGGAGTGGCTTTAGATGTAAAAGATGTGCCCTGGGCTGCGCGTCAGATGTGGGCTCCGGACGCGGCGGAAAAAGACGGGAAATACTTTTTGTACTTTCCGGCAAAAGACAAACAAGATGTTTTTCGAATTGGTGTAGCTGTGGGGGATAGACCAGAGGGGCCTTTTACTCCAGAATCAGAGCCAATAGCAGGTAGTTTTAGTATAGACCCGGCAGTTTATGCAGATGATGATGGAGCTTACTACTTGTATTTTGGAGGTATTTGGGGTGGTCAGCTGCAAAACTGGCAATCGGGGCAGTATGACGCCAATGGTCAGCTGCCCAAACCTACTGAAGATGCGTTGCTGCCCAAGGTAGCGCGGCTGAGCGAAGACATGCGAGGATTAGCAGAAGAACCCAGGGATGTGTTGATTCTGGATGAAAACGGTGATCTCCTCAAGGAAGGCGACAATCATCGCAGATTTTTTGAGGCTGCCTGGGTGCATCAGCATGAAGGTGTCTACTATCTATCCTATTCTACTGGTGATACCCACAAAATAGTCTATGCGACGGGTGACAACCCTTATGGCCCATTTACCTACCGTGGAGTCGTGCTGAAACCCGTTATAGGATGGACCAATCACCACTCGATTGTTAAGTTTCAGGGGAAATGGTACCTGTTTTATCATGATAGCAGCTTGTCTGGCGGGCGTACTTTTTTGCGTAGCATCAAAATGGCGGAGCTGAAGCATCGAGCGGATGGGACCATAGTGGCCTATGATGCCTATGTGAAATAGTCACACCTGGGATTTACCCTGAAAGGGGTAGTTTGCATTCGCCCGGAAACAAATAACTTCGCTATATCATGTTCCGGGCGATTTTACTTGTTACATCGTTGTTCATTGGCAGTCAATCATTCTGTCAGGAAAAAGTACACCTTCAGGTGCAGGATACAGGCCGTGATCCACTACCATCTGCTACGGTAAGTACTTCGGAAGGCCTTTTTATAATTGCATCTGAAACCGGGAAAATCTCTTTCAGTCCAACGAAATTTCCAGTTTTCCTTTTAACAGAACATGTAGGCTATCGGGACCAGATCGATACACTATCATCTGCAGGAAGCTATTTGGTGACTTTGCGAGCTGAGGCTTCTGAAATGGAATCTGTGGTGATCAATGCCAGTAGCGCTGCGGCGCAATTGGCCCAGGCGAGTACCGACTTGAGTTTTCGACTAGAATCGGTAAAGCACTTGCCCTACCTTTTGGGAGAGCGTGACCCGATCAAATTTATCCAAACGCAGGCGGGAGTTTCTACAGGCACTGATGGAAACAATGGCTATTTTGTTAGAGGAGGAGGTATTGATCAAAATGCCATCAGACTTGATCACATGGAGTTTTACAATGCCAGCCACTTGTTTGGTTTCTTTTCCATGTTTAATGCCAATGCTATTGAACGTGCCACCTTCACCAAAGCTGGTTATCCGGCACACATAGGAGGGCGGCTTTCGTCAAGGTTGGATTTACAAACCAGCACCCCTTCGTACGAAAGGGTAGAAGGCCAGGTAGGTGTAGGGCTGCTATCAGCTAATGTGACGTTAGGAGTTCCTCTGTCTGAGCAGTCAGCGTTTATGGTGTCTGCACGCAGGTCATATTTAGATTTGATTACTCAAAATGCTTTTAAAGAAAACAGCGGAGTAAGGCGAAGTACAGATTATCGGTTTTCAGACCTTATCCTTAAATACGCCCAGCAAATAGGGGAAAAGCATCTTCTGTCTATTACCGGCTTTGTAGGTCAGGATGCTTATGACTACCGAAGCAGCCGCACGTTTAGAAACGATATGTACTGGAAAACCAGAAGCATAGGCATGGTATGGAAGTGGCTCATTCATGCAAATCAGGATCTGGAGTTTTATGCCAATGGCGGTACTTTTGATCAAGAGTTTGTGGCGGAAATCGTAAGCTTCGAATTGGCGATGAGTAGCTACATTCAAAACGTCCGCAGTGGGCTTCTGTATCATGTGGATATCAATAACCATTCCCTCACTTTTGGGATGGAGAGTACTTACAGAGGATTTCGTCCAAGTGAAGTAAAAGTTAATACCGGAAAGGTAGCGGTAGATTTGGAACATTCTGAAATGATGCATACAGCTGAATGGTCTGTGTCTGTTCAGGATGACTTAGCGCTGGATGTGCAGTGGCGACTAGGGATAGGGCTACGCATGAGCGGATTTTCACAGTTTGGTCCTTTTGAGCGAGTCAATGCCATAGAAGCGAGTGATCAGGTAGATACGCTTCGTTATAGACGCGGAGAGGTGGTGCAGACCTATGTAGGCCTGGAGCCCAGAATAAGACTGAGCTATTTATTGGATCCCAGGAGTTCAGTCAAGGCCAGCTTTGATCGTACTTTCCAATACATACACCTGTCGCCGCTTAGTTCGGTTTCCTTGCCTACGGACTTATGGGTGCCGTCTACCAGTCGGGTAAAGCCTCAAGTGGCCCATCAGCTGTCAATTGCCTATCACAGGGTAGCAGTAGAGTGGCCTGTCAGCTGGTCTATTGGTGCTTTTGGTAAACAGATGAGCAACCAGGTAGAGTGGCGGGATGGAGCTATAGCGGGCTATTCGGACAGTCCAAACCTGGATGATGACCTCATCTTTGGAAAAGGCTATTCGGTAGGGCTGGAAGCAACTATCAAAAAAGAACTGGGAGTAGTAACCGGTCAGCTCAACTATACCCTAAGCCGTACGCGTAGGCAGTTTGATGAAATCAATGGAGGAGATTTTTTCCCCGCCAAGTATGACCGTACGCACGATCTTAATGTAGTAGCAAGTTGGAAGAAGGACCAGTGGACCTTTGGTGCCATGCTAAAGCTGGCAAGTGGCACGGCACTTACCCTCCCCACAGCCAAATATCTCATCGGGGAGCGAGTCATTAGCGAGTATTCTTCAAGAAACGCTCTGCGTATGCCACTTTACCACCGCATGGATGTGTCAGCATCTCTGGTGCCCAGGCGTCACCCCAATGCTACCTGGGTGTTTTCCGTTTATAACCTCTATAACCGTAGAAATCCCTATTTTATGTACTTCGATGTACAGGGTAGTGTCGAGAATTATTCTTTAGATATCAACCTGGAGGAGGTTTCCCTATTTCCCATTATGCCATCTGTGAGTTATGAATTGGAATTTTAAGACCATCTTGATACCCCTTTTGGTGCTGATAGCCGCATGCAATGGCCTAGATGAGGCTGACTTCAATGAGCGCAAGGTGGTCATCGATGGGTTCATAGAGCAGGGGCAGTATCCGGTGGTATATCTGACGTATAGCTCAGGGTTTTATGAGCCGGTAGATTCGGCTAGCCTACAGGAGCTGGTCTTGGCTACGGCCAGAGTAGAGGTGTCTGATGGCGAAAATTCGGAAGTGCTCACACTATTTCGCAACAATGAGGTTTATCCTCCCTTCTTTTATCGAGGTACTGATTTGACAGGCGAGCCGGGCAAAACCTATCACCTGGAAGTGCGAAGTGAGGCGGGAGTTTATACGGCTACTACCACCATTCCTAAGCCGGTAGACCTGGATAGTGTATGGATCGAGGTAGATCAGGAGGTGGACACGCTGGGGCAGTTATGGGTGCAGTTTAATGATGCTGGATTGCAGGACGATTATTACCGATTTTTTACTAGTACAAATGGTGCCGCCTATGTGCCGGCATTTAAGTCTACGTTGTTGGATCGCACATTTGATGGTGAAACATACAGCCACCCAGTACTTCGCCAGCCCAGGTCGGCATTGGAGCTTGGAGATGAGGTGTTGTTTCAAAAAGGGGACACCATCGGCGTGAAGCTATGCCACATTGATGAGGCTCATTATCGATTTTGGAATACATTGGAGCAGGAACTCTATCTGGTGGGTAATCCCTTTGGAAGTGTTGGAAATGAAGTAGCATCCAACATCCGAGGCAACAAACCAGCCCTGGGTATTTGGGGAGGATACGGGGTGAGCTATGGCAATGTGGTTTTTCAATAACCGACTTAAGGAAGCTCTTGAATTACCTCTTGTACAGAATCGATAAAATGGTGTAGGTAGTCTGGAGTTGCTTGATTGTTGGTGTCAATGAACCAGCATCTTTTTTCTCCATCTTTTGAGAGGCTGATTTGTATGCCGCCCTGATCATAGGCATCTGGAGTGCCTATATTGCCTGTGGGTTCATGCCAAAGCTGCTCTGGGATTTGAGTGAGAAGTATTTTTGCTTTGACAAACGAAGAATCTGGAAGCACAGAAAGTTGCACATTTTGATCGCATCCAGCATAAGATGGTCTGTCTATCTGGTATAATTTGCCACTTTGTAAGCGATAAGTCACTACGCAGCCTGCTCCGATACATTCTCCATAGGAGTGTCCAAACTCCAGCCCATTATCGAAAAGCTCCAATGGTTCTTCATCGCAAGAGCTGATGCCAATGAAAAGGCCTATGCAGGTTACAAGAACTGTTCTTTTCATACAATTAGCTTTGCTGTAAGACGCATTTTCTCGATGAATAGTTGGTTGTCGTATCTTACGTCAGCGCATAAAAAAGCCCCGCCGGAAAGCTGAAGCTTTCTGGCGGGGCTTTTAAATACTGTATGAATAAATTAATCTAAATCATCAAAGTCGATGTGATCTATGTCGTCATCCAGGTCCTCTGAGATTTGATCCAAAAGGTTATTGATAGCGCTTTCAAGGCTTTCGAAGCCTGTTTCCAGGAAGTCTTCTACGTCTACTTTGCTTTCGTCTTCAAATACCATGCGGGCGCCTAGTTCTACATCTTCTTCTTTGTTGCTTCCGTCTTCCCAGGTGTCAATGTAGGTGTACCACTCTACATCTGCGGCTTTTTTCTCTGTGGAAACGTAGCTGGCCGTCAATGTGGTGTGTGTGTTGAGGGCGGTTTCGATGGTTTCAGCATTGGCTTCCAGGTCGGCGCGTGGTATAGTATCGTAACTGTTATAGGAAGTCTCCAAATCTGCCACCTCGTTGTACAAAGGCACAAAGTCCATGTTGCCAGCGAGTTTTAGGTCCATAAAGATGAATTCGAAATTTGCTTCAGTAAGTACCTCTGTAGGATCTTCTGTGTCGTCAGCCTTTTCGATAGCAGTATCTGAGAAATCACCTTTAGCTTCTGATGATACACCAATGAGGGTTTTGGTACCATTGCGGAAAGAGACACTCGCACCAATCAGGGAATTGGTATTGGTCATGCCCACTGCAATAGCGAAATCACCCATGGTCATTTCTGTATCCGCTTTGGTAGGCACGCCATCATCGCCATATTTTACCGTGAAGCCGTAGGTCATAGCTACAGACCCATCTACGGCAAGCGATACATCCAGTGAGGTAGGCAGGTCACCTTCATATTCCTCATCAATCGGATTTGCTACACGGACGCTAGAGTAGTTGCTGAGCGTTAATGTGGCATTGTTTGAGGTGCCATCATGCTCTGATGGATAGTTGAAGATTAGTTCGGTACTGCTGTTGTCAGTATACTCCCAATCGCTAAGGCTGGCATCCCAGTCATAAGTACCTGTGTTTTCATTGAAAAGCTCCTCCAGTGAAGTAAACTCGTCATCGTCCTCATCATTGAGTTGTGCAGAAGCCTGCCCAAACTCTACTGTGGAGACTTTGCCATGCGCCAGACCAACGATTGCTTTCGATAGTCTCACTACGCTATTGGCTCCCTGAATACGTCCTCCAGAAGGCTCATCGTCATCTTCATCCATGATTACACCCAGGGAAGTCATGGCACCTACACCTGCTTGTTGCTGCATAGTAGTCATTTCATTGACAAACTCCACGCCTGCTTCTTGCATCAGTTTTTTGTTTTCCTCCGCGGTAAGCGGCTCGTTGATCTCTTCATCATTTTTCTCGTCCCTCTCATTACAACTGGTAAAAAGGATGATAGACCCCAGGGTCATGTAAAGCAATAAGTTTTTCATAGTTTTTGGTTTTGCGGTACAAATACGGTTGTCCTTTGAAATAGACACAGCACCGTTTGATTACGTTGGTGGTGTTGACAACTTAATTCTATTACAAAGTTAAACGGGGGGGATGCCAGACAAAATACCTCCTTGGGGGTATTTTGGGACTCGTCCAAAAAGGGCAGATTTCTACCCTTTTTCTAAGAGTGTCATGCTTTTAGTAACATTGCAGCATGAACGAACAAACCATTCTTGTTGCATTGTTGGTCATTGTAGTGCTGGATTTTGCGCTGGAGCGCATCCTCCAATTGCTCAACAATAAAAGTGCTAAAAAACCCATACCTGCAGAGCTAGAAGGAATTTATGATAAAGAGAAATACGAACGCTCTCAGGCCTATAACCAGGCTACTTCCAAGTTTGGAATGCTTACTTCTACCTTCAGTTTTGTGGTGATGGTACTTGCGCTATCGTTAGGGTGGTTTGGTCTGCTAGATGAGTGGGTACGAGGTTGGTCGCCAGTGGCGCCTGTCACTACTTTGCTGTTTTTTGGAGTGTTGTTCGTTATTTCTGACATCATTGGTATTCCCTTTAGCTGGTACAGCACCTTTGTGATAGAGGAGCGCTTTGGGTTTAATAAAATGACTCCTAAGACTTTCTGGATGGATAAGCTTAAAAGCTATGTGCTCACCATTCTTATTGGAGGCCTGCTGTTAGGTGTTTTGATCTATCTGGTGATGAGCATGGGGAGTGATTTTTGGATTTATTTCTGGGTGGTCATCACCCTTTTCATTTTGTTTTTAAATGTGTTTTATACCACACTGTTTCTACCGCTTTTCAACAAGCTCACACCACTAGAAGATGGAGAACTCAAGGAGGCCATTACAACATACAGCCAAAAGGTGGACTTTCCGCTGAAAAACATTTTTGTAATGGATGGTTCCAAAAGGTCTAGCAAAGGCAACGCATTTTTTTCTGGATTGGGACGCAATAAGAAGGTTGTTCTTTTTGATACACTGATCGAAAAACATACTGTAGAAGAACTTACAGCTGTTTTTGCCCATGAGGTAGGCCATTACAAGAAAAAGCACATCGTACTGAGCACGATCGTCAGTATTGCTACCGTGGGGTTGATGTTGTTTTTACTCTCCAAAATGATCTACAACAGCGAAGTGAGTTGGGCGATGGGTGGACAGGTAACTTCACTTCACCTGAATATTTTAGCTTTTGGGATACTGTACAGCCCTGTGTCCAGGGTGCTCGGACTCCTGAGTAATTTGCTAAGCAGGAAAAATGAATATGAAGCCGATGCATATGCCGTGGAAACCTATGCCGGGCAACCGCTTATCGACGGGTTGAAAAAGATGAGCAGTGACCATCTATCCAATCTGACGCCCCATCCAGCGTATGTATTTGTGCACTATTCACATCCTCCACTGCTGGCGCGCGTACGTGCTATGAAAGCCAAAATGACCAAATGAAGCGCAGCTTTTTGATGTATGGCCTGGTGATGGGTCTGGTGATATTGGTGCAGCAAGTGGTGCACTACCGCACGCTGGTGCGTGATCTGCAGCTTGAATTTTTCGGTGGCATCATCGCAGTATTATTTATGGGGCTGGGCGTCTTTCTAGGTACCAGAGGGCTCAAAGGTCAGCCTGAGGCATCCGTCGATAAGCAGCGCGGTGCAGCGCATCAGCTCAGCGAGCGTGAACTAGAAGTGTTGGCATTGCTGTGCGCAGGCCACTCAAACCAGGAGATTGCAGATAAGTTGTTTGTTTCCTTAAATACTGTAAAAACCCACCTATCTAACATCTATCAAAAGCTACACGTCACTCGTAGAACCCAGGCTGTACAAAAGGCTCGGGAGTTGGGAATAGTGAATTAGGGCTAATAACAATCAGATCGAATAAACCCATCTTGTTCTAACTCCTGGATGGACGGTAAGCCGTGATTCGAACAGATGGTTGCCAGCACTTCTAAAACGCCTTTTTTCATGGCGAGGCTTCCACAGATCATTAGTGTGCTGTTTTTTTTGATGAGTCTGGCTACTTTTTCCTGATCTTCAAGGAGTAAGTCCTGCACATACTGTTTTTTACTTTCCTGACTTAGCGCAATTCGAATATTTTGAAGTGATTGCTGCTTTTGTGCTCTTGATATAAAGTCCTCGTACAGGACAAAGGATTGGGTGGTGCGTCCTCCCCAATACAGGTGTTTTTTTGGGGTTGTTTTGGTGTTAATCATCCCAAGGAAAGGGCCAATACCTGTACCGTTTCCAATCATGACTAGCGCTGTAGCTTTGTTGGGAAGGTGGAAGTGAGTGTTGTTCTTTACTGCTGCGGTGAAAGTTTCACCGAGCACTAATTGATTCAAATAGTTGGAGCAGATACCATGATTATGGCGTTTTACACTGATGATCATATTTCCGTTTGGCAGCACTCCTACAGAGTACAGTCGTTCCACAGCGTCTCCGGGAGGGGTAATAGAAAGTAAATCACCAGAATGGACCCTTAGGCGCTTTTTGGGGCTTAGCTCCAGCGTAAAAGTTTCTTCTTCTTCATTTTGAGTCGATTTTTTAGCTACAATGGTGAGTTTTAAGGCTTTTCCAGATGATTGAAGCTTGTCGGTAGGGAGGTTGAGAGATAAGCCCTGCGCTACAGACCATGAGCGTGCCCAGTCCTGAAAAGCTCCCAGGTTTTTGTCGTTGATTAAGGTAGGAGTGGAGGGCAAGCTCACCAGATTATTATCGCTAATGGCATCATGCACATCCATGGCGTATTGGCAAAACTTGCTGTAGGACCTGGAGCCGAATCCAACCACGGTTGATTGAAAGGGACGATGAATAGGCGTACGGTGAAAGGTCTCAATGAATTTGGATGCATTGGCCGGGGCTTCTCCATCACCATAGGTGCTGGTCAACACGATCAGGTGGTTGATTTGCTTGTAGGATTGGAAATTGTTTAAGTCATCCAGGTAGACCTTTTTCTTTTGGTCAATGAGCGCATGCTGTAAGGCATGGCCAAAATGTTTGGTGCTTCCATTTTCAGAGCCTACCAGGATGACGTATTCGGCCTCCTGAGGGCTAAATTTATTTTTGGTTTTACTCTTTAGACGGGCAATGGAAATCAGTGCTCCAGAATACATAAAATAGAGCATACTTAGGCATGAGCCAGCAAGTACCGCAGCCCACCACCAATTACCTGCACCTGTATGCAGATCAAAACTGAGCATCGCCACCATAAGTGAAAAGGGGTAGCGTCGCTGTTGTACTACATCTCCGGTGTATTGATGCACTTTTAGTTCTCGGTCCTTGAGAGAAAGGGTGTAATAGTCTTCTGGCTCTTTCGTGAATGGGAACTCCAGGCTACGCAAATCCTTAAGTTGGTAGCGTTCAAAAGCATCGCCATGCTCAGTAGTTTGGCCATTTTCCCATTCACCTTTAGTGGTAGCGATGATTTCGAATCGAACAAGCGACAGGTAACAGCCCGTAATCGCGATGATGAGAATGGGCACTATAGCCCATCGGCCTAGCGTGACATGGTAGTATTGTTCGCGGTTTTCTTTTATCACCCTGGAGAATACCCTGGAAAATCCGCCTTGTCTTTTGATGAGCAGTCCGAGACCTGAGATTACAATGAGCAACAGGAGAAAAGATGCAATGCCTACAAATATTCTACCCGGGGTTTTTAGAAAAAGTGAACGATGTAGGTTGGTGGTAAAGGTGAAGACTGGGTGTTTATCCTGTATTTCAGCTATCTTCTTTCCTGTGACGGGATCCAGGTAAAAATCACCATCGAAGGCAGGGTTTGAACTAAACGCGGATATTTGAACTGCGCCACTAGCATCCCGGTTAATTTCCAAAATCTCGTCATAATCATTGCCAAGGTTATTAATCAGTGTTTGGATGGTAATATCTTGAGATCCAGCTAACTGATACGTGTTTATCTCAGCATTTATTGGCCCAAAAGCGAGTATGAGGCCGCTGAGAGTGGCCAGGAGTAAAAATAAAGAAGAAGATACAGCCAATATAAAATGGCTGTATCTCCATAGGTTTTTTAGCACTGTTGTTTTAGGTTTAATTTGGGATCAATCGTACATATCGGATGTAATCGCTCCCTTCAAACTTTCCGCTTATTGATGAGCTCTTTAAGGGCAAAAGCACGTCGTTTTCTACATAGTTTTGATGTTCTACTGACGTTTCGAAACGAAGAAAATGACCATTGTCCAGATAGCGATCGTCGATATCCAGGATAAAAATGGAGCGTTCGCCTCCGGCTATGGTTGCACCTGTGATTGCATCTACATTTTCTTGTCCAGCCTTTTCGAAAAATGACCACCAGGTAGGTAGGTCCGGATACCATTCCTCATCATCTCCCAGCACTCTCAAAGTCTCTACGTATTCTTTGTTTGCATTGAGCACCGACACCACGATGTATGCACCTTCACCAGAGTAGTTGGTGAGCTGAATCATGCATTTGTACTGAGAACTCCCAACATCTGACTTGAATGCAGACACTATGAAAGTTATTGCTATCCAGGTGATTAAATGTATTTTGTTCATGCTAGTTTGCTTTTAAAAATGATAGGTCTACGCCATTTTTTGCAAGTACTTCGTTTTCTTGAGCCAGGTCATAGGCGCTTTCTTCAAATTCCGTTTTTATGCCTTTGTCAGCACCATGTTCGAGCAAAAGGTGTAGGATGTCATTGGATTGAGCTTTCATGGCAGCCAAATGTAGCGGAGTAAGTCCTTCCTCGTTTCGATGGTTTATTTTTGCACCCAGTTTTAGTGCTGTTTTTACCAGGCTTATTTCACCTTTTTCTACGGCGATATGCAGTATTTCTGTGTCAGAATCCGGCTTTAAATTGTTTGCCGTGGCGGCATTCAAAAAGGTCTGAAATGCTTTGGCGTTTCTTTTGCTGTGTGATTGAAACATGTGGTAGAATATATCATTGCCTTTAGCATCTTTGAAGCTGAGATCTGCACCCCTGGTTTTGAGGTATTCAAAGGTACTTGCCGCCCCACTTTTTACAGCCAAAATCACCGCTGATTCACCTTCATGATTTCTTCTGTTGATGTCATGCGTATACGGCTCGGCTTTTTGAAGCATCTTTAGATTGTTGCGCTGGGCTGCCAGCATAAATGCCGTGTTTCCCTCTTCATTTACCTGATTTACATTTACGCCTTTATCAACAAAAAAATCAAAAATCGCTTCATCCTTTGCGCCAGCAGCGATACCATGAAGTGGGGTGTTGCCTTCCCAACTAACGATATCAGCAGCTACCCCTTTGCTGTCCAGGAATTGAAATACTTCCAGTCCATTGCTGCCTCTTCGCCCACTTTTGCTTGCCAGGATCATGGCGTTTTCACCGGCTTTGTTGAGCGTTCGATAGGGCAATCCTTCAGCTATCAGGAGGTTCATCATTTCTATGTTTCCTCGTTGTGCAGCGTAGTGAAAGAGGCCATTTTCATTATGATCCAACGATCGAATGCTCAACCCTTTTTGCTCAAAATACCTGATCAAGGCATCGTTTTTCATACTGCCGGCGAGTAAGTGTAGGGCATTGGCTCCAGATCTGTTGGTGGATGTGGCTGCTATTCCAGTAGAGAGCAACAAGTCGTAAATAGCCATATTTTCCACTCCTGCTACCGCAGCAAAAGTGAGTGCATTGTATCCGTGAGAATCCGTAAGATTGGTATTGGATCCCTCTTTGATGAGATGCTCTATAAGTGGCTTGTTACCCATTCGGGCTGCCCACATGAGGTAGTTTCTATTGTCATGTGTGATTTTATCTACGGAGTTTCCTTCTTGCTCAAGCATAAACAAGATGCTTTCCAATGAGGCATTGGCATTGATAGCATAGGTCACTCCATCAAATGCATTGTCATTGAGTGCTGCTGGGTCATGCCCTTCCTTTATTTTCTTTTTGATCGTTTTTACCGAAGGGTTCTCTTTCCAAAATGAAGGTTCCAAAAAGCTATTTCCTTGCTGGCCAAAGCCGCTGAGCACAAGGAAGAGTAGCGGTATTGAGAGTAATTTGTTCATGTCATTTGATGTTTGAAAATGAAGAGTACTCCCCCTTTTAGCAGGAGGAGTATTTGTGGGGTTGACTTGGTCTGGCATCAATAGACACCTATGTAGGTGCCTTCAGCGAGGTTATTGAGGGTAGCACCTACCGCAAATCCATCAGCACTTTCAGAGGCTATATCAAAGATGTAAATGTTGCCATTTTCGCCGGTAGGGGTGATGGCCATGTAGAATTTCCCATCTTTCACCACACCACTTTGGTATTGCTGTAGCCAGAGGTTTTCGGGCAGGTTTAGTTTTACGGCTGTTCCGCTGTAGAGGTCTACTCGCGCTACTGACCAGTTCGAATCGCTGTTGGAGTTGCTTTCATCCGTTCTTAGATAAGGTACATAACCAATACCATTGCCAACATAAAACCATCCCAGTGATCGTGTGTTTTCGCCTACGAGATCAGACAGATTAAACTGGTAAGAGTCGTCATAAGCACCATCGGTAATTTTGAGGATATAAGTATCATAAGTATTGTCTGGCACGGTGATGATCTGGTATACATCGCCATTTTCGTCTGTATATGCTACAGGGGTGCGATATCCATTAGTAGCTCCAGCGGCTATTTCTGTGCTGATGATGTGCGGGTTTGTAAGTGATGGATAGTCCAAAACAAGAGTTTCAACATTGGTATACACTGGAGCAGGGCACCCACGGCCGGTGCACGGATCTTCTGGGTTGTAAGCACTTTTTGCCATGCCGTAGTAGATTTTATTTCCGGCTATGACAGGAGCATCCACTCGGCTAACATAGTTGAAAGACTCCAGATCTGTTTCGCTAACGGGTATGGTGATTTCCTCAATAGAGCCAAACGTCAGGTCGTTTAGTCCTACGCTCATGATACGTAGCGTTACGTCAGATCGCACAAAGGAAGAATCTGTATAGGTGTAAGTTCCATCACCATTTGCGGTGCTATCCGTGTAAGCATATACACGTGCTGCCGTTGCCCCGTCGGCATACTGGATGGATGCATATTGTTCGCTTGCTTTGGTCCATCTTGGATAGGCAGTACCCATAGCAAATTCCACATTTTTTTCGTATTCCATAGGGTAAGACTCTCCACCCTTTACGGCAAATTTATAGATGCGTCCCCCGCCATAGTCAAGGTTGAATAGCGAGGTACCATCTGCGGAGCCAAATATTCTGGCAGTTCGTGTAGAAGGCATTTCAAAGCCATATCCATCATAGCTGATGGTACCCGAGCTCAGGTCGGCCAATGCCTGCGTGTACACTTTCGTTTCGCCAGTAGGGCTGGCAGAAAGAGCCACAGTGAAAAATTCACGACCTGTTTCGGTAGTGTCAGTTGTACCAGGAGTTTCTGGTTCTACACCTGGCTCGTCTTCACAAGACACCAGGGTGATGATCACAAGGCTTAGTGCCAGTAGTTGTCGTAAGGTATTATTTATCATAATGATGTGTGTATGTTGATTTAGAGAATTTTTAAATTGATTTTTCCGTATAAAGCTCGCCCGGGCTTCTGTAGGGCATAGTTGTCAAAGACTTGGTCATCAAGCAGGTTGCGTCCATCCAGCGACAAGGTGATTCGCTGGTCAGGAAAGGTATAAGTGATACTCACGTCCAGCACGGTTTGGGCGGGAATGATGTCTTTGCCTGCTCCACCCAGGGATTCCCAGTCACGGTAAAACCAGTGCACGTAGGCGAGGTTGGTGGCGATTGATGCTTTAGAGCCAGATTGTATTACGTTTTCGAAATGGTATTTCAGGTTAGAATTGGTCGTAAAAAAAGGCGCGTTGCGTTCACGGTCACGGTACCAGTCATATTGCAGTCCATTTTCGTCAAATTCTGTATTGAACCTGGAGTTGAACACGGACATATTGCCATTGAAATGGATTTTGCCGTTGTAGGCATAAAACACATCTAAGTCCAGACCTCTACTCAGGTAGCTATCGTCATTGATGTACTCAGTGGTCTCGTCAGTATCGTCTTCACGAACGTTTCGTTTGATTTTGTCTTTGGTGTCTCGCCAAAAAGTGTTGAGCTGCAGTTTGGCTTCATGCTTGCCGAAAGTAAATGCACCTAGAGTAAACCCGATATTCAGGTTTTTACTTTTTTCGGGATTGAGGTCATAGTTTGGTTCCAGGCTTTCGGCTAGATTGCCAAAAAGTTCATGTGCTACAGGTAGTCTAAATGAGCGTTCGGCAGAGGAAAGTAGCAGGATTTTCGGAAGTATTTCATAGGCAGCCGAAAAGCCAAACCCATCTGCATTTACCGCACGTCTGACCCTGTTGAGCTCTACTTCATCATCACCAGAAATCTTATACTCCACCACACGCACTGCTTGAGTAAAGCGTTTGTAAAAGCTGGAAAGCTTTAGTTTTTCCTGAAAAGCCTGGTATTCGTAGCTCAGCCCAACTATGGTTTTACTAGAGTAGCGTGTATCTTCCAGGTCTCTAATGTCGACATGCCGAAGTGGGTCTTCAGAGTCTCGTACAAACCCTGTGTGTAAAAAACTAGTGGTGAATTTGTGCTGGTCGGTGGGCTGAAAATGAGATACTGCTCTACCTACAAATACGTTCTCTTTACTTTTTTGCAATGTTGGGTTGCCTGCCTCGGCACCAGAGATGTATTCATACCAGCCGGTTCGGTTGCCGTCTTTGTCATATCTGGCTTTCCGTTTTCCATCCCAGTCAAAGATGTACGCAGAGGTGTCTATGATGTGTCGGTTTAGGTTGGATACTGATGTGAATGCCTCCAGACTTAGCTTTTCGGATAAGAAGGATTTGTCTTTAAAGGACAGGCTGGCCAGTTGAGTGTTTTGGGTAGCTCGCCGGTTGCCATAAACAGACTCCATGGTGGCGCCATGTTGAATATCCCTAGACATTTCGGACAGCACCATACCGAACAGAAGCTCATCAGCCCATGAACGACCCGTGACCCCAACATCTACTTTGCCACCAGCGCTGCTATAAGTGTCGTGAAATCGGGTGGCTTTCACATAGGCAATTTCTCCCGTAGTGGGTTCTGTAGTGTAGACCTGGTTTCCCCACACCTTATAATTGTTGTCTGAATAGTTGTAGAATGCGGAGCCTTTTAATGTAAACCCTGATTTAGGGCGGTGCAGGCTACCAGAAGTGTTGAACTGGTGTGTATTAAAGGACCCAAAAGAATAAGAAGTATTGAGGGTGTTTTGAGCGTAGTTCTTTTTAAGTATAATATTGATAGCCCCGCCCAAAGCATCACTTGCAAGTTCTACGGGAACTACTCCTTTGTATACTTCTATGCGCTCTATCATATTCGTGGGGATGCTGCTGAGCGAAAACGATGGGCCATAAGACTGCATAAGCACACCATCGATGAATACGCGAATGGCATTTCCAGAAAGTCCATTTATGTTGAATCGCGTTCGTGATCCCATTCCTCCACTTTGTCGGATACGCACACCCGACGTTCGGTCTAATATATCAGTAGCCTGTATCGATGAAAGCTCTGCATCTTTCATGTCTACCGCCTTCATGGCAAAACCCTTACTTTCCAGGGTGGCTTTAATGGACGAAGCAGTGATCGTGACCGCTTCCAGACGATCTACGGACTCTTTCAGTGTTATATCCAGTTGCTGTTTGTCTGTTTCAGAGACATGTATGCTTATTTCTTGATCGATATAGCCCAGTGAGCTCACCGCCAACGTGTAGTTTCCGCTATCCAAATGGATAGAGTACCGTCCCTGGCCATTGGTGATGTCACCAAGGTTGGTGCCTTTTACATGTAATGTCACACCGGGTAGGGCATTCATACCTTCGTCTATGACCAGGCCTGTAAGCTCAGTGGCGTGAGAAGCACACGGAATCAGTAGAAAGAGGTACAAGTAGCGAAAGCGTTGAATATTCACAGTGATGAATTGGTCTGATTTGGTTTTGCAAAGATTGGCCAGGTGTACGCGAGAGTCAATCGCTATTGGTAGGCGTTTTTTGATCACTACGGCTGGCTAACGAATCACTACTTCTAGTGTATTCATTACAATTAATGACAAATTCATTAGGCGTCATTGTAGTATTCGCAAAGCGGTCAGCACCATGCCTTGGTATAACCCAGAAGTACTATTTTTTATAAATCACCCGTTCGGGTGAGCGGTTTTAGCAGAATTTTGCCGTTTATTGGGGTAGTTATCGTAGGTGCTAGAGCCTACTTTTTACAGGAAACCAAAAAAGGAAATGGAATATGAATCGCTTTAAATTTTCATTGAAATATGGTGCCATAGCAGGAGCCATTATGATGTTGAGTTGGGTAGTGACCCAAGTGATCATGGGGGATGGATCCAATAAGGATTATTCTCAGTTAGAAGTGCTCGGCTATATTTCCATGGCGCTGGCGCTATCCACTGTATTTGTGGGGGTGAAAAACCATCGCGATAAACACCTGGGAGGTGTAATTACCTTTAAGCAGGCATTCATGACCGGCTTTTGGATCGTATTGGTGGCATCTGTGATCTATGTGATTGGCTGGATGATCTACTATCCCAATTTTATGGCGGATTTTCCTGAGCAATATTCGGCCTATCAGCTGGAGCAGTATCGTGCTGAGGGCATGTCCGAAGCAGACCTGGCAGTGAAGCAGGAAGAGATGACGCAGTGGGTGGAAATGTATAAAAACCCGCTGGTGATGATGGCTTTTACCTTTTTGGAGATTTTTCCCATTGGGCTGGTCGTGGCTTTACTTTCTGCCGTGATATTGAAGCGTAAGGGGTAGAAAAATAGCTACTTTTGCAGCAAACCCACGAGCACTATGCCGGTATTTGAAGATTTTAAGCTGACTACCCCATTACGCAACGCCCTGGCCGATTTGGGCTTTGAGCGCCCTACACCTATTCAGGAGCAAGCCTTTTCGGTAATCCTTTCAGGAAAAGATATGGTAGGTATAGCCCAGACGGGTACGGGGAAAACCCTGGCATATATGCTTCCCATCCTGCGGGATTTATCTTTCTCTGAGCAGCTCAACCCGCGGGTGCTGGTACTGGTGCCTACCCGAGAGCTTGTGGTACAGGTAGTAGAACAGGTGCAGGCTTTTGCCAAATACATGAATGTTCGTGTAATGGGCGTATACGGTGGTACTACACTGAGCACTCAGGCGGCTATGGTGCAAGAGGGGATGGACGTTCTCGTGGCCACTCCGGGGCGCTTGTATGACCTGGTGATTGATCGGTCGCTTGCACTGAAAGATGTCCGCAAATTCGTAATTGATGAAGTAGATGTTATGTTGGACCTGGGGTTCAGGTTTCAGCTTACCAACATATTGGAGTTGCTTCCTGAGCGTCGGCAAAACCTACTGTTTTCAGCTACTATGACAGAGGAGGTGGAGACTATGATCGAAGACTTCTTCGCCAATCCACAGAAAATATCCATCGCTGTAAGTGGTACCCGGCTGGAAAACATCGAGCAGTCTTGCTATCAGGTGCGCAATTTCTACACGAAAGTCAACTTGCTGGAACATCTCATTCGCGACAAGGAGACGTTTTCAAAGGTGCTGGTTTTCCTTAGCAATAAAAAGTCAGCTGATCGGCTATTTGAACAGCTTGAGCCGATGTGGGGTAATGAACTGTGCATCGTTCACTCTAATAAAAGCCAAAATTACCGATTGCGATCGGTGAAGCAGTTTGATGAAGGAAAGAAACGGGTGCTGATAGCCACCGACGTGATGGCTCGAGGGCTCGATATGGAGAAGGTCACCCACGTGATCAACTTTGATACACCTGCCTATCCGGAAAACTACATGCACAGGATCGGAAGGACAGGTAGGGCAGAAGAGGCTGGTAAAACCATCTTGTTTTATACCGAAAAGGAAGAGCCGCACAAGCAGGCGATCGAAAAACTAATGAATTATGAAATTCCGGAGTTGGAGTTTCCTGAGGAAGTAGAGATCAACCCACAACTCACCCCCGAAGAGAAGCCTAAGCGAAAGGAAATTAATACGGGGAAGCACAAGCTGCCCGAAGGTCCCGGACCGGCGTTTCATGAAAAGAAAGAAAAGAATAAAAAAACCAATCAGGGAGGTTCCTGGCGCCGAAAAATGGAGAAAAAACACGCCAATAAAAAGAAGAAACCTAAAGGCAAACGTTGGTGATCGCTAAATTAGCCCAATGATGAATTTGCGAGTACTGGTCGTTCTATTTTTTGCTTTGTCTTCACTTGGGTCATTTGGTCAGCATACCGGGTTTTTGTATCTGGAGAAAAGCTCACGATATAAGCAGCTTAATCCGAAATGGATCCTACAGGTAAGTGATGAACAATATGATTACATTGCTCCTGTTGTGGTGCGTGCTGATCATTTATTGGTACAGGGTAAGCAGTTGGATGTGGAAAATATTGTCCGAATAAGCTATTTGAGGCCCAGTAATTCCGTGTTGGCAATGAAAGCGATTGGATTGGTGGTGGCGGGAGCGGGAGTAGCATTCGGTATCCAGAAAATGGTGAAAGAAGACCCAGAGGCAAATTACGTGGGAGAGCTAAGCATAGCCGTAGTTGGCTTAGGCCTGTATAGTGGTGCACAGGCATTCGGTGGTAATGGAAAACTCGAAAATTTCACCCGAGACGAATTCCAATTCAGGTTGTTGGATTATCAAATTAATTGATTTCGAATGCATGTTGATTGTAGAGGACCTGAATTTTATTAAGACTAACATAATACGTTTTTTTTCTCGATCATCTGGTAGTTCTATTCTTTTAAGAAAGAATTGAATTTCGCGCATGCCTAAGATGAAAAATGTATCCGATGAGGCACTGATACCACTGATAGCTTCTAGCAATTCGGTGGCATTTAAAGAGCTTTTTAACCGCTACTGGGACCGACTGTACAGACGAGCCTTTGGTATCTTGCGTGATGAAGCTGCTGCGGCTGATTTGACCCAAAACGTCTTCATGGACTTGTGGGAAAGACGGGGAACAGTATTTATCGAAAACGTAAGTGCTTATCTGTTTCAAGCGCTTAGGTATCAGGCAGCTAAACACATAGATCGAATGAAGTTTCCACAAGAAACTTTAGAGGTTCTAAAGGAGTATGCGGTGCCAGACAGTATCGAAGAGGAGCTGTATGGGAAGGAGCTGGAGTTACGACTAGGGGCATCTATTGAGGCACTTCCAGAGCGTTGCAAAGAAATATTTAAGATGAGCCGTGAGCAGCACCTTTCTACCAGGCAGATTGCTGAAAAACTCAACCTCTCAGAGCATACTGTAGAAACACAGATTAAACGTGCCCTAAAAAAGCTAAAAGCAACAGTTAGCCTGCTTTGGGCGTTGCTTCATGTTATCTGAATATTACGCATAGGTAAAGTTTAATTTTCGTGTACCTGACCCTACTTCTTTTCGGTACTTCTCTATAAAGCCGAATAGAATTTCAATGAATCAAGAAGAATTTAAACTTCTGGCAAGAAAGTATGAGTCAGGTAACTGCTCACCAGGTGAGCGGTCTCTTTATGAGGAGATCTGTCAGCGTCTGGAGCAGCAAAACAAGGACTCAGATGCCTCCAACCTTCAGTTGGTGAAGGAGCAGCAGCTAAATCGCATCCTGCGTGAGGATGCAAAACCCTTCCACAATGTTTGGAAGATAGCCGCTATGCTTGTATTGGTGAGTGCTATAGGGGTACTCTTGTATCACGTACAGTGGCAAGCGACACCCAACTGGCAGGTGGCCAGTACAGATTCCTCTCACCGGAGTAAAGTTGCTTTGCCAGATGGATCAGAGGTGATTCTCAACCGCAGCAGTAAAATCGAGTTTCCTGAAAAATTTGAAGGTAAACGAATAGTCAAACTGACAGGGGAGGCTTTTTTTGAAGTGTCGCGTGATGAGCAAAGGCCTTTCGAAGTACACACCACACAGGGAATCACTCGTGTCCTGGGGACAAGCTTTAATGTAAAGGCTTATGCAAATGATCATTTCACCGTAGCTGTGAAAACTGGTAAAGTAGCCGTACATAACCAGTCGGCGAAATTTATCCTGCATCCCAATGAATTGGTGACCAACCAAAAAGGAAGCTGGGAAAAACAAGCAGACATCAACATTGCGCAGTATGTCGGATGGAGTTCAGGCATTGTGGATTTACGCGATTTGTCTTTAAGTGAGGGGGTACAGCTTATTGGCGAGTTTTATGATGTGAATATTGAGGTTCGTGGAGCTATTGGAGATTGTTTGCTGATGGGGCGCTTTGAAAATGAACCCTTCACCAATGTGATTCAAGGACTACAATATGCACTGCCAGGACTTCAGCTTATCAAAAAGGACGATGGACGAATCATTTTAAGCGGGAGTGCTTGTGAATAAAAAAAGGGCTTGACGCTGCTCCAACAGCTTCAAACCCTTCATAAAACATGATCATGGGTACATGATCAGAATTATTAAACTTCAATACAAAGATATGCAAAGGGAGCTAATTGACCTATTTGTGCGTTTATCCAGGACTTTCGTTTATATTTTTTTAGCCCAGCTACTTGCTTGTCAGTTGTTGCTAGCCGGTACACTTTCAGGGCAGTCGCTAGAAGAGGTAAAAGTCTCTGTGGCCCGGTACTCCACTGTAGAGGAAGTACTCAGCCAGATTGAGGCTACATCTGATTTTAGTTTTTTTTATAGTAAGCAAGTGCTGAAAAGACACACTGGCAAGATTCATATTTTTCCAGAGTCCGACTTGCGCACTATTCTGCTAAAGTTGAGCAAATCACATAACCTCCGGTTTCGCAGAATCAACAATGCCATCTACATCTCGCGCAAACAATCAGATGACCAACCGGCAGTTATTGAGATCCCCAGTGATTTCCAAATTGGAGGGGTGGTGCTGGATGGTGAAACCAGAGAGCCATTGATTGGTGCTACCATAAAACTCGCCAATAAGAGCATAGGAACCATTACCGACATTCATGGTGCATTTTCCTTGAACGTGCCTGATTCTTCTGATATGCTGGTGATTTCTTCGGTGGGGTACCAGACCATATCACTTCCCATCAAAATTGGAGTGACCGAATACGAAATCATACTAAAACCTAAAACTGAAGACCTGGAGGCCGTGGTGGTGGTCGGGTATACATCTGCCAAAACCCGGGACATCATTGGCGCTATTTCCATAGTAGATGAATCACAGATCAAAAGTTTGCCAGTAGCAGGGCTGGATCAGGCACTGCAGGGGCAAGTGCCCGGCGTGCAGGTGAGTAGTACAGGTGCTCCCGGAGCAGAGGCTGTAGTGCGTATTAGAGGATTTGCCACAGTAGGAGACAATAACCCACTGTACATCGTGGATGGAGTACCGACCAAAAGTGGTCTCAATCAGTTTAATCTCAATGATGTAGAAAGTGTTCAGGTACTAAAGGATGCAGCAGCCACAGCTATCTATGGCTCCAGGGCAGCCAATGGGGTGGTTGTAATCACTACCAAATCTGGAGGAGGTGAGGCAGCCAAAATATCAGCCAATGTTTACGGAGGTGTTATGATGCCTACCAATTTACCTACCATGCTCAATACACAGGAGTATGCAGACCTGCTATGGGCTGCACAGCTCAATTCTGGCGTGGCGCCATCCAATGATCTATTTGGAAATGGTGCATCGCCAGTGATCCCAGAGTTTCTGGATAGTGAAGGCATTGTGCCCGCCAATACGTCCGGTACTGATTGGTTTGAAGAACTTTTTGACCCGGGGAGTGTCCAGCACTATGCCGTGTCTGTTCAAAATACGTCTGCAAAACTTAGTAATTACCTATCGGTATCTCATCTCCGGCAGTCCGGAATCATGCAGCATACAAACTTTGCCAGGTACAATGTGCAGTTGAATACATCTGCAACATTAGGTAAATTGACAATTGGTGAAAACCTTTCACTCAGCAGTGTCACTCAGCAGTCAGCGCCTACAAATCAGGCTACGGGATCTCGTATCATTCATGCCTATAGAATGAATCCCATCGTGCCGGTGAGAGATCTGGAAGGGAATTTTGCCGGGCCTGTAAGTGGGATTCAGGGAGCGGTGAATCCGGTAGCACTAAATTACTTAGATCAGGACGATCGACTAAGTACACTACGTGCATTTGGTAGCATGTATGCTGAATATGAGTTGGCGGATGGCTTGTTTGTAAAATCACGATTTGGTTTGGACCTGATTGCTCGAAATACCAAAAATTATGATCCGGAATACCATATGGGCATTACGGAGCGGGGCGAAACCTCGTTTTTGCAGCGAGATGAACGAATAGCACAATTCGTTTCCAGTAACACCTTACTTTATAAAAGAAACATTGGTGAACACTTTTTCTCCGCACTGGCAGGTACTGAAGCGATACGCTACCAGGCCAATTTTTCGGGAGGAGCAAGTACCGGTTTTGTGTCCGATGATATCGACTATATACAGCTAAACAATGGAAGTGGCCAAAGCTCCAATTTTAGTGGAGGTAGTGAATGGGCGCTTTTGTCTTTTTTTAGCAGGTTAGATTACAGTTATAACGATAAATACTTGTTCTCAGCTACTGTACGGCGGGATGGGTCTTCCCGATTTAGTCCTGACAACAGATTTGCTCATTTTCCAGCATTTTCTGCAGGTTGGAGGGTCTCTCAGGAGTCTTTTTTGAAAAGCTTCGAATGGCTGCAAGAATTGAAGCTGAGAGCATCCTGGGGACAAAGCGGGAATCAGGAAATAGGAGATTTTAGCTACTTCTCCACCTATTCTGCTGACGCCTGGGATACCTACTACGCTATAGACGGCTCCAATGATAAAGCTCAAATTGGGTTTAAGCCAACGAGAGTTGGTAATGAAGATGTGAAATGGGAGACAACCACACAGACCAATTTTGGGGTTGATTTAGCCACCGATTTCGGGCTGAGTGCTTCTTTCGACTATTTCCAGAAGGTTACGAAAGATATCTTGATTCAGCGTCCCACACTCGCCATTGAAGGTCAGGCCAATGCTCCTTTTGTGAACATTGGAGAAATGTTTAACCACGGGTTAGAAATTGTACTGGGCTATGACCAGGCGATTGAGGACGATATTGCATTTGGAGCGTCTGTCAATATGAGTGTGATTAGAAATGAGGTGAAGAAACTAGCTGATGACGTGGTGCAGCTCACAGGTCCGGTCAATACCACCTTTTCTCGTGACCTCACTTTGGCAGTGACGCAAGTGGGACAGCCCATTGCTCAGTTTTATGGACACATAGCAGATGGCATCTTTGGGTCACAGCCGGAGGTACAGTCACATGCACAGCAAGAAGGGGCGGGCATAGGTCGTATTAGGTATAGAGATTTGGACGAAAATGGGATTATAGATGACAGGGATCGTACGTTTATAGGTAGTCCACATCCTGAGCTAATCGGGGGTGTAAATCTGTATTTTCAATATAAAAGGTTTGATCTTAAGGTCTTGGGACAAGGTGTTTTTGGAGTTGATATTTACAACTTTACCCGCTATTACACCGATTTCTTTTATGACCTGGGCAATCGCCATAGTCGCGTATTGGATGCCTGGTCTCCCACAAATACTGATGCTTCCGTACCAATGGTAGCAGCTGTAGATATCAACAATGAACTGCGCCCCTCTACCTACTTCATAGAAGACGGCTCTTACTTTCGATTAAAAAATATTCAGGCCAGCTATCAGCTACCACGCATTAAAGAGACAAGCTGTAAGGTGTATGTGCAGGCTCAAAACCTGTTCACCATGACGAAGTATCAGGGAGTAGACCCGGAGATCAGCGTACTGCAGGCCGATGGACAACAGAATAATCTGGACATAGGTATAGACCGGGGGATTTATCCAAATGCACGCATGTTCATTATCGGTCTCAATTTAGAAATCTAGCATTCAACAAAATGAAAAATCAATTTTTCTTACTCACACTTGTAGGGCTTATGCTCGGGGCATGTGAGGATTTTTTAGAGGTAAGTCCCAAAGGTGAGCTCAGTGAAAATGTATTTGAAACCTCCGAAGATGCCGTGGAGGGAGTGGTTATTGGTGTGTATAGTATGCTCAATGGACAATACAATCAAATCACCAATGCCCATAGAAGTGGGCCTTCAAACTGGGTATATGGAGACGTGGTGTCTGACGATGCATACAAAGGGAGTAGTGGGATATCTGACGGTAGTGATGTCCATCAGCTCGAAGTATTTCAGGCAGATGCCAGTGTACAGGCGGTGTTAGTCAAATGGGAGGCATGCTATGAGGGCATTTCCAGAGCCAATCGTGCCATCAATATCATTAGTAATTTTCCACATTGGTCAGAAAGCAAAAAGAACTTGAGACTAGCTGAAGTGAGAGTGCTAAGGGGGCATTACTATTTTGAGCTAAAGAAGGTATTTGATCAGATAGCCTATATAGATGAGACTATGTCTGTGGCAGATCTAAAAAAGGTCACCAATACAGCTTATACTTCTGATCAACTATGGGATAAGATTGAGGCAGATTTTCGATTTGGTGCGCAGCATTTACCTGCAGTCCAGGCAGACGTAGGGCGTATGACCAGCGTGGTGGCCAATGCATACCTGGCAAAATCACATTTGTTTCAGCAAGAATGGGCAGCTGCCGATGCAGCTTTAGATGAAGTGATCGCCAACCCCGGACAGCATCATCTCATGTCAGATTTTGAGCAAATATTTCTTTTAAACATCAATGAAAATGGTGCGGAGTTTTGCCCAGAGTGTATATTTTCTGTTCAGCATTCTTTAGATCCTACGTTGCCTTCGTCTACTCCTGACGTGGGCGCTACCTATGGCTGGGATGGCAATGTAGGGGATCGACTCAGCGGACTTGGAGGGCCGTATCCCCGGGTGTACGGGTTTCATAAGCCTTCACAAAACCTGGTAAATGCCTTTAAAACGAATGCGGACGGATTGCCTGTAATAGATTTCAATCGCTCCAATGTTTCGCTCACTACTCCCGTAGACCCTCGGCTAGATCATACTGTGGGCAGACCAGGCATTCCGTTTTTGGATGCGGGAATCTATGAGGAGTCGTGGACGAGGGGGGTAAGCACCTATGGGCCCTTTGCGGGAAAAAAGCAGCTTTACTCTCCATCAGGTAATCAGGTGATGGACATTCCTTACTATACCAATAGCGAAAACTACTGCATCTTAAGATTTGCGGACGTCTACCTGATGAAGGCCGAGGTACTCATAGAGCAAGGGGACCTGAATGGCGGTAGAGCATATATAAACCTGGTAAGAGAGCGGGCTAAAAATGCCCCTGTAGTGACTGCAATGGACTCAAGCCCGGCCGCACCCTATGCGATTTCCACCTATGACGACTCCTTTGCCAGCTACGAGGAGGCTATTTGGGCACTCAGAACCGAAAGGCGCCTTGAATTTGCTATGGAAGGGCACCGCTTTTTTGATCTGGTAAGGTGGGGTATTGCTAAGGATGTCATGAACGAATACCTCCGTGTGGAGAAAACCAGAAGGCCCTACATGGAATCGGCCATATTCGAAAAGAAACACGAGTATTTTCCAATACCCGCTACAGAAGTGGACCTCAGTGAAGGCCGCTTCACACAGCGAAAAAATTATTAAAACGCATCAATTTCTAATTATTAAACTTCAAAAATCAAATCATGAATTATTACACTTCACTTGCAGTACTCTTGCTAGGACTGTGTCTTTTATCTGCTTGTTCTGAGGATGAGCCCGAAAAGGAAAACGAACTACCCGTTGCGCTATTTGCTGCAGCTCCAACTGCCGCTACCGTGGGTGACGAGATTGCTTTTACTGATCAGTCAGGAGACAATGATGGAGAAATCACTAGCTGGGCCTGGGATTTTGGTGATGGCAATACTTCTGCCGAACAAAACCCAACGCATACCTATGCAGAGGCTGGTGACTATACTGTCAGCCTCACAGTATCAGATGATAAGGAAGCTACTGCTCATTATTCATTAGAGATCTCCGTTACTTCCTTTAAAGAGTTGTGGACTGCACAAATAGGAACAGCTAGTATATCACCCTCAGCTCCGGCTGTAGGCGCTGATGGTACATTATACTTTGGTTCACAAGATTTCAATGTTTATGCCGTCAACCCAGAGGATGGCTCAGTCAAATGGACTTTTGCCACTGGTGGTAAAGTACGGTCACATGCGGCAGTAGGCGCAGATGGTACCATTTACGTACCGGCGCAGGATAGCAAGCTTTATGCACTCACAAGTAGTGGAAGTAAGTCATGGGAATATCCGTTCGAGGCATCTATTTTTAATGCTTCGCCAGTCATAGGAAGTGATGGTACAATCTATCAGGGTGCAGATGATAACAAGCTCCATGCGATCTCCTCATCTGGCTCAAATGTCTGGACTTTCGAAACTGGTGGAAAAATCAGGACAGATGTAGCTCTGGCTAAGGATGGTACTATTTACCTGGCCTCTCAGGACGGCAAGCTGTATGCCCTCAAAGCTGATGGTACCTCAAAGTGGACGTATGATGCTGGGGCCACGCTCAATGCATCTCCAATTCTGGATGATGCGGGAGTGGTTTATTTTGGTGATGATGCCGGGGTATTTCATGCAGTAAATACCAACGGAACAGCAAAATGGACGTTCACTACAGCTGACAACAACCCGTTTCTTGGAGGTGCAGTTTTGGGTACAGATGGTACCATCTATACTGGAACTAAAAGAGGTGGCTTGACCAGCGCAGCTATTTTCTATGCTATCGGTGCTGATGGAACAGAGAAATGGAAACATGATTTTGCGCCAGATTCCGAAGAGCCATCCTTTCAAAGCGATGTGCTTGGCACACCTACAGTAGGGGCTGATGGTACCATTTACGTTACTTTCAACGATGGCAATCTGTATGCATTCAAGGAGGATGGTAGCATTAAGTTTACTTACAAGGTAGCTACAGATGACCCTGCTGAGCGTTGGGATCAGGCCATTTGGACTTCTCCGGCACTTACAGATGAAGGAAATATTTATTTTCAGGATTACAGCGGCAATGTATATGGACTTCAGGTGTCAGCGTCAGGCTTGGCTGACTCTGCATGGCCTACCAGAGGTCGAAACTTAAAAAGATCAGGATTGTAAGGTTAATTTTCTCATAGTGAAAAGGAGGTCATCGTTGACGGCTAGTCAAGTGTAGCTTAAGAGATGGCCTCCATCACTGGACCGAAAAATACATGAAACTCAAAAGTCTATTGATTTTTGGACTGGCAGTGCTATGCGCCTGTAGTTCGTCGGAGCAAGTAGCACCGCAGAAAAATGTTCATTCTATTCGAGACGCGTTTTTTAATGCCAATAGTGACGAGGTACTAGTAGTGGCCCATCGTGGGCTTTGGAGAAGCGCTCCCGAAAATTCCCTTCCAGCCCTGGAGGCAGCGATAAAAGCCGGTGTGGATATCATTGAGATAGACATCAGAAGAACCAAAGATGGTCAGCTGGTACTAATGCATGACCAAACGCTGGATCGTACCACTAACGGTAAGGGTAATGTCTCCGATAGATACTGGTCAGAATTGCAGCACTTGCACCTAAAAAATGGCTTGGGTAGACTTACCAAATGGAAAATCCCCACATTAGAAGAAGCGATGACACTAGTGAAAGGACGTGCCATGGTGAATCTGGACAAATGTTATGACTATTTTCCAGAGGCATATACCATCCTGGAGAAGACAGGCACGGTAGACCATGTCATCATGAAAGGCTGGCATCCGTTGGACGCTGTTCGACGTGATCTAGGTGAGTACTTAGACGAAATCATCTATATGCCAGTAATCTCACTGGATAAAACTGGGGCAAGGCAGAGTTTGGAAAACTTTCAAAGGCACCTTTCACCTCCTGCCTATGAATTCATTTTTTCAGCGGACACTTCAGAAGTGATTGGACTTTTTCCCGATTTGCGACAGACAGGAGCCCGAGTATGGGTCAATGCGCTCTGGCCAGAGCTGTGCGCAGGACGCGATGATGACCTGGCCCTAACCGACCCTGGGGCAGCCTGGGGCTGGCTTAGGGATAGCCACGTCAACATTATTCAGACAGATAGACCACAGTTGCTCTTATCCTATATCAAATGAGGATCCTAATTAGTGTATGCCTTTTGATGGCTTCCTTACATTTTGCCAAAGGACAAAAGCTGACAGCTGGACCAATGGTAGGGCATGTAACGGAGCGAACCGCCACGATATGGATCCAATCTGACGTGTCAGGCACCTTTACGTGTCGCTACCGACCGGTTAATGCCTCACATTCTGAGCTGGTCAGTCTGCCTTCTACCTCGTTGGCTTCTAAGGCCTTTACCGCACAAATACAACTAGGTGGGTTGGTGCCTAACACCAGGTATGAGTATGATGTGTTGGTTGCAAGTCAGGTACTTTCGTCGGGTTCATTTCAAACACCTCCACCTGCCGGCTACTCAGGAGCAGATCCATTGAAAATTGCATTTGGTAGCTGTGTGTACATCAATGACTCTACGACTGACAGACGATACAAAGGGGGAGAATATGAGCTATTCGAAGCAATCGCTGAGCAAGGTCCTCAGCTGATGTTTTGGTTGGGGGATAACATTTATTTACGTCCGCAAGACTGGAGTACTGAAGAAGGCTTTGCGTACCGTTACAGTCACACCCGTCAGCTTCCAGAGATGCAGGCACTACTGGCCAACACAGCACATTATGCGATTTGGGATGATCACGACTATGGACCAAACGATTCTGATCGCAGCTTTGTGGGCAAAGAAATCGCATTGAAATGGTTCAACCACTTTTGGGCCAACCCACCGTCACATCCAGCAGTAGGAGGAATAGCTACAGCATTTAGCTGGGGTGATGTAGACTTTTTTCTTACAGACAATCGTTCTTTTCGTTCGCCTCAGAAGCGGTCTTCTGGCAACCGGACAGTACTGGGAGAAGTGCAAAGAGAGTGGTTGGTAGACGCCCTGGCTTTTAGCGAAGCAAAGGTAAAAGTAGTGGTGATGGGTGGACTCTTTTTGTCTTCTATGGATAATCCGCTGAGTCAAAACTACATCGTCAACTATGCGGAAGAGCGCCAATGGCTCCTGGATGAGCTGGAAGCAAACGGCATTAACAACGTTATTTTTCTCACAGGTGATAAGCACTTTTCGGAGGTCAGTTCTATGGCTTTGCCCAATGGTAATCAACTTTATGAATTTGCCTCGTCACCACTCACTGCCAATGTAAATACACGGGACGATATAAATGTTTATCGACTCCCCGGGTCTCACATTCAGCAGCGAAATTTTGGTCTGCTGACTATTAGCAAAGACTTGCTCACGATCAAGTTTCTAGACAGTCAGGGACAAACACTTTATATCAAAAACATAACCATCAATTAACGATACTATGAAAAACACTATCAACCTTTTACCCATTCAGCGACCCTTTGGGATAGGGTGGCTTATACTTTGCTTGTTTTTATGGAGTCAAACCACATTTGCACAGACCCCAAATACCGGCTATTTATATTTTGATCTGAGTGGAGGTCAAAAGATAAATTTCTGGCAAACCAACTACGGGATAGGAGTTCAAAACCATACACAATACTTCCGGTCGGACTACAATTTTGCCTGGTACCGTGGAGGCACGCATAACCAAACCGAATTTAACCCTGGGGGTGGTTTTTTGGATATGGTATTGAAAGATGGGGATCTCTCAATTGGCCGTGCTACACCCTGGACGAGATTTCATGTGCATGAAGCAGACCCATCTTCCAAAAATGGAATAGTGGGATCCTTTACGCGACAAGGACAGGGTGATTTGGGGATTTCATTTACACAAGAAGCATATAGTTCCTATGGTATTTTGCATCCATCCATAGGAGGTATAGAGTTTAGAAATAACCTGTACAGAGACTCTCCCGGACAAAGGCACATGCGGATCACGGCAACAGGTGATGTAGCCATTGGGGATATCACCACGCCTGTTTCACAGTTTCAAGTACATGATGCTAATCCAGCGAATGGAATAGTAACCTCCTTAACACGTGATGGCCAGGGCGACGTGGGCATTAGTTTCCAGCAGCTCGGTGTAGGCTCTTTTGCGCTACTTCAAAACTACGACGGTGACTTACACTTTGTGAAGGATAGAACCACTACAACTGCTGGAGAAATAAAAATGATGTTGTCACATCAGGGCAGGTTGGGGATTGGTACGTTGAGTCCTGGTGCTCATTTGGATGTTAATGGACATATGATTGGTAGAGATGGCTTAACGCTGACCAGCGGAGAGATGTACTTTGGAGAAGGTTATGGGCAGTTGATCAACCTGAATAACGATGATTACGGTATAGGTTTTCAGGACAGCCAGACTACCTATTTCCGATCCAACAACTTTGCCTGGTATAGAGACGGCTATCACAGTGATACCTCGCTAGATGCAGGTGGTGGTGCTGTAGATATGGTACTCAAAAGAGGTAACCTTGGCGTAGGTACATCAGACCCCATTGTACCGCTTCACGTAAAAGGGAGTTTTCATGTAGAGGCATCTGATGGTTTAGGGCAGGTTTTTCATGTTTCTGCGGGTCAGAAAAAGGTCTTTGTAGGGGATAGTGCTTATATCCAATATTCGAGATCGCTACAGGATACCTCGTTTACGTTGAATGCTAATGATACCTTTTCTATGTGGGTAAGCGAAGGGATTGTGAGTAGGGATTTTGCACTTGCAGACCCTCATGAATGGGCTGATTTTGTATTTGAAGAGGATTATAAGCTAGAAAGCCTTGAGGATGTAGAGAGCTATATTAATCAAAAAGGACACCTGCCGAACGTTCCATCAGCCCAGGAGGTAAAAGCCAATGGTTACACCGTTCATGAGATGAATGTAATCATGATGCAGAAAATAGAAGAACTTACGTTGTACACCATAGAGCAGCAGAAGGCCATTCAAGCGTTGGAAATTGAATTATTAAAAATGAGAAGCGGTGAGAAGTAGGGCTTATTTAATAATTATAACCGTTCAGTTCATTTCGGCAGCTCTTTTTGCCAATGAGCGCGTTTATGAGTTTGAGCGCGAGATCAAGGTAAGGGATTTGTATAGACTAAATAAGACGGTAAAAGGTATTAAAGGAACATGGTCTGGAAATGGTCGTGTGCGAGTTGATATGTATGCCAATGATGTCTTGCAAACGGCAGGTGAAAGTGTCGCTTTTTTCTATGGAATGGAATATTATGGCGATGGAGATTCCGGGGAATTTCATGCTCAAAGATATCGTTTATACGTAGAAGAATTGTGGGACCGATGTACCTGGTGGCAAAAGGCCGCAGCCTTGCTGAATGGAGATGTATGTGAAGATAGGTTTATAAAAAACAGGTATCATTTCTCTGATGACTATGAGAATTACTTAATGGATATTCTAGGGCGAGGGTCGTCATTTAAAGGTCAAACGCTCTCAGTGCTAATTAAAGTACGGGTGAAGGATGTAGAGTTGTCGGATATTGAGGATATAGCATTACCTGGAGGGTATCATGTGCACCTTGCTCCTTCCCTGGACCAACAGCGTGCGTTGGACAAGTTCAACAATAGAGGCGACTATCCTAACTATAGTTTGGTAGCTGCTCATAGAGGATATTGGGCGGAGGCCGGTGTGTCAGAAAATACAGTGGAGGCGTGCAGACGTGCCTTAGTACTGGGAGCAGACATGCTGGAAGTGGATATTCGCACCTCTATGGATGGTGTTCCTATGCTGCTACACGATCCATGCATTGTAGATCCTAACACAGGGCAAAAAGATGATAACATCAAAACCCGCACCGCTTCCTACTTGATGGGGCAGCCTACCTATGATCGTTTTGGGGCGGTCACCCAGTACAATATCAATTCACTTGAGCAGCTTCTGGACCAGCTTGGAAACAAAGCACTAATCAGTTTGGATATCAAGGATACACAGACAGACTGGGACAATGCTTTCAAGCAATGCCTGGAGTTGGTTGTTCAAAAGGATTTGTTAAAGACCGTAATTTTTAAAGGGTCTGCAGATCATTATAAGATTACGCAGCTAATGCATCAGGTGAGCGATACTTTAAGTTTCGCCAATGTGAATTATACACCCGTTTTGTATGGAGATGGTTTTTGGTCTCAATGCTATGGTGGCTCTTCCACAGGAGGAGGCTCCGGTAGCGGTTCGTCGGGAGGAGGCTCCGGAGGGCCAGGCTCCGGCGATGGGTCGTCATCTGGCGGAAGCGGATCCTCTGGAGGTCAATATGGCTATGAGGGTACTAATTGTTTCCATAGCTTCAAGGTACAGTGGCACAATGACATTAAGGCTGGACGTATCAAAGCCGTAGAAACTCACTTTAAAGTAAATAGCGATCCTCTTGTAGAGTCAGGGTTGCTGCAGTGGCTTCAGGATCAAGGCGTGAGGTTAGGGGTGTTTATCTTTACTGCTGATCAGCCAAACGGGGTGTTGAATACCAATAACTCGTGTGAAACAACGGTAAGGGAATATTATCATAACCCCAATTATCAGGCTCATCAGAAACCTAATTTTTTTAATGATGGACGAGGAAGTTTGGACTGGGTATTTAATACTGCCAAACCTACCTATGTCATTCATGATAGGCCTGACTTATTGCTGGATTATTTGAACGCAGCAAACATGCGGGATGAGTCGGAGCAAGTCATTAAAAGGGTGGCCTTTCCGGATTACCTGACCGTTTTTCCAGTGCCTTCAGGATCGGGTAGCTACCCTGACCCGAATACGGTGACAGAAACGGAAAACCTGACTGACTTTGAGGGAATAGCTCTTCACATACCGGATGTCAGTAAAGTGGAGTTCTTTGTGCCTGACACGAGAAACCACCCCGTGAAGACTGACCCCATAAAAGTAGGTATGACGAAGTTGCCAGAATTAACCTCAAGTCCCTCGAGCAACATCACCTATTTACCAGCGGGGGTTACTAAAGATTCGGTATCCTATAAGTTTTACAATGGGTATAACTACACCACTGCTGAAGGTTTGACGTGTCAACAGCTTTATGATACATCCACCCTTGTGGATCTAAAGAACGCGCCTATGCAGGCAAAGTTTGTGTTCCCGCATCGAACAATTGCGGAGTGGTCTGAGATATATCCCGGTTATGACATTTACTTGAATTCGAACTATTGGGCTACCAATGGCTGGACAGGGAGCCAAAGTGCTCGTGAACGACCAGAATTCTGGTTACCGTGTACGGATATATATGGCTTGTCCATTAGCAATGGTGTTGAGGTATCCTATGTTTATGAGAGTTACGATCCATCAGGTCGATCTTCTGGAGCCTGCATTAAGGATGCAAACGGCGAATGTATTCCTGATTCATACTATGACGGTCGCTTTGATGCCATGATGTTTCTTGAAAATGGGGAAATCGAAATAGTAAGCCCGCACACTATTACGCATGGAAACTACCTGGATGCAACAACGGGTGTGATCCGTAGGCATTACGATGGAGTCAAAGTGCTACAAGCGGTCTCAGGCTATCAGATTGCCACCGGGGGAGTAGAAATATCCTACAACAATATCACACAGAAATTTAACAATGATCAAAAGGTAAAAATGCGGACGGTTGTTGGGCTTAAGTACAATCATCAAGGTCCTACTGAAATGTACATTGTCACGGTACAGGCGGTACAATCAGCGCATCATGGCTTACAAAAGGGATTGGGAGTTCATCAAGCGGCAAAACTTTTAGTAAATCATTATAACTGCGATGACGTCATCCTGATGGACTCAGGTAAATCGGCGGCAATGCTTACCTCGGTAGGCAGCTTACCAAATATTAAGTTTCCAGCTTCGCCTAATATTACAGCCGGGACTGTTCCTCAGGGTATTGACCAGACACACCTGGAGCAATTTCATGGCAAAAAGGCAGAGATGCCTTACAGGCATTTGGCCACTTTTCTAGCGATTAAAATCAAGGAATAAAATGAGACAATTCAGTAAATCTTTAATACTACTAGTTGTATGGTTGGCAGGTGTCTCTTCGCTTTCCGCTCAGACTTACACTACGCTCAGTACACTTGCACATATATCAGATTATGGTTGCGAGGGAGATTCCGCATTGGCTGTATCCTCACTGGTGAAAGGGTGGAACCCATCAGTGATACTTACCAGTGGAGACAATCACTACGGTGGTGCTCGGGATTTTCCGGCATGCCCCACCAATACAATGGATGATGATGTGGGGAGATACTACGCGGATTATATCTATCCATACAATACATATACGGACTATCAAGGGACCACACTGGAGACTCAGAATGTCAATTCGAACTACAGAAACTCCTCAGCACCTCCTTATAATAGGTTTTACCCGGTGCCTGGAAATCATGACTATGACGGGGAGATCATTATCTGGGAGTCGTATTTCAAGCATAAAGAAGTCAATCAGCACCCAGCTATATCGATGAAGAATTCTTCTAACAGTAGCCGGTATTATGATTTCACTTATAACATAGGACAGAGTGATTCTATTCATTTCTTTGCCCTCAATACTGTGGAGCCTAAATATGTAGATGGTTGCCCAGGGGCGTATCCACATTGTGATTCTGTGAATTATGATTTGCTGGCTCAGCAGCACCAATGGTTGCTTCAGGAAGCTAGTAATTCAACTGCTTTGTTCAAAATAGTGTATTTACATACCAGTCCACACTCTTCCGATCCGGGAGCTAGAGGTACTGCGCTTACTTTGAGCAAGTGGAACTGGGCGGAGATGGGTATAGATGCGGTAATTGCTGGTGATGACCACTACTATGAGCGCAATTGGAAAGATGGTGTCTTGTATCTGGTCAATGGTCTGGGAGGTTTTCCTGATGCTAAACTTTTGAAGCCTTCTCTACTGGTAAGTGGAAATGCAGTTCACTATGATGAGGCTAAGGGAGCCATCAAGCTAGACGTTATTCAATATAACGAGTCGGATAAGAAAGATCTGAAATTTAGTTTTTACAATACAAAAAATGGAGGTACGGTAGTAGATAGCATTTTCTTGCGTCCACAGGTTAGTGCGGAATTGGAGATACTAAGTTCCGGCAATTCGGTAGCGACATTTGCTGGTTTGTTATCTAATGATTTTTCCGATGAAGCAATAGGCTACGTAAACCGGGATTATGGACGCAGCGGAAATCCAAATGCATCTTTGACTTTCACCGGACAGGGGCACATTACTTTTCCCAATGCCCAATCGGTAATCAATGAGATATTTGATCCTTCTGGAGCAGGTTATACTGTTTCTTTCTGGTATCATACCAGTTCAGCTGCTGCTTCAGAGCATGATGTGCCAATCATCAAATGGTATCAATCGGGCGCTCAGACTGATCTGGCCAGTATTAATCAACGGGGTAGTAAGATGGTATTGGGAAGGTATATCGACTATAGCCACCCTGCTAGAGGGTGGCAAATGAGTCTTTGGAACCCTGAGGTCTTTCAGAATGGTTGGCAGAAGGTGGTTTATTCTGTGAAAGAGGATATAATAAGAATCAAAGTATACCCAGAAGGGGAGGGAAGTGCTCAATGGGGTGATCTTGGATATGGAGGCAATACCGAACTGCTCTATATGGGAGGGCAAGACCTTTCTATGTGCAACGAATTTGGATTTGGATATGCTCACAGGATGGATTTGCTATGGAAAGTAGAAGGCTTTAAAGTCTACGATCGGGCTTTAAATTATCGCCAAATGGATCAGCTGCGATTGGAGGAAATTGCCGAGGAAAATGCGCAAGCTAGAATTGCCGATAAGGAGGAAGAAATCGGCAGTATGGGTCAAACTACGCCTTCAGAATTGTATCCGAACCCGGGGTATGATTTTGTGACGGTTCAGTTGCTAGCCGCCCAATCAGGTGAGGTACGCATGGAAGTGGTCAATCTGAGCGGTGCCACTCTATACACCGAGACTTACCTATTAGAGAAAGGTGCAAACGTTATTACTTGCGATATGCAATCGCTTGCTCGTGGCTTTTATATGGTGCGATTTAGTGGTCCTGACACGCAAGAAACCTTTAAGTTCCTTAAGCAATAATCAGAGCATACCTGTGTGAATCTTGGAAAGCTCCTGCCGAATTCAGGCAGGAGCTTATCGTATTAGGATGAACTTATGCCAGTTTATACAGCTCACAAATCCAGATGTAACCCCAGCCCGATAATCGCTCCTTTGATCGTATAGCGAATGTTGAGGTAGTCACGGCCCACATGCCCAAAGAGCATCACACCCCATGGAGCTCCCCAGGGATGATAGACCAGTCTGCCGGTGGCTTGTACATGTGACACGTCCTCGTTTTCTAGTTCATTCAGGATGATAGCTGCATCTAGCCGATACGAAATCAATGGGGCTTTAAAGATTTCGCTTAGCAAGCTGGCTCGGTAGAGCGATAGGCCCACACGCCAGTGTCCATAGTTGCCATCATCAGGGAGGTAGTCCAGCACCGGAAGCGGTCCATGTCCATCGCGCTGTAGGTAGAGGAGCCAGCTGGTATAAAAAGTACGCTGGAGAAACTGCTCCGCCTGGAGCATAGGCAGCGCTTCCTGCTTTACCAGTGCCGAATCGATCGTTTGGCGCCGGTTATTTCGAAAGCGTGTAGACCCAAACGAAAGCCGCACGTAGTTGGTGCTAAAATCTCCATCAGCATAGCTATACCTTCCCAGGTCTTCGTCATAGCCAGATTCACCCTGTCCATTGCTGTAGTGCATGACATCTGCCCGAAAGAAGTCTATTCGGTTGTTGTTTTTGGTCCATCCCAGGTCATAGCGAAGACCAATTTTGTTGCTTGGTGGGGTGGACGGTGAGGTGAGCTTTTTACCATCATTGGATAGTCGGAAATTTACACTTCCTGGGATCGATAGCCGCCAGTGCCGGTCACGGGCGAGATCTGCGTGTTTATAGTGGCTATGAGCCAGCGTAAAAGTATGAGCGATTTTCGCCTCTATGATTGCTCGTTCACCTTCACCTGGTTGCCAGTCAATGGAGGGACCAGTATAAATAAACCAGGGATGCATCACGTAGGACTTTTCGTCTAGCCGGCTGATACCGCGCTGGAAGTCCTCATAGACAAACTGTGAAAAGCTGGTAGTAGCTATCAGCAACAGGAGGGGAGCAAGGCATTTCATAGGGCTATAGATTGGTGAGTAACCTTAAAATTGCCCAATCCCCCAACAAGGATCAATACCTAAAAAGGATCAATTGCAATTATTTTAAGGAGGTGTACTTTTTGGTAAATACATTGAGGAGGTAATTGATGACAAAGATTAGCGTGGTTAGCGCTATCGCTGTAGCTAAAAAATCTATTGCTACGCAGATTCCAATTCCTACCGAATACAAGAGAGTTGCTGCGGTAGTGATGCCTCTTACTTCTTTTTCACCTCGAGATTTGATAATGGTCCCAGCTCCTATGAAACTAATGCCGATGACGATAGCCTGTAGCACTCGAATGGGGTCTGTTTCCACTACATCCAGGCTGTTCTGAAGTTGTAAAAAATCGATCATCGGATTGATGAGCAATACAGTAAGACACGTAAACCCGCCAACGATCATATTGGTTCTGATCCCTGCGGCCTTGTTGGCCTTTTCCCTTTCTAGCCCTACGAGCATCGTAAGAACGGATGCCAGTAGTACGTGCCATATGATATGAAACTCTTCTGTGTCTATATTCATCAATGACTCCATGCATTACTAGACTAAAAAAAACTGCAATTGTTTCCCTGTAAGGCTGTTTTAAGGTAGCGGAGAACATAAAAAAAATAGCGCCACTAAGGCGCTATTTTTATTTGGGGTTGTTCAGTTTATAGATGTTTAGATTCTATCTCTTGCAGCTCTTCTTCGAGCTGATCTTTAGATTTTCCTGTCTTCTCCTGAAGGATGCCTAGTAGCTCATCGGCTTTTCCTTCAGCCATTTTCAGGTCATCGTCGGTTAGCTCACCGTATCGTTCTTTTAGCTCACCTTTAATCTGATTCCAGTTTCCTTTTATTCTTAAATTCATAACGTCTGCTTTTTGGTTTAACATATTGTTGTTTAGTTGTTTAACGACCTGGAGGCCGCATTGTTGAGTGATTTTCTGAAAAATTCAAATACTTTTTCATGTAGCGGTATATAAAAAGGAGTATCCATCCCGGACATTTTTTAATGACAATCCTTCAGAGGTCAAGTCAGCATTATTTTGAGTTATTGGGGCATAAGGAAATCTAATGAACAACGAGATGTATAAGATACTATTATTGCATTCGTAAAATCAATTACTAATAGTTATTCTTATGAGAAAGATCATTTCACTAGGCTTACTGGTTTCGGTGGTTGTTCTGCTGATATCCTGTCAGTCAGACCCTTCGGCCTCCCATGCTGATGGCATGTCAGGTGCTACTAAAAAGAGTAGGTCAAACCATACTGCTACTGCAAACAGTGACTGGTGGCCAAACCAGCTCAACGTCGGTATTTTAAGACAGCATTCCTCATTGTCCAACCCTATGGATGAGGACTTCAACTACATAGAGGCTTTCAATAGCCTTAACTACGACTCACTGAAAAGTGATATACGGCAGTTGCTCACCGAGTCTCAAGATTGGTGGCCTGCAGATTTTGGCCATTATGGAGGACTTTTTATCCGTATGGCCTGGCACAGTGCGGGTACGTATCGCACTGCAGATGGGCGCGGTGGTTCACGTGCCGGGCAGCAGCGATTTGCGCCACTGAATAGCTGGCCAGACAATGCCAATCTGGATAAAGCTCGAAGACTGATATGGCCGATCAAACAGAAATATGGAAATAAAATCTCCTGGGCAGACCTCATGGTACTCACAGGTAATGTAGCATTGGACGATATGGGCTTCAAAACATTTGGTTTTGCCGGAGGCCGGGAAGACACCTGGGAGCCAGAGCTAGATGTTTACTGGGGAGCAGAAAAAGAGTGGTTGAGTGATGAGAAACGCTACTCAGGTGATCGCGAATTGGAGCTTCCGCTGGCAGCTGTACAAATGGGGTTGATCTATGTAAACCCAGAAGGACCAAATGGAGTGCCAGACCCACTGTTGGCTGCTAAAGACATCAAAGCCACCTTTGGTAGAATGGGAATGAACCTCGAAGAGACTGTTGCTCTTATAGCTGGAGGACACACCCTGGGCAAAGCACATGGGGCAGGCCCAGCCTCTCATGTAGGTCCTGATCCGGAGGCAGCCGGTATCGAAGAGCAGGGTTTTGGGTGGAAAAGTGACTACAAGTCCGGAAAAGGAGCAGATGCCATCACTTCAGGTTTGGAAGTAACCTGGACACCTACACCTACCCGATGGAGCCATTTGTTTTTTGTTAGCCTATTCGAAAATGAGTGGGAACTGACCGAAAGTCCGGCAGGGGGCCATCAGTGGGTGGCAAAGAACTCTAAAATGAAGGTGCCTGATGCCTTTGATCATACTAAATGGCACGCTCCAGCGATGTTTACTACTGATCTTTCTTTGCGATTCGACCCTGAGTTTGAAAAGATCTCTCGAAGGTTTTATGAGAACCCAGACTTGTTCAACGATGCCTTTGCGAGGGCATGGTTTAAGCTCACCCATAGAGATATGGGACCTAAAACAACCTACCTCGGACCAGAAGCCCCTACCGAAGATCTGATCTGGCAAGATCCTATTCCTGCAGTAGACCATGAGCTGATTACCATTAGGGATATTGCCAAACTGAAAACAACCATAATAAATTCTGGTCTGAGCATTCAGGAGTTGGTAACTACTGCGTGGGGCTCAGCCTCTACCTATAGAGGATCGGACAGACGCGGAGGAGCAAATGGCGCTCGCATCAGATTGGCACCACAAAAAGACTGGGAGGTAAACAATCCCGAGCAACTGCAAAAAGTACTTGGCGTATATGAGCAAATCCAGCGTGATTTCAATGCCCAATCTGGAGCCAAAAAAGTATCACTGGCAGATCTGATTGTGCTGGGAGGCGATGCGGCGGTAGAAAAGGCCGCAGCAAATGCCGGAGTGCAGGTGACAGTACCGTTTGTGCCAGGTAGAATGGACGCACTTCAGGAGCAAACGGATGTTGAGTCGTTTAACCTGCTAGAGCCAATGGCGGATGGATTTAGAAACTACCAAAAGAAAAATTACACCCTTTCTACAGAAGAATTGCTATTGGATAAAGCCCAGCTCCTCACACTCACAGCACCCGAAATGACTGTGCTGCTAGGAGGAATGAGGTCCTTAAGTGCCAATTTTGATGGTTCGAAATACGGGGTTTTTACCGATGCTAGTGACGAGCTATCCAATGACTTTTTTGTCAATTTGCTCGATATGAGTACCGAATGGAAAGCTGTGGATGAAAACAAAGAGCTGTTTGAGGGATATGATAGAGCATCTGGAAAACTCAAATACACGGCTACTCGAGCAGATCTGATTTTTGGGTCCAATTCCGAATTGCGAGCCCTCTCCGAAGTGTATGCCAGTGCGGATGCAAAGGAGAAGTTCATTGAAGATTTTGTGGCGGCCTGGGACAAAGTGATGAAGCTGGACCGCTTCGACTTGATATATAAGTAAGGGTCAAATCGTAAATGTGAATCTCGAACCCCTCAGTGATCCAAAGCTGTGGGGTTCTTTTTTTTGAACCTGAGTATTGATTGTGATTGATAGAACTCGTAAATTCAATACAGCTATGGTTCGAATACTATTGATCGTCCTTTTTCTTTTTAGTAATTATTGCTGTGTTTCTGCTCAGGAAACCATCTTTGAGCCAGGGAGACTGGCGCTGTACGCGTCTCTTTTTGGAACCACCACCTTGGACGATTATGGCCTGGGTACGGAGCTGGGCATCATGACGCCAGGTCGTTCATTCACGGCTTTTGGGTTTTTTGCGGCACGACCATACCGCAGGGTTTACACGGAATCTCAAGGCAACAACCTCTATTATCAGTTTCGCGAAGAACGATTTACAGTAGGTGTAGGTGGCGAATACTTACGAGGATTTGGTGAAGGAAATAAAGGCCTTTTTGTGCAGGCAAATATGGGGTACACCTGGGGCAATAGAGGTGGGGTTTTTGAGCATCAGCAAAAGGGCTGGGTACTGTGGCCGCGGGCGGGATTGTTTTTGAAAATCTCGCGTGCAGGGTTGATGAAAATGGGGTATGGCTATCAGGACATCAAAAGTGATGACGTGGCTCCACATCGTGTATTTATTGCTTTGTCAGGCTTCGCAGAATCTGAATGAAAAAATTACTTTCCATATGGACCGTTGGAGTATTGATCGCAGGTTGTGACTGCCTGTGTACTGACCGGGAGTTTGGTGACATTAAGCTCAAGCTCACCATCAACGAGCAAAACACCACAGTAGATGTACTCATCATGGAGGGGTATCTGGATGATAGAGATACGCTCGAACAAGATGTAGTGGCTCGCGAAAAAGTACGTTATAAAGAATTTATCCCAGACACCTATTATACAGGAGTGGCTACTTATCAGAAAAATGGCCGAACTGTAAAGGTGATCGATGGAAGGTTTATGGACCTAAAAGAAAATGAAGACTGTGACTGCTACCGTGCCGAAAATATTACGTTGAATTTGCGGCTAAAGGAATAACCACGCTTTGAAGGGTAACGGACAACCCAGAAAAAAGAAACCCCAAAGGAAGACTCCAATGGGGTTACTTATTTAGACAACCAAAAATGTTATTCGAAACTTATTCGGAATGAATAGCTGTAGCTTTTGTCCAGCAATCGATAGGCATCAATGGGGCGTGCTTTGATACTCCAGGAGTCATTTCCTCCCACTCCGGCTTGCACCAGGTCAATATTTAGTGTGTAGTCATCAGCATCTGTTAGTTGCCAGGTGAAGTCTGCTTGCTGTAGGTTTTCTTGTGTGAAAGGCCATACGGCAAACGCCAATTCCCGTTCGGTAGCTATGTTGAGCGTAGGTGCTTTAGGGCCAGTAAGCGAAAGCCACTCAGTGCCCGTTCTGTTTCCTACTTCTTGTGGTCTCACATAAGATGATGTGAGCTCATCTGTTGGCATAGCATAGATGCCTTTAAATGCTGAGCGCTGACGGTCGATGTAGTTTTCATGTGGTCCGTTTCCATAGTACTTGATGTCTTTATACTTTCGATTGATGCCGGTTTGCATACCTACACGTACCAGTTCGGGCGCACTTTCAGCTACTTCTATTGCAAAATCCACATCAATAGTGCCATCTCCATATACGGTGTACTTTTCGGTGATGCTGGCAGCATTAGGTACGTTTCGCTGCACGCTCACTACCTGGGCATTGCCAGCTGTAGTGGTGGTGATATCCTTTAGCTGCATACTATTGGCTGCTTCTTTCCAGATTTTTAGCTCCTTTTGGGTGTGCCAGCCCAGGCTGTCATTGTCTGTGGGCACTCGCCATAGATTGGGCAGTAGCGGACGCGTGATTACTTCTTGGTTGTCAAAATTAAGGCTGGTGAGCGCTCCAGTTTCCTTGTCAAATGTTGCTGTGAAATCAGCACCACTGATCTGAATGCTCGAACCAGCATTCGTCAACTCAGGAAGTTTAGCCTTTGGCTGTTTTAGGGTATTGTCAGCATTTTGGATCATAAGCTGCTCCTCAGCAAGCAAATACCCTGATGCTGCCCAGTCTTCGGTCTTCGTGCTGTACATTTTGAGCTGCACCCAGTAGTCTTTGTCAGCATCCATTTTCACATTTTTGTAGCCGAGTGCTACTTCTTTTTTATCTCCAGGCGCGATGTTGAGCTCATTAATTTCTCCAGACTTTACCGTTTTGCCACTGGCTACGAGCTCCCAGGTGATGCGGTATTGAGAGAGGTTGGTAAAGCCAAAGCGATTGCGAATGGCAATGGTACCGCGCTCCAGGTCTACCGCTTCAAACGCCACGGGCTGGAAGACATACTTGCTTTCAAAAGACTGAGGCTTTAGTGACTTGTCGGAGGCAAAAACACCATTGATGCTAAAGTTTCCATCGTTGGGTTTGTCACCATAGTCGCCACCGTAGGCGTAGTATTTTTTGCCATTGGGAGCGGTGCGCTCTATGCCCTGGTCGATCATGTCCCAGATATAGCCCCCAATCAGGTTGTCATACTTATAGACCAGGTCCCAATACTCCTGTAGGTTGCCCAGAGAGTTGCCCATAGCATGTGCATACTCACACATGAGTATGGGGCGGGAGATGTGAGGGCTAGTAGCCATGGCTTCTAGTTGTTCTAGTGATGGGTACATTCGGCTTAGCACATCTACATATGGTGGATCAGTAGGGTTGGCATAAGATTTTCGAAATACCTCTCGATGTTCTTTGGAGCCTGTTTTCACATATAGAGGGTGATTTGGGTCCCCCTGAGCTCCTTCATAATGGATAAATCTAGACGGATCAAAGTCCTTTACATAACCCGACATAGCTGCGAAGTTGGGTCCACAGCCAGATTCGTTTCCGAAAGACCAGGAAATGATAGAGGTGTGGTTTTTGTCTCGTTCTACCATGCGAATCACGCGATCCATCATACTCGCATTCCACGTAGGATCATTGGCGAGTTCTCCGCGTACCCCATGAGACTCTATGTTGGCCTCATCCATCACATAGAGCCCGTATTGATCGCACAGGTCGTAGATGTAAGGATCATTGGGGTAGTGAGAAGTTCGGATGGAGTTGAAGTTGTGTTGCTTGAGCAAAAAGATGTCTTTTTTCATCTCCTCACGGGTCATGGTTTTGCCTCCAGTGTGGCTGTGGTCATGACGGTTCACACCTTTAATTTTCACGGGTACTCCATTGATGAGCATGGCGCCAGAGTCTGCAAACCGTACATCCCTGAAACCAACACGTGTACTTCTTGCCTCCACGGTATTGCCATCTTTGTCAGTAAGGGTAAGTACAAGAGTGTAGAGGTAGGGGTTTTCATCATTCCAGGTAGTAATGTTTTTGAGCTCCGTCTCCAGTAGTCCGAAGTAGACATTCTCGCGCTGGGGGTAATATTCGTTAGTGATTTTGTTGACACCCAGGCTTAGCTGCTTGGCAAGTACAGGTTCGTCGTTCGCATCATAAAGCTGTGCTGCTACGGTGTAGTCTTGAGCGTTGAGGTCTTCAGCTATGCTGATTTCAGGTCGGATCATCAGCAGTGCATCGGTATAAGGCTCCGATAGCTTGGTGCGCACAAAAAAGTCATTGATCGCCACCTTAGGCTGAGCCAAAAGCATCACTTCGCGATGAATACCACTCATGCGCCAGTGGTCCTGATCTTCCAGATAGCTGCCATCACTCCAGCGAAAGACCTGCACTGCCACAGTGTTTTTTCCAGGGCTTACATGACTGGTGATGTTAAACTCTGCAGGTAAGCGGCTGTCCTGGCTGTAGCCTACAAACTCACCATTGACCCACACGTACATGGCAGAGCTTACGCCTCCGAAATGGAGGATAATCTCCTGATCGCTCCAAGCTGCCGGCACCTCAAATTCTCGTACATACGAGCCTACAGGATTGTCACGATCGATGTAAGGTGGATTCGGGGAAAACGGATAGGTGGAGTTGGTATAGATGGGCGTGCCATAGCCTTTCATTTCCCAGCTAGAGGGTACTTCTATGGTTTTCCAGGATTTAAAATTGAAGTCTGGTTGATGGAAGTCTTCAGGTTTTTCCGAAGGTTTCTCAGCAAAGTGAAAATACCAGTCGCCATTGAGTGAGCGCATTCGAGATGCTTCTCTGGATTCTTTCAATGCGCTTTCACTGCTGGTAAAGGAATAGGAGGTAGCCCTCGCAGGTAATTTGTTGATGCCAAAAATGTGCTGATTTTGCCAGTAGTCTTCCTGGGCAAATACTGTTTTTGGAGCTATGCTCGAAACAATTAGGATAAATAATAAAAGCTGAAGTTTTCTCATTTAGAATCTTGTATGTTTAATCCACGGCTATTGGGCCGCATATAATCGTTTGGTTCAGTGAGTGGTGGGGTTATTTGCTCATGATTCCATCACCCATGTAATCTTTCAGTTTAGACAGGTTGCCATATTCGTCGCCAGTGAGGAGGTAGTAGACCATGCCTGCATCTGATATATCTGCACCTTTCCCTCCAGGGTGAAACTGTAAGCGTGAATAAACCCACCGAAGGGCGGGATCGCTATGATCGCGCATCCAATAAAAAGGTGTGAAGTCTGTGCCAGAACACCAGAGCTTTTCAGGTTCCTTACATGCATTTTGGTCTTTGATTTTTTGGTAGTTGATGCGTCCATCACTCAAGGCTATGGCTTCTGCCATGGTGTGGTGTGCCGTGCGTCGCAGGTGGTTGTCGTTGTATCCACTATGAGAGATTACATATACATGGGCTAGCGCATCCTGTTTTCCTGCAGAAACTACTTTGGCCACAGCCTGATAGAAAAACTCCGATGGCCCCATGTGTATAAAAAAGAGCGGATCGCTGGCGGTAGATTGCTGTAGGACCTCTGCCAGGTGGTCTATGGCTTTAGCCGGTGCTGCTGATACATCAAAGAATACGGATTCGTCAAACCCCAGGTGCTCTATGGCATAGTTGGCAGCTTCCGCCATAAAGTTGCGCTCGTCCGTGTGAGGAGGTGCGGCTATAAAATTGTTGTAGGAATAGTGTACTACCTGGTTTTGGAGGTTGGCTTTTGCCAGGATGGCCAGGGCAGCAGGGGTACCACCCCAGTCGTCAGGGTCAGCACGGGGCCATCGGGCCTCTGAGTGCTCATCCGCCTGATTGTTTCCGTCAGCGCTAATGGCTATTCGATGATTTTGATAAACGGGATGCTGCGCAGTAGCTATGAACTTACAGCTGGCAAAAACAATCCAAAAGCATAGGGTCTTCAACATATCTGGAACAGTTACCAGGCGGCTTGTCATCATAAAATTGGATACAGGTTTAAAATTACGATGAGCAGAACCCCTAGGGGCTGTGGAAATTGTTGGAAAAACAGGGGGGATATCGTTAGGCGATGGTTAATTGCAGGGGGTGATCGTTAGCACTAAATAGTATGCAGCTATTTCAACTGATTTTCTAGATACAATAAGCCTAGCTTGCTAGCATAGTTATCCTCTTTCCAATGAAAACCCCCAAGCACCACATCTACATCGCCATCTTCGTCATAGTCCATAGCGTCCATGGTCATCCATCTCGATGCGAACTCATTACTTATTCTTGAAGGGGAGAAGTGGTTTTGGCCATCATTTTCCAGAAAAACAAAGGAGGGCTGATCTTCTGATGGAAAAAATGAGATGGTCAAAAAGTCCCTATCACCATCCGCGTCCAGATCTAGAAAGATGGTTTTGTAAATGCCAGGAAGTGGGATGAATTGCGCTTCTTCAAAGGTGTCATTTCCTTGTCCCAGATAAATGCGGATGCCATGATAAGGCTTATGAAGGGGTACATAGTCGCCATTGTCGCCGTGACTGTAGATCATATCGTGGAGGCCATCAGCGTTAAAATCAGTGACGAGCAAATTCGTAGACCCGTAGGTAGCCGGGAACTCCATCAGTGTTTTGGTGCTAAAGTTTTCATTGCCCTCGTTGATGAACAGGTAGATGGCTTCTTTGGCCTGACCAAACAGTGCAACAATGTCTTGATCACCATCCCCATCCCAATCCAAAATTTGCGTGTTGATAGCACCTGGCAGATTCAACAAGACCTTTTTTTCGTAAGATGTCCCCGTGTTTTTCCACCATGCCAATGCTCCTGTATACTTTCCAAATTCGCAGATGACGAAATCCTTAAGGTTGTCTCCATTTAGATCTGTGATTTGCACATCACTTGGTCGTTGTAGATCGGTAATTGGCGTCTTTGGTGATTGCCGGTTTTTCGGATACCTGATCAGAGAGCCGGAAGGTGCGTCGGTTCCTTCCATCTGGTCTCCAAATACTGTCGCCCAAAAGGCATCATCGTCTTCCTGAAACTGCAATACAGCCTTTTCCAGTGGTTCACTTATTTTGATGTTAAAATCTTTATCCAGCTGAAGCAAACGGCCACTTAAATAGTCTGCGGCCATGAGTTTGCCGGGTGCCAAAAAGGAGGACATGGTGGTAGATGGGTGGTCGAGCCCCAGTGACACTTCCCGAGGTTTAAGAAATGTGTTTACTGGTAGGTCTTCAAAGGGGTTTTCGAAATCCAGCTCTTCAGGGGCGTTTTCAAGGTAGTAAGCTACTATTTTGTCAAACGCTTCCTTGCTCAATGGAGGTTCATTTTCAATGAAATACGGAGAAGATCGTTGTGCTATTTTGCCTTCAGGGTAGTCATCAAAGGCATTCAGTACCTCTCTGGGCCATTCTTTGAACCCCAACAGATATCCCATGCGAGGCAAGACGGTTTCACCCCACACTTTTTTGTTTAGTTCTCCGGGTTGGGGCAGTAGGTGGCAGCTGGCACAGTACTGTTTGGCTAGTTCCTCACCGCTTCCTTCCTTTTTATTGCCTTGCTGGCACGAAACGACCATAAGGCATATGAAAATGCAGTAAATGAGTAAGGCTGGGTAGGTGAATTGTCGCATAGTTAATTAGCGCATCAATAATAGGTAGATATGGCCTAACTGGCAGGCTTTAAAGGCTTGTGCATTTATAAACAACTTAAGGTAAATGCGCTGATTCGTTTCGGTCTGGATAGTTTTCATGTGGCCCACGTTGAGCTTTGAATTTCAAATCATTCTGGCTGTGTTTAATTGCGTTCGATGCGTATCACTTGTGCAAAATCACATGGCTTTTGAGCAGGTAAGTTCACCACAAGAGCTCCGGGTGTATGTTCCCAGCTGATTGGTGCTTCGCTGCCCAGGAGCCTCACGTTTCGGATCGTGTTGGGATGGAGTTTTCCTTCTGTACCCAGCGTTTTGATGTGCGCTTGCTGGCCAGGCCATTCGAGTAAGATGGCATAGAGTATTTTCCCTTTCTGGGTAAACCGAATGTCTTTCGAAGTATACCGGGGGATGTTTTGCCCCCGATTTTTTCCCTGACCGTGATGCCCGGGGAGGGTGACTTCAGTAGGGCCTTCTCCATAGAATGTCCACGGAATGGTGCCGTAAATGGCTTCACCATTCAGCTCAAGCCAATCACCCATAGCGTAGAGTTCTTTGGTGACATCTTCATGAAAGCTACCATCAGCCAGCGGCGGTACGTTGAGCAGCATGCGTCCGTTTTTGCTGGTCATATCTACTAGCATGTCCACCAGCATGTTGGCGTCTTTTATGGGATTTTTGGGGTTGTAAAACCACGTAGGAGACCAGTCATAGTGATGACTCATGTCTATATCTGCGATCCATGGGTCATATTGCAAGCCCACAAGGTTGCCATTTTCGATATCACGCATGCCTATTCCTGGCGGGATGTCGTGAGACTTGTAAAAGACCTCTACTTCTTTGTTCCATTCGATGCCTTTATTGAAATAAAAGCTGATAAGCCGCTGTTGGTATTCTTCTGACAAGCCACCTATGCGCACCAGAGAATCTTGTAGCAATCGCCCCTTGTAAAGCTGTTTTCTAAGCTCAGGCCCTACTGTGCCGCCAAACCCCGTGTCAAACCAGATCATGTCGGGTTGGTATTTGGTAATGGCTTCCGTAATTCTAGCATACCACGCATCAAAGATCACGTTGCTCATGCGGCCACCGTTTCTGGTGGCATAAGTAGAATGGTCTTCTGTCGGGCTCAGGTAGGTGGTGTTGCTTTTAGATATTTTCCCCCACATTCGATCGTAAAAACGACCAGTATGAAAAGAGGAGATCACTGGCATGTTTCGCTTTCTGAGCTCTGTGGCCAGACTACCGTAAATATCTTTTTTCGGACCTTTTTCAGTAGAATTCCATTCGGTAATGTCACTGTCCCAGTTGAGCAAGCCACAGCCATGCCATGCCACAGGTCCACCAAACTGCGCTCCTGAAGCCTGTATCAGATCTACCCATGCTTCCGCGCTAAACTCCTCTGCCTTCCATTGCTCAATAGCTTCGAGGCGCGTCATGGACTGGTCGGCACCTATAACTGTAGCCGGACCCCAATGAAAATACATGCCGAATTTCATCCCGTCCAGCCATTCAGGTGATTGATGCTTTCGTAGCGAAGACCAATCGGGTTCATAGGCATTTATTTGCTGGCTTATTCTGGAGGTATCGGGTGTTTTGTGCTGGCATCCAGAAAGCACCAATACATGTAGCAAACACAGTAGGAGCTGTTTGTTCATATCAATGTAGTTTCGAGTGTCATGGCAATTGCGCATTGATAGATTCACGTTATCAAATGCTACAGTTCTCTAATCCAAATATTGCGATATCGTACCTTGTTGCTGTGATCCTGCAAAAGCAAAGGAGCTTTTTCTTCATGATAGGAATAAGAGGGGGTACCTCTGAATACAGTGGGGCCTTTAAGCTCTACATGGTTTTGAATAAGCACGCCATTCAGAACAACCGTCACATACCCTGGCTCCTTCAGCGTTTTATCACTATTGAATTTTGGAGCTGTAAAAAAGATGTCGTAGGTCTGCCATTTGCCCGGCTGCCTGGTGGAATTTACCAGGGGAATGTGCTGTTTGTAGATGCTTCCGGCCATGCCATTGTAGTAGGTTTCATTTTCAAATGAATTGAGCACCTGTATTTCGTACCTTCTCATCAGAAAGATACCGCTATTGCCATTCTTTTGCCCTTTCAGCCCTTTAGCTACATCCTCCATGGGTGTCATCCACTCTATGTGCAATTGGCAATCGCCGAAAGACTGCTTGCTCATGATGGCACCAGTACCGGGAACTACTTCCATAGCATCGCCTACAATTTTCCATCCGGCAGGTTCTCCTGAGTTTTTTGCCCATTGGCTTAAATCGCTACCATCGAAGAGGACCACAGCATCAGAGGGAGCCGATCCATTTTCGCCGGGGGTAACTACTTCTGGTTGGCGACTCCAGTCTTCGGTTAGCTTAGGGTCCACTTGCTGTTCCTGAGCCCATACGATTAGGGATGTGAAAAGTACAACCGCACAGGTCATGGCTTTCAAAAAAATAGGGGAGTAATATTCATTCATATTCAACTTTGGTTTGCGTTAATTGCTTGTGTGCTGTCAAGAGATATGGCCATATCCTGTGTTAAAGTTTAGATAAATAGACGTAATAAGCTCCCGCAATCGTTTGCCCCTGGTCATCCAGCATCAAGCCCCGAATGGAAGTTGGTCCTTTGCTCAGCTTTAAATCCAAGGAGATGTGTGTGTCTTCAGGACCTATTTCTGTAGTGACCTTGTGGCTACCCACCTCAAAAGTGATAGCTTCTATAGGTAGCGCTTTCATCTCATTGCCATAGATCAGCCGGTTCACAGCTCCCGATGCAAGCCATGCGTCGGCTTTCTTGTCATCAAAATTCGGGACTCCCTGCAGCGGAGCATTTGTTTCCAGCGGCCAGCGACTGGCCTTTATTCGGTAAGTTCCTTCCTGGATCACATTGATCATCCATGAGCCAGCTAGCGAAGCACCTGCTGCTACCTGAGCATGATTCCACGGAATTTTTGGTAGATGCCAGTCAGAGGGAGTTAAGAAGGTTTCAGGGTCCGAGTGATGACCTACGGAGAAGGTGGGTACTTCCCGGTCATTGGGAGTGACCCGTTTCCAGTAGCGGTCATGTTCTTTTCGAATTTTGGAAGCTATTTCGGGATGCTGCTGCAGTACATTGTGCTGTTGGCTGGGATCATTTTTTAGGTGATAAAGCTCCTGGTTGTCAATCAGGCGCCAGTGCCCCATCATACCGGCGGTTTGTTCCCACTTTTTGGGCTTTAAGGTTCGCTGTGTTTCCACAAAAAGGGTTCGAGTTTCTAGTCTTTTATTGGGTTGGAACAGCTGTGGTACAAAACTGCGTCCGTCAAAATCCAAAGGGGAGCTTTCTAGCTTACAGAGCTCTATCAGGCTAGGCAATACATCGATATGTGCCGTGAGTTGGCTGACATCACTGCCATGCTGGAGGTTGCCGGCAGGCCAGTGAACGAATAGTGGTACCCGGTGGCCGCCTTCATACACTTGTCCCTTGTACCCACGCATTCCAGCATTAAAAAGCCGAACGCCGGCGGTCCCTCCATTGTCGGTGAGAAATAGTATGATGGTGTTTACTGCCTGACCAGTTGCTTCCAGTGCTTGGCGCAAACGCCCGATGTTGGAGTCTATTCGTTGGATACCGGCATAGAAAAACGAGACGTATTTCGGAACGTCAGGGCCAAAGTGCGCTGCCAGCGCAGTGTCGGGCAATGTGTGTGGGTCGTGCGGAAGGTAGGTCGGGAGATAAATGAAAAAGGGCTTGTCATCGTCCCTAGAGATATAGTCTATAGCTGCATCATAGAATACATCTGGCGCAAATCCATCTCTTTGCTTTCTTTCACCATTGTGCCAGTAGTGGTCATCCACCCGGTCGTTGAAAAACCAGTCGTCAGTGGTGCCGGTGCCACCATCTCCCTGTCCCAGCCACTCATCAAATCCCCGGTCCATCGGACGGTAGGGATGGTTGGAGCCCAGGTGCCACTTGCCAAATAGTGCGGTGCGGTAGCCGTTTTGCTGAAATACCTCCGCCATGGTTACTTCTGAAGCTCTCAGGTGATTGCCGCCGCTCACCGTGTGCCACACACCTGCACGGTGTGCGTATTTTCCGGTCAGCAGTGCTGCACGAGAGGGCGCACAAGTGGGGTCTACATGAAAGTCTGTAAATCGTACCGATTCATCATGCAGCTTATCCATGTTTGGAGTGCTCAGATAGGGATTGCCATGAGCTGAAAAATCTCCGTATCCCTGATCATCGGTTACAATCACAACCACATTGGGCAGGTCAGGGTGTGAGCCGTTGTTACAACTCATCAAGGTACAAGCCAGCACGAAAAAGAGGCTGGCGAGATACCCTATGTCTTTCACACATTGAAAGGCCTTGTGATTATTCTTCATTACTTGCTTGGGGTGATTTTGAATACCCACGCATGTTGAAGTTGAGTACTTTTTGGACGTTTGATAGAAAGCCCATCGGCGTTTTGCTGGTAAGTAATGGAACCATCATAACCTAAGAGCTCTATGGATTGAATGCTCAATTGGTCAGTGCTAAGCGAACGAATCGTAATATCTCTGGTAGGAGGGGCTAGCACTGTGGCATAGAGAAAGCCATTGTTTTTGGTAAATCGTATGTCCTCTTGCGTAAACCCACTGTTTTTGTCTTCAGACAAGTGGCCGGTAGCTGTTTCAGTAGGGCCTTCGCCGAAGGTACGCCAGTAGCTGGAGCCATACACAGCTTCGCCGTTTACTTTCAGCCATTCGCCTATAGCCAAAAGCGTTTCCTTTTGGTCATCCGGAATGATGCCGTCTTTTCTTGGTCCGATATTGAGTAGGAGGCAGCCGTTTTTGCTGACAATGTCCATCAAATCCGCAATGAGGTCTCCTGGTGCTTTGGGAATCCAGTTTTTGGTATAAAACCACGAGTTTTTGCCTATAGAAGTATCTGTTTGCCAATACTCACTGCGAAGTGAATCCATTTTGCTGCGCTCCAGATCGAGCATATGGGTGCCTTCTCGGTATGACTGGTATCTGAGGTTTTTAGTCTGAAGCACCACGGTTTGGTTGCGCTTTAGTCCCGAGTTGTAGTAATATGCCGCCAGTTTTTTGTGGTAAGGTGCAAACTCCGGTCGATCCAGGTAGAAGTCAAACCAGAGGATGTCTGGCTGATAGTTGTCTATAATTTCTTTGGTACGTGGCCACCAGGTCTCTGCAAGCCATTCCTCGCTAGCCGGGGAGTACGGCTCATGGCGCGGGGCATACAGATCAGCATATTGTGGATCCCACGTGTCAAAGTGTGGCTTTTGCGTATAGAAATTCCAGTTGAATGCCAGGTGAGAACTTACTCCACAGATCAGCCCTTGCTTTTTGATTTCATCGGTGAGTGCTTTCAGCACATCTGTCTTTGGGCCCATTGCTACTGCATGGTACGGAGTGATGGATGACTCATAAAGCGCAAAACCGTCATGATGCTCGGCCACAGGTACCACATACTGCGCTCCTGATTGCTTGAAAATGCTCACCCATTCTTTTGGGTCAAATTTTTCCATGGTCCACATGGGGATGAGGTCTTTGAAGCCAAATTTCTTGGGGTCGCCAAAGTTTTCCTTGTGAAAAACATGGGCCGGGTGTGGGGTATCGCTTGTTTTTTCCCCTGTCATGTGATCCACTCTGCCTGAGTCCAGGTACATCCAGCGGCTGTACCAATCAGTATGCATCTCCGGTACGGAGTTGGGGCCCCAGTGAATGAAAATTCCGAATTTCGAATCTTTCATCCATTGGGGTATTTCGTAGTTGCTGAGACTCTCCCAGCTTGCCTGGTATGCGGTGATGCGTTTCATTGCAGCCCATTTTTCTGCAGCTTTGCTCTGTGGGTCTACTTTCTGAAACTTGGCCACATACTCCTGCCACTCTTTTTCGCGAGGTAGCGTGCCCCATTGCTCTCCTTCATCTTCCCATTCAAAGTCGGGCTTGGTATCCATGACCAGAAAGGCACGATAGCCATCCAGGTAGATTTCCATGTCACGGATGCCCACAGTTTTCATGTTTTCGGTTATCTCTGGCCAGGCCATCCCCATGCTGTGCACGTGTTTGTACATTTTGAGCAGGTTCAGATCATTGACTATTTCCAGCGTGAGTACGTAGCGCTTGGAGTCCTGTTGCTCACGTGTAATCAACTGCCCGTTCTGTGCACTGTAGTTGGCTTGCTGCTCCAGTTTGTAAATACGCTCAAGAGGAGATTTTAGCAGGTCCTGAATTTCTGAATTGCCAGAAAAAGCCTTTCGTAGCCTGGACAGGTCATAGTCGGAAGGCGCATCTACGAGCAAAAAGGTATGTTCGTCAGTTTTATATACTTCCGTCTCCAAGCCATCAGGAGTATTTTCCAAAATGGAAAGCAGGTTGGCGTCTGTTGGGAGTACAAAAGAAAAACGGCGGGCTTTGAGCGGATCTGCCTGATCACAAGCTCCAAAAAGGAACGTGAGCAGCAAGATGGAGTAAAGTGACTTGAAAGGGTTCATAGCAAAGAAGTTTAGGTAGTTAAGCAATGAGTTCGATGGCGGCCCAAAGGACAATAAGCAGCACCATTACGCCGATACCGATGATACGGTAGTCTGCGATGGATTTGATTTTATCAAAATAGGCTTTTGCAGTAAAGGACAGGGCTTGCTGCTCTGCAGTAGGGGCAGGCGTGAGGTAACTTACCACCACAAAAACCGCACAGCAAAACACAAATCCCCACCAGGCCTGCATCATGAAGATAATCCCCCAGGTGTCGGTGATGAGTTTTACGCCAGCAGCATTGGGAAAGTCCAGTACAAACATCAGTACGCCCAATACGAGCCCTACACCAAACGTGACTTTTGCGGCTTCTTTGGTGCCTCTTTTCCAGAAATAACCCAGGATAAACACCGCAGAAATGGAAGGAGCGATACTAGAGCCTATAGAATTGACGATGGTGATGATGGAGCCACCTTTGGCCCCAGCCACCAACGAAAACAATATGGCAATGACCATGACCAAAAAGGTGGTGACCTTGCCAATCCATACCAGTTTGTCATCGTCTATGCTGGGATTCATGCGTTTGACAATGTCCATCGAAACCAGCGTGGAGGAGCTGTTGAGCGCTGCGGCTACCGAGCTCATGAGTGCAGCCAATAGCGAGGCGATTACCAGGCCTGCAAGACCTACCGGCAGGAGTTTGGCTACCAGTATAGAAAAAGTCTGACCAGTTCCTGCAGCATTGATCTCGTCACGAAACAACACATAAGCCAGCAGGCCAGGGAGTAGCATGAAAAATACCGGAGCCAGCTTCAATACGGCAGTAAACATAGGTCCGATGCGCGCATCGTTTTCAGAGCGCGAGCCCAACGCCCGCTGTACGATGGTTTGGTCAGTGAACCAATACCAAATACCTAATACAGGATAACCTAAAAACACGGCATACCAGGGGATACCACCCGTTTGGGCTACTGTAGCGTCAGACCGCAGCATGGATAAGCTGCCAGGTTTGATTTCACTCCTGAAAAGCTCAAAACTGGTGATGCCCGCTTCGGGTAGCATAGCAATACCAAAAAGGGTGATGAGAATACTACCACCCAGTAGCATCACCGACTGGATGGATTCGGTAACAGCTACTGCTTTAAGGCCACCCACGATGGTGTATAATGCGGTAAGAAAGGAGATCAGTAGCACGCCCCACAACTGGTCCAGGCCGAAGAATTCTTTCATGATGGTGGCACCAGCATAAAGACTGATGCCTATATGGATGAGCAGTGCCGTAAGTATGGCAAAAATCACCATAAAGGTCCGCGAAGCACCATCGAATCGCCGCTCGAAATACTGCGGAATCGTTTGCACATTGTTACGAAAGTAAAAAGGTGCGATAAATACCCCCAGAAAAACCAGGCAGGGAATCGCCATCCACTCGAAAATGCCATCGGAAAGCCCCGAGGTAAAGCCAGACTCAGCAAAGCCCACGATATGTACAGTGGAGATATTGGAAGCAAAAAGGCTCGCACCTACCACGCCCCAGCCCAGCGAACGGCCGGCCAGAAAGTAGTTGTTGGAGGTCTGCTTTTTGAAACCACCACCCGCCCAAATACCGATGATAGTGATGCCTACCAGATACAGGGCGATGATGGATAAATCGATGATAGAAATGTTCATAACAGGTTTTGCAGTTTAGTATTCGATGACGGCTTTTACCAGCGCTCCACCGTAGGTATAGAGTTTTTCAAAATCCGTGGGTACCTGATCGAAGGTCATGCGATGCGTGATGTATGCTTCAGGCTTGATTTTTCCAGCCTCTATCAGCCGCACAATCCGACCAAAATCACTACTCAGTGCTGCCCGGCTTGCTTTTAGCGTAAGCTCTTTTTTATGGAAATAGGGATCATTGAAGACTACATCACCCTGAAATAGACCGATAAAAACGATCGTTCCTCCTGCAGCGCAATATTTAAAAGTGTTGAGCATGGATTTTGGGTTGCCCGTGGCATCTAATACCACAGTTGGTAGATCACCATTTAGCAGGCTCATGAGGTCTTCTTCTATGTGATCAGAAACCAGTAGTGTGTCTTGAATCTGGGTGATGTTTTGTGCTTTGTCTAGTTTGCCAGCATCTATATCCATGGCGATCACACGTGCTCCGGAGAGCTGCGCAAACTGTATGGTGGCCAGTCCTATAGGTCCGGCACCTATGACCAGTACAATGTCTTCATGCGTGAGCTGCGCCCGGTCTACAGCATGGCAGCCAATAGCCAGCGGCTCTATGAGTGCGAGCTGATCATTGCTCAGCACAGGGGAGGGATGGAGGTATCGGGCAGGCAGCACCAGTTGCTCCTGCATGCCTCCGTCTACGTGCACACCCAACACACGTAGCGTTTCGCCACAGTTGGTTTTGCCGCGTCTTACCGCCTGGCCTACCGTTTCGTTGTAATAAGGCTCCACGGCACAGCGGTCACCCACCTGTAGAGTACTTACATCAGGGCCAATGGCCAATACCTCTACTGCCAGCTCATGGCCCAGTATTCTCGGGTACTCAAAAAACGGCTGATTGCCTTTGTAGGCATGCAAGTCGGTGCCACAAACACCCATGCGGTGTACCTTTACCAGTACGTCATCTCCCTTGAGCTCCTGCGCAGGGAAGTCTTTGGTGATCGCTTCCCACTGGCCGGGTTCCTTTAGTCGTATAGCTTTCATTTGGTTCATCATTCAGGGTTTGGATGTTTAAAAATTGACGGTGGCACCTCCGTCTACAGGTAGTACCACTCCGGTGATGTAGCGTGCAGCTTCCGAGCTTAGAAACACCGCCGCATTGCCAATATCGCTCGGCTGACCGAAGCAGTCCATAGCTATGCGGTTGGTGATTTGCTGCTTGCGTTTTTCGTCTTTGTTGATGGCGTTGAGAAACATATTGGATTCGATCCACCCGGGAGCGATGGCATTTACCCGCACGTTGCTGGTAGAGTACTCCGTGACCAGCGAGTTGACCAAGCCGGTGAGGGCTGTCTTGGAAGTGCCATAGGCTACCACCTTGTCTACCCCAAAGAGACCAGCCATGGAGCCAATCATCAGTATAGCTCCCTGCTTGCGCTGGAGCATGTATTTGGCACATGCCCTGGTCAGTGCAAATACGCTTACTACATTGGTTTGCAGTACACGCTCAAAGTCCTCGTCAGAGGTGTCCTGAGCCATAGCTTTGTGGTGGATGCCCGCATTGTTGACCAGGATATCAATGGGGCCTTCGTTGGATTCTATGTCTTCCACGAGTCCCGGTATCGCCTTTTTGTCGGTGATGTCATTTACCCGGTAGGTAGCGTGCGAGCCCAGTTGGGCTACAGCCTCCTGGAGCACCGCCTCTCGGCGTCCCGTGATTACCACTTTGGCGCCAGCCTCTACCATGGCTTGCGCTATACCCAGTCCTATACCCGTGCCACCACCGGTGATGAGGGCGCGTTTTCCTTCCAATGAATATACTGATAGTGCCATATTAGTTGATTGCGGTAAGTTGATCGTCGATAAAGCTAAATCCCCACCCCGGGCGGTCATGTGGCTGTGCAAAACCATCTTTCAGAACCATCGGGTTGTCTATGAGTGGGTCTACCCAGTCGAAGGACTCAGCACCCACGCCATTGGGAATGGTACAGAGTAGTGGTACATCATAGTCTTTATAGTAATGAGGCAGTACGGGCAGGTGAAAGCTAGCAGCAAGTGCGGCACTCTCACGCCAGGCCTCTACGCCACCGATCCTGAGAATGTCTGGCTGCCAGATATCCAGCGCATTGCGGGTGACCAGCTCGCGAAGTGGAAGGGTGTCAAACTCTCGCTCGCCCATGGCCAGTGAGATACCCGTTTGATTTTTGAGGATTTCGTAGGCCTGAAAATTTTGATGGTTGACCGGCTCTTCAAACCAGTGAATGTTGAGCTCACGTGCTCCATTGGCTAGCTTGATAGCAGCAGGCAGGTCCATGCCCTGATTGGCATCCATCATGATGTCTACCTTGTCGCCCACAGCCTCACGCACTTTGCGCAGGCGCTCCAGGTCGGTGCTTACTTTGGGGGAGCCTACTTTGATTTTTACTGCTTTAAACCCGCGGCTGGCATAGTCGGTCACCTCTTCGATGAGTTCGTCTATGGTGTAGGAGATCCAGCCACCACTGCCATAGATGCTTACCTTTTCGCGCGTAGTGCCGAGTAGCTGGTGTATGGGCTGGTTGTTGGCTTTGCCCCATGCATCCCACATGGCGATGTTGATGGCCGCCTGGGCCCAGCGGAGTAGGCCCTGGTTGCCAAAGTACTCGTGGAGGTCGTTGAGCTTTTGGTAAACCAGCCCCGTTTCGTTAGTCTTATATCCTTTCACTACGGGTATGATGTCCTGAAGAGCGCCAATGATGGCGTTGGGTGAGTATTGGAAAGATAGCAGGTAAGACTCGCCGATGATGCCATTTTCCAGCTGTATGCGCATCACCACAAAGGAGATCTCAGTGAGCGTATGTGTAGCGTCGGCTATTGGTTTTTTGAGTTCGGAGGATGCCTTGTAGAGTTTTACATCCCGTATGGCCAGATCATTCATGTTGGTAATTTTCGCTTTTGTATTTCACAAAGTTGACCGAATGACCTGCCAAAAAAGTACAGCATTATGTACTTCTACTATACTATTTTGACTTTCTGAGTCAAAAATGAATAGCGATTAGCCAATAAATGTCATTTTTGGTAGAGAACCTACATGCTATGAAAGCACAATTACGGGAAGTTACCACAAGCGCTGATTGCTCCTTTCGGGTCAAAGTATTTGAAGACCGCCAGTTTCAGGCTGCCTGGCATTTTCACCCGCAGTACGAGCTCACCTACATGGTGCAGAGCACCGGCATACGCTATGTGGGCGACTCCATGCACCCGTTTGATCGGGGAGACCTGGTGCTGGTAGGGCGTAACCTGCCACATTCGTGGAAAACCGTAAAAGTGAAGTCTGAGGATGTGAAATGTGTGATCATCCAATGGGATGAGTCGCTGCTCGCAGACTGGCTGCCAAAACCTGAGTTTGCCGCCATACGTCAGCTGCTGGTCTCTTCTTCTCGGGGTATTGCCTTTGATCGGAATACGGCTCTCAGGCTGGAGGGTGATTTTGTAAAACTCCCACAACAACCTCCCTTTGAGCGGCTGCTCACCCTGCTGAAGATACTACATACATTGGCTGCAGAGGCTGATTCGGAACTGCTGGCGGGTCCGGGATTTGGAAAGGCCCTTTCGGGAAAGGAAAGTCAGCGCGTAAACCTGATCAACAACTATATCAAAGACAATATACTGGAGCAGATACGGCTCGATGAAGTGGCAGAGCTGCTTTCGCTAAGCAAAGAGGCTTTTTGTCGGTTTTTCAAAAAAACCTTTGACAAGACGTTTATGCAATATGTAAACGAATACAAAGTCACCCTGGCCAGCCAGATGCTGATAGAGACCGACCTGTCAGTATCGGAGGTTGGTTATCGGTCTGGATTCAACAACCTGTCGTTTTTCTACCGGCAGTTTAGTCGGTACAAGCAGCAGTCGCCACAGACCTACCGGCAGCAGTATCAGAAGATCGGGTGAAAGGCAAACCCCAGAGCATATCTCCGGGGCTTTTCGTATGCAAGCAAAAGCTTAAAAAGAATACACCTTAGAAACATTCTTCTGTAGCTTCTTGAGTCGCTTGCCTTTCTTCTTATCCAGAGCCTTGGCATGATTGAGGTCAGTATAAGTAGGGTTCATTTTACTGGACTTACACGATCCCATAGACCCCATGATAAAGAGTGAAAGCAACAGGACAAATGCAATTGTTTTGGCTTTAGTAATGTACATAGCTGGAATAAATAGTAATAAATAAAGAAAAAATTGTACTTAAAGATAAGGGTACAGCGCTTAACTCAAAGTGAAAATAAGACTATATGAAGATGAACTTGAATTATTCCGTAGTGAATGAGTGGTGATGGAGGTTCATTTGCTCGCCAGTAAACCCTGGAGGCTTCCAGAACCTCCACTATGAGCTGAGGTCATCCTGCCTGCTCGCCACGCCGGAGGAGGGCTCGCCACGCCGGAGGCGGGCCTGCCGGAGGCATGGAGCTGGGGGCATCTTGAGTCGGGTCATCCTGAGCCTGTCGAAGGATAAGACTCGACTCCTAATTATCGTAAGGTTTTGTCTTATAGTTCGACACGCTCACTATGACAAAACCGCCAAGTTTACCTCGCCGAAGGCGGGCTTGCCACGCCGGAGGCATTGAGTCGAGTCACCTTGAGCCCGCCTGCCTGCCGAAGTTTACGTAGGCATGGTCGAAAGGAGTGTCACCTTGAGAAGTAACAGTTTTGCAAACCGCACAAAATGAGATGACGTTTAATACTAGAGCTGCGCAATATGTCCGTACTAGGGAATAGTGCTTGTATGCCTGTCCTTGAGCTTGGATGGAAGAAAGGAGTCACAAATTATGGTGCTTCATATATCATGAATGCCCGGTCGGTAGTCTGTCACAGTGTTAATTTCTTTCAGCGCAGCATTTTACATCTTTAGCAGTATAATTTATGAAAAAGATTAGGGAAAACTGCGCAGGGATTGATATTGGCGCAAAGAACATTTTTGTCTCGATCAAAAATGGGGAGGTTCGTGTATTTGAAACCTTCACATCTGGATTAAGAGAGGCTGTTGAGTATTTGATTACCAACAAGGTTGAAACTGTTGCGATGGAAGCTACAGGAGTTTATTGGGTGATTCTTTACGA